>CAWIQJ010000001.1:0-408759 GCA_963838235.1 uncultured Pseudomonadota bacterium
AACAAGTACGGCCCGGACCCCAAGGCGCCGCGACCGCGACGGCCGAAACCTTCACCTGACACGGTTGCGCTACCCACGACGGGGACCCGATGCGCATCGGGCCCCGTTTCGCGTTCAGAGCCGACCCTGCCGCTCACTCCGATCCTCGCTGCGACCCAAGGGGCCGTTCCAACGGCCGCATTCCCGGCTGCAACGGGACCAGGCGCTCTGATCGGGGTTTCAGTGATCGTCGGCATCGACCTGGGCACCACCAATTCGGCCGTGGCGATCTGGCGCGACGGCCGCGCGGAGCTGATTCCTAACAGCCTCGGCCACGTGTTGACGCCGTCGGCGGTGAGTCTGGACGAACAGTCGGGCGGCGCGGTGCTGGTGGGCCTGCCCGCGCGCGAGCGGCAGTCGACCCATCCGGGCCAGACCGCGACCGCGTTCAAGCGCTACATGGGCTCCTCGCGGCTGACCCACCTCGGGCAAGCGCGGCTTCCTGCCGGAGGAGCTGTCCGCCCTGGTGCTGCGCAGTCTTAAGGAGGACGCGGAGGCCTTCCTCGGCGCGCCGGTCACCGAGGCGGTGATCACCGTCCCGGCCTATTTCAACGACAAGCAGCGCAAGGCGACGCGCCGGGCGGGCGAACTCGCCGGGCTGAAGGTCGAACGGCTGCTGAACGAGCCGACCGCGGCCGCGCTCGCCTACGGCATCCATCTCGCCGGCGACCAGAGCCAGTTCCTGGTCTTCGACCTGGGCGGAGGCACCTTCGACGTGTCGATCCTCGAGCTGTTCGAGGGCGTCATCGAGGTGCGCGCCTCCACCGGCGACAACCGGCTGGGCGGCGAAGATTTCAACGAAGTCCTGGTCGAGCAGTTTTCGCGCCGCTGCGACGGGGCCTGGAGCAAGGCTGATCGCGAGGACCCGGTTCTGCGCGAACGCCTGCGCGAATCCGCCGAGCGTGTCCGGCGCGCGCTGACCGACAAGGACCAGGCGACCATGTCGCTGATCTGGCAGGATCGCACCTTCGAGCAGGCGTTCACCGCCGACGACTTCGAACTGATCTGCGCGCCCCTGCTCGCCCGCCTGAAGGAGCCGGTGCTGCGGTCCTTGCGCGACAGCGAGATCCGCGCCGAAGCCCTGAAGGAGATCGTGCTGGTCGGCGGCGCGACGCGCATGCCGCTGGTGCGCAAGGCGGTGACCCGCATGTTCGGCCGCTTCCCCGACTACACGGTCAACCCGGACGAGGCGGTGGCCGTCGGTGCGGCGATCCAGGCCGGGCTGAAGGCGCGCGACGCCGCGCTGAAGGAAGTCGTGCTGACCGACGTCTGCCCCTACACCCTCGGCGTCGAATCCGCCGAATCCGACGCCAAGGGCAAGTTCCGCACCGGCATGTTTTCGCCGATCATCGAACGCAACACCGTCATCCCCGCCAGCCGCATGCGCAGCTTCTTCACCATCGAAGACAAACAGCAGCGCATGAACCTGAAGATCTTCCAGGGCGAATCGCGCAAGACCGCCGACAACATCCACCTGGGCTCGGTCGAGATTGCGCTGCCGCCGGACAAGGCGGGCCACGTCCAGGTCAATGTGCGCTTCACCTACGACATCAACGGCCTGCTCGAGGTCGACGTGCACGTGCCCAAGACCGGCGAGCGCCGGGAGCTGGTCATCGTCGACGAAGACACCGCCCAGTCATCGGATTTCGAACAACGCCGCGCGGCGCTGGCGGCCTTGAAGCAGCATCCGCGCGACAGCGACGCCAACCGCCACGCGCTGGCGCGGGCAGCACGCTGCTACGAAGGCTGCCTGGGCGATACGCGCGAATATGTCGGTCGCCTGATTTCCCAGTTCGAAGACGTGCTCGACCGCCAGGACCCGCGCGAAGTCGATCGCGCGCGCCAGCTGCTGACCGAAGCCCTGGACGCGCTCGAAGGCGAGACCTGGCTGTGAGCTTCTGGTCCGTGCTCGGGCTCGAGGCGACCCGCGACGTTGCGGTCATCAAACGCGCCTACGCAGCGCGGCTGAAGGATTGCCATCCGGAAGACGATCCCGCCGGCTTTCAGAAGCTGCGCGCCGCCTACGAATCCGCCATGCGCTATGCGACGCCGCGCAAGCCCCAGCGCTTCACCGCCTCGATCGATCCGAAGGTCAGGCGCAAACAGGCCGCTCCGCCCATCCCAGACGAGATCGCCATCGCTGTGCTCGAACGGGTCGCGGCGATCGAGCGGGTCGAGACGGGCCGCGGCGCGGAGACGAGATCGTGAACCACGGCCGCGACGAGGGATGAGACGGCCTGATCCGGTAAAATCCGACGTCGCGGAGTCAGAAGTCAGCAAGGCGCCAGCGCCGCCGGAGAAGACGGCGCCGGAACCCATCTCGCCCCCGGTCCAGCGGGCTCGTCCGGAGCCGGTTCAGCGCCCGGCGACGCCCGTCCAGCCCGACCCGATGGTGGTGCTGCGCGCGCAGCACGATGCGCAATGCCGCGCGCTCGCGCGGATGGCCGCCACCGGCGCAGAGGCGGACGCGATGCAAGCGGCGCTCGCCGAACTGCTGACCTCGGAGTCCATGGACTCCGTCGGGGTCCACGGTCGCACGGAGCGGTGGCTCGCGGAGCTCATCGATCAACAACACGCCGCGCTCCGATCCGCTGGTGGCGCCGTCGATCAGGTATTTCGGCTGGCGCGCCGACCGCCTCAGCCGCGACGGCGATGTCAGCAGGCGCGTTCTGGCGCGCGGAGACGATCTCGTCTTCCTCGACGGCCTGCGCCGCCGGCGCAGCGAACATGCGAACGCCTGGCGCGCGCTGAACGCCAAGCCGACCCGGATGCGGGTGCTGCTCAATCGCGTGACTCTGTCGCTCGCCGGCGGCGTGCGCACCCTGCTCAAGCTCATCCGCCAGGAACGCCCGAGCCTGATGGATGAGATCGATCCCGACGGCCTGGCCTGGTGGGACCATCATTTCGCGCGGCCGCAGATTCCGGCCGAGTTGGGCTTCACGGCCTTCCTGGGGGTCTTGGTGTCCACCCTTGTGCTTCCGGCGTCGCGCTGGTTCGGCCCGATGCCGTGGGCGCTGCTGTTCGCTGCGCTCGCCAGCTTCGGCGTAGCCGCCGCCGTCCTGTTGGGCGGTCTCTACGGCGTCGCGCGACCGCGTCACGTGTGGTTGACGTCAAAACAGTTCGGCGCGCCGATATGGAAACGACTCGGCTGGCGCGCCGCGACTCTGGCGCTCGTCCTGGTCGCAGCGCTTGCGCCGGCGTCGCCCTGGGTCACGCCTGCGATCGCGATCGCCGTGCTGTGGCTGGTTTACTGGGTCCTCATCACCGGAGAGCCCAATCGCAATCCTGGTCCGCGGTATCCGTGGCCGGTGCGGGCGCTGTTCAACTTCGCCTATCTCGGCATATTCTGGATGATCATGGCCGCAATCCTGCCGCCGGCCCGGTGGATGCAGATGTCGCTGCCGATCGTCGGCGGCATGGTCGTGTTCACCTGGGGCGCGGGATCGCTGTACGACGCCGTGCGCGACGAGATCGGCGAAACGGCGCGGCGTGGCCTGGCCTGGTTCCTCGCCGCCGTGTCGATGCTCGCGTTTGTCGCCGTCGCCAGCGTCCACGACCATGCGGCCCTGGAAGCAATCCGCTGCGGCGTTGCTCGCCGTCGCCGTGTTCACGCACAAGACGCTGGACGGCCGGCTGGGATCGGAGGCCTGGCGCTGGCGCGCGGTCGCCATGCTCATCGGCTGGGTCGTCTGGTTCATCGTCCTGACCGCCGTTCTCGGTCCGAGATCGCCGGATCGGGACTTCGAGCTGCGTCTTGGTATGGCTCTGCTCACCGGCCCGGTGATCGTCGCCGGCGTGCGTGCTGCTGGCGCCGCTTCCCGCGCGTCGGCGCAAACTGAAACCGGCGTGAGCGGCCCATGCCCCTTGCCCTGATCCTCTCCAGCTACGTCGCCGCCAGCCGGGTCGGCGGCATGGCCCAGGCGCTGGCGCTGGCGCCGTTCAAGATCGATCCCGTCGTGGTCCCGACCACTCTTTACGGACGCCATCCCGGCTGGGGTCCGCCGGGCGGAAGCGCGGTGGAGGCCGCGACCTTCAAGGGCGTGATCGAAGGCGTCGCGGCGAACGGCCTGCTGGCGCTGGCCGACGTGATCCTCACCGGCTATTTCGCCGCGCCGGAACAGGTGTGGATCGCCGGCGAAACCATCGCGCTCGCGCGCGCCCAAGCGAAGACGCCGCCGCGCGTCATTGTCGATCCGGTGATGGGTGATGAGGACAAGGGTCTCTACGTGAAGCCGGAGGTCGCCGACGCGATGGCGGACCTCGTGCGCGACGCCGACATGGTCACCCCGAACCTGTGGGAGCTCTCGCGGCTCAGCGGTCGCGAAGCCACCGACGCGCGCTCGGCGATCGCGGCGGCGCGTGCGCTCGGCAAACCCGCGCTGGTGACGTCCGTGCCGGGCGGCGAACGCGAGATCGGCGCCCTGTGGGTCGATGACGCCTCCGCGACCGCGATATTCCACCCCCGCCTGCACGGCGTCCCGCGCGGGACCGGCGACCTGATCGCCGCCCTGTTCGCGGCCCAGCTCGTGGGCGGTCACGCCCCCGCCGACGCCGCCGCCCTGGCCGTACGCGGGACCGCCGAAGCGGTTCAGGCCGCCGTGCACTGGCGCGCGCCCGAGCTTCCGCTGGTGGCGCTGGGCGATCGGCTGGTGCGTCCGAACCCAAGCGTGCGTATAGAGACCTTCTCCTGAGCCCCGCAGCGGACGAGCCTCGATGACCGACCTTCAAGGCGCCGACATCCATGGAAACGCGCCGGCCCGGTTCGCGCGGGTGAAAGACGCCTTCGCCGCCAACTTCGCCGAGGGCGCCGAACTCGGCGCGCGCTTTACGCTGTGCATCGACGGCGAGCCGGTGGTGGACCTGTGGGGCGGTCACGCCGATCGGCAACGCACCAAGCCGTTCGACGCTAATACGCTTGCGCCGGTCTATTCCACCGGCAAGGCGGTGATGGCGCTGATGATGGCGACCCTCGTCGAGCGCGGGAAGCTCGACTACGACCAGCGCATGGCCGAGGTCTGGCCCGCCTTCGGTCAGAACGGCAAGGAGCGCATCACCATCGCCCAGGCCCTGTCGCACCAGGGGGGTCTCGCGGGCCTTGTGCCGGAACAGGACCCGTCCATCTGGTTCGACCGCGAAGCCGTGCTGCGCCTGCTCTGCGCCCAGGCGCCGATGTGGCCGCCGGGAACCGCGTCGGGCTATCACCCGGTGACCATCGGCTATCTGATGGGCGAGGTGTTCCGCCGCGTCGACGGGCGAACCATGGGCGAGGCGGTGCGCGAGGACTTCGGCGCGCCGTTCAACATCGACTATTGGATCGGCCTGCCCGACGCCGAACACGCGCGCGTCTGCGACATCCAGAAGCCGCCGTCGCCGCCGGACCTCGGCGAACTCACCCCGATCAAGCGCGCCGCCTTCCTCGACAAGGGCTCGGCGCCGGGCGGCCGCGGCGCGGCGGAGTGGCGCAAGCTGGAGATTCCCTCCGCCAACGGTCATGCGACAGCGCCGGCGCTGGCGCGCCTGCTCAGCGTCATCGCCACCGGCGGCCGGCTCGACGGCAAACACATCCTGTCGGCGGGAACCGTCGCCCAGGCCACGCGCGAACGCATCTTCGGCCAGGACCTGGTGCTGCCGTTCAAGATCTCCTGGGCGGCGGGCTTCATGCGCAATCGCGAGGTGAAGGTCTACGGCCCCGGCGCGTTCAGCGTCGGCCACTCGGGCTGGGGCGGGTCGTGCGCCTTCGCCGATCCGGAGACGCGGCTCTCCGGCGCCTATGTGATGAACAAGCAGTCGCCCTATCTGATGGGCGACCCGCGCGCGGTGCGCCTGATCGAGGCGGTCTACGCTGCGTTGTGAGGCGGTCACGCCAATTGATTTTCCGCTGCGTCGTCTTTGCGCTAAGCTTCCGGACGGGTGGCCCGGAATGCAAGGCAAGGCCTTTCAGCGCCTGACTGCGATGGTCGCGGGGTTCACGCTCCTGGCCGGGGCGGCGCTCGCCTCCGGCGCAGGCCAGATGGCCGGCGGCGATATGGGTATGGTGAAATACCCCACGGCGATCGTGCCGGACGCGACCGGCGCGCGGATCAACGCCGCCGACGTATACCGCCAGGGCGTGGGTGCGTTCCGGGCGGGGAAGTACCGGGACGCCATCGCCAACTTCAACCTCGTGCTCAAGGTCGCGCCGCGGGATTCCAGCGCCTGGACCCTGCTCGGCCTTTCCAAGGAAGGCGCCGGCGATCTGAAGGGCGCCCACGCCGCCTATGAAAGCGCCGTACGCTTCAACGCCGGCAACATCGGCGCGCGCCAGCAGCTGGGGGTGACCGCCGCCAGGCTTGGAAAGACGGACCAGGCCCAGGCCGCCCTCGCCGAACTGCAGAAACGGTCGGCGGCCTGCGGCGCCTGCACCGACGCCGCCCGGCTCAAGGCCGCCATTGCGGCGGTGCAGGACGCGATCGCCGCCGGCCCCGGGGCGGGGGCGGCGAAGCCCTGAAAGGCCGCCCTGCCGGGGTAAGCCCGGGTTTCGGGGACAGGATTTTCCGAATGTCTAGCATGGCGCGAGATCATTGCCCGATCGTGGGGTTTCGCGATAAGCTTCACCCCTGACGTCCCGCTCCGAAGGCGCTTTCGGGCGGCGACCTCCACCCATCCAGGCCCCGCGATGCGGGCGCCGGAAACCGTTCGGGCTTCGGGCGCATCCAACGGCGCAGTCGAGGCGTGTGGATTTCGATGGAGGTGGACCATGACGCGAGGGAACAGCGTCCGAATTCTCATCATCACGGCCGCCGCGGCGGCGCTCGGCGCCGGAGCGGCGCTGGCTTCGGGTGGCGGCTCGGGCGGCGGAGGCGGCGGCATGATGCCGAGCGCGTCGGGGCCGCAGTACAATCCGGTGGAAGAGTTCAAGAAGGGCGTCGAGGCGCTGAAGGCGCAGCAGTTCAAGGACGCCATTTCACACTTCAACAAGGTGCTCGATGTTGCGCCGCACGACTCCAACACCCTGACGCTGATGGGCATGTCGAAGGAAGGCGCCGGCGACATGAAGGGCGCTCGCGCCGCCTATGAAAAGGCGGTGCGTTACAACGCCGACAACATCACCGCGCACCAGCAGCTCGGCGTCGCCGAGGCCAAATTAGGTGACACCGCCAAGGCCCAGGCCGAACTCGCCGACCTGCAGAAGCGCCAGACCGCGTGCGGCGACAGTTGCCCCAGGGCCGACGAGCTGAAGGCCGCGGTGGCGGCGGTGCAGGCTGCGCTCGGCAGCGGTGGCGCAGCGCCCGACACCCCCAAGATCAGCCTCTTGTTCAACAGTCCCGCCGGCGGCGACCGCGCCTATGTCGAGGCGGTCGCGTTGATTAATGCAGGCCGTTACGAGGACGCGTTGCAATCGCTGCATCGCTCCGAACTCGCCTTCGGTCCGCATCCGGACATCCTCACCTACGAGGGCTACGCGAACCGCAAGCTGCATCGCTACGACCAGGCCGAGGTCTATTACACCGAGGCCCTGGCGGTGGATCCGACCCACGTTGGCGCCACCGAATACTACGGCGAACTGAAGGTCGAGCGCGGCGACATCGCGGGCGCCAAAAAACTGCTCGCCCGGCTGGACGCAATCTGTTCGTTCGGCTGTTCCGAACAGGAGGAGCTTCGCGGGTGGATCGAAAAGGCGCCGGCCTCACAGCACGGGTCCTGATTGCCTCGCTGCCTTGTGCGTTCCTGGTCGCGGCCGGCGCCGGGCGGCCGCCGCTGAAAGCTGCGCGTTGGCTTGCGCCGGATGCGGATCTGACAGTTGCGCTGGGAACCTTGCCCAGCGAATGCGTCACCTTGCCGAAGAAGGCTAAGGCGCGCTGGCGCGTGGAGGTCGGCCGCGCGGCGTTCCGTTCGACAGTGCTGTTCGGCGGCCAGGCCGGGCGCGCTGGCCTTTCGTGCAATGCATGCCACGTGAACGGGCGCACCAATCCCGGATTTCCAGTTTCCCGGCCTGTCCGGTGCGCCGGGGACGGCGGACATCACCTCGTTTCTGATGTCGCCCAAGCGCGGCAAGGACGAGCACCACTTCAAGCCGATTCCCAACCTGTCGGGCCCGAAGACCGCGCTGCGCATCGACCAGGACCCACGCAAGCCGGACCTGCAAGGTTTCATCCACGGCATCGTGACCGAAGAGTTCGACGGCCGCGAACCGCCGCCGGCGGTGATGGACGGCCTGACGTCCTACGTGCGCGCGCTGTCGCCGGCCGCCTGCCCTGCGCCGGAGCGCATCGCCCAGTCCCCGCACGATCGGATGGAGGATATCCGTCGCGCACTGCGCGCCGCCGATGGCGCGCTGATGCGACACGATGCGAAGATCGCCGACGTGATGGTGGAATCGGCGCGCAGCCAGCTCGGCCTGATCTACGAACGCTATGCGGGCGAAGGTCTTGAACGTCCGCGCGCGGAGCTGAAGGCGGCGGACCTCGGCCTGGCGTCGCTCAGGGACAAGATCGACCGCGGCGACCGCCAGGCGCGCGTACATATCGCCGAATGGATCGCGACGTCGTCAGGTCTGGAGAAGACGCTGGTGCGCAATCAGTCGCGCTCACTGTTCAACCCGGCGCGGTTGACCGGTTAGGGACCGGCGGCGGCAAACGCCGCGTCTTGCGCCACGCCGCCCAGGCGAAGATCGCCACCCCCGCCCAGATGAAGCCGAAGGACGCCAGCCGCATGGGCGTCAGCGACTCGCCCTCCTCGGCGCCGATGACGAAGCTGAGCGTGGGTGCGATGAACTGCAAAAAGCCCATGGTCGACAGCGGCATGCGCCGGGTGGCCCAGGCGAACAGCGCCAGCGGCACGGCGGTCACCGGTCCTGCCGCCAGCAGCAGCAGCCCCGACGGCGCGCTCGACAGCATGTGGCCGGCGCCGGTCGCTTCCAGCCAGCCGATGTAGCCGAGCGCCGGGATCGCCAGCACCAGGCACTCGACCAACAGGCCCGCCTGGGCTTCGGCGTTCACCCGCTTGCGAAGAATTCCGTAACCACCCCACACGACCGCGAGCACCAGCGACGCCATCGGCACACGGCCCAACGCCACGCCCTGCAACACCACCCCGACGGCGGCGACCGCGATGGCGATCTTGGCCGCGAGGCCGATGCGCTCGCGAAACAGCGCCGAACCGGCCGCCACATTGATCAGGGGCACGAGATAGTAGCCGAGGCTCGCGTCCAGGGTCTTATGGGTGGTCACCGCCCAGATGTAGACGATCCAGTTGATCGCGATCAGCATCGCGGAGACGGCGAGCAGGCCCAGGGTCTTCGGCGAGCGGAGAATCGCCCAGACCTGCGAACTCTGTTTCGCCAACAACACGAAGATCCCACGCCGCCGGCGGCGCCCCAGGCGATGCGGTGCGCCAGAATCTCCCACGGCCCCGCGCCATAGGCGGCGACCGCCTGGAAGAACAGCGGCACGAAGCCCCAGATGACGTAGCAAATCGTTCCGGCGATCACGCCGGCCTTGTTCTCGGCTGGCGCATTGCTCACGCCAGGACGGGCGACAGCACCCCTCGCTGGTCGAGCAGTTGCGCGATCTGCACCGCGTTCAGCGCCGCGCCCTTGCGCAGGTTGTCGGCCACCACCCAGAGCGACAGGCCGTGCTTCGACGGTCGGGTCGCTTGCGGATGCGGCTGACGAAGACCGCGAACTCGCCCTGGACTTCCTTCGGCGTGATGTAGCCGGTGGGCTCGTGCTTATCGATCACCACGACGCCCGGCGCCTCGCGCAGGATCTCGCGCGCCTCGTCCTCGTCGATCGGGTCGCTCGAACTCGAGGTTGCACCGCCTCCGAGTGGCCGACGAACACCGGCACGCGCACGCAGGTGACGGTCAGCTTGATGGCGGGATCGAGGATCTTGTGGGTCTCGTTCCACATCTTGGCTTCTTCGTCGGTGTAGCCGTCGTCGCGGAACGTCGCCGATGAACGGGATGACGTTGAAGGCGATCTGCTTGGGGAACACCTTCGGCTCGGTCGGGCCGAGCACGAAGACCGTCCTTGGTCTGGTCCCAGAGCTCGTCCATGCCCGCCTTGCCGGCCCCGGAAACCGACTGATAGGTCGAGACCACCCGCGCGCTTGATCCGCGCCGCGTCGTGCAGCGGCTTCAGCGCCACGACCAGCTGGACGGTCGAGCAGTTGGGGTTGGCGATGATGTTCTTCTTGCGCGCCAGTCTCGATCGCGTCCGGGTTCACCTCCGGCACGATCAGCGGCACGTCGGGGTCCATCCGCCAGGCCGAGGAGTTGTCGATGACCATCGGGCCGGCGCGGCCGATCTTCGGGACCATTCGCTTGCGAAAACGCGCCGCCGAGACGCTCATCAGCACCAGGTCGACCCGGGAGAAGTCGAACTGCGCGATGTCCTCGCACTTCAGATGCGCTCGTCCTTCCAGCCGACGTCGACGCCGATGGAGTTGCGCGAGGCGATGGCGTGAATCTCGTCCACGGGGAATTTCAGTTCCTCGAGGATGTTCAGCATCTCACGGCCCACGGCGCCGGTGGCGCCGACGACGGCGACGCGATAGCTCATGACGGGTGCTCCAGGGCGGGGGTGGCGCGCCGCAGTCCGGCGTGGACACTATTTAGGCCTTTGAGCCGCCTCATGAAAGGCGGCGCCCGGTCGAGATTTGCTAAACGCGACCTCAGTGACGCTAACGACGCGTGCCTTGGGTGAGCCGGCTTTCAAACCTTGGCCGGTCGCGTTAACCGAGGTCCATGCCCCAGGCGACTCGACAGGCCTACAAACGGCTTCTGAAACAGGGCCACATCAAGCCCGACCCCGGCCAGGCCAAGGCGGTCGAGGCCCTGTCGCGGCTGGAGGGCGAGCTCGGCCGGCTGAAGGACCCGGTGCTCCCTTTCCTGTCACCCCCCGCGCCGCCGCGGGGGCTGTATCTCTGGGGCCCGCCGGGGCGGGGCAAGTCCATGCTGATGGACCTGTTCTTCGACGCCGCCCAGGTGGCGCGTAAAGCAGCGCTACCACTTCCAGGTCTTCATGGCCGAGGTGCACGGTCTGATCGGCGAATGGCGCGAGGGCGACGCCGCCGCGCGCAAGGCGCGCTTCGGCACGCACAAGGGCGACGACCCGATCTCGTCCGGTGGCCGAGCGTGATCTCCAAAAAGGCGCGCCTGCTCTGTTTCGACGAGCTGCAGGTCACCGACATCGCCGACGCGATGATCCTGGGGCGGCTGTTCGAGGCCTTGTTCGACCTGCGGTGTGGTGCTGGTCGCCACCTCCAACCGCTCGCCGGACGATCTCTATAAGGACGGCATCAACCGCCAGCTGTTCCTGCCCTTCATCGACCTGATCAAGCGGCGATGCCAGGTGGTCGAGATGGCCGGCCCCTGCGACTTCCGCCTCGACCGGCTGCGCGGCGCCAGGGTCTGGTTCAGCCCGTTGACGCCCGACAACGCCAAGGCCTTCGACGCCCTGTGGCGCGACATGACCGATGTCGCCCGCGAGATCGGCGCCCACGTCGAGGTTCTGGGCCGCACCCTGTTCTTCCCGCGCGCGCGCCGGCGGCATGTTGCGCGCCAGCTTCCGCGACCTCTGCGTCGAGCCGCTCGGCCCGCAGGACTATCTCGCCATCGCGCAACGATTCCCCACCTTGTTCCTCGAAGGCGTGCCCGAAGCTCGGGACCGACCAGCGCAACGAGGCGCGCCGCTTCGTGACCCTGATCGACGCCCTCTACGAGGCGCAGACCAAGCTGGTGGTCCTCGCCGACGGCGAGCCGGAAGAGCTGTATCCGGCCGGCGACGGGCTCCTTCGAGTTCGAACGCACCGCGTCGCGGCTGCAGGAGATGCGCGCGCAGGACTATGTGGAGCGGGCGAGGAGTCAATGATCAGAGCCTGGGTCGCCGTTTTCTGTTTGGCGCTTTCGGCTCTCGCTGAGCCAGACGAGCCAAGCCCGTCCTTTCCGCCGCGACCGAGTACAAGGACGCGCGAGAACAGCGACCTACGCCCGCCGTGGTGGCGACGGTCACGCGTGCGCTGGGCAAGGATGATGTGAGCGAGCTGAACACGTGCATCAGGAGAACGGACTGCGACGCGGCGACTATGGCGCCCTGCTACGCAGTGTGCGGATAAAGGCAAGCGAGTCGGCGGATTTATATTTCGTTAGACCCGCACTGAAGCCGTATTGCTCGGTCCTCTACGGTGCACACCTCTTCCGATATTATCTCGTCGCGCGGCGCGGGCCGAAATATGAGATCGTCTTCGAGAATGGGGGTGACTTCTTCAGGGTAGATCACCATGTGACGTCCGGCCTAAACGACATCAAGGCGTCGGGCTGTGACGGCGGAGGGTGCTGGGTCGCTTGGTTTAAGTTTAACGGAAGAACGTATGTCCGCACCCGGTGCGGCCATTCGGAAATCGAATCCGGGCAATGGCGGGAACGTAAGATTAAGTGCTGGAACTGAAGACGGCTTCGCCCGTCGCGTCAGTCCTCGATCGCCTCGACGCCGAGGCGCCTGGCCTCCGCAACCGCCTCCTTCATCGCCTGGAGCTGCTCGGGCGGATGTCCTTCCCAATCGATGACCTCGCCGGTGATGCGGAGCGGATCGCGCGTGCGGTAGGATTTCGTCGGATTGCCCGGGAACTTCTTGTCCGTGAGATTGGGATCGTCTTCGAACGGGCCGGTCGGCTGGACGATGTAGATTCGGCCCGGTCCGTCGCCCAAGGCCAGCTCGGCACCCCAGGTGGCGGCGTCCAGCGTCGCGCTCAGATAGACCCAAGCAGCCTTTCTTCCTTTGCCGAAGTTGGAGGCAAAGCCGGGTCCGAGCAGATCGCCCGGCTTCAGGTCCGCCTTGGTGCCGTGATAAAGCAGCGGGACGCCCGCCGTCTCTGAGGCGGTCATGAACAGTGTCCTCCTGGCGCGATGGCGAGCGCGCCAGACTGCGCAGTAAATCGCGCGGCGACAATTCTTGAACTCAAGTTTTTCGTCCCCAAATCGCTATCAGGCGGGGCGACGACGACGTGCTCAGGACGACAAGGCCGCCAGTTCGGTCTTCTGTTTGCGCATCAGGCCGGCGCAGACCAGGTCGTAGGACTGCGCGATCAGCTTCACGATTTCCCTGGCCGGCACATCGGCGTCGAGGCTCACGCTGATCCAGAAGCGGCGATCCAGGTGGCTGCGGTGGCCGACGCCGGCGTATTGCGCCTTCAGAACACCGACGAGCACCGGGTCGCATTTCAGGATGACGACCTCAAGCTTTCGCAGCTCCAGGATGGCGAACGTCTTGCCCATGACCTTGTAGATCGACACACCGGGCGCCGAGGGCAGCTGCGCGCTGGTCGCGCCGGGCTTGGCGTCGAGCGCGGCCTTGACGGTGCGTGTGGTCTGACGGCTCAACTCTGGGCGCTCCCATGGGGGCCTTCCGACGAGCGGGACTTTATCGGTGGCCCGAGTTCACGAGCAAGTGGAGGGCCAACCGGCCGCCGCCCGCCGACAGGCGGCGGGCAGACGATGAAATGCCCGCGCGAGGGTTTCGCTGAGCGGCGATCGGCGGCATGCTCCGCGCGATCTCGGAGACTTCGAACGTGCCCTTCCCGAAATCAGGACCCAGGCGTGGGCAGGCAACTACCCTTTCGCAAGCTTACGCTCGATGTTGAGGGCGTAGAGACGGCCCTGCCATCGTTGGCGGTGTTTGAACGGCAACCGATGACGAGCGGCGCGTTTCGCCTGGTAATCGGCGCTTCAATTGAAGGGTCAGGCTTGTTTCGAGCGCTTGCGGACGTTCTCGCGGGGCCTCTTTTCCTGCTCTACATCCTCCATACGCCGCGTGGCGAAGGCGTCGAAGGCCGGTATCAAAGCCCGCCCCTCGATGGGGCGGAGATCGACGATTTCCTCAAGACCTTTGCGCCATTCCTCGCTGGTGATGCCCGGCATGACGTATGGGTGCATTCAGGCGGCGATGGGCGCACCTTGGTTTGGGATCGGCACGATCTGATCTACGCGGAAGGCGAACCGCTGGAGGATTTCGAGGCGGTCTTGGAGACCATGGGGTACGCGAGCGGCGACGTTCCTCGTGTGGGCGCGGGTCCCCACGTCCACTATTATCGCGCCGAGTTTGATGCGGATGCTGCGGCTGTCCTGGCGCGTTTCGATTGGACGCGATCAGATTTGCGAGCCGAAGACGAACAGTGATTGCAGGACCGGCGTAAAGCCTCAGACAGACCCTCCCCAGGAGCCGCCCATGTCCCGATCCTTCGGCCTCCCCGACGACGTCCGCGACTATGTCCAGAAGTTCGGCGCGCGTGAGCATCCCGCGCTGGTCCGTTGCCGCCAGGAGACGCACCGCGACCTCGGCGGCCGGGCCGGCATGCAGATCAGTCCCGAGCAGGGCGCGCTAATGCAGGTGCTGGCCCACGCCATCCGGGCGCGGCGCGCAATCGAGGTGGGGGTGTTCACCGGCTATTCCTCGACGGCGGTGGCGCTGGCCCTGCGGGCCATGCACGGCCGCGACGCGGTCCTGGTCGCCTGCGACCTGTCGGAGGAATACGTCGGCCGCGCCCGGGGCTACTGGGCCGAGGCCGGGCTCGAGGCGATCGTTACCACCCGCATCGGGCCGGCGGACCAGAGTCTGAAGGCCATGATCGAGGAGGGGCTCTCCGGGAGCTTCGACCTGGCCTTCATCGACGCCGATAAGACCGGCTACGACGCCTATTACGAGCTCTGCCTGACGCTGCTGAGGCCCGGCGGCATGATCCTGATCGACAATATGCTGTGGAGCGGCAAGGTGGCCTACCCCCAGGCCCACGACCCCGACACGGCCGCGCTGCGGGCCCTGGCGGCCAAGATCCACGCCGACGGCCGGGTGGACATGACCCTGGCCGGGGTGGGGGACGGTCTTTCGGTTGCGGTCAAGCGCTGACGCGCGCCTCGAAATAGGCTAAAAAGACCGCTGTTACGGGATTTCGGGGGACGAAACCCATGCCCGCGCCCTTGAGGGGCCTCGGTCGGCGATTGACCCGGCCCGGGGAGGCATGACACCGTCGCCGTAAGGGGTCGGAGGGGACTATGAGACGGCTCGGTATTTTCGGCGCGGCGGCGTTCGCGGCCACGGTCCTGGCTGCAGGTTCGGCCCAGGCGAAACCCATTCCTGACGGCGGCATGACCCTCGCCGAGGTCATCTCCTGGCTGCAGGAACTCCGGCTATAAGGCCGAAATCAAGACCCTGCAGAGCGGTGAGAAATACATCACCAGCGCGGCCGAGGGCGTGAACTTCGACGTCTATATGTACGACTGCAAGGCCGAGCGTTGCGCCTCCATGCAGCTCACCGCCGGCTTCAACATGACCAAGCCCGGCCTGGCGGGCGGCGCCACCAAGATCAACGAGTGGAACACCACCAAGCGCTACATCAAGGCCTATGTGGACGCCGACAACGATCCCTGGGCGCAGTACGACGTGAACCTGAGCCCCGGCGAGAGCTTCGAAGCCCTCGACGACAACTTCAAGAACGTCTGGATATCGAGCCTGCCGGATTTCAAGAAGTTCATCGGCTGGTAGAACGGGTCGAGGAAAAGTGTGGAGCGGTTTTCCGCCCGTGACCCGTTCTCACTCTGACAATCTAGCCGCGCCCGCGGTCTCGATCGTCTGCTCGGCCTCCTGAAGATGGAGGCGCTCCACCATTCGTCCCTGCACGCGCAGCACGCCGCGGTCGGCGTTTTCGGGCAGCGCAAACGCGTCCACCACCGCACGCGCCCACGCCAACTCATCCGACGTCGGTGAAAAGAGGCGGTTGGCGGCCTCGATCTGGTTCGGGTGCAGCAGGCACTTGCCGTCGAAGCCGAGCGCGCGGCCTTCAGCGCACTCGCGTTCCAACCCGGCCAGATCGTCCAGGTCGTTGTAGACGCCGTCCAGCACGCCCAGCCCGTTCGCGCGCGCGGCCGTCACGCTGAGGCTGAGCGCGGTCATCAGCGCCGCGCGGTCCTTCGACGCCGGCCGGCGCATGTCCTTGGACAGATCGTTCACCCCCACGACCAGGGCCGAGAGCCGCCCGCCCGCCGCCGCGATTTCGCTGAGGTTCATCACCGCCCGGCAGGTCTCCACCATCGCCCACAGCCGCGTGCGTTCCGGCGCCTGAACCGTGCGCAGGTGCAACGCTTCCACCGCGTCCGCGTCGCCGACCTTGGGCGCCAGGATCGCATCGGGCCCGGCGCCGGCGGCGGCGAACAGGTCTTCCTCGCCCCACTCGGTGTCCAGGCCGTTCACCCGCACGACGAGGGTGCGCGCCGCAAAGCCGCCCGCGTGCAGCGCCTCGACCATGCGGGCGCGCGCCTCGGCCTTGTGCTCGGGCGCCACCGCGTCCTCGAGATCGAGCACCACCGCGTCGCAGGCGAGGGTGCGCGCCTTCTCGATGGCGCGTGCGTTGGAGGCGGGGAGGAACAGGGCGGAGCGCAGGGGCCGGATCATCGGAGCAGGTACTCCCTTTCCAGATCGTAGCGTGTGCTGTCGTGCGACGGCCACGACGAATAGAGCGCGAAGGACACCGCCCGGATCGGCGGCGACTTCAGAAGATTGTGCCCCTGCACCCAGGCGGCGACGCGGGCGGGCTCCGGGTGGCGCAGATAGGCCAGGGTGACGTGCGGCCGGTACACCCGATGCTCGGCCTTCAGCCCGACCCGGCGGGCGGCGGTTTCACAGCGGGCGGCGAGCCGGTTCAGGGTCGGGTTTTCCTCCACGCCCGCCCAGACGGCGCGCACCTCCTCGCCCTCGCCGAAGGCGCCGGCGCCCGACAAGACATAGTCGAACGGCTCGACGTGGATCTGGTCCAGTTCAAGGTCGAGATCGGCAGCCCGGTTCTCGGCCATCTCGCCGAAGAAACGCAGGGTGACATGCAGGGTGTCGAGCGGTCGCCAGCGCGCCCGCGGCAGGCCCTGCTGGCGCCGGGCGAGGCCCTCGGCGATGTCGTCCGGAATGGGCAGGGCGGCGAAGAGGCGGATCATTCCATCGACCGTCTTCAACGTCCGTGCGCCTTGAGCGCGCCCGCCACCACCGGCGCCAGGCCGTGCGCGATAATCAGCACGCCCGCCGCGTTCGGATGCAGGCCGTCGCCCTGGGTCAGGGTCTTCACATCGGCCACGCCCTTGCGCAGGTCGGGATAGAAGGCGACGCGCCCGGCCTTGGCGACGGCGGGGAAGACCGCGTCGTAGTCGTGGGCGTAGTCGGCGCCGATCGCCTCAGGCGCGGTCAGGCCGCACAGCACCACCCCGATGCGGCGCTGATTCAGCCGGTCGATGATGCGGGTCAGGTTCGCCTGCATGGCGCGGGTGTCGAGCCCCTGCAGCAGGTCGTTGCCGCCCAGCGCCACGACGCAGACCGCGGTGTCGGCCTGGACGCTGAAGTCGAGCCGCGACAGGCCGCCGGCCGTGGTGTCGCCCGACACGCCGGCGCCGCGCACCACGGCGCTCACCCCGAGACTGCCCAACGCCGCCTGCAGCCGCGCCGGCAGGGCGTCCGCTGCCGCCAGGCCCAGGCCCGCGGTGATCGAGTCGCCCAGGATGGTCACCACTGGCGTCCGCCCGGCCGCGAACGCAGGCGCTGAGGCCAGCGACAGGGCGCCCGCGATCAGGCTGCGCCGTTTAATCTGGAGGGAGGGTGTGTGCGCCATCAGTCCGTCCTATTTAGCTCTTTGATAAGCGCACTCAACCGGAACGAGGCCCCATGTTCGACGCTCAACGGCCCGGGGCTCCGCTCAGGCTCGAGGCGGTGTCGCTGACCCTGCCCTCGGCGGCGGGACCGGTGGAGATTCTCCGCGGTGTCGATTTCGCCCTGGAACCGGGCGAACGCGTGGCGGTGGTGGGGCCGTCGGGCTCGGGCAAGTCGTCCCTGATCGCCGTGGCCGCCGGGCTGGAGCGGCCGACCTCCGGCGTGGTGCGCCTGTTCGGCCAGGACCTGTCGAACCTCGGCGAGGACAAGCGCGCGCGGTTGCGGCGCGGCAAGGTCTCCCTCGTGTTCCAGGCCTTCCATTTGCTGCCCAACATGACTGCGGAGGAGAACGTCTCCGCCCCGCTCGAAATCGCCGGCGATCGCAAGGCGGAGTCGATCGCGCGCGAGTGGCTCGACCGCGTGGGACTCAGCCCGCGCCGGCGCCACTATCCGCACCAGCTCTCCGGCGGCGAGCAACAGCGCGTGGCCCTGGCGCGCGCGCTGGCGGCGGGACCGTCGTTGTTGTTCGCGGACGAGCCCACCGGCAACCTCGACGGCGCCAATGCGCACCAGGTCGCCGACCTGATCTTCCAACTCGTCGCCGAGACCCAGGCGGCCCTGGTGCTGGTGACCCACGACGAGGCTCTGGCCGCGCGCGCCGACCGGCGCGTGCGCATGGCCGACGGCCGCATCGTCCCCGACACGGGACAGAGTTTGTGAGCTTCGCTGTCGCTCCGCTTCGCGGCGCGCGAATTGCGCGCGGGCGTGCGCGGTTTTCGCATCTTTCTGGCCTGTTTGGCGCTCGGCGTCGCCGCCATCGCGGCCGCGAGCTCCACCGCCGAGGCGTTCCGGCGCGGCCTGGCGTCCGAAGCGCGGCGAGATCCTGGGCGGCGACCTGTCCGTTTCCGCCTGGCAAAGGCGCTTCACCCCGCAGGAGCGGGCGGCCTTTCGCAGACGGGCCAAGTCTCCTACGCCATCGGCGTCAACGCCATGGCCGAGGCGCCGTCGGGCGCGCGCCACGTGGTCGAGCTGCGCGGGGTGAGCGACAGCTATCCGCTCGCCGGCAAGGTAGAGCTTCAGGGCGGCGGCTCGCTCGCCCAGGCGCTGGCGGTGCAGAACGGCGTCGCGGGTGCGGTGGTGGAGCAGAGTCTGCTCGACCGGCTGGGCATTCGCCTCGGCGACAAATTCCTCATCGGCAATACGACCGTGATCGCGCGCGCGGTGCTGATCGCCGAGCCGGACCGTCTCGGCCGCGGCTTCCCGCTCGGACCGCGCGTGCTCACCGGTATTCGCACGATAGAACAGGGCGGTTTTCTGGGCGCCGGCGCGCCCTACGGCGAGACCGTGCGCATCGCCATCCCGCCGAGCGAGGGCCTCGGCCGCGCCGCGCGCGATCTGCGACACGATCTGCACGCCCATCGCCTGCGGGTGCGTGACCGCAACGACGCGGCGCCCGGCATCCGCAAGCTGATCGACCAGCTGGAATATTTCCTCGGTTTCATCGGCCTGGCGTCGCTGGTGGCGGGCGGGCTCGGCGTGTCCGGCGCGGTGTCGGCCTATCTGGAGGCGCGCAAGCCGTCGATTGCGGTCTTGAAAGCCCTCGGCGCCGACGGGGCGCTGACCCGCAACACCTATCTGATTCAGATCGGTCTGCTGGCCCTGCTGGGCGTAGCCATCGGGCTCGCGATCGGCGCCGTCGTGCCGTTGATCCTGGGCGCCCTGGTGCGCAACAGCCTGCCGATCCCGGCCCTGTTCGCGGTCTATCCCATGCCGCTGCTGAAGGCCGGCGCCTTCGGCCTCTTGTCCGCCGCCGCCTTCTCGCTGGCCCCGCTCGCCCGCGCCCGCACCACGCCGCCGGCCGCGCTGCTGCGCCGCGACCTGAGCGGACGGTTGAGTTTCGGCGTCGAGCTGATCGGCGCGCTGCTGGCGGGCGGCGCGCTCGCCGCGCTCGCGGTGGTCACCGCGCCCACACCGCTGGCGGCCGGCCTGATGATCGGCGGTGTCGCCGTGTCGTTCGTGCTGTTGTGGCTGCTGGGTTTAGCGGCCGCCTTCGTCGCCGGCCGCGCCCGCATCGGCGCGCGGGGCGCCCTGCGCATCGGCCTGGCCAATCTCGCGGGTCCGCGTTCGGCCGCGCGCACCGCATCGCCGGCCATCGGCCTCGGCGTTGCGCTGCTGGCGGCGGTGGTGCTGATCCAGTCAAGCCTGTTGTCCCAGGTCGCCGACGTGGCGCCGCGCACCGCGCCGGCGCTGGTCTTCATCGGCGTGCCCGGCGATCGCGCGACCGCGTTCGATACCGAGGTAATGCAGGCGTTCGGCACACCGCTGACGCCCCAGGTCTACCAGCGCTGGCCCTACGCCACCGGCCGCATCCTGCGCGCCAACGGCAAGGTCCTCGAGCGCCGCAAGATGCCCGAAGGCGAACGTTGGGCCTTCGACAACGACATCGGCCTCTCCGCCATCGGCGCCGAGCCGCCGAACGCGGGGATCGTGGCGGGCCGTTGGTGGCCCGCGGACTACGCCGGGCCGCCGCTGGCCGCGCTCGACGCCGACGCCGGGCGCGCGGGTGGTCTGAAGGTCGGCGACAGCATCACCCTGTCCATCCTCGGTCGCGAGATCGACGCGCGCATCGCGGTGCTGCGCAAGGTCGAGTTCGGCGCCTTCGGTCCGTCCTTCACCCTGGTCGTCACACCACAGACGCTCGCGGGCGCGGGCCTCAACGACATCGCCATCGCGAAAGCGACGCCTCAGCAGGAGGCGGCGGTGACGCGCGCGCTGGGACGCGATTTTCCGACCGTCGACGTGATCAGCGTGCGCGAACAGCTCGCGGCGGCGACCGACCTGTTCAACCGCCTGGCGCTCGCGGTGCGCGGCGCTGCGGCGGTGGCGGCGCTGGCCGGTCTGCTGGTGCTCGCCGGCGCCATCGCAGCCGGCGCGCGGGCGCGAGCCAAGGAGGCGGCGATCCTGAAAGTGCTGGGCGCCGCGCGCGGCCAGATCCTGCTCGCCTATGCGGTCGAGTACGGCCTTGTCGGCCTGATCGCCGGCGTGGCCGGAACCGGCCTCGGCTATCTCGCGGCCTGGCCCGTAGTGGTGAAGGTGTTCCAGGCGCGCTGGAGCGTGGACTGGACCGGAGTCGCCGCTTTGGTCGGCGGCGCAGCGCTGCTGGCCGGGCTGGGCGGGATCCTTGCGGCCCTGCAGGCCCTGTCCAAACGCCCCGCGCCGGTGCTGCGGTCGGAATAGCCGCAGGCTCGCCTCCCGCTTGCAGGCCAAGCGGTGCAGGGCCACATTAGCGGCCGGGTCCGCGCCGCGGACCGTGACAGAGGTTTCATATCGCGATGAGCGACTCCAACAATCCCTGGGGCGGCCCGGCGGTCCAGACCGTCGCCGTGGACACGGGCGTGGACGCGGGCCTGCGCCGCTTCATGCTGGGCGTCTACAACAAGCTGTGCCTGGGCCTGATCCTGGCCGGCGCGCTGGCCTGGGTCGTCGGCAATGTGCCGGAAGTCACCCAGATGTTCTTCCAGGTGCAGGGCGGCCGCGTCGGCGTGACGCCCCTGGGCATGGTGGTGCAGTGGGCGCCTTTGGTGATGTTGCTGATCGCCACCTTCACCATGCGAAGCCCCACGGCGCAGGGCGCGAGCCTGCTCTACTGGCTGGTGGTGGCGAGCTTCGGCGCCTCGCTCGGCTTCATCTTCCTGGCCTACGCCGGGACCACGATCTACATGACCTTCTTCATCACGGCGGCGACCTTCGGTTCGCTCAGCCTGTGGGGCTACACCACCAAGCGAAACATCTCCGCCTGGGGCAGCTTCCTGTTCATGGGCCTGATCGGGATCATCATCGCGATGGTGGTGAACCTGTTCCTGCACAATGCGATGATGGATTTCGTGATCAGCATCATCGGGGTGCTGATCTTCGCGGGCTTCACCGCCTACGACACCCAGAAGCTGAAGATCGGCTACGCTCAGCTGAAGGACAATCAGGCGGCGCTCAGCGTGATGACCAGCTGGGGCGCGCTGAACCTGTTCCTCGACTTCATCAACATGTTCCTCTTCCTGCTGCGCATCTTCGGCGGCGGCCGCCGCTAGATCTCGGACTGAGGACGGCAAACAAAAGCCCCGGCGGAACGACACCGCCGGGGCTTCCCTATTCCACCAGGCTGAACCGGCCCTTGTCGAAGACCCGCAGCGCCTGGGTGAGCTCGTGAGCCCGCTTCACGATCAGGCCCCCTTGGCTGATCACCGACCAGGCCCCCTGGCGCCGCGCCAGGGCGGGGCGCTTTTCGATGCGGTAGAGCGGCGATTCCGAAGCGTGGCGATAGACCGAGAAGCTGACCGCCTCGGGGTTGGAATCGATGGCGTAGTCGCGCCACTCGCCCGCCGCCACCATCCGCCCATAGACCCGGAGAATCTGGTTCAGCTCCCGCCGGTCGAAAAACACGGCGCCCGAACGGGGGGCTGGGGTGAGGACGTCAAAGCTCATCGAAGGCGAGCCTACCTCCCGAATCCGTCACAAAGGAAGCCGTGTCGTGCGGGACACGTTCCCGCCGGATCATGACGCAGGCTTCATGACCCGTCTTGAAATGGCCTTAATTCGGTCCCGCGCCCGCCTGTTTAGGCCCCAATATTCTGAACGTCGGCCGGTTGGGGCAACGGAGAGATCCCGGATCCTGAACAGCCCCCCCAGCCCCCCTGGATTTATACGGGGCCCCGGTCGGTCGACAGTTCCTCCAAGCGACAGCGCCCGCACCATCCTCCCCCCATGGCTGCGGGCGTTTTCGCGTCTGGAGCGTCGCTCGCGGGCTCAAGAAAAGATTGCCCACGAAAAACACGAAAAGCACGAACAAGGCCGCCGCTTCGCGGCGGCAATAATGTCCTCGCGCCGCCTGCCGGCTGACTCAGGAAGCGGGACGCGTTCGTGCTTTTCGTGTTTTTCGTGGGCAAGCTCTAGCGACGCCTACAGGCGGCGCGCCGCCAGGATGCGGCCCGTCCTCACCGCCTGGACCAGGATCACCGACTTCAGCGCCGGGTCGGTGGCCTTAGGGAGTTTGTAGGCGTGGCTCGCGCCGCGCCAGGGGCCGAGCTTGACCAGTTCGCGCACCACATCGGCCTCGCGGATGAGCTTGCCCTTGTTCTCGCCGGTGTTGACCTTCACCTCGCGCACCTCGGGCGCGTAGCGGACCAGCCAGACCTCGGCGCCGCCGGCGGCGGACTTGGCCGCGCCCACGAGGGCCCAGGAGGGGCTACGCATGATGATCGCGGGCCGCGCGTCCGGCTCGTGGGCCGCCGTCTTGATCGCGGCCTCGACCTCATCGGATTTCAGGCCCGACATCTGCTCGCGGCCGTCCACCACCACCTGGGGCGTGTAGACGTCGCGCAGCTTCATGGCCTTCATGTAGGCGTGCTGGCGGTCGGAGAACTCCGGCCGGGCGAAGCTGTCGCGCCAGCCGAGGTAGTCCCAGTAGTCCACCGGAAAGGTCAGGGCGATGACGTCGGGCTCGTCAGCCAGCTTCATGACCAGCTGATTGGCGGCGGGGCAGTCGGCGCAGCCCTGGGCGGTGTAGAGCTCGACCACCACAGGCCGGGCGGCGGCATGATGCGCCCGGTGATGCAGCGCGCGGGCCGCGGCGGCCCGAGTCACTGGGAGGGGGGCGATCAGGACGGCGGCGATCAGCAGCGCTGGTAGTCGCATGTCGCTGAGTATCCGTTCCCCGGCCACGCCGCACCTCACCCTAGCGTGAGCGGGCGGCGCGGGGGGCGACCCTGCCCCGGCGCGCCGCCCGCTGCAACCTTGGTCAGGCCGCGGCCTTGGCGAGGTTCCGAAGCACGTAGTTCAGCACCCCGCCGGCCTTGAAGTATTCCAGCTCGGTCTGGGTATCGATGCGGCAGCGGACCGGGAAGCGGGCCAGCTTGCCGTCCGAGGGACGGAACAGTTCGACCATCAGCTCCTGACGCGGCTTCACGTCTTCGAGGCCGCGGATGGTGACGATCTCCTCGCCGGTCAGGCCGAGCTTGTGCCAGCCCTCGACTTTAAACTGCAGCGGGGCCACGCCCATGCCCACCAGGTTGGAGCGGTGGATGCGTTCATAGCTCTCCGCGATCACCGCGCGCACGCCCAGAAGCTTGGTGCCCTTGGCCGCCCAGTCGCGCGACGAGCCGGTGCCGTACTCCTTGCCGGCGAACACCACCAGGTGGCGGCCTTCGGACTGGTAGCGCATCGCCGCGTCGTAGATCGACATCACGTCGCCCGACGGGAAGTGCTTGGTCACGCCGCCTTCGATGTCGGGCGTCATACGGTTGCGGATGCGGATGTTGGCAAAGGTGCCGCGCATCATCACTTCGTGGTTGCCGCGACGCGCGCCGTAGGAGTTGAAGTCGAGCGGATCGACGCCGTGTTCCTGCAGCCAGAGCCCTGCGGGCGAGGTCTTCTTGATCGATCCCGCCGGCGAGATGTGGTCGGTGGTGATGCTGTCGCCGAAGATGCCCAGGACCCGCGCTTCGATGATGTCATTCACCGGCGCGGCGTCCATGGTCATGCCCTTGAAGTAGGGCGGATTCTCCACATAGGTCGACTTGGGATCCCAGGCGTAGGTCTTGCCGCCGGCGACGTCGATGCCCTGCCAGTTCTTGTCGCCCTTGAACACGTCCTTGTAGCGCTTGGCGAACATGTCTTCGGACACGACGGCGCGCTGGATTTCGGCGATCTCCGCCGAGGTCGGCCAGATGTCTTTCAGATAGACCGGCTGGCCGTCCTTGCCTTCGCCCAGCGGCTCGCGCGCCACGTCCTTGCGCATCGAACCGGCCAGCGCGTAGACGACCACTAACGGCGGCGACGCGAGATAGTTGGCGCGCACGTCGGGGTTCACCCGGCCTTCGAAGTTTCTGTTTCCGGAAAGCACGCTGACGGCGACCAGGTCGCCTTCGTTCACCGCGTCGGAGATCGGCTGCGGCAACGGACCGGAGTTGCCGATGCAGGTGGTGCAACCGTAACCCACCAGGTTGAAGCCCAGCGCGTCGAGATCGGCGCTGAGGCCCGCCTTGTCGAGATAGTCGGTCACCACCTGCGAGCCGGGCGCGAGCGAGGTCTTCACCCAGGGCTTGGGCTTGAGGCCCAGCGCATGCGCCTTGCGCGCCACCAGGCCCGCGGCGATCAGCACCGAGGGGTTGGACGTGTTGGTGCAGCTAGTGATCGCGGCGATCACCACGTCGCCGTTGCCGACGTCGTAGCTTTCACCCTTCACCGACGCACGCTTGTCCGCATCGGCGGTCTTGCCGAAGTCGTTGGCCAGCGCGGTTTCGAACATCCGTGCCGCGTCGAGCAGCGGCACGCGGTCCTGGGGACGCTTGGGGCCGGCGAGCGAGGGCTGCACCGTGCCGAGGTCGAGCTCGAGGGTGTCGGTGAACACCGGCGCCGCGACGTCTTCGTCGCTCCACAGGCCCTGGGCCTTGGCATAGGCCTCAACCAGCGCCACACGATCCTTTTCGCGGCCGGTGGCCGTGAGGTAGTCGAGCGTCGCCTGGCTAATCGGGAAGAAGCCGCAGGTCGCGCCGTACTCGGGCGCCATGTTCGAAATGGTGGCCTGGTCCTCGATGGTCAGGTTCAGAATCCCCGGACCGAAGAACTCGACGAACTTTCCGACCACGCCCTTCTTGCGCAGCATCTGGGTGACGGTGAGCACCAGGTCGGTGGCGGTCGAGCCTTCCGGCAGGCGCCCATCGAGGCGGAAGCCGATGACTTCCGGGATCAGCATGGGAATGGGCTGGCCCAGCATGGCCGCCTCAGCCTCGATGCCGCCCACGCCCCAGCCCAGCACGGCCAGGCCGTTGACCATGGTGGTGTGGCTGTCGGTGCCGACCAGGGTGTCGGGATAGGCCAGGGTGGTTTTGCCTTCGGAGGCGGTCCACACGGTCTGGGCCAGATATTCCAGGTTTACCTGGTGACAGATGCCGGTGCCCGGCGGCACCACGCGGAAGTCGTTGAACGCGGAAGAGCCCCAACGCAGGAAGCGATAGCGCTCGATGTTGCGCTCATACTCCTTGGCCACGTTTTCCTTGAACGACTTCTGCGTACCGAAGAAGTCGACCATCACCGAGTGGTCAATGACCAGATCCACCGGGTTCAGCGGGTTGATCTTCTCGGGGTCGGCGCCCAGGGCGGTCATGGCGTCGCGCATGGCCGCGAGGTCGACCACGGCGGGGACGCCGGTGAAGTCCTGCATCAGCACCCGCGCCGGGCGGAAGGCGATCTCGTGCTCGACCGAGCCCTTGTTCTCGACCCAGGCGGCCAGGGCGTCGAGGTCGTCGCGGGTCACCGCGACCCCGTCCTCGTTGCGCAGCAGGTTCTCCAGCAGGACCTTCAGCGTCCGCGGCAGGCGGCTGATTCCGGTCAAGCCGGCTTCCTCCGCGGCCGGAAGGCTGTAATAGGCGTACTTCTTCCGCCCGACGGCGAGTTCCCGGCGGGCGTTTAGGCTGTCAATGGACGGCATGGATGATCCTCTCGATCGATGGGGCCGCCCCAAAACGGGGTGCGGGACTGGGCGCTTGAAACCGGAAAGCACAGGTTGCCGGTTCGCGCCGCAGAAGTCCCCGCGCGGCCGCGGTCCTCTTAGACCCGCGTTACAGCTACGTCGAGGGCGACGGATGCTGACCGGGCTGGGGGTGGAAAACCTGTCGGTGGCGCGGGGCGCGCGGACCCTGTTCGAGGGCCTGAGCCTGGCGCTCGGTGCGGACGAACTGCTGACGCTGACCGGCGCCAACGGGGCGGGCAAGACGTCGCTGTTGCGCGCCGTCGCAGGCTTCATCCGCCCCCAGAATGGAATGATTTCATTCGAAGGTCAGGACGCGGACGAGGCGCGCGCCGAGTTGCTGCACTACCTCGGGCACCAGGACGGTCTGAAGCCCGCGCGCACGGCGTGGGAGGAGCTGTGCTTTCAGGCCGAATGGTGCGGCGGCTCGCGCGAGACGGCGCGCGCGGCGGTGGACCGGTTGGCGCTGCAGCCCTTGCTTGGGCTGGAGATCCGCAAGCTGTCGGCGGGGCAGCGGCGGCGCGTGGCGCTGGCGCGTCTGATCGCGGCCCCCAGGCCGCTGTGGCTGCTCGACGAACCGATGGCGCCGCTCGATGCGGAACGAAGGTCCGCCTTCGGAGCATTGATGGGAGAGCATCTCGCGGGCGGTGGAATGATCCTCGCGGCGGTGCACGATCCCTTGCCGCTGGCCGGCCGCACGCTGGCGATCGGAGCGGCGGCGTGAACAGTTTCCTCGTGCTCCTGCGCCGCGAACTCGACCTCGCCTGGGGCGGCGGCGGCGGGCCGCTGCTCGGCTGCGCCTTCCTGGCCTGTGTGACGACGCTGCTGCCGCTGGCGGCGGGACCGTCGCTGGTCCGGCTCGCTGGCTTTGCGCCGGGCGCGGCCTGGGTGGCGCTGGCGCTGGCGTCGTTGCTGTCGCTCGAGCGCATGTTCGAACGCGACTGCGAGGACGGCGCGCTCGACCTGCTCGCCACCGGGCCGTTGCCCCTCGAACTGGTCGCCCTCGCCAAGGGTCTCGCCCAATGGGCCGCCAACGGCCTGCCGCTGGCGGTGGCCGCTCCGGTCGCCGCCATCGCGCTCGGCGCCTCGTCCTCGCTCGCGCTCTTGATCTTCGCCTGCGCCGCCGTCGGCGGCCTGGGCTTCGCCTTCACCGGCGGCGTCGGCGCCGCGGTCGCCCTGGGGGCGCGGCGCGGCGGGGTGCTGATCGCGGTGATCGTCCTGCCGCTGTTCGCACCGCCGGTGATCTTCGGCGCCGGCGCGGTCGGCAATTTCGCCGCGGGCCTGTCCTGGCAAGGCGGCTTCGGGTTCCTGTGCGCGTATGCGTTGGCGACGTTAGCGTTGGCGCCCTTCGCCATGGCGGCGGCGGTTCGGAATGCGTTGGGATGATCCGCCTTGTTCCCGCTCCGAGCCCGGACTAGACCCCGCCGGTGATCTTCGGCCTCGCCAATCCCCAGCGTTTCATGGACGCCACGCGCCGCCTGGGCCTCTGGCTCGGTGTCCTGGCCGCCGTGTTGCTGGCCACGGGCGTCTGGCTCAGCTTCACCGCGCCGCCGGACTATCAGCAGGGCGAGAGCGTGCGGATCATGTTCGTGCACGTACCGGCCGCCTGGATGGCGCTGTTCGTCTATGTCTGTCTCGGCGGCGCCAGCTTCTTCAGCCTGATCTTTCGCCACGCCCTGGCCGACGCCGCCGCCAAGGCCGCGGCCCCCCTGGGCGCCGGCTTCAATCTGCTGGCGCTCGCCACGGGATCGCTGTGGGGCCGGCCGATGTGGGGGGCCTGGTGGGTGTGGGACGCGCGCCTGACCTCGGTCCTGATCCTGTTCTTCTTCTACCTCGGCTACATGGCGCTACGCGCCGCCCTCGACGACGAACAGAGGGCCGCGCGGGCCTCGGCGATCCTGGCGCTGGTGGGCCTGGTCAATGTGCCAATTGTGCATTTCTCGGTGACCTGGTGGAACACCCTGCACCAGCCCGCCTCGGTGTTCCGGCTCGGCGGCCCGACCATTGCGTGGAGCCTGCTCGCGCCGCTCTTGGTCATGGCGCTCGGCTATATGGCGCTGTTCTTCGCCCTGTGGATCATACGTACACGGACGGAAGTGGTTCTGCGCCGCGCCGAAGCCTTGACCCTCAAACACGCGGGCGGCGCCTGATGCTGCATCTCGACATGGGCAAATACGCACTGTTCGTCTGGCCGGCCTGGGGGCTGAGCGTACTGGTGCTAGCGGCCTCGTCGCCGATACGCTCGCGCGCGCCCGCCGCGCCAAGGCGGCGCTCGATCTCGCGGAGGCCGGACAGTGAAGCGCTGGATCGCGCTCATACCGCTCGTGGTGCTCGCAGCCCTGGCGGTGATGTTCTTCGGCTGGACCCTGAAGCGCGACCCGCACGTCTCGCCCGACGAACTGGTCAACAAGCCCGTGCCCGCGGTCGCGGTTGTTCCCCTCACAGGCGGCGCGCCCACGCCGCTGAACGCCGCCGTGAAGGGTCCCGCCCTGATCAACGTCTTCGCCTCCTGGTGCGCGCCGTGCCGCACCGAGCAGCCGCAGCTCCTGCGCCTGAAACAACAGGGCGTGCGGATCATCGGGGTGGCGTGGAAGGACGAACCGGCGAAGACCCAGACTTTGTTGGGCGAAATCGGCGACCCGTTCGCCGCGGTCTACTCCGACCGCGACGGCCGCGCGGCGGTCGAGCTCGGCATCTCGGGCGCGCCCGAAACCTTCGTGGTCAACTCCAAGGGCGTCATCGTGGACAAGTGGCCCGCCCCGATGACGGACGACGACGCCGACCGGTTGGTCCGGGAGCTGAACAAGGCAGGGTAGGATCTAAGGGGGTCCACGCAGGCGGCAACACCTCGTTAACCCTTTTTCTACACCTCTCGTTAAGCCTGTCGGCGTGGCCCAGCCGATCCGTCCGACCCCGCCGACCTTCACCCCGTCCGTTCGTCCGAGCGACACGGCGCAGGCGGCGCAGCGCGCGTTTTTCGATGCCGCCCTGGGCCGAGCGACCGCGACCCCGGTTGCTGCCCCGACGATGGCCGCAAAGGCCGTCCAGGCTGCGCCGCATGTGGTTCAGGCGGATACGGACGAACCCGCCGACCGCTGGGCGCGGCCCGGGTTGCGGGTCGATATAAAGGTCTGAGAGCGGAGGATCGCAGACGCGGTTCAGGCGGCCTTCTTGATCTTCTTTTTCTTCTTGTCGACCTTCTCGGCCTTGGGCGCCTTGTCGCGCTTGGCGTCCTTCTTGTTTTTCTTCTTCTTGCGGCCGTCCATGGCCTCGCCGACGGCGGCCGCCGCGGCTTCCTCGCCGGCGCGGGCGAAGGCTCTGAGGCCCGCGATAAAGCTGTTGCGCTTGCCGCGCGGCAAGAGCGTCAGGATCTTCTTGTCGGCAGCGTCGACCTTGGGCTTGGCGTCGCCCAGCTCGGCGCGACCGGCGTCGGTCAGGCTCACCGTGTTGGCGCGCGCGTCGAGGCTGGAGCGCTCACGCTCGAGCAGGCCCTTGGAGATCATCCGCGCCACCATGTCCGCCAGGGTCGAACGGTCGATGCCGGTGGAGCGGACCAGGTCGGTCTGGGTCAGGCCCGGATTGTGCGCCACCGCGGTCAGCACCGCATACTGACGTTGGGTCAGGCCGTCGGGCCCGGTTTCGGTGGAATAGAGGTCCAGCGCGAGCTGCAGCACCCGGTGCAGCAGATGGCTCGGCGACTGGTCCAGCGGGCTGTCCTCGCCCGCGCGGCCCGACTTTCCCTTGGTCTTCGCCATGGTCCGATCCTCGGCTGACTGCCCCTGGCCTATAGCACGGTTGCGCGACGGTTCGACGACATAAGCTCCGTGGACGGAAACGCTCGCACGGTCAGGCTGGACCGCCTAGAGTCCTTGTGTGGCAAAGCCGAACGCGCCGTCGTTCTCCCTGAAGGTCCCGCCCGGCGACAACCGCCCGCGCCGGGTCTGCGACCGCTGCGGCTTCGTCGACTACGTCAATCCGCGGATCGTGGTGGGGGCGGTGGCAGCCATAAGCGACCGGGGTCCGGCCTTCGGCGAGGGCGCTGTTCCGCTGGCGGACGTTGGCTTCTTGCTCTGCCGCCGCGCCATCATGCCGAGGCGCGGCTATTGGACCCTGCCCGCCGGTTACATGGAGGAGGGCGAGACCGTCGCCGAGGGGACCCTGCGCGAGGCGCGCGAGGAGGCCCTGGTGGCGCTGGAGCTCGACGGCCTGCTCGCAATCTACGATGTGGCGCACCTCAGCCAGGTGCAGATCTTCCACCGCGCGCGGATGAAGACGCCGGACTTCGGCGCCGGCGAGGAAACGCTTGAGGCCCGCGTCTTCGCCTGGGGTGAAATCCCCTGGCGCGACCTCGCCTTCTATTCGGTGTCCTGGGCGCTCGACGCCTTCGAGCGCAGCCGGCTGGAGACGCGGTTCGCGCCGTTCGGCAATCCGTCCGAACCCGACTGGTTCATCCCCGCCGGGGCCTAGGGCCTAGTCCTCAAACCGGCTGGTGGCGTCGCGATCGTGATCGTAGCGGCGGGCGAGCGGAAACGGCGGCAACCACGCCTCGCGCCGCGTGATCCAGGATTCGTAGGTCGGCGCCAGTTGGTCCGGCGCGTCCAGGGATCCCAGGTTCACTTCGATTTCGTCCGCGGTGCGCGCGAAAACGGTCGAGCCGCAGCGTGGACAGAAGGACCGCCCGGCGTAATCGCGCGTTTCGCCCTCAATTGTCACCGCCTCCTGCGGGAAGACCGCGAAAGCCTGAAACAACGCGCCATGGTGCTTGCGACAGTCCAGACAATGGCAGACGCCGACCCGATAAGGCTGTCCCGACGCCGCAAATCGAACGCCCCCGCACAGGCAACCGCCGGTGAACCGATCCATTTCGGCGCCCCTTAAAAACCGGGATCCGGCGGCTCGGCCACCGGCGGCGTCTCGCCGTCCTGCTGCATGTGCTTCATCAGGAACGGCGCCTGGGCGAAGGAGAAGATCAGCACCACGACGAAATAGGCCAGCTTGTATTTCACCCACATGCCGTCGCTCTGGGTGCGCCAGACGATCTCGTTCAGGATCGCGCTGGCGACGAAGAACAGGGCGTAGCGGATGGTGAGCGTCTTCCACGCCGCATCGGGCATCACGATGCTCGACCCCAGGAGCGCGCGCAGAGGATTGCGCTTGAGCAACAGCCCCGCGCCGAGCGCGATGGCGAACGCCGCATAGGCGAACGTCGGCTTCATCTTCAGGAAGCTCTTGTCGTGGAAGATCAGCGTCAGCCCGCCGAACACCAGGGCGAAGGCGCCGTAGGTGAGCGGCATGGGCGCGACGCGCTTCTCGATCAGATAGCCCGCGGCGATCGCGATCACCGAGCCGATCATCAGGATCGGCGTCGCCGTGATCAGCGCCTCCTTATCGCCGTGCCGGGCAGCGATGAAATAGGCGACCGCGAAGGCGATCAGCGCGCCGTAGTCGACGATCACGCGCAGCCAGGTCTTCAGTTGTGGGCTCACCCGCGTCTTCCCTATGCCTGGTTCAGGCCCACCAGCGAGCGCGAAAAGGCGCGCGCGTCGAAGGGCTGGAGATCGTCTATGCCTTCGCCCACGCCGATCAGCTTGATCGGGGCGTCCGACGCCTGGGCCACCGGCACCAGCACCCCGCCGCGGGCGGTGCCGTCGAGTTTGGTCATCACGATGCCGGACACGAGGCGGTCCGGCCGAAGATCTGTTCCTGCGCCAGCGGCGTTGCGCCCCACCGTGGCGTCGAGCACCAGCAGGGTCTCATGCGGCGCGTCCGGATCGATCTTCTTGAGCACACGGACGATCTTCAAAAGCTCGTCCATCAGGTCCTGCTTGTTCTGCAGCCGCCCGGCGGTGTCGATCAGCACCACGTCGAAGTCTTCCGCCTTGCGCCTTGCTCATAGGCGTCGTAGGCCAGGCCCGCGGCGTCGGCGCCCGTGCGGGCGCGACATGAACGCTGCGCCGGCGCGTTCGGCCCAGACCTGCAGCTGCTCCACCGCCGCCGCGCGGAAGGTGTCGCCGGCGACGATCAGCACCTTGGCGCCCTGGCGCGGTGAGGTCGGAGGCGATCTTGCCCAGCGTGGTGGTCTTGCCCGAGCCGTTCACGCCCACGAACAGCACCACGAAGGGCCGGGGCCCCGACAGCGGATCGAAACTCGCCTGGCGCGGTTCGAGTTCGGCGGCGACCGCCTCGGCCAGGGCTTCCTTGATCTCGTTCTCGTCGAGGTGCTTGCCGAACCGCAGCTCGCCGAAGCGCTGGGCGATGCGGGCCGCAGCGGCCGGGCCGAGGTCGGCCTCGATCAGCTGTTCCTCCAGCGCGTCGAGCGCGGCGTCGAGGGGCTCTTCACGAAGCTCGCCACCACCTGTTCGCTCATCTGCCGCGAGGACCGCGACAGGCCGTCGGTGAGGCGCTGGAACCAGCCCTTCTTGGCCGTGGAGGTTTCGATCATCGCGCCCCTTTAGCGGGTGCGGCCCGCAGGCGACAGTGCAAAGGCCGGAAAGGCTTTGAGAACCCGCCGCGATTGCCCGGCCCGGTCGGGCGTGGTGAAATCGGGGTCTGGGGGTGGGGCTCATGCTGCGCGGATTGAGAACGGCGCTGATCGTCCTGATGCTCGCCTGCCTGGGTGCGGCCCCGGCGGCGGTGCGTCCGGCGTTCGGCCAGGAACAGGACCAGGGCCTCGGCCTGCGCGAGGCCGAGCGCTCGGTGGTGCGGATTATGGTCCTGCACCTCGACGCCAACGACCAGCCGATTGCGGTGGTGGGCGGCTCGGGCTTCGTCGTGGCGCCCGGCAAGATCGTCACCAACAACCACGTGGTCACCCCAGTCGATGGCTCGGTCAAGCAGCTCTACTACGTCGTGCCCGACCGCTTTTCCGGGCCCGAGGGCAAGGACGCGCAGCTGTTGCAGACCTGGCCCCAGGCGGACCTCGCCCTGCTCAGCGCGCCGGAGATCGCCGCGCCGTCGCTGAAGATCGCGGCCACGCCGCCGGGCAAGGAAGCCACCGTGCGCGCGCTCGGCTATCCGGGCGTCACCGACAGCATGCGCAATTTGACCCTGGCCAAGCGGCTCGAACCGTCGGAGCCCTACGTCACCTCGGGATCGATCGCGCTGTTCTCCGACACGGCGCCGGGCGGCGAGCCGATCGAGACCATCTTCCACACCGCGGCCATCGATCACGGCAACAGCGGCGGCCCACTGCTCGATGAGTGTGACCGCGTCATCGCGGTGAACACCTGGGGCGCCGCCGACACTCTCGCCGACGACGGCCAGGTGGAAAGCCACCAGGGCCAGTTCGCGGCGATCCGCTCGACCGTGTTGGCCAAGTTCCTCGACAACGCCGGCGTCAAGGGCGACATCGACTACGGCCCGTGCGTGAAGGCGCCCACGGTCGATCCCAGCCTGGCCGCCGAGGTCGACAAGGCCAATGCAGCGGCGACCCAGGCGCTCGCGGCCGCGCAGAAAGCCGAGGACGAACGCGACCAGATCCTGCGCTGGGGCGTGGTGCTGATCGCGCTGGCCGCCGCGGTCGGCGCGCTGGTGATGTTCCTGCGCTGGCGCCAGGCGTCGGCGCCGGCGCCCGCAGTCTCAGTCGAGGCGCATAGCGAAGCCGCCGCCGCTGCGCCGGTTGTGAAGACGCCGCTGCCGATCGCGGTCTGGGCCTTGCTGGCGGTGTTCGTGGTCGCCCTGGTCGGTCTGTGGCTGATGACCCATCCCAAGCCGGCCGCGCCGCCTCAGCCGGCGCCGAGCACGGCGGTGACGCTCGCCTGCACGCTCAATTCGAAACAGAGTTTCAACCCGGTCGCCGGCGCCGGTTCGCTCAGCATCGGCTTTGATCGGCCGATCGCCTGCGTGAACGGCCGCACGCCCTATGAAAAGAACGCGAGCGGCGGCTACAGCCACATCACCGTGTCCGACAAGGCGCACAGCGTGTCGAAGCTGGAGCTGTCGGGCGACCTTACGACCTTCGTCCGTCGCGACTTCGTGCTCGGCGACGCCGACTACGCAGCCTATTCCGCGGGCCGCAAGTCGCTCGGCCAGCTTACCTGTCCCATCCCCGGCGATGCGACCTCGGCCAAGGCGACCAACGACACGCTCGAAAAGATCCGCACCCTGTCGGCGTCGTACCTGGAGGTGGAGTCGTCCCGCGTGATGACCTGGCATTGCGCGCCGCAGGCGCAGTCCGCGCCGGGGCCAGCCTCCTAAATCTCCGCTCATCCCGGCGAATGCCGGGACCCAGATCGTAGAACTCCGCACTATAAAAATTATCCGTCACCCCGGCCTTGTGCCGGGGTCTGCGCGTCAGAGTGCTGTAAGGCCTGTGTGAGCGCTTGCGCGAACCGTCCGCCAGAAGAGCCTGAACACTCGCCCCGGGTCCCGGGACAAGCCCGGGATGACGGACAATTGGAAAGGGCCGCGTCATACGATCTGGGTCCCGGCATTCGCCGGGATGAGCGGGTAGGAGGGGAGTTACGCTCGTCCGATCGACACGTATGAGAACCCCAACTCCCGCATCGCGTCGGGGCGGTAGACGTTGCGCAGGTCCACCACCAAGGGCGCCTTCAGCAGGGACTTGATGCGGTCGAGTTCCAGCGCGCGGAACTGGTCCCATTCGGTCAGGATGACCAGACAGTCGGCGCCGTCGGCCGCCTCGTAGGGGCCGCTCTTGAATTCGACCCCCTGCAGCAGCTTCTGCGCCTCGCCCATGCCTTCCGGATCGAACGCCTGCACCACGGCGCCGCCTGCCTGCAGTGCGGGGATCACGTCGAGGCTCGGCGCGTCGCGCATGTCGTCGGTATTGGGCTTGAAGGTGAGGCCGAGCACGCCGATGCGCTTGCCCGCGACACTGCCGCCCATAGCCGCGATGACCTTGGCCGCCATCGCCTTCTTGCGCGCGTCGTTCACCCGCACCGTGGTCTCGACCAGCGACAGGGGCGCGGCGTAGTCCGTGGCCGTGCGCACCAACGCCAAGGTGTCCTTCGGGAAACACGAACCGCCGTAGCCCGGACCAACGTTTAGGAACTTCGGCCCGATGCGCTTGTCGAGGCCGATGCCGCGCGCCACCGCCTGCACGTCGCCGCCGACCTTCTCGCACAGATCCGCGATCTCGTTGATGAAGGTGATCTTCATCGCCAGGAAGGCGTTGGCTGCGTATTTGATCAGCTCCGAGGTGCGCCGGCTGGTGAAGACGATCGGCGTCTCGTTCAGCGACAGCGGGCGATAGAATCTCGCGCATGACGGCCTGGGCGCGCGGCTCTTCCGTGCCCACGACCACGCGGTCGGGGTGCTTGAAGTCGTTGATCGCGGCGCCTTCGCGCAGGAATTCCGGGTTGGACACCACGGCGAAGTCCGCATCGGGGCGGCGCTCGCGGATGATGCGCTCGATCTCGTCGCCGGTGCCGACCGGCACGGTGGATTTGGTCACCACGACGGTGAAGCCCTCGAGCAGGGTCGCGATTTCCTCCGCCGCCGCATAGACGTAGGACAGGTCCGCGTGGCCGTCGCCGCGGCGCGAAGGTGTGCCGACTCCGATGAACACCGCGTCCGCCTCGCGGATCGCCTGGGCGCCGTCGGTGGTGAAATTGAGCCGCCCCGCCCGCGCGTTCGACGTCACCAGCTCGTCGAGGCCGGGCTCGAAGATCGGAATCTCACCGCGCGTGAGCCGCTCGATCTTGCCCGCGTCGGTATCGACGCAGGTCACCACATGGCCGAAGTCGGCAAAACAGGCGCCGGACACCAAGCCGACGTAGCCCGTCCCAATCATGGCGACACGCATTCAAAGCCCTTTGGATATGGCGGCCGCCATTGGGAGGGCGCGACCGGGTTTGCGGCGGGAATAGACGGTTCGCCGGTTCAAGGCCAGAGGCGCGCAAGGCCCGTTAACCGCGTTTCGCAAAGCCTCCTAAACACCGCCGGGGTACGCTCCCCGTCATGGTTTCCAGGCCGCGCCTTCGCCTTCTCGGCGCCGAGGTGGATGTCGTCACACCCGTTGAGGTGCTGGCGTTCACGGCCCAGTGCGCGGGCGTGCGCCGCAAGGCGGTGGTGGCCAACCACAACGCCCACAGCCTCTATCTGGTCGGGCGCGACTCGGGGATGCGGGCGCTCTATCGCCGCGCCGACCTGATCGAGATCGATTCCGCCCCCTTGATCGCCTGGGGCCGCTTGCTGGGGGCTAAGGTGTCGCGCCGGCACCGCTCGACCTACCTCGACTGGCGCGAGGCCTTCTGGGCCCGGGCGGCGGCCGAGGGCTGGCGGGTCTTCCACCTGGGCTGCACGCCGGGCGTGGGCGAGGCGGCCCGGACCGCGATCCGAGAGCGTCATCCCAATGTCGAGATCGGCGTCCGCCACGGCTTCTTCGCCCTGGAGGGGCCCGAGAACGACCGGGTGGTCGAGGAAATCCGCGCCTTCGACCCCCACGTGCTGCTGGTCGGCATGGGAATGCCCCGCCAGGAGGCCTGGATCGAGGCCAACTTCGACCGCCTGCCGCCTTCGGTGATCTTTCCGATCGGAGCGGCCTTCGATTTCGAGGCGGGACGGTCCAAGACGCCCCCGCGCTGGACCGGGCGGGTCGGCCTGGAGTGGCTGCACCGCTTCGCCCACGAGCCTAAGCGCCTGTTTTCGCGGTACTTCGTCGAGCCCTGGAGCCTGTTGGGCCACGCGGCCTCCGACCTGAAGCGGGCGGCGGCGGGGCGCCGGGACCTTGAGGCCGTTCCTTAACAAACAGCGTTAACGCTCGCTTTAGGCGGGCGGCGTACCCAGGGACAGAATGGAGGGGCCATGTACGATTCCGCCGCCGGCCCAGGCGCCCGCAGCTTCGCCCCCAAGGCCGATCCGTTGCGCGGCAAGACCGTGCTCGTCACCGGGGGCGCCGGCTCGTTCGGCAGCCGCTTCGTCAAGGTCGCGCTGGAGCGCCACGCGCCCAAGAAGCTGATCGTCTTTTCGCGCGACGAGCTGAAACAGTTCAACCTGAGCCAGGCGCTGAGCGAGAACTTCCCGCCGGAAAAGATGGCGCTGATGCGCTTCTTTCTCGGCGACGTGCGCGATCGCGACCGGCTCGAACTCGCCTTCCGCGGCGTCGACGTGGTGGTGCATGCCGCGGCCCTGAAACAGGTGCCGGCGGCCGAGTACAATCCCAGCGAATGCATCCACACCAATGTGCTGGGCGCCGAGAACGTGGTGCGCGCCTGCCTGCACAACCGCGTGCAGCGGGTGATCGCGTTATCGACCGACAAGGCCTGCTCGCCGATCAATCTCTACGGCGCCACCAAGCTCGCCTCCGACAAGGTGTTCGTGGCCGCCAACAACCTCTCCGGCGATATCGGCACGCGCTTTTCCGTGGTGCGCTACGGCAACGTCGCGGGATCGAGCGGCAGCATCGCGCCGTTCTTCCAGAAGCTTGCTGGAAACGGGCGCCACGAACCTGCCGATCACCGATGAGCGGATGACGCGGTTCTGGATCACCCTGGACCAGGGCGTGAACTTTGTGCTGTCGTGTTTCGAACAGATGCGCGGCGGCGAGATCTTCGTGCCGAAAATCCCGGCGCTCGACCATTACTCGACTTCGCCCATGCGCTGGCGCCCGGCGCGGCAGATCAAGGTTGTCGGCATCCGCCCCGGCGAAAAACTGCACGAGGTGATGATCTCCGCCGACGACGCGCGCTCACACCGTCGATCTCGGCGACCGGTACGCCATCGAGCCGGCCTTCGTGGAGTATCCGCGCACGCCCTTCGCCGTCGACGGCGCAGGCCAGAGGCCGTGGCCGAGGACTTCGCCTACACCTCCGACACGGCCAGCGACTCGACCGAAGGGCATCCTCGACCTGCTGGACGCCTGTCATGCCTGACGATGGGCGTGTGGGCGCCACTGCCATGACCGACAGCTTCCTGCCCTACGGCCGCCAGACCGTCGAGGACGACGACATCTTAGCCGTCGCCGCGGCGCTGCAGGCCGACCTGCTGACCACCGGCCCGCTGGTCGAGACAATTCGAGCGCGCCTTCGCCGAGGCGGTGGGCGCGCCGCACGCGGTGGTCTGCACCAGCGGCACCGCCGCCCTGCACATGGCGATGCAGGCGCTGGACCTGCAGCCCGGCGAAGTCTGCGTCGTGCCCACGATCACCTTCCTCGCGACCGCCAACGCGCGCGCGCTACGAGGGCGCCGAGGTGGTGTTCTGCGACGTCGATCCTGAAACCGGCCTGATGACCGCAGAGCACCTGAGGCAGGCCCTGCCGCGCGCGCACGGCCGCCGCATCCGCGCCATCCTGCCGGTGCACCTGCGCGGCGACTCGGTGGCTCCGGACTGAGATCAAAGCCATCGCCGACAAGCTCGACGCGGCAGTGGTCGAGGACGCCTGCCACGCGCTGGGCTCGATGGCCGCGAAACGACCCGGTCGGCGCCGGCAGCCGAAAGCGCCATGGCCTGTTTCTCGTTCCATCCGGTGAAGACCATCTGCACCGGCGAGGGCGGGGCGGTGACCACCCGCGACGAAGGCTTCGCGGCGCGGCTGCGGCTGGCGCGCAACCACGGCATGACGCGCGATCCGGCGGCCTTCCTGCTGGAGGACGAGGCGTTCAGCGACGGCGTCGCCAATCCCTGGTGGTACGAACAGGTCGAGCTGGGTTGGAACTATCGCCTGCCGGACGTGAACTGCGCGCTGGGTCTCTCGCAGCTGAAGAAGCTCGACCGCTTTGCCGCGCGTCGTCGCGAACTGGCGGCGCGTTATCGCGAGGTGTTGGCGCCGCTCGCCCCGCTGGTGCGCACGATCGACACGCCGCCCGGCGCCGATCCGGTGCTGCACCTGATGCAGGTGCGTGTCGACTTCGAAGCCGCCGGTCGTTCGCGGCGCGAGGTGATGGCGCGCTTGAAGTCCAAGGGCGTCGGAACCCAGGTGCATTACATCCCGGTGCACCGCCAGCCCTACTGGCGTGCGCGCTACAGCGCCCTGAACCTGCCCGGCGCCGACGCCTTCTACGCCCGGATCCTCAGCCTGCCCCTGTTCCCCGCCATGCACGACGACGATCCTGCGCGCGTGGCGCAAGCCCTTGCCGAAGCGCTCACTCCATGACCCGAGACCCTGAAGCCGAAATCGTCATCGCCGGCCGGCGCATCGGCCCCGCCCACGAACCCTTCGTGATCTGCGAACTGTCGGGTAACCACAACGGCAGCCTCGACCGCGCCCTGACCATGGTCGACGCCGCGGCGGCCACCGGCTGCGACGCGATCAAGCTGCAGACCTATACCGCCGACACCATCACCATGGACTGCGACCGGCCCGAGTTCCAAATCGACGGCGGCCCGTGGGACGGCCGCAGTCTGCACGAACTCTACGAAGAGGCGCACACGCCCTTCGAATGGCACGCGGCGCTGTTCGAGCGCGCCAGACAGCGCGGCGTGGCGATCTTCTCCACGCCCTTCGACGAGACCGCGATCGATCTGCTCGAAGACCTCGGCGCGCCGGCCTACAAGATCGCGTCCTTCGAGGCGGTGGACCTGCCGCTGATCGCCTATGCGGCGTCCAAGGGTAAGCCGCTGATCATCTCCACCGGCATGGCCTCGCCTGGCCGAGATGACCGCCGCGCGCGACACCGCATTGAAGGCCGGCGCGGCGGGCGTGGCGCTGTTGCACTGCGTGTCGAGCTATCCCGCCGCCCTGGAAGACGCCAACGTCCGCACCGTCGCCGACATGGCGCAACGCTTCACGTCGCCCATCGGCCTCTCCGACCATACGCCCGGAACCGCCGCCGCGGTCGCCGCGGTGGCGCTGCGGCGCCAGCGCTGATCGAGAAACATTTCACCCTGGCCCGCGCCGACGGCGGTCCCGACGCCGCCTTCAGCCTCGAACCCGACGAGTTCACCGCCCTGGTGCGCGACTGCAAGGCAGGCCTGGCGCGCGCTGGGCAAGGCGCACTACGATGTCCTCGGCTCCGAACGCGCCAGCCTGCAATTCCGCCGCTCGCTCTACGTTACCGCCGACGTCCGCGCCGGCGAATCCCTCACCCGCGCCAACATCCGATCCATCCGCCCAGGCCTTGGCCTGCCGCCGGGCGAACTGGACAAGATAATCGGCCGCACGGCAACGCGCGACCTCACGCGCGGCGAACCCCTGGCGTGGGACATGGTGGACCAAAGCTCCACGCGCGGCGAAGCGGCCTGAGGCCACATCGCGGTAACGACCAGCAAGCGGACCCTCCGAATGTCCGCCAAGGGTGGAGGCTGTGTGAGAACGCGCTGGCCGCGCGGGTTCGTTAAGCTGAGTAACGCGCGAGACCCTCAGGCCCGCATCGCGTCGATCAGCGGCGCGACGCCGAGGATCGCGATCATCGCGCTTCAGATTGTAGGCCAGCACGTGGAGGCTCATCTCGGTTCGCGACCTTTTCGAGGGTCCGCGTCTTGAAGTGGGTCGCGCCCATCCAGGCCTTGAGCGTGCCGAAGGGGTGCTCGACGGTGGCTCGGCGGATGCGCATGGCGTCGGGCTGTGCGGTCGAGCCGCTCCTGCATGGCGTCGATGACCGCCTCGTGCTCCCAGCGCTTGATCCGCCGCTCCTTGCCGGCTGTGCACTCGGTCTTCAGCGGGCAGCCGGCGCAGCTGGCGTGGTCCAGTAGCGATGCAGCGTCATGCCCGTCTCTCGACCGTGGTGAAGCGACGCGGTCAGCGGCTCGCCGGCCGGGCAGCGGTAGACGTCCTCGTCGGGCAGGTAGACGAAGTCCTGCTTGCCGAAGCGGCCCTCGGCCTTGGCGCCCGAGGTCAGCGGCTTGGGCACGTAGGGCGTGACGCCGAGCGCCTCGCAGGCCAGCACCTCCTCGCCGCTCGAAGTAGCCGCGGTCGGCCAGCACCTCGAGCGCCTCGACGCCCATCGCCGCCTTGGCCTGCGCCGGCCATGTTCGCGAGCTGGCCGCGGTCGTGGCCGACGTTGGTGACCTCGTGGGCCACGATCAGGTGGTGCTCGGCGTCGACGGCGGCCTGGACGTTGTAGCCGACGACGCCCGCTGCCGCTTGCCGCTGGTGGCCATGGCCCGCGCGTCCGGGATCGGTCAGCGAGATCTGCTGGTCGGGCGCGGCCTGCACCCCGGCCTCCAAGCGCCTTGAACGCCGCCATCTGCTCGCGCAGCTGGGCGATCTTGTCCTTCAGCCGGCCGGACTTGGCCTGCGGCCAGCTCGCCCTCCTGGCGGTCGGCCGTCTCCAGCGCCGCCAGGTAGCGCGCGATGCTGGCCTCGACCTGCTCCATCCGCTGCTGCAGCTTGGCCCGGGTGAAGTTCTTGTCGCGCGCGTTCACCGCCTTGAACTTGCTGCCGTCGATCGCCGCCACCGCGTGGCGTGAACAGCTCCAGCCGCCGGCACAGCTCCACGAACTGCCGGCAGGTCGCCCGGATCGCCGGGCCGTTGTCCTTCCGGAAGTCGGCGATGGTCTTGAAGTCCGGCGCCAGCCGCCCCGTCAGCCACATCAGCTCGACGTTGCGCTGCGCCTCCCGCTCCAGCCGCCGGCTCGACGCGACCTGGTTGAGGTAGCCGTAGACGTAGATCTTCAGCAGCAGGCCCGGGTGGTAGCCCGGCCGGCCCGTCGCCGCCGGGCTCGACACCCTCGAACCCCAGCGCTCCCAGGTCCAGCTCGTCGACGAACACGTCGATCACCCGGACCGGGTTCTCCTCGCGACACCTAGTCGTCCAGATATTCCGGAAGCAGAACGCCCTGCCGGCGATCCTCACCCTCGACGAAGCGCTTCATCGACAACCCCACAGCCTGCGTCGATGAGCGAGCCTAAGCTGCGTCGGCGTTTTCACACAGCCTCGGTGGAAAGCGGACGTTGGCATGGTTGACACGCTCGTCTCGCACGCCCAGCCTGCTCATGTATTCACCCGCAAAGCCGCTTGGAAAGGTGCGATTGAAAGCCCTATTTGTGTGCTTCTCGCTCGTCGCTATCGCCTCATTTCCTTGCGTGGTGAGGGCGGATGCGCTCGTGACTGCTGACGGCCCTCAAATTAACTCTCCGGCTCAGCTGCAAGAGCTGAAGCGCAAAGCCCGCTCCGGAGACAACGCGGCGGCTGAGACGCTGTTCTTCGGAAAGCAAGGACTTAATTGGCTTAAACTGGCCGCCCGTCGGGGCGACTGTAATGCCATAGATACTTTGATCGAAGAAAACACCTGGGCCAGTCGATGGTCTGGCGCGAGATATTGGCTAAGACGATCAGAACATTTTTCGTGCGCTAACACACCTGAAAGCCGCAATGAGATTTGCACAAGCATGTATGACTTCGAGTTCACGCGGACGTAATAAAAAGGGCGAAAGCAGGCGACTGTCGCGCCCTTCGGGGCCTTCTTCTTGGCTACCGTGAAGAGGGACTGTCCGCCCGCCCATGGGTGGAACGCGTGCGACAGAATTGCAGAGGCGCCGAGGACTGACGTCCGCCTTGGGTCGGTAGCGGTCGGGAGGTCAGAGCCGGAAAGCGGACCCGTCTGACGCCAGCTGGCGCTGGTGAGCGGAAAAGCGGGGACACGTGCCGGTACATGTCCCCACTTTTCCGCCGTCGCGCTGAGCGCGCGGCAGATTGCGAGCATGTGGTCTGAGCGCTTGCTGGCGCAACCGAGGTCACGAGCGCGAACGCTCCGATCTCGCGGGCGGCGGCCGCAACAAAAAAGGCCGCCGGAGACCGGCGGCCTTTTCGTGCCGTTGGAAACGGCGGTCTTAGATCGCTTCCTTGACTTCCTTGGCGGCGCGGAAGGCGAGCTTCTTGCTGGCCTTGATCTTGATCGCCTCGCCGGTCGCCGGGTTGCGGCCCATGCGGGCGGCGCGCTTGCGGACCTGCAGAATGCCGATGCCGAGGCGGATCTTCTCGCCCTTTTTGAGGTGCTTGACGATCAGGCTGGTCAGGTCGGCCATGATCGCTTCGACGGTCTTTTTGGACAGGTCGTGGCTGGCGGCGAGGGTGGCGGCAAGTTGCTTGGACGAGACGGTGACAACCTTGGCGGTGGCGGACTTGGGGGCTGCAGCCTTGGCGGGGGCGGACTTTTTGGCGACGGGCATATGACGAATCCTATGTGGTTGGCTCGCAATCGGCGCCGATCAAGCGGGCGATTCGCGTAACCTAAGCATATGTTGTCGCGCCGTGAAACGGAATGAGCCTTTATTTGCAGGCTCGGAGGCGCTGTCGGAGGCGATTTGAGCGCCTCGATGGGGGGCGAATCGCGCCCCCGCCTGGACTATCACCGGAGCCCGGGCGGCGACGCGGTCGGGGACCGGGCGCCGCGGTTTGCGCGGCTCGCGGCGTTCCACTAGGTCCTGTGCAGTTCGTCTTCCTGAGGTCCGGATGTCCATCAACCGCCGGGAATGCTTCAAACAGTCGGCCCTGACGGCGGCGTGGCTCGGTCTCCCGCCCGTCTGGCGGACCGAGCTCAGCCTGGGGAGCAAGCGTCCCTACCTCGACCTCGCGGTCCGGTGCGCCGAGTGGATCGAGACGTCGCGCCAGCAGACCGACCACGGCGTCCGGTGGCCGGCCGACCCGTTGCACCCGGAGAACACCGAGCTCGATCTCTACAACGGCGTCGCCGGCGTCGTCGTGTTTCTGGCCGAGCTGCACAGGAGCACCGGCGACCGCCGCTGGATGATGTCCGCCGCGGCCGGCGCCGACTATCTGATCTCCGAGGTCGCCGCCCAGGGCGACAAGGTCGACTGCGGCCTCTACAGCGGGCTCGCGGGATTGAGCTTCGCGGTCGCAAGCGTCACGACCGCCGGCGGCGATCAGCGTTTCGATCAGGCCGCTCGCGACATCCTCGGCCGGTTGAAGGCGCGCGCCCGGGCCGTCGGCGACGGCGTGCAATGGAGCGACGACTACGACGTGATCAGCGGCTCGGCCGGAATCGGGTTGGCCCTGCTCGAAGCGCATCGGCGCTGGGGCGATGACGAAGCCTTGGGGCTTGCCCGCAAAGCGGGCGTGCGTCTGATCGGGAACGGCGTTGCGGCCGAAGGCGGGACCATGTGGTTCCCGTCAGCGACGATCAAGGGGAACTATCCCAACTTCTCGCACGGCACGTCCGGCGTCGGATACTTCCTGGCCAGCCTGTATCATCGCACGCGCGATCGCCGCTTTCTCGACGGCGCGCTCGCCGGCGCCCGCTATCTCGACGCGATCGCGACCCGCAAGGACGGCGGCACGCTGATCTTCCACCATGATCCGGGCGGCCGCGATCTCTACTATCTGAGCTGGTGTCACGGTCCGGGCGGCACCGCGCGTCTGTTCTATCGACTGCATCAAGCGACCGGCGACCCGCAATGGCTCGACTGGGTGCATTCGCTCACCCGCGGTTTGCTCGCCGCGGGCGTCCCGGAACAGCGCTCGCCGGGCTACTGGGAAAACATCAGTCAGTGCTGCGGCGACACCGGGATGGGTCAGTACTTTCTCGATCTGGAGCGATACCTCGACGACCGGACAGCGCGCGCGATGGTCGAACGCGTCGTCGCCGACACCATGCGCAGACGCACGGATGACTCAGCGGGACTGCGATGGGTTCAGGCCGAAAACCGGACCGAGCCGGCCAACCGCGTGGCTCAGACCGGGTTCATGCAGGGCGCCGCGGGGGTGGGAACCTTCCTGCTGCGGCTCGATCGGACGGCGGCGGGCAAGCGTTGGGCCATCGATTTCCCGGACACGCCCTTCGTCGGCTAGGCGCAGCTTCAGTCCTTCACGCTTGGTTCCGTGCGGCCCGGCAGCGCTACCCCGCGCGCCAATCCGGTTGGGCGGCGATGGTGTGCATATGGTCGGTGAGGCCGGTCCAGCCGAGGTTCATCAGCGCGTCGATGAAGGCGAGGTAAGGCGTGAAGGCGCCGTCTTCGCCCTGCGCATAGGCGATCGGGGAATAGGAGCGGTAGCGGACCGGGAAGGCCGCGTCGGCGAAGACACGGTCGGCGGCCATATAGTCCGCGGCCCCGCGCGGTGAGACATAGGTGTCGCCCTCAAGCGCGCGACAGAGTTCCAGTACGTGCTCGGAGCGGCGGCCGCCACATCCGAGCGCGCTCGCCCGCACCATTTTGCTCTGCAGGCCGAGACGGCGCGCCGCCTGCTCGATAGTGGCGCAGGTCAGGTCGGTGAGGCGCTCGCGTGGACCGTTCGCGAGCAGGTCGCTGACGAACGCCCAGCCTTCGTCGAACCGCGGCCGTCCGCGATAGGCGGCCTCGATGGCGGCGAGATGGTCTGACCGCCACGGCTTGTCTTCGTCGATCTCGATGTCGCGCAGCAGGGTCTGCAGCGGCTGCTTGCGCACCGGCACGCTCAGCATCGCTTCGCCGCCGCCGGGCGCGAGGATGCGGTTCTTCTGTTGCCACGACTTGCGTTCGAACTGGACATCGTCGAGCAGGACGAACACATCGGTTTGGGCGATCAAGTCGAAATAGCCGAGGTAAGGCAGGTAGGTCGGCTGCATGATCGCGACCGTGCGGCTCACGAGGGCGTCACCCCGCTGATCACCAGATCGCTGTTGGGCGCGATGAGCACGCCCGACTGGATGTTGTCGAAACTGACCCGCAGCACCACCATGTCCTGAAGGTCGAGCGTCTTGCGCAGCAGGGTCACCGCCTCGGCGTCGTCATAGAAGTGATTGATCAGCCCGGCCTCGCCGGTCTCCCGGGTCGAGAGCCGCCAGCTGTGGGGCGCGACCGCTTCGCCGCGGCCGCAGCGGTAATCCTCCCGCGTGCGCAGCCGCACGAAGACTTCGCAACCCGGTTTCAGCCGCGGCGCGAAATCCGTCAGCAGTCGCTCCGCGTTCCCGGCGCCGAGATAGTAGAGGCTGCTGGGCGCCAGCAGGACGTCCCACGGTCCGTCGAGCTCGGGCGGCGAAACCTTGGACAGGTCCGCGACCACCAGGGTCGCGTCATCGCGCAGGTTCCAGCGCGCATCATCGATCGCCCGCGCGTCGATGTCGGCGCCGGCGACGCGCCAGCCGAACGCCTGATAGAGCGCGAGATTGGAGGCCGAGCCACAGCCAAGCTCGACCACACGGCACGGCGCGACCTTGGGTCGCCGGTCGAGGCCGCGCCGGAAAAAATGCCGGACCAAGAACTCATCCGGGAACCTCAGGCCGCGAATTTCCGTCAGGGGCCGCAACGCTAGTGTCCCGAATCCAAAAATCGCATCGCTTTGTGGAGGCCGGTGACGGCCCCGCTGAAGACCAGCGGCAAGGCGAGATTGGCGCCGGTTCCCGAACCCAGCTCCACCATACGCCCGGGCCTGCGGTCCAGTCCTTGCTTGAAGAACCGGCGCGTGACGGGGGCGTCAGGGTATTTCAGGCCTTTGATTTCGCGCAGATGTCGCACGCCGTATCGCCCGTCCGCGTTCATCTCTAGACTTGAGAATCGCACGGTTCGGTGATTTGCCGAACACGAAGTTAAGCAAGGACAACCATGATCCTGGCGGTGCTGCAGGCGCGGATGAGTTCGACCCGCCTGCCGGGCAAGGTGATGAAGCCGCTGCTCGGCGAGCCCATGATCCTGCGCCAGCTCGACCGTCTGCGTCATGCGGATCGGATCGACCGGCTGGTGGTGGCGACCAGCGACCATACCTCCGACGACCCGCTTGCGGCCGGGCTGAGGGAGGCCGGCGTCGAGGTTCATCGCGGGCCACTCGACGACGTGCTGGCGCGGTTCGCCGGCGCCGTGCGCGCGTTCGGGCCGGCGTCGCACGTGGTGCGCCTGACCGCGGACTGCCCGCTCGCCGACTGGCGGGTGATCGACTCCTGTATCGATTTCCACCTCGACGGTAAGTTCGACTACACGTCCAACGACCTGGAGCGGACCTTTCCGCACGGCCTCGATGTGGAGGTGATGACCACGGCGGCGCTGGGCATCGCCGCGCGTGAAGCGTCGGCCGGGGAAGAGCGCGAGCACGTGACGCCCTTCCTCTATCGCCGGCCCGAACGGTTTCGGTTGGGGTCGCTGACCCAGGCCGTTGATCAGAGCGCCGAGCGATGGACGGTGGACACCCAGGCCGACTTCGACTTCGTGCGCCGGGTCTACGAGCGGCTCTATCCGACGAACGCTGCGTTCACCACCGAGGATGTGATGGCGCTCGACTTCCGCCACACGGCGGTGGACGCTTACGGTCGTATAGATATTACCGCAGAGAACCAGAGAAAGAAAAGCCGCAGAGACCGCAGGCGGTGCCGAATGTCCTCCATCGCGCGATTTTTTTAGGAGGTCGCTTCGCGAGCTCCCTCTTCTGCGTCCTCTGCGTCTTCTCTGCGATCTCTGCGGTAGAATCTTTGCCTGGAGACGTCAGCGCTTCGTGATGAAGTTTAGGAAAGCGTCTGCGACGCGTGACGCACCCAGGCCGTCGCAGAGCTTGGCGCTTTGGGCGGATAGGCGCGCGCACCGTTCAGGACTGCGCATCAGGCCGGTGAAGGCGCGGTCGAAGGCGGCTTCGAAATCGGAGGCTCGCGCGTCGGCGAGTTCGACGGCGCCATGGTTCGCGAGCCAGGCGCCGAGGGCGGCCTGGTTGTCGGCCAACACCACCAGCACAGCGGCGAGGCCGAGGGTGCAGCGCTCCCAGACACTGGCCCCGCCGGCGCCGACGCAGAGGTCGGCTTCCGACATCAGCGACGCCATGTCTTCCACAGCGATGTGGACGCGCACGCGCGGATCGCGCGCCGCCAGGGCCGTCATTCTCGCTTCGCTTGCGGCGCCCGGGCCGAGCACCACGTCGAGCGACGTTTCGCCGAGACGCGAAAGCATGCGGTCGACCACGCGGGCGGTGATCCCGCCCACGTCCGTCAATCCCATGGACACCATTACGCGCCGAACCGGCCCCTGCGCGCTGCGACGCGCCAGGGTCTCTGCACGCAAGGCGGCGAAGCGCGGGCGCACCGGGGCGTACCCCGGTCCGAGCAGAAGCCGCGCGCCGGGCGGAACGAGGCCGTCGTAATCCCGCGCGCCGATGCCGGGGTCGGGCTCGACGATCAGGTCGCCGTGCAGCGGCCGGTCGGTGAGATCGTCGATGATCAGGGTCGGCTTGCCGTGTGCAATGGCGCGGTGGGCCTCTGCGTCGAGACGGAAACTGTCGAAAACAAGGGCGTCGAACCCGACCGCCGCCTGCGCTGCGTCCTCAGCCAGTATCGCGGGATCGGCGTCGCGCGCCGCGATCCGCCCGACCTCGGGACCCGCGAACAGGTCGAGGATGCCGGCCGCCGGCGGCGAGGCCATGAAGGCGGTGGCCGCGCCCCGCGCCCTAAGCGCCTCGGCCAGGGTCAGGCAGCGCATGACGTGGCCACCGCCGATCTCGGGGCCCGCGTCGGCGACGAAGAGGATCCGCAGCGCGCTCATGCCTCCGCCCTAGCTTGGTTCTCGCCGCGACGATAGACGCACGCGCGTCGCCGATCTCGCGCTAAGCTGGCCCCCATGGCTCCTCTCGACGCGCCGCCGGCCGACGCCTCGACCCCGCCGCCGGCGGTGGTGGAGATGGTGACCGTGCGCGGCGCGCGCCTGCCGCCGGCGCTGGGCGACAAGGCCTTTTCGATCATCCGCCTCGACCGTCAGGACCTGCAGGACCAGCCGCGCCTGGACGATGCGCTGGAACAGGTCCCGGGCGTGTCGCTGTTTCGCCGCTCGTCGAGCCTGGGGGGCAATCCGACCACCCAGGGCCTGTCGTTGCGCGCCATCGCGCCGTCGGGGTCGAGCCGCGCGCTCGTGACGCTGGACGGCGTGCCGCAGAACGACCCCTTCGGCGGTTGGGTGATCTGGACCGCCTTGCCGTCGGAAGACATCGAGGGGGTGAACATCGTGCGCGGCGCGGGCGCGGGGCCCTATGGCGCGGGCGCACTCACGGGCGTCGTGGCGCTGGAGGAGCGCACGCCGGCCGCGGGCGACTGGGCGGCGGATGTCGAGGGCGGCACGCTGGGGACCGCGCGTGCGGCGGGCGTCGCCGACATGGCCGCGGGGGCGGGCGATCTCTACGCCGAAGCGTCGGGCGAGAGCAGCGACGGCTGGGTCCCGGTGCACGCGGGGCGCGGTTTTGCCGACACCTCCCTCAGCCTGCACGACCGCCAGGGCGCCGTGCGCTGGACCGAGGACCTCGACGGCGGCGTGTTCGCGGCGCGCGCCGGCGCCTATGACGAGGATCGCGGCACGGGGACACGCGGCGGCACCGCGCACGCGGACGGGACCGACGAGAGCCTGAGCTGGGCCAGGGCGCCGAGCGCCGACGCCTACGGCTATCGTCTGCAGGTCTGGGCGCGGCAGTCGGGCTTTTCGCAACTGTCGTTGTCGGACGCGCTCGGCCACACCACCGCGACGCCGGCGGATCAGCAGTATGCGACACCGGCGCAGGGCATCGGCTTCAACGCCGCGCTGCGCCGCGCGACCGACGCGTGGAGCTGGGAAGTCGGCGCCGATGCACGCGAGGCCGAGGGCGAGACGGAGGAACATTTCAAATTCGTCTCCGGCGCCTTCACCGAAAACCGCCTCGCCGGCGGTAAGAACGGCGTAGCGGGCGTCTATGCGGAAGCGGCGCGCACGGACGGGCCGTGGCTGTTCACGGTCGGCGCCCGCGTCGACGGCTGGAGCAGTTGGGACGGCAAGCGCATCGAGACCCTGTTGTCGACCGGCGCCGTCACCTTGGACGATCAGCCGGTGAACCGCTTCGGAAGTCGTGCCGACGGCGCGCGCAGGCCTGACGCGCGACCTCGGCGATGGGTTTTATGCGCGCGCGGCGACCTATGCGGGGTTCCGGCCGCCGACGCTCAACGAGTTGCACCGACCGTTCCGTGTCGGCAATACGGTGACGGAATCCAATCCCGCGCTCGAACCTGAACGGCTCTACGGCGCCGAGGCGGGGATAGGCCGCGCGACCGGAGCGACCACCGTCGAAGCCACCGTGTTCGTGAACCGGCTCGACGACGCGGTGACCAATGTCACCCTCGGCGTGGGGCCGGGCGTGTTTCCGAAGGCGGGCTTCATTCCGGCCGGCGGCGTGTTCCAGATGCGCGAGAACGCCGGCGCGGTTCAGGCGACGGGTTTGGAGTTCGACGCGCGGCACAAGCTTGCGGGCGATCGTGTGGTGCTGCGCGCAGCGTTGTCCGCGACGGACGCGCGGGTGGACGGCGGCGACCAGGCGCCGCAACTCACCGGCAAACGCCCCGCCGAGGCGCCGATCTGGACCGCGACGGCGGGCGCGTCCTGGCGTGCGGGCGAGCGGCTGACTCTCGATCTCGACGCGCGCTATGAATCGAAACGGTTCGAGGACGACCTGAACACCCGGGTGATCCGCGCCGACGTGGTCGCCGACGCGCGCGCGACCTGGATGCTGACGCCGCACGCGTCCCTGTTCGTCGCGGCGGAGAACCTGTTCGATACCAGCGAGCCGACCGCGGTCGGAACCGACGGCGTGGTCAGCTACGGGGCGCCGCGGATTTTGAGCGTCGGGGTTTCCCTCCGCCGCTGAGCGTCTGTTTGGCGATCGAGGCGAAGCGATCGATATCCTCTGGGTCGTGATAGAGCCCCAGGCCCACGCGCAGCACGTCGTCGCGGACGTCGGTGACCGCGCCCGCCTCTAGTAACTTCGCCTTCCACGCGTTTGCATCCGGGTGACGAAAGGCCAGGAAGCGTGCGTGCGGTTTGTCGTCGAGCGGATTGAGCAGTTGCGCGTCGCGGAACGGTCCCGCCTCGCCCGCGGCGACGAGGTCTAGGAACTGCGCCTGCAGCCCGGTGACATGCGCCGACACGGCTGCGGTCGAGAGCCCCTCGTCGGCCAGCATCTTGAACACGGCGTTGAAGCGGTAGAGCCCGCTGGGATCGAAGGTGGCGCCCATGAAGCGCGTGGCGTCGCGCGCGAAACCCACGCCGCCCGGCAGGCCTTCCAGGTCGGCGAACTCCGCATACCAGCCGCTGATCTCGGGCCGCGGACCGTAGCCCGGCGGCGCGTGCATAAAGGCCGCGCCTTCGCCGGCCATGGCGTATTTGTAGCCGCCGGCCAGATAGAACACGCGGTCCGATGCGCGCTTGAAGTCGGTGGGGATGGCCAAAAATCCGTGATAGCCGTCGAGCACCACCCACGGCCCCTCTGGCTTCGACAGGCGCGCCAGGTCGGCGAGCTTGTCGAATACCCGGCCCGACTTGAAAAAGACCTGGCTGACGAAGATCAGGTCGTAATGACCGCTCTTCGCTTTTGCGACAAAACGCTCGGCGAAATCGTCGAAGGGTTCGGCCGGGACAAGGCCGAGCTCGAAGGCGCCGCTCTCGGCCCAGCGCGCGCCCTGGCGGCGGAAGGAATGAAACTCGCCGTCGGTCGAGAGGACACGCAGCGGCCGCTTCGGAAGCGCCGAGACCAGGCGCACGATCAGCTCGTGGGTGTTGGGCGCGAACACCACCGTCTCATGCGAGGGCAGCTTCAGTTCGGTCGCGACATTCTTGCGCGCCGTCTCCCATACCTCGCCCATGACCTTGTCCCACTTGCGGTCGGCGAACGCAGCGGCGTCGTCCCAGGCCTCGATCTGGGCGTCGCGCGAGACGTCGGGCCACAGGTGGTGGCTGTGCGCGGCCATGTGCAGCCGGCCGGGGGCGGCGTCGAGGGCGTGGGAGAACAGACGCTTGAACTTCATGACAGGTCTCACTCAAGCGCTTTCAGGCGAAATGGAAGCCGGTTCGCCGCCCGGAAAGCGCGCTCAACTAAAGCGCTTTCAGGCGAAGTGGAAGCCGGTTCGCCGCCAGGAACGCGCGCTAAACTAAAGTCTCGTGCGAAGCGACCACAGTTCGGGGAAACAGCGCCGCTCCAGGGTGCGGGTCAGATAGCCGACGCCCTCGGTGCCGCCGGTGCCGCGCTTGCGGCCGATGATGCGCTCGACCGTGATCACGTGCTTGTGCCGCCAGGTCAAAAGCGCGTCGTCGAGGTCCACCAGTTTTTCGGCGAGCTGGTACAGCTCCCAATATTTTTCCGTGTTGCGATAGACCTCGAGCCAAGCGTCCTCGACCGCCGCGGACGGGACGTAGGGCTGCGACCAGTCGCGGGTCAGGGTCTCGGCGGGAATCGGCAGGCCGCGCGCGGCGACCTGGGCCAGGGCGTCGTCGTAGAGGCTCGGACTGTCGAGCGCGGCCTTCAGCTGCGCCAGCGCCTGCGGCCGCTCCTCGTGAAAGCGCAGGAAGCTCCCGTCCTTCAGGCCGAGGGTATATTCCAGCGTGCGGAACTGGTGCGACTGGAAGCCCGAGCTGGTGCCGAGCTCGCCGCGAAAGCTCAGATAGTCCGACGGCGTCATGGTCGCCAGGATGTCCCAGGACAGGGTCATCACCGTCCAGATGCGCGAGACCCGCGCCAGGGACTTGTAGGCCGGCTCCAGGTCGCCGCCGCGGATCAGCCGCTGCGCCAGGGCGAGATCGTAGATGATCTCCTTCAGCCACAGCTCCTTGGCCTGGTGGATGACGATGAACAGCATCTCGTCATGCCGGTCGCTGCGCGGCCGCTGGCAGGCGAGGAGGTCGTCGAGGCCGAGGTATTCGGCGTAGGTGGGGGAGGATGGGGAGTCCATGAGCGGGCTTCTAGCCCTTAGGGTCCGGGCTTCACAACCGGCGAAGGGTTGTCCCTGGGGCGTCGCTGCGGACCCCCGCCGCAAGTCCGTTCCAAAACCGGCCTTTACGCTCTAGTTTGCCCGTTCGGCCCGCGCCGGGGGGACCAGCGCGCGGCGGAGGGGAAATTTCATGGCTTCTTTCTTGACCCGGACCAAGTCGATCGACCTGGCCACCACCCATGCCGCGGACAAACAGCTCAAGCCGACGCTGAGCTGGCCGCACCTGATCGCGCTGGGCGTCGGCGCCATCGTCGGCACCGGCATCTATACCCTGACCGGCATTGCCGCCGCCCTGGCCGGGCCGGGCATGATCTTCTCGTTCCTGCTGTGCGGCGTGCTCGTGCTGACCGCGGCGTTATGTTACGCCGAGATGGCGACCATGGTGCCGGCGTCGGGCAGCGCCTTCACTTACAGCTATACCGCGCTCGGTGAGACCGTCGCCTGGATCATCGGCTGGGCTCTGGTGCTGGAGTACGCGGTCGGCGCGGCGGCGGTGGCCGTCGGCTGGTCCGGCCACGCCAACGAGTTCCTGCACTGGTCGGCCATGCGTTTCCACACGCCGCTCTTGCCCGACAACCTGACCAAGGGCGTGCTCGCCGGCGCGCCGATCATGGATCTGATCCACGGCAAGGCGCAGGTGGACCTGTCGAAGGCCTTCCTCGACATTCCGGCCATGTTCATCGTGCTGGTGGTGACCGGCCTGCTTGCGCTCGGTACGCGCGAGAGCGCGACGGTCAACATCGTGCTGGTGACCATCAAGCTCGCCGCCCTGGTGATGTTCGTGGTGATCGCCGCGCCCTATTTCGACGCGCACTACCTGCATCCGATCGCACCGCACGGCTGGGGCGCGACGCCCAACCTGACCGACGGTCGCAACTACGGTGTTCTAGGCGCCGCGGGGCTGGTGTTCTTCGCCTTCTACGGCTTCGACGCGGTGTCCACCGCGGCGGAAGAGACCAAGCGGCCGGAACGCGACATGACCATCGGCATCGTGGGATCGATGGTCGTTTGCACCGTGATCTATATGGGCGTGGCGCTGACCGCGCTGGGCGCCATGTATTACACCGGCTGGGCGGACGACCGCATCCCGCTGGTGACCATCCTGAAGTATCTCAAGTCGCCGCAGGCGGCGACCTGGCTCACGGTCGCGGTGCTGGTGGCGGTGCCGACGGTGATCCTGGTCTTGTTGTACGGCCAGAGCCGCATCTTCTTCGTGATGTCGCGCGACGGCCTGCTACCGGAGAGCTTCAGCAAAGTGAACCCCAAGACCCGCACGCCGATCGCCCTGACGATGGGTACGGGCGTGCTGGTGGCGCTGGTCGCGGGCACCGTGCCGCTGGCCGACATCGGGGTGCTGGCCAACGCCGGGACGCTGGCGGCGTTCATGGCGGTGGCGTTGAGCGTGATCGTGCTCCGGCTGAAACAGCCCGAGCGCAAGCGCGTGTTCAAGACGCCGCTGGTGTGGGTGACCGCGCCGCTCTGCGTGGTCGGCTGCTTTTATCTGTTCGTGGTCGGACTGCCGCGCCTCACCCACATGCTGTTCCTGGCGTGGGGCGGGATCGGCCTTGCCTTCTATCTGCTGTACGGCGCCTGGCGCTCGAAACTGGCGCGCGGGGAGCAGGGCTAGATCACGTCCTCATCGGGGTCAGGGCCGCGCCTTCTTGGGGAGGGCCTTGACCTCGTCGGGCGTCAGGTGGGCCGCCACCTTCACGGGGCAGCGCTGTTCGCCGATGCCGGACTGGCGATAGACCACGTCGGCCGGGTCGCCGACGCAGATCCAGCCGCCGCCGCCGCGGTCGACCAGCCGGATGCCCATGGTCCAGTCGAGGTCCATGCACGGGCCGAAGGTCTCCAGCCGGTAGACGTCGTTCACCGACACCCGGACGTAGACGGTGTGCTCGTCCGGCGCCGAAAAGCCGTTCAACTCGCTGTGGAAGAAGCAGGATTTGTTCGCCGGCTTGGCCTTGCTGTCGGGGGCGCCGACGGCGACGGCGGAAGCGGAGAGAAAGAAGAGGGTGGCGAGGGTGCAAGCCCTCAGGACATAGCCGCGCATGGGCCGGTCTCCTGGTCTGTCTGCGTTCCCCGACGGACGCAGTCTAAGCCGCGACGGTTCAATCCGGAAATCCGGCCGATCCGTCGCCGAGCCCGCGTCATCGCTGAAAGCGTGCAGGCGCGACCAGGGTTCCGAGGTCGAAGGGCAGCGGCGAGGGCGCGTCTGCGGCCAAGGCCGCCACATGCTCCGCCAGCAGGGGCGCGGCGGTGAAGCCACGCGAGCCCAGACCGCCCAGGACGTAGAACCCCTCCCCGACCGCGCCGGCCAGCGGCAGCCGGTCCGCGGTCAGCGCCCGCACCGCCGCCCAGCCCTGTCGGGGGGCGTCGGCGAGGCTCCGCGCCAGGCCCGGCGTCACCCGCTCCAGGCTCTCCAGATTGCGCCGGTCGTCTTCGTCGCGGGCGTCGGATGCGGCGTCGCCCCGGTCGTGGGTCGCGCCAACCAGGACCCCGCCCGGCAGCGGGACGACATAGCCGCCCCAGGCGAAGGCGGGCGGCGCGGCCTCGGTCTCGAACCGGGTCGCCTGGCCCCGCGTCGCCGTAAGCAAACCTTCCGGCAGGAACGCGCGCGCGCCCCAGCCGCCGGCGATGCAGACGATGTCAGCGTTCAGGATCACCGCGCCGCTCGCATCCTTCACCGTCCAGCCGTCGGCGTTGCGTTCGACGCCGCCGACCTCCGCGTCAATGCGTTGCGCTCCGTCGAGCCAGGCCGCGATCACGCGCGCCGGATCGATGGCGAGACCGTCGCCCAGATCGAGCGCGCCGCGGGATACGGGCTCGCCGGTGCGATGGGAGACGACGTCCTGGGCGACGCGCGTCATGGACTCGCGCGGCCACAGCGCCTGAGCGGCGATCTTGTCGAAGCGCGCGGCGTCGCGCGCCTGGTGTTCGAGCTGCAGCACGCCTTCGCTCAGAATCGCGTCAGGTGTTTCGCGGCGATAGGCGTCGACCGCACGGTCGAACGCCTGGGCGAACAATCGCGCGACCGTGTCGCCGGCGGCGTCGAAGCGCGGCGTGACCAGGGCGGCGGGAACGTCGGAGGCGCGCGCTTCGGCGCGATCGATCACCGTGCACGCGCACCCGAGCGCCTTGAACGCGCGGGCAAGCGACGCGCCGGCAATTCCGCCGCCGACGATCGCAACCGTCCTGACGGGAGCGTATTCCCGAACGCCGGGCAACACCGCTTCCAGACGTTCGCGTTTGCGGCCGAAGCCGGGGCGTTTGGCGACCTCGAAGCCTTGCGCCGCCAAGCCGCGCCGCACCTCGCCCGCGACGGTGAAGGTGGCGGCCCGCGCGCCGGAGGCGGACCGTTGCGCGATCAGCGACAGCACATCCTCGCGCCACATCTGGGGATTGGCGGCGGGCGCGAAGCCGTCGAGGAACCAGGCGTCGGCGTGGCCCTGCCACAGGGCGAGCGCGTCGGCGGCTTCGAGGTAGGCGAGGTCGAGGGTGGCGGCGAACTCCGGCAGGTCGACGCGATGGAAGCCCGGCGTGCGCGGCGGCAGGCGCGCGGTCACAAGCGCGGCGATCTCCGCCAGCTCGGGCCAGCGCGCCAGCGCGCGCTCGACGTCGCCCCGCGCCATCGGAAAGGCCTCGACGGAGAAGATGTGGAGCGTCGCTTCGTCAGGTCTTGTCCGGCGCCACAGGTCGAGCAGGGCCGTGACGTTCAGGCCCGTACCGAAACCGAGTTCACCCACGGTGAAACGGCGGCGTCCGCGCCAGCTGTCCGGCAGGCCGCAACCTTCGAGGAACACCGCGCGCGATTCTTCCAGGCCGTTCTCGGCGGAGAAATAGACGTCGCCGAACCGCCCCGACCGCGGTTCGCCGTCGGCGCTCCAGTCGAGCTCTGGATCGTTCAACGGTGTCGTCGGATCGGCTGTCATGCGGGCATAGAAAAAGGGCCGCTCCGGGTGGAGCGGCCCTCACTCATAACCCCAAAGGGTCGTGAGATTACTTCTTCGCCGGTTCAGCGGCCTTCATGTCGCCAGCCGGAGCAGCCATGTTGCCGGCGGGGGCAGCGGCGGCGCCCTTGGCGTCGGTCGCGGCGGTGTTCGAGGCGGCGGCGGCGTCCGGAGCCGTGGTGTTGGTCGCGGCGGCCGGGGTCGCGTCGGCGGCGTTGTTCGCGGCGTCAGCGGGCTTCTTGCAGGCGGTGACGGAGAGAGCGGCCATAGCGACGCCGACGATGAGGATCTTGCGGATCATGTTTGTGTTCCCTGGTCCCTAGAAGGAGAGTTTGGGGCTCCGAGAAGGGATTTCTCGACGCCCCCCGCGTCAGCCTGTACGCGCGCCGCGGGCGGTTCGCAAGCAAAATCTCACGGTTTCGTGATGGGCGCGTGACCGTATACGGACAGGGATTGCGGCCGCTCAGCTAGGGCGGATCAGGCGGCTTCGGCGGTGATGCCGTTCAGGGATTCTTCCAGTTCGGCGAAGCTGGGCTGGGAGGTCGAGGGCACATTGCCGCGGCCGATCTCCACCGAGATCTGGGCGGCGTTGCCGTGCAGGTGGGCCACCAGCGCCGCCTGGATGATTTTGTAGAACGCGGCTTCCTCGTCGATCACGTCCTTCATGCGCGTGGCCATGGGACCGACCATGCCGTAGGCCAGGAACACGCCCAGGAAGGTGCCGACGAGCGCCCCGCCGATCATGGCGCCCAGCACTTCGGGCGGCTCGGTGATCGCGCCCATGGTCTTGATCACGCCCAGCACGGCGGCGACGATGCCCAGCGCCGGCAAGCGCGTCGGCCATGCTCTGCAGCGCGTGCGCCGGTCCCAGAGCCTCGTGGTGGTGCTTCTCCAGCTGCTTTTCCATGGCGTCTTCGATCTGGTGCGGATCCTCCAGGTTCATCGTCATCATCCGCAGCGTGTCGCAGATGAAGTCGATGGCGAAGTGGTCCTTCATGATCCGCGGGAAGCGCGTGAAGATGGTGCTCTCCGCCGGGCGCTCGATATGGCTTTCGAGCGCGATGACGCCCTTCGACTTCATCGTCTTGGTCAGCAGGAAGAGCAGCGCCAGCAGGTCGCGATAGTCGCCGGCCTTCCACTTGGGCCCGGCGAACACCTTGCCGAAGCCGCCCAGGGTGCCCTTGATCACGGGCATGGAGTTGGAGGTCAGGAAGGCCCCGATGGCCGCCCCGAAGATGCACATCAGCTCGTGCGGCAGCTCCTTCAGAACGACACCCATGTTGCCGCCTGAGATGATGAAGCTGCCGAACACCATCCCGAACAGGAGCGACGATGCCGATGATCTGGAACATGAGGGGCCCGCGAATAACTCGGGCGGATCATGCCGGTTAATGCTTAAGGGCGCGTTTTCGTAAGGCTTTACGGGGGGTAAACGGCCTAGCTCTGGGCCGCCGCCAGCCGGGCCGCGATCTCGGGCGTCAGATAGCCGTCCGCGATCAGGCCGTTCTTCTTCTCCCAGGCCCTCAGCGCCGCCCGGGTCGCCGCCCCGATCTGGCCGTCGGGCAGGCCCACCGGATAGCCAAGCCGGTCGAGCGCCGCCTGGGCGGCGAAGCGCTGGGCCCGGGACAGCGGGACCTCGTGCGGCCAGGGGGTGCGCAGGGGCGGCTCGCCCCGGATCGCATCCGCCATCAGGCCGATGGAAAGGGCGTAGGCGATGGAGTTGTTGTACTTGCGGATGACGAAGTGGTTGGGGAAGGCCAGGAAGGCCGGCCCGCCCGCCCCGGCCGGGACCAGCAGCATGGCCTCGGCCCCCTGGTCGGCCATAGGCCACGGCCGCCCGTCGGCCCGCTTCACCCCGTGGGTGGTCCACCAGACCGGCGCGTGTTTCTCGCTCTCGGAGATCGAATAGTCGAAGCCCGGCGGGACCAGCACCTCCACCGCCCAGTCCTGACCCCGCTGCCAGCCCTGTTTGGCCAGATGGTTGGCGGCCGAGGCCAGGGCGTCAGCCGGGTCGTTCCAGATGTCGATCTTGCCGTCGCCGTCGCCGTCCTGGCCGAGCTCGAGATAGGCGCCGGGGATGAACTGGGTCTGGCCCATGGCCCCCGCCCAGGACCCCTTCAGGCGCGACCGTGGAATGCCCTTGTCGCGGATGATGATCAGGGCGTCGATCAGCTGGTCCTCGGCCCAGTCGCGCCGGCGCCCGTCGTAGGCCAGGGTCGCAAAGGCCGAGATCACGTCATAGTCGCCCTGGATCTTTCCGAACCCGGACTCCTGGGCCCAGATCGCGATCAGCACCTCGGGCGGCACGCCGTAGCGGGGCTCCAGGGTATTCATCCAGGGGTATTGCAGACGCAGGTTGCGACCTTCGGCCTCCCGCGCCGGCGAGATGGCGGTGCGGATGTAGTCGCTGATCGGTTTGACGAACTCGGGCTGGCCCGTGTCGTGGTTCAGGATGGAAGGGTTCAGGGTCACGTCGCTGAGCTGCTGCTCGACGAAGCCGCGGTCGAAGCCCTTCGCCACCGCCTTGTTCACAAACTGCACGCGCCAGGCGTCGAAGCTGATGGCCGGGCCGGTAGAGGGCGGCGGGACCTGGATGACCGGCGGCGACGTCTGGGCCGCCGCGCCAAGCGGGGCGCAGGCGCTGAACAGAAACAGAAAAAGAAGACCCCAACGACGCATAGGGAATAGCTAAGGGCGAACCGGCTAAGCCTTCAATCACAACTATGAGAAGGCTGGGTTTTCCGGCGCGACGAATTGGCCTTGGCGTCCACTCTCCCCTTCTAGGGGAGGGTTTAGGAGGCGGCCGCCGCCTCCTCGCGTTGACAGCCGAACCCTGCCCCAGTATAGGCCTGCGCTCGCTCCGCCGGCCCTCCGGCGGGGTTCTTGTTTGATAAGGCCGAGACGATGAAGGTCCGCAGCTCGCTGAAATCCCTGAAGGGTCGCCACCGCGACTGCAAGGTCGTGCGCCGCAAGGGCCGGGTCTACGTCATCAACAAGACCAACCCGCGCTTCAAGGCCAGGCAGGGCTGAGGCTCCGCCTCCTTCGAACGCTTCCGAGGCCGCGGCGCTCCGCGGCCTTTTTGCTGCGCCAAACCCCGCCTCGGGTGGTTATCCACAAACTATCCCCGCCTGATCGGCGCCCGCGACAGGGCGCGCCGTTGAGGCCGTGGGGGGCGGGTGGTTAGCGTCTGCGGGAAACCAAGTCCCGATTCCCCCGGAGCAGACCCATGGCCGCCGACGACGCCTCCTTCCCCACCAACGCCGACGTGCTGAGCTCCACCGCCCAGGGCAAGCTGAAGAGCCTGATCGAACGCATCGAGCGTCTGGAAGAGGACAAGGCCGCCGTGGCCGCCGACCTGAAGGAGGTGTTCGGCGAGGCCAAGGGCGAGGGCTTCGACACCAAGATCGTGCGCAAGGTCGTGCGCCTGCGCAAACAGGACAAGGCCAAGCGCCAGGAGGAGGAGGCGCTGATCGACCTCTACCTTTCTGCTATCGGAGGGCTGTGAAGCGATCCTCCTTCGGCGACCGATCGAAGCCCAAGCCGTCTCGCAAAGAAGCGGCGAGCAAGACGCCGCCTGACCGGAAGGCCGCCGCCCGCAAGGCGGCGGTTCGCGCCTTGGAAAAAGCCAAGCGCCTCGCCGACCGCGCCGGCGTCAAACTCTCCGACTGGGAAGACGAGTTCCTCGGTTCGGTGGCGACCCGTGTGAAGACCTTCGGCCGCGCCTTCGCCGACCCCGAAAAAGGCGACCCGCGCGCACCCCTGTCGATGCTGCAGGCGGTGAAGCTGAAGGAGATTGTCGCCAAGGCGAAAGGGGGAAAGACGAAGGGAGAGGGGGCGAAGGGGGATAAGCGCCGTTCCAGCCTCCTGAAGCGAAAAAAATCTCCACGCGCCTGACCTTTCGGTGATCCGATTTGCCGATCCGTGCGTATAAAGGGCGACTTTGTGTCAGGAACCGATCCCGGGCTTCGGCCGTCTAAGGATCGGTCGGACCCTCTGACCACGGGTCGCTCACCTTCGACGGGGGCGTCGAAAGGAGTGTTCGCGTGACGACGCCCGCAAGGCTGCTGTCGCTTGCCACCGCAAGCCCGCCCCACATTATCGACCAGCGTGACGCCGCCGCCGCGTGCGAACGGCTGTTCGCCGGCCGCTATCGCGAATTCGAACGCTTGTCCGCGGTGTTCGGGACCACCGGCATCCGTCAGCGCCAGTCGGTCAAACCCATCGAATGGTACTTCGAGGACCGAGGCTGGCCCGAACGCACCGCCGCCTACCTCGAAGGCGCCGACGATCTGTTTGTCGACTGCGCGACCAAGGCGCTGGAGATCGCCGAGGTCCTGGCGTCGGAGATCGACACCATCGTCACCGTCTCCTCCACCGGCATCGCGACGCCGAGCCTGGAGGCGCGGGTGATGACGCGCATGGGCTTCCGCAACGACGTGCAACGCGTGCCGGTGTTCGGCCTAGGCTGCGCCGGCGGCGTGAGCGGGCTGTCGCTCGCCGACCGTCTGGCGCGGGCGCAACCCGGGATCGAAGGTGCTGTTCGTCACCATCGAGATCTGCACCCTGGCCTTCCGTCTCGACGAACTGACCAGGGCCAACATCGTCGCCACCGCCCTGTTCGGTGACGGCGCCGCGGCGTGCGTGATCTCGACCGAAGGCCGCTCGCCGCTGGTGATCGAAGGCGCGGGCGAACACACCTGGTACGACACCCTCGACATCATGGGTTGGAACGTCGATCCGCAGGGTTTCGGCGTGATCTTCGACCGCTCGATTCCGCCGTTCGCGACCAAGAACCTCGGCCCCGCGATGGAAGGCATCCTCGCGCGCCTGGGTCTTTCCATGGAGGACGTGGACCGCTTCGTCTGCCACCCCGGCGGCGCCAAGGTGGTCACGCGCTGGAGGCCGCCTACCGCCTCGATCAGGGCGCGCTCGACCACGAGCGCGAGGTGCTGGCCAACCACGGCAACATGACGCGCGCCCACGGTGATGTTCGTGCTCGACCGGCTGATGCAGCACGAAACCCTGCCGCGACGTTCGGTGCTGTCCTCGCTCGGCCCGGGGTTCACCGCCAGCGCGGTCTCGCTGCTGAATGAGGCGGCGTGATCACCGCGTTGGCCGTCCTGGCGGTTCGTCACCCTGCTGCGGCTGGGCGAACTGGTCTATGCGCGCGCCAACACCAAGCGCCTGCTCGCCCAGGGCGGCTATGAGGTCGGCGCCGCGCACTATCCGCTGATCGTCGTCATGCACGCGGCCTGGCTGATCGGGCTGTGGGCGCTGGGCTGGAACCGCGCGGTGTCGTCTGCCCTGGCTCGCGGTGTTCGTCGTGATCGAAGTCGCGCGTGTCTGGGTGCTGGCCTCGATCGGCCGCCGCTGGACCACGCGCATCATCGTGGTGCCAGGCGAGACGCTGGTGCGCAAAGGACCCTACCGGTTCTTTCCGCATCCGAACTATGCGGTGGTGGTGGCCGAAATCCTGGTCCTGCCGATGGTGTTCGGCCTGTGGTGGTTCGCGCTGGTGTTCACCGTGCTGAACGCGGGCGTGCTGTGGATTCGCATCCGCGCAGAAAACACGGTGCTGGAGCCGGCGCGGACCGCTTAGGCGGTCGCCCTTCGCAAGGAAGGGGCCCACGAAAAACACGAACGCTACCCCCCACGCCCGTCATCCCCGGACTTGTTCCGGGGATCCATGGTGGCCCTGACAGAAAGCGATGCGTGAGCGCTCGCGCGAACCGGCGCTGCGCGCGCAGTGGCTCGCTGGACGCTCGCTCAACCCGTCGGAGCTTGCGGAACGATGGACCCCCGGAACAAGTCGGGGGGTGACGGCATGTTAGAGAGAGGGTACGCGAGCGACCTCAGCTCGCTTCCTTCAAAATCCCCTCGAGCCCCTGTTCGCGCACCTTGCGGTAGAGCGTCGAGCGGCCGATGCCGAGCCGGCGGGCGACTTCGCTCATGTGGCCGGCGTAGATCTCGATGGCGAGCTGGATCAGGTCGCGCTCGATCTCCTCCAGCGTGCGCAGGTGGCCGCGTCTCGTCGAGGATGCGCACCGGCGCCTCCTGCAGCGAGGGCGGCGGAGGTCGCGACCATGGCGATCGGCGCCGGCCCTGACGCATCGAAGGGCGCCGCCGGTTCGTAGTCCACGGCGGGCGCGGCGATGCCGGAGATGGCCGGGAAGTCGTGCGGCTGCAGGTAGGGCGCGTCGGCACAGCACGATGGCGCGATAGACCGCGTTCTCGAGCTGGCGCACATTGCCCGGCCAGTCGAAGGCGCTGCAGCATCTGCCAGCGTGTCGGGCGTGGCGCCGACCACGCGCTTGCCTTCTTCGACGTTGAAGCGGCGGATGAAGTGTTCGACCAGGGCCGGGATGTCCTCGCGGCGCGTCGCGCAGGCCGGCGCCTCGATCGGATAGACGTTCAGGCGATAGAACAGGTCCTCGCGGAAGCGGCCCTCGGCCACCGCCAGCTGCGAGGTCGCGGTTGGTCGCCGAGAGGATGCGCACGTCGACCTTCACCGGCCGCTTGGAGCCGACCGGATCGATCTCGCTCTCCTGCAGCGCGCGCAGCAGCTTGACCTGCATGTCGAGCGGCAGTTCGCCGACCTCGTCGAGGAACAGGGTGCCGCCGTTGGCTTCCTGGAACTTGCCGAGGTGCTTGTCGTGGGCGCCGGTGAAGCTGCCCTTCTCGTGGCCGAACAGGATCGATTCGACCAGGTTTTCCGGCATGGCGCCGCAGTTCACCGCCACGAACGGCTTGCCGGCGCGGTCCGAGGCGCCGTGGATGGCGCGCGCGATCACCTCTTTGCCCGACGCCGCTTTCGCCCAGGATCAGCACCGGGATCGGTCGACTTGGCCGCGCGCTCGCCCAGGCGTCTTGACCATGCGCATGGCCGGCCGGAGTCGCCGATCAGGTCGTCGAACGTGGTTCTGCCGCTCTGGCGCCGCTTCTTCAGACGGTCGACTTCGCGCGGTCAGGTCGCCGAGCTGCAGCGCGTTGCGGATGGAAACGAGGATCCGTTCGGGGCTGGCGGGCTTGACGAAGAAGTCCTGGGCGCCGGCCTGCATGGCCTTGACCACCGTCTCGATGCCGCCGGTCGCGGTCAGCACCACCACCGGCTGGGCGAAGCCCGCGGCGCGCGCATTCTTCCAGGGTATCGATGCCCGACATGCCCGGCATCACCAGGTCCAGCAGCACCACGTCGGCGGCCGCCGCCGTGCATGAGGCGATCGAGCGCCTGTTGGCCGCTCTCGGCGTGCACGACCTGGAAACCCGTCCCGCTCGAGCACAGCCTGGATCAAACGCCGTTGCGTCGGATCGTCATCGACGACCAGACCGTCTTCGCCATTGGAGACACCCATCACTTTGCCGCGGCCTCTGACGGACCGGCTTGCTTGTCGCGAATTGAGACAGAGGCGGGTGAAGATCAGGTTTAGGACTTCCTCACGAAGACCTAACCGTTTGCCTTAACGAGAGGTTTGCGGTTGATAGGCGTCCGCGCGCCAACCCCTTTCCGCCCAGGAGATTTCGCCTTGGATGCCCGGACCCGCAGTGAGCTTCCCGTGTGGGACTCGTCCGACCTCTATGCGGCGCCCGACGACCCCAGGATCGCCGCCGACCTGACCGCGGCGGCGGCTTGAGGTTGCGGTGCTGAAAAAATATGAGGGCGCGTTCGAGGCGGCGCGGTCGGAAGCGGCTAAGCTCGGCGGGCTCATCGCCGAGGGGATCGCGCTCTACGAGACCATCGCCGACCGGCTGGGCGCGGTGGGCGCCTACGCCGCGCTGAAGGCGCAGACGGCCCTGGCGGATCCGGAGATCGGCAAGTTCCAGGCGGACGTGTCGCTGAAGATCCAGACCATCGCGCTCGACACCCTGTTCGTGACGCTGGAACTGAACCGTCTCGAGGATGCGGAGATCGACGCCGCGCTCGACGCGGTTCCGGCGGCCAAGCGATGGACGCCGTGGCTGCGGCGCGTGCGGCTCAACCGGCCGCACGAACTCGACGCCGAACTCGAGCGCTTCATGGCCGAGCGCACCGCCGCGGTGATGCAGTGGACGCGGCTCTACGACGAAACCTTCGCGCGGCTGCAGGTGAAGGCCGGCCGCGAGACCCTGACCTTCAACGCGGCGCTGGCGCGCCTGTCCGATGCGGACGCGGGCAAACGCAAACGCGCGGCCGAGGGCGCGGCCGTGGCGATGGAGCGCCGTGCAGCAACAAACTCGCGCTCGTCCTGAACACGCTGGCGCTGGAGAAACAGGTGGAGGACCGCTGGCGCAAGTTCGCCGATCCCGCCGCCTCGCGCCACCTGGCCAACGAGGTCGACGCCGAAGCGGTGGTGGCCATGACCGCAGCGGTGGTCGAAGCCTACCCCCGCCTCAGCCACCGCTATTACGCCTTGAAGGCCAAGGCTGATGGGCAAGACCCAAGCTCGACTACTGGGACCGCAACGCGCCGCTCGAAAAGACCGCGCCCGCGCGCGCTACGACTGGGCGCGCGCCAAAAAGGTCGTGCTGTCGGCGTTCGGCGATCTGGCGCCCGACTTCGCCGCGCGCGCCGAGGGCTTCTTCGACCGGCCCTGGATCGACGCCGAGCCCCGGCCCGGCAAGAACTCCGGCGCCTATCTGCCATCCGGTGACCGCCGACCGGCACCCGTACGTGCTGCTGAACTTCATGCGGCGAGCGGCGCGACGTGCTGACCCTGGCGCACGAACTCGGCCACGCGGTGCACCAGACCCTGGCCGCAGCCGCTCGGCACGCTCTTGGCCGACACGCCGCTGACGCTGGCGGAAACCGCGTCGATCTTCGGCGAGGGCCTGGTGTTCGAGCGCCTGCTGGCCGAGGCCAAGCCGCGCGAACAGCGGGGCCTGCTCGCCGGCAAGATCGAGGACGGACTGAACACGGTGGTGCGCCAGATCGCCTTCCACCGCTTCGAGACTCGCTTCCACGCCGCCCGCGCCGAGGGCGAGGTGTCGGCCGATCAGATCGGCGGCGATATGGATGGAGGCCGATGGGCGAGAGCCTGGGCCCGGCGATCACGGCTGAACCCCGGCTACGAGGTCTAGTGGGCCTACGTCAGCCACTTCGTCCACGCCCGTTCTATGTCTATGCCTATGCCTTCGGGAACCTTCTGGTCGAGGCGCTGATGGAGGCGCCGCTCGCAGGACCCGGCCGGGTTCGCCGCCGCTGTACGAGGCGCTGCTGGCCGGCGGCGGGACCCGTACCTATGTCGAGGCGCTGGCCCCCTTCGGCCTCGATCCGCTGAAGCCGGAATTCTGGCGCATGGGCCTTGCCCGGCTCGAGGGCCTGATCGACCGGTTCGAGACCGTCGCCTGACCCCTTGAGCCTGACGCTTCCGCCGGTATATTCCGCGCCGCAAGATCAGCTTCAGGAGACCGCGACCCATGGCCGCTAGCGAGTACAACATCGGCGACCAGGAGATCGACCAGGCCAAGGCGACCTATTCGGCCTTCATCACGGCCTCGAAGTGGAGTTCGCTCTGGCTGGCGGCCGTGATCGTCGCCCTGGTCGTCTGGTTCTGCACGGACCAGGGCTTCCTGCCGGGCGCGATCTCGGCGGTCGTGATCCTGATCCTGGGCTATATGCTGTTGCGCAAGCGACCGGCGAAGGCGACCGGACACTGATCCGCCGCGCGGGCCAATCGCCCCGCAGCTTCCGGCATCGAAACGATTTGCGCGGCGGTCGAACCACGCTAGCGTCCTTTGACGACTCGACGGGGAGGGCGACTTGGCTTTCACGATCGCGGTGACCACAGAGCGGCGGGCCGATGAGACCCGCGTCGCGGCGACGCCCGATGCGGTGAAGAAGCTCGTGGCCCTGGGCGCCGAGGTGGTCGTCGAGCGCGGCGCCGGCGACGGCGCTTCCATTCCCGACAACGCCTATCTCGATGCGGGCGCCAAGATCGTCCCCGACGCTCAGTCCGCGCTGGCCGCGGCCGACCTGGTGTTCAAGGTGCGTGCGCCCGAGGCCAGCGAGATCAAGGCGATGAAGTCCGGCGCCATGCTCTGCGCCATGCTCGACGCCTTCCGCGAGGGCGACACGGTCCAGGCCTTAGCCGCCCAGGGCGTCACCGCCTTCGCCATGGAGTTCGTGCCCCGCATCACCCGCGCCCAGGCCATGGACGTGCTGTCCTCCCAGGCCAACCTCGCCGGCTATCGCGCGGTGATCGAGGCGGCGGAGGCCTACGGTCGCGTGTTCCCGATGATGATGACCGCCGCGGGCACGGTGGCTGCGGCCAAGGTGTTCGTGATGGGCGCGGGCGTCGCCGGCCTGCAGGCGATCGCGACGGCCAGGCGGATGGGCGCCATCGTCACCGCCACCGACGTCAGGCCCGCCGCCAAGGAGCAGGTGGAAAGCCTCGGCGCCAAGTTCGTCGCCGTCGAGGACGAAGAGTTCAAGGCCGCCGAAACCGCCGCCGGCTACGCCAAGGAAATGAGCGCCGAGTACAAGGCCAAACAGGCCGACCTCGTCGCCGGTCACATCACCAAACAGGACGTGGTGATCACCACCGCGCTGATCCCTGGCCGCCCCGCGCCCAAGCTGGTGTCGCGCGCCCACGTCGACTCGATGAAGCCGGGCTCGGTGATCGTCGACCTGGCAGTGGAGCAGGGCGGCAACTGCGAATCGAGCGAACCCGGCAAGATCGCCACCACGCCGAACGGCGTGACCATCGTGGGCCTGTACAATCTTCCCGGCCGCGTCGCCGCCGACGCGTCCCAGCTCTATGCGCGCAACCTCGTGTCCTTCGCCGGCCTGCTGGTGAAGGACGGTGCGCTGCAGCCCGATTTCGAGGACGAGATCCTCAAGGGCGCCTGTGTGACGCGCGACGGCAAGGTCGTACATCCCGCGCTGACGAAATGACGGAGTTCAGCTGATGGAAAGCGTCGTCGACCCGACCGTCTTCCGCCTCGCCATCTTCGTGCTGGCGATCTTCGTGGGCTACTATGTGGTGTGGAGCGTGACGCCCGCCCTGCACACGCCCCTGATGGCGGTGACCAATGCCATTTCGTCGGTGATCGTGGTGGGCGCCTTGCTCGCGGCCTCGGCCATGAGCGCCCACACCGGCGATCCGGCGTCGGCCAAGGTGTGGATTTCCAAGGGCGCCGGCGCGGTGGCGGCCGGGCTCGCCAGTGTCAACATCTTCGGCGGGTTTCTGGTCACCCAGCGCATGCTGGCCATGTATCGCAAGAAGACGCCCGCCCAAAAAGCGCCGGCAAAGAGCGCGTCGTGATGAGCCCCGCCGTGCTGGCCGACATCATCGACTACGCCTGCTGGTTCACCGCCTTTGCGTCGATCGGCAGCTATGTGATCGTGTTCCTGCGCAATCGCCCGCACCTGCGGCCGCTGAATGCGTTGGGCCTGCTGCTGGTGGGCGCCGCCCTGCTCGGTCTGCCCACGGTGATCGGCCATCCGGTTCCGGCGGGGCGCGCGCCGATCACCATCTACATCGTGCTGTTGCTGGTCGCTTCGGCGATCTTCCAGGCGATCTCGGCCTTCCGCCGCAGGCCGCGCGAACGCGCGGGCGCAGCGACGCCTGCCGCGGCGGCGGGACAGTGACGGCGATGGGGGACCAAGGCGCATGACACCTCAACTCGCCGCCAACGGCGCGGCCCTGGCCTATCTCGCCTCGGGGGTTCTTTTCATCCTCGCCCTGCGCGGGCTGAGCAATCCGGAGACCAGCCGCAGAGGCAATACGCTGGGCATGATCGGCATGGCGATCGCCATCGCGGTCACCCTGATGACCGCCTATGCGCAGGGCGCGCTCGATGTGGTGACGCTCGGCATGATCGGCGCGGGCGTGGTGGTCGGCGGCGGCGTCGGCGCGGTGATCGCGCGCTCGGTGAAGATGACCGCCATGCCGCAACTCGTCGCTGCCTTTCACTCGCTGGTCGGCATGGCCGCGTGCCTGGTCGCGGTGGGCGCGATCTATACGCCGGGCGCCTTCGGCATCACCGGGCCCGACGGTGTTATCCATCTGCAGTCGATTATCGAGCTGTCGATCGGGGTGGCCATCGGGGCGGTGACGTTCACCGGTTCGGTGATCGCCTTCGCCAAGCTGAACGGCAATATGTCGGGCGCGCCGATCCTGCTGCCCGCGCGGCATCTGCTGAACATCGCCATCGCCGTCGGCATCGTGGTGCTGATCGTCTTGCTGGTGATGTCGCACGGCCAGGCCTACTGGGCGTTCTGGGGCGTGTTCGGCCTGTCGCTACTGATGGGGATCACCCTGATCATCCCGATCGGCGGCGCCGACATGCCGGTCGTGGTCTCGATGCTGAACAGCTATTCGGGCTGGGCGGCGGCCGCGCTGGGGTTCACGCTCGAGAACACCGCGCTGATCATCACCGGCGCCCTGGTGGGCTCGTCGGGCGCCATCCTCAGCTACATCATGTGCAAGGGGATGAACCGCAGCTTCATCTCGGTGATCTTGGGCGGCTTCGGCGGCGAAGTGGCGGCGGGCGCCGGCGGCAAGGTCGAGACGCGGCCGGTGAAGCAGGGCTCCGCCGAAGACGCCGCCTTCATTATGAAGAACGCGGGCAAGGTGATCATCGTCCCCGGCTACGGCATGGCGGTGGCCCAGGCCCAGCACGCGCTGCGCGAAATGGGCGACCGGCTGAAGGCCGAGGGCGTCGACGTCAGCTACGCCATCCACCCGGTGGCCGGCCGCATGCCCGGCCACATGAACGTGCTGCTGGCCGAGGCCAACGTCCCCTACGACGAGGTGTTCGAGCTCGAGGACATCAACGCCGAGTTCGCCCAGGCCGACGTCGCCTTCGTCATCGGGGCCAACGACGTGACCAATCCGGCAGCCAAGACCGACCCGACCTCGCCCATCTACGGCATGCCCATCCTGGACGTGGACAAGGCCAAGACCGTGCTCTTCATCAAGCGCGGCATGGGCTCCGGCTATGCCGGGGTCGAGAACGAGCTCTTCTTCCGCGACAACACCATGATGCTGTTCGGCGACGCCAAGAAAATGGTCGAGGGCATCCTGAAGGCGCTCTGACGAGGCGCGCCGAAGGCGTTCAAGAAAACTGCAGAGATCGCAGAGAAAGAAAACCGCAGAGACCGCGGAGCGGTCCCAGATGTCCTCACCCTGGAGATCTTTGGAAGGTCGCTTCGCGACAAGCGCTCCCTCTCTGCGCCCTCTGCGGTTTTCTTTCTCCGCGATCTCTGCGGTTGAATCCTTCGGAAGCCACTGCCGGGCCGCTAGGAGCAGGGTCCGGCGCACGCCCTGGGCCGGAAATACATTGAAAACCCCTGTGTTCGTCCGTACCTCGGCTGCGAAGACCGCCCCTGTTCATGGCAAGCGGCCTCCCCCAAGCGGCTAGACCGGTGTTGGCGCCGCGTTAACCAGTTGCGCGCCGATGAATACAAATAGAGTGACGTTTAATATCTCGAATAGACACCCAGGACACGCCGGTGCGGCCGATTAACAACAGTCATGCTTGTTTGAGAATTACAGAAACGTGATGAGCAAAGCTGAGCCGCGGGACATTCTGTCACCTTTTGACAGAGCCTGATCCGGGCGATATAGCCTACGCACCCTCCCCGAGATATTCACGCCCACCGGCGGATCATCTCGCCCCAGTGCGACAAAATTCTGCCTTATTCGGGCGACGTCACGAGTACCTGATGACTGCGAAAGCTTATCTGACCCGCCACGGCGGGTATCTGTCAGCCGTTTTTGCGGCCGGCCTCCTCGCCGCCGGCGCCACCTTGAGCGCCGCCAAAGCCGACATCGCGCCGGTGGCGCCCGTGCGCCAGACTCTGTCGCAAGCGATGTTGAGCGGCGTCGCGCGCATGGCCGCGACCCCGCCGCCGGTTGCGCCGAAGGTCACCGAGATCGACTTCCAGGAGCCGTTACCCGGTTTCGCGGTGAATTCGCCCTTCGGCCCGCGCAAGTGGAACGACGAGGACCGCGGCGGCCGCATCCATGAGGGCGTCGACATCGCCGCGCCGCGGGGCACGCTGATCCACGCCACCCTCGACGGCGCGATCGTGAAGACCGGCCTGTCGTCCTCCTACGGCAACTTCGTCGAAGTGCAGCACGTGGACGGCATCAGCTCGTTCTATGCGCACATGAGCCGCACCGCGGGCCTGAAGGTCGGCGATCCGGTGACGGCCGGCGAGGTGATCGGCTACGTCGGCGCCACGGGCGATGCGACCGGTCCGCACCTGCATTTCGAAATCCGCAAGGACGGCGCGCACTTCGACCCGGCCAAGTTCATGGGTCACGCCTTCACCACGGTGGCGTCCCTGCCGCTCGACGTCGAACGCTTCGGTGAGCCGGCGGCCCGGCGCGTGTTCCGCCCGATCCGCGTGGCCTACCGCTCAGCGACCGGCCGCGTGCACCACGTCTACGGCGGCCGTTCCTACGCCCCCTGAAGAATCGAAGCGGCTGAGCTTCCGCATTCGCTCCCTTCACGCCATATGCCTTCGCGGACCTGATCCCGGAGGGCAATCGTGATGCGCTACAACCAGCTCGGCCGCAGCGGCCTGTTCGTGTCCGAGATTCTGCCTCGGGGCCATGACCTTCGGCGGGGGCGCCGAGCAGGGCATCTACAAGCACATCGGCAGCCTGGATCAGAAGGCGGTCGACGATGTGGTCAAGGGCGCGCTCGACGCCGGTGTGAACTTCATCGACACCGCCGACGTCTATTCCATCGGCCAGTCCGAGGCGCGGGTCGGTCAGGCGCTGAGAAACCTCGGCGTGAAGCGCAATGACGCGGTCATCGCCACCAAGTTCTTCGGCGAGATGGGTCCGGGCCCGAACGACCGCGGCGGCTCGCGCGGTCACATCTTCGATTCCGTCGACGCCAGCCTGAAGCGGCTGCAGACCGACCACATCGACCTCTATCAGATTCCACTCCACCGATGTGGTTACGCCGATCGAGGAGACGCTGCGCGCGCTCGACGATCTCGTGCGCATGGGGAAGGTGCGTTACATCGGCGTCTCCAACCAGGCCGCCTGGCGCATCGCCAAGTCCTTGGGGATCAGCGAGCGCGCCGGCTACGCGCGCTACGAAACCATCCAGGCCTACTATTCCATCGCCGGGCGCGATCTCGAACGTGAGATCGCGCCGCTGATCGCGGAGGAGAAGACTCGGTCTGATGGTGTGGTCGCCGCTCGCCGGCGGCCTGCTCTCGGGCAAGTTCGGGCCCGGCGCTTCAACGCCGGAGAACGCACGCCGCGTCAGCTTCGACTTTCCGCCGGTGAACACCGACCGCGCCTGGGCCTGCGTCGCGGCCATGCGCGAGATCGGCGACAAGCGCGGCGTGTCGGTGGCGCGGGTGGCCCTGGCCTGGGTGCTGTCGCGGCCGTTCGTGATGAGCGTCATCATCGGCGCCCGCACCCTCGACCAGTTGAACGACAACCTGGCCGCGGTGGACCTGACTCTCGACGCCGACGACCTGGCCAGGCTCGACACGGTCAGCGCCCTGCCGGCGGAATACCCGGGCTGGATGATCGAACGCCAAGCCTCGAACCGCTACCCGAAGCCTTTCAAAAAGGCCGAGTAAGGGGCGCGATTCGGCCGTGGTTTCGACGCGAGGCCCGGCTTAGCCTTAGGGTGAGCCTGGGAGGGTTGTCGCCGTGACGCCATCGCGCCGTTTCGTTCTGATCGCCGCCGCGGTCCTTGCCTTCGCAACCACGGCCGCCACGCCGGCGGAGAAGTCCGTCCCGACCGGCAAGGCGTTTCCGTACCTCGAGAATTATCTGAGGCTTCCGGCCGCCGAACGCAGCCATTTCACCGTCGGCTATTTTCTCACCATCGGCGGCAAGCCCGCGGCCGGGGTGAAGGCCTGGCTGATCGACGGCGCCAAACGCACGCCCATGACCGTCGGCGCTGATGGCCGCGTGTTGCGCACGCCCAATCTCGGCGAACTCGAACGCAAGGCTATGGTGCTGTTCGACGCGCCGCCGCAGACCAAGTTCGGCCTGCAGCTTCAGATCGAACCGCTGGTGACCCGCGGCGCCGAGATGGACGCCCAGGCGCTGGCGCTCGCGACGGTCCAGGCCGACGCCGCCGTGCGCAAGGCGGCGGGCGTGCTGGGCTTCGCCGCGCCGCACATGACGCGCGTCTATTTCAAGGATTCCACCGGCGGCGAGGCGGTGTTCGCCGACGGCCATGCGGTGAAGCTTGGCGTGCTGAAAAGTTTCGCCTTCTACGACATCGATACCGAGCACGGCGCCAAGACCATTCGCTTCACCAAGCCGCCGTCGTTGGCGATGATCGGGCCGGCCGGTTAAAGCGGGTTGAGGAAAAGTGTGCAGCGGCTTTCCGCCCGCAACCCGCTCAAATCAGACGTGTTCGACGTCGGGGTCGAACAGCGTCGCCAGACGTCCTGCGCCGAAGCCCGAGGCGGCGACGAACAGCACGCTGAGGATCACGAACCAGATCGGATGCGGCCAGAAGATTGCAAACAGCACCGCCGCGATCGCCATGACCGCGGCCGCGGCCCAGGCCGGCCACTCGCCGCTCTCACCCTGGCGCGCGGCGACATAGCCGCCGCCGAGCCCGGCGAGGATCCAGGCGATGAGGCCCACCACGATCTCGCCCACCGGCATCGGCAGGGTGCGGGCCAGTTGCGGGTTCATGTCGGCGGGCAGTTGCGGGGGAAACGCATAGTTGCCGAACCAGCCCACCAGGGCCGCCAGGATCAGGCCGGTGACCGCCCCCACGGCTACGGCGAAAACGGTCTTTCCCATTCGGCTGGCTCCCAACCCGGGGCGACCCTGTCGCGCGCGCGTGCGGGCGTCAACTCGACGCGTCCGAAAAACCTAGGCATATCGAAGCCATGAGCCTGCTGGTGCGCATCCTGGGCGGCATCGCCCTGCTGGTCTGCCTGATCGCAGCCTTCGGCGGCGGCGTGCGCGCCTTCGCCGCCCGGCGTCCGCCCTTTCGCGGCGAGATGGTCGACATCGGCGGGCGCAAGATCCGCGTCGTCTGCGAGGGCCCCCAATCTTCTGGTGTCGGGTCGGACAAGCCGCTGGTGGTGACTGAAGTCCGGCATCTTCGGCTTCGCCGCCGACTGGGGCGAGGTGCAGAAGGGCCTGACCGCCGCGGGCATCCGAAGTTGCGCCTACGACCGCGCCGGCCTCGGCTGGTCCGATCCGGGGCCCTCGCCGCGCGACGGAATCGCCGTCGTCACCGACGAAGAAGCCTGGCTGAAGGCCCGGGGCGAGACCGGGCCGCTGATCCTCGTGGGTCATTCCATGGCGGGCCTGCACGTGCGTCTGTTCGCCCTACGCAATCCGCAGCGGGTGAAGGGCCTGGTGTTGATCGACGCGGCGTCGCCGCAGATGGCGTCCTCGCCCGAGGGCCAGAAGATGCTGCAGAGGTTCGCGTCGTTCGGAAAGTCGGTGGTGTTCTTATCACGGCTCGGCGTGCTGAAGGCGATCTCGCCGTGGCAGGGCGATAGCATCGGGCTCGACGATCCGGCGCACAGCGAGAAGGTCTATTTCTTCGGCGACACGCGCTTCAACACGGTCGGCGCGGAAGAGACCGTGCAGGCCGGCCGCGCCGCCCAACAGGCCGCCGCCGCGGGCACGCTCGATCCGAACATGCCCGTCGCGGTAATCACTGAAAGCCCGCGCAATTCCGTCCGCCAGGGCGCGATGAAGGCCTGGGGCTCGGGCCGCGAGGTCGCAGCGCTCGCCTCACACCACGGCAGCGTCGAAACCGTCCCCGGCGCCTCCCACGCCAGCCTGCTCGGCCGCGACCACGCCGCCGTCATCGTGGCGGCAGTGCAGCGCGTGATGAAGGACGCGGGCTACTGAGCCCGGCTCAGACGAAGAAAAGATTGCCCACGTAAAACACGAAAAGCACGAACGCGACGACGCCAACCGAGGGGCAGCGCCAGATCATCGAATGCGCGCCTTTGGCGCGCGACAATCGGAATTCACGAAGGCGCGACAGCCGCGACCTGTTCGTGTCTTTTCGTGTTTTACGTGGGCAGTCTTTCTTCCAGATACGCAGAAAGCCGCCCTGACGGACGGCTTTCGGAACGCTGAACCTCGGCAGCGGCGCGGGGCCGCGCCGGGTCAGGTGGGCTTTTTGACCGGGGTCAGGCCGCCTTCGCGCTGGGCGCGTTTGCGGGCCAGCTTGCGGGCGCGGCGCACGGCCTCGGCCTTTTGGCGGGCGCGCTTTTCGGAGGGCTTTTCGTAGTGCACGTGCCGCTTCATTTCGCGGAACGAGCCTTCGCGCTGCATCTTCTTCTTCAGGGCCTTCAGCGCCTGATCGACGTTGTTGTCGCGAACGAAAATCTGAACCAGGACCTTGCTCCTTCAGCTCGCCCGCCGCGCGTCAGGTCCCAGGGGATGCTGCATGCGGGCGGCCAAAACAATAGTGTGGCCCGGAGGGAGGACCCGCCGGGCGAGGGCGCGGAGATACATCAGGGCCCCTGGTTTGTCTAGGCGCGCGCGAGCGCAAACGCCTTGGTATCATGGGGACATGACCGGAAAAGACGGCTGGGCCGAACGCACCGAACAGAAGGTCCTGGACGCCGCCCTGGAGCGGGCCCCCCAGACCGGCTGGACCTTCGCCCTCCTGGACCAGGCGGCCAAGGATTGCGGCCTGTCCCGCGGCGACGCGGAGTTGCTTTTCCCCAACGGCGCCAAGGACTTGGCGGCCCTGCTGTCACGCCGCCACGACGACCGGGCCTTGGCGGCCCTGGCCGCCACCGACCCCAAGAGCTTGAAGATTCGCGAGCGGATCGCCAAGGGGATCGAGGCCCGCTTGGACGCCACAGCCCAGGACGAGCCCGCCGCACGGCGCTGGGCCGCCTTCCTGGCCCTGCCGATGAACGCGCCCTTGGGCCTGCGCCTGGCCTGGGAAACCGCCGACAGGATCTGGCGCTGGGCCGGGGACGAGGCCACCGACGAGAACCACTATTCCAAGCGGGCGATTCTCTCGGGGATCCTGATCCCGGCCATGGGCCTTCGTCTGACCGAGGGCGAAGACGCCGCCCGGGCCTTCATCGCCGCCCGCATCGAGAACGTCATGGCCTTCGAAAAGTGGAAGGCCGGGGTGAAGCCGATGGAAAGGGCTCGCGAATTCGCCCAGGCGCTCGGCCGCATGCGCTACGGCGCCGGCGAGCCGCCGGCCCCGCCGCCCGAAACCTAGACCTCAGGCGCTCCGCGGCGTCCCCGGCAGGGCGTGGACGTCCTGGGCCCAGGGGAGGGCCGATTGCAGCCAGATGTGGCGCCTGGGGGTGATCTCGGTCCGCTGAGCCAATGCGCCGAGGCGCAGCATGTAGGCCTTGGGATTGTCCACATCGGCGGAATAGAGCGGCGAGCCGCAGGCGCCGCAGAAGGCCTGGACGCGGGGGTTGCCGCTGTCGGCGGTCTTCACATAGCGCTGGGGTTCGCCCTTGGTGACGCGGAAGCGGGCGGCCTCGGCCGGGACGCTGGCGCGAAAGGGCGCGCCCGAGAAGCTCTGGCAGTCGGTGCAATGACAGATTGAGGCCCGCTCGGGATCGACCTCGGCCTCCCATTCCACCGCGCCGCAGTGGCAACGACCGTGAACCTGCATCTTGCGTCTCCTAGACGATGAACCCTGGCTAAAGACCGAACCCAGGCCGTGTTCAAGCGGGACCGCGCAATCTGCCTCCGACGCTGAGATCAAAGGAGGAGATCATGCGCGCCCTGACCAGTCTGATCGCGATCCTCTTCGTGGTCGCCGGCGCCGTCGCCGGCTTTCTGAGCCCCGAGACCTTGCTCGAACCCTTCGAGTTTTAATCGAGCGGCTTAAGCCGGTTCACATGCCCCATCTTGCGGCCGGGCCGCGGCTCGCCCTTGCCGTAGAGATGCAGTCGCGCGTCCGGCTCGCGCGCGATCTCGCGCCAGCGCTCGGCATCCGGGCCGATCAGGTTTTCCATCTCGATGCGCGCGTGCGCCGATGTCGGTCCGAGCGGCCAGCCGGCGATGGCGCGGATGTGCTGTTCGAACTGGCTGCAGGCGCAACCGTCCATGGTCCAGTGGCCGGTGTTGTGCACCCGCGGCGCGATCTCGTTGACCAGCAGGCGCCCGTCCTCGAGTTCGAACAGTTCGACGCCGAGCACGCCGACATAGTCGAGTCCATCAAGAATCTTGCGCGCGATCGCTTCGGCGCGGGGCTGCACGTCGCGCCAGTCTTGCGCCGGCGCTTTGGTGACGCGCAATATGCCGTCGCCGTGTTGGTTCTCGCCGACCGGATAGCAGGCCGTGGCCCCGTCGCGACCGCGTGCGGCGATGATCGACAGCTCGCGCACGAAGTCGGCGCGCGCCTCTAAGATCGCGGGCTTGGCGCCGATGCCGGCGAAGGCGCGATCGGCGTCGGACGCGTCCTGCACCCAGGCCTGGCCCTTGCCGTCATAGCCTTCGCGGCGGGTCTTCAGCAGCGCGGGTGCGCGCGTGCCGGCGAGCGCCGACGGGATTTCGTCCGCGCTCCGAACGGCTTCGAAGTCGACGGTGGCCACGCCGCAGTCGCCGAGGAAACGTTTCTCCTCGACGCGGTCCTGGGTGAAGGCCAGCGCCTTCGGTCCCGGCGCCACCTCGCAACCCAACGCGATCAGCGCGTCCAACGCCTTTGACGGCACGTTCTCGAACTCGAAGGTGACGACGTCGCTGAGATCGGCGAGCGCCTGCAATCCGTCTGGATCGTCGTAGGCCGAGGTGATGCGGTGCGCCGAAACGCGCGCGTCCGGCGCGTCCTTGCGCGGCGTCAGCACGGCGGTGTCGAACCCGAGTTGGGCTGCGGCGGCGGCCAGCATGCGCCCGAGTTGTCCTCCGCCGAGAATGCCGATGGTCGAGCCGGGGGGCAGCGGGAGCGGCTTGCCCATCAGTCCTCGACGGTGTCCGGCACGGTCGCGGTCTGGGCCGCGCGCCACTTGGCGACGCGCTTGGCGAGCAGCGGATCGTTCAGCGCCAAAATCTGCGCGGCCAGCAGGCCCGCGTTGCGCGCGCCCGCCTCGCCCACCGCCAGGGTGCCGACCGGAATACCCGCGGGCATCTGGACGATTGAAAGCAGCGAATCGAGCCCATCCCGCAGCTTGGTCCTGACCGGCACGCCCAGCACCGGCAGGTCGGTCATCGACGCGCACATGCCGGGCAGGTGCGCAGCACCTCCGGCGCCGGCGATCACCACCTTGAAGCCTGACTTCTTGGCCTGTTTGGCGAAGGCGTAGAGCCGGTCGGGGGTGCGGTGGGCCGAGATCACCCGGGCGTCGAACGCCACGCCCAGGGTTTCCAGCACCTCGGCGGCCGCTTTCAGCGTGGGCCAGTCCGAGCGGCTGCCCATGATGATCGCGACAGGCGGTTTGGCCATTTAGCCCGGTCCCCGGAAAAGGCGCGGAGTATAGGCGCCGGCTTGGCCGCCGCAACCGCCCGGCCTACCATTCCAACCAACGCCAGCTGCGAGCCCCCCGCTGAAACCCCTGCCCAATGAGCCATCCACGGAAGAAACCGAGCTCGACCGGCTGCGGCGTGAGACCGACGCCCTGCGGACCGAGGTCGCACGGCTTACGGCGCTGGCCGATCACGACCCCCTGACGCCGGTGCTGAACCGCCGGGCCTTCGTGCGCGAGCTGGCCCGCGCCATGGCCTTCTCCCGCCGCTACGGATCGCCTGCGGCGCTGCTCTATGTCGACCTCGACGGGTTCAAGGCGGTGAACGACGCCCACGGCCACCTGGCCGGCGACGCAGCGCTGAAGCGCGTGGCCGAGCTGCTGGTCGCCAATGTGCGCGAGAGCGACATGGTGGGCCGCATGGGCGGCGACGAATTCGCGGTCCTCTTGCAACAGGCTGACCTGGAGACTGCGCGGACCAAGGCGGTCAGCCTCTCGGGCCTGATCGAAGCCGAGCCGTTCGAGGTCCAGGGCGTCCGCGTGCCGCTCGGCGGCTCGTTCGGCGTGCGCGCCTTCGAGGGCCAGGACAACGCCGAGACCTGGCTGTCCGAAGCCGACGCCGCGATGTTCGTGCGCAAACGCTCCGTGCGGTGACGAAGTGTTCGCGGAGCGCGGTAGCGCTACCAGGTGCGCCAATTGTCCATTTCTTCGAAAAGCGCCGTTTGGCCGGCCACGGAGGCTAATTCCTGCAGGGTCACGCAGATATCTTCTCGTTCTTCAGTTTCGATAACCCCTCCCGCGCTCTCGTCGGCATCGTTGAACCATTGGACGCAACTTTGCATCACGGCACGAACGTTTTCCTTCTTGGGCTTCGGCCCAAGAGCCTTAAGCTTTCTGCAGGTGTCGTGGATGACGTCGCGGGCCTTCAGGACGAAATCTTTAGGTGGAAAAGGAGGCGAGGGCGTCCATCTTTCGAACGGAGTCTCGGCCAGAAGTTGACTCCAGGTAAGCTTGCTAAGACGCGAGCGGTATCGCTCTTGCTCGATCGCTCGTTCCTCGCTCTGCTTCTTAGATCGCTGCTCATATTCTTCTGAGTACGCTTGGCGATCGTGAGTCCAGCGCCATTCACCTTCAGCAGCATAGTTTGCGCTGCTCAACGCAGAAAAACGCGTTCCCGGCCTGAAGCTCATTGTGTCGATTGCGAGCGCCGCCTCCTCGGACGAGACGGCTGTGTTTCCGATCAGGGTGAGGTCGGCAAGGTTCGGGTGCCGCCACTCCGCGGCGTTAACGCCAAGCACGGCCTGCTCTCCGTTCCAACCAAACCGGTGCTCTCGCAAGATGGATGCGTTGCGCGCCTCTGCTAGAGCGGGGCGCGCATTCCAGATTTTATCGAGCACCGCGATGACGGTCAGGTGCTTGTCCGCACCGAGTACTTTTATCGCTGCCCACCGGCCAGTTTCCGGGGCCGAAAACTCACTCGTTGGCTCTGTCCGGAAGACGTAGATATCTCCAGCGTTCGGCTTCTGCATCGTCGCAATCCATCGTGCTGGCGTGCGAATGCCGTAGCGGCTACGCGATGATATCCGGCAGGATGCTGTCGGCCAGGACGCTGATCTCGTCGCGCAGGGCGAGTTTGCGGCGTTTCAGCCGCGCGATCATCAGCTGGTCCGGGCGCGGCATCAACTCGAGCGCCCGGATCGAGGCGTCCATGTCGTGGTGTTCCTGGCGCAGGGCCGCGACGCGTCCGCGGATGGAGTCGTCGCCGGCGCCGGAGGACAGGTGGTCGTCGTTCATCGGCAGATCGTTTTGATCGGGCGCGAGGGGGTGCGCGCAGGCCGCATTATACGAAATTCAGGACAGGTCCGAAAGCGCTGCGGCGAGGGCTTCGAGCTGGGCGCGGGGCGTGACCTTCGACCAGGCCTTGGCGGCGGCCACCAGGGCAGGGGCCAGCGGCAGGGCTTGGGGTTTGGCGTCCGGGGCCAGGGTTTCCAGGTCTTCCAGCAACAGGCGCTCGGCGGACAGCTCGGCCGCCTTCACCTGGGCGCGCAGGGTCTCGCGGGCTTCGTCGCCCATGTCCGGAATGGGTTTTTTCAGGCGCCGGCGGATGACGCGCAGGGGCTCGATCGCCGCGTTGTCCCAGACCCGCGAGGTCTCGCCGCCGAACTCCAGGGTTTCCGCGTCCAGTGCGCGTCCTGAGGCCGCGGCCCAGGCGGCCCACAGCAGATAGGGGACGCTTTGATCATAGCCGTCCTGCAGCTCGAGACAGGCCTCTTCGACGCCTTCGCGGGCGTAGGCCGCGGCGGCCCAGTCCCACAGGCGCATGGGTCTAGCCTTCGGCCAGGGGGCCGACGTCGCGGCCCCAACGTTTCACCGACTTCCAGTCGAGGCCGAACAGATCCAGCGCGCGGCCTACCGACTGGTCGACCAGCTCGGCGATGGTCTCAGGCTTCGCATAGAAGGCCGGCAGGGGCGGGGCGATGATCGCGCCCATCTCGGCCAGCTTCACCAGGGTGCGCAGATGGCCCAGGTGCAGGGGCGTCTCGCGCACCATCAGGACCAGGGGACGGCGCTCCTTCAGGGTCACGTCGGCGGCCCGGGTCAAGAGCGTCGAGGTCACGCCGGTGGCGATCTCGCTCATGGTGCGCACCGAACAGGGCGCCACGATCATACCGAGCGCGTGGAACGAGCCCGAGGCGATGGACGCCCCGACCTCGCCGATCCGGTGGTTAACCGTAGCCTTGGCGGTCAGGTCCTGCAGGCTGAGGTCGGTTTCCTCGGAAAGGGTCAGGGCGGCGGCCTTGGAGACCACCAGGTGGCTCTCCACCCCAAGGTCCTTCAGGGCGTCGAGAACCCGGACGCCGTAAAGGCTTCCCGAGGCGCCCGAGATTCCCACGATCAGCCGCGAAGGCTCGTTCACGCTCTTGGGCACCGCTTGGCTCCGGAAAGTGTGAACAACCGTAACCCAATTTGATTCAACAGGGATCAATACCGGGTGTGCACTATCGCGTGCTGTTCCTGAAGGAGAAGCGCCCATGGCGATAGACGCCCGGATTCGCGAACTCGGCAACCGCCACCGTTCGCTCGAAGCGGCCATTGAAGATGAAATGACCCGCCCGGCTGTCGACTCGTTACGATTGTGGGACCTGAAGCGCCGAAAGCTGAAGCTGAAGGAAGAGATGGAATCGCTGAAGGGCGAACTCCACCACTGACCTCGCGCCGACCGCGGGGTTGAACCCCGCGGATCGGCCTTCGGCCGCGCCCGGTCTTGTCCTTACGCCTCTTCTGCAGGCGCGGAGTCGCTTACGTCCGATTCGTAGTCCGCATCCTCGGCGTCGTGTTCCGCTTCCGCGACATCCTCGGCATGCGAATCATCCGTGGACGCATCATCGTCTTCGAGCGGGCCGTCCTCCGCCGTGGTCTCGTGAGCGGGCTTCAGGGTCGCGCCGGCGGCGCCCGAGGCCTTGGCCTTCTTGGCGTCGTCGCGGGCGCTTCTTCTCGGCCGCCTTCTTCACCAGATGCGTCCAGCTCGAGCTGGGTCGACCAGGCCCAGCGTCACCGGGTCCACCGGCTTGATGTTGGACGAGTTCCAGTGGGTGCGGTCGCGCACCTGCTCGATGGTGGCCTTGGTGGTGCCGAGCAGTCTTGGAGATCTGGGCGTCGGTGACTTCCGGGTGGTTGCGGATGAACCAGGCGATGGCGTCCGGGCGGTCCTGGCGGCGCGACACCGGCGTGTAGCGCGGGGCCTTCTTGGGCGGCTTCAGCAGCTCCGCGTGGCGGCTGGCTTCTGCGCCTTCATCCGGTACTTGGGGTCGCCCTGGGCCCGGTCCAGCTCCTCGCGGGTGAGCTGGCCGTTGGCGATGGGGTCGGCGCCGCGGATGTCGCGCGCCACTTCGCCGTCGGCGATGCCCTTCACCTCCAGGGGGTGCAGGCCGCAGAAGTCGGCGATCTGCTCGAAGGTGAGGGAGGTGTTGTCGACCAGCCAGACGGCGGTCGCCTTGGGCATGAGAACGTCGGTCATCGTCTTTTCCTTGGGGCGCGCCTTGCCGGACGCCGGAAACAGCGGCGCCCGGCCTTTCGGCCGGGCGCGTGTCGGCCGCCTCTATAACCACTGGTGGGCGAGAAGGAAACAGGTGAGGAGCGGCCGGTCCGCAGGACCGGCATGGAATCGACAAGGATGCGTTGCCTTTTTGACGCCGGGCGTCCCTGTGCTCCTCAAGGGTCTGCGACCCGAGTTTCGCACGAACGGTACGGACGAGTTAGCCGTCCGACTGCGGCGCAGGCGGCGGGCCCTCAGTCTCACCATGGACCAAGCAGTCAAACTGATCCGGGTGCGGTGGGCGACGTACAGCGGATGGAAAGAGGGGTGTGTGGAGCCAGCAGCGAGGTTCACCCCGGTGCTCAAATCGTTCGTGAGAGGTGGTTGATCGCCCATGCGCCCTGGCGGGCGAGGCGTGTTCGACAATCCTATTTGACGAGCGCATCAAGTTGTTCTACATGTGTAGCACTACAAGCGTAGAGGAAGCTCGATGTCAGGCCCCGCCCAACCGGTTCAAGCGTCGCCGAACGAGACCGCCGAGCGGGATCCGGTCACCCTCAGCGATCTGCAGATGGACGTGATGCGCACGCTCTGGCGCGGCGGCGAGCGCAGCGTGGGCGAGGTCGTCCAAGACCTGCAGGCCCAGGGACGCCGACTGGCCCACACCACCGTTTCGACCTTGCTCACCCGCCTGCAGAAGCGCGGCCTGGTCGCCGGCCGGCGCGACGGGAAGCAGTGGATTTATCGCGCCGAGGTCGACGAGCCGCGGGTCCGCCGCGCCATGGTCTCGGGCTTGCTTGGTTCGGTGTTCGGCGGCGACGCCCAGGCGCTCGTCGCCCACCTGATCCGGGAGGATGCGATCAAGACCGACGACCTGACCGCGATCCGCGACCTCTTGTCCGAAAAGGCGTCCGTCGATGACTGACGTGGGTTCGTCGCTGTTCGCCTGGTTCGCCACGGCGTGGCTGCACGGGGCGGCGCTGTTCGTCCTGATCTGGGGCGCCGAGCGCCTCGGCCTGCTGCGCCGTCCCCTGATGCGACAGACCGCGTGGCGCGCGGTGCTGCTGGCGCCCCTGCTCAGCGCGGCGCTGCAGGTCTTCGTGCTCGGCGGTTCGCCGATCGGACGCGAGACGCTGACCCTCGCAACGCCCGCAACACCTTCTGTAACCGCTGATGCGCGCGCAGCGGCGCCGCCCGCCGTCGCAATGGTCGCCCCGGCGCAATCCGCTTCCATTGCCGCCGCAGAGCAACCCTCGGCTCGGCGCCGAGCGGCGCAGGACGCGCCGTCGTTCCTTGGCTTGGCGTGGCTTGGATGGATGGCGATCGCGGCGGCCTGGCTCGCGGTTCAGGCCGGACGGCTCGTGCTCTATCGGCGTGGTCTGGCGCCCGTCCGCGACGCGGACACCCTCGCCGTCGCCGAGCGCCTGCGCCGCCGCGCCGGATTGGCGGAGATCGTCTTGCTCGAACACCCGGACCTGACCAGTCCCCTGTCGGTGGCCCCATCCACGATCGTTCTGCCCGCCTGGACGCGGACCCTGTCGGAGCTTCAGCGTGCGGCCATGCTGGCGCACGAGGCGCACCATCTTCGCCGCCGAGATCCGCAATGGCGCGGCCTGACGCTCGTGGCGGCGTTGGCGCTGCTCGCGCCCTGGGCCAAGGTCGCCCTCGACCGCCTGGAGGCGCTCTCCGAGGACGCCTGTGACGCTTGGTCGGCCGCGCAGGTCGGCGGCGGAGCGCCTCTGGCCGAGTGCCTGTTCGCCTGCGTCGAGCACGGCCTCGACCGTCGCACGCCGATGCTCGCCGCCGCCATGGCCGTGCCGCAATCACCGGTCGTCGATCGCGTGCGCCGTCTCGTGGAGGATCGCGTGCAAGGCTTTGAGAGCGACGCAGGACGCGAACGTGCAGCCTTTGCGATCGTGCTCGGGCTCGCGGTCATCGCCCTTCCCGACATCTCACTCGGACATGGCTCTGTGTCGCCGTCGCCGGCCGTCGCCGGTGTGCCCCAGGTCGCGACCGCCCGCCTCGCTGCACCATCGTCGGTCGCCCCTGCAGTGCGACGCGCCACGCACCGATCGCCGCCGCACGTCGTCGCCCGGCCGGTCGCCTCGGCGCAGACTGCGACCACCGCCGTCCCGGCGATCCGCGCGCAGCTCGCCACAGCCGCACAACCGGCGGTTCCGGCCCAAGAAGCAACGCCCGCGATCAAGCCCGTTCCGGCGTCGCCTGCGGTCGCGGCGTTTGAGCCAGTGACCAAGCCGGCGGCGCCGGCGCAATTCGTTCTCGGCAAATCCATCCTCGGTGGTGGCGATGTCATCTGACCGGCTTCGCGAGCGGTCGCCGCCGGGCGCCTGACCCGACAGCCTGCTCGTTCAAAATCCTGATCTCACACTTTGGAGTACGGACATGCGTCTCGTGCCGTCGATAGCTTGCGCCCTGGCAACCGCGCTGGCCCTGACCGCCAGCATCGATCCCACACGCGCCGCCGACACAACCTCGCCCGCCGCGGCGAGCGCGGCGGACCTGACCGGGCTGTGGAAGGCGCGAATTCGCTTCGGGCCGGACGCCCATGGGCCGCTGATGCTGATGAAGTCCCCTGACGGATGGATCGCCGACTTCATGGGCCGGCGCCTGACGGTGCGCCGCGATGGCGACGTCCTGACGTTCGCCCTGCCCAACGACCAGGGATCATTTCGCGCACACCTCGAACCCGACGGCGGCGTGTCGCACGGACAATGGTATCAGCCGAAGAGCGCGATCAATCCGTGGTTCGCCACCGGCGTGCGCTTTCACGCCGACGGTGCCGGCCGCTGGAGCGGAGACGTGCGGCCGGTGGACGATGTGGTGACCTTCTATCTGAAGATCGCGCCGCGGTCGGACGGATCGCTCGGTGTCTTCATCCGCAACCCCGAGCGCAACCTTGGCGTCTTTTTCAAGGCTGATCACATCGAGCGCGCTGGCGACGAGGTGCGGGTGATCGGCCGTGGTCCAGGCGACGCCCAGGACGCGGTGTTGATGAGCGGCGTCTTCGATCCGACCCAGGGCGATCTGCGACTCTATCTGCCGGCCCGCGGCTGGAGCTTCGACTTTGGGCGCGAGGGCGACGACAGCGACTTCTATCCGCGCGGCCGCGCCCCCCAGCCCTACCACTATGCGCCGCCACCGGCGCGCGACGACGGCTGGCCGGTGGGCACGCTGGAAGAGGCGGGCATCGATCGCAAGGGCATGGAGGCCTTCGTCGAGACCATCCTGCACACGCCGATGGATTCCCTCGAAGCCCCTCAGGTGGACGGGATTCTGATCGCCCGCCACGGCAAGCTGGTGTTCGAGGAATATTTCCACGGTGAGAGTCGCGACCGGCTGCACGAGACCCGCTCCGCCGGCAAGAGCCTGACCGCCACCCTGGTGGGCGCGACGATCCAGGCAGGCCTGCCGGTGAAGATGTCCACGCCGGTCTATCAGACCCTTTACGACGGCCGTCCGCCAGCCGACCTCGATCCCCGCAAGCGCGCCATGACGTTGGAGAACCTGGAGACCATGAGCTCCGGCTACTGGTGCGACGACGGCGACCCTAAGGCGCCCGGCAATGAAGACACCATGACCGACCAATCCGCCGATCCCGACTTCTGGCACTACACGCTCAAGGTCCCCATGGCCTACGATCCGGGGCGGATCGCGGTCTATTGCAGCGCCAATCCGAATCTCGCCATCGGGGTTCTCACCCATGCCACCGGCGAATACGCCATGGACCTCTACGACCGGCTGCTGGGTGATCCGCTCGGCATCGACCAGGACGTCTGGTTTGTTTCGCCCTCCAAACAGCCCTACGGCGGCGGCAGCGCGCGGATGACGCCGCGCGACTACATGAAGCTCGGCCAGTTGATGCTGAACCGCGGGACGTGGAAGGGGCGTCGCGTCCTCGACGCCGACTGGGTCAAACGCGCGTCGAGCCCGATCTATGACCTGAACGGCATCAAGTACGGCTATTCCTGGTGGGGGATCGACTATCCGTACAAGAACCGCACCGTCCACGCCTTCTTCGCCGGCGGCAACGGCGGCCAAGGGGTGATGGTGATCCCCGAGCTCGACATGGTGGTCGCCACCTATGCGGCGAACTTCGCCAGTCACACCGGGTTGGAGATTCAGCAGGGCTATGTCCCACGCTACATCCTGCCCGCGGTGCGGGAGAGGGGCGACCGGACGGACGCGGCCGTGGCGCCGCGCGAATACAAGGTCATCTACGGCCGCCGCCAACCCCCGCCGCCGTCGTTGGCGCAATGATCGGAACACCTCACATGCGCTCCGCACTCATCCTGTTCTTCGCCTTCGTGATCGGGTTCCCTGGATCCGTGCTCGCGCAGGCCGCACCGCCGGCCGCGGCGTCCGACCTCGCGGGCCTATGGAAGGCCAAGCGGTGGTTCGGGCCCGAGGCGCACGGCCCGCTGATCCTGCGCCGGGAGGCCGGGCGCTTCGCCGCGGAGATGGCTGGTCATGTCGTCCCCGTCCGCGCCGACAAGGGCGCGCTCGCCTTCGAGCTGCCCGACGGGGAGGGCGCTTTCAAAGGTCGGCTCGATGCGAGCGGCGCAGTCCTCGGTCACTGGTATCCGCCGGCTTCGTCCGCGGTGCTGATCGGATTTAGGTACGCTTCGCCCGTTCGCCTGGAACCTGCGGGACCTGGTCGCTGGGATGGGGTGGTCGCGCCGGTCGAGGACACCTTCACTTTTTACCTCCTTGCCACATCGCAGGCGGACGGCTCGATGGGCGTGGTGCTGCGCAACCCCGAGCGCGACTACGGCAATCAGCTCAAGGTCCACGTCCTGGTGCGCGACGGCGATGTCGTGAAACTCATCGGCGTGCGCGGCGGCAAGGATGTGGAGGTGGCGCGCGGCCGCTTCGACGCGGACAACCAGGTGCTCACCCTCGCGTTTCCCGGTCGCGGCGGCTGGTCCTACGACTTCGTCCGCGACGGCGACGACAGCGACTTCTATCCACGCGGCAAACACCCGGGCCGCTACGTCTATCACCCGCCGCCGGCGCGCGACGACGGATGGCCGGTAGGCACGTTGGAGGAAGCGGGCATCGACCGCGCCGCCATGGAGCGCTTCGTCCAATCGGTCATCGACGAACCGATGGAGCCCGTGGACGCCCACCAGATTCACGGCCTGCTAATCGCCCGTCATGGCAGGCTGGTGCTCGAGGAATACTTCCACGGCGAGAACCGCGACCGCATGCACGACACGCGCTCGGCCAGCAAAAGCCTCACCGCGACGCTCGTGGGCGCGGCTATGGAGGCCGGCGCGCCGCTCAAGCTCTCCACCCCGGTCTATCAGTTGATGAACGGAGGGACGTTTCCACCGGATCTGGAGCCGCGCAAACGGGCGATGACGCTGGAGAACCTCTTGACCATGACCTCGGGCTATTTCTGCGACGACAACAATGACGCCGCGCCCGGCAACGAGGTCGGCATGCTCGATCAGACCGCCGAGCCCGACTATCTGCGTTTCACTCTGAGCCTTCCCATGGCTTTCGATCCGGGCAAGACGGCGATCTATTGCAGTATCAATCCGAACCTGGCGCTGGGCATGACGGGACGCGCGCTGGGCGAGGATCCCATGGCCAGCTTCGATCGCATGCTCGGCCGCCCGCTGAAGATCACGAGCTACGGCTGGATGCTCGATCCGTCCGGGCAGCCCTACGGCGGCGGCAGCGTGCAGATGCTTCCGCGCGACTTCATGAAGCTGGGCCAGCTGATGCTGAACGGCGGGACCTGGCAGGGCCGTCGGCTGCTCGACCGCGACTATGTGCGCAAGCTGAGCTCGACCCTCTACACCATAACCGGTCGAGGCTACGGCTTCGGCTGGTGGACGGTGGAATACCCCTACAGAGGACGCACGGTGCATGCCTTCTTCGCGGACGGCCGGGGCGGTCAGTGGGTGATCGTGATTCCGGAGTTGGACCTGGTCGCCGCCGCCTACAGCGGCAACTACTTCACTAAGGGGCAGAGGGTGTTCCAGCAGGAGTTCGTGCCCAACGTCATCCTGCCGGCCGTCCACTAGGGGAGAGTTCAGTCTACAACCCTTGCCGGCTCAAGAAATTGGCGGAGAAGCAACTCCTCAATCCTTTCCGCTGAGAGCCTCCACTGCCGAGTCCTGGGTGGCTCACTAGGTCATCGGCGGGCCGGTTTTTGCCTGCAATCGATCGACAAGGATACGTTGCCTTTTTGACGCCGGGCGTCCCGGTGCGTTTGAACGGCTTTCGGCCTGAGTTTCAAAACGAAATCGGCGATAGCCTTTCGGTGCGACTATGTAAACGGCGGCGGGCGCTCGGGTTTACCATTGAGCAAGCGGCGGCGTGGGTGCGGGTGCGTAGAGCCACTTTCAGCGGTTGGGAGAAGGGACAGGTCAATCCCGCAGCGCGCTTCCTGGAGGCGCTCGAACAGTTCTTAAAGTGAGAGGCGGGTAATGGCACGGTGCTGGACGCCGTGACCATAACGTTCTGATCACAACTCGGTTGAGCGAGGTAGTTAGCCCTAATCCGATGCTTCGGTGCGCCGCATCAGCTTAGAATCAATCAGGAACGGGCGTCGTCTCCGGACCGTCGATGAGCGGGTCGAGGCCGCAGCCTGCGGCGAGCCGCTCACTGTCCCGGATCAGGATCGTATCGCCTTGGACGGTGACGCCATGCATTTGAAGAGCGGACAGTGCTCGCGAAAAGCTCTCGCGGGTCATTCCAAGTTCTGAAGCGATGAGGTTTTTTTCGTAAGGCAAAACGGCTCGATGCGGCGTGCCCTGCCGCTTGGACAGCGCGAGCAGGTAGCACCCGGCGCGTTCGGCGGTGGTGCGGAGTTTGAGGTTCTTAATCTGCCGAACCAGACGTCGGAACTGTCCTGCGAGACTCGCGATTACTTCCTGCGCCAGCAAGGGTTGGTGCAGAACGGCGCGGCGGAACACGCCGGCGTTGATCAAGAGCAGCCGAGAAGGTTCTGGCACGCGCGCTCGCATGAGATAGGGCGCTCCCGTAACGACGGCGGCCGGGATGACGAGTTCCGGCGGTTCCACCACCTCTATCAACACCTCACGTCCGGTGCTTGATCGACCGAGGAGGTGCGCCGACCCGGTCAGGACGACATGCTGGAAGGTCGGCGTGTCGCCTTGTTCGAACAGGATCGTTCCCGGTTTCACCGCGTGAATGAGAGCATTTTCGAGCAATTTCGCCCGGCTCGCAGCGGGCAGAGCAGCCAGCAGGGGCAGGCTTTCAATGTCTGGGCCCGGCTTTCGCATGTCGTCTAACAGCTCCGAATCGTGAGTGGAGCGTCGCCCCCGACAGATCGTAACGCCACTGTGATATATATCACGGATCGCGTTGATATAGATCAACGCTTGAAGAGCTGGTCGTCGCCAGGTTGCGGCAGGACGCTGGTCGGAACTGCGGACACTCGGCCCGGGAGGACAAGGGGAAAATGGACACGGACACGCGCGCGAGCGCCGCTGAACACCCGACGGTAGACCCGGTCAGCAACATCCTCAAATGGGTGCTCCTGCTCGTGGCGATCAGCACGTTCGCCTGCCTCGGCTGGGCCACATGGCAGACATATACCGCCGCCCCGCCCCAGCCGGACCGGTATGTCGCCACCGACGGACAAGTCCTGATGACCAACGACGACATCGTGGCCGGCAAGGCTGGATTCCAGCGCGCCGACCTTATGGACTACGGCAGTCTCTACGGCATGGGGTCCTATTTCGGCGAGGACTACACCGCATCGAATCTCGTGGCCCTGGCGACCCTGACCCAGAGCAACATCGCCGCCGCCCGATTTGGGCGGCCTTTTGCCCTCCTGAAGCCCGAACAAACGTGGCTCGTCCACACTTCGATGCAGGCAGAGCTTCAGGGGCTGGACCTCACGGCCAAACAGGCCACGGTCCCGCCGGCCCTCGCCGCCGCCATCACCACCTTGCGCGGACAGATTAGCACCCAGCTACTGCACGACGATTTCGCCAAGGGCTGGACGCACGCCGCCAGCCTGGATGCGGCCAGCGCGGCGCAGACCGCCGACTTCCTGATCTATTCCTCGCTGACAACCGTTGCACGGCGACCAGGGAGCCAGACCTCCTGGACTCAAAACTGGCCGTTCGAACCCTTGGTGGGCAATGCGCCGTCGGCCTCCACCTTCCTCTGGACCTGGGCCAGCATCGGATTCACGTTCCTGGCCATGGGCATGGTGCTGTTCGTCTATGAGCGTTACCTCAACACACCCGACAATGCGCCGATGGACCCGGTTCTGGCCAAGTTCCGGCCATTGACGTCCAGCCAGCGCAAGACCGGGAAATACTTCCTGGTCGTAGCCCTGGTGTTCCTGCTGCAGATTCTCGTGGGCGCGATCATGGCCCACTACTACTCCGAGCGCGCAGACTTCTACGGCCTGGCCGTAGACAAGTTCCTGCCGTTCAATTTCCTGCGCGACGTCCACACCCAGACGCCGATCGTTTGGATCGGCCTCTCCTGGATCGCGGCGGCGCTCTTTCTCGCGCCAGCGATCAGCGGACAAGAGGCAAGGTGGCAGGGTCTGTTGGTCGATGTGCTGTTCTACGTCACCCTCGCGGTCGTGGTTGGCGCGCTGGCCGGCGACTACTTCGGGGTGATGGGATACATCGGGAAGGGCTGGTTCTGGTTCGGCAACCAGGGCCTATCCTATATTCAGTTGGGCCGATTCTGGCAGATCGGCTTCTTCTCCGGCCTGGTTATCTGGAGCCTCTTGGTGTTCCGCGCGATGTGGCCGACGCGCTTGATGCTGTCCCAGGCGACACGTCAGTTCTGGAGCGGCGCGATCCGGCTAGAGAATCTCTTGTGGGCGTCGACGATAAACATCGCGCTCCTCTACGCCTTCGGCATGATCCCGCTTACCGGGATCGAGAATTCGTTCACCATCACCGATTTCTGGCGCTGGTGGGTGGTTCACCTTTGGGTCGAGCAATCGTTCGAGTTTTTCGCTGCGGCGATGAGCGCCTACTTGCTGATGGCCATCGGCCTGGTGTCGCGCAAGCTGGCCGAGCGAGCGGTCTATTTCGAGCTGATCCTGATCTTCCTGGGAGGCGTGCTGGGCACCGGCCACCACCTCTACTGGGTCGGCGGCCCGGATCTCTGGGTGCCGCTGGGATCGATCTTCTCGTTCATAGAGGTCTTGCCGCTGGTGCTGTTGATTCTCGATGCGATCCGCCATCGCCAAATGATCAAGAGCCAGACCGAGTTCAAATACGGCCTCGCCTATACCTATATCCTCGGCGCGGCGTTCTGGAATTTCGTGGGTGCCGGCGTCTTCGGCGGCGGCGTGCTGAACGCGCCGCTCGTGAACTACTACGAGCACGGAACGTTCCTGACGCTGAACCATGCGCACACCGCGCTTTTCGGTGCCTTCGGCCTCCTGGGTCTTGGCCTGATCTATTTTTGCCTTCGCTACATGGCCGGCGAGAACGCCAAGTTCGGCGAAAGGCTCGGACGCTGGGCTTTTTGGCTCTACAATGGCGGCTTGGCGCTTTGGATCGTCTTCAACTTCTTCCCGATCGGCTGGGCACAGCTGGAGGCGGTCTACAGCCACGGTTACGCCTACGCCCGCAGTGCGGCCTTCTATGAAACCACCCTGTTCTGGCAGTGGATGCGCTTCCCAGGCGACGTGGTCTTCGCACTCGGGGCCTTGCTGATGGCATGGGACTTCGTCATCAAGCTGCGGCCAATCTTCCCGCGTTTCATCGAGCGGGCGATCCCAGGTCGCCGCGGCGATCCCAGAGCGACCGACGCGGCGTCATGAACATTGACTCACTTCGCGACGGCTGACAGAGGCTCCAGTTAGGTCGCCTTCTGCCGGAAGCCCCTGGGCTCGATCCAAACGCTCATGTCGTCGCTGGACCTCAGGCCAGCACGCGAGTGCAGCGTGCGGCTGAAGGGGTTCGTGTCCTGCCGAAAGCTCTCGTGCGAGCGGACGTTCTCGATCGTGCGGCGGCCAGAACTACCTACTGGCGGGCCACACCGGATGCTGGCCGGCTCAGTCAGTAATCGGCGGGCCTTTTTTTGCCTGCAATCAACCCACAAGGATACGCTGCCTTTTTGACGCTTGGCGTCCCAGTTCGCTTGGAAGGCATCAGACCTGAATTTCCGTGCAAAGAGTGGTCCCCCCAAGTCTCAGCCAGCGAGGAGGCCACGACGACACGCAAACCCTTGCGCGGCGTCCAAGCACATGCCCGCCTCAGGCGACCCAGCCCCGAGTGTGAATTTGTCGGGGCCGCGTGCGGCTGAGGGCACTCCCTCACCAACGCGTTCGTCCGTAGCCAAGTGCGCAGGGTTTCGAAATAGGTCGGAATGAAACGGTTCAGGTGGCGCAGCTCCCTGGGGCCCCCGGTCCGCGCCGCCCACATCGTGTGCTTAGCCCTGGGAATGATCGCGATGGCGTAATTCCTGTCGCCGGGACCGGCCGTCGCGGCCTGCTAGGCGTGATGCGCCGCAAGCCACGCGTCGATCCCGGCCTTCATCTTCTGTTGGGCGACGGTGTCCTCATGCCTTTTGGCGACGGTTTTCAGCTCCGCCTGGTCGATGGGCCTGAGTTTGTGGCCGTACGCCTCAGCGTGCGATTGGATGAAAGCCTCGACCATGGGTCCGTGCAGTCGGGCCAAGTGCAGCAGCATCTCGACGGCGACGCCCGAGGCGACATCGTCGCCCAGGGTCAGTTCGAGCGTGCGCGTGGCGAGCGCCTCGTCCTGAACGCCCGACAGAGCATAAAGCAGGCGAGTCCTGTCCTCGGTCGAGGCCGGGGCGCGCGCCGCGGCGAGCACCCGGTCGTAGAGCGCCGCGTCGGCATGGGCCACGCCGGCGTCGAGGGCGACGCTCCGCTCATCCGGCGTGAGGGTTTGGCCGCCGAGCAGCCGCGTAAGATCCGCTTGCGCCGCGGCAGCCGCCGCGGGATCGTCATAGCCAGCCAGGGCGCGCTGAAGGTTCTGACGCAAGTTCTGGTCCGACGCCTGCGCCTGGATCTGTCGCAATACCGCGCACTCGAAGCGACGCAGCCGATCGCGCGCTGGTCCCGGCTGGTAGAAGCCGTCGAGGCTCTTCAGCACCGACAGCTCTTCCTGCCACACCGGCTTGGCCGCGCCGAGCGGCAGCCCTTGCAGCAGTTCCAGAGTGCGTTCCGCACCCACGACGCCCGCGGGGGCGAGCGCCCAGTTGTCGTCGATCAGGCCCATCTGATCCGCCGCGCCGAGCCGCGGCAGCACGGCCAAGAGTTCAGCGAAGGCCGCATTGTCATAGGCCGTGCGCAGATAGGCGTCCTGGCCGGCATTGACGACGACGGGCGCGCAGCCCGCCGTGATCGCATCGAAGGTCGGCGCCTCGTCGATCTGCGCTGCTGGCGTCGGCGATCCGACCTCGCCGAGTCGGAGCGGAATCGGCCAGGGTTGGGCGTCCTCGGTCCCGTCCTCCGTCAGGCGCGTCTGAGTCCAGGCGCACGACGCGCCGGCCATCTATGCAGGCGCCGGCCGAAACCTTCAGCAGCGGAACGCCGGGGCGGGTGGTGAAAGCCTCCGCCACATGCTGGGCCCGAGGATTGGCTTGCTGCAGCACGCGCCACAAATCTCCGGTCGTGGCGGCGCCATAAGCGTTCGACCGCACATAGGTGGAGATCGCCCGCCGGAACGGCTCCTCGCCGATCCACACCTCCAGCATCGAGATCACGCCTTGACCCTTGTCGTAGGTGATCTGGTCGAAGATCAAATCCATCTTCGCCGGATCGTCAACCGGGGTGATCACCGGATGGCTGGACTTGCCGGCGTCGAGCCCCATGGCGCCGTCGCGCGCGCTTTGCGCTTGCAGAGCGGGAAACCACTCGGGGTGGAAATGCCGGCTGGCCTTTACCTGCAGCCACGAGGCGAAGCCCTCATTGAGCCAAGTGTCGTCCCACCATTTAAACGTCACCAGATCGCCAAACCACTGGTGGGCCATTTCGTGGGCGATGACCAGATAGACGAAGGCGCGACCGCCTTCGGTGGTGGTCCTGGGGTTGACAATAAAGCCGCCCTCATAACCGAACACCGCGCCCCAGTTCTCCATCCCGACGGGCTGGCCTGAGCCGGGCATAAGAAAGAAGTCGAGCTTGGGCAGGGGATAGGGTGTGCCGAAGTAGCGACCGTAATAGGGTAGGAGCTCGCTCGCCGCGGCAAGCGTGAAGTCCGCATTCGCAGCCGCCGCGCGGGTGGTGACGACGCCGATCTCGACCGGGCCGGCTTTGCGCGTAACGCGCACGAAGTCGCCCGCACCCAGAAAAACCAGGTAGGGCGACATCCTGGGCGTGTCGGCGAAGCTCACCCGCTGAAGCCCCGCGCCGGCCGGCCGCGTCGAGACGACAGGCATGTTGGAGACTGCCAGCTCACCCTTCGACGTAACCATGGAGAGCGCGAACACCGCTTTGTGGTCCGGTTCGTCCCAACCCGGGAACAGGCGGCGCGCGTCGATACTCTCGAGCTGGGTGGCGAGCGCCGTCTTCTTTGCACCCTGATCATCGTAAGAGACGGCGAAGAGTCCACGCGGAAGGGTGTTGATCTTGCCGGCATAGGTCAGCGCCAGGCGATGCTCGCCGGCGGCGAGGGGGCGGGCGAAGGAGAGCGTCAGCCGCTCGGTCTTGTCGTCGAGGGCGACCCGGGCCGGCGCGCCGTCGGAGGAGGCGCTGGCGATGGTCAGCTCCGCGGCATTGAGCGTGATGGCGCGGGTGCTATGCGCCAAGCGCACGCGGATCTGCTCGGACCCGGAGAAGCGCATGGCGGCGACGTCGGACGTGATATCGATCTCATAGCGTTCGGGCGTCACATTGGAATCAAGCCGGTATGAGATTTCCGGGACAGGTGCGGACGCGGGCGTCTGCGCCCCCGCCGTCTCGATGGCCAGCGCAGATGCGGCCGTGAGCGCCAGCGCACACATTAGTTTTCGCAAGACGTGTCCCTCCCGTGGCGCCGTCTGTCCGAGACGGGCGGCCCTGGACGGTAAGAGCCCCGAAAGCAGCGAGCCGGATGCGGGCGTGCAGGTTAAATTTCCGTAACAGCAGGCTCACCAACGTCCTGCAGGCGCGAGCGCTGACCCGTTCAACTCAGCGATTGAGCGTCTTGGGGCCGCTGACGAAGCGATTCCCCCGAACGTAGAAGCACAAAAGGCGATCGGCTTCGCGCGACAGGCCGATGCTCGCGCTGGTTCCAACGTCCAAGGCCTCGCGACGACCGCGCGATCCAAAGCGGCCCCTGTCAGCGCCGGATGCGATCACGATGATAAGGCCTTTGGAATCGAGGCCCCCGCCGAGCGGAGACGCTTAGTATCTGAGAGGGGTGCAAAGTCGACATTGCGGGTTCGATGCCGGAAATCATCGCTAGGCAAGGGCTTCTGGCTCGACGAAGGAATGCTGCGGCGCCGGTCTACGCGGCATTGCAGCAATTTAATCTAAATGAACGCATCCGGCGCGGCGTATTCGAGAACTCTTCCCTTTCAAGCGGTGTTCAACAGCCACGTGGCGTCGGCCGTGCCGGACAGCGGGAAACTTACTGGAGGGAATGGCCTTGCGAAATTTGATCTGCACACTGTTGATCTTTGTTTTTTCTACGGTAGGCGCCGGGGCGACGACGGCCCAGACGCCTATGTTCGACCCCCACGAATGGAAGGGCTCCCAGGCTGGGCCGCCGACCCAGGTTCTGACGCTCGGCTCGACGCACCTCTCCGGATTGGCCGTCCCGGTCGACGGCGCAATGATGGCCGCGCTCCTCGACAAGCTGGCGGCCTACAAGCCCGACACGATCACGGTCGAGAACGTATCTGGTGAACAGTGCGATGACCTGAAACGCTATGCCGGGACCTATCCGGGCAGCTTTGACGCTTGGTGCCTCGACCCCGCGGCGGCGCAGAAGGCGATCGGCATGGACGTCCCGGCGGCGGCGGCCGAGATTCACAAGACGCTCCTGTCCTGGCCCGCTCAGCCCAGCCCCGCCGCCCGCAGGCGCCTCGCCGCCCTGTTCCTCGCCGCGGGTGAAAAGCCTTCCGCCGTTGTGCAGTGGCGCAGGCTGCCGCCCGAAGAACGGCATGTGGGAGACGGAATCAACGATGAGACGATGAAGGCACTCGACCGGGTCGGCGCAAAGCCCAACGAGACCTATGAGATCGGCGTGGCGCTGGCGGTCCGCCTCGGCCTCGAGCGCATCTATCTGGTCGACGACCACACGTCGGACGGGGCGCTGCCCGACGAAGGTCAACCCTTCTCCGACGCTCTGCAGGCGGCATGGAAGATCGCGCCATCGAAGGCTGTGGCGCGGGAACGCACCATGGAGACGCAGCTGAAGACAAGCGCCGACCTGTTGACGCTCTACCGCTTCATCAACCGACCGGACACGCTCCGGCAGGACATCAAGGCCGACTTCGGCGCGGCGCTCGGTCAGCAGTCGGAAGGGCTATACGGCCGCCGCTACGTCGCGGCGTGGGAGGTGCGCAACCTGCGCATGGTCGCGAACATCCGCGCCGCGGTCGCCGCCCACCCAGGCGCACGCGTGCTCAACATCGTCGGCAGTTCGCACAAGGCCTACTACGACTCCTACCTCGACATGATGCACGACGTGAAGCTCGTGGACGCTGAGGCCGTGCTGAAGTGAGCCGCTTTCACTTTATCGCGAAATCCGGCCGCGGCTTGCGCGTTTGCGCCTTATCACTCCTGGCTGGCCTGATGCTCGGTCAGGCGCAGCCGGCCGCCGCCGATCCGACGGACATCAACGCCAGGATCCGCAAGGAGGAAGCGGAGCACTCCCAGATCGCGCACACCCTTCACTATCTGGCCGACGTGTACGGTCCGCAACTCACCGGTTCGCCGAACGCACGAGCCGCCGGCGAATGGGCGGCTTCTCAGATGACGGCCTGGGGGATGCAAAATGCGCATCTCGAGCCTTGGTTGTTCGGTCATCCTGGCTGGACCAACGAATTCGCGACCGGCAGCGTGACATCGCCCTTGCGCGATCAGTTGTTCTTCCGCGTTCTCGCCTGGACACCCGGCACGCCAGGCCCGATCGCGGCGAGCGCGGTGCTGATCGATCCACCACCGCACACCACCAAGGCGCAGCTGCAGCAGTACCTCCAATCGGTGCGCGGCCCGCTCAAGGGACGGATCGTCATGGTTGGGAAGGGCGCGCCCGCCGAGCGCGAAGTCGCGCCGGAGCAGATGGACGAGGATTTCGTGGCGCAGATCAGACGCGGTTGGGTCGATCCCTCCCCGCCCGACCCACCGCTCGCTCCGGACCTGCTGACGAGCCGTGGGACTCGTGAACAGATCGACGCCTTCCTGATCAAGGCCGGCGCGCTCATGCGGGTCGACGACGCGCAGGAGGCGCACGGCGAGGTGCGCGCCTTTGCGAATTTCACCTACGACATCGCAAAGTCTCTTCCGACGGTGGAGTTGCGCAACGAGGATTACGGCCGCCTCGCGCGACTGCTCGCCGACGGCGCGCCGGTGAAGATGCGGTTTGACATCCGCAATCAAGCTCACCCTGGCGGTCGCGTCTCCTACAACACGGTCGCGGAGATTCCCGGGACGGACAAGAAAGACGAGGTCGTCGTCATCGGCGCGCATCTCAATTCCTGGCACTCCGCCACCGGGGCCGTGGATGATGGGGTCGGCTGCGCCATGATGATGGAGGCCGGACGCATTCTGTTGGCGCTGGGCGTCCATCCCCGGCGGACGATCCGCATCGTGCTGTGGACGGGGGAGGAGCAGTACCTCCTCGGCTCGCAAGACTACGTGGCCCGCCATTTCGGGACGGCGGAGGCGCCCGGGTCTGAGTTCTCGAAGCTGGCCGCCTATGTCAACATCGACGGCGGGACGGGTCGAATCCGGGGCGCGAACATGTTCGGACCGCCCGAAGACGCCGCGATACTGCGCGAGCTGCTGAAGCCGTTCTCGGACCTCGGCGTCGAAGGCGCCATCCCGCACACCACGCGGCGGCTCGGTTCCACCGACGCCACTACCTTCTCGCGCGCCGGCCTGCCGTCCATCGGACTGATGCAGAATCCCCTCGACTATCACGATGCCTGGCATTCCGATCTCGACACCTATGAGCGCCTCAACGAGGATCAGGCGAAGCAAGCAGCCACGCTCATCGCCGCCATGGTCTATGGGCTGGCCATGCGCGATCAGTCCCCGCCCCGCTTCTCGACCGCCGCGATGCCCGCGCCCATCGGCCCCGCTCCCCAGGCGCGGCCGCTGCCGTTGGCGGACGGTCATGTGCGGCGGTGGAAACGGCGAGATCCGGCACATCCGAATCCCTAGTCTGATGCTTCTTACTGGAAGGAAGCAGTCGACCGCAACTCTTCTCGGCTGGTGGTGACAGCACCCGGAACGGCGAGTTCGACTTGTCTATTGCGCTTCCCGGCCGGTGAGGTTTCCCGGAGTGGCTTTTCCATTTCCGCATCCTCAAGCGCTCGACGGAGAGCCTCGTTTGTCTGCCGGATATTGTTAAGCTTATTGACCGAATGGAAAAGTCGGACCGCGGCTGAGGCTACCGACAACCGTAAAGACGGCAAGAAAGTTAGCAGATGGCGGCGGGCCGGTTTTTGCCTGCAATCAACCCACAACGATTTGTCGATCCCCGCGACGAACGCCCTCGCCGCTGGCGAGGGCCGTGGAGGAGGGGTGCGCCCCTCGCCCGCGATTACTTGGTCAGGTTGGACTCTTTCCGCCGGTTGCCCTTGGTGACGGCGTAGAGTTCGCCGTTGCCGTCGGCGCCGACGTCGATGACCCAGCCGTCGATCCCACCCGCGATCGCGGCGGTGGGTTTCAAGGTCAGCTCCAGCTTGCCGTCGGCGGTGGGTGTCTTGGAGACCACCTTGCCCGTGCTGAAGACGTTGGCATGGGTGACCTGGTCGGTGAACAGGATGTTGAACACGCCGGTCTTGTCGACGGTGACGGCGCCGCCGTCGTCGGTCTCCCAGTTTCCATCGGTGAATGCAGGCTGGGCCCAGGCCGCGCCCGCCGTCAGAACCGTTACGCACGCCAAGGCGCCGGCCATACCCGCCAGCCGCCGACCGAGCTTGCCGCCCATGGCCGTTCTCCCCGCAACCGTCAGAGCGGAAACCATAGCACCGGCCGGGCGAATTGCGACCAGTCGCTCAGGTTGTCAGGACGATCTTCCCCAGATGGTCGCCGCTTTCCATCCGGGCGTGGGCCGCGGCGGCCTGGGCGAGGGGGAAGGTCTGGTCGATCACCGGTCTGAACCTGCCCTGCTCGATCCAGGGCCAGACGGTCTGTTCCACCGCCGCCGCCAGCCGGGCCTTCTCGTCGGCGGGGCGCGGGCGAAGGGTCGAGCCGGTGATCGTCAGCCTGCGACCCATGACCGGGCGAAAGTCGACCCCGGCGGTGGCGCCCGCCTGCAGCGAGATCGAGACGTGGCGGCCTTCCAGGTTCAGGCAGGCGAGGTTCCTGGCGATGAAGTCGCCGCCGACCATGTCGAGCACCACGTCGGCGCCGCCGGCGTCCTTCACGGCCTCCACCCAGTCGGTTGTGTCGGAATCGAAGGCGAGGTCTGCGCCCAGGGCCTTGGCGTGGTCCGCCTTGGCCTGGCCGCGCGAGGTCGCGATAACCCGCGCCCCAGCCGCCTTGGCCATCTGGATCGCGGTCACCCCGATGCCCGAGGTCGCGCCGTGCAGCATGAGGGTCTCGCCGGCTGTAAGTCGGCCGCGCTCGAAGACGTTGGTGAAGACGGTGAACACGGTCTCGGGGAGGGCCGCGGCCTGGATCCAGTCGAAGCCCGCCGGAATGGGCAGGGCATGGCGCGCGTCGACCGCGGCGAACTCGGCATAGCCGCCCCCGCCCAGCAGCGCCGTCACCCGGTCGCCGACCGTCCAGCGGGGTGCGCCCGGGCCCACCTCGACCACCTCGCCCGCCACTTCGAGGCCCAGAATATCCGGCGCGCCCGGCGGCGGCGGATAGAGCCCCCGCCGCTGCAGCACGTCGGGGCGGTTGACCCCGGCGGCCTTCACCGCGATCAGGAGCTGGCCAGGGCCCACCCCGGGACGCGGCGCCTCCACCAGCTTCAGCGCGTCCGCCTCACCCTTGCCGCCTTCGATCGTGATCGCCCGCATGCGTTTCCCTCCGAGCTTGCAATCCTCGCCTGAGGGGCGTTCGATAGACGTCCGGTGGATAGGAGCAAAGGGAGGTCGCGTCCGTGATCGACGAAAGTCTTCCCCGCCCGGCGCGCGGCGCCGTCCTGGCCGAGCTGCGCAAAGAGGATCTCGAACTCTACGGCGCTGAGGAATTGGGCGAGCGCATCCAGCTTCTCGAAGCCGAAATCGACCGCGCGCGGCACGCCCTGGACTCCCGTCAGGCGAAACGCAGCGCCGCCGACGCTTTGTTTTCGTTCAAGACTTCTTAAGCGCGCCGTGCGAGCTGGCATGGGCGTTGCACGGCAGGCCGCCATGGCTCCGGTCTGAGCCGCATAGGGGACGAAGAGTTCATGGTTGACGTGGTGGCCGAGGTGTCCCCAGCCCAGGCGGAGATCGTGCACGGCTTCGTGCAATCGGAGTTGTTCGATCGCACCTTCCAGGAAGGCATGGAGCTGGTCGAGGAGACCGCCGCCTATCTGGACGGCGATGGACGTCGCGATTCAAAACTGCTGTCGCGCGCCACAGCGCTCGCCTACGCCGGCGAGAGCATGCGGTTGACCACGCGTCTGATGCAGGTCGCGTCGTGGCTCTTGGTGCAACGCGCCGTGCGCGAAGGCGACATGGATCCGCGCGAAGCCTGTCTTTCGCGCTATCGCATCGGCGCCCAGTCGGTGTGCCGCGGCGAATCCGCGGAGTCGCTGGAAGATCTGCCTGGCGGATTGCTCAGCCTGCTCGACCGGTCGGAGCGCCTGTACGAGCGCGTGCTCTACCTCGACACCAAGATGTTCGTCGACGCGCCTATGGAAGACGCGGCGCATCCGGTGCTGTCGCAGTTCGAACGCCTGCAGGCGGCGTTCGGCGGATAGCTCCTGCGCGATCTCCTCCCCCTGGGAGGAGACAGCAGCGCTCCGCGCGGCAGAGGAGGGCCACGCACAACGTTCAGTAATGAGCGAAAAACCGCACGCGTCGCGGGTGGGGCCCGCCTCTGGTTGCTTCGCAAGCTGTCTCCGCCCAAAGGGCGGAGATCGCTCCGCCTAAACTACGGCCCGACGTCCGTCTGCTTCGTGCGGTCCGCCGCCTTGAACGACAACGCGCCGACGCCCAGCGCTTCGCCCAGCTTTAGAATCCCAGCCGTAGACGTCCTTGCGGAACGCCACGCGGTCGGCGCCGGTCATGAAGGCCGTCCAGTAGAGCATGCGCACCGGAATCTCGCGGCCCATGGGCACGCGCTTGCTGTCGTGGTCGGCCTCGGCCTGGTCGAATTCCGCCAGGGCGTCGGGATTGTCCGCCAGCAGCAGCCGCGCGAACTCCACCGCGTCCTCCACGCGCACGCAGCCGTGGCTCAAGTGGCGCTGGTAGTGCGCGAACAGGCTGCGCGACGGCGTGTCGTGCAGATAGATCGCGTATGGGTCGATCACCTCGAACTTGACCAGGCCGAGCGCGCTCTTCGGACCCGCACGCTGCACCACGTGGCCGTCCGAGGCGATGTACATGTCCTCCGCGGCGAGATAGCCGGGGCCCTTGGGGAAGATCTCCGCCTTGGCGATGTCGCCCGGCACGTTCCACGGCGGATCGGCCAGGATCGAGGAGAACGACGCCTCGATCGACGGCGTGGGCTTGTTGGAGCGGCCGTTGATCACGTTGCGGCCGACCGGCTTGCCGTCTTTCCAGTAGACCAGGATCGAGGCGGCGGTGTTCACGTCGATGCGCTCGTCGGCGACCGTGCGCTCGAGCCAGCGTCTGCGCTCCAGGTTGGTGGCGATCTGCCGCGCACGGTCCTCGGCGGTGGCCTGCAGTTCGTCCTGGGTGTCGGCGCCGATGACGCCGTCGTCCGGCACGCCGTGGCGCTGCTGGAAGATCTTCATCGCCTCGACCAGGTCGCCGGAATAGGTCGCGTCGGTGTACGGTTGTTCGAGGTCGCCTTCGGCCAGCAGACGCGCGGCGATGGCGGGCACGCGCGGGTCCTTCGCGCCGGGCTTGATCACCGCGCCCGGCTTGAACGCGGGCCAGCCGCCTTTGATCGCGATCTCGCGGTAGCGCAGATAGGCGCTGGTCAGGCCCTGGTAGCCCTTGTCGCCCGGCGGCAGCGCCTGGAACCAGGTCTCAACCGCGTGCTGCTCGATCGCTTCGTTGAGCCCGATGGAGGGGTCCAGCACGTTGCGGTGCAGGGTGAAGATGTCCTCCACCGTGGTCGGGTCGACCTTGCCCAGCGCCAGGGCCGAGGCGTAGTCGAGCGCCGCGCGCGTATAGGCGATGTCGCGATCCTCGGCGCTGCGCGCCTTGGACAGGTCGGGCTGATAGTCCTTCGGATTGAGCGCCTGACGCTCGGCGTCGTTCACGATCGCCGTCAGCGTCGCCACGTCCGCCTTGGACCAGGCCGGCTTGTAGTCGCGCAGGGCGTAGAAACGCACCACCGGATTGGACGCCTCGACGCCGTCGAGCGCCGCCTTCAGCGCCGGATCGACCGGCGGCTTGGGCGGAGCGGGCGGAATCTGCTGCACGGGCGCCGCGGCCGCCGGCGGCGTCGCCGGCTGGCTGGTGGCGGTCTGGCCCGCAAAGGCCTGGCCTACGGCCAAGCTGGACCAGATCAGGAGGGATGCGGATGCGAGAAACGCGCGGTTCATCTGTTCCCCAACTCGCTGGTTCAAAGGTGGCCGAAATGAAAGCATGTCTGGCCCGAGCGCTGAAAGGGGGCGCCCGCGCCTATGCGCCAAAAACAAAGCGCCGACCATACGGCCGGCGCTTGGTGTGACCTTTTGGTCCAGTCGCTCAAAACGGCTTATTTCTTGAGGAAGCCGCCGTACTTGGCCGCGAAGCGCGACACGCGGCCGCCGCGGTCGAGCAGGGTCTGGTTGCCGCCGGTCCAGGCCGGGTGGGTCGACGGGTCGATATCCAGGTTCAGGGTCGCGCCCTCTTTCCCGTAGGTCGAGCGGGTCTGATAGGACGTCCCGTCCGTCATCACCACGGTGATGAAGTGGTAGTCGGGATGGGTGTCAGCTTTCATAGCGGCGCGTCCGAAACGGAAAACCCGCCGGGTCCGGCGGGAAGCGGGGGTCTATACACTCGCACCCCTTAGGGGGCAAGAGGGGCGCAGGCCCCCAAAGACCGTCCCTGAGTCTCCCCAAGGACCCGCATGACCGCCGCCGACGCCGAGCTTCCCGCCGAGGGCCGGCCCAGTTCCGGGGCGGTCCTGGCCGAGCAGATCGCCGACGCCCGCCGCACGCGCCCGGTCCGCCGCGACCTCAAGCCGCTCCGGGGCCTCGCGCCCTACCTGTTCCGGCACAAGGCGGACCTCGCCATAGCCGGGTTCTTTCTGCTGTTCGCGACCGGGACCACCCTGGCCCTGGGGCCCGGGATGCAGTTCCTGATCGACAAGGGCTTCCGTTCGGGCCAGCTGGCTCAGGTCAACCGATGGTTCGCGGTGTTGGCCGCCATATCGGTCGCCTCTGCCATCGCCACGGCGCTTCGGTATTTCTACGTCACCAAGGTCGGCGAGCGTGCGGTCGCCGATCTCAGACAAGCGCTTTACGCCCATGCCCTGACGCTCGACCCGGCCTTCTTCCTGAAGATCCGACTGGGCGAGGTGCTGTCGCGGATGACCACCGACATGGCCATCGTCGAGACTCTGGTCAGCTCCGCGGTGTCGATCGCCCTGCGCAGCCTCCTGGGCGTCATCGGCGCCGTGATCATGATGGCGCTGGTGTCCCCCAGTCTCACCGGCTGGGTGCTGCTGCTGCTGCCGGTGGTGCTGGCGCCCATGTTCTTAATCGGGCGCTGGGTGCGCACGCTCACCACCCGCACCCAGGACCTGTTCGCCCAGGCGGTCGGCGTTGCCGGTGAAAGTCTCGACGCGCTCGAAACGGTTCAGGCGTTCGGTCGCGAGGAGAGCTCCCAGCGGAGATTCGGCTCCGCCGTCGAGTTCACCTTCGCCGCCTCGGTCACGCGCATGCGCGCACGGGCCCTGATGACCGCGGTGGTCATCGCCCTGATGTACGGCGGCATTCTGATGGTGTTCTGGCTGGGCGCACAGGACGCACTGGTGCACAAATCCATGACCGGCGGCCAGCTGATCAGTTTCGGCTTCTTCGCGGTGATGGCGGCGAGCTCGGTGGGCGCGCTCGGCGAGACCTGGGGCGACATCCAGAAGGCCGCCGGCGCCATGGAGCGCATCGACGAACTGATGCAGGCGCGTCCGACCATCGCGCCGCCGGCCAACCCAACTCCCTTGCCCGAGCCGCCACTGGGCGAGGCTGCGTTCGAGCACGTCACTTTCGCCTATCCGGGCCGTCCGGACCTGCCGGCGTTGCGCGACTTTTCGCTGGTGGTGCGTCCCGGCGAGACGGTGGCCCTGGTCGGGCCGTCAGGCGCGGGCAAGACCACCGTGTTCCGGCTGCTGCTGCGCTTCTTCGATCCGCAGGCGGGTGTGGTTTCGATCGACGGCGTCGACCTCACGGAGGTCGATCCCCGCGCCTTGCGCGAACGCATCGGCCTGGTGGCGCAGGACGCGCCGCTGTTCTCGGGCTCGGCGCTCGACAATGTGCGCTTCGGTCGCGAGACCGCGACGGCGGAAGAGGTGCGCGCCGCTGCGGGGGAGGCCCAGGCGCTCGGTTTCGTGGACGCCCTGCCGGAAGGCTTCAACACGCCCTTGGGCGAACGCGCCCGTTCGCTCTCCGGCGGCCAGCGCCAGCGGTTGGCCATCGCACGGGCCTTGGTGCGCGGCGCGCCGATCCTGCTGCTCGACGAGGCGACCTCGTCGCTCGACGCCGAGAACGAACGGCTGGTGCAACGCGCGCTCGATCAGGCGATGACGGGGCGTACAACCCTGGTGATCGCGCACCGGCTGGCGACGGTGCTGCGCGCCGATCGGATCGTCGTGATGGACCAGGGGCAGGTGGTGGAAGAAGGCACGCACGCGTCGCTGGTCGCGGCGGGCGGGTTATACGAAAGGCTGGCGGAACTGCAGTTCGAGACGGTGGCCTAGCCCCCCGTTTTCTGCCGAAAACGGTGGAGGTTCTAGAACGTACGATTGACAACCTTGCGTGCGACGCCCGGCAGGTCGCAGAACACGCCGTCTACGCCGTTTGCAATCGCGTCGGCGAGTTCGCGTTCCAGGTCGCCGTAGTCGTCCGGCGCCTTGCCGTAGCGATAGGCCGGCGGCAGGAACAGGTTTTCCGGGCGGTAGGTCCAGGCGTGCAGCTGCAGGCCGGCTGTGTGCGCCTCGGTGCAGAGGCGCGGCGTGACCAGGGATTTCTCGACGCCGATTGTGTCCGCATAGGTTGCGATCTCGCGCAATCCGTCGGCCGGCAGCATGTCGGCATAGGTTGGGCCGCCGTCCGCCGGCGCCCCTTCCGCCGCAATCAACTGGCCGCATCGGGCGCCGATGAGGGCGCGTATCGCTTTCACCGCGCTCGGCTCGAAGCACTCGACGATGACCGGGGCGTCTCCGCCATCTAGGTTGTGGTCGCGCAGCACGCCGGACAAGGCCCCCGGCATCGAGAAGCCGAGGGCAGCGAAATAAGTCGGGTGCTTCATCTCGACGTAGAGCCCGACCGGGCGACCGCGCCGATGGCCGGCGTCGCGCGCGAGGTCGATCAGGTCATCGAACGTCAGAATGTCATCGAGGGTGTCATAGCGTGTGTTCTGCGGGCGCAGGTCCGGCAACCGTTCGCGGCAACGCAAGGTCTTCAGCTCCGCCAGGGTAAAGTCCTCGGCGAACCATCCGTCGACGCGCGCGCCATCGACGGTCTTGGTCGTGCGCCGGTCGGCAAATTCGGGACGTCCCAGCACGTCGGTGGTCGCGCCGATCTCGTTCTCGTGGCGCACGATCAGCACGCCGTCTCTGGAGAACACCAGGTCCGGTTCGACGTAGTCGCAGCGCTGGTCGATGGCGAGTTCGTAGGCCGAGCGGGTGTGCTCCGGCCGTTCGCCGGAGGCGCCGCGGTGGGCGATGACGATCGGGCGCGTCACCGCTCGACCAACCTTAACTGGGCACGCCGGCCGCGCGCAGGCGGTCCAGCAGCAGGGGATGGATGTCGCCGCTTCCGGCGCAGACCGAGGCGCCCGTCTGCGGGTCGCCGCCCTCTTCCACCGAAGAGATCATTCCGCCGGCTTCCTGCACGATGATGATCCCCGCGCCCACGTCCCACGGGTTGAGGTTGCGCTCCCAGTAGCCGTCGTAACGCCCGCAGGCGACCCAGGCGAGGTCGAGGGCGGCGGAGCCCAGGCGGCGCACGCCGGCGACGCGCTGGGTCAGCTGGTGCAGCTCCTTGAAGTACTGTGCGTGGCCGGGGCGGCCCACGAAGGGCGCGCCCATGCCGATCAGCGCGTCCTCGAGCTTGGCGCGGCCCGCCACGCGGATGCGCGTGTCGTTGAGGAAGGCGCCCTTGCCGTTCTCGGCCCAGAACAGCTCGTTCAAGATCGGATTATAGGTGACACCCGCGACGATCTTGCCGTCGCGCCGCAGGGCGATGTTCACCGCGAAATGCGGCATGCCGTGCATGAAGTTGGAGGTGCCGTCGATCGGATCGACAATCCAGGTGTGGGTCTTGTCGGTGCCTTCGACCATGCCGCGTTCTTCACCGAGAAAGCCGTAACCCGGCCGTCCTTCGGTGAGCATTTCGAACAGGGTCTGTTCCGCCTTCAGGTCGGCGGAGGTGACGAAATCGCCTGGCCCCTTCTTCGACACCTGCAGCGCCTGCACCTCGCCGAAGTCGCGCGCCATCGGCCGCCCGGCCTTGCGCGCGGCGTTGATCATGATCTGGAGAAGTCCGGAGGGCTGGCTCATGCGCTGATCAGTCGGCGCGGCGAACGTACTCGCCCGTCGTGGTGTCGACGATGATCTTCTCGCCGGCCGACATGTACGGCGGGATCATGATGCGCAGGCCGTTCGACGCAGTCGAGGGCTTGTAGGACGACGACGCCGTCTGGCCCTTCACCGTCGGTTCGGTCTCCATGACCTCCAGCGTCACCTGCTCGGGCAGGGTCAGGCCGATCGGGCGCTCGTCGTGGAACTCAATGACCACTTCCATGCCGTCCTGCAGATAAGGGATGCGCTCATCGCCGACCCATTGCTTCTGCAGTTCGATCTGTTCGTAGGTGGCCTTGTCCATGAACACCAGGCTGTCGCCGCCGTCGTAGAGGTATGTGAAGTCCTTCTGGTCCAGACGCACCCGCTCGACCGTGTCTTCCGAGCGGAAGCGTTCGTTCAGCTTGGAGCCGGTGATCAGGTTCTTCAGCTCGACCTGGGCGAAGGCGCCGCCCTTGCCGGGCTTCACGTGGGCGGTCTTCACCGCCACCCACAGGCCGCCATCGTGCTCGATGATGTTGCCGGGCTTGATGGCGTTGCCGTTGATTTTCATGGGGTGTCCGGAAGGGGGAGGAGGGTTCGAAATCGGGCGCGGAACCTATAGGGGCGCCTTCACCGTGGCAAGGTAGGGCGGGAGGTCCGGATGCTTAACCGCCGGTGGCCGCGTTGTCGGTCTCGATCTCCGTCATGGCGCTCTGCAGATAGTTCTGCTCGCCCATGGCCCGGACCAGGCCGAGCTGGGTCTCCAGGAAGTCGATGTGCTCCTCGGTGTCGCCGAGGATACCGGCCAGGATCTCGCGGCTGATGAAGTCGGCGGCGGCTTCGCAGGCGGCGATGCCCTCGACCAGGGTGGTGCGGCCGCGCACTTCCAGCGCCAGGTCGGCCTCGAGGCATTCGACCACCTGTTCGCCGATGGCCAGCTTGTGCAGGTCCTGCAAGTTGGGCAGGCCCTCGAGGAACAGGACGCGTTTGATCAGCCGGTCGGCGTGCTTCATCTCGCCGATGGATTCCGCGTAGACCACCCGGCCCAGGTGGTGGAATCCCCAGCTCTCGAACATGCGCGCGTGCAGGAAATACTGGTTCACCGCGGTCAACTCGTTGGTGAGCACCGCGTTCAGCAGGCGGATGATGGAGACGTCGCCCTTCATGGCCGGCCCTTCCTATTCGGCGGCGTAGCGAAGGTCCTCCTGCTGGTCCTCGATCATGCGCCGCATGTCGCAGACGCACTTAGCACACTGCGGGCGCACGCCATGCCGGTCGAACACGTCCTTGGGCCGCGCCGCGCCGGCGTCGATGGCCTGGCGGACCTGGCGCTCGCGGATTCCGTTGCAGTTGCAGACGTACACGGCTGGGCATCCCCGGCGGGTGGTGAGAACGGTTCTCAATATCATATCGCCGGACCGAATTGCAACTCATTCTCATTCGCGTCCCGCGGCGGAAGGTCTCGCCGCTTGACCCCGGCCCCTGCCCAGGCCAAGCCCCGCCCCCATGCCGGCCCCCCCTCCAGACTGCCGCCCCTACCTGATCACCCCGCCCCGGATCGACGACCTGGACGCCTTCACCCGCGACCTGGAGGCCGCCCTGTCCGCCGGCCGGGTGGCGGCGCTGCAGATCCGGCTGAAGGACGTCGGAGACGAGGCGGTGGCCGCGGCGGTCAGGGTCCTGGCCCCAGTCGCGCGCGCCCAGGGGGTCGCGGTGATCCTCAACGACCGGCCTGATCTCGCCAAGGCCCTGGGCTGTGATGGGGTGCATGTGGGCCAGGGCGACGCGTCCTGCGCCGAGGCGCGGCGGGTCCTAGGCCCTGACGGGACGGTGGGGGTGACCTGCCACGACAGCCGCCACCTCGCCATGGACGCGGCCGAGGCGGGCGCGGACTATGTGGCCTTCGGGGCCTTCTTCCCCACCGAAACCAAGGACGCGCCCACCCGGGCGGACCCGGAGATCCTGTCGATCTGGCAGGAGGTCATGGAGATTCCCTGCGTCGCCATCGGCGGAATCACGCCGCTCAACGCCGCCGACCTCGCCGCCGCCGGGGCGGACTTCCTGGCGGTCAGCGCCGCGATCTGGACCTGGCCGCAGGGACCGCGCGCGGCGGTCGAGGCCCTGAACGGCGCCATTAACCAGGGTCTGGCCCGCCGCTGAGCGGAAAACCAAGCCGATTCAGCCGAAATTAGGAACCTCTGGTTTCTAATGGGGAAACCAAACGGCCGCATCGCGCGGCGGAGCGGAAGACCCCATGGCGGATACCCTGGGCATGCAGTCGATCGGAACGATCGAGCCCGGCAATCTGAGCACGGATGCGACACGCTCGGACCGGTCCGAGCTGTCGTCCGCGCGCGTGCTGGGCAGTCTGATCGCCGTCATGCTGGTCGGCGTGCTCACGGTTGTTTCGGTCGAGCTGTCGCGGTCGTCGGGCGCCATCGCCGCCGTCTGGCCCGCCACCGGCGTCGCCGTAGTCGGCTGGCTGAAGGGTCCGCGCAACAGCCGTTTCGACGCCGCCTATGTTCTCTTCGTCGCGGCGGCCTATGCCATCGGCGGCCTGCTGGTCGGCAACACCATGCCGAAGGCGCTGATGTTCACCTTCGCCGCCGTGCTCGAAGCCGCGCTGGCGGTCTATCTGATGCGCCGGTTCATGCCCACGCTCGACCTGTCGAGCCTGAACGGCATCATCAAGTTTCTGATCTTCCTTCCGGCCATCTCGACCCTGCCGTCGGCGCTGCTCGCCGGGGCCGTGCTGCAGATGAGCGGCGCGGGCAGTTTCCTGACCATCGCCCAGACCTGGTGGTTCGGCCACGCCCTGGGCCTTGCCGTGGTGACGCCCTTCGGTCTGGCGCTCACGCGCGAGCGGCTCGCCGTCTATCGCCAGCCGTTGCGCGCGCTGGAAGCGGTGGCGACGCTCGCGGCCATCTCAGCCATCTCGGTCATCGTGTTCTTCCAGCACGATAAGCCGATCGGATTTTTGGTCACGCCGTTCCTGCTGCTTGCCGCCGTGCGCCACCGCATGCTGGGCGCGGGCGCTGCGGTGCTGATCATCTCGACCGCCGCGATCCTGGGCGTCGTCTCCGACCAGGGTCCGACGCACATCATGGCGGCGGACTTTGCGACCAAGGTTCGGCTGATGCAGCTCTATTGCATCTTCGGCTGCCTGCCGGCGCTGCCGATCGCGGCCCTGCTCGACGAACGCGACAGCCTCGCGGAAGCCGCGCACGAAGGCCAGCGCAAGGCCGAAGCCGCCAGCGCGGGCAAGTCGCGCCTGCTGGCCAACGTCAGCCATGAGATCAAGAGCCCGGTCGCCGGCATCATCGGCATCGGCGAGCTGTGGGCCTCGGGCAAGCTCGGCCCGGTGTCGCCGACCCAGGAAGAAATGGCCGCCATGCTGGTGCGCACGGCGCGCCAGGTGGAGGCGCTGGCCTACGACCTGCTCGACGTCGCCCACGCCGAAGCGGGCACGGTCGCGGTGAAACTGCAGCCGGTCGATCTCGACGCCGTGCTCGAAGACGTCCGCCGCTCGGTCGCCGTGAAGCCGGAAGCCCAGGGCATCGACTGGCAGGTGGAAGGCCGCGGCGAGAAGATGACCGCCATGGCCAACTCCGTGCGCGTGGTGCAGATCGTCACCAACCTGGTGACCAATGCGGTGAAGTACGGCGCCTCGGGCAAGGTCATCCGGCTGAAGCTGTCGCGTCCGACGATCGATCGTGTGCGGCTCGAGGTCGAAGACCACGGCCCCGGCATTCCGTTCTCGAAACAGAGCGAACTGTTCGAGCCGTTCAACCGCCTCGGCATGGAAAAGACCACCACCGAGGGCCACGGCATCGGCCTGGCGCTGGCGCGCCGGCTGGCCGAACTGCAGGGCGGCTCGATCGAGTTCGAGAGCACGCCCGGTCAGGGCTCGCGCTTCTGGCTCGAGCTCCCCGCCGCGAAAAAGTAGTCCCAACGGCCGCGCGGATTCCCCAGTCGCTCAGGCATTCTCGAAAATCCACAAACTCTGTGTGGCCTTTCCCGGCGGCGGGCGTATAAGGCCCGCATCTGAGTCGGAACGGGCGATCCCATGCCTCGAAATGCGATGGATGCGACGCCGTTGCGGACGGTGGGTTACGTGACGGCGGCGCTGTCCGCTTTTTTGCTGACCGGTTGCGGCAACGGCGTGTTGAACCCCGCCGGCCCGGTGGGTCGCGACGACGCCACGATCCTGATCGACGCGACCCTGATCATGCTCGCGATCGTCGTGCCGACGATCCTGTTGGCGTTCTGGATGGCCTGGCGCTACCGGGCGTCCAACACCAAGGCCCAATACCTGCCGAACTGGGCCTATTCCGGACGCATCGAGGCGATCGTCTGGTCGATCCCGATCCTGACCATCATGTTCATCGGCGGCGTGATCTGGATCGGCTCGTATCGGCTCGATCCGTTCAAGCCCCTACCGTCGAAGACGCCGACGGTTGAAGTCCAGGTGGTGGCCCTCGATTGGAAGTGGCTGTTCATCTATCCGCAGCAGGGCATAGCCACGGTCAATCAGCTTGTGGTGCCGGCCGGGACGCCGGTGCATTTCTCGATCACCTCGGCCAGCGTGTTCAACGCCTTCTTCATCCCGCGCCTCGGCTCGATGGTCTACGCCATGCCGGGCATGGTCTCGCAGCTCTACCTCCAGGCCGACCGGCCCGCGGTACTATTTGGCCAGTCCTCGCACTTCAGCGGCGACGGCTTCTCCGACATGCAGTTCCAGGTGAAGAGCGTCACGCCCGCTGACTTCGCCACATGGACTCAGACGACGCACGCAGCCGGGCTGATGCTCGACCGCGCCGCCTACGCGACGCTCGCGCGCCAGAGCCAGAACGTGACGCCGTTCACCTATCGCAGTGTGGATCCGCAACTATTCCAGGCCATCGCGGCGCAGACCATCGCGCCGCCGGCCGGGCCCGAACCTGAAGGTCCCTCCCACGCGGGACGCGAAGTCGCTGCCGGAGGTCGCCGCTGATGCTGGGCAAGCTGAACTGGTCGGCCATTCCGTTCGATCAACCCATTCCGCTCATCACCTCGCTGGCGATCATAATCGTGATGCTGGGCGTGCTGATCCTGGTGACGGTGAAGGGTTGGTGGTCATACTTGTGGCGCGAGTGGTTCACCAGCGTCGATCACAAGCGTATCGGCATCATGTATTGCGCGTTGGGCGTTCTGATGCTGGTTCGCGGCTTCGCCGACGCGATCATGATGCGCAGCCAGCAGGCTCTCGCTATCCATGGTCCGGGCTATCTGGCGCCGGAGCACTACGACCAGATTTTCTCGGCGCACGGCACGATTATGATCTTCTTCGCCGCCATGCCGCTGGTGATCGGTTTTATGAATTTCGTCACGCCGCTGCAACTCGGCGTGCGCGACGTGGCGTTTCCGACGCTCAACTCCGTGAGCTTCTGGCTTACCGCCGCCGGTGCGTTGCTGGTGAACATCTCGCTGTTCGTGGGCGAATTCGCGCGCACGGGCTGGCTGCCCTACCCACCGCTGAGCGAGAGCGCTTATTCCCCCGGTGTCGGCGTCGACTATTATTTGTGGGCCGTGCAAATATCGGGAATTGGCACCTTGATGACGGGGATGAACTTCGTCACCACGATTCTGAAGATGCGCTGTCCCGGCATGAGCTTCATGCGCATGCCAATGTTCTGTTGGACTGTCCTGGCGTCGAGCATGATCATCGTGGCGGTGTTCCCGATCCTCACCGCCACCCTCGCTATGTTGAGCCTGGACCGGTACTTCGGCTGGCACTTCTTCACCAACACCGCGGGCGGCAACCCGATGATGTTCATGAACCTCATCTGGGCATGGGGGCACCCGGAGGTCTACATTCTGGTGCTGCCCGCCTTCGGCATCTTTTCGGAGATCTTCTCGACCTTCTCGGGCAAACCGTTGTTCGGGTATCGTTCGATGGTGGCGGCGACACTGTTCATCTGCATCGTGGCGATGATGACCTGGCTGCACCACTTCTTCACCATGGGCTCGGGCGCCGCGGTGAACACCGCCTTCGGCATCTCAACGAGCATCATCGCCGTCGGCACCGGGGTGAAGATCTACAACTGGATATTCACCATGTACGGCGGACGGGTGCGCTTCAGCGTTCCCATGTTGTGGTCGCTCGGGTTCATCTTCACCTTTGTGATCGGTGGCATGACGGGTGTGCTGCTCGCGGTGCCTCCAGCCGATTTCCTCGTGCACAATTCGATGTTCCTGGTCGCGCACTTCCACAATGTGATCGTGGGCGGTGTGGTGTTCGCCCTGTTCGCCGGCCTCGACTACTGGTTCCCCAAGGCCTTCGGCTTCCGTCTGCATGAGGGCTGGGGCAAGGCGTCATTCTGGTTCGCCTTCTTCGGCTTCTGGATCACCTTCACGCCGCTCTACATCCTGGGACTGGAAGGCATGACACGGAGGCTGCAGCACATCAACATCGAGGCGTGGCGTCCGATGCTCTACCTGTCACTGGCGGGCGTCGGCGTTTTGATCGTCGGAGTCATCTGCCAGGTGATCATGCTGGTGGTCAGCATCCTCGACCGCGACAAGCTGCGCGACGTGACCGGCGATCCCTGGGACGGGCGTTCGCTGGAATGGGCGACGCCGTCGCCGGCGCCCTACTTCAACTATGCGGTCATGCCCAACGTCGAAGGCGAAGAGGCGTACTGGGGCATTAAACTGCGCGCGGTCGAAACCCAGCAGCTGTCGCCCGAGCCCGACTACAAGCCGATCGAAATGCCGGTGAACAGTCCGGTCGGCATTTACACCGGCTTCTTCGCCAGCATCGGCGGCTTCGCCCTGATCTGGCAGATCTGGTGGCTAGCCGGCCTCGCCTTTGTCGCCGCGTTCGCCGGGTTCGTGGTCTTCGCCTGGCGCGACGTGCACGAGTTCCATGTGCCGGTCGAGGAGGTGGCCAAGGTCGATCGCGCCCGCCGCGCCGCCCGCGCGGCCTTGCTCGAGCGGATGGCCCAGCAGGGGGCTCTGCCATGACCGACGCCGGACTTCCCGCCAGTGTCGAGACCATCCGCCGCGTGCGCGAAGACCCGCACCGGCTCGGTCACAGCGGTCACAGCGACATGGCGCCGACGCGAGGGGCCGGCCACGGCGAAACCGGTCCCGCCAACAAGCGAATCATCGTGGGCTATGGTTTCTGGATCTTCCTGCTCAGCGACATCATCATGTTCGCCTGCTTCTTCGCGGTGTTCGCGGTGCAGAGGAACGCGACCGCAGGCGGTGCGACGATCCACGCCTTGGTGGAAACGCCGCGTGTCGCGCTTGAGACCGCGGCGCTTCTGCTGTCGAGCTACACCTGCGGCCTGTCCTTCGCCGCCACCAACGCCAAGAGCAAGCTCTGGACCCAGATATTCCTGCTGGTCACCGGCCTGTTGGGCCTCGCCTTCGTGGGTATGGAGCTGCAGGAGTTCGTGAGCCTGGCGATCCGCGGCATCACGCCACAACGCAGCGGCATGCTCACCGCCTTCTTCGGTCTGGTCGGTCTGCATGGCGTCCACGTCACGCTCGCAGGCCTGTGGCTGCTCACCATGATGGCACAGGTCCAGGTCAAGGGCTTCCGGCCCGAGATCATTCACCGGCTGATCTGCTTCAACCTGTTCTGGCACGCGCTTGACATCGTCTGGATCGGCATCTTCACCATCGTCTATCTGATGGGAGGCCTGACATGAGCCATCTCGAGTTCGATCCGCACGAATACGCCGGCGAAATCGGCGGGCGGGAAGACCATGCTCCCGGCGACGAACCCGAGGAAAGCGCGGGGCATTGGATCCGCAACTCCAACCTCGGACTCGGTTTCTCAGTGGTGCTTACCGCCGCGGCCTTCGTGCTCGCGGGCACGCATCTGATCTATGGTCCGGCAATTCCGGTGGCCTTGATAGTGCTCGCCATCGCGCAGATGGGGGTGCACCTAGTCTTTTTCCTGCACGTCACCACCGGGCCCGACAACACCAACAACGTCCTCGCGCTCGCCTTCGGCGTGCTGGTGGTCTTCCTGATCGTCGCCGGATCGATCTGGATCATGGCCAACCTGAACCACAACATGATGCCGATGACGCCGGAACAGATGCGGGCGATGCAGCCGTAGCTCCACGCTGGAATGCCCGCGCAGCATGCTAACGGGCGCCTCAGGTAAGATGGGACGGACGAGCGCGGCGGTTAGGCCGCGACCATCTCCAGCGACTTTTGCCACTGACCCACCGACGCTAGGCCGTTCATGTGGGCGCGGTGGGCGAAGGCGCGTTGCGCCGCGGTCACGTTTTCCTTGCGACCCGACCAGGCCTTCTGCGGCGCCGCCTGTAACGCGCGGCCGTAGGAGAAGGTCATCTTCCACGGGAAGCCGCCGAGGCGGTTCATGGCGTCGAGGTGGGCGGTGGCTTCTTCGTCGGACTGGCCGCCCGACAGATAGGCGATGCCCGGCACCGCCGACGGCACGGTGGCTTTCAGGGCGGCGATGGTGCGTTCGGCGACTTCTTCGACGCTGGCGCGGTGACCGCAGCCCTTGCCGCAGACGACCATGTTGGGTTTGAGCACAATGCCTTCCAGCGCGACGCGCTGTTCGAACAGCTCCTCGAACACCGCATGCAGCATCAGGCGCGTGACCTGGTCGCAGCGTTCGATGTGGTGCGAGCCGTCCATCAACACTTCCGGCTCGACGATGGGCACGATGTCGTTGGCCTGGCAGAGCGAAGCATAACGCGCCAGCGCATGCGCATTGGCCTTGATCGAGCCCCAGGTGGGAATGCCGTCGCCGATGTCGATGACCGCGCGCCACTTGGCGAAGCGCGCGCCGCGTTCGTGATAGGCGGCCAGGCGCGCGCCGAGGCCGTCCAACCCGTCGGTGATGTATTCCCCTGGGAAGCCGGGCATGGCGTGGGCGCCCTTGTCGACCTTGATGCCCGGCAGCGCGTCCGCCGCGCGGATCAGTTCCACCAGCGGCGTGCCGTCGGCGGCGTCCTGCCAGATGGTCTCGTCGTAGAGGATCACGCCCGAGACGTGTTTCATGCCCTCGGCCGCCCGGAACATCATTTCGCGGTAGTCGCGGCGGTTCTCCTCGGTGTTCTCTACCCCGATGGCGTCGAAGCGCTTTTTGATGGTGCCGGTCGATTCGTCGGCCGCCAGAATGCCCCGACCCGGCGCCACCATGGCTCGCGCCACGGCGTTCAGCCCTTGCAGATTCATCGTCTTCCCTGTGCTCAGCGTAGTTTTTTATAATTGGCCGCAGTTTAGCGGTGTCGAGCGGTCCCCGCCAGATTGCTTCAGACCTTAAGCGCTTCGACCCCGGGCAGGGCCTTGCCCTCCATCCATTCCAGGAAGGCGCCCCCGGCGGTGGAGACGAAGGTGAAGTCCCCCGCCACCCCCGCGTGGTTCAGGGCCGCGATCGTATCGCCACCCCCGGCGACGGCGATAAGGCGGCCGGCCTTGGCCAGCTTGGCCGCGTGGCGGGCGGCCTCGACGGTAGCGGCATCGAAGGGCGGGACCTCGAAGACGCCGAGCGGGCCGTTCCAGATCAGGGTGGCCGAGCGATCCATGGCCGCGATCAGGCGTTCGACGGACTTGGGCCCCGCGTCGAGGATGCGGTCTTCGGCCCTCACCTCGGTCAGCGTGCGCACGTGCGATTGCGCGCCCGGCTTCACCTCGGTCGCGGTGACCACGTCGACCGGCAGCAGCAATTCGCAGCCCTTGGCCTTGGCCCCGGCCATGATCGCGCGCGCGGTGTCGGCGAGGTCCTTCTCGCAGAGCGAGGCGCCGACGTTGTGGCCCTGGGCGAACAGGAAGGTGTTGGCCATGCCGCCGCCGATGGCCAGCGCGTCGAGCTTGCCGACCAGGTTCTGCAGCAGGTCGAGCTTGCTCGACACCTTCGACCCGCCGACGATGCCCAGCACCGGCCGCTTCGGATTGCCGAGCGCGGCGTCGAGGGCGTCGAGTTCTCGGCGCATGCTCTCGCCCGCATAGGCCGGCAGGAAGTGGGTAATCCCCTCGGTCGAGGCATGGGCGCGGTGCGCGGCGGAAAAGGCGTCGTCCACATAGAGGTCGCCAAGCGCGGCGAGCTGTTTGGCGAACGCAGGATCGTTCTTCTCCTCGCCCTTGTGGAAACGCAGGTTTTCCAGCAACACCACGCCGCCCGGCGGCGTCGCGTCGATGACGCGTTTGGCTTCGTCGCCCACGCTGTCGTCGGCAAAGCGAACCGGCGCGCCGAGCAGTTTTTCCAGCGGTCCGACCACGGGCCTCAGCGACATGAACGGGACGCGCTCGCCCTTGGGCCGGTCGAAGTGCGCCAGCAGGACCACCTTGGCGCGCTGGTCGCGCAGCTTGGCGATGGTCGGCAGGGCCGCGCGCAACCGCGTGTCGTCGCTGACCCGCCCGTCCTGCATGGGGAGGTTGAAGTCTACACGAACGAGAACGGTCTTACCGGCGGCGTTCGCATCGTCGAGGGTGCGGAAGGCTTTGCTCATTCAAAATCTCACGAACAGTTCGCGCCAGACGATCCAGGCAGCCAAAGGAAGCCAGAGAAAATAAGCCGCGGCGGCTACGGCAAGTGGGGCTCGATAGCCGGTAGTGGCGCGCCGCATCAGTGAGCGCCTAAACAGTAGCCAAGCCGCCCACCAAAGCGCGACCCAAAGGATATCCCACGCCACGACGACGAGGGGACTTCCTCCGAATTGCCGCGGGATACCTTGCGGTCCGTACCCCATGACGCCGGGTAGCGTACGGCCGTACAGGTAGAGCACGGGGTGGATGGTCGCGATCGCCGCACCGTAGGCAATAAGCGCCAGTAGCGTTGCGATCAGCCAGCGCCACATGCGTCAGAGCATCGTCGCCATGTGCAGGGCCGTGTCCGACATGCGGGTGGAGAAGCCCCACTCGTTGTCGTACCAGCTCAGCACGCGGGCCAGCTTGCCTTCGATCACTTGCGTTTGGGGCAAGGCGAACAGCGAGCTCGACGCGATGTGGTTCACGTCGATGGAGACGATCGGGTCCGAGGTCGTCGCCAGCACGCCCTTCAGCACGCCGCGCGAGGCCGCGATCATCGCCTCGTTGATTTCGTCCCGGGTCACGTCGCGCGAGGGCGTAATCACCAGGTCCACCACCGACACGTTCGGCGTCGGCACGCGGATCGATGAGCCGTCGAGCTTGCCCTTCAGTTCGGGCAGCACCAGGCCCACCGCCTTGGCGGCTCCCGTCGAGGTCGGGATCATCGACACCGCCGCGGCGCGGGCGCGGTAGAGGTCCTTGTGCAGCTGGTCCAGCGACGGCTGGTCGTTGGTGTAGCTGTGGATGGTGGTCATGTAGCCGCGCTCGATGCCGCACAGCTCGTTGAGCACCTTGGCCACCGGCGCGAGACAGTTGGTCGTGCACGAGGCGTTGGAGACGACGGTGTCGGCCGCGGTCAGGCTCGCGTGGTTCACGCCGAAGACGATGGTTTTGTCGGCGCCGTCGCAGGGCGCGGAGACCAGAACCCGCTTGGCGCCGGCCTCGAGGTGGGCGGCGGCCTTGTCGCGGGTGACGAAGATGCCGGTGCATTCGAGCGCGATGTCGACGCCCAGGGCCTTGTGCGGCAGCTCGGCCGGGTTGCGGATGGCGGTGACCTTCATCGGCCCCAGGCCGACATCCATAGTGTCGCCCTCGACCGTTACCGCGCCCGGGAAGCGGCCGTGCACGCTGTCGTAACGGAGCAGGTGGGCGTTGGTCTCCACCGGACCCAGGTCGTTGATCGCCACCACCTCGATGTCGCGGCGGGCGTGCTCGACGATCGAGCGGAGCACCAGCCGGCCGATGCGGCCGAAACCGTTGATGGCGACGCGAAGAGCCATGGGAGGAGGGTCCTTTTGGGTCGATGTGGGGGTGCGACGGCGGGCCGCCAAGGTGGCGCGCGTTTCGCCCCCTGCCCCGGGCAAGTCAACCCCTGGCGGGGGTCACGATGGGTTTCGGATTTCGTAAGCGCCGTCCGGGCCTTGCGCGCTGCGAACCACCGCCCGGATGCTGCGGACGCCGGACCGCGCGGCGGTCGTAGTGCGTACCCTGGGCTCAGACGCGAGGGAGGGACTGAGATGCGGTGGTTTCAGACAGGGGTGGCGTTGGCCATTCTGACTTTTCTGACGGTTCCGGCCCGGGCCGATCCGGCGCCGTCGGCCGGGCTTCGGGATGGCGTGCACGACTTCGACTGGGACATCGGCGTCTGGAAGACGCACCAGCGACGCCTGATCCATCCGCTGACCGGGTCCACGACTTGGGTCGACTACACTGGGACGGACACGGTCCGGCGCCTCTGGGACGGCGCCAACGAGGGGTTGATCGAGGCCGACGGTGCGGCGGGTCACCTCGAGATCTTCACCGTGCGGCTCTACAATCCCGACTCGCACCAGTGGTCGATAAGCTTCGTTCCGCACGGCGCGGGAACGTTCGGTCAGCCGGTGACCGGCGGGTTCAAGGACGGCCGCGCCGAGTTCTACGACCAGGAGCCGTACAACGGTCGCATGATCCTGGTGCGCTTTTCGATCTCCGACATCACGCCCGCGTCGTGCCGCTTCGAACAGGCCTTCTCCGCCGACGGCGGCAAGACCTGGGAGACCAATTTCATCGTGGACGAAACGCTGCAGAAATAGTCAGGACCTAGTGTTTGCCGCAGCGGCAGCCGTAGGGCTTGATGAACTGGTCGAAGTACTCTTTGCCGTAGTTGTAGGTGATCTCGTCACCCGCCTTGATGTTCTTGATGGCGGTGATGAACACGCGGTTCTTGTAGACGTCGGTCTCGGCGTTGGGCTTGCAGCCGTGGTTGATGTAACGCGCCTTGTTGTCCCGGCCCGAGCCGTCGATGGTCTTGCCCTGATTGACCGCGAACAGATAGCGCGAGTTGATCTCGTCCGCCTCTTTGTTGGTGACCAGGGGGCCGGTGTACTCGATGAGGCAGGTCCCCTTCCTGATGTCCTCGCCGGCAAACAGGCCCAGGCCCGCGCTGGCGCGCTTCACCTTGAGCTTCAGGCCTTCTTGGGGAACGTACTTCGGGGCGGCCATGGACATTGACACCGGTTCAGGGAAGGAAGCCGCGCCCTATGCCATCTGTCGCGACGCCTGTGAAGCGCTTCGGCGCCGCAATCGGTTGCAATCGGCTCAGAACGTGAGTTCGAGATAGATCAGCCCGGGCATCGGATTGTCGTTGTAGGGCGCGATCGGCCTGAAGCCGAGGTCGGCGTAGAGCGCCCGCGCCGCGACCATCGCCTCGAAGGTGTCGAGCCGCATGGCGCGGAAACCGAGCCTGCGCGCCTCGGCGATCAGCGTCTCAGCCAACCGCCGCCCCAGACCGCGGCCCTGGGCGGAGGGCCGCACATAGAGCCGTTTCATCTCACAGACGCCATCGCCCACGCCGTGCAGCGCGATGCAACCGACCGCTTCGCCGTCCGCCGTGCGGGCCACGAACAGGGCGCCGTGCGGCGGGGCGTAGTCGCCGGGCAGGCCGTCGAGTTCGGCGTCCATGTTCTGGAAGCAACGGTCCCGCACATCGAGGGTCTCGCCATACTCGGTCATCAAGGCGCGCACGGCCTTGAGATCGGCGGCAAGGTCGAAGGCAGTGATGGCGTCGCTCATGCGGCCACGCTTAGCACGGGCCGCCGCTCAGGCCTCGACCGGTTTCACCAGCGACGCGGCCAGTGTCGCCCGCGCCCTTGCTTCCTCGATGGTGGCGCCCCTCGCCAGGGCCACGCCCATGCGGCGGCGCTCGAACGCCTCGGGTTTGCCGAACAGGCGCAGGTCGGCGCCCGGGACGTTCAGCGCCTCGGCCACGCCTTCATAGACCGGCGCCTTGCCGTCGAGGCCGCCGTAGATCACTGCGCTGGCGCCCGGTTCGCTATGGTCGGGATTGACCGGCAGGCCGAGGATGGCGCGCGCGTGCAGGGCGAACTCGGAGAAATACTGGCTGACCAGGGTGACCAGGCCGGTGTCGTGCGGGCGCGGGCTGACTTCGGAGAACCACACCGCGTCGCCGCGCACGAACAATTCCACGCCGAAGACGCCGAGACCGCCCAGCGCGCCGGTGACGACGCCAGCGATGCGTTGCGACGCTTCCAGCGCCCGCGGCGACATCGGTTGCGGTTGCCAGCTTTCGACGTAGTCGCCCTTCACCTGGCGGTGACCGATCGGGGCGCAGAACTGGGTGGTGATGGCGCCCTTGGCGTCGCGCGACCGCACGGTCAGCAAGGTGATCTCGAAGTCGAAATCGATGCGCAACTCCACGATCACCCGCGGCTCGGCCACGCGCCCGCCCTCCATCGCATAGCGCCACGCCGCCTCGATGGCCTCGGGGCTTTCGACGAAGCTCTGGCCCTTGCCCGAAGACGACATGACCGGCTTCACGAAACACGGAAAGCCGGTGATCGTGCGCGCCGCAGCGGCCAGGTCTTCGGCGTTGGACGCAAAGGCGTATTTCGAGGTCGACAGGCCGAGCTGTTCGGCCGCCAGCCTGCGGATGCCCTCGCGGTTCATGGTCAGCTGGGCGGCGCGGGCGGTGGGGATCACCACAGCCAGGCCCTCGGCCTCGATGCGCGCCAGTTCGTCGGTGGCGATGGCCTCGAGCTCGGGCACGATCAGGTGCGGACGCTCCATTTCGACCACCGCGCGCAGGGCCTTGGCGTCGGTCATGTCGATGACGTGGGCGCGGTGCGCTACCTGGTGCGCGGGCGCGTCGGCGTAGCGGTCGACGGCGATCACCTCGACACCCAGGCGTTGTAGCTCGATGGCCACTTCCTTGCCGAGCTCGCCCGAGCCCAGCAGCATGACCTTGGTCGCATTGGGGGAGAGCGGGGTGCCCAGAGTGCGTTGCGCAAAAGTGGTTTCCGGTTTTGCGGTCACAACGCACTCAAATCGTAATTTCTACGCATCAGGCGAGCTTGGCCTTGGCGGCGGCGACCACATGGTCGGGCGTGATGCCGAATTCCGCGTAGAGCTTTTCGTAGGGCGCGCTGGCGCCGAAGCTCTTCATGCCGACGAAGGCGCCGTCGTCGCCGATGAACTTCTCCCAGCCGAAGCGCACCGCCGCCTCGACCGCGACGCGCACGGGCGCTGAGCCGATGGTCGCCTTGCGATAGCCGGCGGGTTGGGCGTCGAACAGCTCCCAGCACGGAGTGGAGACCACCCGCGCGGGCACGCCTTCGGCCTCCAGTTTTTCGGCCGCCTTCAGCGCAATCGGAACTTCCGTGCCGGACGCGAAGATGGTGACCTTCGCCTCGCCCGAGGCCGCGCGCAGTTCGTAGGCGCCGCGGGCGGACTGGTTTTCGCTCGCAGCTTCGGTGCGGACCGCGGGCGTCTTCTGCCGCGACAGGGCCAGGACCGATGGCGTCTTTTGATGCTGCAGCGCCACGCGCCAGCATTCCATGGCCTCCACCGTATCGGCGGGACGGAACACCATCAGGTTGGGGATGGCGCGCAGGGCGGCGACCTGCTCGACCGGCTGGTGCGTCGGGCCGTCTTCACCCAGGCCGATGGAGTCGTGCGTCATCACGTGGATCACGCGCACGCCCATCAGCGCCGCGAGCCGGATCGCCGGGCGGCTGTAGTCGGAAAACACCAGGAAGGTGCCACCGTAGGGAATGATCCCGCCGTGCAGCGCCATGCCGTTCATGGCCGCGGCCATGCCGTGCTCGCGCACGCCGTAATTCACGTAGCGCCCCGCATAGTCGGGCGCGTCGAACACCGCCGTGCCCTTCACAAAGGTGTTGTTCGACCCGGTCAGGTCCGCCGAGCCGCCGAGCAGTTCGGGGATGGCGCCGAACAGCTGGTCGAGCGCGGCGCCCGACGACGCGCGGGTGGCTTGCGCGGTCTTTGCTTCCGCATGTGTGGCGATGGCGCGGTCGAGATCGGCAAACTGCGCCTGCGTGATCTCGCCGTTCATGGCGGTGTTGAATTCCGTCGACTTCGGCGAGGCGGCGAGCGTCGCTTCCCACGCGCGGCGGGTTTTCTTGCCGCGGCGACCGACCTTGGCCCAGGCCTTGGCGATCTCTTCCGGCACGTGGAACGCAGGCGAGGTCCAGCCCAGTTTCTCACGCGTGGCGGCGACCTCGGCGGCGCCCAGGGCTGCGCCGTGGGTCTTGTGCGAGCCTTCCATGGTGGCCGCGCCGCGGCCGATCTTGGTGGCGCAGGCGATCAGGGTCGGGCGGTCCTGTTTGGTCGCCCAAGCTAGGGCGCGGCGGATCTGGCCCGCGTCGTGACCGTCGATGCGCTTCACCGCCCAGCCGAACGCCTTGAACCGCGCGAGCTGGTCGCCGGTCTCCGATAGCGACAGACGCCCGTCGATGGTGACGTCGTTGTCGTCCCACAGCACGGTGAGCTTCGACAGTTTCAGACGTCCCGCCAGCGCCATCGCCTCGTGGCTGATGCCTTCCATCAGGCAGCCGTCGCCGGCGATCACCCAGGTACGGTGGTCGACCAAGTCCGCGCCGAAGCGCGCAGCCAGATGACGTTCCGCCATCGCCATGCCGACCGCATTGCCGAAGCCCTGGCCGAGCGGGCCGGTGGTGGTCTCCACCCCCGGCGTGTGGCCGTACTCCGGATGGCCCGGGGTCTTGGAGCCCCACTGGCGGAAGTTCTCGATCTCTTCGCGGGTGACGCCCTTGTAGCCGGTCAGGTGCAGCAACGCGTAGAGCAGCATGGAGCCGTGGCCCGCCGAGAGCACGAAGCGGTCGCGGTCGGGCCAGTCGGGCTGGCTGGCGTCGAACTTCAAAAATCGCGAGAACAGCACGGTGGCGACGTCGGCCATGCCCATGGGCATGCCGGGGTGGCCTGAATTGGCCTTCTCCACCGCCTCCAGGGCCAGCACGCGGATGGCGTCGGCCATGCGGGTCTCGGAGACCTTCGCGGCGTCGGCCGAGGCGTCGGCGCGAGGGGGGGAGAGCGTCGCCGCTTCCATGAAAAGACTCCGAATGCAGACGGAAAAGGGTCGCGCGGCGCTTTACCTGAGGCGCCGGTCGCGTTCTATACGGATTCGCGACAGGACTGCGGCGGAGGCCCGATGGCCGTCGATACCCCGGACATGAGCCAGGCTGCGGAGCGGCTGGATAAAGCCATCACCGCGCTCGAGGGCCGCATGCGCGCGCTCAAATCAAAGGCTTCGGAGTCTTCGGAGCTTGCCGACGACCTGTTCGCGGAGCGCCCTGCGGCCGGCCAGGGCGAGTTCGACGCCTACGGCAAGGCGCTGGAGGAGGCGGGCCGTGAGGCGTCTGCGGCGTTGGGTCGCGCCGCCCAGGAGCTGCGGGCCATCCTGAACGGGGAGGGCTGATGGCCACCGTCAACGTCGAGATCAACGGCCGCCAGTACATGGTGGGCTGCGCCGACGGCCAGGAGGAGCGGGTGCGCCTGCTCGCGCGCCAGTTCGACGAGAACGTCCGCCAGGTCGCCGGCGACGTGGGCGCGGTGGGCGAGCTGCGCCTGTTCCTGATGGCCGCGCTGCTGGTCTCCGACGAACTCGCCGAGATTCCGCGCCCAATACAACCGCATGCGCGTCGACTTCGAACAGGCCCAGATCGCCGCCGAATCCGCCGGCGCCGTCCCGGCCACCACGCCCAAGGATGACGGCCGCGCCCTCGAAGCCCTGAACGCCGCCGCGGAGCGGGTCGAGAAGCTGCTGCTGACGGCCTGATCCGCGCCGCTTGCCCCCCGCGACCCCAAGCCCTACCTTGGTTCCCGGCGGGTCTTGCTGCGGCTCTCGTCGTTGGCTCATATCCCGGGGACCTTAATCATCCTCGACGGGAGCTGTCCCTGACCGGGCTCGTGGGCCCGGACACACGGCGCCCACCTGGTCACCCAGGTCCGAGGGATTGAAACGCCTTCACGGTCTTTGCGGCGCCGCCACTCTATCCCTCCGATGGACGCATCCCCCACCAAGGCCGAGCTCCGCATCGCCGCCGAAGCGCGCCGCGCCCTGGCGCACGGGGTGGACCCGGCCGCGGGCACAGCCCTGGCCGCCGCCTTTCCGGCAGAGCTCATGTCGCAAGCGGGGCAGGTCGCCTCCGCCTACTGGCCCTACCGCACCGAGATCGATTCCCGCCCGCTGATGGCGCGCCTGGCCGCGGCGGGGGTGAGGATCGCCCTGCCGGTCACACCGCCCAAGGGCTCGAACGAAGCCCTCATCTTCCGAATCTGGAGCGAGGGCGACCGCCTCGCGCCCGGCCACTTCCCGGTGCACGAGCCGCACCCGGACGCCGAGACGGTCGAACCGGACCTGGTGCTGGTCCCGTTGCTCGCCTTCGACCGGTCGGGCCAACGGCTGGGCTATGGCGCGGGCCACTACGACCGAACGCTCGCACGGCTCAGGGCGTTGAAGCAGGTCAGAGCGATCGGATTGGCCTTCGCCGACCAGGTGGTCGAGCGCCTGCCTGCCGGCCCCCACGACCAGCGGCTCGACGGAATCTTGACCGAGCGCGGCTATATTCCGGCCGCGGACATCGCGTAGAGACAGCAGATGCGCATCGCCTTTTTCGGAGACATCGTCGGACGGTCCGGCCGCGACGGCCTCGCCGACCACCTGCCGGACCTGCGCCGCAGGCTCGACCTCGAGTTCGTGGTGGTCAACGCCGAGAACGCCGCCGGCGGCTTCGGCATCACCGAGCACACCGCCAACGAACTGTTTGACGCGGGCGCCGACTGCCTGACCCTGGCAACCATTCCTGGGACCAGCGCGAGGCCCTGACCTACATCGTGCGCGAACCGCGGCTGCTGCGGCCGGTAAACTATCCGCCGTTGATGGACGCGCCGGGCCGCGGCGCCAATCTGTTCGAAACGCGGTCGGGCAAGCGCGTCCTGGTGATCAATGTGCTGGGCCGCGTGCACATGGACCCGATGGACGATCCCTTCGGCGCGGTGGACCGCGAGTTGGAGGCGGACGCCGCTCGGCAATGGTCTGCGACGCGGCCATCGTCGACATGCACGCCGAAGCGACGTCGGAAAAAATGGCGATGGGCCACTTCTGCGACGGCCGCGCCAGCCTGGTGGTCGGCACTCACACCCACGTGCCGACGGCCGACGCGCAAATCCTGAACGGCGGCACCGCCTATATGACCGACGCCGGCGCCTGCGCCAGCTACGACAGCGTCATCGGCAACGACAAGGAAGAGCCGCTACGCCGCTTCACCACGCGCATGTCGGGTGGGCGTTATATGCCGGCGTCGGGGCCGGCGACAGTGTGCGGCGTGTATGTGGAAACCGACGATAAGACAGGCCTCGCCACACGTGTCGAACCGATCCGCGTCGGCGGCCGCCTGGCGTCGCACATACCAGAGCCGGCGTCAGCGTTGGCGGTTAAGGCCTGAAGCCGTTTCCGTGGCCGCGATGGCGGTCGCGACATCAACGAACCGATTTAGATTCCACTTTAATCCAAATCTTCACGTTGATACGCCGGTTTGGCCCATCGCTTAGTTGAACGATCGCATGGTCAAGGCCTGAGAACCCTGGCGCCGGTAGGTAGCGGACCCAGAAAGGGTCGCGCGAGCGGGCGTCGCAGAAGCTCAAGACATCGTGCGATGCGAGCGACGGTAGCTTGCCATGCTCAAACAAGAGCTTCCCGTGAGCCGGCGCCGTCGTAACTTTACCTTGAGCGGTGGTGGGCCGGCAATCGGGGCCCTGATCGTACAATACGATGACCGCCGGGGACGCGGCTGTGTAAGTGTAATATGTCTCTAGATCAGCGCCGTCCGGTGACGACAGCACGATTGGGTACGGCGAGTAAGACTGGACCCAGGGATGTCGCCCCGGGACAGGTGGCCGAATTGATGGATCGGTCTGGCACGCTGCTGCATCGGCGATGAGTGTCGCGCCCAGAATGAACGTCAAAATTGATGCAAATCGCATTCGTCCAGCCCCCGCCACGGCTCGGAGCAACGCACGAGCTTTAGCGAAAAGCAACGAGAGGCCGACGCCCCCTCAATGCTCGGTGTGACGGACCTTGTAGGCGCCGCCGGGCAGCCTCGACCGCACCCAATGGCCGGCACGGGCCGTGTTGCTGCCGGCGAAGGCGCCGAGCGCAAAGGCGCCGGCCAGGGCGATGCCGACCAGGATTTCGGAGAACCTTGCGGGCGGATGGGCGTACCAGCGGACCAGCTCCACCGAGGAGGGCCTGTCCTCGTGGGGTTCGTCGTAGTCGGTCCAGTCTTCGCTATGCGGGTGCGGGTTCATCGGGCGGACTTTTGGGAGGGGACGCGCGATTCAACCCGGCAGTACGGCTATGGTTCCGGGGGCGCCCAGTCGACAGGGCGCCTACCTTCGGCTAGGGAGCCCGCCAACGCTCAGTTGCCCGGTCCCGGGGCGGACCGCCCCAGGTGAACCATGGCCGGCCATTCAAAATTCAAGAACATCATGCACAAGAAGGGCCGCGCCGACGCGGTCCGCTCCAAGCTGTTCTCCAAGCTGTCGCGCGACATCACCGTCGCGGCCAAGACCGGCCTGCCCGATCCGGCCATGAACTCGCGCCTGCGCCTGGCCGTGGCCAACGCCAAGGCCGAAAGCATGCCCAAGGACAATATCGACCGCGCCATCAAGAAGGGCGCGGCCGGCGAGGCGGACACCCTGGAGGAAATCCGTTTCGAGGGCTTCGGCCCCGGCGGCATCGGCGTGATCGTCGAGGTGCTGACCGACAACCGCAACCGCTCCACCTCGAACGTGCGCAGCCTGTTCACCAAGCACGGCGGCAACATGGGTGAGACCGGCGCGGTCTCCTTCATGTGGGACCGCATGGGCGAGATCGCCTATCCGCCGAGCGCCGGCTCCGAGGACAAGGTCATGGAGGCCGCCATCGAAGCGGGCGCTGAGGACGTCGAGTTCGACGCGGAAGAAGGCCACACCATCTACACCGCCTTCGAAGATCTCGGCGCCGTGGCCGACGCGTTAGAGAAGACCCTGGGCGCCGCCAAGACGACGAACCTGATCTGGCGGCCGCGGACCCTGACGCCGGTTTCGGGCGATCAGCTGCAGACCCTGATGAAGCTGATGTCGGGGCTGGAAGACGACGACGACGTGCAGAACGTCTTCGTCAACTTCGAAGCCAGCGACGAAGACATGGCGAAGTTCGCCGACGCGTAGCATTGGCGCGGGATGCCGGCGGAAAACCGCTTCGCCCTTTTCCTCAACCCGCTCTGGCCTGGTTGCGATGGCCTAGTTGCGATCCTGCTCCCAGCCCTCGTTCTCGAGCTTGATGTGCTCGATGGCGATGGCGTTGCCGCCGGCGTCGAGTTTGGGCGCGGCCTGATACTCCGACACCCAGGCGCGATGGATCTTATAGGCCGCGATCTGGCGGCCCGAGTTGTCGAAGGACACCAGGCGCAGCTCGCGCGCGGCGCCGCCGCCTTTCCGGCCGGATGACGCCCAGGCGGCGAAGTCGGTATCCTGGGTCAGTCCCCGCTCCAGGGTGATGGCCTCGTACTTGTTGCGTCCGGGCGATTTGTGGGACGTCGACGGATCGCCGCCGCTGCGGTGTTTGACGACCTCCGGCATGGAGACCAGGCTCGCGCCGGCCACGATGTGACCGTTGAACTCCAACTTGAACCTGTAGTTCTTATAGGGATCGATACGCGCCGCCCGGACGGGCGAGGCGGGCTTGGCGTCGGACCGCATCGGGCTCGCGGCGGTGAAACACAGCGCCGCAAGGGCGGCGAAACCAACGGCGAGGGAAAGCCTTCTCATGACCCGCTCCTTGGAAGCTTCGCCCGGGAGTTTAGCACGTCCGGCTCAGCGTTGCCTTTGCGGCCGGACGCCCCGATGATCCGGCTCCGGAGCAAGCGCGAGGCAAGCCGATGATGGACCAGGTGCTCAGCATCCTCTTGCCGTTGCTGGCAGCACTGGTCGCCGGCTCGGCAGTCGGGCTGGAACGCGGCCTGCGGTCCGAGCCGGCCGGTTTCCGCACCCATGCGCTGGTCTGCGTGGGATCGGCGGCGGTGATCGTAGGCGCGATCCACGCCGGCGCCGCCTTGAACGATGTTTCCGCCTCCTCGCGCATCGCCCAGGGCCTGGTCACCGGCATCGGTTTCCTGGGCGCGGGCGTGATCATGCGCCAGGGTTTTTCGGTGCGCGGCCTGACCACCTCGGCGTCGGTCTGGGCCATGGCCGGCATGGGCGTGGTGTTCGGTTACGGGCGCTATCTCGACGGCGCCGTGGGCACGGCCGTGATGCTGCTGGTGCTGATGGGCCTGCGCTGGTTCGACCAGCATCTGCCGCGTCATGCCCAGGCCTCGCTCGCGGTGCGGTTCGACGCCAAGTCCGCCCTCAGCGAAACCGAATTGCGCAATCTGCTCGAGGGTCTCGGCCTCCGCGCCGACCTGATGCGCCACGAGCTCGAAGAGGGGATCGTCACCCAGTCGGCCCAGATCCACGCCCGCCGCGCCGTCCCGACCGAGGATCTGGCCCGGGCGCTCGCCGCCCAGCCGTCGGTCGTCGGCTACGACCTCCAGCCGCTCGATCTCTGAGGCCGCGGCGCGGAAGCGGCTTCCCACGCCCGTGGCGGGCGGGCATTCTGGAACGAATGTCGAACGCGATTCGGATTTTGGGGCTCGACCCGGGCCTTAGGCGGACCGGCTGGGGCGTGGTGGCCGTCGACGGCGTACGGCTGAGCTGGGTCGCCCACGGGGTGATCGCGCCGCGCGCCGACGCGAGTCTTGGCCGAGCGCCTGCACGACCTGTTCGCGGCGGCCTGTGAGCTGGTGGCTGCCTATCAGCCCGACGAAGCGGCGATCGAAGAGACCTTTGTCAGCGTCAACGCGTCTTCGACGCTCAAGCTCGGCCACGCGCGCGCGGCGGTGATGATCGCGCCGGTGCGCTCGGGCGTGCCGGTGGCGGAATATGCGGCCAGGGCGGTGAAGAAGGCGGTGGTCGGAACCGGCGCCGCCGACAAGCGGCAGATCGCCTTCATGGTCCAGCGCCTGCTGCCGACCTCGGGCTCGCCTGTCGCCGACGCCGCCGACGCGCTGGCGGTCGCCATCACTCACGCGCACATGCGTCGCCCGCGCACCCTCGGAAACGTCGCATGATTGGCAGGTTGCGCGGCGTGCTCGCGGAGTTGAGCGACGAGGAGGCGCTGATCGATGTCGGCGGGGTGGGTTACGTCGTGCGTTGCGGTACGCGCACCCTGTCGCGCTTTCCGGCGCCCGGCGACGAGGTGCTGCTGCACATCGAGCATCAGTTCAACGCCGAGACCGGGCCGCGCCTCTACGGCTTTCTGGTGCGCGACGAACGGCGCGCCTTCGCGGCGCTGCAGACCGTGCAGGGCGTGGGCCCCAAGGCCGCGCTCGGCGTGCTCGACGTGCTGTCGCCGGGCGAGCTGGCCCAGGCGGTGGCGCGCGACGACAAGGCCGCGGTGGGCCGCGCCAACGGCGTGGGCCCCAAGTTGGCGCAACGCATCGTGGTCGAACTGAAGGACAAACAGCTCGGCGAGGTGACGTTCCAGCCTGCGGGAACAACGGCGGCCGCGGCGCCGGCGACGGTGTCGGCGGCGGGCGAGGCGGTGTCGGCGCTGATGGGGCTCGGCATTCCCGAAACCTCGGCGCGGCGCGCGGTGGATCAGGTCCTGATCCGTCTCGGTGACGACGCCGAGCTCGCCGCGGTGATCCGCAGCGCCTTGCAGGAACTCGACCGGTGAGCCGGCTGATCTCGGGCGAGGCGCAGGAGAGCGAACGCACCGACAAGGCGCTTCGGCCGCAGACGCTGGGTGAGTTCGTCGGCCAGGAACAGGCCAAGGGCAACCTCAAGGTCTTCATCGACGGCGCGCGCGGGCGCGGCGAGGCGCTCGATCATGTGCTGCTGTTCGGCCCGCCGGGTCTCGGCAAGACAACCCTGGCGCAGATCGTGGCGCGCGAACTGGGCGTGGGTTTTCGCTCGACCTCCGGGCCAGTGCTGGCCAAGGCCGGCGATCTGGCGGCGATCCTGACCAACCTCGAACCGCGCGACGTCTTGTTCATCGACGAGATCCATCGTCTGGCGCCGGTGGTGGAGGAGATCCTCTATCCCGCCATGGAGGATCACGTCCTGGACCTGATCATCGGCGAAGGGCCGTCGGCGCGCTCGGTGCGCATCGATCTCGCGCCCTTCACCCTGGTGGGCGCGACCACCCGCGCAGGCCTGCTGGCGACGCCGCTGCGCGACCGGTTCGGCATTCCGCTGCGGCTCGAATTCTATACGCCGGAAGAACTGCTGCGCGTGCTCACCGGCGCGGCCCGGCGCATGGGGGTGAGGCTCGCCGAGGACGGCGCGCACGAGATCGCGCGCCGCGCGCGCGGCACGCCGCGGGTGGCGGGCCGTCTGTTACGCCGCGTGCGCGACTTCGCCGAGGCCGAAGGCGCCGAGGTGATCGACCGTATGGTCGCCGGCCGCGGGCTCGCGCGACTGGAGGTGGACGAACTCGGCCTCGACTCGCTGGACCGCCGCTATCTGCGCGCCCTGATCGAAAACTACGGCGGCGGACCGGTCGGCGTGGAGACCATGGCCGCCGCCATCGCCGAAGCGCGCGACGCGGTCGAGGACATGATCGAACCCTATCTGATGCAGCAGGGCTTCCTGCAGCGCACCCCGCGCGGCCGCATGGCTGCGTCCAAGGCGTACGAGCACCTCGGCCTGAAAACGCCGGTCGCCGCGCGCGTGCAGGCGGCGCTGTTCGAGGAGGGGGAGTGAGCGGGGAGCCTCTGATCATCCGGGTGCCTGCAGCCTCGCTCGACGATGTCGATGGCGAGCCTAACCACGACGGCATCTACCTCGATGGATTGGTCCCGGCGATGCTTGCGATGAACAAGCCCTCGGACGCCATGAATGCGTGGACGGCGAACCCACATCTCACCGAAACTCAGACCACGCTTGGGCTCTGTGGTCTCGCGCACTTGGAGGTTCTCAACGGCGGAGTAGAACAGCTTGTCTACAACGGCGACCGTCTTGCGTTCGACGTGCCCGCAGCGTTGCGCAAGCTAGGGCGAGATCATGAGGCAAATCTTGCTGACCAGACGGTAAAGGCGGCCTGGACTGCTTGCGAGGCGTCGGGTGATCTGACCTATGTGGACAGTCCCGAATTCGAGCGACAAGAGGCTGAACTCGTGGACTTCCTTCAGAGTCGGGTGTTCTACGACCTTGTCGCCGAGGCTATGAAATCAGACCCCGTTGGCTATTTGATCGAAGGGGGTAAATGATGCGCCTGCGCTTCGCTCACGTCTGCCTGATCCTCGCGCTCGCCGGCTGCGACAAGTCCCTCAAGCTTCTCCAACCCGTCAACGACGCGCGCACCGCGGTGAAGCAGCGCCTCGGCGACGACTGGAACATCACACTCGAGATTGTTGAGAAGTCCGGTACGCCCGACGCTTATGTCTGCGGCTATACCGAGCCGCCGCACGAGGCGAAGCCCGGCGCGACGCCGCCGCTGACCGACGAGCATCTGTTCATGTACGTCGATCACCAGTTGATCCTGACCGACGACGAGGGCGCGACCGCGCTCGGCGACCGGATGGACAAGGAATGTCCCGGCTTCATTCGGGCGAAGGCCGTGGAGCCCCGCAAGTTCGTCGATTTTCCGCGATGAGCGACATCCCCACCGCCGGCCGGTTCGAGGGACGCGAGCATCTGTTGCCCGTGCGCGTCTACTACGAGGACACCGACTTCACCGGCCTGGTCTATCACGCCAACTACCTGCGCTATTTCGAGCGGGGCCGGTCGGACTTCCTCAGGCTGGCGACGGTCGGTCACGCCGAGCTGCTCGACCGCGACGATCCGCTGGCCTTCGTGGTGGTGCGCATGACCATCGACTTCAAGAAAGGCGCGCGGATCGACGACGCGCTGCTGGTGCGCACCACCTATGACGCGGTGCGCGGCGCGCGGCTTTCCATCAGCCAGACCATCGAGCGGAACGGCGATATCCTGTGCGCCGCCGAGGTCGAGGCGGCCTGCATAGACCTGACCGGCAAGCCCCGCCGGCCGCCCAAGGCCCTGGCGGAGGGCCTCTCTCCGTGGTTGAAACCGCTCGCGCCCTAAATTCGACATGGGATTTCTATGAGTATCCGGGCGCGCGCCGGGCGCAGCTGTAAACTCTGGAGCGACTGATGGGGCAGGGGTTTGATCCCGACGCCTTGAACATTGTCCACCTGTTCCTGAAGGCGGACTGGGTGGTCAAGGCGGTGATGATAGGCTTGGCGCTGGCCTCGCTGTGGTCCTGGGCGGTGATCCTGGACAAGCTGTTCCGCTTTTCGGCGATCAACCGCCAGGCCGACGCCTTCGAGGACGCCGCCAATTCCGGTCGCTCGCTCGAGGACCTGGCCGCCCAGGCCGGCGATCAGCCGAAACAGGCGCTGCCGGCCATGCTGGTCGCGGCGCTGAAGGACTGGCGCGGGCGCGGGCCGGGCGGCGACGCGGGCCTGCTGCTCGCCCGCATCGACCGCGTGCTCGACGCGGTGATCGCGCGCGAGACGCGGCGCATCGAGGAGGGGCTGGGCCTGCTCGCGGTGGTCGCCACCTCGTCGCCGTTCATCGGCCTGTTCGGCACGGTGTGGGGCATCATGAACGCATTCCATGCGATCGCGCAGCAGCACAACACCAACCTCGCCACCGTCGCGCCGGCGATTTCGGAAGCGCTGTTCTGTACCGCGCTGGGTCTCGCCGCCGCGATCCCGGCCTATATCGGCTACAACAAGTTCTCCATCGACGCGTCGAAGTACACAGGGCGGCTGGAATCCTTCGCCGACGATCTGAGTTCGTCGATCGCGCGCCGTCTCGCCGACAAGGCGGCCTGAGCCATGGCCTTCTCAGCCGCCGCGGGCGGACGCCAGGGCCGCCGACGTCGCCGGGGTCGCGAGCGCCAGACGCTGTCGGAGATCAACGTCACGCCGCTGGTCGACGTGATGCTGGTGCTGCTCATCATCTTCATGATCTCGGCGCCGCTGCTCACTGCCGGGGTGCAGGTAGACCTGCCCAAGACCGAGGCCGGCGCCGTCGACGATCAGAACGAGCCGATCACGCTCACCATCCGTCGCGACGGATCGATCTATATCCAGGACACGCCGATCGTGTACGAAAGTCTCGGCCCGCGGCTCGACGCCATGGCGGCGGGCTCGCACGACAAGCCGATCTTCGTGCGCGCTGACGGCGGCGCGCCGTACGCGGACGTGGCGCGGGTGATGGCCAAGCTGCAGGTCTCGGGCTTCACCAAGATCAACCTGATCACCGACACCGACGCCGCGTCGAAACCGACACCCGCCGACAACACGGCCGACACCGACAAGATTGGCGCAAAGCCCTGAGGCCATGGAGCAGTCCAAGGTCCCCGCCTGGCTCGGTTCGCTCCTGCTCCACATCGGCGTGGTGCTGGCGCTGATCTATGTCAGCTTCGGACCGAAACTGCCCCCGCCCGTGAGCGGCGTGCCGGTGACCCTGGTGAGCAACGGGCCGCCCGCGTCCGTCCAACCCGAGCCGCAAGTCGCGCCGCAGGAAACCGCGCCGCCCGCTGCGCCGGAACCGGCGCCCGCGCCACCGACACCGGCGCCGCCCACGCCGGCGCCGCCGAAGCCGACGCCCAAGCCGCAACCGACGCCCCCGGCGCCCGCGCCCTCGAAAGCGGGCAAGACCAAGCCGACCCCGCAGAAGCCGTCGCAGGCTTCGTCACAGCCCTTCGATCCCAGCGCCGCCGCTCAGCGGGACTTCGGCCATGCGCCGTCACCGCCGCGCCGATCTTTGCCGACAGGTCCGTCCGCGGGCCCGGCCAGGTTCAACCCGACGGCCGCCCAAGCCGGCGTGGCGCTGAAGGGGCTGACCGACAAGATGAGCCGCTTGTGGGTGTTCGACTGCTCGATCCAGGGCAACAAGGACGCGGTGATCCCGATCCACTTCGTGATCGGACCGAACGGCCGCTTCTCGGAGGGCCCCACGGTGGTCAGCGGCGGATCGTCCCTGTTCGCGGGCGCCGGACCCAGTGCGGTCCGGGCGCTGAAGGCCGGTCAGCCCTACACCACCGAGGAAGTCCCGCCCGAATATCGAAACCAGGCCCTCACCTTGAACTTCCAGGCGAAGGACGCATGCGCGCACCGCTGATTTCAGCAGCGCTCGTGTTGGGCCTCGGCGCCGCGACCGCGTCTTACGCGTCGGCGGGCGACGTCCCTTTCGATCCGGCGACGGCGGCGAGAAAAGCCGGGCCACCCAGGGCGCAGGCCGCGCCGCCGGCCCTGAAGCTTTTCGTCGACAAGATGGCGCGCCTCTGGTCGTTCGACTGCGCGTTTCCCGGCAATCGCGACGCCGTGGTCCCGATCCGCTTCGTCATCGGTCCGGATGGGCGCTTTACCGACGGTCCGACGATCGTGGGCGCCGCGTCGCCACCCGACGAGCACAGTGCGGCCGCGGCGGCAGTCCGCGCGTTGAAGGGTGGGGAACCCTATTCCGCCGATGAAGTCGCGCCCGGGTACCGAAAACAGAAAATTACAATAAATTTCAGGACCAAGTATGCTTGCTCGGCGCGTCAACCTGCCGAATCTTCGCCTTCTTCGGTCCCCAGAAAGCCGTAACCGGCTATAGTGACCAAGCTGAAGCTTAAGGACCTGCCCGCCATGCGCCTTCGCATCCTGTTCGTTGCCCTGGCCGCCGTGCTGCTCACGGTCGATACGCCGCGCGGCGCGCGGGCCGACATCGTGGTGGATGTGAACCAGGGCACGATCCAGCCCATGCCCATCGCCATCGCGCCCTTCGCGGGCGAGCACGGGGCCGAGATCGCCCAGGTGGTTTCGGCCGACCTGGAACGCTCGGGCTATTTCAAGCCGATCGATCCGGCCGCCTACATCGAGAAGAACCTCGACGTGAACGTGCAGCCGCGCTTCGACGACTGGAAGGCGATCAACGCCCAGGCCCTGGTCGACGGCGCCGGCACCATGGACAGCGACGGGCGCCTGCGCGTCGCGTTCCGCCTATGGGACATCCCCGGCGTGCAGGAGCTGCGCGACACCTCGACCAGCTACACCACCACGCCGGAGAACTGGCGCCGCATCGCGCACAAGATCGCCGACAAGATCTTCGAGAAGATCACCGGCCAGAAGGGTTTCTTCGACACCCGCATCGTGTTCGTCGCCGAGAGCGGGCCGCGCGGCCACCGGGTGAAGCGACTGGCGATCATGGATCAGGACGGAGCCAATCCGCAGTACCTGACCTCAGGCGCGACCCAGGTCTTGACCCCGCACTATTCCGCCAGCGGACAGGAGGTCACCTACATGACCCTGTCCGACAACCAGACCGAGATTCACCTGTTGAACCTCGAGACCACGCGCTCGGAATCGCTCGGCCACGTCAGCGGCCTGGTGTTCTCGCCGCGCTTCTCGCCGGACGGTGAGAAGGTCGCCTTCTCGCTGACCAAGAACGGCAACACCGACATCTGGATGATGGACCTGCGCACCCACGCCCAGACGCGCCTGACCACCGATCCCGGCATCGACACCTCGCCGTCCTTCTCGCCGGACGGGCGGCGCATCGTGTTCAACTCCGATCGTTCGGGATCGCCGCAGATCTATGTGATGAACCTCGACGGTTCGGGCGTACGGCGCATCTCGCAAGGCGGCGGGCGCTACAACACGCCGGTCTGGAGCCCCACCGGCGACCTGATCGCGTTCACCAAGCAAGAGGGCGGCGGCTTTTCCATCGGCATCATGAACCCCGACGGCGGCGGCGAGAAAATCCTCTCCACCAGCTATTTCGAAGAGGGCCCGACCTGGGCCCCCAACGGCCGCTACATCATGTTCCACCGCCAGGCCCAGGGCGGCTCGCCGCACCTGTGGATGGTCGATGTGACCGGCCGGGTCTCGCGTGCGGCGCCCTACACCCTCGACGCCTCGGACCCCGCCTGGTCGCCCATGCTCCAGTAAGTCTGACGTAAGCGTTGCGGTACGACGCCTGTTGGGTGAATTTGGAACCGCAGGCGGATTTTCGGGGCTTTAGTGCCTTAGAACGTCCGCCGCATCGGACTGGCTCTGTCGATAGGTGATGAGGATGATCGCGAACCGGCAAATCATGCGCGCCTGCGTGCTGGCGCTTGCCCTGGCCTCCCTGGCCGCCTGCGCGTCGAAGCCCAAGCCCGCGCCGGCCTCAGGCCCGGCCTCCAGCGGCGAGGTCTATACCGCCCAGGCCAGCCCCGGCGGCGCGGCTCCGGTGCAGAGCAATCCCGAGGCGCCGGTCCCGGGCTCCGAGCGCGACTTCGTCATCAACGCCGGCGACCGCGTCTATTTCGACCTCGACCAGTACGCCGTCCGTCCGGACGCCGCCCCGGTGCTCGAGGCCCAGGCAGCCTGGCTGAACCGCTACCGTGCGGTCCGCGTCCGGATCGAAGGCAATTGCGACGAGCGCGGCACCCGGGAATACAATTTCGCCCTGGGCGCCCGCCGGGCCCAGTCGGTGCGGGACTTCCTGGTCAGCCGCGGCGTCGACCCCGCGCGCATCGAGGTGATCTCCTACGGCAAGGAGCGCCCGATCGATCCGGGCTCGGGCGAGGACGCCTGGGGCCATAACCGCAACGGCCACACCCAGATCACCTCCGGGTCGCGCTGATCCTGCTGGGATGGGATTTCAGGCCCCGCGACGGGAGATCGTCGCGGGGTCTTTCCATGCGTGGGCGCACGCCGCATTGTGGCCGAGATGGCGTGGATGGTGAGGCCATGATCGCAAAGCGTGTTTTTCCGGCCGTCCTGGCGGCGGCCCTGCTGGTGTCTGTGACCGCCTCGGCCCAGAACTATCCGGTGGACCCGCCGCAGGGCGAAGCCGCGCCCCAGTCCGGCCCCCCCTCCCAGCCCCAGGGCGTGGAGTGGGACAAGAAGCGGCTGGACCGTCTGGAGCGGTCGGTGGAGCGGCTGGAAAACACCATCGCCCACATGAGGCCCGACAAGGCCCCGCCGAACCTGGTCGAGCCCGACCCGGAAGTGGTGGCGCTGGAGGCGCGCGCCGACGAACTCACTTCGCGCATCGGCGACCTGGAATCGGCGCTGCGCAAGATCAACGGCGACCTCGACACCGCCAACCTCGAGCTCGACCGCAGCCACAAGGCCGAGGCCGAAACCCGCGCCGCCAACGACGCGCTGACCGCGCGCGTGACCGCGCTGGAAGGCAAGATCGCCGATATCGAAAAAGCCCAAGCCGCCGCAGCCGCGGCGGCTGCGGCGCCGGCCGCCGCCGACGGTTCGGCCGGCGCCCCGGGCGGATCGCAGGGCGGCGCGCCCACGGGCGATTCCGCCGCGGAATTTCACAGCGCCATGGCGTTGATGACCAACGGCGATTACGCCGGCGCGTCGCAGGCCTTCGCCGCCTTCGTGGCCAAGTGGCCGGGCGCGCCCGAGACGCCCGAGGCGCACTATCGTCTCGCGGAGACCTACTATGTGCGCGACGACCAGCCGAACTCGGCGCTGGAATACGCCGCGTCGCTGAAGGACTGGCCGCACGCGAAATGGGCGCCGGACGCGACGGTGAAACTGGCCCAGGCCTTCTCCAACCTTGGCCACGACAAGGACGCCTGCGCCACCTTGGGCGAGTTCGATCGCCGCTACGCTAAGGACGCCACCGCCTCGGTGAAGTCGCGCGCCGTGTCGCTGAAGACTAAGGCCAAGTGCGGGCGCTGATCGCCGAACGCGTACTGAGACCCGACTCGGACCTGGAAGCCCGCGTCGGGGCGATCCTCGACCGCCGCTTAAGCCGCAACACCGATGCGCCGGTTGCGCTGGCTCTGTCCGGCGGCGGTGACTCGGTCGCGCTGCTGGCGCTGGCGGCAGACTGGGCGAAGACGAACGGTCGCAAACTCTTCGCGCTCACCGTTGATCACGGCCTGCAAGCCGACAGTCCGAGATGGACCACGGTCGCGCGCGACGCCGCGTCGCGCGTGGGCGCCGAGTGGCGCGGTCTCGTCTGGGACGGCGTCAAGCCCGCGACTGGCCTGCCCGCCGCCGCGCGCGCCGCGCGCCATGCGTTGATCGCCGATGCGGCGCGTGAGGCCGGCGCTGCGGTGGTTCTGTTCGGGCACACGCGCGACGACGTGCGCGAGGCGGATCGGATGCGCGAGGAAGGCTCGACGCTCGGCCATGTGCGTGAATGGTCGCCGTCGCCGGCGTGGCCGGAAGGACGCGAGGTGTTCGTGCTCCGCCCGCTTCTGCAGACGAGCCGCGCGGCGTTGCGCGATCATCTCCGCGCGCGCGGTCTCGACTGGATCGAAGACCCGGCCAACACTGACCTCCGCTACGCCCGCAGCCGCGCCCGCGCGGCGCTTGCCGCGGCCGACGCCGTCGAACCGTCGAACGAGCCCGACCCTGCCGTGAAGCGCGCGGCCCAGGCCGCCCGGTTCGATGCGGCCGGGGTGATTGTCTGGCCGAGGTCGCTTGCCGCGCCCCGCGCCTTCCTGGCCGCGGCTCTGCTCTCAGCCTCCGGCGGGATCCGGCCGCCCCGCGGGGATCAGCTCGACCGCCTGGCCGCCCGGCTGCAGGCCGGCGAGGTCTTCGCCGCCGCCCTCTGCGGAGCGCGGCTCGAGGCGGACGCGGCCGAGGTGCGGGTCATGCGCGACGCAGGCGAGACGGCCCGGGGCGGCCTGGCCCCGGTCAGGCTGAGCCCCGGCCGGGCGTCGATCTGGGACGGCCGGTTCGAGGTCGTGTCCGGCGACGCCGGCGAAATCCGCCTGCTGAAGGGCCTGGCGCGCGCCCTGACGCGTCCGGAACGCAAGGAAATTCTGAGGTTTGCGCCGCGCGCCCGGCCGGCCCTGCCGGTGCTGATCGCAGGCCCGGGAGCAAGCCCCGTTCTTGCAGCGAAGGTCGCGCGCGTCCGCGTCCTGGCGGGCCCCCGGCTCAGGGCCGCCTGCGGCGTCGTCGCGCACGAGGAGGAGATCGCGCTCAGCCGCGTGGCGCCAGCCTGATCGCTTCCCTATGTTGAGCCCCAGGCGTCTCCCTACGCCCATCGGTCGAGGACGGAATGAACCTTCGGAATTTTGCCCTCTGGGGCGCGATCGCCCTGATCCTGGTCGGCGTCTACACGGTGATGAAGTCCGCCGGCGGCTCGGAGAGCACGGTCAAGGACGTCAGCTATTCGTCCTTTCTGCAGAAGGTCGACCAGGGCGCGATCAGCCAGGCCACGATCCACGGCGAGGACGTGAGCGGCAAGGCCGGCAAGCTCACCTACACCACCACCGCGCCGACGCCGGCGGACGACCTGATCAATCACCTCCAGCGGGCGCACGCCGACATCAAGATGGTGTCGGCCAAGACCTCGATCCTGGTTCAGGTGCTGGGCTCGATCCTGCCGGTGCTGCTGATCATCGGGGTGTGGATCTTCATCATGCGCCAGATGCAGGGCGCCGGGCGCGGAGCCATGGGCTTCGGCAAGTCCAAGGCGCGGCTGCTCACCGAGAACAAGAACCGCGTGACCTTCGACGACGTCGCCGGCGTCGACGAAGCCAAAGAAGAGCTGCAGGAGATCGTCGACTTCCTGAAGGACCCCGGCAAGTTCCAGCGCCTCGGCGGCAAGATCCCGAAAGGCGCGCTGCTGGTCGGCCCTCCCGGCACTGGCAAGACCCTGCTGGCGCGCGCCATCGCGGGCGAGGCGGGCGTGCCGTTCTTCTCGATCTCGGGTTCCGACTTCGTCGAGATGTTCGTCGGCGTGGGCGCGAGCCGCGTGCGCGACATGTTCGAACAGGCCAAGAAGAACGCGCCCTGCATCATCTTTATCGACGAAATCGACGCCGTCGGTCGTCACCGCGGCGCCGGCCTCGGCGGCGGCAACGACGAGCGCGAGCAGACGCTGAACCAGTTGCTGGTCGAGATGGACGGCTTCGAAACCAACGAAGGCATCATCCTGATCGCGGCCACCAACCGTCCCGACGTGCTCGACCCGGCGCTGTTGCGTCCGGGCCGCTTCGACCGCCAGGTGGTGGTGCCCAATCCCGACGTGAACGGCCGCGAGAAGATCCTGCGCGTGCACATGCGCAATGTGCCGCTGGCCGCCGACGTGAATGTCAAGGTGCTGGCGCGCGGCACGCCGGGCTTCTCCGGCGCCGACCTCGCCAACCTGGTCAATGAAGCCGCCCTGCTGGCCGCGCGCAAGAACCGGCGCATGGTCACCATGAGCGACTTCGAACACGCCAAGGACAAGGTGATGATGGGCGCCGAGCGCAAGTCGCTGGCCATGAACGAAGACGAGAAGCGCAACACCGCCTATCACGAAGGCGGTCACGCCATCCTGGCGATCACCGTCCCGAGCACCGATCCGGTGCACAAGGCGACCATCGTCCCGCGCGGTCGCGCGCTCGGCATGGTCATGCAGCTGCCCGAGGGCGACCGCTATTCGATGAAGTACCAGCAGATGACCTCGAACCTGATCATCCTGATGGGTGGCCGGGTCGCCGAGGAGCTGATCTTCGGCAAGGAGAACGTCACCTCCGGCGCCTCCTCCGACATCGAACAGGCGACGCGGCTCGCGCGCGCCATGGTCACCCGCTGGGGCTTTTCGGAAGCACTCGGCACGGTCGCTTACGGCGAGAACCAGGACGAGGTGTTCCTCGGTCACTCGGTGGCGCGCACCCAGAACGTGTCCGAATCCACCGCCCAGACCATCGACCAGGAGGTCAAGCGCCTGGTCAAGGAAGGTCATGACGAGGCCCGCCGCATTCTGCAGGAGCGGATCGAGGACCTGCACATCCTGGCCAAGGCGCTGCTCGAGTTCGAGACCCTGTCGGGCGACGAGATCAAGAACCTGCTCGAGAACGGCGTGGCGCCCGTCCGCGACGAAACCGAGGACCAGGCCCCCGCCGGCCCGGCCGTCTCGGTGCCGATCACGCCCGTGCCGGAGCCTGAGCCGGTCCTGGCCCCGGTCGCGGCGAGCCCGGCGCCTCAGACTTGAGCGACGACGCCGAGTGCTGGCGGTGTCCCCTGCTCGGCAAAGAAATCGGCGAGGGCGCGTGCATGGATATTTCCGCGCACGCGCTTCGCTTTTTCAACCTGACCGAGGATGACTTTCTCATCGGCGTCCTGGGCGAACGCCGGTTCGATCGGGATGCCTTGGGGGCGGTTTGCGGCAGCTGCGAGAATCTTCGATGGGGCGCAGTCAACCTCTGATCATGGGGGTGGTGAACGTCACCCCCGACAGCTTCTCCGACGGCGGCCGCTTCTTCGATGAGGCGGCCGCGGTTGCGCAGGGGCTGAAGCTCGCGGCCGAGGGCGCGGACATTCTCGATGTGGGCGGCGAGAGCACGCGGCCGGGCGCCGAGCCGGTGAGCGAGGCTGACGAGATCGCGCGCGTGGTTCCGGCGATCGAGCAGTTGCGCGCAGGCTGCGCCACCGAAATCTCCATCGACACCATGAAACCGGGCGTCGCGCGCGCGGCGATGGCGGCCGGCGCCACGATCTGGAACGATGTGACGGCGCTTAAGGGCGATGCATCCAGCGCGCGTGTCGCGGCCGAACTCGCCTGCGGCGTGATCCTCATGCACATGCAGGGCGAGCCGCGCACCATGCAGGCGGACCCGCGCTACGACGACGTGGTGCAAGAGGTCGGCGACGAACTTGTGGCGCGCGCGGAGGCGGCGATGGCGGCCGGCGTGGCGCGCGAAAAGATCTGGCTCGACCCCGGCATCGGCTTCGGCAAGACGCTGGCGCACAATCTGGCGCTCCTGAAACATCTCGACGCGCTCGCGGCGCGCGGTTTCCCGGTGGTGCTGGGCGTCAGCCGCAAGCGTTTTCTGAAGGCGATCGATCCGAAAGCGGTGAGCGCCGACGACCGCCTCGGCGGTTCATTGGCCGCGGCCCTGTGGGGCGCGTCGCTCGGCGCCCACGTTCTGCGCGTCCACGACGTGCGCGAGACGGCGCAGGCGTTGGCGGTGATGGGGCGGATCGTCGATAGTTGAGGCGACAAATTCCCCCGCTATCAGCCACATGGCTTACCCACCTTTATGTGAGGGCGCAGCTGCCTCTGCCGATTCGTTGTTGATCTTGACGACCATCCACCGGTGGACGTTGCCGTCGATCTCAAATTCGATCTCGTCGTCTTCACTGGCGCCTAGCAAAGCCGCGCCGGAGGGGTGTCGCGCAGAGATGATGCCAAGATCTGGATCATGTTTGTCCTCGGTCAGCCTGACGATACGAACTCGCGCGTCGCCACTGATCTGTATCTGCACGTGATCGCCAATCCGGACGCCGCCGGTGGCCATTTGGCCCTGTGCTTGCGAGGGCGCTGGTTCAATCTCGCGCAACTCCACGTTCTCACTCTGGGAGACGGTGCGAAATTCGGTCCAGACTGTCGGCGTATCGTCGTTCCCGATTGGCTCAATGCCCAACGACGTCAACGCATGGACGAGGTCGTCCATGCAAGACTCAGGATCGATCCGAAAGCTGGATCCCCAGCAGCGCCAGAACCGCCATCCCACGCGCTCCATGGTCCTTTGACGTCCGAGGTCTTCGGCCCACTTTTCCGGTCCATGGTATTGGTCGCCGTCGAGCTCAACGGCGAGGCGGCGATCATCACGGCCTTCTACCACGAGATCGATTGAGAAGGGGCCGACTTTCACCTGCGGCTGGACGCGGTAACCGAGTTTGAGCAATCGGCTGAGTACATCGCGCTCGAAGCCCGATTGGCAGAGCGCCAGGAGATCGCCGGCAGGCCTAACTCTTCCCTCCATGGGGTTCTTGAAATGCCGAAGGACTTTTGCTTTGAGATCGTATGGTTTGAGCATCTCCTCAGTCACCGACCGAAAGAGGTATTCGCGGTCGCGAGCACGTGAGAGGGCAACGTTAAAGCGCTGTTGGAAAGTTAGAGTCGTCTTTGAGGTGCGAGTTGTAGGGCATTCCACCATGCTCAGGAACATGATGTCGCGCTCCTTGCCCTGGAATACCGCTGAGTCGCCGCAGGCTACATCGTGACGAAGATAGGCCTCCTCGCCAATTCGCTCCAGCAACATGCTTTGGATCAACTGCGCTTGTTTGGCGCCGATAAGAGACACCACTCCGATCGATCGGTTGCCCATCTTGGGGTCGGTGACTATGCGGCTGATTTCGTCCACGATCGCCACGGCTTCGGCGAAATTTCGGTTCGATTTATCTTTGCGTCCGTGAACAACGTGCACATCGACTAGAGGCGGCGTCAACCGTTCCGATATCTTAGGCACGCGCACCGGCACTATGTCGTCCGTGTAGAACTGGAAGCTGAATCGGATAATCGGTTCGACACAGCGGAAGTGTTCTCTGAGCATAATGCGTCTGCCGGGGAAGCTTGCCAGCGCCAGGTCATAAAGAGAGTTCCCGGGCAGCATCAGAGACCCGAAGGGCTGGCCATCGAGATAGTGCATCCGGAGGGAGCGGATGGCGCGCTCCTCGATGAAGGCGGCTGTGGGGCTAACCTGTTTGTCGTCACCAACGATGAGGACTTTCTTTGCTCGAAGCAGAGCCGGTAGCGCTGAGATGTCGGATTGCGACGCCTCGTCGATGATTACCAGGTCAAACGACCCCAACGTCGAGGGCAAACTTTCGGAGATTCGCCAACTCGGCATAATCCAGCACGGTACAGCAGCGTAGGAAAACTCCATTGCGTCGCGAGCGTCTCGCCGCAATCTAGATGCGCTCTTGCCGGTGCCTTTGCCAATTCTACGAATTGCCGTGAGAAACATCTGCAGGGCGGCGTCAACCCTGCGCGTAATCCTCGCTTTTAGCGTCAGCAGCGTCCGCAATCGCACTATGTCGTGAAAGAGCCGTCTCGTCTCTTCCTCTGCCGCACGTCTTTGGTCATCCAGTTCGTGTAAGCGGGCGCGTCCATCGATGGCCCGCAGGTGTGCGTCTGCTTGCGCCCAGTTCCAGGCGTCTCTCCAATCTGAAGGCGTCCAAGGGTCTTCGATGCCGTTGACAGGATTGTTGCAGATCGCGAACGCCCACGCCGGCGCGTTGGATTCTCTGATGTTGGTGGCTACCTGTGCCACAGTCTGAAGGTGAGGCCGCAAGTTTCGAATGCGAACCAGGTCGGTAAGCAGCTCGTTCCAGTCCGACGAGATTTGATTTGTGAGTAAATCTGGATTGCCGACCGACTCTGATAAGAAGTCTTTGAGCCTTCCGACTATTCGGCCTGAACAGGCCGCAAGCACCTCGTCTGCACCTGTCAGCATTAGACGGACACCGCTCAAGCGCCGACGCGAGGCCTCTGTTCGGACGATCTCTGCGGCACGCCTCGCCTCGTCGAGGTCCACATTGATTGCGTTGGCATTCAATCCATGCGGAAACAACTGCGGCACCTCTAGTTCGATAAGAGGTACCTGACGTTGCACGGCATCGATCACAGTGTTGATGCGTTCAAGTAAGGGTTGAAGTGCGCGGGTCGCATCGTCGAGGTCTTGTGGCAATGCGGGAAGCGCGAATTCCACGGCCAACGCCCTCCAGCGAGCTAAGCCTTTGCCGACCCGCTTTCTCCAAGCGAGGAACTGGGCGACACGACGCCATTCCGAGGCGTCTGCTGGGGGTTTCTCGAGAATGCGGATGGCGCCAAATTCAGCCTTGATGCTGGAACGGCCAAGATACGTAGCGCGAACGGTCGCTGCCCCGCCGCCGCCCGATCGACGGCTTCGACGAGCTCAGGTTGGAGTTGAGTTCGTGGGGCGCTGTGACGCCGTAGGAAGCCATCCTGCTGCGATCACGCACACTTTCGCCCAGTGCGGCCACCAGTGTGATGAAGGGTCGGCTGAATTCAGCATCGAGGCCGTGGCGACGCCAAAAGTCATACAGCTTCGCAAGCCAGGGAGATTCGGCGCACGTTTGGTGAACGGCAACTATTGCCTCAACCGCCTGCGCAAGAGCGTTAGCCCGCGGCAGAGCATCGATCGCGGTCGAAGACATCACCGGAGAAGTCCGCCAGCTGGCGTCGCTCGATATGGGCTGCGTCCGCCAAATCTTGATGGATCGCAATCAGCATGCCGACATCCGGAAGGTCAGACACGCTGGGAAGTGTCGCGTCCAGATAGTCGAGATCTGGCCCGAGGGCCTTTCGAGCTGCACGTAGAGCGGCGACGTCTTCTTCAGTCACGAGGGGTTCTTGCACGTCAATAAGAGCCGGCCGATCAATAAACCACGCGTAACGCTCTCGATCACGAACCACGCGCTCGGCAAGCTCGATCGGAAGAACGCCATCTGCGCCCACGCCAGCACCGACGGTCCGAAGATGCTTTTCGGCAAATTGATGCATCTCCGCGTCTATTGAAGCGGTTCGGCGCCGAAGTTCTGTTATGCGCCGCTCACCATCTAGGATTTCACGCTCAGTTGGCTTCGGGTCTAGGGATGCGATCTTTGAGGCGAGAATATTGACCGTAGCCTCAAGCTGTTTGAGACCTTCCCGTTCGGAAGTCAGCAGACTGATGGCAAGGTCCCGTATCCCGTCCGGAATCTGATCGCGAAGAACGGTCAATGCGCCTTCGCTCTTCGAAGTCACCAGGACGCGCCGACCTGTTGCAAGGTAATGACAGATAATGTTTGCGATGGTGTGGGTCTTGCCGGTTCCGGGAGGTCCTTGGACGACAACGCCTTCGATCTCGGGGCGCTCCAATTGGTCTACAATTGCGACCTGTTCGTCGTTGAAGGCCTTTGGAAAATAGAATTGCGGTGTTGCTGTCCGCTGAGCTTCAGTCTCCGCGCCTTCGATTGAAGCGGTAGGACCACCAGTAGACGGGCCGCCGATCAGACGCTCCGATGCTCGGCAATAGCATATAGGTCGGCTCGTTTGATGGCTCGCTGACGAGGGCAATTGCGGGCCCCGGTAGGACATCAACCGCTTCCACCGCAGACTTCAGGCGTTCAAGATCTGCGGTGAAGAAGTTCTCAGAACGCGGCCGAGCGTAGAGCGCCCACGTATCAGTGATGGTGAGGTTGGGGCCGGCCGCAGGAACCTTCCGATCTTCATGGCTTGTATGATCCGGGTGGAAACGGCCGTTACGATCAAACTGAGCGCAGGCATAGCGAAGTATGGGTGTGAACGTATCTCGTTCGAATGGAGACAATTCTCGGTCTGGCGCTAGCTTGACGAGGTGTTCGCGCGCGAACTTGGCAACCAAGTCAGTGCCGGGATTTTCCATTGCAGCAAACGGTTTCAACGCCACTATCGGGTCAGTGCCGCGCGGGCGAACTGTGATCGCGCCTGCGTCGTCGAGCTCAAGCTCAACAAGCTGCTCGACGATAGGATGGTCCAGTTCGTTCGGGGGTAAGGTCCAACGTGCAACGCCAATACCCCACACGACCTCCAACGGCCGGTCTGATCCCTCGAGCTTCAACGCCTGTTGTAGGCTGAAAAGTCGATCATAGATGTCGATGGTGTCTCGGCGCGGACGCTCGGCTTCAGCCCACGGCGTCCAGTTCTCGGCGATGTAGTTGTCAACCGCTGACCTTAATTCCGGAAACCGTTCTAGTCGTAGTATGACGTCCTTGAGATTCTGACCTGGCGCGGCCTTCAGTGTTGGCGCCACATCAGGCGACGATCAACGGCGCCGGTTGCAACTAAGCGTTCGACTTCGTCTACTGCGACCAGCGCTGTTCGCAATGCTTCAATCACTGGTGGTTTGAACGGATCACGGCTTAGAGTGAGCCAGTCGTTCGCGAGCAGGGGTGGTTCAGGAGGATCGATACGCCGTAACCGATCGACCTTGAGATACACTGGGCCATCGTCGTCGCTCAGATCGTGTCGGATACCTATACGGTGGCGCAATTCGTCCTCGTAGAGGACGAGGTTCTTATAGCTCGCAAGTGACCAGATCGGTTTCGCGGAAAGCTCCACTAGCGTCCGGACATAGTCGATGAGCTGTGTCACTCCGCGTTGCGCTGGAGACTGCGGCACGTCCTTGGATGCCGGGGGTTCGTGCCGTACGCTGCGCGTGCGCTGAACTTGTATCCATATCGCCTGCGGTCTGTGACGGCGCGCGATCTAACTCATCTGGAGGATCGATGTCATCTCGGCGAGATGTGGTCATCTGGTCGTCTCTCCCGTCAGGCTCAAGAAGCGGGGCGTCAGCATCGGTTTGCGGCCCATAGACGCTCTGCAGGGGAGCTCGGGCGCGTTGGGAACTAATGGTGGGGTCGAGGCGTAAATCTTCGGTTGCCCCGCCAAGTCGCTTTTTGATGAGCCGCGCCAGACTGGCGGCACGTGTCGTCGATCTGTGGCCGAGTTCGTCCAAAATCGAGCGCAACCGCTCTTCGTCTTTCAACGAAGCAGAACAGAGACGTTCGAGGTCTTCGACCCTCGCATTTCGATACGGTCGCGCCAACATACCCTCGTCGGACGTTTTACGCGTCTAGGTATATCGCCATTTGGCTGGACCACGGCCTTTGGTGCAACTGATACCGGGTCATTTACGGGGTCGATGCTAGCGGCCGCCCGCGACTGGGCGGGCTGGGGGCACACCAAGCCTGTGCTTTTCGAAAGCGGCCGCTAAACCGCCAACTGGTCTTTGTGCGTGATGGTCCAGGTCGAGAAGTAGTCCGGGTCCTCGATCTCTTCGCCGGTGGTCTCCAGTTTGTAGAGACCGGGGCGGGCGGCCTTGAACGGCGAGAGTTCGCCGGGCAGGGCCAGCTTGGTGCCGGTGCGGATGCCCAGGCAGTCGATGAAGATGCCGTTCTTCGGATCGACCAACTCGATGCGGCCGTAGGCGTGCTCGAGCAGGAGTTGCTTGCCGCGCGCGTCCACATGCTGCAGCTCGACCAGCGTCAGTTTGCCGACCAGTTCGGCCTCGGCGTTTTCCCAGGTGATCTCTGCCGGCACGCGTCTTGGTCCTTCCCTCAGGGGTTCGCCTGGGGATATGCCACGCCTCATGGGGCCGAAAAAGGCAAAGAATGCAAAAGGCCGGGTCCTGGCCATCGGGGGGTCCGACCCGGGCGGCGGGGCCGGCGTCCAGGCCGACCTGAAGACTGTCGGCGCGCTCGGCGGCTACGCCCTGACTGCGCTCACCGCCGTCACCGTCCAGGACACCCAGGGGGTGCGCGAGGTCTTTCCGGTCCCCGCTCGCCTGGTCGAGGCCCAGGCCAGGGCCGTGCTGGCGGACCTCGGGGCCGATGCGGTGAAGACCGGCATGCTGGGCTCGGCCGAGACCGTGCGCGTGGTGGCCAGCCTGCTGGCTGGGCCGGCCAGGGGACTGCCGGTGGTGATCGACCCGGTGCTGGCTTCGACCTCGGGCGCGGTCCTGCTGGAGCCGGGCGCCCTGAAGGCCTTCCGCAACCAGATGGTCCCCCACGCGACCCTGATCACGCCCAACCTGCCGGAGGCTGAGGCCTTGACCGGTCTCGCCTGCGACAGCCTCGACGACCGGCGCCGCGCGGCCGAGGCGCTGATGGCGATGGGGGCAAAGGCGGTGCTGGTGAAGGGCGGGCACGGCCGCGGTTCGACGGTGATCGACCTGTTGGTGACCGCCGACGGCGAGACCCTGTTCGAAAGCCCGCGGCTGCGCACGCGCCACACCCACGGCACCGGCTGCACCCTGGCGTCGGCCATCGCCACCGGCCTCGCCTTCGGCCTGCCGCTGGTCGAGGCGGTGGGCCAGGCCTGGGCCTATACGGCCGACGCGATCCGGCACGCGCCCGGACTCGGCAAGGGCCACGGACCGCTGCAGCATTTCTGGATGGACCGTCAGAAAAAATAGCCGCGGTGTCCGGTGGAATGCTTCGCGGACCCGGCCTATTCCACGCCCATGCGCCAGTGGACCGTCGACGCCTTCGCCGCCGCGCCGTTCAAAGGCAACCAGGCCTGTGTGGTCGAGCCGTTCGCGGCCTGGCCCGAGGATGCGTGGATGTTAGCCCTCGCCGCCGAGAACAATCAGGCGGAGACCGCCTTTCTGTTGAAGACCGACCAGCCCGACCGCTTCGGCCTGCGCTGGTTCACCCCCAAGCTCGAGGTGCCGTTGTGCGGGCACGCGACGCTGGCGTCCGCGCATGTGCTGTTCGACGAGCTCGAGCTGAAGGCCGACGCCATCGTGTTCGAGACGCTGCGGTCGGGACATCTGATCGTCTATCGCAAGGACGCGCTCTACGAGATGGACTTCCCCGCCGATCCGCCGAAGCGCACCGAGGTTCCCGCCGGGCTTGCGGACGCGCTGGGCGCGCCGCCGACGGAAGTGTGGGCCGGCGCCTATCTGGTCGCGGTCTACGACGAGGCGAAGACGGTGCGCGGTTTGAAACCGAACATCGCCGCGCTCGAACCGATCGCGGGCGAAGCCACCGGCGGTCGCGGTAACATCTGCGTCGCGGCGCTGTCGGACGATCCCGAATACGACGTGATCGATCGCTTCTTCGCGCCGGGTTCGGGCATTGCGGAGGACCCCGCGACCGGCTCGATGCACTGCATCCTCGGGCCGCTGTTCGCCGACAAGCTCGGCCGCGCCGAAGTGAAGTTTCACCAGGCCTATCCCGGCCGCGGCGCCGACATCACCACCGAGATGCGCGGCGACCGCATCCGCCTGAAGGGCCGCGCGCGCACCATTCTGGAAGGGCGGCTGCGGTTCTAAAGTTCCTCCCCTACGGCCTTCGGCCGGGGGAGGACCTGTCGCCGTTGAACCTTGTACGGACGTTTTTGCACGGGCGTGGCCTCTGGGCTCTTGCGCGGCGCGGCGGAAACGGAGAGAGCACCGGCCATGAACGCGCTGGAAAAACCCTCCCGCCGGCCGGAGCGGCCCTGGTTCTCCTCCGGTCCGACGGTGAAACGTCCGGGCTGGACGCCCGAGGCGTTGAACTCCGCATTGCTCGGCCGCGGCATTCGCGCGCCGGCGGTGCTGGCGCGGCTGAAGCAGGCGATCGAGCTTACCCGCGAGGTGCTGCAGGTTCCCGCCGGTTATCGCGTCACCTTCACGCCCGGCTCCGACACTGGCGCCATGGAAGCGGCGATGTGGTCGCTGCTCGGCCCGCGCCCGGTGCAGAGCCTCGCCTACGAGAACTTCGGCCTCGTCTGGGCCGCCGACCTGCTGCAGCATCTCGACGTGGAGGCGGAAGCGTTCGAGGCGCCCTACGGCGAGATGAGCGACCTTTCCCGCGTCGATCCGAACAAGGATCTCGTCTTCGTCTGGAACGGCACCACCTCGGGTGCGCGCGTGCCCAACGCCGACTTCATCGCCGCCGATCGCGAGGGCCTGACCATCTGCGACGCGACCTCGGCCGCGTTCGCCATGCCGCTCGATTGGGCGAAGCTGGACGTGGTCACCTTCTCGTTCCAGAAGGCGCTGGGCGGCGAGGCGGGGGTGGGCGTCTTGGTGCTGTCGCCGCGTGCGATGGAGCGGCTCGCGACCTACAAGCCCACGCGTCCGGTACCCAAGGTGCTGCGTCTGCAAAAGATCGACGGCCGCCCCGACGAGGAGCTGATCGGCGGAGCGCCGTTTAACACCTATTCCATGCTCACCGTCGAAGACTGGATCGACGGCCTGCGCTGGGCCGCGCGTGTCGGCGGGGTGGGCGAGCTGATCCGGCGCACGGGCGAGAACTTCGCCGTGCTCGACGCCTGGGTGAAGCGCACGCCGTGGATCGAGTTCCTGGTCAAGGACCCGGCGATCCGGTCGGAGACCTCGGTGGTGCTCGAGTTCATCGACCCGGCGATCCGCGCCCTGCCGGCCGCCGGCCGGGCCGAGTTCGGGGCCAGGCTCTGCACCCTGCTGGAGCGCGAGGGCGTGGCGTTCGACATCAACGCGCACCGCATGGCCCCGCCGGGCCTGCGCATCTGGTGCGGCTGTACGGTCGAGCGGGACGACGTCGAGGCCCTGACGCCCTGGCTCGAATGGGGCTACGCCTCGGTCATGGCCGAACTCGCCGCCGGTTAGGCATCACCTGTGTGCTGGATTTGAAGTTCGCTCCCGTCAGGGTCATAGGTCATTGCGAACTTCAAATCCAAAAAGCACACTGGAATCGTGGGATTGCTAGTGTCCTTATCGAATTCGAAGTTCGTCGGCGGTCGCCACAAGCGGGAGCGAACTTCGAATTCGGGACACTAGCGCGGGAACTCGTCTATAGACGCCCGCGTTTCGAAAGGACGAGGACTTGGCGAACGTCGCGGTGGTCGGCGCCCAGTGGGGCGACGAGGGCAAGGGCAAGATCGTCGACTGGCTGTCGAACCGGGCGGACGTGGTTGTCCGCTTCCAGGGCGGCCACAACGCCGGCCACACCCTGGTGGTGGGTAACGAGACCTACAAGCTGTCGCTGCTGCCCTCCGGCGTGGTCCAGGGCAAGCTTTCGGTCATCGGTAACGGGGTGGTGGTCGACCCCTGGGCGCTGCGCGACGAGATGAAGCGCATCGAGGCCCAGGGCATCACCATCACGCCGGACCTGCTGGCCGTCGCCGACAACGCCTGCCTGATCCTGCCGCTGCACCGTGACCTCGACAGTGCGCGCGAGGCCGCCGCGGGGGTGCATCGCATCGGCACCACCGGCCGCGGCATCGGCCCGGCCTACGAGGACAAGGTGGGCCGGCGCGCTATCCGCGTCGCCGACCTGGCCGACCCGTCCGCGCTCGACGCCAAGATCGACCGGCTCCTGACCCATCACAATGCGCTGCGGCGCGGGCTCGACCTGCCCGAGGCCAAGGCCGGCGAGCTGATCGCGGCCCTGGGCGCCATCGCGCCGAAAATCCTGCCGTTCGCGCGGCCGGTGTGGCGCGACCTGCACGCGGCGTCCAAGGCCGGGCGCAAGATCCTGTTCGAAGGCGCCCAAGGCGCGTTGCTCGACGTCGACCACGGCACCTATCCCTACGTGACCTCCTCGAACACCGTCGCCGGCCAGGCGGCCGCCGGCGCGGGCGTCGGGCCGCGGCAGGTGGGCTATGTGCTGGGCATCGTGAAGGCCTACACCACCCGCGTGGGCGAGGGACCGTTTCCCACAGAGCTGAAGGACGAGACGGCCGCCGCCTGGGCGAGCGCGGGCACGAGTTCGGCACCGTTACCGGCCGGCCGCGCCGCTGCGGCTGGTTCGACGCGGTGATCGTGCGCCAGACCATCGCGATCGGCGGGGTCGACGGCGTGGCCCTGACCAAGCTCGACGTGCTCGACGGCTTCGAGAAGCTGGCGATCTGCACCGGCTACCGGATCGGCGAGCGGGTGCTCGATTACCTGCCCGCGGGTGTTAAGGACCAGGCTGCGGCCCAGCCGGTCTACGAGTGGCTGGACGGCTGGTCGGAGAGCACGCGGGGCGCCCGCTCCTGGCTCGACCTGCCGGGCAATGCGGTCAAGTACGTCCGCCGCATCGAGGAGCTGATCGGCGCGCCGGTCGCCATGCTGTCCACCTCGCCCGAGCGCGAGGACACCATCCTGATGCGCGATCCTTTCCAGGATTAAGTCTGGGCCAGGACTGAATCGGGGCCAGGACCGAGGTTTCGGGCCAGGACCGAGCCCGGTCCCGGGGCCCGGGCAAGGCCTGCGTAAGACTAACTTCACCACTTCTGTTGTATTTATTTCACAAGTCGCCCGCGGACTGCGCGGCGTTACCGCATGGCAATCGGAATGGCGGGTGTAAACCTCGACAGCTGGATCAACATGGAACGGGCGGCGGTCCTGTTGCTCGACCCGAATCCGTTCAGCCAGCAGGTCGCCAAACAGATCCTCTTCGGCTTCGGCGTGCGCTCGCCCTATGTCTGCAGCACCGTGGCCGAGGCGCAGGAAATTCTCACCACCACTGAGGTCAACCTGGTGCTGATGAGCGACGTCCTCGGCGACGACAGCACCGGCTTCGATTTCGTGAACTGGCTGCGCCGCAATGTCGAAGAGCCGAACTGTTTCACGCCCGTCATCGTGCTCAGCGGTCACAGCAAGCGCGCCAACATCTCGGCCGCGCGCGACTGCGGCGCCAACTTCATCCTGGCCAAGCCGATCAGCGTGCGGGTGATGCTCGAACGCGTGCTCTGGGTGGCGAAAGAAAGCCGGCCCTTCGTCGACACCGGCAAGTATCTCGGCCCCGACCGCCGCTTTCACGATCGGCCCGAGAACAAACAACGCCGCCGGCGCAACGACCCGCCGCTCGAGGCGAACGGCGATGCGTCGGGCGCCGACAACGATCAACCATTGCGGGGGACCGGATCATGACCGATGAGGTCGTCGTTCGACACATCCCGGTGAAGAACCGGCTGGCCGCCCTGATCAAGATGCCGGGCGGCAAGAAGCTGAAGGACGCGCTCTCCGATGCGGAGCGCAACTTGGAGACCGTGAAGGCCGATTGCGTCAGCCAGATCGACGCGCTGGTCGGCGAGATCCAGACCCTGGCGAGCGGCGCCGGCGATCCCGACCTGGCGGCGCGCGAGCGGCTCTATGACCTGGGCAACCAGATCGTAAGCTTGGCCGGAACCTTCGGGATGTCGGGCCTCGGGCGCGCCGCCTACAGTCTGTGCGAACTGATCGACGTCACCCTGGACGCGGACGGTTGTCCGCGCGGCGAGATTCGGGTGCACGCCGAAAGCCTGCAGCTGTTGCGCCATGCCGAGCGGCTCGGCGAGGCGGGCGAAGCCGCCGTGCTGGAGGGCCTGGCCAAGATCATCCGCCACGCCCAGGGCCGCGCGACCCGCACCCAGTCCGCAGCCTAGGCCTCACCCTCGTCGGGGTCAGGATGGGCCGGCGCAGGCGGGTCGCTGGCCGGGAAGCTTTCCTCCAGCGCCTCGTCCAGCAGGTCTTCCTGGTGGTCAACGTCCTGATTTTCCGGCGTTTCCGGCGGGAATTCCGGCATGGCTGAGGCCTCCCGGGCGAACCTGATTATCAAGATGATCTTTACCCTGCCCGTTTAGGCTGTCCGGATTGAGTTCGGGAGTCGCATTCGCGTGTACGCCGTCGATCCGAAGATCCTCCAGCAACTGGAGGCGCACGTCCGCCGGGTTCTGATCGTCGATCCGAACCCTGCCGCTTCGCGTCTGCTCGCCGAACAATTGAAGGGCCTGGGCGCGCGAGAGCTCTATTTCGACCCGGCCGAGCGCAGCGCGCTCGAGATGGCGCGCGAGACCGATCCCTGCATCATCTTCGTGGAATGCACCGGGCCCAAGCTCGACGGTGGGTCGTTCACGCGCAAGCTGCGCCGCTCGAACATGGCCTGCCGCCAGGCGCCGGTGGTCATGATGACGTCCGATGCCATCGCGTCCACGATCAAGGACGCGCGCGATTCCGGCGTGCACGAATTCCTGCGCAAGCCGTTCACCGGCGGCGACCTGCTGAAGCGCGTGATGGCGGTGGCGATCAAGCCGCGCAACTGGATCGAGGGGATGAGTTACGTCGGTCCCGACCGGCGCCGCTTCAACTCCGCGGAGTTCACCGGCTCGCGCAAGCGCAAGGCCGACAAGGCGCAGAGCGAAGCCGAAGGCCACGTGCAGGTGATCGATCAGGCCGTGCGGATTTTGCGCGCGGCGCTTACCCAGTTCGACAGCGATCCGGCCCAGGCCGTGCGCGCCATGCGCGACCAGGCCGCGACGCTGAAGCGGGTTGCGACGTCCGGCGTGGGCGAGGCGCGTCTGGCCGTGGCGGTGGCGGGGTTGGAGATCGCGCTCGGCAACGCCGCGCCCACGCGCGCGGACCTTGCCGCGCCGGTGCAAGCCCTGCTCGACCTCTATCCGACCGTGCAGGATAAGTCGGCGGCCTGACCGCGCGTCACGCCGCTGCGTCGTCGGGGTGACCCAGCACGCGCTCGACCAGGGCGGTGTCGCAGTATTCGGTCACTGCGGCGAGCTTGCCGTCCTTCAGCCGGTATACGAAGCAATAGCGGTTGTCGTATCGCTGTCCGTCGCGCGTGACATTGTCGCCGTGGGCCTCGACGATCACGTGGTCGCCGTCGGCGAAAATGCGGTCGGCGATGTTGCGGATGCGGCCGTCGATGCGCGACTGCAGCGCAGCGAACAGTTCGCCCACCACCGCCTTCTTGCCTTCGAACGCACGGGACCAACGCGTCGTCCCGCCGATGGTCCAGACGAAGTCGTCGGCCATGGCCTCCACCAGCGGACGCGCGTCGCCGTTCGCGAGCCCCGCGTAGATCACTTCGAGCAGGCGACGGTTCGCTTCGGCGCTCACGCGTCGACGAGGTTTCGCTCGGTGGCCGCCGCGCGCATCGCCTTCTGCAGTTTCTCGAAGGCGCGCACCTCGATCTGGCGCACGCGCTCGCGGCTGACGCCGTACTGGGTGGCGAGTTCTTCCAGGGTGGTCGGATCGTCCTTCAGCCGGCGCTCGGTGAGGATGTGGCGCTCGCGGTCGGTCAGTTCCTGCATCGCCTCTTCGAGCAGGCCCATGCGCAGAGTGTATTCCTGACCCTCGGCGACCTCGGTCTCCTGGCGAGACCTGGGCGTCGTCGGCCAGCCAGTCCTGCCATTCGCTCTCGCTGTCCGAACGCAACGGCGCGTTCAGCGACGCGTCCGGCCCGGAGAGGCGGCGGTTCATCGAGATCACGTCGGCGTTGGTCACGCCGAGCCGGGTGGCGATGTGCTCGACCTGCTCGGGACGCATGTCGCCTTCCTCGAGCGCGGAGATCTGGCTCTTGGCTTTGCGCAGGTTGAAGAACAGCTTTTTCTGGGCGGCGGTGGTGCCCATCTTCACCAGCGACCAGGAGCGCAGGATGTATTCCTGGATCGACGCGCGGATCCACCACATGGCGTAGGTCGCCAGGCGGAAGCCGCGGTCGGGATCGAACTTCTTCACCGCCTGCATCAGGCCGACGTTGCCTTCGGAGATGACCTCCCCGATGGGCAGGCCGTAGCCGCGGTAGCCCATGGCGATCTTGGCCACGAGCCTGCAGGTGCGAGGTGACGAGCTTGTGGGCGGCGGTCGGGTCCTCGTGCTCCTGCCAGCGTTTGGCGAGCATGAATTCCTCGTCCTTGGTCAACATCGGAAATTTGCGGATTTCCGTGAGATACCGCGACAGACCGCCTTCCGGCGTCATTACTGCGAGTGAACTTAGAGCCATGGTTTTACCGGTCTCCCGCCGGTGCTCGGCACGATTGGCTGCGGTCCGAGGACCCCCCTAACCGCTCCGAGATAGATATGGTTGCGGACGATGGAAGTCGCCCCCGGCGATCTGGTCGCCCGAGCGTGGCCTTTACGTCCCACTTGCGGATCATTGCGGCGCACCCTATCAGAGAGTGCGTCCTTTTTCAAGACTTACTTTTTAAAGCGCCATGACCCCTTATACGGCCCCGGAATCAGACCGGATCAGAGCTCGGCGAGCCGGGATTCGAGCCCCGTCATGTCCGCCGGAGGGGCGGTCTCAAATCTGAGCGCAGCCCCCGTAATAGGGTGGATGAATCCCAGGACCGCGGCGTGCAGGGCCTGGCGTGTGAGGCCGACGGCCTCAATCGCCGCCTGGACGGAGGCGGCGGGGCGTCCTGCGCCGTAGACCGGATCGCCCAGGCAGGGCGCGCCCCTGGAGGCCAGGTGGACGCGAATCTGGTGGGTGCGGCCGGTTTCCAGGCGACAGGCGACGCGGGCGGCCAGCGGCCTGGCGGCGGGGCCGAAGGCGCGCTCGACCCGGTAGTCGGTGATCGCCTCGCGACCGCCGGTCTTCAGCACCGCCATCTTCTTGCGGTTCGTCGCAGAGCGGCCGAGGCGCGTCTCGATCCGTCCGCGGGCGGGCGCGGGCGCGCCGCGGGTGAGCGCCAGGTACAGCCGTTCGATGTCGTGACGGCTGAACAGGGCCGACAGGCCCGCGTGCGCTGCGTCGGTCTTGGCCGCGACCATCACGCCCGAGGTGTCCTTGTCGAGCCGGTGCACGATGCCCGGTCGCACGACCCCGCCTACGCCCGAGAGCGAACTTGCACAGTGGTGCAACAGGGCGTTGACCAGGGTGCCGGTTTCGTTGCCCGGGGCCGGATGCGCCGCCATGCCGGCGGGCTTGTCGACGACGATCAGGTGCTCGTCCTCGAACAGCACCACGAGCGGAATCGCTTCCGGTTGCGGCTCGGCGGCGACCGGTGGCGGCACGACGATGCGGTAGCGGCCGGGCTCAGTCTTCGCCGACGCGCTCGCCACGCGCAGGCCGGCATAGGTCACCGCGCCCTCGGCGATGAGCGCCTGCAGCCGCGCGCGCGACAGACCTTCCGCGCGATCGGCCAGCGTCTTGTCCAGACGCGCCCCCGCGTCGGCCTCGGCGATGTCGATGACGATCAGGCCCGACGGCGCATCGTCCGAATCCTCGAACGCGTCGTCGATGTCGCCCTGCAGGTCACGGGGGTTCAGCGCCGGGCCTCCAGCGCGAGACGCGCGCCGAAGGCGAGGAAGACGACGCCGGTCACCCGGTCGAGCAGCTTCAACACACCGGGCCGCTTCAATGCCGTGGTGATGCGGTGCGTGGCGCCGGTCAGGAAGGCGAGCCACAGGGCGCCGATCACCGCGTGAATCACACCCAGCAGCAGCACGAACGGTCCGACCGGCGCGCCGTGCGGCACGAACTGCGGCAGGAAGGAAACGTAGAAGACGCCGACCTTCGGGTTCAGCATGTTGGTCAGGAACCCCTTGCCGAACCATCCCAACGCGCCGCGCCGGCGCTCGGTGGTGGTCATGGCGTCGGCGAACGCCGTGCGCGGGCTGACGATCATCTTCACGCCCAGCCACACCAGATAGGCGGCGCCGACCCACTTGAGGATCTCGTAGGCCAGTCTCGAGGCCGCCAGCAGAGCGCCCAGGCCCAGCGCCGTCAGGCTGGCCCAACCCAGGCAGCCGAACGCGATGCCGAGGGTGGCCGCCAGGCCCGCGCGGCGCCCTTCGGACGCGGAGGTGCGCACCACCAGCGCGGTGTCGAGCCCCGGCGTGATGGTCAGGAGCGTGGCGGCAACGATGAAGGCGGCGAGCGCCGCGAAGGTCGGCGACAGCATGGCTGGGACTTACACCATGGGTTCAAAAGCAAAAAGGCCCGGGCGAACCCGGGCCTTTGTCTGATCGGGCCTCAGCGCGATCAGGAAATGTCTTCGTTGATCAGGCCGATCTTGGTGTAGCCGGCGTCTTCCAGGTCGTTCAGCACGTCCATGAACTTGTCGTACTTCACGTCCGCGTCGGCGCGCAGGAACACGGTGTTGTTCCGCGGTTCGCCCTTGTCGGCGAAGTATTTGTTGAAGGTGGCGGTCACATCCGAAACCAGGGTGGCTTCCGACGTGGTCTGCTGCACGATGCCCCCGATGTCGATGGTGCCGTTGGCAAGCAGCGAGATGATCACCGGCTTGCGCGGATCCTTCGGTGGCTCCTTGGTCGGGACCGCCGGCGGCATGTCGATTTTATAGAACGAGGTCGACGGCGGGATCGACACCATGAAGATGATCAGCAGCACCAGCATGATGTCCACGAAGGGCGTCACGTTGATGTCTGAGTTCTGCTCGACGGTGTACTTCTTACCGGTGGTCGGGCCGGACAGCTTTGCAGCCATCTATTCGTTCTCCATTGCAGGCCGCCCCCAACGCAAATCCGTCAGGCGCGCACGCGTCAACTCCGGGCGAAAAGTCACACCACGACCGTCCCAAGTAAAGGGGCGGTGGCGCATCGGGTTCCCCTTTCACCCGTAGGGGGAACTCAGCCGCGCTGGGTCAGCCGCAGGAAGCGGTCTTGCAGGCCTATATCCGCTTTGAAAGCGCCCGTGAACTGGGTCGTAATGGTCGAGACGTGCCGGTGATGGACCCCGCGGGTGGTCATGCACTGGTGCTCGGCGTCGATCAGGACCGCAACCCCTTCCGGGTCAAGGGATTCGGTGATGGCGTCGGCGATCTGCTGGGTCAGGGTCTCCTGGGTCTGGAGCCGCTTGGAGAAGATCTCGACCACCCGGGCGATCTTGGAGATCCCGACCACCTTGGCCCGGGGCATGTAGGCCACATAGGCCTTGCCCAGAAAGGCGGCCATGTGGTGCTCGCAGTGGCTTTCCACCTCGATGTCCCGGAGCATGACCATCTCGTCGTAGCCCTGGACGTCCTCGAACACCCGCTCCAGCTCCTTGGCGGGGTCGGCGTGGTAGCCTTGGAACCACTCGGCGTAGGCGTCGACCACCCGCTGGGGGGTGTCGAGCAGGCCCTCGCGGCGGGGATCGTCCCCGGCCCAGGCGATCAGGGTCCGGACCGCCTCCAGGGCGGTCTCGCGGCTGGGTTTTTTGGCAGGCTCCAACTCGTTCGCGCCCCGGGGAGTGCGGGCGTCGGTAAAGGCGTCCATCCGAATCAATGCTCTTTCCGAGGGTCGAGTAGCGCCGGGACGACGATCCCGGAATGACGCGTGGCATCCCTCATCTGCGGAGCTTTGACGGCGGACCAGAGGTCCGGGTTCCCGCCCATAGGCGCTCCGCACGCCCACAGCTATATGGGACGCCGATGGTATCCGGCAACTTTGGCGTGACGATGAACCTGGCCCTCTACGACACCATGGCGCGGCGCAAGCGCGCGTTTGAGCCCCGCGACCCGGGCCGGGTGACCGTCTATGTCTGCGGGCCCACGGTTTACGACTACGCCCATATCGGCAACGCCCGCCCGCCGGTGGTATTCGACGTTCTGTTCCGCCTGCTGCGCCGGCTCTACGGGGCCGAGCACGTGATCTACGCCCGCAACGTCACCGACGTGGACGACAAGATTAACGCCAAGGCCATGGCAGAGGGCGTGCCGATCGGCGAGATCGCCGCGCGCTACGAGACCGCCTATCTCGAGGACATGGCCGAGCTCGGCGTGCTGCAGCCGACCCTGGCGCCGCACGTGACCGAGCACATGGAGGCGATCCGGGGTCAGATCGCGGCCCTGATCGACCGCGGCGCGGCTTACGTGGCGGAAGGCCATGTGCTGTTCGACGTGTCCAGCTTCGCCGACTACGGCGCGCTGTCGGGCCGCAACGTCGAGGACATGATCGCCGGCGCCCGGGTCGAGGTGGCGCCCTACAAGAAGAACCCGCACGACTTCGTGCTGTGGAAGCCCTCGAAACCCGGCGAACCCGAGTGGCCCTCGCCCTGGGGACCCGGCAGACCCGGCTGGCACATCGAATGCTCGGCCATGATCGAGCAGGAGCTGGGCTTCCCCATCGACATTCACGGCGGCGGCCACGACCTGATCTTTCCGCACCACGAGAACGAACTCGCCCAGGGCCGCTCGGCCCACGGCGATCCGGAGTACGCGCGGTACTGGGTGCACAACGGGTTTCTGACTATGGACGCCGAGAAGATGTCGAAGAGCCTCGGCAATGTGAAACTGCTGCACGACCTGGTGCAGAACGTGCCCGGCGAGGCGGTGCGCATGGCGCTGTTGCAGGGCCACTATCGGGCGCCGCTCGACTGGACCGACGCCCTGGTGGTGCAGTCGCGTAAGAACCTCGACCGGCTCTACGGCGCCCTGCGGCGCGCGAAAGCCATCGAGGCGGACGCGAGTGAGCCGCCGCAGGCCTTCCTCGCCGCGCTCTACGACGATCTGAATACGCCGGGCGCGCTCGCGGTGCTGTTCGAACTGTCGACCCTGATCGAAAAGGCGGTGGGCGCCAACGATGCGGCTGGTGCTACGGCAGCCAAGGGCGCGCTGTTGGCGGCGGGCGAGCTGGTGGGTCTGCTCGGCGCCGATCCGGACGCTTGGTTCGAGGGCGGGGCCGACGACGACCAAAAGGCGCATATCGACCAGCTCATCGCCGCGCGCGACGCCGCGCGCCGGGCCAAGGATTGGGCCGAGGCCGACCGCATCCGCGACGAACTGAACGCCTTGAATGTCGTGGTGATGGACGGCCCCGGCGGCGCCGTCTGGCGTTTCCAGGAGCCCGCATGATCCGCACAGTCGCACTCCTCGTGGTCGCCACGGTGCTGGCGGCGCCGGCCGCCCGGGCGGCGGATCAGCCCTGCGCCGCCGCGATCGCGCATGGCGCGCGCTGCGAGGCGGCGAACGCGGAGGCGAGGCGGCTCCTGGACGCACGCGGCCTCGCCGGCGCGGTGGTGATCCGCGATGTGCGCACCGGCGCGGTGCTGGTTTCCGCCGAGCGCGGCGGCGGCCAGGCGCGCTTCGATGCGGACACGCCGGTGCTGCCGCTGTCGATCATGAAGGTCTATCTCGCCGCCGAGGCCTGGGAGCATTCGACCGCGCCGGATCAGCGGCTGACCGATCTCGTCGCCGAGGGCTCGGACAACGAGGGCCGCGCCATCGCGCTCAATCTGCGCACGAGACTGGGATCGCGCATCATGCTGGGCGATCTGGCGCGGTTCGGCCTGCCGCCCTGCGGCGCCGCGCCCTGCGCCTGGCTGAACGATCACAGGTCGGACAAGACCTGGGCGGACGTCTTCTCCTTGGGCGAGGCGGACGTGGCGACGACGGTCGATGACCTGTCGGCGTTCATGCGCGTCATCGGCAACGAGGGCGTGGGGTCGGAACGAATCCTGAGCGCCGCCACTGCCCACAAGCTGCAGGCGGCGATGCGCGCCACAGTCACGCGCGGCTCGGCGCGGCAGGTGGATGGACGGTTGCGCGGCGGCTGGACCCTGGGCGGCAAGACCGGCACCGGGCCGGCGACCCAACACCCTTACGACGGCGTCTTCACCGGCCTGGCCTTCGATCCGCACGGGGTTCCGCGTTATGCGGTGGCGATCTATCTCGCCCATGGCGGTCCAGGCGCCGGTCCGCCGGCGGAGACGGTTTCCGATCTCCTCGATTTTGCGCTCGGACTATAGGAGGTCGCGATGAGCACGCCCGACCACTACCGGATGTTCGCGTCCTACAACGCCTGGGCCAACCGCCGGCTCTACGACGTGGCGGCGACCCTGTCCGACGCCGACTACCGCGCCGACCGCAAGGCCTTCTTCGGCTCCCTGCATCGGACGTTGAACCACCTGATGGTGGGCGACCGCATCTGGATGCATCGCTTCGACGGCGAGGGCGAGACCTATACCGAACTCGACCGCGTGCTCTCCGACGACTTCGCCGCCCTGCGCGCCGCGCGTGAAATCGAGGACGCCCGCATCGTGCGTTACGCCGACGGTCTTACCGAGGCGCGGCTCGCCGGCGAGTTGGAGTACCGCAACACCCAGGGCACAGCCTTCGTGTCGCCGCTGGCGCCGATGCTCGACCATTTCTTCAACCACCAGACACATCACCGCGGTCAGGCCCACGCCCTGGTCAGCGCGGCGGGAACAGCCCCGCCGCCGCTCGACCTGCTGGTCTGGATCCGCGAACACGGCGTGATGCGCGCCAAGGAGTCCGCATGAATCCGCGTTTCGAGTACCGTATCGGGGTCAACGCGACCGCCGAGCGCGTGTGGGAAGTGCTGTCGAATCTCGAACGCTGGGGCGACTGGAATCCGATGTATCCGCAAGCCTCCGGCAAGATCGCCATGGGCGCCACGCTCAATCTGCTGGAACACGTCGCCGGCCAACCGGACCGGCGCATCGAAGCGCGCGTGCTCGACTGGACGCCGGAAGCGCAACTCGTCCTGCGCATCAAGGAAGGCGGCTTCGCGCGCCGGATGCAGTACTTCGAAATCGACCCGCTCGCCGGCAAGGACACCGCGGGCTGCATCTTCGCGGCGGGCACCTTCTTCGAAGGCTGGAACGCGAACGGCGCGGCGAAGAAATTGGGACGCGGCCTGAAGATCGGCTTCGCCCTGATGGCCGAGGCGCTGAAAGCCAAGATCGAGACCGGCTGATCCGCGCACCGGGGTCGGCACGAATCGGGGGCTGAGGCGTTGGCTCCCCAACGGCTACGCCTGGAGGACCCCATGAACCGCCTGTTCGCCTTGCCCGCCCTTGCCGCGGCGGCCCTTGGCGCCCTCGCCGACGCGCCCGCAAAGGTCCCCGCCTCGCTGAACGTGGCCTTCGACAACAGCATCGTCTCGACCTATCCGGACGGGCGGAAGAGCGAGATCTGGCTGAACCGCGACGGCAGCTACAAGGGCATGGGCCGGCGCAAGGACCGCTCCGACGGTCACTGGACGCTGAAGGGCTCGAAAATCTGCCTGCGCCAGTCACACCCGATGGCGGTCCCCTTCACCTACTGCACGCCGCTGCGCTCGGGCGAGATCGGCACGACCTGGACCGCAAAGGCGGTGACCGGCGAACAGGTGCATGTGAAGATCGTCAAAGGCCGCGACGGCGAATAAGTCTGCGACTCAGGGCGGAGACCGGTCGCGCTCCAACGCGCCGGCCTTGCGCCAGGGCCAGACGAAGCCCGGGCGGCCGTGGTGGAAGACGAGCCAGCGGGTGCTGAAATAGTTGATCACCCAGGCGGTCAGTCCGCCGACGCTCATCGCCACAATGTGCATCGAAATGATCGGCAGCCGTGAGGACACGAAGGCCAGGTAGACGAAATAGTTGGCCCCGTTCCCGACCGCATTGGTCAGCATGTAACGAAACCACTGCCGCACCGCCCGGCGGCGGTGATGGATGCGCCGGAACACCAGGAAGCCGTTGGCGAAGAAGGTGACCTGCATCGCGGAGACCAGCGAGATGATCCGCGCGTAGGCCGGCTCGAGCCCCAGGGCGAGGCCGATTTTCAGCAGGATAAAGTCGGTCACGAACCCCGCCAGGGAGACGCCGGAATACTTCAGCGCGGTCAGGACTTCGTGGCGGACGCGCTGGCGCCGCGACGGCTTGGGCGGGGCGGCGTCGATCATCCGTGGTCAACGTATCGGGGCTACAAGCGTTGCCGCTAGGCCTCAGATTGCCCCGCCCGGGCGGGGGCGACTCCACATTCGGGGGCTAAGCCCTTAGATTCAGGACGATGATCGACGACCTCTACAGCCTGAAGATCCTGAAACTCGCCGCGCACATGCCGCGGACGGGGCGGCTTGCCGCGCCCGACGGGTCGGCCGAGCGGGTCGCCAAGCTGTGCGGCAGCCGGGCCCGGGTGGACGTCCGGGTCGAGGCCGGCCGGGTGGTCGACTACGCCCAGGAGGTCGAGGCCTGCGCCCTGGGCCAGGCCACCGCCGCCATCGTGGGCGAGCACGTGATCGGGGCCGAGGTCGCCGAGCTCGAGGCCGCCCGCGACCAGATGCGCGCCATGCTGAAATCGAACGGCCCCGCGCCCTCGGGCCGGTTTGCCGACCTCGCCGCGCTGGAGCCGGTGAGGGACTATCCCGCCCGCCACGCCTCGGCGCTGGTGGCGCTGGAGGCCGCGGCTGAGGCCGCGCACCAGGCGCTGTCCGCCCGAACGCTGCGAACTAGCACCGCCGACGCGGCTTGATCGCGGCTTTTCGCAGGTGCGATAAGCGCGCGAACTCGTTCGGCGCCCTGTCGGCCATGAAACTCTACGAACACACCGTCAGAGGCGCGCACCGCGCCTACAAACTGACGCTTTCGCCCTTGATCGGGCGCCAATGCCGCTTTCTTCCGACCTGTTCGGACTATGCGGCAGAGGCCCTGATCGCACACGGACCCTGGCGCGGCGCATGGCTGGCCACAAGGCGCGTGTGTCGCTGCAATCCCTGGGGCGGTTCCGGTTACGACCCGGTCCCGCCTCCCAAGGTCCGGTCCGGAGAGACTCCGGCGGACCCGAAGGTATGAGACATGATCGATCTGAAATTTCCTGACGGCGCCGTGCGACAATATCCCGACGACGCCACGGGCAAGGATGTGGCCCAGTCCATCTCGCCATCGCTGGCGAAGAAGGCGGTGCTGATAAAGCTGGACGGTGAATTGCGCGACCTCGAACGCCCGCTCGACAGGGGCGGCGCCATCGAGATCGTCACGCGTGACAGCCCCGACGCGCTGGAGACCATCCGCCACGATACGGCCCACGTGCTGGCCGAGGCGGTGCAGGCGTTGTTCCCGGGAACGCAGGTGACCATCGGCCCGTCGATCGAGGATGGGTTCTATTACGACTTCGCCCGCGAGGAGCCGTTCTCCATCGACGACTTCGCCAAGATCGAAGCCAAGATGCGCGAGATCATCGATCGCGACAGCAAGATCGTGCGCGAGGAGTGGGATCGCGACGACGCGATCAAACATTTCGAGTCGGTCGGCGAGACGTACAAGGCCGAGATTATCCGCGACCTGCCCGCGGGTGAAATCATCACCCTCTATCGCCAGGGCGATTGGGTGGATCTGTGTCGTGGCCCGCACTTCCCCTCGACCAAGCATGTCGGCAAGGCGTTCAAACTGACCAAGCTCGCCGGCGCCTATTGGCGCGGCGACCATCGCAACGCGCAACTTCAGCGCATGTACGGTACGGCCTGGGCGTCGGAAGCCGAGCTCGACGCCTATCTCAAGCGGATGGAGGAGGCGGAGAAGCGCGACCACCGCACGCCTCGGCCGTCAGCCATGGACCTCTTCCACATGCAGGAAGAGGGCCGGGGCATGGTGTTCTGGCATCCCAAAGGCTGGACCCTGTAGCGCATGCTGGAAGACTACATGCGCCGCATGACCACGCGCGACGGCTATGTCGAGGTGAAGACGCCGCAGATCCTGGACCGGGTGCTGTGGGAAAAGTCAGGTCACTGGGAGAAGTTCCACGCCAACATGTTCGTCTGCGAGACGGACGAAGGCGAGGTGCTCGCGGTCAAGCCGATGAACTGCCCGGGCCATGTGCAGATTTTCAACCAGGGCCAGCAGTCCTACCGCGACCTGCCGATGCGCATGGGCGAGTTCGGCGGCCTGCACCGCTATGAGCGCGTCGGGCGCCTTGCACGGCCTGATGCGCGTGCGCGGCTTCGTGCAGGACGACGGCCACATCTTCTGCCGCGAAGACCAGGTCGGTGGACGAGACCAAGCGCTTCGTCGCCCTGTTGACCCAGGTCTATGCCGACCTCGACGTGAGCTGCACGACGTGAAGCTGGCGCTGCGGCCGGACCTGCGCGCGGGTACGGACGAGATCTGGGACCGCGCCGAGAGCGAGCTCGCCGCCGCCATCGCGGCGGCGGGCGTGCCGGTGGAAATCCTGCCGGGCGAGGGCGCCTTCTACGGCCCCAAGCTCGAGTTCCACCTGCGCGACGCCATCGGCCGCATCTGGCAGTGCGGCACCCACCAGCTCGACTTCGTCCTGCCCGAGCGGCTCGATGCGGAATACGTCGGCGAGGACGGCCAGAAGCACCGGCCGGTGATGCTGCACCGGGCGATCTTCGGCTCGTTCGAACGCTTCATCGGCATTCTGATCGAACATTACGCGGGCGCCTTCCCGCTGTGGCTTTCGCCGGTGCAGGTGGTGGTGGCTACGATCACCTCCGACGCCGACGGCTTCGCTGAGGCGGCGGCCGCGAAACTACGCGCCGCGGGCCTGCGGGTGGAGACGGACCTGCGCAACGAGAAGATCGACTACAAGGTTCGCGAACACTCGGTCGGCCAAGGTCCCGGTCATCGCCGTGGTCGGTCGCCGCGAGGCCGAGGAGGGCAAGCTGGCATTGCGTCGCTTGGGTTCGGATGGCCAGGCGATCCTGACCGTGGACGAGGCGATCAGCACGCTCGTGGACGAGGCGACGCCGCCGGATCTGAAGCGAGAAAAAAAGCACTGATCACGAAGAACTCGAAGAAAGAAAAGAAAGCGCGGGGCCAATCAGGCGTCGCGCTTTTTTTATCGACCGCGCATTGCGGTGTCCTTCATTGGCTTTCCGCGGGGCGCGCGCATCCGCGACCTCTTCGTGTCCTTATCTTCCTTTGAGTTCTTTGTGATCAGTGTTTTTTTAGCGACGCGGCAGCGGGAAACCGCCGGCCTTGCTGAGCTTAGACGGCGGGGCCTTGCCCAGTTTCCCGCCCACCCACTTCGCTGTCTCGATCAGCACGTCCAGGTCATACCCCGTCTCGAACCCACCCCGCTCCAGCATGTACACGAGGTCTTCCGTCGCAATGTTGCCCGTCGCGTTGGGCGCAAACGGACACCCCCCGATGCCGCCGCAGGCGGCGTCGAGCACGCGGACACCCGCTTCGACACCGGCGTAGGCGTTGGCGAGACCGGTGTTGCGGGTGTCGTGGAAGTGCAGGCGCAGCACCGCGTCCGGGGCGGCCTTCTGCGCGGCCTCGACCTTGCGGCGTACCGACCAGGGGTCGCCGACGCCGATGGTGTCGGCAAGCGCTATCTCGGGGATCTTCATCGCGGCGAGTTCACGCACGATGGCGGCGACCTGGTCGACCGACACTTCGCCGTCGAACGGGCAGCCCCAGACGGTGGAGATTGTCGCCGACAGGCGCGGACCGCCTGAGCCCGAGCCCGCGGAGTTGTGTGCGCGCTCGGCGATCTCGGCGACCATGGCGAGCTGTTGTTTGACGCTCATGCCGCTGTTGGCCTGGGCGAAACCGTCCGAGGCCGCGAGCGAGATGTTGGCCTCGTCGACTCCGGCCTCCACCGCGCGGTCGTAGCCCTTGGCGTTCAGCACCAGGCCGATGCGCGAGCGGCCGGGCGTCTTGCCGAGCGCCGCGCTGACCTCTTCGGCGCCCGCCATCTGCGGCACGCGCTTGGGGTTGACGAAGGAGACGGTCTCGATGCGTCGCGCGCCCGCCGCTTCAAGTTTTTCGATGAAGGCGAGCTTGTCTTCCACCGACAGGACGGCGGCTTCGTTCTGCAGGCCGTCGCGCGGGCCGACTTCGACGATCTCGATGGGCTCACTCATGACCCGACTCTGAAGATTGGGGCTTCGTCCTCGACTGGTAGAGGGTCAGGGTCACCGGCTTGCCTTTCGAATAGTTCACGCCCTTCACCGTCGCCACCGCAACCGCGCTCAGGTTCTGTCTGGCGAGCTGGGCCAGGAAGGCCGGCTCGTCTTTCGAATCGACCGCCACCGGCCGGCCTTCGCCGATGGCGTCGGCGGCGTCGTCCATGTCGACGGGTGCGATCAGCTGGGTCTCCGTGCCCAAGAGGAAGACCAGGCTGGGCTCGGCATAGCCCAGAACCGCGATAGGCCCCGGGGTCAGGCCGTTGCGAGGATCGATGTGGTGCGCGCTCACCGCCTGCGCCAGGGATCGGGTGAGCCAGAGCGGCGTCATCCGCGGCGCCAGGCCGCCCGCCAGAGCGGCGTGAGCCAGCAATCCGCCGGCGCAGGTGACGAGCAGCGCCTTGGCCTTGTCGTCGCGCTTGAACAGCAGGGCGATGCCGGCGCTCGCGCCCGCCAAGGCGAAGATGACGGTCAGCGCGACCCAAACCCAGTCTAGGGTTGCGCCGCCGTACTTCACCGTAACGACGATCGCTACCGTACTGACGACGATGGCGGCGAAGGCGCTCAGCACCGCGCCGATCCAGCGCGCGCTCCATTTGATCGAGGTGAGCGGCCGCCAAACGGCGCCGATCACCGGCGTGCGCGCGAGGAAGGCCGAACTTGCGCGGGTCGCTTCCGACAAGCCGTCTTCCGGCGACGGCTCGAGCGGCGTGAACAGCGACGCGATCAACCACGCCAGGGCGCCGTAGAGCGGCAGGGTGTAGTGCACCAGCTTGGTCGGCGCGAGTTCGAACACGAACCAGCTCGGGACCAGCCAGCACAGCGCGAAGCGCACGCCGGTGTTCGCGCGATGGTGCCAGCCCGACGCGAGCGCGGCCGGCATCAGGATGGTCGCCGGGAACAGCAGCAGCGGCAGCAGCAACAGGTGATAGCCCGGCGGCGCGCCGTGGCTCTCCTGACCGCCGGCGACCTTTGACGCGAGGTCGGAGGTGACCGCCGTGGTCCAGAAACTGCCGTCGGTGGCGACGGTGATGGCCAGCGCCCAAGGTCCGCAGATCGCGAGCACGACCAGCGGTCCCCACTTCCATCCGATGCGCCGGATCCAGCCCCAGTCGCGATCCCACAGGCCGAGCGCGATCAGCGTCAGACCCGCGACCATCGGGCCGATCGGCCCCTTGATCAGGATCGACACGGCCATGGCGATCCAGAACACCAGCTTCAGCCGCTTCTGCAGCGGCTCACCCGCGCGCGCCTGGGCGTAAAGCCGGCCCAGCGCCGCGAGCGCGAGTGTGGTCGCCCCGCACAAGACCGCGTCGGTCTTGGCGATGCCGGCCTCGGTGGAGAGAATGAAACTGGTCCCCAGCGCGATCCCTGCCAGCACGCCGCCGCGCGATCCGAAAAATCGCGTCGCGCCCCAGGCGCAGGCGGCCGCCGCGACCAGGGCGCCCAGCAGCGAGGGGATGCGATAGGCCCAGATCTGGCGCGCCCAGGCGCTGGAGAAGACGCTGACCGAGGCCGCCTGCAGCCAGTGGATGCCCACCGGCTTCTTGTGCCGGGGCGTGTCCTGGAACTGGATGTTCACGAAGTCCCGGGTCTCGAGCATCTGCGCCGTGGCCTGGGCGAAGCGCGACTCGTCGCGGTCGAGCGGCGGCAGGGCCATCAGCCCCGGCAGTCCGGCGAGAAAGGCGATCAACGCGGCCAGGGCCGGGCCGCGCCAGCCCCGGATCAGGCGATCCACATCGAGATTCGACATCGGGGAGCCTCTAGCACGCGGCGTCTGTCGAGTGGGACGGAACCTGCTAAGAGGGCTCCCGCTATGTCCACGAATTCGCCCGCTGAATCCGCCGCGCCCGACATCTCCGTCGTGGTCCCCGTCCATGACGAAGCGGGCCTGGCCGGCGCGCTGGCCCGCGAGATCGCCGACGCCTTCCAGGGCCGCGCCTACGAGATGATCTTCGTCGACGACGCCAGCCGCGACGGCACCTTGGCGGAGCTGACCGCCGCCAAGGCCGAGCTTCCCGCGCTCAGAATCTTGTCCCACCGCAAGAACGCGGGGCAGAGCCGGGCAATCCGCTCGGGGGTGCTGGCAGCCCGGGGCCCGGTGATCGTGACCCTGGACGGTGACGGCCAGAACCCGCCGGCCGACGGTCCGGGCCTCTACGACGCCCTGGTTTCAGCCCCGCCGCAGGTGGCCCTGGTCGGCGGCCGCCGGGCCAAGCGCCAGGACTCCGCGGCCAAGCGCTGGGCCTCCCGTTTCGCCAACAATGTCCGCAAGGGTCTGCTCAAGGACCAGGCCGATGACACCGGATGCGGTCTGAAAGCGTTCCGTCGGGACGCCTTTCTACGGCTCCCGTATTTCGATCACATGCACCGCTATTTGCCGGCGCTGATGATCCGCGAGGGTTACGAGGTTCGCTTTAAGGACGTAAACCATAGACACCGGACGGCCGGACGGTCGAAGTACACCAACCTGGGGCGGCTGTGGGCCGCTTTCTCCGACCTCCAGGGCGTCCTGTGGCTTAATTCTCGGGCCCGCGACGCGGGTAGGGTGGAGGAGCAATGAGCAAGACGTCCGCAACCGTGGCTGCAGCTGGCGCGTTGAGCCACGGCAGAGTAAATCAGCGTTCGAGTGACCAGTCTTCGGGAGGGTCCGTTATGTTTGCTGCGTTTCCGCTGCTCGCAATACCGGTGGTGATCTACAATTTCTTCGCCGTCACCATGATCGCGTCCTCGAAGGCGGGCGCCTTCGCCGATGCGTGGACCCATACCCTGTTCAACGTTCCCATGCCGCGGAATGCCCAGTGGGCAGTCAGCGGCAGCGATCTGCTGATCTTCCTGTCGCTGTTCATGCTGTTTTTCGAACTCCTGAAGGCGACGAGCAACAACAAGATCGCGATCATCAATCACTCGCTGTCGATGATCCTGTTCGTGATCTGCTTGGTCGAATTTCTGCTCGTCCCGGCGTTCGCCACCTCGACCTTCGCCCTCATCGCGCTGATGACCCTGCTCGACGTGATGGCGGGCTTCATCGTCACCATCGTCGCCTCGCGCCGCGAGCTCGAAGTCAACAACTGAGTCCATCGTCGGCGTGACGATGAACGACCTTATGCGCTTTGCGGCCACGGTCGAACGCGACCCCGGAGTTCGAGGCGTGGTTCGCGTCCCCGCACCACGAACTGCGTCGCATGGCCGAGCCCTGGTTTCAGCGCATGCGCGACTGCGGTCACGACGTTCGCGAACTACTGCACGACGGTTGTCCTACTGCCTGCGTCGGCGACGCCGCGTTCGGCTATGTCGGCGCGTTCAAGACCCACGTGAATGTCGGCTTTTTCCACGGCGCCGCGCTCGACGATCCAGCCGGTCTTCTGGAAGGCGCCGGCAAGCGCATGCGGCATGTGAAGATAAGATGGGGTCAGCCGGTGGACGCCGAGGCCTTGAACGGCCTCATCGCGGCGGCCTGTCGCGATATCCGGCGACGACTTCGCGCCGGCTAAGCGCGCCTTCAGCTGAAGGCGGTGAACAGGATTGCGACGATCACGACGTCGATCGAGCGGATCAGGAAAGCGAACAGCAAGGTCATCGAACTCGGGCCCGTCTCAAGAAGGTTACCGAGTTCTTAATGCAATCGCCGCGCCGTCGGGAGTCCTTTCACCCGCTGGGTTTGCGTCTTGGTTACTAGATCTCCGTCTTGGTGATGCGTCCCTTTTTGGGACGCCGGTCGGCGGCGCCGGAGTATTCCGCGCCGAGGTAGCCCGCCCGCGCCCGCTGCAGGGTTTCAGGGCCGCCCTTCAGGCCGCGCTTTTCGCCTTCGCCCAGCATCTGGGCCGTAACGGCGGCGTCGGCAGCGGGCTTGTCGGTCTTCGGCGCATCCTTGGCGGCGCCGGTGGCGACGGGCAGGCGGGTCTCGGCCGCGGCCTGGTCGACCGCGCGTCGGCCGGGCGAGCGCGGCTGGCCGGTCGCCTTGCGCGCGCCATCTTGAGCGTCGTCGCCGCTCATCGGTTCTGCGCGAGCTTCTCGATCTGCCGGCGCATCTCTTCCATCTGGGCGCGCATCTCGGTGATCGTTTCGCTCTCGGCGGCGGCAGCCTGAGGCGCGGCCTGCGGCGCCGTTTTCGACGGAACCTCGTCGGCGCGGTAGGCGAAGGGCGAGAACATCTTCATCGCCCGGTCGAACAGGGCGAGGTTCTGGCGCACCTGCTCGCCGTAGAGCTCCACGCCCGGCGTCGCGCCGAAGGCGCCGGCGAACTGGCTGCGCAAGCGCTCCTGCTGGCGGGTGAAGGCGTCGAGCGACAGCTCCAGATAGCTCGGCACGAAGGCCTGCATGTGGTCGCCGTAGAAACGGATCAGCTGGCGCAGGAACTGGATCGGCAGCAGGTTCTGCGCCGCGGCTCTCTTCCTCGAAGATGATCTGGGTCAGCACCGTGCGGGTGATGTCCTCGTTGGTCTTGGCGTCATAGACCACGAAGTCGACGCCCTGCGCGCACCATCTCGGCCAGGTGGTCGAGGGTGACGTAGGCGCTGGAGTCGGTGTTGTAGAGCCGGCGGTTGGCGTACTTCTTGATGACCACGCGCTCGCTGGACGGGCGCGCACCGTTCTGGGCGTCGGACAAGGTCGCTCCCCTTATCTGTTGCGCCGCATTATCGCGGATGCGAGGCGGCTCCGCCAGGGGGGCCTAAGGGCAGGTCGGACAAGGCGGCCAGGACCGGTCCGAGCGCTTGCGCCGCGCGGCTCGGCTTGACGCGGCGGCTTATTTTGAGCCTATGCCCCCCATCGTTCTTAACCAGACGCGCGTTGGGCCTGACGGCCTGCGTCCCCCTGTTCCCTTCGGCCTCCCCGCCGGACCGGGGCGTTTCCGCGCCGCAACGAGAAAGCAAGCCATGGTCGACGTCGTCATCGTTTCCGCCGCCCGCACGCCGGTCGGGTCTTTCAACGGCGCGCTGTCCAGCCTGCCCGCCCACGAACTCGGCAAGGTCGCCATCCAGGCGGCGCTCGAGCGCGCCGGCGTCGGCCGCCGCGACGTGGACGAGGTGATCCTGGGCCAGGTGCTGCAGGCCGGCGCGGGCCAGGGCCCGGCGCGCCAGGCCTCGGTCGCCGCCGGCATTCCGGTGGAGAGCCCGGCCTGGAGCCTGAACCAGCTCTGCGGCTCGGGCCTGCGCGCGGTGGCGCTCGGCGCGCAGCAGATCGCCCAGGGCGACGCGGAGATCGTCGTCGCCGGCGGCCAGGAGAGCATGAGCCAGTCGCCCCACGCGCCGAACCTGCGCAACGGTCAGAAGATGGGCGACCTCGCCTTCGTCGACACCATGATCAAGGACGGGCTGTGGGACGCCTTCCACGGCTACCACATGGGCCAGACCGCGGAGAACATCGCCGCGCGCTGGCAGATCACCCGCGAGGATCAGGACCGCTTCGCGGTGGCCTCGCAGAACCGCGCCGAGGCCGCCAAGAAGGCCGGCCGCTTCAAGGACGAGATCGCGCCGGTGACCATCAAGGGCCGCAAGGGCGACACCATCGTCGACCAACGACGAGTACATCCGCGCACGGCGTCGACGCTGGAGAGCATCTCGGGCCTGCGCCCCGCCTTCAGCCAAGGACGGCACGGTCACCGCGGCCAACGCCTCGGGCCTCAACGACGGCGCCGCGGCCCTGGTGCTGATGAGCGCTGACGAAGCCAAGCGGCGCGGCCTCGAAGCCGCTCGCGCGCATCGCCTCGTGGGCGACACGCCGGGCGTCGATCCGGAGATCATGGGCACCGGCCCGATCCCCGCCATCGCGCAAGGCGCTGGAGAAGGCCGGCTGGAAGCGTCTGCGACCTCGACCTGGTCGAATCCAACGAAGCCTTCGCCGCCCAGTCGCTCTGCGTGGTGCGCGAGCTCGGCCTCGACCCGGCGAAGGTCAACGTCAACGGCGGCGCCATCGCCATCGGCCATCCGATCGGCGCCTCGGGCGCGCGCATCCTGACCACCCTGCTGCACGAGATGAAGCGTTCGGGCGCCAAGAAGGGTCTGGCGACCCTGTGCGTCGGCGGCGGCATGGGCGTGGCCATGTGCGTCGCGCGCGACTGATCCTCAAGATCAGAGACAAACAAACTTCGGGACGAGGAAACGACATGGCGAGAGTGGCGATGGTTACCGGCGGGACGCGCGGCATCGGGCGCGCGATCAGCGAGCGGCTGAAGGCCGACGGCTTCAAGGTCGCGGCGGGCTACGCCGGCAACGAGGACGCGGCCAAGGCCTGCGCCGACGAACTGGGCGTGCTGACGGTCAAGGGCAACGTCGGCAACTTCGAAGACTGCGCCCGCGCGGTGAAAGTCGTCGAGGACCGAGTTCGGCCCCATCGACGTGCTGGTCAACAACGCCGGCATCACCCGCGACGCCGTTCTTGCACAGGATGACCGCCGGAGCAGTGGACCGAGGTGATCCGCGTCAACCTGGCCAGCGTCTTCAACATGACCCGCCAGGTCATCGAGGGCATGCGCGACGCGCGGCTTCGGCCGGATCATCAACATCTCCTCGATCAACGGCCAGAAGGGCCAGGTCGGGCCAGACCAACTATTCCGCCGCCAAGGCCGGCATGATCGGCTTCACCAAGGCGCTGGCGCAGGAAAACGCCCGTAAGGGCATCACGGTGAACGCCATCGCCCCCGGCTACATCGACACCGAGATGGTGGCTTCCGTGCCACAGAACGTGCTCGACAGCATCATCGCCCAGATTCCCGTGGGCCGCTTAGGTCACGGGGAAGAAATCGCGGATATGGTTGCTTTCCTTGCTGGAGAGCACGCCGGATATGTCACAGGGGCCACGCTCGCCCTCAATGGCGGCCAGTATCTGGTGGGTTAACGCCTCCGAGCCGCCAAAAATCCGCCCCGGTCCGCCAGCATGACCTTGGGGATGCTTGAATCCGTCCGCATACGGCCGGCCGTGGCGCTGCTGGCCGTCGCCGGCGTCGCATGGTTTGCCGTGCATGCGGATTCTTGTCTGGCCCGAGGCGGAGGCGATCAGCACCCCACCACCCTGCGCCGGGCGGTGACCGGCGCTGAGTCCGACGACGGCCGCAATGCCGACATGCCGCCGGTCGCCCGCTATGTGGCCGGGGACGGGGACCGGTTCATTTTCGACAAGTCGGGGCCGGTGGCCCTGTTCAAGTTCGAGCATGCGGACGAGATTCTGGGCCCTGCGTCCGATCCCGGGCCCGAACGGCGACACCATCTATCGCAACGATATCGGTCAGCCGGTGCTGCGCTTCACCCGTCTCGGCGGCCTGACCCTGTTCACCCCGCACCAGCCCTGGGGCGAGGCGGTGGCCCTCGACGGTCCAGCTCTCCTGACCAAGATGCCCCGCGGCAGCATCGCCATGCTGGTCGCGGCGCACCAGTCGGCGATCATCCACATCGGCCGCGCCATGGGCCACAACGTCATCGTCCAGGCCGAGGGCCAGGGTTCCGAATTTTTGTTCGCCGACGCGCTGAACGTGCTGACCGACACCATCCAGAAACTCGCGGCGCTGCGCGACGGCCGACCCTACCTCGCCAGCATCCGCGAGATTGACGTCCACCCCGCCAGGAAGATGGACGCGCGCCTGCACAACGGCGTGCTCGACATCGCGATCAATCCCGCCGACGGCATCGCCGGCCGCCCGTCCTCCGGCCGCATCGCCCAGGCGATCGTCAACCCGCGCTGATTATCCTTTGAACACGTCCTTGGCCGCGCGCACCTGGCCGAAGGCTTGGGCGTCGTTGTCGGCCGTCACCAGTCCGGGCGCGCGCAGGAACGGGTTCGTGGCCTTCTCCAGGCCGATGGTGGTGGGCACGGTGGGTTCGGCGCGTTCGCGCGCGGCGAACACCTGATCGGCGCGGGCCTTCACACCGGCATCGTGATCAACCGACAAGGCAAAGCGAGCGTTGGCCGCGGTGTATTCGTGCGCGCAATAGACGCGCGTGTCGTCGGGCAACGACGCGAGGCTCGACAGGGACGACCACATCTGTTCCGGCGTGCCTTCGAACAGGCGTCCGCAGCCCATGCGCGAAGATGGTGTCGCCGACAAAGGCCGCGTGGTTCTCCGCGCTCGAAGTAGGCGATGTGGCCGAGCGTGTGGCCGCCGTGTCGCGATCACCGCGAACTCGGTCTCGCCCAGCATCACGGTTTCGCCGCCGGAGACGGTGCGGTCGAGCGGCGCGATGCGGGTCACTTCCGCGGGCCCGACGATCTCGCAGCCGATGAGCTCTTTCAGCCGGCGTTGCCGCCGGCGTGGTCCGGATGCCAGTGGGTGTTGAAGATGTAGTCGAGCTTGCCCCATCCCGCCTTGTCCAGCTCGGCCAGGATCGCGTCTGCGTCCGGCGTGTCGATGGTCGCGGTCTTTCCCGTGGCCTCGTCGCGGATCAGGAACCCGTAGTTGTCCTCGAGGCAGGCGAATTGGCGGACGTCGAGCGGCATAGGGGTCTCCAGGACACAGGAACTCGGGCGCGTTAGGTTTTAGCGCCCGGTTTCAGGCTTATATTGGCTCCGAAGGGATAAGCCGAGAGCATGCGCCGCGACGTCCTCGAACTCCGCGAATTCTACGCCCAGCCGCTCGGCCGGGCGGTCCGCGACCTGCTCAGCCGCAAGGTGGGCGAGGCCTGGGGCGACGCGGCCGGGCTGGACGTGCTGGGCCTGGGCTACGCCACGCCGTTCCTCGACCGTTTCGCCGCCGCGCGGCGGGTGGTCGCCGCCATGCCGCGCAGCCCAGGGGGTCGAGACCTGGCCCGCCGGCGCCCGCAACCGGGCCTGTCTGGTCGAGAGACGCGTCCCTGCCGTTCCCCAACGCCCTGTTCGACCGGATCCTTATCGTGCACGGCCTGGAGGAAAGCGAGACCTCCGGCGCCATGCTGCGCGAGGCCGGGCGCGTGCTGGCGCCGTCGGGCCGCATCATCGTGGTCGCCGCCGGCCGCGGCGGCCTGTGGTCGCACGCCGAGCGGACGCCCTTCGGCCACGGCCGCCCGTTCACCCGCGGCCAGCTCGAGACCCTGGTGCGCGAGGCCGACCTGGAGCCGGTCGGCCTGGTCCCAGGCGCTCTACGTTCCGCCCTTGACGCCGCTGGCGCGCTGGGCGGACGGCTTCGAGCAGGTCGGGTCGCGCGTCTGGCCCGGGTTCGCGGGCCTCGTCTTGCTGGAAGCGGTGAAGCGGACCTTCGCCTTGAAGGCCAAGCCGGTGCGCGCCCGCCTGGCCAATCCGCTGCCCGGCGTCCTGGCGCCGCAACCCGCGACCGTGCCGGCGGGGATGACCCATCGGCGGCTGCGACCGAGGCGCTGACCCAATCTTCGATTCCACCGACCCGCGAATTTTCCTACGGTCAGGCCGATGCAGCGCCTGATCCTCCTGCGCCACGCCAAGGCCGAGCGCACTGCGCCCTCGGGCGACGACTTCGACCGCGCCCTGTCCGAGCGCGGCAAGCGCGATGCGCGGCTTATGGGCCAGGTGCTGGCCGAGCGGGGAATCAGACCTGACGCCGCCTGGGTCTCGCCGGCCCGGCGCACGCGCGAAACCTGGGCCGAGGCTGAGACGGCGTTCGGCGCCGTCGAGACGCAGTTTCCGGACGACCTCTATCACGCTGACGCCGCCCTCATGCGCCGTCTGGTCGAGGCTGACGAAGGCCATGACGGCACGGTGATTCTGGTGGGGCACAATCCGGGCCTGCACCAGCTCGCCGTCGATCTGCTCGTTGAAGGCGCCGCGAGCGCCAGCGCGATCACGCACATCCGGTCGCGATTCCCGACGGCGACGGTGGTTGTGTTCGATTTCGACGCCGCCGGACGACCGAGTTTCGACGGGCTCTATCTCGCCGCCGACTACGGCGGCGGAGGCGGCGAGTGAGCGTGTACGACCTCGCCGCGCGCGCGCTCCGCACCCTCGATCCGGAACAGGCCCATACGCTGACCATCGCTGCGCTGAAGGCGGGCCTCGGTCCGCGCGCGCACGTGGCGGACGATCCGATCCTGGCGGTGACGATAGCGGGTCTCAGCTTGCCCAACTGCATCGGCCTCGCCGCCGGCTTCGACAAGAACGCCGAGGTCCCCGACGCCATGCTGGACGCGGGTTTCGGCTTCGTGGAATGCGGCAGCGTCACGCCGAAGCCGCAGCCCGGCGCGCCCGGCCGCGCCTGTTCCGCCTGAGCGAAGACGCGGCGGTGATCAACCGCATGGGCTTCAACAACGCGGGACTGGAGGCGTTCGGCTCACGGCTTGCGGCGCGGCGCGCGCGGCCGGGCGTGGTCGGCGCCAACCTCGGCGCCAACAAGGACTCCGACGACCGCATCGGCGACTACGTCGCGGGCCTGAAACGCCTGTGGGGGCTCGCGGCCTATTTCACCGTCAATGTCTCGTCGCCGAACACGCCGGGCCTGCGCGCCCTGCAGACGCGGCGCGGCGCTCGATGAGTTGCTCGGCCGGCTCAGCCGAGGCGCGACAGACGCTCGAGCGGCCGCGCGCCGCTGTTCCTGAAGGTCGCGCCCGACCTCGAGGACGCCGAGGTCGAGGGTATCGCCGAAGCGTGCCTGGCGAACGGCGTCGATGCGCTGATCGTCTCCAACACCACCGTCGCGCGACCGGCGACGCTGAAGTCGCGCGACGCGAGCGAGACCGGCGGGCTGTCGGGCGCGCCGCTGTTCGAGCCCTCGACGCGCGTCCTGAGACAGTTCGCCGGACGTTCGCGCGGGCCGGCTGCCGCTGATCGGGGTGGGCGGCGTGTCGTCGGGCGCCGACGCCTACGCCAAGATTCGCGCCGGCGCTGCGGCGGTGCAGCTCTACAGCGCCATGGTCTATGCGGGCCCGGGCCTGGTGACGCGCGTGAAGCGCGATCTAGCGCAGCGTCTGCGCGCGGACGGTTTCGTGTCGGTGAGCGACGCGGTGGGCGCTTAAGAAAGAGAATTGCGAAAAACACGAAAAGCACGAACGGAGACACGTCTTTGCGCGAAGCGCGTTAAATCGACTGCGCCTGCGGCGCAAAGAAAGGCGCGAGGGATCGGCGGCGCGTTCGTGCTTTTCGTGGTCAATTCTTCTTCGCCTAGATCACCAGGCACTTCTCCGCATCCGCGTGATCGGGCTGCGCCGAGGCGGCGGGCACGCGGCCGTCCACCCCTTCGCGGAACAGGCCGCCGATCTCGCGCACCGCGATCTCCGCCTCCGGCGCCACGCCGGCGAAGGCAGCGAAACCATGCACCAGGCCGTCGTAGCAGCGATAAACCACCGGCACCTTCGCCGCGCGCAGCTTGCGCGCATAGAGCTCGCCCTGGTCGACCAGGGGATCGAACCCGGCGGTGACGATGATCGCACAGGCGAGGCCCGACACGTCGTCGGCGCGGAACGGCGACAACCGCGGGTCGGTCGGATCGTCGCCGGGTCCGAGGTAGTGGCCGAACGCCCAGCGCAGGGTGTCGCGCGACAGCGGCCAGGCGTCGGCGTAGGTCTGCATCGACGGGCTGTCGCTCGCCGCGTCGAGGATCGGACAGATGAGCAGTTGCAGCGCGGGCTGCGCCTCGCCGAGCCGCTTCAGTTCCTGGCAGATCGCGGCCGCGAAACCGCCGCCCATGGATTCGCCGCCCACCGCCGCGCCGTGGGCGCCGTAGCGCGACGCATTCACCGCCGCCCATTCGTAGGCGGCGAGCGCATCTTCGAACCCGGACGGAAAGCGGCTCTCGGGCGCCAGCCGATAGGCCGGCGCCAGCACCACGGTGCGCCCGATGCGCGCGAGTTCGGTGCACAGGTCGTCGCTGGCGTCGAGATCGCCGACCACGCCCGCGCCCGCGTGAAAGAACACCAGCATCGGCGCGCGTGGGTCCTGGTCGGCCGGGCGGTAGAGCCGCGTGGTCATCACCGCGCCGGGACCATCGAGCAGGATGGTCTCGGTCACAACGCTCTTGTCGGGCCGGGCTGAGAAGGCGCGCGTCATCTCCGACCAGTCCGCCCGCGCGTCCTCGGGATCGGTGTCGGGGGTGAGCCGCGGGCCGGGCCACGCCTTGCACAGGAACTGGAACTTGGGATCCAGCGTGCGGCCGCCACGATAGATCACCCCGCCGCCGGCCATCAGGCGCAGCACCGGCTCGGGCAGGGAAAGCGCCGTCCGGTAGAACATCCGCTGGAGCGCCGGATCGGCCATCTGACGTCTACCTCGACTTCCGAATCCTCGAGCGGAGCAGTCTCAACCGAAGCTTCGCCGGGACGCAAGTTCGCGCGCCAATTGGCGCCGAACCGTGACCAAAAACGCCCGGCCCCCGATCCGGGTTCACGGCCGCGCAATGCACGCGCGAGGCTTATCCCGTGGCGACGCGGCGGCCCGGGGTTCTATGCTGGCGGGGAAAGAGCGAGGCGCATGCGCAGACGCACCTTCACCGTCTCAGGTCTTGGGGCCGGTCTGGGCCTGACCCTGGCGGGCGCCGTGCGCGCCCAGCCCACAGCCGACGCCGCGGCGTCCCCCGACGACCTGATCGGGCCGATCCTGGCCGAGACCAAGGCTCCCGCCCTGGCCGGTGCGGTGGCGACCCCCGACGGCCTGCCGTGGCTGAAGGCTGAGGGCGTGCGCCAGGGGCCGGGCTCGGCGGCGGTGACGACCGGGGATCTCTGGCACCTGGGCTCCAACACCAAGGCCATGACCGCGGCGCTCTACGCCAAACTGGTCGAGCAGGGCAAAGCCCACTGGGGCGCGACCGTGCCCGAGCTGTTCCCGGGGCTGAAGGTCGACGCTGCGTGGCGCACGACCACGGTCGAAGCCCTTATGTCCCACACCGGCGGCGTCTCCGACAAACCGCTGATCGACGGAGCCTGGCTGACCAGTTCGCGCAGCGATCCGCGTCCGCTTGTCGAACAGCGCCGCGCCTTCGCCGGGCGCGTGTTCCGCACCCCGCCCGCGGGCAAGCCCGGGAGCTTCGAATACGCCAACGCGGACTTCATCATCGTCGGCGCCGCCATCGAGGCCATCGCCGGCGCGCCCTGGGAAGACGTCATCCGCACCGAGCTGTTCGAGCCGCTGCAGATGGCCAGCGCAGGCTTCGGTGCGCCGACGGGCGACGAGCCCTGGGGTCATACGGCGGACGGGACGCCGGTGGATCCGGCCGGCATCGCTGACAATCCCGCGGCGCTGGGCCCGGCGGGCACGGTGCACGTCTCGCTCGAGGACTATGCCAAGTTCATCCGGCTGTTTCTGAGCGACGGCGGCGGCTTCCTCAGTCCCGACAGCATCAAACGCCTGACTACGCCCTACAGCGACGCGGAGCAGAGCTACGCCCTGGGCTGGGGCGTCTATAAATCCCGCCCCTGGTCCAACGGTCCGGTGCTCGCCCACGAGGGGTCCAACACCTTGTGGGACGCCGCCGCCATCGTGGCGCCCGGCAAGGGCCTGGGCTTCATCGCGGTCTCCAACGACAAGGAGCGCGGCAGCAAGGCGACCACCCGGCTGATCCTTAAACTGGTGGCGAAATTCGCCCCTACGCCGGCCGCCGTAACGGCGCCCGCGGCGCCGGCCCAGACCCCGGTCCAGCCGGGGCCCCATTGACCGCGCGTCCAACGGAAGGCAAAAAACTGCTGCAATCCGAGACTTTGGCCGCCGATACGTAGGCGTGGGCCTCGGCCCGACGCCCCGAACTAAGCTGCTTTCAGGGATGGATTGCCCGGGGACCGCGTACAGGCTCCCCCTGGAAACAGAGGTTTGGGAGATCAGGATATGTCTAGCGGCACGGTTAAATGGTTCAATACGACCAAGGGTTTCGGCTTCATCCAGCCTGACGAGGGCGGTCCGGACGTGTTCGTTCACATCTCGGCGGTCCAGAAGGCCGGCCTGCAAGGCCTGAACGAAGGCCAGAAGGTCAGCTACGACATCACGATGGAACGCGGCAAGAGCGCCGCGGCCAACCTGAAGGCGCTCTGACGCCCCACAGGATTGAGCGTTCGGCGGGCCCGGGGAGCGATCTCCGGGCCCGTTTTTCATGCGCCGGACGGAGTCTCCGGAACCACCGGCGGCGTCCTGGCCGAGGTCAGGGCCGAGCGCTGCGCCAGCACCACGCCGGCCAGCAGCACGGCCGCGCCGAGCCCCTGCATCAGGGTCACCGGTTCGCCGAGCAGGCTCCAGCCCAGGGCCGCGGCCGCCACCGGCTGCACCAGCACCACCACCGAGGTCACCGAGGCGGGGAGCCGTCCGAGCGCCCAGGCGATCGCGCCCTGGCCGGTGGCGTGCATCAGGCCGAGTCCCGCGCACGCCCACCATCCGCCGGGGCCCGCGGGGAAGATGTGTTCGCGCAGCGCAAGCGCGGCGATCAGGAGCGTCGGCGCCGCCGAAACACTGGTCCACAGCATCAGCGCGCCGGTCGACACGCCCTCGCGGCGCTGTAGCCGCATCACCACGAAATAGCCGCCGTAGAACAGCGCTGCGCCAAGCGCGAGCAGATCGCCCAGGACCGGCTGAGTGCCGTGTCCGCCCGAACCCTTGGCCGCCGCCATGACGAAGGCGCCGCCGAGGGCGAGCACCAGCCCGCCCAGGAAGGCGCCGCTCGGCCGCTCCCGGAACAACAGCCAGGCGAGCGCGGTCACCACCACCGGCGTGGTGTTCGACAGCACCGTCGCATTGGTCACCGAGGTGTAGCGCACTGCGTAGTGCCAGACGCCGAGGTCGATCGCGAACAAGACGCCCGCCCACAGCCCGGCCCTCACCACGTCGAAGCGCAAGGCGCCTTTCGCGCGCAAGGCTGGGACCGCCAGCAGGGGGACCGCGAACAGCATGCGCCAGAAGCCGCCGGCGGCCGGCCCGGTCTCGGTCAGGCGCGCCAGGATCGGCGCAAGGCCGAGGACGCAAGCGCCGGCGACCAGAACGGCGAGCGCGAATCGGTTGGAGGGCTGCGCTGTGGTCATGGCCTTCCCATGCGTCGCCCGTGGGCGTCCGTCAAAGCGCGAAAGTCTTGGGCGCGGTCAACAATGGATACGGCGTCTTTCCGTCAGTCGAAGCCGAGCTCGGCGCGCAGGGCTCCGGCGGTCACGCCACGGGCGCGGATATCCGCCAGGGTTTCGGTGCGATCGCGCTTGGCGAAGCGCTTGCCCTCGGCGTCGGTGAGCAGACGGTGGTGGCGATAGACCGGCTCGGGCAAGCCGAGCAGCGCCTGTAACAGACGCTGGATATGCGCGGCTTCCTTGAGGTCGGCGCCGCGGATGACATGGGTGACGCCCTGCAACGCATCGTCGACGACGACGGCGAGGTGATAGGCGACACCCGCATCCTTGCGCGCGAGCACCACGTCGCCCGCACTCTCGGGCCGCACGGGGATGACGCCTTCGTCTTCCTCTGTGAACGTCAACGCGTCGAAACGATCACTGAGCGCTTCACGCGCGCGATGGAGCGACAGACGCCAGGCGAACGGCTTGCCCGCTTCGATCAACGCGGCTTCTTCGTCCCGCGGCAACGGCGCGCCGCGATAGATCACGCCGTCGGGCCCTTCGCCCGGTCCATGCGGCGCGCGGCCGATCTCGTCGAGGATCTCGCGCCGCGTCTTGAAACAGCGATAGACTAGGTCGCGTTCGCGCAGACGCTCAAGCGCTGCGCGATAGGCGTCGAAGTGCTCCGACTGGCGCCTGACCGGCGTCTCCCAATCGAGGCCGAGCCAGGCGAGGTCGTCGTGGATGGCCTGCTCGAACTCGGGTCGGCAGCGGCCCTGGTCGATGTCCTCGATGCGCAGGACAAAGCGCCCGCCGGCGTCGCGCGCGGCTTGGTGCGCGGTCAGCGCGGAGAACGCATGGCCGCGATGCAGCAACCCGGTTGGCGAAGGTGCAAAGCGCGTGACGAAGGCCATCGGCGCCCTCTTACCACCGCAAGATGCGGGACGCCCGGGTCAAGGGCTGCGGCGCCTGCTAGACCGTCCTCATGACCAACCCCGCCCCCACCGCCCGGCAGATCAAGCGTATGCGCGAGGCGTTGGCGGCGATGGACCCGGCGCTGACGCCCGTGAACGCCGAGACGCCGGTGTTTGCGTGGCGCACGCGCGATGGCGGCTATACGGGCCTGCTCGAAATCCTGGTCGCCCAGCAGGTCTCCACCGCCGCTGCCAACGCGATCTGGGGCCGGTTCGTCGCTGGGGTGGGCGAGGTGACGCCCAAGCGGGTGCTGGCGACCTCCGAAGACGAGCTGCGCAGTTTCGGCCTGTCCCGGCCCAAGGTCCGCTATTTCCGCGCCATCGCCGAGGCGGCCGTGGACGGGCGGATCGATTTTGCCGGCCTGGGCGCGCTCGATGACGACGCGGCGCTGGCGGCGCTCCTGGCCCTGACCGGGGTCGGGCGCTGGACGGCGGAAATATATCTGATGTTCAGCGAGCACCGGCTCGACTTCTTCCCGGGCGCCGACATCGCCCTGCAGGAGGCGATCCGCTGGGCCGACGGGGCGCAAATCCGGCCCGACACGGCCGCCGCCAACGCCCGCGCCGAACGCTGGTCGCCTTACCGGAGCTGCGCCGCCCACATGCTGTGGCGCTGGTACCGGGCGGTCAAAGCCGGTGAAATGGAGCGGCCGACCGTGGCCTCCAGGTCATAGAGCCGTCACCGGACTTCGCCTATAAGGCGTGCAATTCCTGGTTCCGGCGCCGATTCCCCGGCGCCCCTCCAGGCGGGAACGGAGGCGCGTCTTCAGTCAGGGCGTTATTTTCCCCGCGTATTCGACGCTGCCGCCGCAGCTCCGCGTGGCCGGACTCACGGGTATTGGGGCGCATAGTCGGGAGGGTGTCGGATGCAGGTTATGACCAACCCCCCGTCCGGCTGGCCCGCCCTGGTGTTGAACGCCGACTTCCGGCCGCTGTCCTACTATCCCCTGTCGCTGTGGCCCTGGCAGGAGGTGGTCAAGGCCGTGTTCCAGGACCGCGTCGATGTGGTCTCCTCCTATGACAAGGTGGTCCACTCGCCCTCGATCGCCTTCCAGCTGCCCAGCGTGGTCGCGCTCAAGCAATACATCGACCAGGACCGGCCGCCGGCCTTCACCCGGTTCAACCTGTTCCTGCGCGACAGCTTCGCCTGTCGCTACTGCGGCTCGTCGTCGGAGCTGACCTTCGACCACCTGATCCCGCGCTCGCGCGGAGGCCGCACCACCTGGGAGAACATCGTCACCGCCTGCGCGCCGTGCAATCTGCGCAAGGGCGGCCGCACGCCGCGCGAAGCGCACATGCACCCGTCGCGCACCCCGCACCGGCCCAACATGTACGAGCTGCAGGACCTCGGCCGCCGGTTCCCGCCCCACTACCTGCACGAAAGCTGGCTCGACTACCTGTATTGGGACATCGAACTGGAGCCGTAGTCCAAGCGCTCCGTCTCCCTTCGGTCGCCGATAGGCTGACCCTTGTCGCGGAGGCGCTATTGCAAGCGTCGGGGTGGGCGGCGGATGCCGGAAATAATCGAGACCGGGCCGAGCGACCAGGGCCCCCCTGACGACGGCGGGGAAGCCATGCACGTCCACAAACCCAAGGTGCTCCACAGCCTGCGCGAATTCGCCGGCGAGATCAGCGTGATCATCCTTGGCGTCATCATCGCGCTGGGCCTCGAGCAGGCGGTGGAAGCGTGGCACTGGGCGCAGCAGACGCGTGAAACCGAGAACGCCCTGCGCGGAGAAATCCAGGAGAGCGTCAACGCCGTCGCCGAACGGCAAGCGTTCGACGATTGTATGAAGCGTCAACTGGCCGCGCTGGAGACGGCGGCGGTGACCCGCAGGCCGCTCGCGGAACCGTTCGCCAAACTCCCCAGGCGTGTCGTGCCCGATCTGTATTTAAGTCCGTGGCGCGAATGGACGTCGGGCAGTTGGCAGGCGGCGATGGGCAGCGGCGCGGTCAGCCACATGGATCCTGAGCGCGTGAACACCTATTCCGAGATCTTCAAATCCATTCAGGACATCGACGACATCACCCGCCGCGAACGAGAGACGGAGGGTGCGCTCGCGCCGCTGGCGGGTCCGGCCTTCGACCAGTCCGAGGCCAACCGGATTCGCGTCGCCCTCACCAATCTCGATCGGGACCGGAGCGATATCCTCATCGCCGGGCGCGACATTCTGAACGATGCGCGCCCCCTCGGCCTGACCCCGGGTCCACATGCCCTGAAGAATGTGTCGAGGTTTCGGAATTTTGTGAGCGTCTGCCGGTAGGCAGAGCTCCCGCCTTAGGCGCTACTCTGCGTCGAACAGCTTCGCGCGTTTCATCGCAAGAATACGCAGACGCGCGTCGACGAGATCGAAGACCTCGCGCGGCACCTCGTCGGAGACGATCACGCCGAGATCCTTGGCCTCGTCGCGCATGATCATCTCGCCGTGCGGCCGGGCGCCGTCGCCCAGACTCGCCGCGATGGTCGGGCCATGGGCGGGATCGACCGTCTTCTGCAACCGCGCCGCCTCACCCTTGGTCATCTTGTCCTTGACGTGCGCGAGCATGAGCAGCCCGTCGCTGATCTGATCGAAGGATTTCTTCTCGCGCACATAGTCATAGGCGCTGGCCGGAAAACCGGCGACCTGGATGTCCGTCGGCCCGAGCGCGGCTGTCTCGGTCATGTGGACCACCTGGGTCGCCAGAGCGATGATCGTGCCGCCCGACATGGCGGCGTAGGGCACGAAAGCTTCCTTCTTGCCTTTGTGCTGCTTCAGCGCCAGCGCGATCATTTCGGTCGGGGCGACCAGGCCCCCCGGCGTATGCAGCACCACCGCGATGTCGCTGTGTTGTGCGGCGCGGATGCGGCTGACGATATCGAAGGCTTCCTCGTACGAGATTTCGTCGGGCAATCCCGCCGGACCGAGCGGGAAGTTCGCGAGATCGTGAATAATGTCGATCACCACCCACTTCTTGTGCAGCTTGGCGAGCGCCTTGTCGTAGTCGACCTGGTAGGCGTCGGCGCTTCGGGAGCGGCGCTCGAAGGCGGTCTTGCGCTCCGTACGCCGCCTGTTCTCTGCGGCGGCGTTGCGCATCCAGATCATGACGAACGCGATCGCGACGAGACCCGCGATCGCCGCAGCGATAATCAGCAGGGCGGTGTCGGACATGCCGCGCGCCTAGCGTCGATCGCCGCGCGCAGGGACGAAGGCCGCAAGGGCCTGCATGTTCGAAATCGGACGTGCCGGCATTCTCCCCCCACCTGGAGCGCCAAGGTCGCGAACCTCATTGGTGCTTCGTCCGCAGGTAGAGTCAAGGCGCGGCGGCGGGGCCGGCGGCGTGATCGCGACCGGGTGTGGCGCGGAGCCCTCAGGGGAGGCGAGCCGGGCGTACCTACTTCAGGTCCAGCGCCACCGTTTGGCCGTCGTGGGTGACGACGCGCTGCATGATCACCAGCGGGGCGCCGTCGCCGTGGACGGGCTTGGCGCGGGCGATCAGGAACCAGGCGCCGTCGGGCAGGCCGCTGAAGCTGAAGCGGCCGTCGTCGCCGCAGGCGGTCGAGCGGACGAAGCTGGTGTAGGGCGGCGGCCCGTCGCCGGCCGAGCGGTCGCGCACCGATTCGACCGAGGCCACCGCGTGCTGGTCCGAACCGTAGAGGTGCAGGGTCCTGGCCGCGGAGTAGGGCGTCTCAGGGGTGAGCCCCACCGATCCGCCGGCGCAGGAGAAGACGCCCGAGGCCTTGGTGCGCAGCGCGACGCGGCCGGTGATGCTGTCGCCGCCCTGTCCGTTCGACCAGGCGAAGTCGCCGGCGTCGTAGCGGTCGGCGGAGCCCGGCGGCGGCGGCCGGTGCGCGGGCGCGACGGGATAGGGCGGCGGCGGGCCTTGGGTCGTTCCGCAGGCGGCGAGCGCCAGGAGAGAACCGAGGGCGAGGAGGGGGAAGATCGTCTTCATGGCGAGGTCGGTTTTACAGCCATCCGTGGCGGAAAAAGGTCGCCCGGAAGTCACACCTTCTCGCTGATCTTGATCGCCGCCTTACAGCCCAGCCGGATGAACCCGGCCAGCAGGGCGTAGCCCGGGGCCTCGTGCGCGCCTTGCTCGATGGCCCGGTCGCGGTGGGCGAGTTCGTCGTTGCGGAATTTCGTAAGCTCGGCCGCCAGGGCGGGGTCGCGGTCCTGCAGCTCCTCGATCTGGTCGGCGTAGTGGGCTTCGATCACGTCCTCCACCGCCTCGGTGCAGGCGTGGGCCGCCTTTTCGCCGAGCAGGGCCGTACCGACCCCCAGGGCAAAACCCGCCGCGCGCCAGACCGGCGCCAGCAGGGTCGGGCGCACCCGTTCGTCGGTGAGCAGCCGGTCGAAGCGCTTCAGGTGGACCTGCTCGTGCGCCTCCATCTCGGCCAGGGTCTCCGCGACCGGTGCGCCGCCGGCCGCGGTTTCAAAGACCGCGCGCTGGCCCTGATAGATGAAGACCGCGCCCAGCTCGCCGGCGTGGTCGACCCGCAGGATCTCGCCGAGGCGCCGGCGCACGGCGCCCGAACCCGGACGCGGCGGCGGGGATTTATTCGGCGCGGGCCGCGCTTCAGTCGGCACGGGGGGCGTCGCTCTTGCGCCGGATCGAGGCGACCAGGCTGAGCAGGGCCAGGATCACCGACGCGATTGCGTTCCAGCCGGACATGGTCAGGCCGCCCCACGACCAGGCGATCACGTCGCACATGGGGGTGGAGACCTTCTTGCCGGCCAGGATCGCCTTCATCACCGTCATGTCGAAGCCGCCGCCGGGCGTGCCGGTGCAGGTGGCCGGGCCCTTCCACCACTTGAGCTCCACGCCCGCGTGGAAGGTGGCGATAACGGCGCCGGCCGTGAACACGCCGAACAGCAGCAGCGCCGCCAGCTTGGGGGTCCCGCGCGAGCGGAAGAACAGGGCCCAGACCGTCGCCGGCAGGGAGATGGCGATGGCGAACCAGTAGATGTCGCGCTGCTTCAGGCAGAGGTGGCAGGGCTCGAGCCCGCCGAAGGTCTGGAAGGCGTGTGCGATGGCCAGGGCCGCGGCCGACGCCAGAAAGGCGAAGGCCACCCACCAGCGGATGACAAAACGAAGCCCGGTCATGCGGCCCAGGCGTACACGCGACCGCTCCGGCCGTCGAGCGTCATAGGAAGACATGGATCGCCACGATCAGGGCGATGATCGCGACGATGGCGATGGAGCCCCAGAGCACCAGGTTCTTTTCCACCTGGTGCTGGATCGACGGTCCGAAGCGCTTGACCAGCCAGGCCGAGAGGAAAAACCGGCTGCCGCGCGTGAGCGTCGAGGCCAGCAGGAACTGCCAGAAGGTGAAGTGGGCCAGGCCCGAGGCCACAGTGATGATGGCGTAGGGCAGGGGGGTGAAGCCCTTCAGGATGATGATCCAGAAGCCCAATCTGGCAAACAGCGCCTGATACTGGGCCATTTCGCCGCCGTGTCCGGTCAGGGCCAGGAGCTGGGTTCCTATCGGCGTCAGGTAGTAACCGATGGCGTAGCTCACACAGCCGCCGGCGACGGACGCGGCCATGCACAGGAGCGCGTACCACCAAGCCCGCTGGGGCCGCATCAGCACCATGGGCGCCAGCATGATGTCCGGCGGGATCGGCAGGATGATCGCCTCGATGAAGGCGTGGCCCGCGAGCACAAAGGGAGCGTGCGCGCTGGCGGCCTGCCTCAGCAGCCAATCGTAGAGAGGTCGCAACAAGAGGGATGATCCATGCGTGAAACGCAGCGCTGCTAGCAGGGTTTTGCGATTAAGTCTCGCCGCCCCGCGATGCGCTTGGCGGGACCCCTGGCGCGCACTAGGTTCCGGCCCGCCTGCCTCTCCCCCGGAGCCCGCCCGCCATGACGACCTCCCCTGACAATCCCCTGGGCATCGACGGCTTCGAGTTCGTCGAGTTCACCAGCCCCGAGCCGGAGCGCATGGCCGAGATTCTGGAGCGGCTGGGCTTCACCGCTGTCCACCGCCGCCCCGAGAGGGACGTGGTCCGCTACCGGCAGGGCGGGATCAACATGCTGCTGAATCGCGCGGCCCAGGGCCAGGGCGCCCAGTTCCGCGCCGCCCACGGTCCCTCCGCCAACGGCATGGCCTTCCGCGTGGACGACGCGGCGCGCGCCTACGACATGGCGCTCGAGCGTGGGGCGAAAGCGGCCGACGCGTCCGCCAGCGCGCTGGGCGAGGGCGCCAAGGTGCTGCAGGGCATCGGCGGCTCGTTGCTCTATCTGATCGATCGCTACGGCGCGCGCGGCTCGATCTACGACCGCTGGACGCCGATCCCCGGCGCCGCTGAGGCGGAGAACGACGTCGGCCTCTACCTGCTCGACCACCTGACTCACAATGTGCGCCGCGGAGAGATGCGCACCTGGTCGGGATTCTACGGCCGCGTGTTCGGCTTCACCGAGCAGAAGTATTTCGACATCAAGGGCCAAGCCACGGGTCTGTTCAGCCAGGCGATGATCGCGCCAGACAGGATGATCCGCATCCCGCTGAACGAAAGCCAGGACGACAGCTCCCAGATCGAGGAGTTCATCCGCGCCTACAACGGCGAGGGCATCCAGCACCTGGCCCTGGCCACCGACGACATCTACGCCACGGTGGAAAAGCTGCGCGCCCGCGGCGTGGAGTTCCAGGACACCATCGAGACCTATTTCGAGCTGATCGACCAGCGCCTGCCCGGCCACGGCGAAGACCTGGAGCGGATGCGCAAGAACCGCATTCTCATCGACGGTTCCGACGAGGAGGGCTTGCTGCTGCAAATCTTCACCGCCAACATCTTCGGCCCGATCTTCTTTGAGATCATCCAGCGCAAGGGCAACCAGGCCTTCGGCGAAGGCAACTTCCAGGCCCTGTTCGATTCCATCGAGCTGGACCAGATCCGCCGAGGGGTGATCAAGGTTGACGTGTGATGAGGCTTCCGTCGGCCCTCGCTTTTGAGTACGCAGGCTTTTCCGGCGACCGCTCCTGGACCTCGTCGGCTCTCGCGGAGGTAATTCATGGAAGGTCGGACCCTGCTCGGCGCGCTGGTGCGCCTCATCGGCTTCGGCACGGCCTTGTTCGAGCTGGTGCAACTGGTGGTCCAACTGGTCCAGTTGGCGTCGATCGGCATTGTGGTGATGAAGCAGCCGCAGGCGGCCGATGCGGCTGGGGCGGCCGTGCAACAGGCGCTGATGCCGGGCCTGCTCGCCCTGATCCTGTTCCTGATCGGCGTGATCCTGCTGCGCCAGGGCGACAAGGTCGCCGACTGGGCCTATTCGCCCCGCAAGGGCCGCAGCCCCGCGCCGGCGGCCACGACAACCGCCGCCAAGCCGGCCGCCGCCAAGCGCCCGCCCGCCAAGACGACGACGTCCGACAGCTGAGGCTTGCGGGCCTCGAGGAGCGCCCATGACCAACGCCGCCGTCATCGCCGCCGCGGCCGCCTCCCGGGGTCAGGGGGAAGTGGTCCGCCGCCTTCGCGACGCCGGAGCCCTGTCCGCCGACACGGCGACGGCCATCGGATCGCTCTCGCGACTGGGCAGGCGCGCGCTGGCGCGGTTGATCCGGGGCGGACTGGTTCACAAAACCGCGCCGGGCATCTGCTGGCTGGATGAAGCCGCGTTCGCCCTGCGTCAAAAGTCCGCGCACCGGTTCCTCGCCGTGGTGGCCGGGATCGGCCTGATCGTCCTGGCCGCGGGGATACTGTTCGCGTTTACGAGGTCCTGAGATGAGCAGGCGAAACTGGCTTCCGGTGAAAGGCGCGGAAGGCGAACACTCGCGCCAGGCCCACGCCGACCTGCCCGCAGGAACCTACGAGCGCGAGATTTCGAAGGAAGGCTTCTTCGGCCCGGCCGCCTTTCTCTATCACCGCCGTCCGCCCACGAGCTGGTCGAGTTTCGAGGGACCGCTGCGCCCGCGCGCCTTCGACCTGAACGGCCTGAACCAACCGCAGGCCTCGCCATGGGCGGCGCCGGTGGTGCTGCACAACAAGTCGGTCGAGATCCGCTTCTGGAAACTCTCGACGCCGATGCCCGCGCTGGCGCGCAACGCCGACGGCGATCAACTGTTGTTCATCCATGACGGCGAGGGTGAGCTGTTCTGCGACTACGGCCGCCTGCCGTTTTCCAAAGGCGACTATGTCTATCTGCCGCGCGGAACCATGTGGCGGCTGGCGCCCACAGGCGCACTCGCGGTGCTGATGATCGAAGCGACCAACACCCACTACACCCTGCCCGACCGCGGCCTCTTGGGTCCGCACGCCCTGTTCGATCCGGCGATGCTGGAGACGCCGCACATGGACGACGGCTTCCGCGCGCACCAAGCGCTGGAGGGCGACGTGCGGGTCGAGATCAAGAAGCGCGGAAAAGTTTCTGTCGCCACATACCCGTACAACCCGCTCGACGCCGTCGGCTGGCACGGCGACCTCGCGCCGGTGCGCCTGAACGTGAAGGATCTCCGGCCGGTGATGAGCGCGCGCTACCACCTACCGCCCAGCGTGCACACCACCTTCCTCTCGGATCGCTTCGTGGTTTGCACCTTCGCGCCCAGGCCCTTCGAGACCGACCCCGGCGCGATCAAGATCCCGTTCTTCCACAACAACGACGACTTCGACGAGGTGCTGTTCTACCACGCCGGCGACTTCTTCAGCCGCGACAACATCGATGCGGGGATGATGACCTTCCATCCGTCGGGTTTCACCCACGGGCCGCATCCGAAGGCGCTGAAGAACATGCTGACCCAGACCAAGCCGGCCACCGACGAATATGCGGTGATGATCGACGCGCGCGATCCGCTCGAGGTCGGTCCCGGCGCCGCGGCGGCGGAGAATGTCGCCTACGTCGACAGCTGGAAGACCGCCGGCTGACCTGACCCCCCCAATGGATGTGTTCGTTGATCGCGACGGATTCTCGCCGCGCGTTCGTTGAACATGTACGTTCATTGCCCGCTGGGGACGAGGTCATGTCGTACACCGCTCCGGTCACGCCGGATGGGGGCCGGGATCGCAGCCTGGGCTCGGGGGCTGACGATCGTGCCGCTACGGACGCTTTCGGCGACGCTTGCTGGTTCCCGCACCAGCTCGATTTCGACCGCGACCGGGCAATCTTTACCCGCACCAACCGGGAGGCGCTGTCCGTCCAGGCCATGCTCGACGCCCGTTGGGATCGAAGCCGCGCCGCCGGTCTCGGCCTTCCGATCGAGGCGCTCGCGGACCCGCCCGAGCCGGAGCGGTCACCGGGCTTCATCTGGCATACGGCCTTCTGCTGTTCGACCCTGATCGCCGACTGCCTCGATTGGCCGACGGTGAGCCTCGCCCTCAAGGAGCCCCTCGCCCTGGTCGACCTGGCCAGCGCCCGGCGCACAGGGCGCGCGCCTTCTGACGACCGGATCGCCCGGGGCCTCACGCGCCTGCTCGGCCGCGCCTTCCACCCGGGCGAGCGCGTCCTGATCAAGCCCAGCAACGACGTCAACACCATGATCGACAGCCTGGCGGACGGGTCCGGCCCGATCCTGCTGCTGCATTCCAGCCTGCGCCGTTTCCTGTTATCGACGGCCCGGGGCGGCGACGAGCGCAGTCGCTTCACCCGCGCGCTGCTGATGAAGCGCGCCGCCCTGCCCGGCGCCCGGTTCGGCGCCGCCGACGTGGCCCTGCTGTCGGATCTCCGCGTCGCCGCGGTGCTTTGGTGCGTGCAGATGGAGGAGTTCCGCATCGTCGCGCATCGGCTCGGGCCGCAGCGCACGCGTTTCCTCGACTGTGACGTCTTTCTCCGGGATCCTGAAGCGACCCTCGCCCAGCTCGACGCCTTCTTCGAACTCGGCCTCGGACCCGATCGGGTCGCCGAGGTCGTCCGTGGCCCCAAGTTGAAGCGCCACGCCAAGACGCCGAGCCTCAGGTTCGACGTCGCCCGCGAACGCGACGAACAGGCGAAACTGCGCAGCGTGCGGGGCGGGGAGATCGACGCGGCGGAGGCTTGGTGCGTCGCGGAATTCGGCGAACCCTGAGCCGGCGCTGCGCCGGACGCCTTGCCGCGGGTCGAACGGCCCCACATCTTCGACCCATGAGTGTTCCTTCCCCCGAACTCGACGCCCTCGCCGCAGAGGAACTCGGCGCCGCCTGCACCCTGTCGTGGCGCGAGCTTGCCCGCATCACGCCCTGGGGCGACGCCTACCGGGGCTTTACGCCCTCGGGCGCCGAGGTGGACATCGAACGCGCCTATATCTGGTGCGAAGGCGAGGACGGCGACGTCCTCTGCGAGGTTGTGGTCCGCGGCCTGGGGACCGAGGCCCAGGCGGCCTGTGTGGTCAGGAAGCCGCGGTCCTGAGGGGTTTCGCCCCTCGCGCGAACCCATCCCCGCTGATCGCCGTCCCGGCTGTATGCTAGGGTCCTGCCGCGCGAGTCTGGGGACGGGCGTTCGTTCGGCGCGCGAGGGGGGAGGGGCTCCGGATGGGCCAGGACTTCGACAGTGATCCGGTTGCGCCGACCCACCACGCCCTCATGGGCGGCGGCCTTTTTCCCGTGGCTGATCCTCGGCGCGCTGCTGCTCGCGGGCCTGGTCGTGATGATTTTCCAGGACCAGGCAAGGCGGGCGAGGATCGAGCGCATCTACCTCAACATCCTAAGCGCGGCCCAGGACGCCGCCGCCCCGAGAAACGAGGCCGACGCGGTCCGGTATATGATCAAGCTGCGCGACGCGATCGCGCGGGAATTGGGGGTCTTCGTTCTGAGCGGCGAGCTCGCTCACCTGCTCAAGGCCTTCGACGATGCGCTGAACAAGGCGCCGAAGTTGGCGGACGCCCAGGCGACGGACCCGACCTACAGCGGTTCTTTCGCGTTGAAGGACCATCGTCTAGCCGGCGGCGGCCCGAATCCGCCCCCCACCGCCACGACCACCGGCCAGGCGTATGAAGCCGCCAAGAAATTCTACGAGTATTGGAAAAAGAGAAGCGAACGGTGCGCCGAATTGCTTGAGCTGCAATCCAAGCTCACCCGCGGCTGACCACGGGGTGCGACGGCTCGCGTAGGGCGCTGAGCGCCGACCGGGCGACCAGACCTCTGTCTACGCCGCCTCCGGAACGCGCTATAGCCGAGTCATGAAACTCGCCTCCCTCAAGGCCGGCCGCGACGGCCGGCTCGTGGTGGTCTCCGACGATCTCCACTTCTTCACCGACGCGGGCCTGATCGCCCCCACCCTGCAGGCCGCCCTCGACGACTGGGACCGCTGCGAACCGCTGCTGCGCGGCCTGTCCGAGAGTCTCGAGCACGGGTCGGTGCCGCAGGAGCGCTTCCACGAGCAGGAGGCGTCAGCGCCCCTGCCGCGCGCCTATCAGTGGGCGGACGGTTCGGCCTATGTGAACCACGTGGCCCTGGTGCGAAAGGCGCGGGGCGCCGAGATGCCTGAGAGCTTCTGGACCGATCCGCTCATGTACCAGGGCGGCTCCGACGGGTTCTTAGGCCCGCGCGAGGCGATCCCGCTCGCCGACGAAGCGTGGGGCGGTGACTTCGAAGCCGAGGTCTGCGTGGTCACCGGCGACCTGGCCCAGGGCGCCGGCCGCGACGACGCGCTGGCGGCGGTGCGCCTGGTCGGCCTGGTCAACGACGTCAGCCTGCGAAATCTCATCCCGAACGAACTCGCCAAGGGGTTCGGCTTCTTCCAGTCCAAGCCGGCCTCGGCTCTGTCGCCGGTGCTGGTCACGCCCGATGCGCTCGGCGCCCGCTGGCGCGAGGGCAAGCTGCACGGCGCGCTGCAGGTGGTTTTGAACGGCGCCCTGTTCGGCCGCGCCGACGCAGGCGTCGACATGACCTTCGATTTCGGGGTTCTGGTCGCCCATGCGGCCCGCACGCGCGCGCTCGGCGCCGGGACCATCATCGGTTCGGGCACGGTGTCCAATCGCGACGCGGACGGCGGACCCGGCAAGCCGGTGAAGGACGGCGGCCTCGGCTATTCGTGCATCGCCGAGGTGCGCACGGTCGAAACCATCCTCCACGGCAAGGCCTCGACGCCGTTCCTGAAGGCCGGCGACATGGTCCGCATCGAGATGCTCGACGACAAGGGCCGTTCCATCTTCGGGGCCATCGAACAGACGGTGGCCTGAGACGGTCAGCGCGTGCGTTCGACGCGCTCGCGCACGTAAACGGGTTTCGGCTCGACCATCGAGGCGACCCAGCTCACCAGGCTGATCACGATCGATCCCAGGATCGCGGCGACGAAACCGTGCACGCTGAACCCGCGCAGCATCACCGCCACCAGCTCCAGCATCGCGGCGTTGATCACCAGCAGGAAAAGCCCCAGCGTGATGAGGGTGAACGGCAGGGTCAGGAAGATCACGATCGGCCGCACGATGGCGTTGACCAGGCCGAGCAGGATCGCCGCCGCCGCAAGCGACCCCAGGCTGCTCACATGAATGCCGGGCACGATGCGCGAGGCGAGCCACAATCCCGCCGCCGCCACCACCACCCTCAGAAGAAACCGCGCCATGCCCCGGACATCGTGTGCGGAGGCGGACCCGTCAAGGGCGGTCGCCGCCTCTGGTTGAACATGATTGACCAGTTCGGCGAACCATGGCTCCGTGGCCGGGAGGGAGTTCCCGTATGCTTAAGCTTTCGCCGTTTCACTGGATGGGCGTCGGCCTGCTGTTCGTCAGCGCCAGCCTCGGGCTCTGGTCGATCGGCCCGGAAAGTTTCCACACCGACCAGGGCGATCTGATGGTGGGCCTCCTCGCCGGCTGCGGGGTCGGCATCGAGGTCATGGCCCTGATCAAGCTCCGCCGGGCGGACTGACGGGCCGGACTGATCCGCAACCAAACCTGACCGCAACGCGTTCGGCCCGGGCAGTCCTGTCCATACCCGGAAGCAAGCCCGATGCGTTCAGTCCTCCTCTATTTTATCGGCATCCCGATCCCGATCATCCTGCTGTTGGCGATGTGCACGCACCACTTTTGAGGACGAGGCGTCAGTTGGCCTCGCCCACCACCACGAACGGCGCCCAGTAACGCGGCTCCACGCGCTTCGGGTCATTGAGCATCTTCAGCATTGCGGCCTGCAGCGCGCGCGCCTTGGAGCGGCCGTCCTGCTGAAAGCGCAAGGTGTCGGTCACCAGTTGCGCGGTTGCGTCGTCGTCCACACGCCAGTGCGAAACGAGCAGCGACGCCGCGCCGGCATGGAAAAAGGCGCGCGCCAGGCCCGACAGACCTTCCGCGCCCTTGCCGTCACCTGAGGCGGTGTTGCATGCCGAAAGGATCACCCAGTCGGCGTTGAGCGTCAGCGCCGCGGCGTCGGACGCCTTCAACAGACCGTCGTCGCGCGGATCGGCGCCCGTCTTCGGCGGCGCGGCGAGCGCCAGCGCGGGCTCCGTCAGGTCGGTAAAATCGCCGGTCAGGAGGCCGTGGGTGGAGAAAGCGATCACCCGCGCGCGCTTCAGCCGCCCGTCGGCGTCGCGCAGCAACACCGCGGTCTTGGTCGCATCCGGTCCCAGCAAGAGCGCGGACGCATCACCGGGATCGACGATGTCCGCGATGGCCTTGCCTTCGGCCAGGGTGCCGTAGAGCGGCGGTAGGGCGCGCGCGTCCGCCGTGCCGCGTCCGTCGCGTTCGAGACTGCGCGCCGGCGGCAGCGGCGCCTGAACGGGCGGAGGCGTTGCGTCCTTCGGCGGTTGGGGAATCGCGCCGGCGCCGGCGAAATCCGGATCGGCCAAGGCCAAGAGCTTCACGTCCGCGGTCCCGCGCGAGGCCGGGACCACCAGTCGCAGGGTTCTCAGCGACGCCACCGTCGGGATGACGGAGATCGCCTTGTCGCGGATCAGCCAGTGGGTCGCCGCCAGCGCCGCCGGATCGCTGTCCGATCCCTTCGGCGCCTCCACCACCAGCAGGCCGGGCGGCAAGCTCGTCAGCGGACCGGTCGGCACGATCAGCAGGGTATCGATGTTCGGCGCCCCGATCACGCGCTGGATCTGCGGATCGCCGAGCAGGGCGACATAGAGGTCATGCGCGACGGTCCGATCGAACGGCTCCTCGTGCGCGGACTCCGTGCGCGATGTTTGAGCATCGGCGCCGGACCGCGAAAAACTGTTCGGGTCGATGCGCCAGCGCAGATCTTCGACCTTGCTGCGGATCGCCTCGCTGGAAATCGGCGTGGCCGCCACCGCCATGCCGTCCTTCGACACCGCAAAGACGAACGCCGGCGTGTCGCCCGTGGACGTCACCCAGAACACCAGCGCCTCGTTCGGGTGCAGCAGCTTGCCGGCGTCGCCCGTCACGGCTTCCAGCTCGTCGACGCTTACCGGATCGGGCGAGCGATAGTCCCAATAGGCCGGCGCCTTGGTCGCCAGTGTGTCTTTGAGCTGGTCAATCTTCGCCTGGGTCCTGGCGCGCGCGGCAGCAAGCGACTGTTCGGTCTGAACCTGGCCTGCGCCCGCGGCGGCGGAGAAGCGCTGGTTCAGGTCGGCGAGTTCGGCGAGCGCGGTTTCATAGGCCTGCGCTTCGGCGCCGACACCGGCGCGTCCGGCGAGGGCTTCCGCCGAGGCCTGGGCCAGGGCGTCGCCGGCGCTCGACGCAGTGCTTTGCTGAGCGGCGGCGAAGGCTTGCGCAAGCAGCGCCGCGGGCTTGTCCAGATCCGCCGCGCCGCCGCCCTTCGACGACCAGCCGAACAGCGCCTCGGCCAGCACTTGCGAACAGGCGCGCGCCGTCTCGCGTTCACCTGCCGCGGCCCCCGGGTCCGACGCCAGCGCACGGGCCGAAGCGGTGGTCGCCGCGCAACCCACACGCAGATCGCCGACCGCCACATCCCATCGACCCTGGTCCGCTTCAAGCCGACCGATCTGGACGCGGTCGTAGGGCGTGTATCGCGCCGCCTGGCTCAGCGTCTTGTCGATGTCGAGGCGCTGGCGCGTGACCGTTTCCGCTTCGGCGAACTTGCCTTCCGCTTCGAGCGTCGACGCCAGCCCAGTAAGGTCTTGCGAAATTTCGGGCGCCGCATCGGAGCGGCCTGGCGACGCGTCACCCGCCAGGGCGGCGCGCAACAGCGTTTCCGCCTCCGCATAGCGCGCTTCGTCGACGAGCGTCTGCGCCAGGTCGCGTTGGGCCGCGAACGACGCTGCGGGACTGGCGCCCTCCGCCGCATTGGCGGCGACGGCCCGGCGCAGAGTCTTTTCCGCCTGAGCGTAGCCGCCCTGCATCCGCTGCGCCTCGCCCAGATGGACGAGCACGGCGACCAGCGCCGGATCGTCCGACGCGCGATCCTTTTGCTCGATTGTAAGCGCGCGCTGATAGAGCGGCGTCGCCTCGTCGAGCCGGCCCTGAAACACCAGGCCGAAGGCGAGATCGTCGAGATCCTGGGCCGTGGCGGTCGAGTCCGATCCCTGGGTCGCTTCGTCAATGGCGAGCGACCGGCGCTGCAGGGATTCCGCCTCGGCGCTGCGACCGCTGCCGGCGTAGAACAGGGCGAGATCATGCAGGTCCGGCAGCAGCCGCGGGTCGGTTTCGCCGAAGGCCTTGGCGTGGATGTCGAGCGCCTGATTCAAGCTCGCCTCGGCGTCGTCGTCGCGGCCTTGGGTCGCCTCGAATTCCGCAAGGTCTCGCAACGCGTATCCGGTCTGCGGCGCCTGGGCGCCCAGACCCTTGCGTGTGATCTCGACCGCGCGCTCCAGCAAAGCGCCGGCCTCCTTTGCCTGATCCTGGGCGAGCAGGACTTGGGCGAGGCCGGCCAGGTCGGGCGCGAGATAGGGACTGTCCTTGCCGTCGATCTGTTCGGCGACGACAACCTCTTCGCGCAGCAGCGACGTCGCTTCGGCGAAGCGTCCCTGGCCGGCAATCGCTTGCGCCAGGATCGTCAGATCCAGCTGCTCCTTACCCTGTTGGTAGAGGTCGGGCTTGACCGCCGCTCGGTCAGCGGCGACCGCGGCGCGAAGCAACGGCTCGGCTTCCGCATAACGGCCGCCGCCGTTCAGGATCATGCCGAGCGCGCGCTGGTCGGACAGGATCGCTTCCGCATCGGGTGGGCTCGCCGCCTGTTCGATCGAGAGCATGCGTCGGAACAGCGGCTCGGCCTCGGTGAAGCGGCCTTCGCTCGAGAGCACGTTACCCAGCGCGTGCAGCGTCACCGACAGCTCGCCCGGATCGAGCTTCTCCGCCAGCGCCACAGCGCGCCGCCCCACCGGCTCCGCGTCGGTATAGCGGCCCTCCTCCATCAGATAGGTGGTCAGTATCTCAAGATCGTTCACCACGGGATCGCTTTCGGCGCCGTACTTTTTCTCGCTTTCCTTCAACATGGCGCGGATCTGCGCCTCTTTGGCGTCGCCCGCGACCGCAGAGGGCGCCGTTTGGGCGGCTACGGCGCCAACGCAGACGAGACCCGCGGCCGCAAGCGCGATCAGGACGGTCCTGAGCAAGGCAGCCCCCGCCTTCCATTCCAGACCCGAAGACCGGACCCGGTCGCTCATCCTAGCAGAAATACAAGGGCCTGTTCAGGTCGCCTGGGAGACCCGGCCTGGGAAGGCCCGGCGATGAGGCCGGGCGTGCGTCTATCGCGACATCAGGTGTTCCGCGGTCGCGAAGTCTGCGATCGCCGTCCCCACCGATTTGAACAGGGTGAGGTCGAAAGCGTCCGACTCATACAGGTCGCCGCGCAGCAATGCGGCAAGATCGATCACGCGTGCAGGATCGAGCACGCCCGATGCAACCGGCTGCGAAAGATCGCCGGCTTCATGCAAGGCGGAACGCGTATCGCAGCCAACGCGCGCGCGGCGCACTGCCGCATCGTCAGCTTCGCGCATGTCCGGGCGAAAGCCGCCGACCAGGTCCACGTGCGTTCCCGGCGCCAGCAAGCGCCCGCGCACCAGCGGCGTCGTCGATAGGGTTGCGCAACTGACGATCTGTGCGTCGGCCTGACCGGCGTCGAGATCGGCGACAGCCTTCGTGGGGAAACCCTCGGTTCGAAGTGCTTCCGCAAGGTCGCGCGCCTGTTCCGGCCGCCGCGCCCAGATCATGATGCGCTGAAGGTCGCGCACCGCGGCGTGCGCGCGGATCAGGTGCGGCGCCAGGGCGCCGGCGCCGATCATCAGTAGGCTGTGCGCCTCGGCATCCGCCAGATGCGAGGCCGCCAGCGCCGACACCGCGGCTGTGCGGATCAGCGTCAACGCCTTGGCGTCGAGGATCGCCTGCGGCGACGCGTCGTCGCCCAGCAGCATGTAGGCGCCGTCGACCGTCGGCTTGCCGCGCGCGCTGTTGCGCGGCAACACCGCGACCATCTTCACCCCGATGCCGCCGCCGCTCCGCCACGCCGGCATCACCAGCAGCGTCCCGTCCTGGTCCGTCTTGCCCAGCGCATGATGCCCGCGCGGCGGGGCGACAATGTCGCCCGTGAAAGCGCGCGTCAGCGCCTCGATCAGCGCGCGAGGGTCGTGGCGGGCAGCGATGGCCTGCTGGTCGAGGACGATCATGGGTCGGTGGTAGCGGTGCAGCCGCTCGAGGTCAAAACGGCGCCGCTCAGCGGTTCAGCGCCTTCGGCCCGCTGACGAACGGACTGCCTCGGACGTAGAAGCGCCGAAGACGCTCGACTTCCTTCGTCAGGCCGATCCTTGTGCTCGTCCCGATCTCCAGCGCGCCGCGAGGGCCGCGCGCGAGCCACAATGGCCCCTCCCGACACAGATCGACCCCATCCAGCCGACGGTCGATGTCGAAAGCGACGGCCAGTCGCCCAGGCCCGCGCGCCAGGTCGCGAATGGTCTCCACGCCGCGGTTGCGTTGCATGATCGCTATGCCCTCGAGCGGCTCCAGCGCCCGGATCAGAATTCCGGCGCCGACGCCGACCGCCTCGCTCGAAACGTTGAGCATCCAGGACACGCCGTAGGCGAGATAGACGTACGCATGTCCGCGACTGCCAAACATCACGCGATTGCGCGGCGTTTCACCGCGATAGGCATGGCTCGCCGCATCGCCGACCGGGTAGGCTTCGGTCTCGACAATGCGTCCGCTGAGGATGCCCGCGCGCGTCTTACGCACCACGACCTTACCGACCAGGTACCGGGCGAGGGCGAGGGTATCGATCGGCAGGCCGGATCGAGCGAGCGGTTTGTAGCCGTGATCCGCGGTCTTCGGCACGCGCCACTCCATCCGCTCGGCCCAGCGTTAGCTGGCGCCAATCGGGCAGGGGATCAAGTATGCCTATTGAATCGTCGGCACACCGGCGGAAATCATGTTGTCCAGATAGATCGACAGGTCGCCCAGCAACTGACGAGACACGTCGGCGTCCCCGCCGTCGGCGGCCTGTTCAAGCCTGGCGCCGATATCGGTGATCGGTTGGAACCCGAACCCGCCGCCCGATCCGCGCAGGTTGTGTCCCAACAGCGTCACGACGCCGAAGTCATCCCGATCCAAGGCCGCGTACATGAGGATCACGTCGCTGCGGCATTTGTCGAGGTAGGCGGGCGCGAGGCCGGCCAAGCGTTGCTCAGCGCGCGAACGCGTCGGCGCCGGGCCATGCTCCCGTTTGGGCGCGGTCGCGTGGACGGCGGAATAGTCCCTGATCGCCTGCAGCAGGACGTCCTGTTTTATGGGCTTGGTCAGATAGGCGGTGCAGCCCGCGCCCAGACAGGTCTCGCGATCGCCCTTCAGCGCCGAGGCGGTCAGGGCGATAATGGGCGTCGGCGCCCGGCTGTTCGCCTTCTCCCAGGCCCGGATGCCGCGCGTGGCGGTCAGGCCGTCCATCACCGGCATCTGCCGGTCCATCAGCACCAGGTCATATTCGCCCGCCTTGAACATTTCACAGGCGATGACGCCGGTCTCGGCGACGTCGATGAGATAGGGCGTGTCCTCCAGATAGGCCAAGGCGATGGTGCAGTTGTCGGGGGAATCCTCGGCCATAAGAATGCGCAAGGCCGGCTGCGGCGCCTCGCGGCCGCCGGCCACGGGCCTGGCCACCGGTCGGTCGGTCGCCGCCCAGGTCTCGAACGGCGCCGCGAAGGCGAACACGCTGCCCTTGTCCAGCTCACTCTCGACCCAGATGCGTCCGCCCATCAGTTCGACCAGGCGTTTGCAAATCGTCAGCCCGAGTCCGGAACCGCCGAACCGGCGTGTCGTCGATGAATCCGCCTGGGTGAAGCGTTCGAAGACACGGGCCAATTTATCGTCCGCGATGCCGATGCCGGTATCGGACACGGTGAATCGTAAGGCGGTGGGCACCGAACGATCGCCATCGTGCGCGACCTTCAGGGAAACCTCGCCCGTCTCGGTGAATTTGATCGCATTGCCCATGAGATTGAGCAGCACCTGGCGCAGCCGGGTCGGGTCGCCGACGAGGTCGTTGTTCACACCGGGGGCGATTTCGCACACCAGGGTCAGGCCTTTTTCCTTGGCCCTGGGCGCCACCATCTCGATCACCTTTTCCAGGTGGTCGCTCAGCGAGAATCCCGTACGTTCAAGGTCGAGTTGCGAGGCTTCCACCTTGGACAGATCGAGGATGTCGTTGATGAGGTTCAGCAGGTTGTCGCCGGAGCGACGGAAGATCTGGACGTACTTGTCCTGTTCGGGCGTCAGCGACGTCTTGGCCAGCAGGTCGGCGATGCCCATGAGCGCGTTCATCGGCGTGCGGATCTCGTGGCTCATGCTGGCCAGAAAATCCGACTTGGTCCGGCTGGCGCTCTCGGCGGCGGCCTTGGCCTGCTGCAGCTCGGCCTCGACGCGCTTGCGCTCGGTGACGTCGCGGGCCGCGGCGTACACCCCCTGCAGGGTGCGGTTGCGGTCATAGAAGGTGGTGGCGTTATAGGAGACCACGGTCTGCTTGCCGTCGCGGGCGCGCGCCGTCAGCTCGTAATCGGCGATCGACTTCTCCGCCAGCACGCGCTTGATGCCGGCCTCGGCCCGCTCGGGATCGGTGAAACAGTCCTTGAACGGCGCTCCGATCAACTCGTCGCGCGTGCGGCCGGTCAGGGCCTCGGTCTGTTTGTTGACGTCGGTGATGATGCCCGCGGGGTCGGTGGTGATCAGGGCGTCGATGTTCGATTCGATCAGTGAGCGCGTATAGAACTGCTGATCGCGCAGGCGTTGGTCGGATTTCTTCTGTTGCTCTTCCACCAGCTTGCGCGCGGTGTTGTCGGTGCCGATCAAGAGGTAACCGATGATGCTCCCCGCCGCGTCGCGCAGCGCCGTCACGGACACCACCGCGGGAAGGCGCGTGCCGTCCTTGCGGATATAGGTCAGTTCGTAGATGTCCTCGATCTCGCGCGAGGCTTTGAAGACGAGGGCTTCGAAGCCCGGAGTGATCGAGGTCGCCAGTTCGGAACTCAGCGCCTGGGCGCGGGCGACCAGTTCCTGGGGATCGGAGATGTCAGCCGGCGTGATCGTATTCATCACCTCGGCGGCGGTGTAGCCCAACATCCGCTCGGCGCCGACGTTGAAGATCTGGATCACACCCTTGGCGTCGGTGGCGATGCTGGAGAAGTTCGCGCTGTTGAAAATGGCGCTCTGCAAGGCCCCGGCCTTGAGTAGAGCCGCTTCGGCCTCCTTGCGCGCGGTGTTGTCGGTGCCGATCAGGAGATAGCCGATGATGGCGTCCTGGGCGTCGCGCAGCGCCGTTACGGAAACGACGGCGGGGAGCCGGCTGCCGTCTTTTCGGATATAGGTCAGTTCATAGATGTCCTCGATCCCGTGCGAGGCCTTGAACACCAGCGCCTCGAAGCCCGGCGTGATAGGCGTGGACAGCTCCGCGCTCAGCGCCTCAGCGCGGGCGATGAGTTCCTGCGGATCGGAAATATCCACAGGGGTGATGGTGTTCATCACCTCGGCCGCCGTGTAGCCCAACATTCGCTCGGCGCCGACGTTGAAGATCTGGATGACGCCCTTGGCGTCCGTGGCGATGCTCGAGAAAATGGCGCTGTTGAAGATCGCGCTCTGCAGCGCTCCGGCCTTGACGATCAATTCTTCGGTCTGGCCCGGGGCTGAACGATCAACTGGCTTGGCGATGGGGCTTCCTAATTCAATTCAACGTGCGACCGATCGCTCGGTCAGGTCGGCCGCTGCAACTCTAATGCAGAAGTACGTCAACGGAGTGTTGCAGCTGGGCGGGACTGTAAGGCTTTTGGATGAACTGACCTCCACGGACAAACAGGTCCGACATGTCGGTGGTGAGGGTCCGCCCGGATGTGTAAAGCACGCGCAATTCAGGCTGAATTTTCACCGCTTGGTTGGCGACGACGTATCCGCCGAGGCTCAGCGCGCTGAGCCGGATATCGACAAACAGCGCATCGATCTTTGTGGGGTCCGCCAGGTGACGGAGCGCTTCGGCCAGATCGGTGGCCAGCAGGATGCTGTGTCCCAGGTCCTCGATCGTCCACTCTGCGGCCTGGCGGATGAACGGCTCGTCCTCCACGATGAGAATGACGGCCATCAGGGGGTCTCGGCTACAGACGCGAACATTTGGCGACAACCCCCGTCGGCTCCGCCCTGAGGGTTCGGAACCTCAGACGCAACGCGCACCGTCCGAGAAGGTTCCAACGGCTTTGGAATGGTTCGAAATCGTATGCGGAACAAAGGAAATTCGGTGTCCGCTTTCGCCCTTCGGACTCCGGCGTGACAGCCTTCGACGTCGTCCTCAAAGCCCCCGGCCGCGACGAGGATGGCGGCGTACCGGTTCATCAGCACGACAGGCTCCAATTCCGGATGGACTCAAGCTGGCCATGAGCGCGTCGCCTGCCGGCCGTCCCTGACGAATTTGCGGGCTGATGCGTTACTCCGATGAACCTTGCGCTTCCTCTGAAGGGTTCCCCGCCGGTGGAGTGAAGCCATGGAAGACAAGATCCTCTCGATCCTTGAGCGCCGCCGGGTCATGGCCGTCGCGACGCTTCGTCCGGACGGCTGGCCGCAGACGACGATGGTCAGCTACGTCAATCGCGGCGTGATCCTCTATTTCCTGATCTCGCGCACCAGCCAAAAGTTTAAGAACATCTCCGCCGACGACCGGGTGTCGATCGCCATCGGCGCGGACGCGGCGGCCCCGGCGCAGATCGAGGGCCTGTCGATGGCGGCGCGGGCGATCGAACTGCGCGACGAGCCTTATCGTTCGCAGATGCTGGCCGAGCTCAGCGCGCGTCATCCCGGCTATTTCGACGCCGCGACCCTCGATATGAAGGCTTCCGCGGTGATCCGCGCCCTGCCGGAGGTTATCTCCATCGTCGATTTCTCCAAGGGTCTCGGCCATGAGGATTACATCACGGTCGGCGCCGACGAAGTCATGGAAATGACTGCGGTTCGCAAGGATAACTGGGGACCCAATCCTGCACGGTGAGGGAATGCGCCACGACGAAGACTCCAGATTCGGTGACAGATTGAACTGTCCCCAACCCACTCAGTCACGCCGCAAACGGTCCGTCTCCGCCCTGCAGGCTACGGCGCGACAGCCTTCGTGCGCGCGGGGCCGGCATGCCGAGCCGAAGTGCGCGTCAGCGTGCGAAGGCTGGTGCCCCAGGCCGAACTCGAACCAGCACGTCCTCACGAACAACAGATTTTGAGTCTGCCGCGTCTACCATTTCGCCACTGGGGCACAGGGCGCGCGCAATCTAGCGGCGCGCCCGGCCGGGTCAACGCTTGTTCGCCGAAGCCATGGCGAAGGCGGAGGCCCGATCAGGCCGCCGTCTTGGCCGGCAGGAAGCGCGGGTTGCGCAGCAGGACGGCGCTGACCAGGGCGACCAGCAGGCCCACCGGGAAGATCTCGATGAAGGCCTCGCCCATCTGGAAGAAGGGGTTGGCGTAGGCGCGGCGCATGGCGTCCATCTCCGCGACGGCCTTGGCGTAGGCCGCGCCGGTGACGCCCGCGGCGCGCTTCGTCGCCAGGATGTGGTTGGTGTAGTCGCCGATGAAGTCGTAGTGGGTCACCGCCAGATAACCCTCCCACACCGCCACATAGGCAAGGCCGGCCACGAAGGCGATGCCCACGCCGATGCCGAAGGCGGGGAAGAATCGGATCACCCCGCCCAGCACCTTGTCGCGGTGCTGCTTGACCCCCACCAGGATCGAGGAGAGGGCGACCAGCATGACCAGATAGCCCAGCCAGACGCTCGAGTGCGGCGGCCTGCCGAAGGAGATCACGATGGTGCCGATGATGCCGAGGGCGACGACGGCGCCCGAGATCAGGCCGTAGACCAGGATGGTGCGGAACATTGGATCGACTCCCGTCTGTCGGGGTTGAAAACCAGACGCCCGGTGCGGGCGGCGAAACTCAAGCGACTTTTATGCCCACCGATTGCGAAATCAGCGTCCAATTCTGGCCGCCGTCGGTCGAGACCTCGATGCGGGTGACACGCTTCTGCGGGGTGACGAACTGATAGCTGTCGCGCAGGTCGAGCACTTTCCCATCCTTGCCCGGCAGGGTGTAGGTGTAATGCCAGCTGTCGCCGTCGATAACGACCGGGGTTTCTTCGAGCGTCTTATAGTCCTTGCTGATCCCCAGGTGCTTATAGGTCTGGTTTGCTGCGTTGTAGGTGAAGATCGACAGGTGGTCCGCCGGTTCGCGTCCCGCGGTGTCGCCGGATTCGCTCAGGTACTCGCAGACCATGAAACCGCGGTCGGCGGACCAGCCGCAGGTGGTGTGGGACTTGACCGAGCGCGCATGGCCGTAGGGCGTCTCCTTGGTCTCGACGACCTCGTTCCAGCGGCCCTCCCACACGGTCATACGTTCGCGGATCGGCGGTCCCCGAGGCGGCCGGCGCCGCCAGGGTCGCTGTCAGGCCGAGCGCAGCGGCTGCGGTGAAGAGGCCCGCGAGGGGGGCAGGGTTTCTGCGGACAGGCATCGGATCGCTCCCGTTTCCATCGAGGCCCCGACCCTGACGCGGCAAGGCGCGGACCGGTATCGCCCGAAAGGGTGAAATCGCACGTCCCGCCCGATGGGTGAGGCGCAGACCGCTACACACGCTATGGAATCAGCCGTAGCTCGCGCGCCTTGCCGAGCGCCTGGGTGCGACGGCTGACCTCGAGCTTCTCGAACAGGTTCGCCAGGTGGGTTTTCACCGTGTTGGGCGACAGGCCCAGGGTGCGGGCGATCTCCTTGTTCGACTGGCCCGACGCCAGGCGCTCGAGCACCCGCACTTCCTGCGGGGTCAGGCCGAGCGACGCGATCGCCAGGTCGTTGCGTTCGAACGCTCCAGCCCGGCGCGTGGTCAGCCGCCATCCCAGCCAGGCGCCGGCGCCGGCGAACACGGTGGCGACGACGCCGACGTAAACCTGCACCGGAAAGGCGTGCACCACGTAGCGGTACTGCAGCCACTGCAGGGCAAACGCTCCCAGCGCCAGCACCACCCCCCAAATGACGACGGTGCGGATCATCGGCGTTTTTTCGCCGCCTTGGCCGGCTTCGTGAGCCGTTCGATCAGGAAATCCGCGCCGGACCCGTAGACCTCGACCGTGTTGGCGAAGGTCGAGGTCATGTCGTGCACCTCGTCAGGGATCACGCGGAACGTCGCATCGACGCCTTGCTTGCGCAGCAACGCCGCGAGCGACAGTCCCTGGTAGAAGTCGACGTTACGGTCGTCGTCGCCCTGGACCAGGTAGATGGGCGCGCGCAGATCGGCGATCTTGGCTTCCGGCGCGTTCAGCACGCGGTCGCCGAAAAACTCGTGCACGCCGGCCATGTCGAAGCCCGCCTCGAAGAGGTCCGGATAGCGGGTCAGGGCCTGGGCGGTGACGTAACCGCCCCAGCTCAGGCCGTAGATCCCGACGTGGCGGACCTGCAGTTCCTGATGGGTCTTCAGGTACGTCCCCGCCGCGGCGACGTCGAGCATTTCGCTGGCGCCGGCGGAGCCCCAACCCGCGGCGTTACGGAACGCATAGCCGCGCATGATCGACGAGCGATACTCCACCGACAGCACCACGCAGCCGCGGCTGGCGAGATACTGGTTGGTTTCGTAGAGCACCGAATAGGCGTCCATATAGTGAAAGCCGGGCAGCATCTGCCGCTTGATGCCCCCATGCGCGAACACCACGCCGCAACCGTTGGGGTGTTCTGGGACGAACAGCTGTCCGTAGGCGGTCGCGCCGTCGGAGGCGGTGAGGGTGATGAGTTGAGGCTCGACCCATGTGGCAAACGACGGCGGCGGTCCCACTGGCCAGAGCACGTGTTTGTCGTATTGCGTAGGGATGCCGCCGAGGAGTCTGACGCGAGGCTGAGCGCTCCAACCCGCATCCACATAGGCGACGGCGCCGTTCGCCATGGGCGCCGGCCCCCACTGATCATTTGCGCCGGAGGTGAGCGGCGTGATCGTCGCCGTGGCCGGATCGATACGCGCCAGATGCCGGCGGCCGAGGTCGCCGATGTTGGTCGCGGCGATCAGGCTTCCGTCCTGGACTTGGGCCACGAATTCGATCTCGCCGTCTCCCGGCGTGAGCAGCTGCGCGTCGCCGCCGGCGGCCGGCACGGCGTAGAGATGGCGCCAGCCGTCGACCTCCCACGGGAACACGATGCGATCACCGGCGACCCAGTAGAGCTGCTCACCGCGCCGACCGGTGTCCGTCGTGTCCTCGTCGAGTTGATAGAAGGCCGAGCCTGTCCCCGGCTTTGCCTGCCAGATGTCGTGTACGGTGTTCGCAGCGACGTCGTAGAGCTCGATCGACCACGGCATTTCGGCGGTGAACGGCCCGTCGTAGCCAAGCGTATAGGCGGCGAAGCGGGGTTGGTTGGAGCGGACGAACACCAGCCGTGTCCCGTCCGGCGACCAGCTCGCATCGAAGTCCGTGGCGCCCTTCGGGTTTTCGATCGGGGTGGTGCGGTCGTTTGCGAGGTCGTAGACGAACATTCCATCGCCCTTCGCGAACGCCAGCTTCGACCCATCCGGTGAAAAGCGCGGTTCGCGCGCGGGGCCGGCCATCAGTTCGCTCGCGTCGCCCAGATGCACGCTCCCGTCGGCTTGGCGGAACACCGGTGCGATCATCAGGCCACGTTCGCCTTCCCAGACCAGGCGCACACCGTCCGGTGTGAACTGCGGCGCCTCGCCGTCGGCAACCTTACTCGGCTCTTGATGCGGCGTTCCGAGCCAGAGTTCGCGCACCGGCGGTTTGCCGAGCGACCGTGGATTGGGCACGCCGCCCACCTTGTTCTCGGCCGCGCCGCGCACGAAGGCGATGGCGTCGCCATGCGGCGCCAATGCGAGCTCGCTGAGCGCCTGGCCATCGTCGTTATCGAAACTCGCGAATGGTTCCATGTTGTCGTGCAGGTCGAGGAGGTAGATGGCGCGGCTCGCACCTTCGCGCGTGACGAAGGCCGCGCGGGTCCCGTCGGCGGACGCGATGGGTTGGTAGGACAGCGGCGTCGCAAGGTAGGCCGCTGCCGAACCGGGCGTGATCGGCGTACTCCCCGCGAGCGCCGCGGAGACGGCCTGGGTCAGGCGCGCATCTTTGGCGCCGTCGGCATGGCGCGTGAACGAGACCGTCGTCGCAGTCTCCCATTTAGGGTCGGTATCTGTGGCGAATTCGGGATCGACGTAGCCGACGCGGTTCTGCGCGAAGTCGTAGGTGGCGATGAAGCCCCAGCCGTAGTAACGCGCGGGGCTGAACCCCTCCATCGCCGGACTGCCGTGCGCGGCCTCCACCGTCCAATCGCCGCGCGGGTTTTCGAAAGCGATGCGCGACCCGTCGGGCGAGAAGACGATCTTGCCGACCGCGCCGCGAATCTCGAACAGCCTGTGCGGCGAAGACCAGGCGGCGGTCGCCGAGCCGCGCTCAGCTCCCCACACGCAGTGGCACCCCGCTGGCGCCCAGACCTCGCGCTGGCCGTCGGGCGAAACAACCGCTGCGGGCGGCGCAGGTTGGGCCAAGGCGACGGTTGCGGCGGCGCCCAGGAGGCCGGCTGAAAAGCCCGCGCGGACGAAATAGCTCATGCAACTTCCCCTGTCGGTTCTGGTCGGAGACCCTGTTCCCCGACCGGCCCGGTCCTGTAAGTATACGATTTAATCGTCGGCCGCCGAGGGGCGGCATTTCGTTCAGGATTAGCCCATGTCGCGTCTCGATCGCCGCCAACTTCTTCTCGCCGCCGGATCCGCCGCCGCCCTGGCGCAGCCGGTCGCGGCCCTGGCCCAGACCCCCTCGGGCCCCGAGGGCGCAAAGCTCGAGGCCATGCTCGACGCCTTTTTCCACGAGGAGCTGCTGAGCAGTCCCGAGCGCGCCTCGAACCTCGGCCTCGACAAGGGCGACCTCGCCTTCCTGCGGTCGAAGCTGAAGGACCGCTCCGCCGCGGGTCTCGCCGCCGACCGCGCCGCCCTGCGCGACCGCATGGCGCGTCTGAAGACCATCGATCGCGCAAAGCTCGATGCGCCGGAGAAGATCGACTACGACACCCTGGCCTTCGTCACCGACAGCTCGCTTCGGGTGCATGACCTGAACATCGGCGGCGAAGGCTTTTCGCCGTCGCCCTATGTGCTGAGCCCGATCACCGGCGCCTATCAGAGCGTGCCGGACTTCCTGAACACCAAGCACAAGGTTGAAACCGCGGCAGACGCCCAGGCCTACGTCGATCGTCTGAACGCGTTCGCGGTCGCGCTCGACAACGACACGGCGCGCCTGCATCACGACGTGGCCGAAGGCGTGATTCCGCCGGACTTCCTGATCGACACGACGATCACGCAGTTGAAGGAGCTCGCCGCTCCCGTTGATAGCTCCGGACTGGTGAGCTCGCTGGCGAAACGCGCCAAGGACAAGGGCCTCGGCGACGCTTGGCGCGACAAGGCGGGCGCGGTCTACAGCGCAAAGGTGCTGCCGGCGCTGCACCGCCAGGCCGCCGCGCTGCGCGCGTTGCGCGCGCACGCGACGCACGAGGCGGGAATCTGGCGCTTCAAGAAGGGCCCGGCGTTCTACCGCGCAAACCTGGTCTACACGACGACGACGACCATGACGCCGGAGGAGGTCCACAAGATGGGCCTCGACCAGGGCGCCGAAATCAACGCACGGCTCGACGGCCTGCTGAAGAAACAAGGCCTGACCCAGGGCACGGTCGGCGAACGCATCCGCTCGCTCTACAAGGACCCGTCGCAATATTATCCGAACACCGATGCCGGTCGCGAGCAACTGCTCGACTATCTGCGCCAGCGCCTCGAGGGCGTGAAGAAGCGCCTGCCGATGATGTTCGACCATATCCCGGATCAGCAGATCGAGGTGCGCCGCGTGCCGCCCGCCATCGACGCTGGGGCGCCGCGGCGCCTACTCCGAAGCGCCGTCGCTCGACCACTCACGGCCGGGGATGATTTTCTTCAACCTCCACGACACGGCCGAAGACCCCAAGTGGAACCTCGCCACCACCCTCTATCACGAGGGCCTGCCGGGACATCAGCTACAGGGCGGCATCGCCCAGCAGTTCGCCCACATCCCGACCATCCGCCGCACCATGTACTTCTCGGGCTACGGCGAGGGCTGGGCGCTCTACGCCGAACAGCTCGCCGACGAGATGGGCATGTACGACGACGATCCGCTCGGCCGCATCGGCTATCTGAAGGCGCAGCTCTTCCGCTGCGGCCGCTGCGTGGTGGACACCGGCATGCACGCCATGCACTGGAGTCGCGAGAAGGCCATCGCGTACCTGACCGGCCTCGACGGCGACGCCGTCGGGTCGACCACGCGTGAGGTCGAACGGTATTGTGCGATCCCCGCCCAGGCCTGCAGCTACAAGATCGGCCATACGGTGTGGAACCAGCTGCGCGACCGGGCCAAGACCGCGCTCGGTCCGGCCTTCGACATCAAAAAGTTCCACGACGCTGGCCTGCTCGAAGGCGCCATGCCGCTGGATACGCTGAGCTCGACCATCGACGCCTATATCGCCAAGACGAAACAGGCGTAGGAGAAAGGGATGATCGGAAGGCTGGGTCGAGTTGGTTGGGCGGCATTGGCTCTAACCGCTTTCGCGCAGGCTGCCGTCGCCGCGCCGGCATCCCATGCCAAGCTCGAGGGTCTGCGGGTGCAGCTCGTCTACGAGACCAGCGGCGTCTTGTCGGACGACATTGGCGCTGGTTTCGCCGCCCACAACGTGATTATCGGCGAGGGCGACGCGAAGGAGCCCGCCAGTGATCTGTTGGTCAGTGTTGTTCTGCGCTCTCCGGAAGACGACGACTTGTTGCGTCTTCCGCTGATCCTGACAGTCCGCAAGGGCGGCAGGATTTTGGCCAGGCGGGTGTTTCGTGGTGTGCTTCTCAAGCACGGCCACGCGGTGGAGAGTTCTGTATATGACCGACGCCACATGCGATGGCCATCTCACGATCGACGCCGTCCTGGGCTCGCAGAAGCTGCAAAGGACGGTCGCTCTGATGTGCGGGGAATAGTTTGGTCCCGAAAACACCCACGCGCCTCTCGGGCCTGCTGCTAGCGGCGGGCCTTGGCGCGCGCTTGGAGGGCGAGCGGCTGGCCGAGACGCGCGGCGACCGCACCCGCGCGCAATGGGCGCTGGCGCCGCTGCAGGCGGCGGGCCTCGATGCGGTGGTGATCGTGACTGCGCCCGGCGAAGCGCCGCGGCTGTTTCCCGGCGCCCAGGCGGTGACCGTGGTGGAGAACCGCCATCCCGAGGACGGACTGTCGGGGTCGCTGCGCATGGGGTTGGAGGCGCTGCCGCCGGCGAGCCTCGCGGTGCTGGTCGCGTTCGCGGACATGCCGGAGGTTCAGGCCGAGACCTGCCGCGCGCTCGCCGCGGCGTGGACTCCCGAGCGCGTCGCCGTGGCGCCCTGGTGCGACGGCCGGCGCGGCCATCCGGTGCTGGTGGACATCCGCTGGGCGAGTCGGATCGCGAACGCGCTGGCAGGCGATCAAGGGTTGGATGTTGCGCTGAATTCACTTGGCGATGACGTGCTGCGGCTGAACGTCGACGATCGGGGCGTGCTGGCGGGCGTGGAGAAGCCTCCTCCCTCGTGAGCGGCAGCGAACGGGGGAGGTGTCGCGGAGCGACGGAGGGGGCGCGCCTCAGATGCGACGTCGCTTCGGCGTCGGCTGCCGCCGCCGCGGTGATGAACGAAGCGCTTCTGCTTCCTGCACGCCCACTCCGTCGCTACGCGACACCTCCCCGCGCGTCCCGCGCCGGGGAGGAGAAGCGTGACCATGCCGGGATTTCGGACTATGACCCATCCTCCGTTCGCGCTCCGAGGTTCGTCATGCGTCCGTTCGCTGTCCTGTTTGCCGCCCTTCTCGTCGTCGGCGCCGCCGCCTGCACCAAGCCCGGCGCGCCGTCCGCCCAGGATCGCATCGTCTTGCCGACCACGGTGACGCCCGAGCGTTATGACATCGACGTCACGCCCGACCTGCAGAAGCTGACCTTCACCGGTCACGTCGCCATTGTCGTCGACGTGCACCAGCAGACCAAGACGATCGAACTGAACGCCGCCAATCTGAACTTCACCCGCGTCGGTCTGTCGGGACGCAGCGAGACGCCCAAGGTCAGCTATGACCAGGCCGAAGAGGCCGTGAGCATCGCCTTCGACAAGCCAGTGGCGCCGGGCCAATACACGCTCACCATCGATTACACCGGCCTGATCAACCAGAACGCTGCGGGTCTGCTCGCGGTGGACTACGACGGGGTGAAGGGGCGCGAGCGCGCGCTGTTCACCCAGTTCGAGAACTCCGACGTGCGCGGCTTCGTGCCCATCTGGGACGAGCCGAACAAGAAGGCCCAGTTCACCCTGACGGCGACCGTGCCGTCCGCCATGCTCGCCACCTCCAACATGCCGGCCGCCAAGACCGCGCCGGCGGGCGCGGGCTTGACCCGGATCACCTTCCAGACCTCGCCCAAGATGTCGTCCTACCTGCTCTATTTCAGCGTCGGTGACTTCGAGCGCATCACCCGCCAGGTCGGCAAGACGCAGATCGGCGTGGTGTTCAAACGCGGCGACAGCGCCAAGGCGCAGTACGCCCTCGACGCGGCGGCGCACATCCCCGAAAGCGCCCGGGGCGAAGCCGTGCGCACCGACGGAAACATCTGCCTGACCGAGAGCATGCGCCAGTCGCGTGTGCCCGAGGTCGACCGCTGGATCGCCGCCAACGGGGGGTGAAACCTCTGCGCCCACCCGGGTTCGCCGAGCGCGGGTGGGCGATTGAGCGCGGTAGGATTTGCGCCTAGACTGCGGGCTCTTCGAACAGGGGTGTCGCCATGAAGCGGTTTCTGAGCATTTCCTTCTGCGCCCTGGCGCTCGGGACGACGGCGCTTGCCGGAGCCGTTCTGGCCCAGCCCGCCGCGCCGGCCGCAGCTCCCGCGCCCAAGCCCTTCATCGTCAACGGGACGGTGGTCGGGATGGACGGGATGAACCTCACCGTGAAGGACGCGGTCGGCAAGTCCGTCACCGTGGCGCTTACGGCGGACACCCTGCTGATCAAGGTGACCAAGATCAGCCTCGACGAGATCAAGCCCGGCAGCTTCGTCGCCACCGCCAATTCCGCCGACGGCGGCGTCTCCAGCGAGCTGCGCGTCTTCGCGCCGCCGCTGAACGGCCTGGGCGAGGGCAGCTTCCCGATGCAGGACGGCCAGAACATGACCAACGGCACGGTCAAGACCGTCGTCACCTCGGTGAAGGGCCGCGAGATGGACGTGGGCTACAATCCCAAGTGCACGACCAATGTCGACGACGCGCGCTGCAAGTCCGGCGAGCGCAAGATCACCGTGCCGGCCAGCATGGTCATCCATGAGTGGAGCAAGGTCGCGCCCGCCGACCTGAAGCCCGGCGCCGGCGTCTCCGCCCGCGGCCGTGTGGTCGGCGATGCGGCGCCCACGATCCGCGCCGTCTTCATCGGCGAGAACGGCGCGCCGCCGGCGATGTAGTCCGCTTACGCCAAACTTGCCGGAACAGCTTGGCCGTCTCCGGCGTTGTGGCCTCGTCGCGGAGCCTGTCCGCGGCCGGCCATGGAGGCGGAAATGGGCTTTGGCTTGGAAGGCCTCATCATCTTTCTGATCGTCGGCGCGGTCGCCGGCTGGCTCGCGGGCCTGATCGTCAAGGGTTACGGCTTCGGCATCCTGGGCAATATGGTCATCGGGATCCTGGGCGCCTTCATCGGCGGCTGGCTGTTCGGCCACTTCGGAATCTTCCCGGCCGGCGGGATCGTCGGCGAGCTGATCGGGGCCACGGTGGGGGCGGTGATCCTGCTGCTGCTGCTGCGCCTGATCCGTCGCGGCGGATAAGTCCCATGAAACGGAGATCGTCCACGAAACGCGCCTGCGTGCTCGCGCTTGCGGGCTTTGCGCTGTTGTCGCTTGCGGCCTGCACGGCAGGCTCTCCGTCGGCCGAACATGCGGCAAGTCAGGGCTTCATCGTGCAGTTCGTCCTGGGCTTCTGGCACGGCCTGATCGCGCCGTTCACGTTGATCTGCGAACTGATCGACAAGTTCGCGCCGAAGCTTCTGCCGTGGCATGTGCATCTTTATCAGAGCGGCGCCGGCGTCGCCTACGACGTCGGCTTCTATCTCGGCCTCGCCGGCAGCCCGGTCGCGATCATCCACCGCAATCGCTACGTCGTGCGCCGCACGCCGAATTGAGAACACAAAAAATGAAGCGCATGTCCCCCCGCCTTGCGGGCGGGGGGACACAGCTCGTCGCTGATCTCAGTACGGCAGTCGGTGGTCGCGATACCATTCGCGCGTATGATCGTGCCAACGGCCGTCCCAGAAGAAGCGCGGGTCGCGCTCAACGTGCTCGTAGTAGTAAGGGTCGGGGCCGGCGCCATGCAGGCGCTCGTAGGCGCCGATGCCCCAGCGCGCGTCATAGGCGTCGCGGGCGCGCTCGTAGCGGCGACGTTCGTGCTCGCAGGCAAGCCGCTGCGACTCGTAGCGGTCCTGCCGCGCCTGGTAATCCGCGGTCGCGTCGGCATAGGCGCCCTGCTTCGCCTGATAGTCCGCCGTGCTCTGGTCGTACTGCTGTTGCGTCTGGTCGGTCTGCTGCTGGTCCGGCGGTGGTTGCTGCGGATAGCTCTGCGCGTGCGCGGCCAGCGGCGCCGCGCCGAGCGCGGCCGCGGCGGCGGTCGCCAGAAGGGTCAGGGAAAGCTTGGTCATGGTCTGGGCTCCTGGGGCGTCCGCCCGAGAGCGCGGCGGACTGAAGGCGTCGCAGGCGACGCATTCCGTGACCCCTAGAAGCGGAAGACGCACGCCCGCGACGGGGAGCTAACGCGACCCGGCGTGTGCAGTTGCAGCGGCGCAGAACAATGATCTGAGCTTTACATTCAACCTAAGGCGTCGCCCTCGCCCAGTTCGGCCAGCAGCTTTGTGGCGCGGTCGAGCACCACGCGGTCCTCGGGCGTGAGCGCGGTCAGGGCCGCGGTCAGGCGCCGCAGCCTGAGGTCGCGGGCCCGGTCGAGCAGGGCGCGGCCCTTCTCGGTGGGCTCGAGCAGGGCGCCGCGGGCGTCGGAGGGGTCGGGCCGGCGCCGGACCAGGCCGCCGGCCTCCAGCTCCTTGACCAGGCGCGAGATGGTGGGGGCCGAGACCTGTTCGATGGCGGCCAGGCGGCCCGGCGTGGTCTCGCCGCCGAACACCAGCACCGACAGGGCCGAGCCCTGGGGCCCGGTCAGGCCGGACTCCGCGTCGGCCCGGCGGACCCGGCGCAAAAAGCGGATGGCCGCGCTGTGCAGGCGATCGGCCAGTTCGGCGGGCGGGGGGGGCTTGACGCGCGACTCGGTCATGAGCTTTACTTAGCTAAGCAAAATAGATTGCGCCAGCCCAAAACGGCGCGTTCAGAAGGAATCACCATGTCCGACGATCTGTCCGGCCGCGAGTTCTTGCAAGTCGCCGTCTCCACCGCCGACCTGCCCCGCGCGATCGCGTTCTATCGCGACACCCTGGGCCTGCCCTTCCTGTTCGAGGTCTCCGGCATGGCTTTTTTCCAGGTGGGCGCGGTCCGGCTGCTGGTCGGCGACGCCGGGCCCGGGTTCAAGCCCTCCAAGGGCAACGTGCTCTATTTCAACGCGCCCGACCTGCCCGTCCTGGCTGAGGCGCTCGAGGCCAGGGGCGTCCGCTTCGTCGAGGCGGCCCAGACGCTGCAGCAGACCGACGCCGGCGACCTGATGCTGCGCATCTTCCGCGACCCCGACGGCAATCACCTGGCGCTGATGGGGGTGGTTCCTCGCACCTGAGCACGCCCCCGAGTTCGGGTTGCGGCGTTGCGCGCGATGACTAAGGTCCGCCCGAACCTGGGGCGATGGTCATGGCCGAGATCGGCATCGAGGCGTTCTTCGACACCCGCACCGCAACGGTGACCTACCTGGTGTGGGACCCGCAGACCGGGTTCGCGGCGGTGATCGACCCGGTGCTCGACTACGAGCCGAAGAGCGGCAAGCTGTGGCTCGAGTTGGTCGACAAGGTCCTCGCCGCCGCCCAGGCGCGCAAGCTCAAGGTCGAGCGGGTGCTGGAGACCCACGCCCACGCCGACCACCTCTCCGGCGCCCAAGTGATCAAACATCGCACGACAAGCCAGGGAGGGGGCGCGCGCGTCGCGGCAGGCTCGCGCATCGTCGAGGTCCAGCGCGAGTTCGCCCCGCGCTTCGCCGCCTTCGACATCGCCGACCAGGGGGCGGACTTCGACGATCTGTACGAGGACGGCGCGAGCTTCGCGCTCGGGCAGCTGGCGTTTCGCGTCATGCACACACCGGGACACACACCCGCGTGCGTCACCTACCTCGCGGCGGACGCGGCCTTCGTGGGCGACTGTCTGTTCATGCCGGACTTCGGCACGCCGCGCTGCGACTTCCCCGGCGGCGACGCGCACGCCTTGTGGCGTTCGATCCAGCGGATATTCCAGTTGCCGCCGCAGACGCGCCTGTTCACTGGGCACGACTATCCCTCCGGCGCCGGACGCCAGGCGCCCGCGTGGGAATCCACAGTGGCGCAGCAGCGTGCGTCCAACCGTCACGTCAAGGACGGGACGACCGAGGACGCCTTCGTCGCCATGCGCACCGCCCGCGACCGCGAGCTGGACCCGCCAGTTCTTTTGCTGCCGGCGCTGCAGGTGAACATCCGGGCCGGAAAACTGCCGCCCACCGACCCCGGCGGTCGCAGCTTCCTGCGCATTCCCGTCGATGCGGCCGCGCTTGATTGAACAGGTTCATGAATTTAATTTAAGGTTCGGGAGCGGGTCGGCCGGTGCACTGTGCCGCCCGTCGTTGGGCCATAGGGGCCGTCGGGGCAATTAGGTATGAAAAACAGACTGTTCACGAGCGCGGCCCTGGCCGTGACGCTCGCTTTCGGCATGGGTGCGGCGGGCGTCACCCTGGCGCATGAGCCGAGCCAGGCCCCGACCGACCAGGAGAACCTGTTCGACGGCATCGCGGACGCCGCGGCCGCCGACCACGCGGGCCCGCAGTACGGAACCTGGGGCTTCGACGAGACCGGCATCGACCCCAAGGCCAAGCCGGGCGACAGCTTCTTCGACTACGCCAACGGCGCCTGGTACGCGCGCACCGAGATCCCCGCGGACAAGTCGTCCTACGGCATGGGCACGGCGGTGTTCGATCGCACCCAGGAGCAGTTGCGCACCCTGATCGACAACGCCGGCAAGGCGCACGGCGCGCCCGACAGCGACGCCGGCAAGATCGGCGGTCTCTACAACGCGTTCATGGACGAGGCGCGGCTCGAACAACTCGACGCCAAACCGATTCAGCCGGAACTCGACCGCATCCGTGCGGCCAAGAGCAAGACCGACATGGCGGTGATCATGGGTCACGCCCTCGGCGGTTTCGGCGGCAGCATCTTTTTTAACGGCGTGAGCATCGACGCGAAGGACAGCGAACACTACGCGATCTACGCCGCGCAATCGGGTCTGGGCCTGCCCGACCGCGACTACTACCTGTCAGACGCTTTCAAGGACAAGAAGGCCGCCTATCGCGCCTACATGGCCAAGATGCTGGGCATGATCGGCTGGCCCGAGGCGGACAAGCGCGCCGACGACATCCTCGCCATGGAGACGGCGATCGCCCAGGCGAGCTGGTCGCGCGCGGAAAGCCGCGACCGCGACAAGACCTATAATCCCACCACCTTTGTCGCCCTGGAAAAGGACGCGCCGGGCTTCGCCTGGACGGCGTGGGCCGAGGCGTCCGGCCTGCCCGGGGACGGCCGCGTCATCGTCGCCCAGAACACCGCCTTTCCGAAGATCGCCCAGATCTTCGCCGACACGCCGCTCGAGACTCTGCAGGCGTGGGAAGCGTTCCGCATCGTCGATGAGACGGCGCCCAGCCTGTCCAAGCGCTTCGTCGACGCGCAGTTCGACTTCCGCGGCAAGACCATGTCGGGCCAGCAGGAGAATCGTCCCCGCTGGAAGCGCGGCGTCTCGCTGGTGGACGGCTCGCTCGGGGAAATGGTCGGCAAGGAATATGTCGCCGCCTATTTCCCGCCGGCGTCCAAGGCGGCGATGATCGATCTGGTGGCGCAGTTGCGCACGGCGTTGCACGCGCGCATCGAACACCTCGCCTGGATGAGCCCTGAGACCAAGGCCAAGGCCGAACAGAAGCTCGATCAGTTCGGCGTGAAGATCGGCTATCCGAACAAGTGGCGCGACTATTCCGCGCTGAAGATCGACGCCGGCGACCTGATCGGCGACGAACGCCGTTCAGACGCGTTCGAACACGCCTACGACCTGTCCCACCTGGGCAAGCCCGTGGACAAGGAAGAGTGGGGCATGACGCCCCAGACGGTAAACGCCTACTACAACCCCTCGCGCAACGAGATCGTGTTCCCGGCCGCCATCCTGCAGGCGCCCTTCTTCGATCCGAAGGCGGACATGGCGATCAACTTCGGCGGCATTGGCGGGGTGATCGGCCACGAGATGACGCACGGCTTCGACGACCAGGGCCGCAAGTCCGACGGTAACGGCAACCTCACGGACTGGTGGACCAAGGCGGACGCCGATCGCTTCAAGGTCGAAGCCGCAAAATACGGCGCCCAGTACGACACCTACGACGTGGGTGACGGCGTGCACGTGAAGGGCGCCCAGACCATGGGCGAGAACATCGCCGACATGGGCGGAATTCTTTTGGGTCTCGACGCCTACCACGCCTCGCTGCACGGCCAGCCCGCGCCGGTGATCGACGGCTTCACCGGCGACCAGCGCGTGTTCTTCGGCTGGGCCCAGGTCTGGCGTTCGAAGGCGCGGCTCGACGCGCTGAAGGCCCAGGCAACGTCCGACGTGCACTCGCCGGCGCGCTTCCGCGTCGACGGACCGGTGCGCAACATCGACGCCTGGTACGCCGCCTTCGGCGTGAAGCCCGGCGACAAGCTCTACCTCGCGCCGGAAGACCGCGCGCGCATCTGGTAACGACCAACGTCAAAGTCCGGAGGGCGCCGACGCAAGAAGCGGCGCCCTCCTTTTGTTTCAGGAGGGAACTCATGACCATCAGACACCTGCTTCTGGGCGCCTCGGCGTCCTTCGCCCTCACCGCGGCCGCCGGCGCCAGCATCGCCGCCGATTCAACCCTTGGCCCGAACGACGTCTGCCTCGACGAAAACTGCACCATGATCTCGCTGTTCGGCATTCCGGCCGACAGCGATGTCGACGGCGCTTCGGGCGCCGGCGCGTTGGACTCCACCGAGGCCCCGCACTTCGGAACCTGGGGCTTCGATACCGCCGGCATGGATTCCTCGGTGAAGCCCGGCGACGACTTCAACCGCTACGCCAACGGCAAGGCGGTCGATGCGATCGTGATTCCTTCGGACCGCTCGCGTTACGGCTCGTTCGACATCCTGCGCGAACTCTCCGACAACCGCCTGCGCGCGCTGATCGACAAGGAAGTCGCGCGCACCGACCTCAAGGCCGGCTCCGACGACGCCAAGATCGCCGCGGTCTACAAGGCCTATATGGACACGGCGCGGATCGAAGCCCTCGACGCCAAGCCGCTCGCCGCCGATCTCGCCGCCGTGCGCGCGCTGAAGACGCACGAGGACGTGGCCCGCTCCATGGGCGCTTCGGTCGACGGCTTCGGCTCGTCGTTCTTCGGCCTGCGCGTCGAGCCCGACGAGAAGGACCCGGACCGCTACGCCCTTGGCATCGGCCAGCGCGGCATCGGCCTGCCCGACCGCGACTACTATCTGAAGGACCGTTTCGCCGATAAGCGCGCGGCCTATCAGGTCTATGTCGGCAAGATGCTCGGCATGGCCGGCTGGCCCGACCCGGAAGCGAACGCCAAGGCGGTGGTCGATCTCGAAGCCAAGATCGCCGAGGCGCACTGGACGCGCATCGAGAGCCGCGATTCCGACAAGACCTATAATCCGATGAGCGTGACCGAGCTCGAGACCTATGCGCCGGGCTTCGCCTGGCGCACATGGCTCGACGCTGCGGGCGCCAAGGGCGCCACGCGGGTGGTGCTCGGGCAGAACACGGCGATCGCCAAGATCGCCAAGATCTTCGCCGATACGCCGGTTGAGACGCTGCAGGCCTGGCAGGCCTATCACGGCATCGACGGCGCCTCGGGCCTGTTGTCCAAGCGCTTCTCCGACGCCGCCTTCGACTTCCACAGCCACACCATGCAGGGCACGCCGGAAGAGCGTTCGCGTGACAAGCGCGGCGTCAGCTTCACCGAACGGACGCTCGGCGAAGCGCTCGGCCGCGCCTATGTCGCGGAGTATTTCCCGCCGGAGTCCAAGGCCGCGATGGTGCATCTGGTCGGCGACCTGCGCGCCGCCATGCGCGTGCGCATCCAGAACCTGACCTGGATGAGCCCGGAGACCAAGACCAAGGCGCTCGAGAAGCTCGACAAGTTCGGCGTGAAGATCGGTTATCCCGACAAGTGGCGCGACTATTCCGCGCTGCAGGTGTCGGCCGACGACCTCTACGGCGACGAGCGCGCGGCGCGGGTGTTCGAATGGAACTACCGCATGAACCGGTTGAACAAACCGGTCGATCGCAGCGAGTGGGGCATGACGCCCCAGACGGTGAACGCCTATTACACGCCCACCGGCAACGAGATCGTTTTCCCGGCCGCGATCCTGCAGCCGCCGTTCTTCGAACCGCACGCCGACATGGCGGTGAACTACGGCGCCATCGGCGGCGTGATCGGCCACGAGATGGGTCACGGCTTCGACGACCAGGGCCGCAAGTACGACGGCACCGGCAAGCTCACCGACTGGTGGACGGCGGAGGACGCGCGCAAGTTCCAGATCGAGGCGGACAAGCTGGGCGCGCAGTACGACCAGTTCGAAATCCTTCCCGGCGTGCACGTCCAGGGCAAGCTGACCATGGGCGAGAACATCGGCGATCTGAACGGCTCGACGCTCGCGCTCGCGGCCTACCACGCCTATCTCGCCGGCAAGCCCTCGCCGGTGATCGACGGCTTCACCGGCGACCAGCGCGTCTATCTCGGCTGGGCCCAGGTGTGGCGCGAGAAGGCGCGCGACGAGACCTACAAGAACCTGGTCACCACCGACCCGCACTCGCCGGGTCCGTTCCGCGCCGTCGGTCCGCTGCGCAACGAGGATGGATGGTACGCCGCCTTCGACATCAAGCCCGGCGACAAGCAATACATTGCGCCCGACGACCGCGTGCACATGTGGTAAAGGTCTAGCCTGGCGACCACGCGGGCCGGAGCGGGCGCCCGCTCCGGCCCGCTTCCTGAGCGTCAGGCGCTAATCCGAAAACAGAAAACCCGCCGCATGGACTGCGGCGGGCTTCCTTTGCTCTTGCGAGCAGGCGTCTCCTCCCCGAAACGCCGGAGAACGCGCGCGGACTGCGCGCTCGCGTTCTCACAAGGCGAAATGTGACGTGAAAATGTCAGTTGAGTCAATTGCAACGGCGCCACAGGAGGCCGGATTCGTCGCTGATCGTCGATAAGAAACAAAAATTTCCTCCCGGCAATTCAGCAACTTAGGAATTCCTAGCTGCGCGCTATGATCTCGCGCACCGTTGCGACCATTTGGTCGCGGGGGAGGGTGACCTGGCCCGGACGCTCGTCTTTCCAGGCCTTGCGGTCGGCCGACTGGGTGGCCAGGTCGCGGCCGAGGTCGAGGTCCTTGATGGTCACAGTTCCGGCCGCCAGCTCGTCGTCGCCGATGATCACCGCCGCGGGCGAGAGCCGGCGGTCCGCGTACTTCATCTGCGCCTTCATGCCCGAGCGGCCGAGATAGACCTCCGCGGCAATGCCCGCGTCACGCAGTTCGCGCGCGACGGCGAAATAGTCGGCCATGCGCGCCTGATCGAAAGCAATCACCACCACGGGCCCGCGCGCGTCGCGGTCGCCGCTCCAACCGAGCTGGCGCAGCGCCACCGCCAGGCGGCTCACCCCGAACGAGAACCCTGTTGCCGGCGTGCGCTCGCCGGTGAAGCGCGCCACCAGGTCGTCATAGCGTCCGCCGCCGCCGACCGAACCCAGCTTCAGCGGCTGGCCATCGGGGCCGGCCTGCAGGATCTCGGCCTCGAACACCGCGCCGGTGTAGTACTCGAGCCCGCGCACCACCGCGGGATCGAAGCGCGCCTGGGACTCGCTGATGCCCATGCCCTTCAGCGCCGCGTCGATCAGCATCAATTCGTTCAGGCCCTCGTCGCCTTGCGCCGTGCCGCCCACCACCGGCGACAGCTTGTCGAGGGTGGCTTTCCGCGTATCGCCGGCGGCGCCCAGGAAGGCGATCACCGCATCGACTGCCGGCGTGCCCAGTTCGGCGCCCTTGGTGAAGTCGCCGGACTCATCGACGCGTCCCTTGCCGAGCAGGGCGCGCACGCCTTCGACGCCGAGACGATCGAGCTTGTCGATGGCGCGCAGCACGATCAGCTTCTGCGCGTTGCTCTCCACCCCGGCCTTGCTGAGCAGGCCGTTCAGCAGTTTGCGGTTGTTGAGTTTCAGCACCGCTCCGCCGCGCGGCACGCCCGCAGCTTCCAGGCCCTCCACCGCCATGGCCACGATCTCGGCGTCAGCCTCGGGCCGGTCGGAGCCCACCGTGTCGGCGTCGCACTGAATGAATTCGCGATAGCGGCCCGGTCCCGGCTTCTCGTTGCGCCACACCGTGCCGAACGCATAGCGGCGGAACGGCTTGGGCAGGGTCTCCCAACTCTGGGCGGCAAAGCGGGCGAGCGGCGCGGTCAGGTCGTAGCGCAGCGCGATCCATTGCTCGTCGTCGTCGCGCAGGGCGAACACGCCCTCGTTGGGCCGGTCGCTGTCGGGCAGGAACTTGCCGAGCGCATCGGCGAACTCGAAGGCGGGCGTCTCCAGATGCTCAAAGCCGTAGCGCTCATAGACGCGCGAAACGGCCGTCAGGATCGCCCGCTCGGTCCCCAGCTCCCGCGCGCGGCGGTCCAGCAGGCCGCGCGGATTGCGCGCTTCGGGTCGGAATTCGGTCTCGGACATGGGCCGGGGCTTAGAGGATCGAGGGCGCAAGCGCCAGAAGAACCTCCACCGTGAGCGGCAGCGAACGGGGGAGGGGGACCATGCGCAGCGCGCATGGTGGAGGGGGCGGCCTCAGGCGCAACGTCGAGCATGCGTTGGCCACGAGACGCCTTCAGATGATTTGAATGTGCCGCGGTAGCCGCCCCCTCCACCGCGCCTGCTAGGCGCGGTCCCCCTCCCCGAACGCTGCCGCTTTTCGGGGGAGGCTCTAGCGCTTCAGCCGCCCGATCAGCGCCGCCGTCGAAGGGTCGTGCGCACCCGCCGGTCCGCCCTCCAGTTCGCCCAGCACCCGCCCGGCCAGGGTCTTGCCAAGTTCCACGCCCCACTGGTCGAAGCTGTTGATCCCCCAGACGACGCCTTCGACGAAGGTCTTGTGTTCGTAGAGCGCAATCAGGGCGCCCAGGCGTTCGGGGGTCAGGCGGTCGAGCAGGATCAGGGTCGAGGGCCGGTCGCCGGGGAAGGTTCGTTGCGGCGCCAGGGTGTCGATGTCCGCGGCGGAAAGGCCCTCGGCCTGCAGTTCCGCGCGCACGTCGGATTCGCTGCGGCCGGTCATCAGGGCTTCGGCCTGGGCGATGACGTTGGCGAGCAGTTTCGCGTGCGCTCCGGCGGCGCCTTCGTCGCTGTCGGCGAGGGCTACGAATTCGACGGGCACGACGTCGGGCCCCTGGTGGATCTGCTGGAAATAGGCGTGTTGCACATTCGTGCCTTCGCCGCCGAACACCGCCGGCGCGGTGGCGTGCGCGAGCGGCTTGCCGTCGCGCGTGACACCCTTGCCGTTCGACTCCATTTCCAGCTGCTGCAGGAACGCGGGCAGGCGACGCAGGCGATGCGCGTAAGGCACGACCGTGCGCGACGCGCGTCCAAGGCCGTTGCGGTTGAATACCTGGGCCAGCGCCAGCAGCACCGGCGCGTTGCGGTCAAGCGGGCTGTCGCGGAAGTGCGCGTCCATGGCGCGCGCGCCGTCCAACAGGCGTTGAAATACATCCCAGCCGAGCGCGCAGGCGACCGACAGCGACACCGCGCTCCACAAGGAATAGCGGCCGCCGACCCAGTCCCAGAACCCGAACACGCGTGCATCGTCGATGCCGAACGCCTTGGTCTTGTCGAGCGCCGTGGATACCGCCGCGAGATGCTGGCCGACGTTCGCTTCGCCCACGCCCGCGGCGAGCCACGCGCGCGCAGCGTCGGCGTTGGCGATGGTCTCCTGGGTGGTGAAGGTCTTCGAGACGATCACCACCAGGGTCTGCGCCGGATCGAGGTCGGCGGTGGCGAGCGCGAAGTCGGCGCCGTCGACGTTGGCGACGAAGCGCAGGTCTGTCGCGGGTTTAAACGGTCGCAACGCGTCCCAGATCAGCCGCGGCCCGAGATCAGAGCCGCCGATGCCGATGTGCAGGATGGTGTTCAGCGGCTTGCCCGTGGCGCCGCGCAGCTCGCCCGCCCGCATCGCCTCGGCGAAGCGCTGCATGCGCGCGCGGACCGCCTCGACCTCGCCCATCACCGGCGCGCCGAGGGCGGTGTAGGCGTCGCCGGCCTGGGCCCGCAGCGCCATGTGCAGCACCGCGCGCCCTTCCGAGGCGTTCACCGCCTCGCCCGCGAACAGTTTCCCGCGCCGGCCCTCCACGTCCGTTGCGCCCGTCAGGGCCAGGGCCGCGTCGAGGCCCTCAAGGCTCCAGGGCTGTTTCGACAGGTCGAGGGTCAGGCCCGCGGCCTCGACGGTCAGGCGGCTCAGCCGGTCGGGTTCGCGCCCGAACAGGTCGGCGATGGGCGCACAGCGGCGTGCGGCGGCCTTCAGGGCGGTCCAGGCGGCGTCGGGGCTCATGGCCTCCGGACTAGCGTGAGCCGGGGCGAAGGTCACCACTCGTTTACCGCTTCGGGCCCACGATTCGGGCCTGTTCTCGGAGAGGATTTCCCCATGTGCGGCATGGCGCTCGCGGCTTCCCTGGCCCTGGCCGATCTCTATGGCGCGGGCGGCGGCCACGCGATCCAGCCCCAGGCGGTGAGCCCGCTGGCGGCCGAGCCGCTCTATGCCGACATCGTCGGACGCGCCCGGGACTTGCGCGCGACGGTGATCGCGATGGAAGCGACGCCGGGGCTGAAACAGTCGGCGACCGCCGTGCCGCTCGAGGGCTTCGACGCGGTCGCGACCAAGGCTGAGGCGCTGTCCGGCCTCGACATGAAGGGCCACGTCGACCTCGCCGCACGCGACAAGGACGGCGACCTGAAGTGCATCCTGAAGGGCATCTCCCAGGACCTGCCCAAACGCATCGCCGAAGTGCGCGACGCCAAGACCGGCCCGGACGAAGCGCGCGCGCTCGACGACCTCGCCTATCTGCTCGACGACAACGTGGGCGTAATCACCGCCCCGCCGAAGGCGCCGGTGTAGCCCTCTCCTCCCTCGAGGGAGGAGAGCTAGCGCTGCGCCCCAGCCTTCAGCGCGCGCACCACCATGCCGGGCGTAAGCACTTGCGGCAGCACCTTGGGCGCGCCGCCGTCGACGCCGTACACCAGATACAGCGGCACGCCCGTCCGCCCCTCGGCCGCCAGCGCCTTGGTGATTTCCGGATCCGGCCGCGTCCAGTCGCCGACCAGGTACGCCGCGCCGGTGTCGGCGAAGGCCTTGGCCGTGTCGCCGCTGGCGAAGGCGACCTGTTCATTCACCTTGCAGCTGACGCACCAGGCGGCGGTGAAGTTCACGAACACCGGTTTGCCTTGCGCGCGCAGGTCGGCGAGGCGTTGCGCCGAATAGGGTTCGGCGTGGAGGGCGGATGGACCGCCCTCGGCGACGGCGCCGCGCGGCGCGCTGTCCGCTGCCGCAGCGAACCCCACGAGCGCAAGCGCGCCCAGCAGCGACACGCCGGCGGCGATGAGCGACGCCCAGGCGCGGCGGCCTTGCGCCTTCGCGTGCTGGTGCAGGCCGAAGAGGTAGAGACAGAGCGCGAGCATGACGCCGCCGCCCATCAACAGGCCGAGCGCGGGGCCGGCGGTCTGCTGCGCGAACACCCAGGCCATGAAGGCTGCGGTCGCGTACATCGGAAACGCCAACAGCTTGCGCAGCGTGTCCATCCATTGGCCGGGCTTGGGCATCCTGCGCAGCAAGGCTGGCGAGAAACTCAGCGCCACAAAGGGCAGGGCTAGGCCGAGGCCCAGGGCGAGGAACACCGCGACGGTGGCGACCGGGCCTGCGGTCAGCGCATAGCCCAGCGCCGACGCCATGAACGGCGCCGTGCACGGCGCGCCGACCACGACGGCGAGCACGCCGGTGAAGAAGGCGCCCGCGCCGCCCGGCTTGTGTTGCAGATCGGAACCGACGCCCTGCAGCGACAGACCGGCCTCGAACACGCCCGACAAATTGAGCGCAACGGCGAGGGTCAGCAGCGCCAGGGCGGCGACCACCTTCGGCGACTGCAACTGGAAGCCCCAGCCCAGCGCCTGACCCGCCGCCTTGCCGGCGATGACGACGATGGCGAGCACGAGGAAGGCGCTGAGCGTGCCCGCCAGGAAGAACAAGCCGTCGCGTCGAGCCTCCTGCGGCGCATGCGCGCGCGAAGCCAGCGCGGCCGCCTTGATCGACAGCACCGGGAACACGCAGGGCATCAGGTTGAGGATCAGTCCACCGAGCAGGGCGAAACCGAGCGCAACGAACAGACCGCCGATGTCGCCGCTTGCAGCTTTCGGCGCTTCGTCCGCACTGAGGGCAGGGCCCAGGCCCGAGGCGCCCGGCGGCGGCGCGACGTTCGGCTTGGCGCTGATCTCCCAGGCGCCGGATTTGGTCGCGAGCACGCCGGACAGCGGCGCGGTCAGGGCGCCGGCTTTCGCTAAGGTTGGACTAGGCTGCAGGGTGAGCGTGAGACCATCGGGTCCGCGCTCGACCGCCTGGCGCGCGGGGAGGAACACGGTCGCCGCGTCGTTCGGGAAGAAATAGGCGCCGTCGGCGTCGACGCCCTTCAACGGACCGCCGGCGGCGGCGAGCACGATCGCGCCCTTGGTGAAATTCGCCGACGTCGCAAAGGTTGCGGGCTTCGGCGCCTGGGCGATGACGCGCGCGATGTCCGGCCCCCAACGCGGCGCCAACTCCGGCTTGCCGGCCGAGACCGGCAACGCGAGTTTCAGGTCCGCGCTCTCGGGAATGCACACGTCCTTGCACACGAGAATGTCGAGGTGCGCGGCCAGCGACGCGCGGTCGCCGTCCTTCGAGTTCGCCGACACGCTGATCGCCACCGGCAATAACACCTGGCCTTCGTAGCCGTAGGTCATCAGCGGCGCCTGCGGCATGCGCTCCGGCAGCGGCCAGACCGTGTCGCCCGCCTTCCAGCCGGCGGGCAGGGTCCAGGTGAACCCCGGCGGAAGGCCCGCATCGCCGGCGTTCCGCCAATAGGTGTGCCAGCCCGGCGCGATCTTCTCGCGCAGGGCTACATAGGTTGTGGTCCCGGGCTGGGCGGTCGCGGTCAGCGGCGCGAGCTCGACCTCGATGTGGCCGGTGTTCACCGCCTGGGCGAAGGCCGGCCCCGCCGTCAGCGCCATAAGCACTGCGAACGCCCGGACGATAGCTCTGAAACCGCGCAAAACCATCCCGGTTATATGGTCGAGATTGCGCTCCGGGGCCAGTGGGGCATGATCCTCCGAAATGTCCGGGGATCAACTCACCATGACCTTCGACGACCTGGAGATCGGACAGGTGATCTCGCTGGGCGCCATCGCGCTGGACCGCCGCGCCATCGAGGCTTTCTGTGCGACCTTCGCGCCCGACTGGGACCCGATGAACGGCGCGCCCGACGCCATGGTCTACGCCATCTGGTCGCGGCTCGAAGCCAACTCGGGCAAGAGCGCGCCCCAGGCCAAACGCCTCGCGGTCGATGCACTCCGCTGGGTGCGCAATCCGCCGGCGGGTGAGCTGCTGCGCGGGCGCATGACGATCATGGGCAAGGACCCGGTGGGCGAAAGCAAGGGCGTGGTCATCGCCCAACACGACCTGCTCGACGAAGCTGGCCGCCTCGTCTTCTCGTGTCTGACGCGTTCGGTGGTCGGCCGCTAAGCGTTCGCCGCGACCGGGACTTCCTGGCTCTGGCGCTCGAGCTGGATCGCCACCAACTTGTCCCAGGCGAGCAACGATATCAGGTGCGCGTAGATCTGCGGCAGGGCGCCGTTGTCGCGCAGCATGACGTACTTGTCCGCCGGAAGCTTGTTCAGCTTCTCGTTGGAGATCGCCCAGTAGTCGGCGAGCTTCACCGGCGGCACCGCGCTGCCGTCCGCCGACGTCGGCTGGAAGGTCGCCTCGCGGAACTCGAACAGGTCGAGGTCCTTCATCATGGTGACGAACTGCTGGGTGCGCTGACGCTCGGTTTCGAACTCGGTGCAGAACTGCATGGCCGATTGGGTGTACGGCGACGGCTGGCCGTTCTCGAAGAACGGCACCTCGGGCTTGTCGGACACGAACGGCGCGTTGCGATCGACGCACAGCACCATGCGGTCGGAGCCTTCGTCGTTGGCGAACACGAAGGGATAGCGACGCACAAAGCTCGGGATATAGGCGTCGACGCGGAACTCGCCGTCGGGGCTGACGAACAGGTTCTCGTTCTGGCGCAGCCCCATCACCGCCAGCGGCACCTTGCCATCGCCGAGGAAGATGATCGGATAGCTGAGGCCCGCGCCGATGAACTCGGCCACGGTCAGGGGCACCAGATTGGTGCGGGCGACGAAGCCGTAGGGCTTGGCCGTACGGTTGACCCCCAGGCCGCCGTGGATTCTGGGCGCTCAGGGGCTCGGGCTTGTCGTAGAAAAGCACGTTGCCGGAAAGCGAAACGCCAGTGTCGAGGTCGCCCTGTTCCATGATCCACAAGTCTCTTGAAAGGTGAGGGGCGCTTCTAGCCGAACCCGGACCGCCCGGCAACGAGACCGGGCGTATGGGGCGAACGGCAAATCGATCCTACGCCCTAGGCGGGTGCTGGAATGCGGCGGCCCGCGTCCTTAGCTAGAAGAGGACAGGAGGCCGGTTCATGGACGCCGCCCGATTTCAGGAGCCCCGCCGCCGGATGGTCCCCATCCGCAGCCCCTGGGGCGACGGCGATATGGCGGTGCTCGACTTCGGCGACGCCCAGCGGCCGGTGGACGTGGTCTTCCTGCACGCCAACGGTTTCAACGCCCTGACCTATCGCACCCTGCTGGCGCCGCTGTCGGCGACGCTTCGGATCGTGGCGCCGGACCTGCGCGGCCACGGCGCGACCACCTTGAAGGCCGACCCGCGCGGGCGGCGCTCCTGGCGCGATCTCCGCGACGACGTGCTGGCGCTGCTGGAAGCGCTCGGCGGGCCGCCGGTGACCCTGGCCGGCCACTCCATGGGCGGCACGGTGGCGCTGGAGGCGGCGGGCGCGCGTCCCGGCAAGGTCTCCAACCTCGCCCTGTTCGACCCGGTGATCTGGCGGCCGACGGTGCTCGCCCTGGCGCGACTGCCCGGCGCACGCGCGTTGACCGCGGCCCGGTTTCCGCTGGTTCAGGGCGCCCTGCGCCGCCGCTCGGTCTTCGCCGACCAGGCCGAGGCGTTCACCACCTATCGCGGCCGCGGCGCCTTTGCGTCCTGGCCCGAGACGACCCTGGCCGACTACGTCGCCGGCGGCTTCGTCGAGCGCGACAACGGCACGGTTGAACTCGCCTGCGCGCCGGCCTGGGAGGCGTCTAACTACATCGCCCAGGCCAACGATCCGTGGCGCGTGCTGCGCCGGTTCGACCGGCCGGTGACCATCCTGAAGGGCGAACGCGGGTCCACCTGCCACGTCTCCGACCGCGCGGGCCTCAGCCACCGTTTCGCGCGCCTGCGCGTCGAGACGGTGACCGGCGGCCACTTCTTCCCGATGGAACGCCCCAACCTGGTTCGCGACGCGATCCTCGACGCGGCGGTTTAACGGGGGCTATCCTGGCTGGCGCGCGAAAGCGCCGGCGGCGGCTTGAGACGCCGGTCTGGGATCCGCATTTGTCGCCAGCAGCAAGCCGATGGCGACGAACGTCGAGCGGCCGCCTGGACATTGCCATAAAACGGCGGTGTTGGTTGTGCGCTGGAACGGAGAGGGCTCGATGAACCGGACCGTGCTGTCGATCCTGGTTCTGACCGCCGCGGCGACGTTGGCGGCCGCCGGCGCCGCGCCCACGCAGACAGGGACGAAAATGTCTCTGGACGGCGTCATCAACCAGGACACAGACGACACCTTGGCGTTCACGCCTGACGGAAACGCCGTCTTCTTCGACCGAAGCGAAGGGGCGCACAAGACTGTCATGATCTCGCATCGCAGGGGCGGACGCTGGGCGCCGGCCGAGGTCGCGCCTTTCTCAGGCCATTGGTTCGATCAGGACCCGGTCGTGTCGCCGGACGGGCGCTACATGCTGTTCAACTCGGACCGGCCTACGCCGCAAAGCGCCGCGCCGCTGGTGCAGACGTACTTTTCGAAGACCGGCGCGCCGGGCTCGAACATCTGGCGGGTCGATCGCAAGGGCGCCGGGTGGGGTGAGCTCACGTGGCTCGGGACGAACATCAACAACGACATCTTCGTCGACTTCGCAGGCATCGCCGGGGACAACACGCTCTATTTCATGCGCTTCGACGCGACGGACAGGGTCATGCAGCTCTGGCGCGCGGCCTATCGCGGCGGCGCCTATGGCGCGGCGCAAAGGGTTGTGCTCGGCGACCCCAAGGTGTCGATCCACGATCCGGCGATCGCGAAGGACCAGTCGTTCATCGTGTTCGACTACGGCAAGGTCAAAGGCGGTCTCGGCCGGTTGTCGATCGCGTTCCGCCGCGGCGCAGGCTGGACCGCGCCCATCGACCTGGGCGACGCCGCGAACGCCGACCTTCCCTGGGGCGCTCACCTGTCACTGGACCAACGCGCCGTCTACGTCACCGGCCAATCGGGCATCTGGCGCCTGCCGCTCGACCCGTGGCTGAAGGGACGCCACGGCGGTTGAGCGGGCATAGGCCGCGGAGGCGGCCACGTCTTCCCGATGGAGCGCCCGAACCTGGTGCGCGACGCGATCCTGGACGCGGCGGTGTAAGCGACCACGGCGGCGCCTCAGTCTGTCCCTTGCGGCCGCAGCGGATGGGCGCGCGCGATGGCGATGAAATTTTGGTTGGGCGCGGCGCCGTACTGCGCCGGCGGCACAGTAGCAATGGGCTGACAGATCGACGTGCTCTCGACGGGTCTGGAGAGCACCTTGTTGTAGCGGCCCCGATTGAAGCCGATGTGGTAGGCGTCCAGAGCCTGATGGGCGCGGACGCCCCTGCCGCCGATGGACCAGTCGAGGTAGCGCGCTTCGCCGATCGCCTGGCGGTAGGTCGCGGCGTCCGCGGCGTTGAAGGCGCGTCCCGGCCCCACGAGACCGTAGAGCGTTGTCCAGACCTTCCCCTCCGCTTGGTTTGCGTCGTCGACTTCGCCGATGAATTTGTAGGCGCTGGAGTATCCCAGCACGTCGTCGGGGCGGAGGTGCGCGACGGTTTGGGCGCTTGCCGCGCTCTGCCACATGCCTGATCCCCATACGAAAACCGATGGAAAGCCGGGATCTCCCATTGGCGGCAAGCGGCCGCTCTTAGCCGCCGCGTCGACAGCCGCTGCGAGATCGTCGAGCCGCCGCTGGACACAGTCGCTCGCCCGCGCGCGAAACTCCGCCTGTCCCAGAAGCGTGCCCAGCTCGATCGAAAGACGTGTCCTCGTCTCGGCGACCTCATGGCCCCGGTGAAGCGCTTCGACAAGCTGCTCGAGCCCGAGCGCGATCACGATGCCGCAGATGATGGTCGCAATCTCCATGGCGAATTCGCGCCAGTTGTGCGCCGCCTTCGGTTTGTGAATATCCACGCCCGCCTCCTCGGCCGATCCATCCCGCCGGAGCGTGCGTACCACAGACGGGCCAAGGGACGGAAAGGGGTCGGTGGACGCCGGCCTGCGGTCGCTGCATGAACCTGCGTGTTGACCTGGGGCTCAAGCTCCGCTCAGTTCCAAACTCGGGCGTCCGCCGAGGGGAAAACCATGTCCATGCCACGAACCGCCGGCGCGTTTCTGTTCGCCGCCCTGTCGGTGCTCTGCATCAGCGCGTCTGGCGCCGCCCAGACCCCGCCAGCCGCCCCCACGACCCCGCCCAAGCCGGTCTATTCCCACACCCCCTCGGTAGACGATACCTACCGGCGCGACCCCGATCAGCCGGTGGACCAGGCCTATAGCGACGCGATCAAGCGCTACACCACCGACTCGCAGTTCTCCTCGCCGCTGGTGGACTATCTGCCTGCCTCGACCACCGTGCCGACCCCGATGAAGACCCTGGGCGTGATCGCTGGCGCGCCCGACTACCTGCCCTACGCCGAGGACGTCTATAAGTACTTCCGCGCGCTGGCGGCCGCCTCGCCGCGGGTCAAGGTGTTCACCATCGGCCACACCGAAGAGGGCCGCGAGATGATCGCCGTGGCCATCGCCGACGAGAAGTCTCCTGAAAGACCAGAAGGCCAACGACGCGCGCCTGGCGCAACTGGCCGACCCGCGCACCATCGGCCTCGACGACGCCAAGGCCAAGGCGCTGATCCAACAATCCGTGCCGGTCTATTACATCACCGGCACCATCCACTCGTCGGAGACCGGCGCGCCCACGGCGCTGATGGAGATGGCCTATCGGCTGGCGGTTGACGATTCACCCTACATCAAAAACATCCGCTCGAAGATGATCGTCCTGATCACCCCGGTGGTGGAGGTGGACGGGCGCGACCGCATGGTCGACCTCTACCGCTGGCACAAGGCGCATCCGGGCGAGGAGTACCCGCGCCTCATGTACTGGGGCCACTACGTCGCGCACGACAACAACCGCGACGCCATGGGCCTGACGCTCAACCTGTCGCGCAATGTGCTCGACACCTATCTGGGCTGGCACGCCCAGGTGCTGCACGACCTGCACGAGTCGGTGCCGTTCCTCTACGACAACACCGTCGGCGACGGGCCTTACAACGCTTGGATCGATCCGATCGTCGCCGACGAGTGGCAGGAGCTCGGCTGGAACAACGTCGGCCAGATGCAGGGCTTCGGCATGCCCGGCGTGTTCACCCACGGCGACTTCGACACCTGGTCGCCGGGCTATCTGATGTTCCTCGCCGCCATGCACAACGGCACCAGTCGGCTCTACGAGACCTTCGGCAACGGCGGCGCCGACACCGAAAAGCGCATCTTAGATCCGGAGGAGTACAGCCGCACCTGGTATCGGCCCAACCCGCCGCTGCCGGTGGTGACCTGGTCCCAACGCGACAACAACAATTACGAACAGAGCGCGCTGCTTTCGACGCTGCACTACTATTCCGAACACACCCAGCATTTCCTCGAGAACTTTTATCTGAAGAGCAAACGCTCGATTCAGAAGCCGTCGCTGGAGGGGCCCGCCGCCTGGGTGCTGCCCGCCAATCCGGCCGAGACCAACCGGCAACTGCAGTTGCTCGACGTGTTGAAGCGCCAGCATGTGGAGATCAGCCAGCTGACCGACGCGCGCACCCAACTGGTGGCGGCGGCCAAGCGCGGCGACGCGCCGGTGAAAGTCGACCTGCCCGCCGGCAGTTTTGTCGTCCGCATGGACCAGCCCTACGCCCGCGCGGCGGACGCCCTGCTCGATCGCCAGTACTGGGCCCCGGACGATCCGCAGAAGCACCCCTACGACGACACCGGCTGGTCGTTCCCCGAACTGTTCAACGTCAAGGCTGTGCGCGTCACCGACGCGGCGATCCTGCAGGCGCCGATGACGCCGCTGGGCGACGCCGCCGACGTCTCCGGCAAGCTTTCGGGCGCGGGCGACGTCACGGTGGTCAACAACAGCGGTCAGGTTTCACTGCTGTCGCTGGTCTACAAACTGGGCCCGCAGAAGATCGCCGTGGCCGACGCGGCGTTCGACGCGGAGGGCAAGCACTATGCCGCCGGTTCGCTGGTGATCACCGGCGCCGACCAGGGCAAGCTGGCGGACGCGCTGAAGGCCCTGGCCCTCGACGCCGAGCGCGTCAGTGCGGCGCCGACGGTAACGTCACACCCGGCCCGGGCGCCGAGGATCGCGATCATGCACACCTGGCTCTCGACCCAGAGCGAGGGCTGGTGGCGCCAGGCCTTCGACCGGGCCGGCATCCCTTACACCTACATCAGCACCCAGGCCGCGGCGGCCGACGCCGACCTGCGCGCCAAGTACGACGTGATCGTGTTCGCCCCGGTGGGCGGCGCCTCCAGGCGCGACATCGTCGACGGCATCCCGCGCTACGGCAATGCGCTGCCCTGGCAGAAGACCGCGCTGACGCCCAACATGACCATCGAACTCCACGCCGGACATGCGCCCCGGCCTCGGCGGCGAAGGCGTCGACCATCTTCGCCGCTTCGTCGAAACCGGCGGCCTGCTGATCACCTGCGAAGACACCGCCGAGTTCGCCATCGACAGCGGCCTTGCGCCCGGCGTCTCGGTGGCGCGCGGCGGCGACGTGCGCGTGGTGGGCTCGGTCCTCGACGCCGTGTTCGTCTCGCCGCAAAGCCCGGTCGCCTTCGGCTTCGGCAAGGAGGTGTCGGTGATGAGCGCCGACGGCATGGCCTTCAATGTCAGTGAGACCACGCGTTCGCGCGGCGGCCGCGTCCTGATGGACCCCTATGAGCAACGCCCGACCGGCCGCGGCTCGGTGGACGACAGCGACGTCGTCGGCGGTCGCGAACTGACCGACGCGCCGCCTCTGCCCAAGCCCAAGCCGTGGGAGCCGACGCCGCTGAACGAGGACCAGATGCGCAACAACCCCTCGGTCATTCCCGAGGCGCTGCGGCCGGAGGTCATCCTCAGGTTCGCCGACGCCAAGGACCTTTTGCGCTCAGGCCTTCTCGACCACGCCGGCTCGATCGCGGAGCACGCCATCGTGGTGGACGCGCACGTAGGCACGGGAAACACCCTGCTGTTCGCCAACCTGCCGATCTATCGCGGCGAGACGCTGGGGACTTACCCCCTGGTGTTCAACGCGATCATGAACTTTGATCGGTTGGCGAAACCCTCGCCCGCTCCGGCGGCTAAGGCGTCGACACCGTGACAGGCGCCCGGCGCCCAAAGCGGACGGTTCGAATATCCATGATGGGTGGCGGGTTCAACTGATCGCCGCAATGGGGTCCTCGGTCGGCCCGTTAAATCGGCTTCCGGGTGCACGAGAAAGAACTTACAGTGGGGGGATCTAGCAGCGCTAAGGGACTGTCAGTCGGCGGTTAGGTGGCCGTTCTTCGCTGCTCAATACGCGAAGGCTCCTTCCAACCAAGGCCCTTCGTTCATTCCTAAACAGAACAGAGGACATGGCTATGCTGAAAACGCCTAAGTATGTGGTTTCGCTTTTCGCGTTCGCTGTTGTATTTCCACTTGCAACGTCCGCGGTCTCAATTGCCGGGAGCACCAAGTTTGCGGAGAGCGGCAAGGGAACGCAGAAGGGACCCACCATACGATTGGACAAGACGAGCCCCAAAAAGCAGCCAACCCACAGCATGGGCGTCGTGAGAGACATCAACCCAGCCGTTGGACGCCTGAGGGGGCCGGAGGTTCGTGAGAGCGGAATGGGTAGGCTCGCGGGCGAGATACGAGGCGACAAGCACACCCCGAAGAGGACTCCGACGTTCGGGGCGATGCCGAGATAACTCTGCAGCGGTGGGACGTATTTTGCTCTCAAATGGGCTCACGCCCGCAACCTTAATGCTGAAGGAGATTCAGCGATGATACGTACCATGTCGGTTGTGGCCGCCTTGGCTTTGGCGCTGACGCCGACGTTTGCATCGGCGAACTCCAAGACCTACAATTTCATTGGCTGGTTTTCTGACGAGCCAAGCGTGGCGCAAGGCGAATACGCCGCGGCGTCTGACGTAGCCGCCAAAGTCTGCCCGTCCTATGGGAGCTGGAGCGATAGCTTTCAGCCATTCAGCTACACGCGTATGCAACCCTTCATCGGTCCGGACTCCTATTCAGCCAGTAACATAAAATTTTCCGTGACCTGCACTTGGCAGCAGGTCAGTCAAACTTTCTCGGACGCCTGGTTCTCTGACTACGGCAGCGTCCAGGACGGCGAGAACGCCATTGAGAGCAGCTTGCGAAATTCGGCTTGTGGCGGCGGAAACCATCAGCTCACGAACATTCAATTCAATCCCTTCAGTTACACGCGCATGCACCCCTTCATCGGGTCGGACTCCTATTCGGCGTCCGGCATAAGCGGCTCCTTCACTTGCGACACATAGGACTGTTCGTTCTGGAGCTACGGCGACGCGATACCTAATTCACTTGCCTGCAGCAGCATCGCGTCACGCAACAATAGCGGCGAGCGATGTCCGGTTCGATTCTAAGTCGGCGAGCAGGGCCACGCTAGAATACGGTGACGAGAGCACTATTCACCGATTGCCAGGCCGACGTCGCGCCGTCGCGGACGACAAATGTCCCGGGTCGAACGCGACGCTCGGCCGGATCATCATTTGCCTGGATGACACCTATATTTTGTTACCGCGTGCTGCAACGGGGCGTCCGGGTTTGGCGGGCATCTGGTCGTGAGCGACGTGGACGAAGCATGCAAGTTATATTCGCACTTGTATTCATCCTGCCACGTCAGCAAGCCGGCTTTCCGGGTCGCCGGCGCCTCTGAGTCACAGTCGGAGTCGGAAGCGGCATCGGTTCTGAAACATATCTTCAGACCTTTCGAATCGACGCCCAGCCGCAGTGTTGCTTCAAGCTCTCCGTTTGAGCTGGTGCAGACGATGTAGTGATAGTGCGGTTCAGCCATTGCGTCTGAGGTCATCAGCACAAAACCCGTGGCCGCGATCACCAATGCGAATTGACAGTGTTTCACCGGTTGTCCTCCGTTGCATAGTCATTGCCGTAAGCTTCAAGGCCACTATCGACATTCGGTCGCCTGCATAGGCGTCCGCCAGAAAAGGGACGCGTACGACTAACCAAAGCTGGCGTTTAGCCAGGCGAGCCTCGGGACTAAGTCAGACATGCCCTACTTTTCCCGTTACTCAACAAGATCCGCGAGCGTGGTCCGGCCCGACGCCAAGTCGGCAAGCACGGCCACATGAACATCCAAGGCGTCGATCACCGGGTAACCGGGGCTCTGCCCGTCGAACGCCAGGTTGAGGTCGGTGCCCGCCAGCACAATCGCCTCCGCGCCGGCCGCCACCAGCCGCCGCCCCGCATCGAGAAACAGCGCCCGCTGCGCCGGCGAACATGCGCCGGCCACGGCCACGTCCTGATAGGTCTGACCGATCAGGTCAATCTCGTCGTCCAACGCCAGCGCCTTCGTGCGCGCGAGCTTCCCATACAGGCGCGCGCGCATCACAAGCCGCGTGCCCAGCAAACCGATTCGCTGAATGCCGCGCCCGACGAAATAGGCGTCGAGCGGCGCCAGCGCCGAAACGATCGGCAGAGGCGACAGCGCCGCCAGTTCATCCAGACAGAAATGCCCGCCCAGCGAGGTCAGCGCCACGCAGTCGCATCCGGCCGCCTTCAACCGTTCGACCAGCGGCAGAAAGGCGCGCGCCTGCTCCTCGCGCCGGTCGGCCAGGTTGTTGCGGATCAGCTCATGGATATCGCCATGCACGATCGTCAGCGCCGGCGTTCCCGCGCCCCGCGCCGCGACCTCAGCGGTTAATCGCTGGTAGTAGACGACCGTCGCCGCCACCCCGATGCCGCCGATCAGACCGATATGCATCGCGATTTCTCCACACGGACAGCCGAAGATATCACGCTGCCCGACCTACAGGTCCAACCCCTCGATCACCTTCGGCGCCAAACGCGCGAGCTGCTCCGGCGTGCGTTCGACGATTCGGCGCGCGTCGAGGTCGAAGGCGGCGGCGATGCCGCGTGCGGTGGACCAGGGCTCGCCGCTGACCGGGTCGAGCAGCCAGTGGACCACGTGATTGAAGCGCGGTTCGATCTTCGCCAGTCCCGAGCGCAGCCACAGGTGCTGGCCGACGCGTGGGGTGCGGTGGTGCAGGATGTGGATCTCCAGCATGGCGCCGCCGATGCGCGCGCCGCCCGGCGTATGACCGCGGTCGAAACCGCCGAACAGCTGGGCCGCCGCGTCGGAGAACCGGCCCATCACCGCGTCGCTGCGGAAGCGGCCGAGCGCATCGCACTCATCCGCCAGGGCCACGCCGCGCGCGGTGGACAACAGGCCCCGCGCTTCGGCCCAGGTCAGCGACGCCTTGGACGCGACCGGCTGGTCGGTGATGCCCTTGGCTGCGGCGTAGGCGGGAAGGGCGCAGGCGAGGCTTTCGGCCGCCTCGCGCGCCTTGGCCGACCAGGGGAAGTTGCGGCCGCCCGGCGTGACGTGCTGGACCCGGGACACGAAGGCCGCGCAGGGCTCGCCGGAGATGCTGTGCCGCATGACCTGCAGCACCCGGGCCTCGTCCTCGCCGAAGCTCAGGATCCCGGCCTCGATGTGGATTGGCGCCCCGGCCCGGGCTTCCCGAAGGAAGCGGACGTGATGACCCTTCACCTCCAGTGTCGAGGTGGCCCGGGTCGCGAAAGCGTCCTCGAGGCCGAGTGCGGCCGCCACCCCGGCCAGCCCCTCGAGCGCATGGGCGAGATAGAAGCGCACGTTCATGTGCCCCATCTCGTCGCAGTTCCAGGCGTTGACGGCGCCGCGCCAAACCTCGAGACGCGGTTCAGACGCGAGGTCTCGACGCGCGGTCATCGAGGCCTGCGCGGCGGGGTCTTTGGAGTTGTCGAGGTCGTCAGGGATTGGCCTTGGTCGCCGGTTCCTGAGGCGCCGCGCCGGCCTTCATCAGGCTCTGGCCGTCCTTGGCCGCCTGATAGATGAAGCCGTAGGTCGGATAGACGGTTTTGCCCATGTCGCCGATCGGGTTGTACCAGACCTTTACCTGGCTCCAGTCGCCGGCGGTCGAGACGTCCACCACGGTGACGTCGTGCTCCACCTTGCCGCGCGAGCCCTCATAGGGGCTCCAGTTGGCGTGGGTGATCTGGATGATGCGGTCGGTCAGCACCTGGCTGACCACGGCCACGTGGCCCAGGCGCATGCGGCCGGTGGGCTTAAACACCAGGACGGCGCCCGCTTCGGGGGTCTTGCCGGTCTGGTACTTGCCGAGCGCCTTGGACCACCAGGTCCAGGCGTCGCCGAAAATCTGGATGCCCGTGATCATGCGCGCGAAGGTCACGCACTGCAGGTACGGGTCGGCCTGAGCTTGCGTGCTCACGCTGAACGTCAGAATCGTCGCGACGAGGGCCGCGGCCGTCAGGCGTTTCATCATGCCGCGAAGTCTCTCCCCTGCGCGAACGGTGTTCCTAGCCCAGAAAGGTGAAAGTTTGAACAACCCTTCGGGCAAGTCTTCCCCTCCGGCGCCCGCCAAGGTGGCGCAAACCCAAGCTCTGCTTGGCCTTGCAAGGCGGGCGCCAGTTGTAACGATCGGTAACATGCCAAGGCCGGGACCGGGGTTTCCACGGGAATCGCCTCCCAGGGGAGGCCGGGGCTCCGCCTGGCCGCGACCGAGGGCCGCAGGCGCGTCAGGACGGGAAGGTCGGGTAGTCCTCGCGAATCTTGCCCTCGCGCTTGACCCGGCGCTTGATCGCCTTGTCCGGGTCCCAGTTGGTCATTTTGCGGTCTTCGCTGAGGGTCTGCAGGATCGCCGCGGCGATGACGCCGGCCACCACCGCCAGGGTCGTGTCGGTCAGGGAGTCGCCGCCGTTCTCCGAAAACACCCGCAGGCCCGCTGCGATGCGGCGGCCATAGGCCGACGCGGTCAGGATTCGCGGCGCCGCGTCGAAGATCACGTGCACGACCGCGACCCCCGCCAGGCAAAGGAACAGCGCGCCAAGACGGCTCTGGAGGCGAAGCCCCAGGCTCAGTCCCAACAGCAAGAAGGCGATGACGACTACCATGCGCGCATTCCCTTGCACGCCCCCATCCGCAGCTTCGGCCATCCTGTTTAGGTTGGTGTTAAGTATCAGAGTAAACAGGCGTTTTCCAAACCGCGGAAAAGTCAGGCCGGTGTAAGGATTGACGGGGGTCGCCGGGCGCCGTCTTAGGCCCCGATCTTCTCCCCGCCGTTAAGGACTGACCCATGCGCGAAGCCGTCATCGTCTCCTATGCCCGCACGGGTCTGGCCAAGTCCGTCCGCGGCGGCTTCAACAACACCCACGGCGCGGCCATGGCCGGCCACGCCATCCAGCACGCGGTCGAGCGCGCCAAGGTCGATCCCGCCCGCGTCGAGGACGTGATCTTAGGCTGCGGCTTTCCCGAGGGCGCCACCGGCCACAACGTCGGCCGCGACGCCGCCATCTGGGCCGGCCTGCCGGTGACCACCGCGGGCCAGACGGTCAACCGCTTCTGTTCTTCGGGCCTGCAGGCGCTGGCGCATGCGACCGGCTATGTCGAGCGCGAGGGCGCCGATGTGATGGTCGCCGGCGGCGTGGAATCGATCTCGCTCGTCCAGTTGGGCGGGCACATGAACACCTTCTTCTTCACCGAAGAAAAACTGATGCGCATCCGGCCCGATCTGTGGATGCCGATGATCGACACCGCCGACATCGTCGCCGAGCGCTATCACGTCAGCCGCGAGGCGCAGGACGAATACGCGCTCGCCTCGCAACAGCGCACCGCCCGCGCCCAGGCGACCGGTATCTTCAACGACGAGATCGTTCCCATGCCGACGAAGATGAAACACGTCGACAAGGAGACCAAGGCCGAGAGTATCGTCGACTACGTCGTCGAACGCGACGAATGCAATCGTCCCGACACCACGATCGAAGGGCTGCGCGCGCTGAAGCCGGTGAAGGGCGAGGGTAAGTTCGTCACCGCCGGCAATGCGTCGCAACTCTCCGACGGCGCCGCCGCCCTGGTAGTGATGGAAGCCAAGGCTGCCGAAAAGGCCGGTCTCGAACCGCTCGGCAAGCTGAAGGGGTTCGTCGTCGCCGGCTGCAATCCCGACGAAATGGGCATCGGTCCGGTGTTCGCCGTGCCGCGTCTGTTGGAACGTCACGGCCTGGAGGTGTCGGACATCGAGCTGTGGGAGCTGAACGAGGCCTTCGCGTCGCAATGCCTCTATTGCCGCGACACGCTGGGCATCGATCCGGAAATCTACAACGTCAACGGCGGCTCGATCTCCATCGGCCACCCCTACGGCATGACCGGCGCCCGCGTCGCGGGCCACGCCCTGCTCGAAGGCCGCCGTCGCAAGATCAAGCACGCCGTGGTGACCATGTGCATCGGCGGCGGCATGGGCGCGGCGGGGTTGCTGGAAGTATTCTGAGACGGGACGCTTCCCGCGTCGCAACGTCTATACACAAAATAATGTTCGTCATCCTTGACGCAGCGTGGCGCTCAGCCGCGGTGCGTCGAGGACCCAGCAAGCGCAACGCATAACACAGTCGTGCTCATCAGCGCCGCAACGTAGCGTTTGCTGGGTCCTCGACGACGCGGAGCTGACGCTCCACGTCGCCAAGGATGACGACTAAAATAATAGGTTCCGCGGAATCTACTCCACGTCCACCGGCGGACCGCTCGGCGTCGCTTGCGGCGACGCGGCGGTGACCTGCACCGGCGTTCCGGTCGCGCAGCCCTTCAAGGTTTCGGCGCCCGCCGCGACGAAGGCGGTGAGCGGTCGGGTAAGACCGCCCGGGTCGACGCACGGCTTGCCGGTGAGGGTGATGGCGAGCGCCGATCCGTCCGAGGCGGTCGTGGCCCAGGTCGCGCCGCCCGTGCTCAACTGCGGGCCCGGGTTCTTGGCGGTGAGGTCGGGTTTGTCCGCGCGTTCGAGCTTCAACTGGTCGGCGCCGATGTCGAGCGACCAGGCCGAACCGGACAGCCTGAGATCGTTGGCAAGGTCGACGCCGCCCACTTCGGGCGCGCTGGCGGGCGCGGTGGCGGCCGCCGGCTGGGCTTCGCTGGGCGCGCCGTGGGCCTTGGGGCCGGCGTCGGGCTTCCGGCAGGCGGCAAGCGCCAGGACGACGATGAAGGCGACAAGGGTCGCGGCCTGAACGCGCATCCGATGAACCTCCCCGAAGATCCAGCCCTGATAGAACGGCCCAGCTTGCAATCGGTTCACGACGATCGTGTGGCGGGGAGCCTAAGATCGCCGTATCGGAGACCAGTGAGATCGGCGTTGGACTTGGCCATCTCGAGAAATGGTCGTCAGTCGTTCGATTTCCGGTTGATTGAACCGTGCCTGAATCGACACCTCGTTGATATCGGTCGAGGCAACATCAAACGCCTTCGCCAATATTCCAAAGAACTCCAGTGAATCCAAGGTGTGGACTGGTGGCTCAGGATTATTCCGAGGTGACGGGATCGTGCGGGGAAAGAGGTACAGGCACGGGGGTGGCAGCCGATAGGAGGCGATCGATAAGGGCATCGCTTCGTCTCGAGCGATTTTGGGGCACGGTCTGCCCGTAGTGCCGCACATCATGTCCCAAACCACCAGGCCATCTACCTGCTGATTTCGGGTGATTATTTCTGCGCTAAGTCGGGTGTGAATTCCCGACCAGACGTTGAGCCTCGGATCCGCGCCCGGATTGGTGCAAACACTCCACATCACAAACTCGTCTGCGTGTGGGGGGCGTGTGAAGATGTTCGTGTTGTTGCCGTCGAGGCAGCCCTTGAGCTCGATGCAACAGTTGCGACCGCTAGGAAGGCGAATAGCATAATCGTGCCGGTTGGCTCCGCCCGCCGAGTCCCATTCGGCGATTAGTTGCTCGTCTTGCAGATAGTTCAAAATCGCTTTTACAAAATTCCGCTTCTCGCCCATCGAAGCGGAAATCTGTCCGCGAAGCCGCTCGATCGTCCCGCGGAAGATGCCGCTATTGTAAAACTCGTTTTCTTCAAGGCCGTGGTCGCCAAGCGTATGCGCTTGAACTTTCAGGACCTCAGAAAATTCTTCGATGAGCCGCGTCAACTCCTTGTTCTTTTGACAAGGTACGGAGGCGTTCACGCGACTAGCCTTTGTTCCTCGCTTAGTAGGATTCGGTCGAGGATGTTCTCGCGAATATGCCGAACAACAGGCGGAACAACGCCATCACCCACAAGATGGTAGGCCTCGTTGTAACGTTCAGGCAATTCATATGAGTCCGGCAAGCCCATAAGACGGGCCGCTTCGCGGGCCGATATAAGCCGGGACTTGGTGCCGTCCTTGTCGACAAACAGAAGGATTTGGCGACTTGATCCACCGGCTGGGGTTCGGAGACACCCTGCAACTCCGTCGAACCGGACTTCTGCGCGTTGAACTCCACCGTTCGACGATGGCCGGGTCCGTCGATAGAGCGTTCCGACCATTTTCTTTCCGGCCAATCGCGCTTGCTGAACCTTGCGACGGTTCGCGGGAGACATCATTCGGAGAAGTTTCTGCGTATCTTCCTTCGGATGCCACGCAACACCAGTCGGATTGCTTTCGATCAATTTGGCGAGTGATGTGTTGCGAGTTCCTGGGACCTGGAGGCGCCACCAAATCCAGTTTTTAACGGTCTTGGAATCGAGCTTCAGGAAAGCGGTCTTGAGGCTTCGCGTATGCCAAGGCTCTAGGGGACCGTCGGCCACCAATGACGGTGCAATCGGGATGTCCTTTGACACCGCAATGAAAAATACTCTTGGCCGAGATTGCGCGACAAAATGGCAGGCATCAATCACTAGCGCGCCAACACGATAGCCCGCTGCGGAGAACGCATCACAGATTGCGGCGAAGTCTTTCCCGCCGTGCGACGATAGCGTCCCGCAAACGTTTTCAAGAACGATCATCGGCGGCTTCCTACCGGAAGCAATGAGACCCTTCACGATTTTCCAGAACGGCCAAAACGTCCCCGACCTATCGCCGCGCAAGCCGGCGCCGCCGCCTGCAAGAGATAGGTCTTGGCAGGGAAATGACGCCCAAACCAAATCTGGATGGCCAGGGAGATCGGATGCCTTAAGCAGCCCGACGTCCTCGATCTTGAGTTCCTTGGAGCCCCAGTTTCGCGCGTAGATCTCACCCTTCTTCGCGTCGAAATCGTTGGCGAATAGGCACGTCCATTCGCTGCCGAGGCCAGCGCGTGCCATCCCGCCGCCAGCGAAGAACTCATAGAACGTAGGTGCCCGGGCGGTCATGGTCGTTCCATGTTTGTTCACATATACCGCCAACTCGCGATTAAGCAATCGTTAACGATGCCGCCAGAATCGAACAGCCCAGGGTGGCCAGAACCTGTGGGTGGATTCAGTCCTCGTCCCCACGCCCGACGTTGTCGTCGTAGCCCTTGCGGTTGGAATAGAAGGCCAGCCACATCAACCCGCCGCCGAGGGCGCCGGTGACCACGAAGGCGATGGCGAGCGCGATCCAGCCGTTGGCGCTCATCTGCGCGCCGCCGGCCAGGGACCAGGAGGCCTTCAGCGCCCAGATCACATAGGCCAGGGCGCCGATGGCGAGCGCGATCAGCAACAGATAGCCCGGGTGGAACTTGGGGCGCGGCTTCTCCGGCGGCTGGGGGCTCATGGCGGACATCCTGACGCGGGCTGCGGCGACGGGTCTCGGATTGCGCCTGCCGGCCTTGGCCTGCAAGGGAAAACCGGCCGCGGGCAGGGCGGTTTCCGGCGCCGCGTTAACCATTTGTCTTGCGGGGGGCGCCAGGATTAGTCTTCTGGCCGCGGTCGCCGTGTGGGGCGTGCGGCCGTGCGTAACGCTCATCGCGTCGGGGGTCGGGTCCGGATTGGTCCCAACGTGCGGCCCGCGACGTGCATTCACCGGGGTTAGATGGCTCAGTTCGACCCACGCCGCCGTCCCGTCCGGTTCGCGCCGCCCGTGCTGATCACGCTCGCGGCGGTGGTCACCGTGGCCCTGACCTGGCGGGTGTTCCAGCCGGCCAACGCCGCCGCCCTCTCCGAACAGCCGCTCGACCCCACCGCGCTCGCCGCGCTGGAGGCGCGCGCTTTCGAGGCCGCCGCCGCGCCCCAGGGCATGAACCTGCCGCACAAGATCAGCGTGAAGCTTGCCGGCGGCGAGAGCGTGGATGCCGCCATCCGCCGCCTCGGCGTCGGCGAACAGGACGCGTCGGCCGCCTCGCGCGCGCTTTCGGCCGCGGGTCTGCATTCGGTGTCGGGCTTCGACGCCGCGATCGCGTCACCGCGCCAAGGATCGGGTCCGGTCCGTCTGATCGGCCTGTCGACCCGCACCGGTCCCGCCACCACGCTTACCCTGGCGCGCGCCATCGACGGCACGTTGGAATCGCGCGCGCTCGAAGAGAGGGTCTCCGGCGAGACCACGGTCGCCCACGGCAAGGTCGCAGGCTCGCTGTTCGAATCCGCCGCGGCCCTCGGCGCCACCTCGGCGGTCACCGACCAGGTGGTGAAGCTGTTCCAGCACAAGCTCGACTTCGCGCGCGACATCACCTCCGGCGACCAGTTCACCCTGGTGTTCGACCGCGAGCGCACCGAGACCGGACGCACGGTCGAGACCGGCCAGCTGCTGTTCGCCGAGCTGCAGGCGCACGGCGCGCCGACGCGGCTCTATCGCTTCCTGCACGACGGCAAGTTCGAATATTTCGACGACTTCGGGAAGAACATTAAGGGCTTCCTGTTGCGCACGCCGGTCGACGGGGCGCGGATGAACTCGAACTTCGGCATGCGGCGCCATCCGATCCTGGGCTATATGCGCATGCACGAAGGCGTCGACTTCGCCGCGGGTACGGGCACGCCGATCCTCGCCGCCGGCGACGGCGTGGTGGAGGAGGTGCGGCGCTGGGGCGGCTACGGCAACTGGCTCAAGATTCGACACAACCGCGACTGGGAAACCGGCTACGGCCACATCTCGCGCTATGCGCCGGGCATCCGTCCGGGCGTGCACGTGCACCAGGGCCAGGTGGTCGCCTACGTCGGCGCCACCGGCCTCGCCACCGGCCCGCACCTGCACTACGAGACCTGGCTCGACGGCAAGCGGGTCAATCCGGCGGGCGTGAACATTCCTGCGGCCACGGTGCTGAGCGGCCGCGAACTCGCGTCATTCAAGGTCGAGAAAACGCGCATCGACACCCTGGTCGCCAAGCGCGAACGCGAAGAAGCGGCCCCGCGCAGAGCGGCCGCACCGGTGGCGCTCCGCCCAATCCTGGCGCTGCCGCACACCGAAGCGCCTTAGGTTTCCCAATTTATCCGCTCATCCCCGCGCATGCGCGGACCCAGGTTTTTTCCGCAGAAGCAGCCATGTTTGGGCGGCGGGATTGAGCGCGCGAACTCGCCTGCGCGACCGCATAGTTCAAAAAAGCCTGGGTCCCCGCTTTCGCGGGGATGAGCGGGAGAGAGGGTGCTACTTCCGCCGTTCGCGGAAGAAGTCGCGCAGCATCGTCGCGCTCTCGTCGGCGAACACGCCGCCCTCGACCTCGGGTCGCCAGTGGCAGGTGGGCTGGTCGAAGAAGCGCGGGCCGTTCACCACCGCGCCGCCCTTGGGGTCCTCGACCCCGAACACCAGCCGCCCGATGCGGGCGTGGCTGATGGCGCCGGCGCACATGGCGCAGGGCTCCAGGGTCACGAAGAGCGCAAGCCCGGTCAGGCGGTAGTTGCCGAGCCGGGCGGCGGCCTCGCGCAGGACCAGGATCTCCGCGTGGGCGGTCGGGTCGGCGCTCGAGATCGGGGCGTTGCCGGCCTTGGCCAGCACTTCGCCGGTGGCCGGATCGGCCAGGACGGCCCCGATCGGGCGCTTCGCCGCGGGCGGCGGCGGCTTGCGCTTCGGCCAACGCGATGCGCATTGGAGCCCGATCATGGTCCGTCATACCCGCGAGAGCGGCCCGAAGTCCCGCTCCGGTCAAGCCGAAAAAAAGCCCCAACGCACCGAGCGCATCGCCAAAGCGCCTCGCCCGGGCGGGCGTCGCCTCGCGCCGGGAGGTCGAGCGGCTGATCGGCCTTGGCCTGGTCGCGCTGAACGGGCGCATCCTGGCCACCCCCGCCGTGCTGGTCACCTGCGACGACATCGTCACCGTCGAGGGCCAGGTGGTGGGCGCGGCCGAGGCGACGCGGCTATGGCGCTATCACAAGCCCCAGGGCCTGCTGACCACCCACAAGGACCCGAAGGACCGCGCGACGGTGTTCGAACACCTGCCGCCGGGCTTGCCGCGGGTGATGACGGTCGGCCGTCTCGACCTGAATTCCGAGGGCCTGCTGCTGCTCACCAACGACGGCGCCCTGGCCCGCGCGCTGGAACTGCCGGCCAATGCGTGGCGTCGGCGTCTACCGCGCCCGTGCGCTCGGCCGGGTGACCCAGGCCAAGCTCGACACCTTAAAGGACGGCATCGTCGTCGAGGGCGTGTCCTACGGCTCGATCGAGGCGACGCTCGACAAGGCCAAGGAGAAGGACGACGGCCGCGCCAACGTCTGGATCACGTTGGCGCTCAACGAGGGCAAGAACCGCGAAGTGCGCCGTGTGCTCGAGGCGCTGGGCCTGAAAGTGAACCGCCTGCTGCGCCTCGCCTACGGCCCGTTCCAGTTGGGGACGCTGGCGCAGGGCGAAGTCGAAGAGGTGGGGCCGCGCGTGATCCGCGAACAGCTCGCCGACTTCATCGCCCCTGAGAACCTGCCGGCTGGCACACGCACCGCAACGCCCACGCCGGCCGCCGGCCGCAGGGCCGGCTCTGCGCTCGCGGACCCCCGCCGCAAGCCCAGCCGCGTACGCGCCGACGACGAGAAGAAAGCGGCCGAAGCGATCGAACGCGAAGACCGCGCGCCGCGCGATCGGCCTGCACGCGGCGACAAGCCCGGCAAGCCGTTCGGCGCCAAGCCGCGCCGCGAAGGCGGCTTCGGTGACCGCAAGGGACCCGGCGCCGGGGAAAAACGGCCACGCTCCGATCGCGCGACCGGCGAAGGTCGCGCCTCCAGCTTTGGCGATAAGAAACCGCGCAGCGGCGGCGGCTTCGGCGCGCGCAAGTCTTCGGACGCAGAGCGTCCGCGCAGCGACCGCACGACCGGCGCCCGCAAGACCTCGGGCTTCGGCGAAAAGCCCGCACGCGGCGAAGGCGGTTTTGGCGCCCGCAAGGCTTCCGCCGGCGGCGAAGAGCGCCGCCCGCGCACCGATCGCGCCGCCGGCACGCGCAACGCCTCCAGCTTCGGTGAAAAGCGACCGCGCGATGAGGGCGCGCGCGCTGAGCGCAAACCCTCGGCCTACGGCGATAAGAAGCCGCGTAGCGGGCCCGGTTTCGGACGCGGCAAGCCGGCCGCGCGGACCGGCGAAGCGCGTCCCTACAAGCGCCGCGAAGACTTCCCGTTCCGATACACGATCCAACGATCGCGCGGGCGCCGGCGCCAAGCGGCCGTCGAAAGCCTTCGGCGAAAAGCGCGAACGGCCCGCGGGCAAGCCCTTCGGCAAGCCGGGCCACAAACCCGGCGGCAAACCCGGCGGCTACAGGAAGTCCGAGGCCAAGCTCGGCGGCTTCAAGGCATCCGGCGGCAAGGCCCCCAGCTTCAAGACAACCGGCGACAAAGGCCGCGCCTTCGCCAAGTCCGGCCCGCCGCGCGGCGACCGCGCCGGGCCCGCGCGCGGTCCGAAACCTGCAGGCGCCAAAGCCCGAGGACCCAACCCCCGCAGCCGCCCTGGGAGCGGACCTCGCGGACCCAAACGCGGATAGACCATGACCGACGTATTCCAGACCTTCATCGACCCCACCCAGCAGGTGAGCGCCATCGAAGCCCGCATGCGTCGCGGCGACCTCGCCGGCGCCATGGTCGACGTACGCAAGCTGCTCACCGCCGGACCCGACCTGCGCGAACGGTGGGGCAATGTGGAATGGATCGCCGAAACCATCGGCGACATGGAGGCCGCGCTGCAGGCCGCGCGCCGCTATTTCATGGTCGATGCGCTCAATCCGGTGGTGGCCCTGAAGGTGGCCGAACTAATCTGCGAGACCGGCCGGGTGGAGATGGCGCTCGACGTCGCCCAGTCCATCGCCGACCAGCGGCCGAGCGATCCGGCGCCGCAGTTCCACCTCGGCTTCTATAACGCGCGGCTCGGCGATTTCGCCCAGGCCATGGTGCACTACCGCACAGGCCTCGCGGCGAAGCCCGACCTCACCTTCGTGTGGCAGCAGATCGCGGCGCTGAAGACATTCACCGATCCGGCCGATCCCGATCTGCAAGCGATGACCGACCTCAGCGTGCGTCTCGCCTCCGCGCCCACGGCGACCCGTGCGCCGCTGCTCTATGCGCTGGGCAAGGCCTACGAGGATCTGGGCGACGCGCCGCGGGCGTTTTCGAGCTATGCCGAAGCCTCGCGCCTGATGTCCGCCGAACGGCCGTGGGACGCGCGCGGCTTTGAGTTCCTCCGTCGACGAGATCGTGAGCGACTTCGACCGGCGGCTGATGAATTCGCAGCCGCCGAGCCAGGTCTCGAGCGAGCGCCCGATGTTCCTGATCGGCGCGCCGCGCAGCGGCGGGGCCCTGATGGAGCGCGTGCTCACCGCCTGCGAGGGCGTGAACGCCGGCGGCGCGCTCAACTTCTTCCGCCTGTCGACGCTTCCGCTCGGCGACCATCGCCCGAGCCGCCTCGACACCTATGCGGCGGCCGCATCGAAAGCCGGATCGCCGGATTTCTGGACCGGGTTCGCGTCCAACTATCTCGCCTTCCTCGACGAGCGCTACGGATTCGAGGGCCGCATCGTCGACCGCTCGCTCAATCATGTGCTGCTGCCGGGCTCGATCCGCATCGCCTTCCCCAAGGCGGCGATGGCCTGGGTGCGGCGCGATCCGTACGACACGGCGTGGTCGTGCTTCCGCACGCCGTTCGCACGGGGTCAGGACTGGAACTGGTCGCTGCAGAACATCGCGCGTTATCTGCACCAGGTCGATCGCCTGCATGCGCACTGGAGCGCGCTGCTCGGCGACGACCTGCCGACCTTCGACTACGAGGCGCTGGTGCGCACGCCCGAGGCGCAGATCCACCGTCTGGCGGGTCACATGGGCGTGGTCGCCGGTCCCGCGGCGTTGGCCTTCCACGACAATCCGCGTCCGGTGGACAGCGCAAGCCTGCGCGAATTGCGCCGGCCCGCCTCGCAGGACCGCGTGGGCGCCTGGCGTCCGTTCGAGGCCCAGATGGCGCCCTTCATCAAGGCCTATGAGGGCTTCAAGGCTTCTCCGCCGACCGGCGCGTAAGTTCACGCGCCAGGTTCCAGACGCGCAGGCCGATGGTGACCGCGGTCAGGATCGCGATGACCGCCACGCCGATCATCAGGGTGACGCCGCGCTGCGTCCACAATCCATCGAAGGCGGAGACCAGCACCGCGACGGTCAGCACCGCCATGCGCTGCGGCTTCGCCAAGGGTCCGGTGAAGTCCGGCGGCAGGCCCTCGCCGCGGCCGAGCTCGCGCACATAGGCCGCAATCACCGCCAGCACCGCGGCGAGCCAACCCAAGGCCGGCCCCAGCACGAAGTTTGCCGTGATCGCGCCATAGCCCGCGCCCGCGAGCAACAGGAAGTCGGCGAAACGGTCCGGCAGTTCGTTCCAGATCGCGCCGGTGGGCTTGGCCATGCCGTGCTCCACCGCGACCATACCGTCGAGCAGGTTGCAGAGCAGGCGCAGCTGGATGCAGAACGCCGCTGTGATCAACAGCACGACGCGCGGCGCGTCAGAGACCAGGCCCGACAGGCCGAGCGACGAGGCGCCCAGCACCGCGACGGCCACGCTCATGAAGGAGATCTGGTTGGGCGTCACCCCGCCCTTGGCCAGCCAGGTCGCCATACGCTTCACCCAGTCGGCGTTGCGGGTCTTCAGCGGCCGGCGGTTGACGGGGGATTGGCTCATGGCGCTTCCCTTAGGCGCTGAAGCGGGTCCGCGATAGCCGCGCGCGGCGATACTGGCCTGAAGCGCCGCTTATGGTCATGGTGCGGAGACCGATTCAGGAGACCGCCGTCCAGCCATGCCCGCGTTTCTACAGACCGTCGTCGACAAGATTTCCGCGCCCCTGTTCTGGGGCCTGGCGACGACCGTCGCCCTGCTGCTCATCGGCACGGCGGTAGCGGTGGTCCTGCCGATGCTGAAGCGCGACAAGGACTGGTCGAACCTGCAGCAGCGGGTGGCCTCCTGGTGGGTGATGATCGGCCTGGTGGCCGCAGCCCTGGTCGCGGGCTGGGGCGCGCTGACCATCCTCTTCGCCGGCGTGTCGTTCCTGGCGCTGAAGGAGTTCCTCTCGCTGGCGCCGACCCAGCGCGAGGACCGGCTGGTCATCCTGTTCGCCTATCTGTCGGTGCCGATCTCCTACGGCCTGGTCGCGGTGAATAGTTACGGCGTCTATCTCGTCGCCATTCCGGTTTGGTTTTTCATCACCACGCCGTTTTTGATGGTGCTGGCGGGCCAGACCAAGGGTTTCCTGGCGCGCGTCGGCATGTTCAACTGGGGCGTCGTCACCTGCGTCTACAATCTCGGCGTCATTGCGCTGCTCATGCGCGTGCCGGCCCAGCAGACGCCCCAGGCCGGGCCCGCGGGCCTCGTCTTCTTCCTGCTGTTCGCGACCGAGGCCAACGACGTCTTGCAGTATCTGTTCGGCAAGCTGTTCGGCCGCCACAAGATCCTGCCCGCGGTCAGTCCCAACAAGACCTGGGCGGGATTCCTCGGCGGCTGGGTCGGAACCGGGCTGCTGATCTTCTTCCTGTCGCCGGTGTTCACCCCGCTCGTCGGATGGCCGCGCGCGCTCCTGGCCGTGCTCCTGCCGCTCGGCGGTTTCGCGGGCGATGTGACCATGTCGGCGATCAAGCGCGACATCGGGGTGAAGGACACCTCGCGGCTGATCCCCGGCCACGGCGGGGTGCTCGACCGCGTCGACAGTCTCACCTTCACCGCGCCGCTCTATTTCCATATCCTGGCCTACTATGCCCACCTCACCTATTGAGGCCCCCGCCTCGTCTCCCGAGGAGCTTTCACCGCCGCGGATGAGCCCGTTTCGCGGCGTGGCCTTGCGGCTGATCGCCAAGCCGGTGGCGCGGATCCTGACCGGCGCCGACGTGCTGGGTCCCGGCAAACTGCCGCTGGACGGACCGGCCATCGTGGTCGCCAATCACAATAGCCACATCGACACGCTCCTGTTGCTGTCCGTGTTCCCCGCGCGCGTGCTGCACAAGGTGCGTCCAGTGGCGGCGACGGAATATTTCCTGACCAACCCGGCGATCAGCTGGTTTGCGCGGCGCATGGTCGGCATCACCCCGGTGTCGCGCAGCGGCGCCCGCAGCGAAGACGTGCTGGCGCCGGCCAAGGCGGCGCTGAAGCGCGGAGATATCCTGGTGATCTTCCCCGAAGGCACCCGCGGCCACGCCGACGAAATGGCGCCGCTCAAGGCCGGCGTCGCGCGCCTCGCCGAAGCCTTCCCCGACGCGCCCACTGTGCCGGTGTGGATCCAGGGCGCCGGACGCGTGCTGCCGAAGGGGACGTTCATACCGGTGCCGATGAACTGTTGCGTGGTGGTGGGCGAACCGGTGGCCTGGACCGGCGAGCGCGCCTCGTACATGGCGGCGCTGAAGAACCGCTTCGACGCTCTGCGCGCCGAAGCGCCGCCGCTGAAATGGTCGTGAGGGTCGCGTGCGTATCGTAGCCGGACGGTTCAAGGGCAAGCCGCTTATCGCGCCCGAGGGTGAGGGGGTGCGTCCGACGTCCGACCGCGCGCGCCAGGCGGTGTTCAACATCCTCGAACACGCGGCGTGGTCGCCGGGCTTGCTGGGCCTGCGCGTCATCGACTTGTTCGCGGGTTCTGGTGCGCTGGGAATCGAGGCCTTGTCGCGCGGCGCTCAATTCTGCCTGTTCGTGGAAACCGACGACGCCGCGCGAGGGGCGATTCGCGACAACCTTGAGACCATGGCGCCGGACAGTTCGCTGTACGGCGCGACGCGCATCCATCGCCGCGACGCGACCGACCTGGGCGTGCGGCCCGGGTCGGCGGGCGCGCCATTTGACCTAGCGTTGCTCGATCCGCCATATCACAAGGGTTTGGGCGAGCGCGCTCTGGCGGAACTTGAGAAGGGTGGGTGGATGGCGCCGGGCGCCATCGCGGTGTGGGAACAGGCGGCGGACGAGAGTGGCGCAACGCCTGAAGGATACGAATTGCTCGACGAACGCGTTTACGGCGCCGCATGCGTGCGGTTCTTACGCCAGCAACCTCTCTAATATACCCGTCACCCCCGGCCTTGTGCCGGGGCCTGCGCCCGACCTCGCAATTAGGATGGTGTAAGCGCTTGCGCGAACCTGCGCAGCGAAGAGTCATGGCACGAACCGCGGGTCCCGGGACAAGCCCGGGATGACGGAAAATATTTGAACGTTCGCGCTTAGCGCCGCCCGAACAATTTTTCGATGTCGGCCAGCTTCAGTTCCACATAGGTCGGGCGGCCGTGGTTGCACTGGCCGGAGTGCGGCGTGGCTTCCATCTGGCGCAGCAGCGCGTTCATCTCCGCGCCGCTCAGCCGCCGGCCGGCGCGCACCGAGCCGTGGCAGGCCATGGTCGAGCAGACCTCCGCCAGCCGTTCGCCGAGCGCCAGGGCCGCGCCGTTCTCGGCGAGGTCGTCGGCGATGTCGCGCACCAGGCCGGCTGGACGTCGGTCTCGCCCAGCAGCGCCGGGAGTCTCGCGCACCAGCACCGCGCCGGGGCCGAACGGCTCCAGCACCAGGCCGAGTTCGGCCAGTTCGCCGGCGCGCGCGACCACGCGCTCGGCCTCGGCCGGATCGAGCTCGACCACCTCGGGCAGCAGCAGCGCCTGGCGCGCGACGCCGCCGCCTGCCATCTCGGCCTTCATGCGCTCGTAGACCAGGCGCTCGTGGGCGGCGTGCTGGTCGACGATGACGATGCCGTCGCGGGTCTGGGCGACGATATAGGTCTCGTGCACCTGGGCGCGCGCGGCGCCCAGCGGATAGTCGATCGGGTCGAGCGGCGCCGCCGCGCGTAGGGCGCCTGGCCGGGTTCGGCGACGGCCGGGACGCTCGGCTTCGGCGACTTCCACGCGCGCGGACAGGTCGGCGACGGCCTGCGGCTGACCAGCCGCCGGCGGCTGCCAGGCGGCGAGCCGCCAGCCGGGCGCGAGGATCCGCCGCCGGGGCGGAAGCCGCCCAGCGCGCTGGTCGCCACAGTGGTCGAGGCGCGGTGGCCGGCGCCGGCCAGGGCGTGCCGCAGACCGCCGATGATCAGGCCGCGCACCAGGCCGGGGTCGCGGAAGCGCACCTCCGCCTTGGCGGGATGGACGTTGACGTCCACTTCGCGCGGATCGAGGTCGAGATAGAGCGCCGCCGTCGGATGCCGGTCGCGGGCCAGGAAGTCGGCGTAGGCCGCGCGCAAGCGCGCCGTGCAGCAGCCGGTCGCGCACCGGCCGGCCGTTGACGAACAGATACTGGTGCGCCGCGTTGCCGCGCGAATAGGTCGGCAGGCCCGCATAGCCCGACAGCCGCACGCCCTCGCGCACCTGGTCGATCAGCGAGCGCGTTGTCCTCGAACTCGCGCGCCCAGCACCGCCGGCGAGGCGCAGCAGCCGGCCGTCCGGACCCTCGGCCTCGGCCGGCAGGCGCAAGGTCTTGCGGCCGTCGAGATCGAGCGCGAAGGCGACCGCCTCGTGCGCCATGGCCTGGCGCTTGACCTCTTCGGCGATGGCCAGCGATTCGGCACGCTCGGACTTCATGAACTTCAGCCGCGCCGGCGTGGCGTAGAACAGGTCGCGCACCTCGACGCGCGCGCCGTGCTCGCCGGCGAACGGCGACGGGCGAGACCGTTCGACGATCGCGCCGCCGTCGACGCGGATCGCGTGCGCGTCGCCGCCACCCTCGGGCCGCGACGACAGCGACAGCCGCGCCACCGAGCCGATCGAGGGCAGGGCCTCGCCGCGGAAGCCCAGGGTGGCGATATGCAGCAGGTCCCAGCCGCCCTCAGCGTCGGGGCTGAGCTTGGAGGTGGCGTGGCGCTCGACCGCCAGCGGCAGCTCGTCGGCGCGCCAGGCCGCGGCCGTCGTCGGCGACCAGGATGCGCGCCAGACCGCCGCTGGTCCGCCTGCACCTCGATCCGACGCGCGCCGGCGTCGAGCGGCGTTTTCCACCAGCTCCTTGACGGCGCTGGCCGGCCGCTCGACCACCTCGCCGGCGGCGATGCGGTTGACGGTTTCGGGCGGCAGGCGGCGGATGGTCATGGCCGGAGTTTAGAGCGAGTCAGACCGAAGGCGGCAAAAGAAAAGGGCCGGCGTTGCGGCCGGCCCTGGATCGGTTCCGACTTTCCGGACCTCAGAAGAAGCCCAGAAGCTTCTTCCTTGCCGGGGTCTGGGTCTGGGTCTCGGTCTTGCCCCTTCCCTTGGGCTCGACCTTGCTGATCACGATGGCCTTGCCGCCGGTCAGCGACTTCAGGCGCTTCTGTTCCGCGGCCACGTCCACCGGCTCCGACGCCGTGGCCGCCGTCGGCGCCTCCTTGCGCCATAACATCACCTTGTCGGCGAAGCCCTTGTCCTTGTAGGCGATGGCCCCGAACTCGTCGTCCACCACATAGCGGGCGAGCGGGTCGGCGTGGTCGGCGCCGGCGCGTTGCACCAAGAGCTTTTCACCTTCCGAACGGTCCGCCGCCTGAGCTTGACCCATGAGTGTCAGACGCGCGGCGGAATCCGGTTGAAGTTCCTGCGGGCTGGGCTCGCCGGGGGCCGGCGGACGCATGGCGTACTCGGGCGGCACCACCAGCGGGGTTTTGACAATCTTTTGGGAGTCGTCCGCGCCCACCCTGGCGAGGCTCAGGGAATCTCTCGCGTGCTGGCAGGCGGACAGCGACACCGCGGCCAGCGCCGCTGAGGCCATGATCAACACGCTCTTACGCATTACGTCGCTCCCAATGGGCCCGCGGGCCGCTTGTCCCCGTCCAGTCCACCCGGCCTCAAAGGCCCGGAAGTTTCCGCTTGGTCTTGTCCTTTTGGATGATGACCGGCTTGGCGCCGGTCAGGGCCTTCAGGCGCTTCTCTTCGGCGACGACGTTCACCGGCTCAGGCGTGGTGGCGCCCGCGGCGGCGCTCGTCATGGGCGCCTCCTTATGCCAGAACATCACCTTGTCGGCGAAGGTCCTGTCCTTGTAGGCGACGGCCCCAAAATCGTCGTCCACCTGACGGCTGGCGAGCGGGTCGGCGTGGTCGGCGCCGGCGCGCTGAACCAGCAGCTTCTCGCCTTCCGATCGGTCCGCCGCCGGGGCCTGGCCCATCAGGGCGATGTAGGCGGCCGATTCCGGCTGCAGCTCCTGCGGGCGGGGTTCGCCCGGAGCCGGCGGATGCATGGCGTATTCCGGCGGGATCACCAGGGGCGCCTTGGTCACCACCCGGAACTCGTCGGGGGTCACCTTGGCCAGGCCGAGGGAATCCTTGGTGTGTTGGCACGCGGACAGCGAAACCACGGCCAAGGCCGCCGACGCGATGGTCAAAACGCTCGTACGCATAAAGTCGCTCCCGATGGCCCCTGGGGGCCTGTGCAGCCGGTCCCTCGCAAGACCAGATCACGGAGTCAAAAGTGTGGTGCGCCGGGCGCTGGGCCCGGCCGCCGAGGGGCGATCAGTTACCGCTTTCCTTGCGGGAAGCCAACCACGAACGGACCTGGCGCGCGAAGGCCTCGACCAGCAAAGCTATGGCGCCCAGGGTGATGGCGCTGTCGGCCACATTGAAGATCCACGGGAACATCCCGTGCATCAACCCATTGAAATCCAAGAAGTCCACGACCGCGCCAAAGCGGAAACGGTCGATCACATTGCCCAGCGCGCCACCGATCAGACAGCCGGCGGCTAGGGCAAAAAGCCGCTTGTCCGAACGCCGCACCCACCAGGCCAGGGCGCAGGCCACGCCTACGGCGAACACCGCCAGGCCCCAGCGGCTCAGGTCCGCCCCGGCCCGGAACAGGCCAAAACTCATCCCCCCGTTCCACACCAGGGTCAGGTTGAAGGCCCCCGGCCAGACCGGAATCTGGCACATGGTGATCCCCGCCAGGGACAGGTGGCCCTTCAACTCCGGGCAGTGGCGGACGAAGGCGCCCCGCGCCAGGGTCTTGGCCAACTGGTCGGCGACGATCACCGCCAGCGCCAGGCCGTAGGCGGCCCAGGCCAGGGTGTGATGCCGGTGAAGGCTGAGCGAATACGCTGCACGGTGTCGTTCATGCGGCGGCTCCGGCGTGGGTTGCGTCCCAGTAGGCCACCGCGTCGGCGTCGCGCAGGCTGAGGTCCGGGTAGCGCGGGTCGGAGCCGACTTCGGGCAGGATGCGCCAGGAGCGCGCGCACTTGCGGCCGTCGGCGGTCAGCGGCTCGACCGCGACGCCCGGTCGCTTCGGGCAGGCGGAAGGCGTCGGGCGGGCCGTCGCCCTGGGCCAGCGTCGCCTGGCTGGTGCGGAACACCTCGGCGGCGTCGAGACCGTCGAAGGCCTGCCATCAACTCCGGCCGTCAGCCAGACCTTGGGCGCGGCTTCCAGCGCGGAGCCGATGCGCTTCTCGCGCCGTTCGACCTCGAGCGCGCCGGTGACGGCTTCCAGGGCACCGGCTCACCCGGGCCCAGCGCGCCGCCTCGGCGTCGTTGCGCCAGGCGTCGGGCGTTTCGGGGAAGACGCGCAGGCAGTTCGACGCCGGCGTCCGGGATAGCGGGTCGCCAGGCCTCCTCGCAGGTGAAGGGCAAGGCGAGAGCCAGCCAGACGGTCAGGCGCTCGAACACGGCGTCCATCACCGTGCGGCACGCGCGCCGGCGCAGGGCGTCGGGGCGGTCGCAATAGAGGCTGTCTCTGCGCACGTCGAAATAGAGCGCCGACAGCTCGTTCGAGCAGAACTCCGCAATCGGACGGATGGCCTCCTGGAAGTCGTAGCGTTCGTAGGCGACGCGCGGGTGGAGCGGTCGAGCTCGTACAGGCGATGCAGCATGAAGCGCTCCAGCGGCGGCATGTCAGACAGCTCGACAGCTTCGTCCGGCGAAAGTCGCCGAGCGCGCCCAGCAGGTAGCGCACGGTGTTGCGCAGCTTGCGGTAGGCGTCGACGGTGGTCTGCAGGACGGTCTTGCCGATGCGCTGGTCGTCGGCGTAGTCGCAGAACGCGACCCACAGGCGCAGGATGTCGGCGCCGGAGTCCTTGATCACCGCCTGGGGCTCGGCGGTGTTGCCCTTCGACTTCGACATCTTCTCGCCGTTCTCGTCGAGGGTGAAGCCGTGGGTCAGCACCGCCTTGAACGGCGCCCGCCCGCGCGTGCCGCAGGCTTCGAGCAGCGACGACTGGAACCAGCCGCGATGCTGGTCGGAGCCTTCGAGATAGAGGTCGGCGGGCCAGTGCGAGTCGTTGCGGCCTTCGAGGACGAAGGCGTGGGTCGAGCCGGAGTTCGAACCAGACGTCGAGGATGTCCTCGACCTTTTCGTAGCGCTCGGGATCGTGGTCGCCGAGGAAGTCGCTGTCCGGCCGGGTGAACCAGGCGTCGGCGCCGTCGGCGGCGATGGCGTCGGCGATACGCGCGTCGACCGCGGCGTCGTGCAAGGGCTGGCCGGTTTGCCTTGTCCACGAACATGGCCAGCGGCGTGCCCCAGGCGCGCTGGCGGCTGATCAGCCAGTCGGGACGGTCCTCGACCATGGAGCGGATGCGCGTCTGCCCTGCGGCCGGATAAAAGGCCGTGGCCTCGATGGCGGACAGCGCGCGATCGCGCAGGGTCGAGCCGCCTTCGATCGGCGCTCGTCCATCCGGACGAACCACTGCGGCGTATTGCGGAAGATCACCGGCGCCTTGGAGCGCCAGGAGTGCGGATAGCTGTGCTCCAGCCGCCCGCGCGCGAGCAGCTTGCCGGCCTCGATCAGCTTGTCGATCACGGCGCTGTTGGCGGGACCGAACTTGCCGGTCTTCTTGCCCTCGGTCTCCAGCACCTTCAGGCCGGCGAACAGCGGCACGTGGTCGTAGTAGGCGCCGTCGGGGTCGACCGTCTCGGGGATCTCGCGATGGCCGTGCGCGCGCCAGACTCGATAGTCGTCGGCGCCGTGGCCGGGCGCGGTGTGGACGAAGCCCGTACCCGCGTCGTCGGTGACGTGATCGCCCGCCAGCAACGGCACGGGGAAGCCGTAGCCGCTGTCGAGCGCCGCCAGGGGGTGCTGGGCTGATCACGCCCTCCGGGTCGAAGTTCTCGACCCGCGTCCACGAAGCGATCTTCGCTGCGGCGCGGACATCGTCCGCCAGCTTTTCGGCCACGATCAGGCGGTCGCCCGGCTTCGCCCACGGCTCGAACGGCAGGTCCGTCTCCATCGCCTCGACGCGATAGATCGCATAGGCGATCTCCGGCCCGTAGGCGATCGCGCGGTTGCCGGGGATGGTCCAGGGCGTGGTGGTCCAGATCACGATGTCGGCGCCGACCGCGGCGTCGGAGCCTTCCACCACCGGGAAGCGCGCCCAGATCGTGGGCGACACGTGGTCGTGGTACTCGACTTCGGCGTCGGCGAGCGCGGTGCGCTCCACCGGCGACCACATCACGGGCTTGGAGCCGCGGATAGAGCTGGCCGCTGTTCATGAACTTGTGGAACTCGGCGCACGATCGCGGCTTCGGTGGAGAAGTCCATGGTCGCGTAGGGTTGCTCCCAGTCGCCGAGCACGCCCAGGCGCTTGAACTCCTCGCGCTGGCGGTCGATCCACTCGCCGGCGTAGTCGCGGCAGCGGGTGCGGAACTCGGCCTTGGAGACCTCGTCCTTGCGGCGGCCCTTGGCGCGGAATTCCTCCTCGATCTTCCACTCGATCGGCAGGCCGTGGCAGTCCCAGCCCGGCACGTAGTCGACGTCGTAGCCGAGCGCGAAGCGCGAGCGGACCACGAAGTCCTTCAGTATCTTGTTCAGCGCGTGGCCGATGTGGATGGCGCCGTTGGCGTAGGGCGGCCCGTCGTGCAGCACGAACAGTTTCGCGCCCGCCCGGTGACGCTGCTCGCGCAGGGTGCGGTAGAGCGCGCCGTCCTCCCAGGTCTTCAGGATCGCCGGCTCCTTCTGCGGCAGCCCGGCGCGCATGGGGAAGGGCGTCTCCGGCAGGAAAACGGTGTCGCGATAGTCGCGGCCGCCGCTGGGGCTTTCGGCGGTGGTCTTGGCGTCGTCAGCCATGGGGTGTTCCGTTGGAGGTTCGAACGAGGAGCGAAGGCAACAAGCCCGGCGCGCGCGGGACCAGGCCCTGCGGCGTCACGCCGGGCGGCTAATTCGCGTCACACGCTTGTTCGAAACGGCCATGGGGGCGGGGTTTAACAGAGCCGGCGGAAGGGGGAAAGGCGGCTTCCGACCCGACCCGCGAACCTCACCGAGCCAGGCGCTGGTCCAACCGGTCCCGCACCGCCGGCCACGCGTTGTCGAGGATCGAATAGTAGACCGTGTCCCTGATCCGGCCGTCGGGCCGGCAGATCTTGTGGCGGCGGAAGATCCCTTCCTGAACCGCGCCCAGCCGCACGATGGCGCGACGGGAGCGTTCGTTAAGGGCGTCGGTCTTCAGCTCCACACGGACACAGCCGAGGTCATCGAACGCATGCCCGAGCAACAGGCGCTTGGTTTCGGTGTTAGCGGGGGTGCGCTGCCAGGGCCGGCCGTACCAGGTCCACCCGATCTCGAGCCTCAGGTCGGCGCGCTCGATGGCGGCATAGCGGGTCGAGCCGATGACGGTCCCGGTCTCCTTCCAGACCACCGCGAAGGGGAACGACGCGCCTCTCGCCTGTTCCGCCAGGGCCTCGCCGACATAGGCCTCCATGTCCGCGAGCGTTTCGACCTGGGTCGGGATCCAGCGCCAGAGCTCCGGGTCGAGACTCACCGCCGCCAGCGGCGCCGCATGGTCCACGCGCAGCGGCTCGAGCCGCACAAAGGCGCCTTCGAGCGTTACGGATTCGACGGTCATGGGTTCGGGCGCCGGCATGGCGTCCGAATGCGGGTTCGGCTCGACCGTGTCACTTCAAACTTGCTTTCGCTGCGTTAGCGACGCGTGAGCCGGCGCGCTAAGCTGGGGCGCCTGCCGAAGGAGGGGAACGGGATGCGGAAAATGAACATGCGGTTTGTCTGGACCGGCTTGGCGATGATGGTGCTGGCCGGGCTGTTTTTCCTCGGCATGATGTCCATGGCCGGCAAGTCGAACGATCCCGTCGCCATGATGCGCGTCGTGGGGCAGGCATCGGGCGTGGCCGGGGCCCTGGGGCTTTTCCTGGCCGGCGTCGGGATGATCGGTAAGAAGGCCTGAGACCTCGGCGCGTCTCAGGCCAGGCGCCGGCGCGCTTCCTCGGCGTCGAGCGCGATGCGGGTCTTCAGCGCGTCGAGGTCGGGGAATTTCTGCTCGGGTCGGATGCGGGCCACGAACTCGGTTTCCAGGGTCTGGCCGTAGAGGTCCTCGGCGAAGTCGAACAGGTGCACCTCGAGCCGCTCGTCGGTTCCGTTCACCGTGGGCCGGTTGCCGACATTGGCCACGCCGTCGATCAAGCGGCCGTCGGGCAGGCGCACGCGCACCGCATAGACCCCGAACGCGGGCCGCACATAGTCGTCGAGTCCGATATTGGCGGTGGGGAAGCCCAGCAGGCGTCCGCGCTGGTCGCCGTGCATGACTTCGCCTTCGATGGCGAAGGGGCGTCCGAGAATGTCGACCACCTCTTCCGGCCGGCCGTCGGCGATGGCGCGCCGTGCTTCGGTGGAGGAATATTTCACGCCCTCGAGGGTGGCCATGCGGTCGACGATGGTGACGCGGAAACCGAGTTCCCGGCCGTAGCGCTGAAGAATCTCGCCACTGCCCGTGCGATCCTTGCCGAAGCTGACGTCGAAGCCCGCGGCGACGTGTTTCACGCCGAGTTCTTCGGCCAGCACGTCGTGGGCGAAATCGTGGTCGGTCATTTCCGCCATCGTGCGGTCGAACGGCAGCAGGTAGAGGATGTCCACGCCGAGCGCCTCCAGTGCGCGCGCCTGCTGCGCCGGCCCCATGACCCGGAACGGTTCGGCGGCAGGCTGGAAATAGCGGCGCGGGTGCGGGTCGAAGCTGATCACGCCCGAGGAAACGTTGTGCTCGCGCGCAAAGTCGACCGCGGCCGCGATCACCCGCTGGTGTCCCTTGTGCAACCCGTCGAAGTTACCCAGCGCGACGGACGCGCCGCGTTGTTCCGGCGCAAGCCCACGCCAGTCGCGCACGACCTCGAGGCTCATGCGGCGGCCCTCTTGGCGACCAGCATCACCGCTTCGCCGGTCACCGCGGCCTTGCCGGCGACGGAACAGCTCGTCTTCAGCGCGACGTGGGCGTGACGCGCGTCGATCGCGGAGACTTCCACGCGCGTTGTGACCTCGTCGCCGATGTGGATCGGGCGGCGGAACTTCATCGACTGCGAGATGTAGATCGCGCCCGGCCCGGGCAGCTCGTCGCCCAAGAGGGCGGAGATGAAGGCGCCCGCCAGCATGCCGTGGGCGATGCGCGTCTTGAACTGGGTCCTAGCGGCGAAGGCTGCATCCACGTGCACCGGGTTGTGATCTCCCGACACCGCCGCGAAACGGTCGATGTCGTCGGCGCTCACGGTCCGGCGCGCCTGCGCGAACTGGCCGATCGTGAGGTCTTCGAGGAAAAGGCCCGGCATGGCGTCCTATTTAGCGCGCTTCGGCGGCGATGCTACCAGACCAGGTCGGCGATGGCCCAGCGGGCGGAGGCTTCGCCCAGGCGCAGCAGGGCCTCGACCCGTTCGGGATCGAGGCGGCCCTCGTGGTCGGCGGCCTCCTTGCCGTGGATGCCCGAGGCCACGAACAGCAGGTCCAGGCCCTGGTCGTTGGCGCCCTTCACGTCGGTGGGGATGCCGTCGCCGATGGCCAGCACCCGGCTCATGTCCAGCGGCTTACCGGACAGACGCGCCGCCTCCGCCAGCGTCGAGGCGTAGATCGGCCCGTAGGGCTTGCCGCACATGAAAACCGCGCCGCCCAGTTCTTCGTAGAGGTCGGCCAGGGCGCCGGCGCAGTAGATCAGCTTGGCGCCGCGCTGCACCACGCGGTCGGGGTTGGCGCACACCATGGGCAGTCCGCGCTGCACGCAGATCTCGAAGCGTTCGCGGTAGTCCTCGGGCGTGTCCTTCTCGTCGTCGAACGGGCCGGTGCAGGACACGAACGCCGCTTCCTCCGGCGTCTCGCACAAGTCCACGCCCGTGCCTTCGTAGAGCGGCCCGTCGCGTGCGGGCCCGACGCCCCACGCGGGCCCCGGCGCGCGCTTGGCAAGCTCGTCGCGCGTCGCATCGCCCGAGGTGACGAACCCCGACCAGGCGCCGTCGGGCACGCCCAGGCCGCGCAGCTGATGCACCACGTCGCTCGACGGCCGCGGCGAGTTGGAGATCAGCACCACCGGCCCGCGCGTCTGCTGGAACGTGGTCAGGGCCGCGCAGGCGTCGGGAAAGCTTTCCCGTCCATTGTGGATCACGCCCCACACGTCGCACAGGACGACGTCGTAACGATCGGCGATCTCGGAGAGGCCTGTGACAATGGCGGGCGCGGTCATGGGCGGGCGGTAGACGGTGACCGGTGCGGGGTCAACGTTTCACACCGTGCCGCCATCTTTTGTTCGTCCGTCACCCCGGCCTTGTGCCGGGGCCTGTGCGTCAGGGCGCTGTTGGGGTCGTGTGAGCGCTTGCGCGAACCTTCCACCAGAACGGCTTGAACACTTGCTGCGGATCCCGGGACAAGCCCGGGATGAGGGAAAATAGGAGCGTGGCGCGGCCAGCGCGTCACCCCACCCCCTCGCGTTTCAGCAGCTCGCGCTTGCGCTCCACGCCCCAGCGATAGCCGGTGAGCTTCTTGTTGGAGCCGACCACGCGGTGGCACGGGATGACGATCGACACCGGGTTGGAGCCGCAGGCCATGCCGACCGCGCGCACGGCCTTGGGCGCGCCCGCCGCCTCGGCCACCTGGGCGTAGGTCCAGACTTCGCCGACGGGGATGCGGCGCAGCACGTCCCACACGCGCTGTTGAAACGCGGTGCCGCGGATGTCGAGCGGCAGATCCTTCAGCGACGCGCCGGGGGTCTCGATGGCGGCGACCACCTGTTCCACCAGACGGGTGAGCCCGGCGTCGTTCTCCACCGCCTTGGCGTTGCGGAAGTTGCGCGTGAACTCGGCGATCATCGCTTCGGGATCGTCGCCGATCTCGATGGCGCAAAGTCCCTTGGCGGTGGCGCCGGCCAGCACCCAGCCCAGGCTGCAGGGCGCGACCGCGAGCTTGATCTCCTCGCCTGTGCCGCCGTCGCGATAGGCCTTGGGCCGCATGCCGAAACGTGTGTCGGCGCCTTCGTAGAAGCGGCTGGAGGACCCGTAGCCGGCGTCATAGACCGCCTCGGTCACGCTGGCGCCGCCCTTCAGCGCCGCCTTGGCCCTGCGGTCGCGCACGGCGGCGGCGTACTGGCCGGGGGTGACGCCGGTTTCGGCCTTGAACACGCGGTGAAAGTGGAACGAACTCAGTCCGGCCTGGGCCGCCAGCGCGTCGAGGTTGGGCGCGGTCTCGGCGTCTTCGATGGCGCGGCAGGCGCGCGCAACCAGGGCTGCGTTGGGCGAAGCCGCTTCGTCGGGCTTGCAGCGCTTGCAGGCGCGGAAGCCAGCGGCGCGGGCCTCGGCCGGGCTGGCGAAGAACTGGACGTTCTCACGCTTGGGCAGGCGGGCGGGACAGCCGGCGCGGCAGTAGACGCCGGTGGTCTTCACCGCCATCACGCCCTGGCTGCGCATGGTCTTGTCGCGGCGCGCGAAGGCGTCGTAGCGGGCGTCCTCGGAGGGGAGCTCGGCGGTCATCAGATCGAACATATCGGGTCTCCGGTGGATTTGCGCCACCGTAGTCGCCCCCGCCCAGGCCCGCGTCCCGAGCCTTGCGGTCAATGTCCGTGTCGCTACCCGTACCGCCGCCGGCCGCGGTGCAGGGTCGAGCGGATGTATTCGTTGGGCGGATCGGTTTCCGCCAGCACCTGTTCCTTGATGGCGCGGGGTTCGCCGAACAGGTGGCCCTGGCCGTAGGCGATGTCGAGGTCGAGGATGTCGACGACTTGGCGTTCGCTTTCGACCTTTTCCACCACCAGCTCGATGCCGTAGCGCCGGGTGAGTTCGGCGAAGTCGCCGGCGTGGATATCTTTTATCGCGCTGAGCGCGGGCTGGCCGTCGTAGCCGAGCAACTGTTCCAGCATCAGGTCGGCGGCCACCTTCAGGAACTTCACGTCCGCGCGCTGCAGGTCGGTGAAGTCGAGATCGAGCGTCTGCACCTTGTCGATAGAGAAGCGGAAGCCGAGGTCGGCCAACCGCGCCATGTTGCGCGCCTCGATGGCGCCGCGCGCATCGAACGCCGCCTGGCCCAACTCGAAGATGAGCGCGCCGGACAGGTCGCGGTTGTCGGCGAGGAATTCAAGGAACTGCGGGAAGAAGGCCTCGTCCGCCAGCGAGGCGGGCGAGACGTTGCAGAAGATGCCGACCTTGCGGTCCTGCTTGGCGAGCCGGCGCACGATCTGCACGCAGCGGAACAGGAGCAGGTTGTCGATGGCCGAGACCAGGCCCTCGATCTCGGCGACCGAGAGATATTCCGCCGGCATCATCACCCGGCCGGTCGAGTCTCTGAGGCGCGAGAAGCTCTCGTAGAACACCGTCCGCCGCTGGGGCAGGCTGACCACCGGCTGCAGGTAGAGGTCGACCCGGTTCTCGGCCAGGGCCTCGCGCACCGTCTCCAGCAGCGCGGCGGTTTGCCGCGTCCGGCGGCCCTCGTGGGTCCCGGGCGGCTGGTGGGTGATTCCCGCTAAACGCGCCTCCAGGTCCTCGCCCATGCGCTGGACCAAGTCCTCGAGCATGCGGACCTCGTCGGTCAGTTCATCGGTGCGCTGGAACGCGCCGGCCTCGATCTGACCGGCCAGGCCGTTCAGCGCGCCCTGGGCCCCCTCGACCGCGTCGGCCAGCAGGCGGTGAGCCTCGCGCACGGCGTCGATTTCCCTTTCCAGACCGGCCTTTACGGCGCCCTGGGAGGCCACGACGTGGATCGACAGCAGGCAGCCCAGCGTCCCGGTCAGGGCCGCCAGTCCCGCGCCCCAGCCTGCGCCCGACCGGGCGACCAGGGCGGCGATGGTCATGGCGAGAAAGAGGTAGGCGCAGAACAGAAGCGCCGAGGTGATTTTGCGCATGAAACCGCCCAGTGGAATCATCCGAGTATCCAGCTATCAAGGCTCCTGGGGAAGGAGCCTTCGCAAATGACCTCTATGGACAATCTGTTCGACCTGACCGGGCGGTCCGCGATCGTCACGGGATCGTCCCGGGGAATAGGCCGCGCCATCGCCGAACGGCTGGCCGAACATGGGGCCAAGGTGGTCATCTCCTCGCGCAAGGCCGAGCCGTGCCGGGAGGTCGCCGACGCGATCAACACCCGATTCGGCGCCGGCCGCGCCATCGCGGTCCCGGCCAACATCGCCTCCAAAGAGGACCTGCAACGGCTGGCGGATGAGACCAACTCGGCGTTCGGCCAGGTCGACATCTTAGTCTGCAACGCGGCGTCCAACCCCTATGCCGGGCCGCTGTCGGGCATCTCCGACGAGCAGTTCTTCAAGATCCTGCAGAACAATGTGGTCTCCAACCACTGGCTGATTCAAATGGTCGCGCCCCAGATGCTGGAGCGAAAGGATGGTTCGATCATCATCGTCAGCTCGATCGGCGGCCTGCGCGGCAATGCGCTGATCGGCGCCTACAACATTTCCAAGGCGGCGGATTTCCAGCTCGCGCGCAACCTGGCGGTCGAGTACGGCGCCTCAGGCGTGCGGGTGAACTGCATCGCGCCCGGCCTGATCCAGACCGACTTCGCGCGCTATCTGTGGGAGAATCCCAAGATCCTCGAGGCGGTCACCGCGCCCATGCCGATGAAACGCATCGGCCAGCCCGACGAGATCGCAGGCGCGGCGGTCTATCTGGCGTCGAAGGCGTCGTCCTATATGACCGGCCAGGCCCTGGTGATCGACGGAGGCGTGACCGTCGCGTGGTGAAGGCGAAGAAGCAGAAACACAAGCTTCCCGGCTGGTTGCAGACCTGCCTCTACGCGGTCGAGGTGGTGCTCTACGACCTCTTCCACCTGATCGTGCGCGCCCTGCCGGTGGACGTGGCGTCGGACCTGGGCGCGTGGCTGGGCGGGACGTTCGGGCCGCTGTCGTCGACCCACAAGGTGGTCAAGCGCAACCTCGACCTCGCCTTCCCGGATATGAGCCCGGCGGAACGCAAACGCCTTCTCGACGTACAGTGGCGCAACACCGGGCGCGTGTTCGCCGAGTTTCCGATCCTCGACAAGCTGACGCCGGCCAAGGGCCGCGTGGAGGTGATCAACGGCGAACGGCTCGACGCCATCCGCGAGGCGGGCAAGCCGGTGGTGTTCGTCTCGGGCCACTTCTCCAACTGGGAGATCATGCCGCTGACCATCGTCCACTTCGGCGTGGTCTGCGAGATGACCTATCGCGCGGCGAACAATCCCTGGGTCGACAAGCGCATCAAGGAAAGCCGCGCGCGCTACGGGGTGAAGCTGTTCGCCCCCAAGGGCGGCGACGGTTCGCGCGAACTGCTGCAGGGCATGAAGCGCGGCGCCTCGGTGGCGCTGATGAACGATCAGAAATTCAATCGCGGCCTCGCTGTGCCGTTCTTCGGCCACGACGCCTTCACCGCGCCCGGCCCGACGCGGCTGGCGCTGAAGTTCGGTACGGTGCTGCAGACCATGACGGTGCGCCGGCTGAAGGGCGCGCGCTTCCAGGCCATTGTGCACGAACCGATCGAACTCGAACGCACGGGCGACCGATCACGCGACATCGAACTCGGCGTGCGCCGCATCTCGGCCTTTGTCGAAGAAGAAGTGCGCAACCACCCCGAAGACTGGTTCTGGGTGCACAAGCGCTGGCCCAACGAAGCCTATGCGGCGTCGGGAACCACACGCGACGACTCCGGCGACGATGCCGACGACGACGAGTCGGTCGAGGACGCCGCCTCTTCCCGGTGAGCATCTTCGGAGCGGCGGAACGGCCCAGGGTAGCGGGCGTTCGTCATCCGCCTCCGGCATGGGCCGAAATAGTCGTCGGTGCGCACGAACGGGCGCGGCTTGAAGATCACCGCCTGCAGGCGGCCGAGCACCGACTTGGCGGTGACCGGCTTGACCACGAACTCGGTGACGCCCGCATTGCGCGCCTCGGTGACGCGCCGGCGTTCCGCATGGCCGGTCATCATGATGATCGGCAGATAGGGGTTGGGGCTGTCCTTGGCGTTGCGTATCAGGCGGGTGAACTGCACGCCGTCCAGCAGCTGCATGTTGAAGTCGATAATGGCCACGTCGGCCGGAAAATCGCGCAACGCCTGCAGCGCTTCCGCCCCATGGGCCGCCTCACGCACGGTCTTCACGCCCGCGCCTTGCAGGACGGTCATAACGATTGAGCGCATTCGCGCATTGTCGTCGACCAGCAGGATCTGAAGCGATTCCAACGCGGACACGGCAATCCCCCGCGCCCGCTGACCGGGACGCACGCGGTGGACCATCGGGTGGAATCGGTTTGCGAGAGGTAAACGCGAGAGCGTAACTCGTTGAACGCAGTTCAGTATTTGAGGTCGGCAAGGGAAGATTGACCACGAAAAACACGAAAAGCACGAACAGGTTTCTGCAGTCCGCGCCGTAGGCGCAAACAATTGACGGGCGCTTCGCGCCAAAGGCTATCCACAAAACCGCGACGTGTTCGTGCTTATTCGTGGTCTGTCTTTCTTGAGACCGCCCGCCGCAGATCACACCGTCTTGGCCGGTTCCACCAGCAGCGACGGGTCGAGGTTGCGCGAGCGCCACTTCAGACGCCAGCACAGGTGCGGGCCGGTGGCGCGGCCGGTCATGCCCACATGACCGATGACCTGGCCGGTCTGCACTAGATCGCCCTTGCGCACGAACTGTTTCGACTGGTGCAGATAGACCGAGATCAGGCCCTGACCGTGATCGATCAGGGTGATGCCGCCGTCGAAGTGCATGTCGGGAACCGTTAGGGCGACGAGGCCCGGCGCCGGCGCACGGATCGGCGTGCCGGTCGGCGCGGCCAAGTCGATGCCGTAGTGCGGCTTCGACGGCGTCCCGTTCAGAATGCGCTGGTTGCCGAAGCGGCCGCTGACGACGAAGTGTTCGAGCGGCCAGCGGAAGCCGTCCTTGAAGTTGTCCGCGTCGACGAGGCTGGCGAAGCCTTCGGCCTTCAGCGCGGCCTCGCGCTTGATCCGCTCCAGCAGGGCGGGATCGGTGGGCGTCACCTGGTCCTGAGGCAGGCCGTTGACGCGCTGCACGTCGTAGGCGGTCGGCGCAATGACGAGGCTGCGGTCGGCGCCGCCGGCGGCCAGCCGGCAGGCCGGCGCCTCATCCCGGTCGAACCCGACCACGAACAGGCCCGAGGCGGAGGCCTCGCCCGTCGCCTCGCCGTCGACCAGAACCTTGGCGCGCGGGCGGGCGCGGCCGATGGCGTAGCCGCCCTGGACCAGCTTGCCGGTCAGCGGCAGGGTTTCGGCGGCGAACACGGGCGAGCCCGCGGCGCCGATCAGGACGCCGGCGCCCGCGCGCTGGATCAGCGCTCGGCGGTTCAGGCCTTCGGTTGGGTTTCCTGCCACCGCTGCAAAGCCTCCTTAGGCCCCGCATAGGCCTCCTGGCGCTGGGGGTCCCAATAGCGCAGGGTATTCAACGGGATCGGCTTGCCCGAAACCGCACAGGTCACGAACCGACCGGGCTTCAGCACGACAAACTCGCCGTCGCCGTAATGCACGACCGCCTGGCCCTCGAGTTTCCGGTCATGGACGTTCATGGGGTGGAATGTACTGGGTCGAGCGCTGAGTTTCCAGGCGGCGGAGCGCGGCGACGCGCCGAACGCATCGGAGAGCTCCGGCTAGGCGCAGCGCCGCTCCATCAAAGTCTTGGCCTGCGGCAGGTCGGCCCAGCCGAACGCGTAGTCGCTGGCCCCATGCGCGCGATAGCGGTCGAGACGCTCCTTGGCCTCCTCCAGCGTCGGGATATGCCCGGGCTCGACCCACCACAGGACGAACATCGGCCGGTCCGGCGTCTCGAAGAAATCGTGCTTGCGAGCGTAGATGTGGCGGTGGACGGTCTGGAACACGAACCGCCCGAGCGCTTCCGGGCTCGTCCAGACGGACATGTTGACGTTCATGGTCGGATCGCCGGGCCAGTGCAGGGCCATGGCGCTGTCGCCGGTCTCATCCTTGAGCCGCCAGACGAAGCCCGGCATGCGTTCCGCCAAGGCGTTGATGCGCGCCAGGTTGTCGAAGAAATCGGCCATGCGCGGATCGTCTGGGCCGCCCAGGACCCGCCCAATGTTCACTTCCGCCAGATGCCGATCCATGTCGCCCCCTCACTGCCTGATTGCCCGCCATCGACGATAACCTTGGCGGTTCACGTATTTGCCATGCGACGTTGGCGCAAAATTGTCGCGCTTAGAAAAGATCTCCCTGGTCGACGGGCGTAGCCTTCCCAACGCGCGGCTTCGGTTTCTCCGCCTCACCGTCCACATGCGCCGTGCGGTCGCCGTCGGTGAAGGTGAGCTGGATCGCGTCGCCCGCATTCAGGGCGGCGGCCTTGTCCACCACCGAGCCGTCCGGGCGGCGGATCAGGGCGAAGCCGGGGCGGTGCGGACGTTTGGGGTCGAGGGAGCGCAGCAATTGGCCGAGCGCGGTGACACGGTCGGCGCTGCGGGCGAGGCGCCGCTCGGTCGCGGGGCGGAGGCGCAACGACAGGTCACGCAGGCGGTCGCGTTTCAGCTCGATCGGGCGTTGCAGCAGACCCGGGGTCAGGCGCGACGAGGCGCGCACGAGCTGGTGGCGATGCTCTGTGACATTGCGCTGTAACGCGGCGCCCAGGCGGTTGGCGATCAGGTCGAAGCCCTGGCTCTTGATCGCCAGCAGGTCGTCGAGCCGCGGTAGGCCACGGGCGGCGGCCGCGAGGCGGTTGCGACGGTCCTCGAACCCGCGCGAGGCGCAGCGCAGCATGCGTTGTTCCAGGCCCGCCACGGCGGCGCGCAGCTCGGTCAGCACCGGGGTCGCCATTTCGGCCGCGCCGGTGGGCGTGGGTGCTCTACGGTCTGAGACGAAGTCGATCAGGGTGGTGTCGGTCTCGTGGCCTACCGCCGAGATCAGCGGGATCGCACTCTCTGCGACGGCGCGGGCCAGCGCCTCGTCGTTGAACGCCCAAAGGTCCTCGATGGAGCCGCCGCCGCGCGCCACGATCAGCAGGTCCGGCCGCGGCACGGCGCCGGTTCCGTCGAGCGCGTTGAAACCGCGCACTGCCGCGGCGACCTGGGCCGCCGCCTGGTCGCCCTGCACCACCACCGGCCACACGATGACGCGGCACGGCCAGCGGTCGCGGATGCGGTGCAGAATGTCGCGGATCACCGCGCCGGTGGGGCTGGTGATCACCCCGATCACCGACGGCATCATCGGCAGCGGCTTCTTGCGCGCCGCATCGAACAGGCCCTCGCCCGCGAGCTTCGCCTTCAACCGTTCGAGCTGCGCCAGCAGCGCGCCGACACCGGCGTGCTCCATGGTCTCGATGACGATCTGGTACTTGGACGAGGCCGGATAGGTGGTGATGCGGCCGGTGACGATGACCTCGAGGCCCTGTTCGGGCTGGGCGGTCAGGCCGCGCACCTGGCCCTTCCAGATCACCCCGTCGATGGCGGCCTTGTCGTCCTTCAGCGATAGGTAAACGTGGCCCGAGGCGTGGCGCGTCACCTTCGACAGCTCGGCGCGCACGCGCACGAAGCCATAGGTGGTCCTCCAGCGTCCGCTTCAGCGCGTGCGACAGTTCCGAGACGGTGTAGGCGTGGGCGTTGCCGTCAGCGCTCACCGGCGGTTCGGCAGGCGGTGCAGCGCCGGAATAATAGTCGTCGGGGGGCGAGTCGGCTGGCGTCATGGCTAATAGATAGCAAGCGTCGCGGCTCGGCGCTTGACCGATGCGGCGGGACGGGCCATTCGCGCGGTTGATGAATATCCTCCTCATCGGGTCCGGCGGCCGCGAGCACGCCCTGGCCTGGAAAATCCGCCAGTCGACCCTGCTCAAACGCCTGGTGGTGGCGCCGGGCAATCCCGGCATCGCGCGGGTGGCCGAGGTGCGCCCGGTCCAGCCCACCGACGTGACCGGCCTGGTGGCCCTGGCGCGGGAGATCAAGGCGGACCTGGTGGTGGTCGGCCCCGAATCCTCGCTCGAGGCCGGCATTGCCGACCTCTTGGCCCAGAGCGGCATCCCCTGTTTCGGCCCGACCGCCCAGGCGGCCCAGCTGGAAACCTCCAAGGCCTTCACCAAGGAATTCTGTGCCCGCTGGGACATCCCCACCGCCGCCTACGGCGTGTTCGAGACCACTGAGCCCGCCTTCGCCTATCTGTCGGGCCTGCGGCCGCCCTATGTGATCAAGGCCGACGGCCTCGCCGGCGGCAAGGGCGTGGCCATCTCCCAGGACCGCAAGGACGCCGAGGCCGAGATCGCGGCGCGGCTCGCCGGGCGCTACGGCGCCTCACGCGTGGTGATCGAAGAGTTCATGACCGGCGAGGAGGCGTCGCTGTTCGCGCTCTGCGACGGCGAGCGCGCGGTGCTGTTCGGCGGCGCCCAGGATCACAAGCGCGCCTTCGACGGCGATAGCGGTCCCAACACCGGCGGCATGGGCGCCTATTCGCCCGCGCCCGTGTTTACGCCGGAGCTGGTGCACGAGGCCGAGACCAAGATCGTCCAGCCCGCCGTGCGCGGCATGGCCGAAGAGGGTTCGCCCTATCGCGGCGTGCTCTACGCGGGCCTGATGGCCACCGACAAAGGGCCCAGGCTGGTGGAGTTCAACGCGCGCTTCGGCGATCCCGAGTGCCAAGTGCTGATGCTGCGGCTGCGCAGCGACATCGTGCCCTATCTGCACGCGGCGGCGACCGGCGGCCTGTCGCGGCTGGGGCCGCCGACCTGGCGTTCGGAATCGGCGATCTGCGTGGTGCTGGCCGCGCGCGGCTATCCCGACAGCCCGATCCCGGGCTCGGTGATCCGCGGCGCCGAACAGGATTTCGGATCCGAGGTGGTGGTCTTCCACGCCGGCACCGCGCGCAAGAGCGACGGCGCCTTGGCGGCGGCGGGCGGCCGGGTGCTCAACATCTGCGCGCTTGGGTCGAGCTTCGAGGAGGCGCGCGAACGCGCCTATGCGGCGATCGCAAAGATCGACTGGCCCGGCGGGTTTTTCCGCTCCGACATCGGCTGGCGCGCGGCAGGGCGGGCTTAGGTCGCGGCGTAGATCAGGCGGCCCGCATCGAGGTCGCCCCGCAAGTCGCGAAGATCGCCGTGCGACAGGGCGAAACAGCCGTCGCTGCGGCCGAGCTGGCCGAAACGGTCGAGGAACGGAATCTCGCAGTACGGCGCCGCGTGCACGATGAGCGTGCGCGCCCGCGCCTCGGAATTGGTCGGGTCGAGACCGTCGAGCAAAACGTTGGCGCCGTCGCGCTGTCCCGCGCTCTGGCCCGCGGTGACATAGGCGCCCAACGAAGACGCATCTGAGTTGGGCAGGTTCGAGAAGCGGGTGGCGTAGCCGGTGCGCTCCACGTCGGACCCCAGGCCGTGGGCGGTGCGGAAGGCGCGCGCCGCGCCGGTCGCAAGGCTCAGGCGGAACAGCCGCGGTTTGCTCGAATGCAGGCTGAAGTCGACGAGGTAAATTGCATCCTTGCGGGTGACGCGGACCGCGTGCTGGGCCATCGCCGCCAGGGCGGCGTCGAGCAGCGGCTTGCGGATCAGGCCCTTGGGATCGAGCGTCACCGTGCCGGCCGGCGCGGCGGCCTCAACGTGCGGGACCGGCGAGGGGGCCACGGTCCGGGGCTCGGGCGCGTGGGGGTGCAGGACGCGGCGGAGGGCGCGCCGGTGCGCAGGGGTGCGCGCCCAGGCGCCGGCGGCGACGGTGGATCCCAGGGCGGCTAAACCCAAAACAAGGCCACGGCGGGACAGCGGCTGCATTCCGGTGGAGCTCCCTCGGCGACCCTCCCATTTAAGCGACCCCTTGGCGAACGGCGACGCGGCCTTATGCTGCACCCCGTCGAGCGGCCCGGTTCAAGACGCCGCAGGGGTGGGAGGATCAGCATGAAGACGACCCTGATGGCGGCCGCGGCCGCCGTTCTGGCCTTGGCCGTAGCCGGCGCGCACGCGGCGGCCCAGACGAGCCCGGACACGACCTATGTCCAGGTCGGGCGGCTGCTGGCCGACCCCGCCACCGGCAAGGTCGAGACCAACAAGACCCTGGTGGTGAAGGACGGCCGCATCGTCGAGATCGACGACGGCTTTACAGGCTCCGGCGACGTGGTCGACCTGCGCGATAGCTTCGTCCTGCCGGGCCTGATCGACACCCACGTCCACATCCTCAGCCAGCAGGGTCCAAACATAAAGATGGACGCGGTCACGCGCTCAAAGTCGCGCGAGGCGCTCGACGGCGCGATGTACGCGCTGCGTACCCTGCGCGCGGGCTTCACCACCGTCGCCGACGTGGGCGACGACAACGAGCCGATCTTCGCCCTGCGCGACAGCATCGCCCTGGGCGAGGTGCCGGGGCCGCGCATCGTCACCTCCGGCAATATCGTGACGCCCACCGGCGGCCACGCCGACGTGCACAGCTATCGCCCCGAGGTGATGGAGGTGTTGGAGAGTCCTGCCCACTGCGACGGTCCCGAAGACTGCCGCCGCGTGGTGCGCCGCCAGGTCCAGATGGGGGCCGACCTGATCAAGATCACCGCCACCGGCGGGGTGCTCGACGACAGCGCCACCGGCGTCGACCAGCAGTTCACCGACGAAGAGATGGTCGCCATCGTGCAGACCGCCCACTCGCTGGGTCGCATAGTCAAGGCGCACGCCCACGGCACGGCCGGCATCAACGCGGCGCTGCGCGCCGGCGTCGACTCCATCGAGCACGGCACCTACCTCGACGACGAGTCGATCAAGCTGTTCAAGGAGCACGGCGCCTATCTGGTGCCGACCCTGCTCGCCGGCCACACGGTGGCGGAAGAGGCGGCCAAGCCCGACACCTGGATGCCGCCCAATGTGAAGGCCAAGGCGCTGCAGGTCGGGCCCAACATGATCGGCATGCTGCATCGCGCCCACGCGGCCGGGGTGAAGATCGCCTTCGGCACCGACTCCGGCGTCAGCCACCACGGCGACAACGCGCGTGAGTTCGCCCTCATGGTGCAGGCTGGCCTGACCCCGCTGGAAGCCATCCGCGCCGCGACGGTGACGGCGTCGGAACAGCTGCGCCTGAACGCGACCGTCGGAACGCTTGCGCCCGGCAAGGCCGCGGACATGATCGCGGTGAAAGGCGACCCGCTGAGCGACGTGTCGCTGCTGGAGCACGTGCAGTTCGTGATGAAGGGCGGGACGGTTTACAAGCACTGACGGCATCGCAGTCAGAATTGGGAACCACGAACCACACGAACCACACGAACCACACGAACGCGTTTCCGAGCATGAACGCCGGCGCGAAGCGCCTTCAAATCGGGGCCGCGTCTGCGACGCTGGAAGGGCAGCCCGTTCGTGTGGTTCGTGTGGTTCGTGGTTCCCTCTCTTTTTCGACTGGCGATCCCTGCCGCAGACGCTATGGATGAACGTGATCATCCAGGAGCACGCCTATGGCCGACGAGCAGATCTCCATCCGCACCGCCGACGGCGACTGCCCCACCCATGTGCTGACACCCAGCGTGGGCGCAGGACCGTGGCCGGCCGTGATCATCTACATGGACGCGGGGGGCATGCGGCCGACCCTGGTCGAGATGGCGCAGCGCCTGGCGGACGGCGGTTATGTGGTGCTGGTTCCCGACCTCTTCTACCGCTTCGGACCCTACGGACCGTTCGACCCCAAGGAACTGTTCAAGGGCGACTTTCGCGCCGTCATCGGCCCGTTGATGGCCACCACCGACAACGCCAAGGCCGGGGTGAGCGATACCGCAGCCTTCCTCGACTATCTGGCGTCGCGCCCGGATGTGAAGGGTTCGAAGGTGGGAACCGTGGGCTTCTGCATGGGCGGCGGCATGGCCTTAACCGCGGCGGGGACCTATCCTGATCGCGTGGCGGCGGCCGCCGGTTTCCACGGCGGCAGCCTGGCCACCGATACGCCGCTCAGTCCGCACCTGCTGGCGCCGAAGATGAAGGCCGAGATCTATGTCGCCGGCGCCGACAACGACCAGAGCTATCCGTTGGACATGCAAGCGCGTCTCGACAAGGCGCTCACCGACGCCGGCGTTCGCCACCGTTGCGAGATCTACCCGGGCGCCGCCCATGGCTGGATGAAGCGTGACTTCCCCATCTACGACGAGGCCGCGGCCGAGCGCGGGTGGAAGGAAATGTTCGCGCTGTTCAATCGGAATCTGTACTAGCGCCGCGCGCATCAGAGACCCAGTAACCGATCCAGCGCCGCCTCGTCTTCGAACCGTGCGCGCACCGGCCATGCTGTGACCTTCGCGCGCCATTCGGGCGTCAGGCGGACCCAGTCCTTTTCCGTGGTGACCATGCCTGCGCCGTAGGCCGACGCGCGGTTGGCGATAAAGCGCATATCACCGTCGGTGTAGGCCTTGTGGTCGGGGAAGGGGATGAAGTCGCACAGGTCGCACCCCGCCGCCTTCAGCGCCTGCTCGACCTTCCACGGCTTGGCGATGCCGGCGAAACCCAATTGCGGGCCAGACGGCGGCGGCGCGGCGGGTTCGAGGCGCGCGATCAACAGTGGCTTGTGCTGGAACAGCGCGATCAAATCCGGATCGGGCTCGGGCAGATCGGCGGGCAGCAGCAGCACCACGGCGTCGGCGCGCGCCATGCCGACGCCGAACGGCTCGCGCATCGGGCCGGACGGAAACACCGCGCCGTCGCCGAAGGGCCAGGCGTTGTCGCGCGTCTCACCGTCGACCACCAACAGCGACAGGGTCTTCATCAACGCGGGGTTCTGGTGACCGTCGTCGAGCACGATCGTTTGCGCGCCGGCCTCGACCATCGCGCGGGCGCCGACGGCGCGGTCGCGCGCGATCCAGAAGTCGCTGTCGCGCGCCAGCATCAGCGCCTCGTCGCCGACATCGGCGGCGGTGTCGCGCGCGGGATCGACGTTGTGCGGCCCCTCATTCTTGCCGCCGTAGCCGCGTGACAGGCCTTGGGCGTTCACACCCCTGGCGCGCAGGCGAGCGAGAATTTCGCGCACCACCGGGGTCTTGCCCGAACCGCCGACCGTGAGGTTGCCCGCCGAGATCACCGGAACGCCCGGATCGAACGGCTCGGTCCTGGCGATGCGCCGTGCGGTCGCCGCCGCCCACGCCCACGATAGGGGCTTCAATGCGTGACGCATGACCACGCCCGGCGCCTCGTCGCGCACGTACCACCAGCGCGGCGTGGCGAGCTTCATGGCAGCAGCGCCGTAAGTTTTGCGAAGGCGGGATCGAGGTCGCTCTTCTCCGCGATGAGTTTGATCGCTGCATCGGCAACGGTCGCGTCCTTGCCTTCGAGCGCGCGCTCGAACTGAGCCGACAAGTCGTCGACCGTGACGACGACGGGAATGTCTCCGGCTTCGACCAGCGGTGCGTAGACCGAGCGCCAGTCGTCCACCAACGGGCCGCTGACCACCGGACAGCCGAGCCGGATCGCCTCCAGCGGATTGTGCCCACCGACGTCGGGAACCATCGAACCGCCGATCAGCGCGATCCGCGCGAGGCGGAACCACAGGCCCATCTCATTCAGGGTGTCGGCGACGTGGACTTGCGCGTCGCCGATCGGCTCACCCTTCGAACGCAGGCTGGCTGTCAGGCCGATGGCGGCGACATAGCCCGCGATGCTTGGACCGCGCACCGGATGGCGCGGCGCGATCACCAGCAGCGGCCGCGACGGTCGATGCGAAAAACCTTCGAAGGCGGCGAGGACGATTTCGTCCTCGCCGGGGTGGGTGCTGGCCGCCAGCAGCAGCGGACGGTCGCCGATGGCGGCGCGGGTCGCGGCGAGCGCGGCCTCGTCCACCGGCAATGGTTCGCCGCCGAACTTTAGGTTCAAACGGCCGTCGTCGCGGGCGCCGAGCGCGGTCAGGCGCGCCGCCTGGGCGTCATCCTGGGGCAGGATCAAATCGAACGTCGAAAACAGCGCGCGCGCGGCGTCGGGCGAGCGGCCCCAACCTTCGGCGCTCGCATCGCCCAGGCGCGCGGACACGAGGGCAAGTTTCACGCCCGCGTCGTGTGCGTCGCCAAGCAGGTTCGGCCAGAGTTCGCTCTCCACGAACACCCCGAGCGAGGGGCGCCAGTGGGCGATGAACCGTTTCGCTGCGCCGGGCGTGTCGACGGGAATGTATTGGTGGATGGCGCCTTCGGGCAGACGCTTGGCGAGCACTTCTGCGGACGTAACCGTGCCCGACGTCACCAGCACCGTCGCGTCGGGTCGATCGGCGCGGAAGCGCGTAACCAGCGGCAGCAGCGACAGGGCTTCGCCGACGCTTGCGCCGTGCATCCAGATCACCTCGCCCGCCGGCCGCGGCAGGGTTGGGCGACCGAGGCGTTCGTTGAGCCGCGCGGGATCTTCCTTGCCGCGCTTGCGACGTGCGTTCAGCACGTAGGGGACGAACGGTTCGGCGACGCCGGTCAGGCCGCGATAAAGCGCGAGCACCACGCTCATCGGACCAGCGCCTCGGCGCGTTCGGTCGCCGCGGTCAGGCGCCGCGCCCACTCCTGCCGCAGGGCTTCGGTGTCCTCGGCGACGTCGCGGATCGGACCGTCCCATACGATGGCGCCCTTGCCGAAGGGCAGCGGCAGCACCGCCCTGTCCCAGCTGTTCAGACGCCGCGACGGCGAACAGGCGAGGCCGACCAGCAGCACCGGCGCCTTCGACACCTTGGCCAGCAGGGCTGCGCCCTCGGCCATGGTTTCGGCGGGACCGCGCGGACCGTCCGGCGTGATCGCAATGCCGCCGCCGCCCTTCAGCCAGCGCAAAACGTCGCGAAACGCGCCCGCGCCGCCCTTCACCTTTTCGCCGTCCTTGGTGGATTTGGAGGACGAGCCGCGGATGGCGGGGAAGCCGAGCCGCGCCACCGCATGCGCAATGAACTCGCCGTCGCGCGACAGCGAAATGAGCGCGCGCGGCTGCTGCGCGCGGCCGAGCGGCCAGCAGGCGGGCGAGATGGAGATCCGAGCGTGCCAGAAACAGACGATCACCGGCCCCTTGGCGTCCCACACGGCTTCGGCGGCGGACAGATTCTCCTGGGTCCAGCGCGTGGTCGCGATGCAGAACTTCAGCCAGGCCGCCAGCAGGAAGGCCAGGGTCCCCTGGACCGCGGGCGAGCGGAAGAACGCCTTCATCAGCCGGCGACCGTTTCCAGGTCCTGGCTGCCCGCCAGTCGGGCGTAGAGGCCGCCCTTGCTCATCAACGTCGTGTGCGAACCCTGTTCGACCACGCGGCCCCGGTCGATCACATAGATCCGGTCGGCGCCGCGCACGGTGGACAGGCGGTGGGCGATGAGCAGGGTCGTACGGCCGCGCATCAGACGCTCCAGCGCAACCTGCACCCTGGCCTCGCTCTCGGTGTCGAGCGCGCTGGTGGCTTCGTCGAGCAAGAGGATCGGCGCGTCCTTCAGGAAGGCGCGCGCGATGGCGATGCGCTGGCGCTGACCGCCCGAGAGACGCGCGCCGGCCTCGCCGACGGTGGTGTCGTAGCCGTTGGAAAGCGTGGTGATGAATTCATGCGCGGCGGCGGCTTCGGCCGCGGCTTCGATTTCGGCCTGCGAGGCGTTGGGCCGAGCATAGGCGATGTTGGCGCGAATGGTGTCGTCGAACAGGAACGGCTCCTGCGTCACCAGGGCGATCTTTGCGCGCAAATCCGCGAGCGATGCGTCGCGAATGTCGAGGTCATTGAGCGTGATCCGTCCACCGTCCGGATCGTAGAAGCGCGGGATGAGATTGAGAATGGTGCTCTTGCCGCCGCCGGAGGGGCCCACCAGGGCGACCGTCTCTCCGGGCTTGGCCGCGAGGTCGATGTCGTAGAGCACACGCGCGCCGGTGTCGTAGGCGAAGGCGACGTTCTCGAAGCGCAAGGTCGCGGGATCCTGGGACAGCGCCACCGGTTTTGCGGGCTCGCGCACCTCGGGCCGGATGTCCAGGGAGGCGAACAGCCGCCGCGCGGCGGCGAAACCCTCGCTGAACACGGTCTGCAGATTGGCGAGCAGTCGAAGCGAAGTGGAGGCCGCGAGCATGGCGACGAGAAAGGCCGTAAAGCCGCCGACCGTCAGGCCGCTGACCCGTGCCCGCCAGGCGGCGAGCGCGAGGATGCCGGCGACGACGACCATGGTGATCGTCTCCATGCTGGGCGTGGCGAAGGCCTTGGCGTTGGAACTGCGGATCACGAAACCCTGGCGGCGTTCGACGACTTCGCGCACGCGCGCTTCCTCGTCCGCTTCGCGGTTTTCGATCTTTACGATCTTGACGCCGTCGAGCCCTTCCATGACGGCGGTTGAAAGTCTGGCGGTCTCGGCCATGGCGCCGCGCGTGGCCTTGCGCGTGCGCTTGGAGAAGATGCGCATGACCAGGATCACGATCGGCGCGCCGACCAAGGCCGCGGCCGCCATCGCCGGGTCGTTCCAGAACATCACCGCCAGCATGGCGACGACGGTCAGGCCTTCGCGCACATAGGCGATGACGCCGTCGGTGAAGGCCTGGCGGATCAGGTTGGCGTCGAAGATGACCGACGACACATAGGTCCCGGTGTGTTCGCTGCGCAGCCGCGCGAGATCGGCGCGGATCAGCTTGCCGAAAAGCTGCACCTGCATGTCGCCGACGACGCGGTGGCCGGCCTGGTTGACGGTGCGCGCCTGCAGCACCTGCAGCACGCCGCGCACGGCCGCTAAACCGATCAGCGCCAGGGGGATAATGATCGCCGCACGCGCGTTCTTGTGGACGATCAACTGGTCGACCGCGGGCTTCAGCACCTGGGTGAGCAGGCCGGTGACCGCCGCGATCCCGACGCCGCAGAGCGCAGCGAACAACAGATGGCCCCAGCGCCGCTTCAGGTAGTCGCGCCAGATGCGGCCGAGCAGGGGGCTGCGGTCTTCTTTCTCTGGGGCGGCGGGGGCGGTCATGTCCGTTCGGTCGGGCCTGGGGCGGGCTAAGTCAAGACGCCGCCTTGGCGGGGCGGCGATCGGCCCTTAGGTAGGGGCCCTTGGTTTCGGGGTCTTAAAGGCGTGGCGACGGCAAAGGCGAAAATGGCCCGGAAAGCCAAGGCCAGGGAGCCCTGGGATTTGTCCACGCCTGCGGGGAGGTTCAAGGCCCGCTGGAACTACTTCTGGACCGACCACGCCTTCCTGCGCCTGGTGTTCCAGAACGCCTTCTGGATCGACGACAAGCTGGTCCGGGCCAACCAGCCCTCGCCGCACCACCTCGCCTTCTGGAAGAGGCGCGGCATCCGGACCATCATCAACCTGCGCGGCGGCTTCGGCGGCTCGTTCTACGCCCTCGAGAAGGACACCTGCGAAAAGCTCGGTCTGAACCTCGTCGACTTCACCGTCACCTCCCGCGACGCGCCGTCGCGCGAGCAGGTGCTGGGCGCCGTCGAGCTGTTCAATACCGTCGAGTACCCGGCCTTGATGCACTGCAAGTCCGGGGCGGATCGGGCCGGGATCATGAGCGTGCTCTACCGGCATCTGCACAAGGGTGAGCCGATCGAGCAGGCGATGCAGGAGTTGGGCTTCCATCGCCTGCATGTGAAGCACGGCAAGACCGGCGTGCTCGACTATGTGTTTGTGCGCTACCTCAACGAGGGCAAGCCGAAAGGGCTTAGCTTCGTCGAGTGGGTGAAGAGCCCCGGCTACGACCACAAACAGATCAAGGCCGACTTCCGGGCCAGCTGGTGGGGTTCGGCCCTGACCGAAAAGCTGCTGCACCGCGAATAGGGGCCTGTTGACAGCGGCGGCCACAGCTTTCATAGCTCACTGAATGGTGAACTATCAGGACCAAGTTCTGTCTCGCGTTTTCGCCGCCCTGGGCGACCCCACTCGGCGGGCGATCCTGGCGCGTCTCGAGCAGCAGGACGGCCTGTCCATCGGCGCCCTGGCCGAGCCCTTCGACATCAAGCTGCCGGCGGTGATGAAGCACCTGGACGTGCTGACCCAGGCGGGCCTGATCACCCGCGCCAAGCACGGCCGGACCGTAAGTATCAGCCTGGCGGCGGGGCCCCTGCGCGGCGCGGCGGAATGGCTCCAGCGCTACGAGCGGTTCTGGTCGCCCGCCCTGGACCGCCTGGCCGTGCACGCAGAAGCCAAGGAGGCCGCGGCGCGGCTGTCGGAATCCAAGACCCGGCCCAGATGACCGGCTTTCGCCGACGCCCTGGCTTTTTGGCCGTTGACATCCGGTCACTGACCTCCAATACTTCGCCACATGGTGAAGTATACAAATCGCGACATTCTCCCGCTGGAAGAGGCTGACGCGCCTGCCGCGCGGGACCCCGGGTCCTCGACCCTCGCCGCCCTGTCGTCCGCCGATCCGGACCAGGCGAGCCAGCGGATGCAGCCCAAGATCCTGCGAGCCACCATCACGGTGGAACTGGAGGCCTGCGACTACGTCGAGGCCGCCGACCATCAGAAGCGATTGCAGGCCGACCTGGTGCGCATCCGGCAGGACTATCCCGGGGCCTGGTTGACTCTGGGCGGGCGGCATCAGCGCGGCGACAGCCAGGCGGGGCGGCGTCCCCGGCTGCTGCGCCAATCCGGACGATTGAACGAGTACGAGTGAGTAGGCGGTCATGCGACGGCGCAACACCATCCTGGCGGCGCTCGAGGTTTTCCGGGGCGAGGACCTGCCGCGGAGCCTCAGCAGCTTTCTGCTGTTCCTCTACGTCTGCGAGAACGAGGGTTTGACGGTGTCCGAACTGGCGCACGTGACCCGCACCAGTGTCGCGATGACGGCGCGCATCGTGAAGATGCTCGCCGGCGACACCACCGAAACCCCGCTCGCGCCCGAGCGCTCGATTTTCATGCTCAGGGACTCGCCCTTGGATCGGCGGCTCAAGCTCGTCCACCTCTCGTCGCGCGGCCGCCTCCTGCGCAATCGGTTCGAGGCGCTGATCGAAGAGGCGTCGCCCATTTGCGACCATGTGGCTCACGCCGCGGAACTGGCCTGAGTCCATGCCCATATAGAATATAGAGTCCAATCGCCGCATTTTTCGATCGACCAAATAATGTCTGAAAGTATACAAGCTCATTTATCGTTGCGTGATACTTGATTACCGTAACGTGTGCTTGCCCCGTCACGCTCCTGTATTAATTCGTTTTCTCCCTCGACTCCGTTGACCTGCCTCTGGCCGACGCGAATACCTTGTCGTCAGGGCGATAGGCGGAAGTTTGCCGCCCGTTTGCTGTCGACGGACGTCGGGGGCCCAGGCCGGTCCGACGACCGGGGGACGAACAGGAGGAACGATCTTGATTAGACATACGGTACGCGAGCGCCTGATGGCCTCGACGATGATCGGCGGCGCGACGCTCTTGGCGTTGTCGGCCGCCCCGGCGTTCGCCGCCGATGCGCCGGCCGCGCCGGCTGCGGCGACGGTTCAGGAGGTGGTGGTTACGGGCTCGCGCATCCCGCACCCCGGGCTCACCAGCGTCAGTCCGCTGACCACGGTCGGCTCCCAGGACGTCAAGCTCCAGGGCGTTCAGAACGTCGAAGACCTGCTGAACAGTTTGCCACAGGTGATGGCCGAGTTCGGCTCGATGGAATCGAACGGTGCGAGCGGCACCGCGACCGTCAACCTGCGCGGTTTGGGCAGCGAGCGCACTCTGGTGCTGATCGACGGCAAGCGCCTGCAGGCCGGTGATCCGAACACGACCTCGCCCGACCTGGACTTCATCCCTGCGCCCCTGGTGGACCGTGTGGACGTAGTCACCGGCGGCGCCTCGGCCGTGTACGGCTCCGACGCCATCGCCGGCGTGGTCAACTTCATCATGAAGAAGAACTTCGAAGGCCTGCGCATCGACGTGCAGTACGGCTTCGACCAGCACGACCAGCACAACAGCCAGATCGACAAGGCGGTGCACAACTCCGCCACCGTCATCGGTAACAGCGTCACCCTGCCCACCGGCAGCCTGACGGACGGCGGCCGCACCACGGTCACCATCGTCGGCGGCGCCAACGCCGCAGACGGCAACGGCAACGTCACCTTCTACTTCAACTACCAGCATACCGATGCGGTGCTGGAAAAGGCGCGCGACTTTACCGCCTGCGCGCTGGCGACCAACAACACCGCCACCACCTTCCAATACTGCGGCGGTTCGTCGACCGGCTACCCGGGCCGTTTCACGATCACCGACACAAGCACCGCCTACAGCGCCTCCGGTATCAACCATTGCACCAATCCCAACAACGGACATCCCACCAACTGCACATTCACCATTGACAGCACCGGCAACGTCGTGCCGTTCAGCAACGCCGCGCTCTACAATTTTGCGCCGTTGAACTATCTGCAGCGTCCGGACCAGCGCTATACCGCCGGCGAGTTCTCGCACTATCAACTCAACCCGCACATCGACGTCTACTCCAGCTTCATGTTCATGCATGACTCGAGCGTGGCGCAGATCGCGGGCTCGGGCGCCTTCTATGGCGACCCATATTCCATCAGCTGCACCAACAACCCGCTGCTGACGGCGTCAGAACAGGCGCATTTCTGCGACGACGTGAGCGGTAACCCGCTGCCCGCGGGCACGCTGGTTCCGCTCGATATCGGCCGCCGCGACGTCGAAGGTGTTGGGCGCGTTGAAGACATCGAGCACTTTGACTACCGCTTTGTGATCGGCGCCCGCGGCGAAATCACCGATGGATGGAGCTACGACGTCTACGGCCAGTACGGATACGTCAACCGAGTCGCCCTCGAGGAGGGTTACTTCTCCATCTCCAAGACCAACAACGCCCTGGACGTTATTTCCAATGGCGCCGGCGGGATTGAATGCGCCAGCGCCTCAGCGCGCGCCGCAGGATGCGTGCCGTGGAACATCTTCAACAACCCGGCCTTCCCGGGCGGCGTTACCGCGGCCCAGCTCAACTACCTAGAGACCTCGGCCATGACGGACGGGAACACGACCGAACAGATCGTCAGCGCCAACGTCACCGGCGACCTGTCGAAGTACGGCGTCAAGTCGCCCTGGGCCAAGGACGGGGTCGGCGTCAACCTCGGCGTGGAATACCGCCGCGAATCCCTGACGGACGACTTCGACGCCGCCTTCCAGTCCGGCGACCTCGCCGGTCTCGGCGGCAACGCGCTGGACACCTCAGGCGCATTCGACGTGAAGGAAGTCTTCGGCGAAATTCGCGTCCCGATCATCCAGGACGCTCCGTTCGCCAAGGAATTCACCTTGGAAGCCGGCTACCGCTACGCGGACTACTCCTCCTCCGGCTCAGTGGACGCCTACAAGGGGGGCCTCGACTGGCAAGTCACCCCTGACCTCCGTCTGCGGGCGTCCTACGAGCGTGCGGTGCGGGCGCCGAACGTCGACGAACTCTTCACCCCTTCGCACTTCAGTGACGTGGTGGGGACAGACCCTTGCGCCGGCGCCTCGCCGATCTTCTCGCTGGCGCAGTGCGAGAACACCGGCGTGACCGCGACTCAGTACGGCAATGTCCCGCAGTGCAGCTCCTCGCAGTGTGGCGTGCAGAACTCCGGCAACCCGGACCTGAAACCGGAGGTCTCCTCAACCAAGTCTCTCGGCTTCGTGTTGACGCCGAGCTTCATCCCCGGCTTCAATCTTTCGGTAGATTGGTTCGACATCAACGTGAAGGGCGTGATCGAAAACGTACCCCTGACGGCCCTATTCGACACCTGCGCCAATGACCCGACAGCGATGGTCAACTTCTTTGGCGTCAACCAGACGTACTGCAGCCTCTTCCATCGTAGCGAGGGTCCCGGCGGCAACGGTCAGTTGTTCGGCACCGGCGTCGGTTATGTTACGCAACCGTTCGTCAACGGCGGGCTGCTGCACACCGAGGGCGTGGACGTGGCCGCGAACTACCGCGTCAGCCTGTCGGATTGGGGCATGGGCGACCACGGTTCGCTAGTGTTCAACCTCTTGGGCACCGCCACCGACAAGCTGGTGAACGTCCTTCCGGGCGGGGCAGGCTCCTACGATTGCGCCGGCCTGTTTGGAACCACCTGCGCGCAGCCCACGCCGAAGTGGCGTCACAAGCTGCGGGTCACCTGGGTCACGCCATGGAACCTCAGCGTATCGGCCCAGTGGCGCTACCTTTCCGGTGCGGCGCTGGACCTCAACACCAACAATCCGACTTTGCACAGCTCGCTTGCGCCGGACATCGACGACGCCCGCATCCCGGCCTACAACTACCTCGATCTGTCGGCCGAATGGCGCATCCGAGACCACCTCGTGATGCACGCGGGCGTGAACAACGTGTTCGACAAGGATCCGCCGATCGTCGACTCCAGCTCCTTCGGGATCTCGGCGCCGCCCTTCGGGAACGGCAACACCTATCCGCAGGTGTACGACTCCCTCGGCCGGACCATCTTCATCGGCATCACCGCCGACTTCTAGGACTTCCCCGAGTTCAAAGCCTTGGGCCGCCATCCGAAAGGGTGGCGGCCCTTTTCTTGCCTTCGCGCCGTCGCGCGGCCCCGACTCGGAATTTCGACCACGTCTTCGCAGCGCTTTGCGACCCGTCCCGACGGGCGATCATCGAGCAGCTCGGGCAGGAAGAACGCGCGGCGGACCCGGATGCGCGCGTCGGCGGCGCCGTTCTGATTCGCTTTCTCACGCTCGACGGCCTGGTGCGCGCGGCCGGAGCGCTTCTCGCCTAAACTGTGATTGGTCCAGGCGGAATCCAGCTTCCAGCTGCGCAATCCGCTGTTTCTGACCCATGATGCGTCGTTGCAACCGTGAAAGGCGTCCCAAACATGAACCCCCGCCTCCTGATGGCCTTGAGATGGACAGGCACGACCGCGCAGATCGTGGGCGGCTTCGCGCTGGCGGGGCGCATATTGCCGCCGGAGACGGCTTTCGCGATCATGTTGGTGGGGTCGCTGTCCTGGACCATCGCCGCCTGGGCGATGCGCGAGTGGGCCATGCTGGCGCTCAACGCGGCCTTCAGTCTCTGCAACGTCATCGGCCTGTGGCGCTGGTTCGTCCCGTGAGCTCTAGACTCTAGGTTTGAGCGCGTTGCGACCGCAAATCCGGGTTCCGGGTCTGCGCAACGCACTCCAGGTCGCGTCGCGGATCGGTCCTAGCTCTTTTTCGCTTCCGCTGCGGTCGCATAGCCCGGCCCGCCGAAATAGCACTCGATCGATTCGATCTTGAGGTTGCGCAACCGGTGGAGCTCCATATTGCGGAATGATTTCCCGCCGGTGGTGCGGCAGAGATATTTCACGACCACCAAATCGCCTTCCGCCATCACCAGCTCAAGATCAAAGCCTTGGGTGTGAGCGATCTGGGTGTCCCAGCAATTGGTCTTGAAGGCGGTCTTGCTGATGTGATCGTCCGGCGCCGCGCTGGTAAAGGTGAAATCGTCGGCCAACAGGGCGTCGAAGGGGGCCCAATCGGTCTTGTCCGATAGCCACAACCCGTACCATTTGCGGACGATCATCTCGTTCTTTGAGGGCTCGCCGGCCTGCGCGCTTGCGCCTCCCGGCGCCAGCACGCCGCCTGCGAGCGCGCCCGCGCCGAGGCCGAACAGAATACGGCGAGACATGGCTGTGGACATGGTCCGATCTCCCTCGGGCGCGATGACATCCAACACCTAGCCGTCGTCGGTCTTGATCGCGAGACGAGCGTGCAGGCGTCGGTCAGCCAACGGCTTCAAACACTTCACTGTGTGGTAAAGTATGACGGCGCGGCTTGTCAACTGCGTGGGCACTGAAGCTTCGGCGCCGAAAATTGTGCTCAGGCGTCCCAGGGCCCCGGCGAGTGGTCCTTGGGGCGTTCGGCTGCCTCGCGCTGCTCGCGCGCGGCCTTCTCGCGTTCGCGCTGGCGTTTGAACGCGCGGCGCGTGCGCACAAGGCCCATGCTCGCGATCACCAGCATCATCAGAAGCCCGACGAGCGCGGCGGAGTCCTGGGCGTCCAGAGAAGGCATGCGCCTAGGAGCCTCCGTCGCTCGAGCCGCCGCTGTCGCCGCCGCCGCCGCTGTCGCTCGAAGACGACGACTCCGAAGCGCCGGAGCCTGAAGCGCCCGAGTCCGGCGCGCCCGACGCAGTGTCGGTCCAGCCCGCGTCCGCGCCGCCGCCGCCGAACCCGCCGCCGCCCGGATTGAGCGCGGCGCTGTCGTCCGCGACCAAGGTCGGCGGCGAGACGGGGGTGATGTTGACCGGCGTGTCGTTGCTCGATGTCGGCGGCGACACACGGTGGACGCTCCCGCCGGGCGCGGCGCGCCGGGCGGCGCGGCTGAGCAGCACGAACAGGGCGACCATCGCCAAGCCGACGGCGACGAACCCGACCAGGATGGTGGCGATCATGCCGCGTCCTTGTCGTCGGTGGGATCGAGCAGCTTGTGCGCATGGACGATGAAATAGCGCATGAGCGCATTGTCCACCGTGGCCTGGGCCTTGGCCAGCCAGGCCTTGCGCGCGGCGGCGTAGTTGGGAAAGGCGCCGACGAACTCGACCTTGGAAAGGTCGCGGAACTCGTGCTTGCGCACGTCCTTCAGTTCGCCGCCGATGACGATGTGGAGCAACTGTTCTGCCATAGGGTCCTCAATCGGGCGCCTGGATAGGCGCACAGCGGGAAAGGATCAACGCCTGAAGCCCCGGCGCGGCGCAGACCAGGCTGGCCTGCTGGGGGACCGGCTTGTTGAAGGTGAACGGCCGGCCGCGGTGGTCGGAGACCTTGGCCCCGGCCTCAGTGGCGATGAGGGTCCCAGCGCAGACGTCCCAGTCCCACTTGGCGCCCAGCGCAATGGCGGCGTCGAAGGCGCCGGCGGCCACCAGGGTCATGCGATAGGCGATGGAGTTGCGCTTCTCGACCCGCATGGCGGGCCAGGGCTCGGGCCAGATCGGCCGTTCCAGAAGCTTTGCGTCGGCAAGGACCGCGGCGTCCTCCAGGGTGTCGGCGTCGGACGCGTGGATGGTCTGGCCGTTGCGGCGCGCGCCTTCCCCCAGGGCCGCTTCGGCGAACTCGTCGACCTGGGGCGCGAAGACCACGGCTGAGATCGGCTGGCCGTTCTCGACCACGGCGAGGGCCACCGACCACCACGGGCGGCCTTTCATGAAGGCGGTGGTGCCGTCGATCGGATCGACCACGAACAGGCGTCGCCTGTCCAAACGTGCGGGATCGTCCGCCGTCTCCTCCGAAAGCCAACCGTAGTCGGGTCGCGCGCCGCGCAGCCGTTCTTTCAGGAAGGCATCCGTCGCCATGTCCGCGTCGGTGACGGGGGAGCCTTCGCTCTTCGACCAGATCTTCAGGCCTTGCGCACGCATCGCAAGCGCCAGCGCGCCCGCCTCGCGCGCCGCGTCGCCCAACAGCGCGAGATCGTCACTCATCGTCCGCCGATGGCGATCCCGTCCGCCAGCAGCGAGGGCGTGTTGCTCGCGCCGCGGAATTCGAGATCGGATGCGGCCACCAGCCGCTGATAGATATCCAGCAGATTGCCGGCGATGGTGATCTCCGAGACCGGATAGGCGATCTCGCCGCTCTCGAACCAGAAGCCCGACACCCCGGTCGACCAGTCGCCGGTGTTGGCGTTGAACGACGGTCCGAACATGGAGGTGACGTAAAGGCCCTCCTTTGCGTCCGCCATCAGGTGCGCCACATCGCGCTCGCCGGCGGCGAGGTAGAGGTTGTGCGTCGATACGCCCGGCGGCCCCGCCAAACCGCGCGACGCGTGCCCCGTCGAGGTCAGGCCGAGCTGCTTCGCCGACGAGCAGTTCATCAGCCACGAGGTCAGGACGCCGTCCTTGATCAGGTCGCGCTTTTCCACGCGCACGCCTTCGTCGTCGAACGGGGTCGAGCCCATGCCGCGCGGACGGAACGGATCGTCGATGACCTGGATGTTGGAGGCGAAGATCGGCTGGCCGAGCTTGTCCTTCAGGAACGACACGCCGCGCGCCACCGCCGAGCCCGCAATGCCGCCGACGAACGCCGACAGGAGCTGCGTGCCGATGCGGTTCTCCACGATCACGGTCGCTGTGCGGCTGTCGAGCTTGCGCGCGCCCAGGCGTTTCACCGCGCGTTCGCCGGCCACTTGGCCGATCGCCTGTGGCGTCGGCAGGTCTTCGGCCCAGCGGGTGGAGCGGCTCTCGCCGCCGCGTTCCTGGCCGTTGTCGTCCGACGCGATGACGCCGGCATAGATCCCGAACGCACTGCCCCGGTGTTCGCCCCAGAAGCCGGTCGAGGTGAGAAAGCCCCAGCGGCCGGTGGTCCAGGACGCGCCGCCGCCTTCGGACTTGCTCACGCCGGGCACGGCGCGGGCGATGTCCTCCGCCTCGCGGGCGCGCGCTTCCAGCGCTTCGGCGTCGAATTCGGTCGGGTCGTAGAGGTCGAGGTCGCGATGCGGTCCGCGCTCCAACAGCTCTTCCGGCGCGAGCCCGGCGTAGGGTTCCTCCGGCGCCAGTTTCGCCATCGCCACCGCGCGTTCGACCAAGCGCGCACGGGTCGCGGCCGAGACGTCCGACGAGGAGACCACCGCCTGGCGCTTGCCGATGAACACGCGCAGGCCGAGATCGCGGCCCTCCTCGCGCTCGACGTCTTCCAGTTCGCCCAGGCGCACGCCCACCGACAGGGACTGGCGTTCGGCCATGACGGCCTCGGCGGCGTCCGCACCCGCCTTCAACGCCGCGTCGACGACGTCCTTGAGAAGCTGTTTATCCGGCATGCCACGGCATATGGCCGAGCACCCCGGGCCCCGCAAGCTCGGCGGCTATAAGGCCAGGAAAATCAGCACCACGGCCGCCGCCAGCCAGGCGACCCAGGTCAGCAGCATGCCCACGGTTCGCCCGACCGAGGCGCCGGCCGAGAGGCTGAGCCCGACCGCGTGGATCACCCGGCCCAGGAACAGGGTCAGGCCGAGCGCATGGACCACCCAGGCGGGGGCGCCGGCCAGGGCGATGACCGCCAGGGCGACGACGCCGGCGGGGATGTATTCGGTGGCGTTGCCGAAGGCCCGCTGGGCGCGGACCAGCTCGGGGATGCCGTCGTCGCCGATGATCACCCGGTGACGCCGCCGCTGACGCACCACCAGGGTCGACAGCACCAGCATCAGAAGCAGGTTCAACCCCGTCCAGAGCGCGGCGGCCTGGGCCGCCGGATTGGCTCCCAACTCAATCATCGGTCCTCACGCAACTTACCGCGGCCATAGAGCGGGGCGCTGAGGGCGAGAAGGTGGCGATCCTCACAGCCGCCCCAGGTACTTGTCGAAATAGCCCTTGTCCTTGGCCCGCTTCAGCGCCGCCTTGCCGTCGGTGCGCACCTCCGGGAGCCACGCCCTCAGCGCATCACAGCGTTCTTTCGGCGGACGCGCGCCGCCGGCGAAGGCCAACGTCGCGGCCTTGGCGGCGTAGCCCAGCACCGCCTTGTCGCGCTCCTTCTTGCCGCCGCCCTGGCCGATGCTCGACATGGTGGCGAGTTCGAGCGCGCCGATCATGCTGGCCTCGAACACGTCGCCCTGTTTCAGCTTGCAGGCGTAGGAGTTGGAGATGGCGCGCGACCACTTGTCTTCGGCGATCGAGACCTGATCGACCGTCGGGCGCCCGGCCAGGAAGGTCGTGGCCTTTCCTTCCGACGCGGCGGTCGCATAGTGCACGCTCGGCAGGTCGCCGGGCGTCTCGGCGCAGGCGGTGAGCAGCAGCAGCGCGATCAACGGCGACGCCCAGTGTAGCCTCGGGCGGATCATTTCCATATCGGCTTTCCTTCTCCGGGCAGGCCGAGCCGCGCCCACTTTTCGGTGACGTCGGCGATGGTCTTGTCGTCCATGCGGATCTCGGTTCCCCACTCGCGGTGGGTCTCCGGCGGCCACTTGTTGGTGGCGTCCAGCCCTATCTTGGAACCGAGACCGGATTCGGGCGAGGCGAAGTCGAGATAGTCGATCGGCGTGTTCTCGATTAGGGTCACGTCGCGCGCCGGGTCCATGCGGGTGGAAATCGCCCACATCACGTCCTTCCAGTCGCGCGCGTCGATGTCGTCGTCCACCACGATCACCCACTTGGTGTACATGAACTGGCGCAGATAGGACCACACCGCCAGCATCACGCGCTTGGCGTGACCGGGATAGGCCTTCTTCATCGACACCACGGCGATGCGATAGCTGCAGCCCTCCGGCGGCAGCCAGAAATCGACGATCTCGGGAAACTGTTGACGGATCAGGGGAACGAAGACCTCGTTCAACGCCTCGCCCAGGATCGAGGGCTCGTCCGGCGGGCGGCCGGTGAAGGTCGAGAGATAGATCGGGTCCTTGCGCATGGTGATGGCGCTGATCTGGAACACCGGGAAGCGCTCGACCGCGTTGTAATAGCCGGTGTGGTCGCCGTAGGGCCCTTCGTCGGCGTATTCGTCGAGTAACACATGGCCTTCGAGCACGATCTCGGCCTGGGCCGGGACCATCAACGGCACGGTCTTGGCCGGCACGAGGTCGAGCTTGGCGCCGCGCAGCAGGCCCGCGAACTGGTACTCCGACAAGGTGTCGGGCACCGGCGTCACCGCCGCCAGGATCGTGCCGGGATCGGCGCCCAGCACCGCACAGGCGGGCAGGGGTTCGCGCTTGCCGGCCTTCTTCCATCGCGCGTGATGCTGCGCGCCGCCGCGATGCGCCAGCCAGCGCATGATGGTGCGGTCACGGCCGATCACCTGCATGCGGTAGATGCCGAGGTTGAAGTCGTCCTCGCGCGATTCCGACGGCCCTTTGGTCACCACCAGCGGCCAGGTGATCAGAGGCGCCGGCTCACCCGGCCAGCAGGTCTGTACCGGCAGCTGCGAGAGGTCGATGTCGGCGCCTTGCAGCACCACCTCCTGCACCGGCGCGGACTTCACCGTATTGGGCCGCATCTTCAGCACCGACTGGATGGTCGGCAAAAGGTCGATGGCGTCCTTCAGCCCGCGCGGCGGCTCCGGCTGGCGCAGGAAGGCGAGCAGTTCGCCGACCTCGCGCAGGTCCGCCGCCGTCGTCCGCTCGTCGCCGCCCAGGGTAACGCCCAGGGCGACCCGCCTCACCGTCCCGAACAGATTGGCCAGCACCGGCATGGACGAAACCTGGCCGTCGGCGCGGATCACGTTTTCGAACAGGACCGCGGGTCCGCCCTGGGCCAGCAGGCGGGTCTGGATCTCGGTGATCTCAAGCACGCTGGACACGGGCTCTGACACCCGGACCAGCTCGCCTGAGGTCTCGAGCCTGGCCATGAACTCGCGCAACGATCGATAAGCCATACGTCTAGCTAGGCCGCCCGCCGGGTGAAGTCGACCATCTCCTTCCCCGCTTTCGGCAGAAAGCGGGGGAGGTGGCCCAGAGGACCGGAGGGGGCGCGCTGTTGCTGCACGGTGAGTTTGCGTTGCGACTGTCGCCGAGGTCCGACATTCTTGCGGTGATGCGTCCGCGCGCCACCTCCGTCGCTCCGCGACACCTCCCCCGATTTCTGCCGAAATCGGGGAAGGAGACGTGACCGTCGCCTTCATTCCCGCCGACCGTTTCAGCATGGCTGACCTCGCTGCCGTGTGGCGCGCCGCCTACGAGGGGTACTATGTGCCGCTGCCCTTCGACGCCGGACAGCTCGCGCGACACATTCTGTGGACGGGGGTCGACCTTTCGCTGTCGCTGGTGGGACTCACAGACGACGCACCGTTTGGCCTGTCGCTCGCTGCGTACGACGGCGACGAGGCGTGGATTGGCGGGTTCGGGGTCGGGATTCCTCATCGCCGTCGTGGGCTGGCGACGCAGCTGATCGCGGCGCAGGCTGGGCGACTCGACGATGCGGGCGTGGCGCGCACGCGGCTGGAATGCGTCGACGTCAATCCGGCGCGTGAGGTTTACCGCCGTGCGGGTTTCGAAACCGTGCGTGATCTTCTGGTATTCGATTGTGAAGCAGCGGATGAGGGCGTTCCGAGCGTCGACCTCGACCGCGCGTCATTCCGCACAGCGCACGAGAGGCTGCATCGTGAGCCCGCGCCGTGGCGGCGCATGCCTCCGCGCCTCGAACGCATCGTCGAGGATCAGCCGGTCTTCACCATAGGCGTTGTGCGCGACGGCGAGGTTTGCGCGTTCGCGGCCTTGCTCGACCTGCCCGACCGGTTTGCTGTGTTCGATGCGGCGGCTAAGGATGAGGCGGCGGCGCGCGAGCTTCTCTCCGCCTTCGCTGCGGTGCGGCCCGGCGTGCGTTTCCGGGTGGTGGACGAACCGGCTTCAACGCCGCTGGCTCGCGTGCTGATCGAGCGCGGCTGTCCGCAGCCGTTGCGCCAGGTCGAGATGGCGCGGCTAATCCCAAACCGGTGAGAACGGCGGGTCGATAACGCGGCCGTTCGGGCGTGCGAGGTCGAAGATGCGCGCCATGTCGTGTTCGGAGAGGTCGAAGCCCTGGGCCTCGAAGTTTTCCTTGGCGCGTTCGGGGCTCGCGGTCTTGGGCACGGCAATGACGTCGGCCTGCTGGGTCAACCAGCGGAGCACCACCTGCGAGACGGTGCGGCCGTGGGCGGCGGCGATCTCGCTCAGCACCGGGTCCTTCAGCACCCGGCCGTGCGCCAGGGGTGAATAGGCGGTCACCGTCATGGCGTGGCTGCGCGCGATCTCGAGGATCTTCTGTTGGTTCAGATAGGGATGGTACTCGACCTGATCGGTGGCGAGCTGGGCCTTCGACAGGCGCGTCGCCTCGACGACGAGGTCGACGGTGAAGTTCGAAACGCCGATGGCCCGCGCGAGTCCACGTTCGAGCGTGTCGTTCAAGGCGCCGATGGTTTCCGCCAGCGGAACCTGCGGCACGGGCCAGTGGATCAGCAACAGGTCGACGTGGTCGAGGCCCAGGCGGCGCAGGCTCGCCGCCGCCGCGCTTTGCAGCGCGGCATTGCGGTGCGCGTCGTTCCAGATCTTGGTGGTGACGTGGATTTCGTTGCGTGCGACGCCGCTGGCGCGGATCGCCTCGCCCACCTCGCGCTCATTGCCGTAGATGGCGGCGGTATCGATGTGGCGATAGCCGATGTCGAGCGCGGCCTCGGTCATGCGGCGCGCGACCGCGCCTTCCAGTTGCCAGGTGCCGAAGCCGAGGGCGGGAATCCGGATGCCGCCAGCATTGACGATTTTCATCTCAACCTTTCTGTTCCGCGTCGAAGGCCTTCACCAGTTTCTTCGGCGCCTTGCGCCGCCAGATGCGGGTCAGCATCGCCTTCAGCGCCGCCTTGTCGATCGTCTTCATGCGCGCCAGTACGACCGGATAGTCCTTGTAGTGCGGCGTGAGGTGATAGGTCTTCGGCTCGGCCTCCATCAGCATCTCGCGCTCGTCGAAGCCGACGTCGGTCAAGACGATGCTGTCGTCCTCGTCGCGGATGCGGGTGAAGAACTTGCCCGCCACCTTGAAGGACGGAGAACCGTAGGAGGTTCCCCGCTCCACCTCGGGAAACGACAGGATCAGCGCCTCGACGTCCTTCTCTTTCATGGCGGGTCTCACATGAAGCGTTTGCCGGCCGCGCAGGCCGCGATCAGCTTATCCATGCGCCGGTCGCGCGTCTCCTGGTTCTTCGCCGAGGTCACCCACCAGGCAGCCTTGTGCTTCCACGACGGCGCCGAGGCGTCCCAGAACGCCTCGGCCTTGCGGTTTTTCGCCAGGGCCTGAGCGTGGGCCGGCTCGAAGTCACGCATCGGATCCTTCGGCGAATAGGCGCGGGGCGGGCCCGCTACGCGCGCTTCGAACGCGGCTTCGCCGGCAGGCTTCATGCGGCCCTGGACGCGCAGCGCGGCGACCTTTTTGATGTTCACCTGGCTCCATCGGCTGTTCTTGCGGCGCGGCGTGAAACGGACGGTGTAGCGATCGGCGTCGATCGGATTGCGCACGCCGTCGATCCAGCCGAAGCACAAGGCCAGGTCGATGCTCTCAGGCCAGGTGATGGACGCCTTGGCCGAGCCGGTCTTGTGGAACAGCACCACCACCGCATCGGCGCGCGCGTGGTTGGCCTCCAGCCAGCGGCGGAAGTCCGCCGGCCCGGTGCAGACGATCGGCTTATCCGCGCGCGGCGGCATGACGGCTCCCGGATCACGCATGAGGCGGCCCGTCGCACGTCGCGAGGGGCCGGACCAGGATACGGCGTTTGGAAGACTTCTGTCAGGCGCGGCCGATGATGATCTCGAGCGTCTGGGCCATGCGCGGGGTGTCTTCGGCGAGTTTGCGGGCCAGTTCGCGCACGCCGACCGGATAGGCGTCGCCGCCGTGAGCGATCTCGTCGGCCAGGACAGCGGTTTCGATGAGCCGGGCTTCCAGAGCAGTCACCTGCTCACGGGCCAGATGCCTGGTCTCGGCCTGCAGCCGCCCGATCCGTTCGGCCAGGGTCTGGACCTGGACGGTATCGTTGGCTGACTGGACCACGGTGAGGACCGGGGGTGAAACGGGCGCTTTGCGTTGCGCGGACATGGGACTTCTACCTCGTTTCGGCACGGCGGTTGGGGGAGGGGCCGCACCGTTCACGGTCTATACGCAGGACCGCCCGGGCCGGTTCCCCGCCAAATCACGGCGGCCTCAACCGGGTGTGAACCGTGGCGCCGGCGCTACGCCGGGGCGCCAAGGTTAATTCCACCAGGGCGCGAGGCGCGCTAGACCAGGGTGGATGGGCCCCCTCGATTTCACCCACACCCTGGTTCCCGGCCGCGAATGCGGGGCGTGCTACGCCTGCTGCGAGGTCTCGGCGATCGACGACCCGGCGTTGCACAAGCCGGCGCACGTCCTGTGCCCGCACCATCGCGGTGGATGCACCGTCTATGAGACGCGGCCCCAGACCTGCCGCACCTTCCACTGTCTGTGGCGCCGGCTTGCGGCCTTGCCCGACGACGACAGGCCCGACGCGCTCGGCGTGCTGTTTGCGTTCCAGCGCGAGACCCATCCGGATTCGCCGTTCGCGCACCTCTACGTCTGCGGCTATCCGGTGAAGGGCGACGCCTCGGTGTTCGACACGCCGCGGGTGCAGGCGATCGTGCAGCGTCTCAGCGACGACGGCGGCCTGCCGGTGTGGATCTCGCTCGGCGAACGCAAGCGCCTCATCTGGCCCGACCGCGAGCTCGGCGATGCGATCCTCGATCCGACGGGCGTGACCGATCACGACCTGAGGGCGCGCGCCGTCGCCTGGACCAAACGCTACGACCGCTGGATGCGCCTCTACGACATGGCCGGCGGCGGCTGAACCCGATGCACGGGGTTCCGAAAATCGCTCTTGCGGCCTTTGTCCTGACCTTTGCGGCCTGGATCGCGTGGCGATTGTTCAAAGACTGGCGGACGGGCCGCGCAACGCCGCTGCGGGGGGTCTGGGATGGGTTCGATCGTCGGACCCAGCCAGGCCTTTTCTGGGCGACCCTGGCTGGAAACGCGGTGGTTCTGGTCTTCGTCCTGATCCTGTTGGCCAGCCTCTTCGTAGAAACGCGCTGAGGTTCCACCGACCGGCTGCGGCGGGTATGACGCAGGAGAAAACCCGGAGGCTCCTATGATCCAGCCCGTTTACGACGTCCCCGTGAACCGCATCGACGGTGCGCCCGCTTCGCTCGGCGACTACGCCGGCAAGGTGCTGCTGGTGGTCAATGTCGCCTCCGCCTGCGGCCTTACGCCCCAGTATGAGGGGTTGGAGGCGCTCTACGAGCGGCTGCACGCGCGCGGCCTCGAGGTGCTGGGCTTTCCCGCCAACGACTTCGGCGCCCAGGAGCCGGGCTCCAACGAGGAGATCGCGGGCTTCTGCCGGTCCAAGTTCGGCATCGGTTTCCCGATGTTCGAGAAGATCACCGTGAAGGGACCGGACAAGCACGACCTCTACCGCCGCCTGATCGACGCCCAGCCCCGCGCCGCAGACAAGCCCGGCGGGGATTTCCGCAAGGCGCTCGAAGGTTACGGCATCAAGACCGACGATCCGAGCGAGGTGATGTGGAACTTCGAGAAGTTCCTGGTCGGCCGCGACGGCCGGGTGGTGGCCCGCTTCGCGCCCGACGTGACGCCGGAAGACCCGATGCTGACCGGGGCGATCGAAGCGGCGTTGGGGTAGGCGGCGTTCGGCGAACTCGGTTCTTGCCTGCGGTGTCGTTTACTGCTCCGCTGGCGGCCTGATGACCAGGGAGACCGTGATGAACCGTCTGTTCCTGTACGCCGCTGCGGCGGCTTTTCTTGTAACCGGATGCAAGGCCCAAGCGCCTTCCAACACGCCGCCGTCCAACGCCGCGCCCGCTAACCAGGCTTCGGCGGCCGCGACGCCGGCAGCACCGGCCTTGTCGCCCAATCCGAACTGCGCCAGCGATACGACGATCCAGACGCCGCCCGCGGGTTCGCCCGGCTTCGACGTAGCGGTGACCCTGTCGCCGGCCGCGCAACAGAAGATGAGCGCCGGGCACGAGACCATCTGTATCTCGGCGTCGTTTCTGGCGGGCGTGACCGACGAAGGCCGCCGCCATCACCTCGGCGACAGTATGGACCAGGTCTATTTCGGCGGCGGCACCTGGGAGGACGAGAATTCCAGGCGCGGGCAGCGCGCACTTCACCGTGCCGCCGGCCGACCCGGCGATCCTGCAATATGTTCAGAACGGCAAGGAGACGGTGCTGATCAATGTGTACAGCGGGCGCCGCTCGAACGCGAACAACCTGCTCGAGTGCGACATGTTCGAGGACGACGTGAAGCTCGCCGAGGCGAACGGCATACACATCGGCTGCAAGCTGATCGGCGAGACGGGCTGAGGCAATTCAGTGGTGGGTCGAGGACCAGAACCGCCACGCGAGTAAGCCCAGCACGACGACCGAGACAACCACGCGCAGCACCAGGTAGACGCCCGAGCGTCCGCTGCCGCGCATGCCGATGCGCAATATGGTCAGGCCGACCAGGACCACGGCGGCGATGCCGAACAGGATCCAGCGCAGGGTGTCGCTCATGACCTCGTCTCCTCAAAGCGGTCGAGGCGGAACATAGCGAATTCCGGGCCCGGTTCGCTACCCAAGGCCAGCTTCGCCGCCGCGTCGCCCAGCACGGGGGCGAACTTGAAGCCGTGGCCGGACAGGCCGGCCAGCACGGTCACGCCCGGCAGGCCGGGCGCCGCGTCCAGGATGAAGTCCTCGTCCTTCGACATGGGGTAGGTGCAGATCGCCGAGCGCTTCACCGGGCCCAGGCCGTGGAAGAACCGTTCCGCCAGGCGCCGCGTGCGCGCCACGTCCTGGGGCCGCGCGGTGCGGTCGATCGCATCGGGATGGGTGACCGCGACGCCGTCCATGTGCTCGCCGATCTTCACCCCGGTTCCGCCCCAGTCCGGCAGGCCATAGACGGCGAGGCCCTCGGCGTCCTCGATGTAGAACGGTCGAAAGCCGGCCGCGGCGGACCAGCGCCCGTCGGGATTGTCGAACCAGTGCAGGTCGCGTCGCTCGACCCGCAGCACGCCGGCGAGTTGCGGCAACAGCTCCGCGGTCCAGCCGCCGGCGCAGACGACCGCGCGGCGCGCGCGCACGACGGCGGTGTCGGTGACCACGCGGACTTTGGCGCCGTCCGCTTCGATCTCGCGGACGGCCGCGCCGGTGACGATCTCCGCGCCGCGCGCCTTGGCGGCGCCGAGCAGGGTCTCGATCGACTGTTCGGCGTAGAGAAAACCCGCCTCGGGCTCGAGGAAGCACTGCCAGTCGTCGGGGACGACATAGCCGGCGCTCGCGCGTTCGGCGCCGTCGAGGTCGCGCAAGGGCACGCCGTTGGCCGCGGCCGAGGCGCGGGTGGTGGCCAGGAACCGGCTCGATTGCGGCCCCGCATAGGTCAGGCCGACTTGTTCGAACAACCGCGCGCCGGTCTCCGCCTCCAGCGCGCGCCAGGCCGCGACCGAGGCCAGCGCCAGCGGCGTATAGCCCGCGCCCTCGCCGTAGGCGCAGCGCAGCATCCGCGTCTCGCCGTGCGAACTCCCCTGGTCGTGCGGCGGGGCGTAACGGTCGACCCCTATGGCGCGCACGCCGGCCTTGGCCAGGGCGTAGAGCGTGCCCGCGCCGGCGGCGCCCAGGCCGACGACGGCGACATCATCAGAGAGGGGAGGGGGCGGGGTCGGTCATGCGTCGCTGAGAAGAGAGTCCACGGACCACACGGAAAACACGGAAGAAGATTGCCCACGAAAAACACGAAAAGTACGAACGCGGCGCCCGATCCGGCTAGCTGCGGTCGAATTTTGTTGCGCCTTCGGCGCGGAGCCTCGTGCGCGAAGCGCCTTCTCTGCCGGTTCGTGTTTTTCGTGGGCATCTAGCAGTTCTGGGCGCCAACGCCGTCCGGTTGTCCGTGTGGTCCGTGGACTCTCTTCTCAAATCACCGGCAGCGATCCAACGGCTTTTTCCGGAGTTTCAGAATGAGCCAACCACGCCCGACCGCCATCCAGGACAGGCCGAAGATCTTGGCCAGGTCGCTGATGTTATGAGGACGTAGCCGATGATGGCGAACCCCAAGATCGGCGAGACGATGTGCAGCAGTTTGCGGCCGGGCTTCCGTCCGAAGTGCGCGAACACCGATAGGTGAACCAGCAGGAAACCGGTCAAGGCGCCGAAGTTCACCATCGAGTATTCATCGATAAGGTTCACGCCATCAATGCCAACGGGCGACGTGTCAGCGCGATGAACAGGGTCGCCCGTTCGGGCTTTGACGTTTGCCGCTCACGTGGGCGAAGAAGTGCGGCAGTTTGCCGTCGCGCGCCATGCCGTAGATCAGACGCGCGCACGCCGCCTGGGCGACCAGCGCGCAAGCCGCACTGCCCATCGCGATGCAGAGGATCGACGCTGTCGCTTCAACCACGGGCCGCCGACGATGCCGGCGATCTCCAGAAAGGCAGGGTCGCTGGCCTCGCCCTCCGCGAAGCCGGCTTGCCCAGAACGAACAGGGAAGCGAGCCATGTCTGCAGGATAAACAGGCCCGCCGCGATGCAGAGCGACAGGAGGTCGCCCGGCCACCGCCTTAGGGCCGCCCTTGGCTTCTTCGGACAAGGGTCGAGATGGCGTCGAAGCCCAGAAAGCTGAGCGCCGCGATCGACAGGGCGCTGAACAACAAAGGCGGCGTCACCACGGCCGGGCTGGCAGATCGGCGCGGTCGAAACGTGTGCGCCGCCGCCCCATGCGGAACGCGCCAGGGCGCCCAGGGCCACAAGGCCCAGCATACGATCAGCTGGAGCCACAGCATCAGCTTGTTGAACCGGCTGGCGGCCTCGATGCCAGCAGGTTGGTCGCGGTGACGAGGGCCAGAAATCGCGAGCACCAGCGCGCGCACTTCGGGCGACCAGGCGTGGATGCGCGGCGGCGGCAATCGACATAGCGAGGGCCGGCACCATCAGATAGTCGAGCAGGATCGCCCAGCCCGCGAGGAACCCCAGGCTCTCGCCGATGCCGCGACGGCGAGGCATAGACCGATCCCGCCACCGGAAACGCGCGCGACATGACATGTAGCTGAGCGCCGTGAACGCCATGGCGACGAGGCCGACGACGTAGACCAGCGGCGGCATGCCGTGTGAGCGGTTGTACACGATGCCGAAGATCGGCGATGGGCGCCGTGGGCGAGATGACGATAAGGCCGAAGACGATCAGGTCCCAGAAGCTCAGCGCGCGCTTCAGTTCCTGTTTGTAGCCCATCGCCTCGAGCGAGGCGCTCTCGCCGGGCCCGGTCACGAGGTCCGCCGTGGTCTCCGTCATGCCGCCCTCCCGCGGATCGCCCGCGGACCATAGCGGATTTGCCACGGGGGACGAGGGCTCAGATCAGCACCGCGCCCGGGCCGCCCTGCGGCTTCGGGCGCGTCTTGTCCCCGCCGGGCTGCTGGTCGGTGATGTCGCGGTCCGGGTCGATGAACAGCACGCCGGGATAGGTCGGCGAGTACAGGAAGGCGTTGTAGACCTGCGCCGGCGGCGGCGTGTCGTGGGGCAGGGCGAGGCTCTGCGCGATGCGCGCGCGGGCGGCGGCGACGAACTGGCGCGAGACCTTCAGCCGCACGTTCTTGCCGGTCTTGCCGTCCATCACCTTGACGATCGTCAGCGACAGGATCCGGCCGTGGTGGTCGAGCCGCGAACGGAACTCGACATTGTAGAGCCGCACCGACGGATCTTCGGCCATCTTCGCACGCAGGGTCTCGCCGGCGCGGGGGCGCAACCGCAATCGTCAGCGCCCAGATGCAGGCCGCGACCACGAAGGAACGGAGTTTTGTCATGGGAGAACAGTGATACGGGATTCGACGCGGCGCCGCTGGTCCGCGCCGAGCCTATCCACAGGCGAGCCGAGCCGCTGTGGAAGACCTGTGGACGGGCGCGCCGGCCTCCGCCGTCAGCACGCCCCCGCGTGGCTCACCTTCGCGCCGGCGCGGGTGGCGTGGCACTGGTTGGGATAGGTCTTGCCGTCGGCGCCGCAGACCGGCTGATAGATCATCGGACACATAGTCTGCGATCCGCTCGCGGGCGGCGGCGTCGCGGTGTCGGCCGGCGGCGCGTCGTGGCCGCGGCGTTTGCAGACGCCATGGTAGGTATGACCGGGCGGCAGGGCCGTGATGCGGCAATAGTCCCCGCGCGGGCAGTTCCGGTCGGTGTGGCAGGCCCGCGCCATGGCCGGGGCGGAGACGGCGAACGCGGCCGAGACGGCCAGGGCGAGCAAGGCGAGGCGTTGCATGGCTGGAGTCCTCTTCCTCCCATTCTAACACGGTCAACCGTTCGCGCAGGGCGGGCGTTCCGCCTTCGCGGAGGCTGCCCGAACCGTAAATCGCCGTATGTTACGGTGGCCGGCCGGTGCGGCCACGCGCCTTCCGCCGCGCATCGCAGAAGCCGAACCGTAAATCACCGTATTTTACGGTGGCCGGCGGCGACCGGGTTCGGCAAGGCGTGCCCGTCTCGCGATGTCAAAGACCGTCGGCGAAGTCGTTTCGCCTCGACGGAACATAACACGAACATTTGTCGCGGTCCAGCGACCGGGGCGCTAAAGGTGAGGAGTCGGCGCAGGCGGCGGCGGATCAGCTAGAACAGGCGAAGCGGGGCTGAGTCGCGCGTCCGCCATCCCGGAGCCATCCCCGCATGACCGACCGCCCCACGCTGCGCCGCCTGATCGACCTGCCCGGCGTCGAGGCGCTGGAGACCAAGGCGCTGATGAACCCCCGCCTGGTCGAGCCCGAGGCCCGCTCTGCCTATCCTGAGATCGACGTCTTGCTGGCGGCGACCTTCGGCCTCACCGGCGACGAGGCCGAGGCGGTGGCGAAACCCGCCGGCTGGGACAACATCGAACGCCGCCAGCCCCACGGCCAGGCCACCGCCTTCGAAGACGCCGGCTGGGACGTCACCGACAACAAGCGCCGTCCCCTGCGCATGCTGGTCCACTACAGCCTGCCCATGTGGCTGGCGGTGCGCGGTGTGGCGGGAACCCTGCCGTTCGCGCCCGAGCCCCCCGAACCCTCCGACAGCTGGGGCGGCGGCATGGCTGAGGCCGCGCGCAAGTTTCGCAAGGACCGGCGGTAGGCATTTCGGTCGCCAAGCCGCACCGGCGCGCCTGCTGGGTCCTCGCCGCGCGGCTGAGCGCCGCGCAGCGGCAAGATGACGACAACGTTAAAATCGGTCGTCATTCTTGAGGACGTGGAGCGTCGGCTCTGCGTCATCGAAAACCCAGCAAGCGCGGCCTTGACGACCGTCGCGTCGTTCCGTGACGACGGTGATGTTCGCGCGGATACGGCCACGCTTGGCGCCGGGTGGCCTCTGTGCAACGCGCCCACAACTTTCACAGGCATGAAAATGGGTATACGATCCACCCCAGGTCGGGGTCATTGGGCGTATGTCGGATCAACCTAGCCCTTAGGGGCCATGGAGACGTAGTCTATACCAAGTTCGTCACCGCGGCTGCGGCCGCGCTCTCAATCGCTTCCTTCTCAGCTGCGGCCGGCTTCGGCGCCCCCGCCGTCGCTCAGTCCTGGGATGCGCAGCACAACGAAGTTCGCTGCGACACCGGTTCGAACAAGTGCACGGTCCTGCAGTGTACGGGCGTCGACTACCCCTGCGTTTCGGTGCGCACCTTCGATCGCGACAAGGCCGGCGCCTGGATGAAGCCCTACGGAACCCGCGCGACCCATCAGGCGCGGCGCGGCGAGCAGTGGACCTGGTACGGAAACCTGCACGTCACCTGCAACACCGACGGAAACAACTGCCGCGAGCTCGAGTACTAAAACCCCGCCCGGCGTCGTTACAGCCAGAGGGCCGGCCCGCCGCCGGCTCTCTGCGCGCGGCTGGACAGGGCCGCCGTGTCGGGCCGCCGCCAAAGCAGGGCTTTACTTGCCCACGGTCGCGGTACAACCTTGGCGTTGGGTGCGGCGGCTGAAATCGCCGCTTGCGAGCGCCAGGGGGGCGTCATGCAAATCACCATCCCTTCAGCCATGGCGCTCGCCTGCGCCCTCATGCTTTGCGCCTGCGCGACGACGCCGCCGCCCGACAGCGAGCCGCTGGTCGCCGCCGCGCGCGACAACATCGCCTCGACCGAGATCGTCGCGCCGGTGAAGCGGAGCGAGCTCTATATCTACGTCGCCCCGTCCTCGGATCCGGGCGGCGAACTCATCGGCGCCCTGATCGTTGCGGCGGTCGACAGCCACAACGCGAGCAAGGTCGAGACGGCGATCAAGCCGCTGCGCGATGCGATGATCGACTACAGCTTCGACAACGCCCTGAAGAAAGACCTGTCGGCCGACCTGTCGCCGGTGAAGTGGCTCAACGTCTCGGACGTGCGGGTGATCAGGGACGGCACACAGACGGGCATGGACCAGGCTGTCGGTGACTCCAAGCACGCGGCCGTCCTCGTGGTCCAGGCCGACTACCAGCTGGACTGGTTCGCCAAAACAATGACCGTCAACATCTGGACCGACCTCTACGGCAAGGATGCGAAGCTGGCGCCGTACAGGCCGCCGACCGGCGATCCCAAGCACGCCGCGAGCCAGGCGAACGCGATCTACTACAATCATTTCTGGAACGAGGTGAGTTTGCCCGAGCCGGCCAGGACCGCGACGCCAACGTCAGGGCCTGGTCGGCGGACGGCGGCAAGCGGGCTCGCGCCGCGCTCGACGATCTCGCGGCCAAGGTCGCCGCGGACTTGTCGCAGGACATCCAGGCGGCGCCGCCGCCGGACACCCGCGCCCCGCCGCCGGCGGGCCGGTAGTCCCCGTTCGGCGAGGCGGCGACATGCGTCTGCGCTCGCGCTCATGCTGACGTGCGTGGCCTTCGGCGCGGCGGCCTGCGCGCCGTCGACGCCGATGCTGATCGCGCCGGACGCGCCCCCGTCCATCGCCGCGCGCGCGCCGGCAAGGGCGAAGCGCCGGCGGTTGCGGCGTGTCGCGTCCACATCGACGGCGTCGCAGACGTGCACGCCGACAAGGAGAACATGGGCGAGGCGGGCTTTCGCTCGGTTCGCATGGACAATTCCGCTGCCTGGGTGCTCGGCGCGCTCGCCGCGCTCGACGACGGCGATCGCGTGGGCCTGGTCGACGACCCCGCCCGGGCGGACGTTTCGATCAAGGTCGAGCTGGTCAAGGCTACATCTACGACCCGACCGGCAGCGCCAAGGCCGCCCAGGTGGTGCTGCGCGTGAGCTATGCCGGGCCGCGCGCCCCGGCCGGCGGTCCGCAAATCTATCGCGGCGGCCTGGGCCAGATCCTCTGGGCCAACGACGACGGCGAGACCAAGGGCGCGCTCGACAGCGCGCTCGGCCGCGCCGTCAAGGCGCTGCGCGGCGATATCCTCGCCGCCTGCAAGGGCGCATAGGCCGCCGGGTGTCATGATCACCGTGTGGGCCTGGCAGGTCGCGGGCCGCCGTTTGGCAGGGCCGCACGACTGCGGTAGCATCGCGCCGCACCACAACCGGGACCATACCTATGCCTATCGAAATCGGGAGAGCCGCCAACTGTCCCGTCAACTGGCTGCTCTACGTTGGCCACCTCACCCCCAAAGACCTGCTCGAGGCGCCCGGGCGCATCGACCCAAACTCGCCGTACTTCGGGCCGTCCTGGATCGTCTACGTGGATGGCCAAGCCGATGTGTCGGACATCGACCTGCCGGTCTTCGCCGAGATGAAGGGGCTCTACCGAAGCCTGATTGAAAGGCTGGCGACCAAGGGCGCCTTCAAGACCGTCCTGGTGTCCAACTCGATCCAGAACGAATCCATCGTTCGGTTCTGGCGCGCCTATGCCGGCAACGATCCGGACTATCCGTCCGATCCCGCCTACACGACGAGCCTGCAGAAGGCGTGCAGCGAGCTCGGCCTGAACGAGGCGGACTGCGCAGATGTGGTCGGTTCGATCCGCGCGGCGCTCAGGCCGTTACCACAGGTCGCGACACACCCCGGACGAGCGTTCGGGCGCGGCGTAGCGCCGGATGGACGCGATCATGACGCGAAGCTGGATCCTGGGCTCAATCTTGGCCCTCACGTTCGCTGCCTGGGGCGCGGCCGCCGCCGCCCAGGACGCGCCGCCCGCTGCGCCGCCGCCTGAGGCCTCGCACCTCGACGCCGACCTGAGCCAGGGCGTCTCCCTCGACGACCTGCGCGCGGTGGTCTCCGACGCCGGCGGCGTGGTCGAGACCGTCAAGGAAAAGGACGACAACGCCTTCGAAGTCGAAACCAACTTCCCCGGCGACTGGAGCCCCTGGATCGACGCCCTGCACTGCGTGGGCGACGGCGACGCGCGGCGCTGCCCGGAATACGAAATCGGCGTCGAGGTGCGCGCCGGCAGCGCGGCCCGGGCGCGGGTGTTGGGGCGGAAGCTGCAGTTCAAATACTTGTCGACATCGGTGGACGGGCGCTGATCACCTTCACGCGGCTGGACACGACGGCCGGCGGGGTGACGCGGGCGCACATCGCGCAGGAGCTGCGGGATGTGGTGGCGATCATGCGGGATGAGGTGGGGCCGGTGGTTTGGGCGGGGAAGTGAAAGTGAGCGCACAGAACATTGCGCGAACGGCAACGTTGCGGCAGAATTGAGCGTCAGCCGCAGAGGGCCATGTTTGCCATGCCCAAACTCGATCTCGTTTACGGCGATCAGGGCATGGTGTGCGTGCCCGTCCCCTACGCCCTCGCGCTAGAACTCGCATCGCATATTCGGGAGGCGCTCGAACAGCCCGGCGGTCGTCTTGCCTACGGCGAGTCGCGGCCCGTCTGCGCAAGACGCTCGATCTACTGACCGCGGTGCCGGTGTACGACACCGACCACAACGGCGAGCCGATCCGCTTCCTCAATCACTATGAATGCGACGGGTGCGGTTGCAGTTGGTCGACGAATGGTCCGCGACGTGCGATGATCGCTGCCCAGAGTGCAATACAGCTTGCAGCCCATCACGCTCGGACGACCTGGCCCCCGATTCCTAACCTTCGAAGCGCAAGGCGTACCGTCCACGACCCTGAAGGTGAGGAATCCACGATCACGCAGCACCTGAATCTGCTGCCGGATTTTCGGACGAACGTTGTTGTTGTTCGGATAGATCGCCTGCAGCGGCGCCTCGTAGGCGTAGACGTCATCCAGCGTGAACTCGCGCCGGCCGATCGCTTCGACGCATTTCATAACGTCGATGAGCCAGCCTCGCGCATCCGGCCGTGCGTCGCGTAGAAACAAGGTGCTCTGCCACTTCGCCAGCACCTGAACGCGAGGAAGCACCTGACGATCCTTGACGATGAACACTTTGCCGGTTTCGGGGACCTCGCTCAGGAGGATGTTGCAGCCGACCCACCCCGCGCGCCGCGCGGTTAGCGCGAGCGGCTTCCGTTCCTCGATGATGTCACGCACGAAGAACTGCTTCGGCACCACGAATAGGTCAGTCACCGATAGCGCCGCGCGGTCACTCTCATCAGAATGAGGTTTGGATTGTTGTCCGCCACCAGCCGTTCACACATGGACCTGAACGCGCCGTTCACGACCTTGGCTCCGAACCAATTCTCTCGACTCTTGAGCTCGTACTCCTCGCGCGCAGGCCCGCATAGTAGAAGTCCGCCACTGGTCGGTTGCGCTCGTATTTCGTGATGCGCGACGCGCCGGAGTTGAGACAGAACAACCAACTATGGACCCATTGCTCGGTCCACACTCGCGCGCTTTGGCTGGCGCTCTCAAATGGAGTTTAATCTCTTCGAAGCCAAGCTTCATCCCGTGTACAGAGACAGACAATGAGGACGGATCAACCGGCCACCACGTTCTTTCTCGCCCTTCAAATATTGGGCAACGCTTTCGGCGTTCGCACGTCGTGGAAGTTTTGGTAAAGTCTTTTTGCTCTCTCCAATTTTTCAGCGGTCGCCTTTTCCGGCTTAAGTACTCTTAGACTTCCCCAGGCGTCACCATCCCCTTGATCGGCGAGAAACGCGGCTGTGACTGCCAATTCGAGAACGATCGAATTTGCATTTGCAGCAATTTCAATCAGGGACAATTTCTCCGGGCTGTCAGGCTCAACCTTCTTGGCCTTGAAGACAAATACCTTCCGCCCATGCTGCGACCTTTTCATCCTTTTCAATAAGCCGCAGCAAAATTGCCCGGTCAGTTGCTTGGCTTAGTTCCTCACTATACGGACCAAAGATGTGATAAGAAAATGGAAAGCCGGCGCCCAGCCCGGCTAATTCCAAAATCGCCACTGTCTTTTGAAGTTTGGTTCGTCCGACAATTTCCCCAACATGGCCGATGATTTTGGCCACGTCCGCCGCGCTCGCAGTTGTCATTTTGCCACCTCATCTAACAAGGCTTGAATCGTTTCAATCCCGACCCCGTCGCGCGCATACAATCAGAATGCGCGGTATTCACCCAACGCCTCAACGACCGGCGAGACGTTAATCAAGTCATGCAGCTCCTCGTCAGCACCGAGCAAAAAGATTGACGAAAGCTTACCTTTCTCATCGACGGTTTGCCGATAAGCGGTGCGATGGGCACCGCCTGCGAGAATTTCAGGTGCGACGCCTAGGTCCGAAGAAACCAGTTCGCGCTGCTTCACCAGCTCCTCCACTTTTGCCGCCCGAGCCTGAGCCTCGAGTTGAGCTTCAGCCCGCAACCTCGAGTTCCGGCTCGTCTGGTCGCTCGAATTTGGCCGCCATGTATCTCGAGACATCGACGCATCGGTAGCAAATGCGATCTCTAATCCTCCGCGAAAGTTCTTTGATCGCTTGGTCGTTCGATTCGGAAAACTGAGACAGGGCTCCGTTGATCACGCTGTCATCTAGATCAAGAAAAGCGTCAATATTATCCGGGTCTTTCAGATATCGAACGATAGGGTGGTTGTCATTCAGGCCAACCTCATTCGGGGATCCATTTAAAATGCGAGACGCAACGCGTTCCATCATCGCGCTGAATACCTTTTCCAAACCAATTGTAGTTTTATGAAAATACAAATTTATGTACAAATAAAATAAACTGGTCGCGTATCCTTCCGCAGTGATTTTAGCTTTTTGATTAAGCACGAATGTCTCGACTTGTTTTATCCGGGCGTCATCCACGCCAATCGGTACTTTCCTGACTTCTAAATTGTGAATGAGCCACTGAAAGTCGATTGCAGATTGCTGTGTTCCCGTCATAAGCCTGTCGCGCCGCATATAATCTAATCGATCGGCGTCAAACTGATTCGAAACTACAGAGGCATACACATCGGACGGGTATTCGCTTTGAATGAGACGAGCCACCTCTGTGGGAAACTCGTGTCCAAAGCTATTTTCGAAAATCTGGCCAAGCTCAGTGTTTTGTATAAGGGCGCTTGTTCTGAGTTCGTGCTTACGCGAGAGCTTCACACTATCTAGTGCGTGCTCGAAAGCGTGGCTGAAGGGCCCATGTCCGATATCGTGCACGAGTGCCGCGGCGACTGCGATCTGCGCCTTTCGATTTTGGAAACTGCCCTCTGCCCCCCGAGTTTCGTCTTAATAATTTCGACGAGTTGGCGAGCTGTATGGAAAACACCAACACTGTGCGCGAGGCGCGAGTGTGTAGCGCCAGGATAAACATAGTCGGAAAAGCCAAGCTGCTTTACACGTCTGAGGCGCTGTAGCGGACGCGTGTTGAGAGCTTTCCAGCACGTCTGATCCAGTTCGTTCTTATCGAACTGGATAAAATCGTGCACAGGGTCACGAATTCTTTGAATTCCGCCGGGCAAAGGTGGTCTCTTCCCCCCAAACGCCACAGCGTCATGCGAATCGGGTGAAAATTCAACCTCGAATAGAGCGGAACTCCATAAGGAGAACAAAGCAGGAACTTTTGGAAAAACCGCAAGCGAATTATTGGGTGAGCGGCTGGCTTACCGCGCCATCCACTCCTATAACCGCCCCTTCCGAAACGCCTCCTGCGCCTCCGCCCGCGCTTCTTTCCGCAGCCTCTTCGGCACCGACTTGTCCACCGCTTCGCCCGCGGCCGTCGTCACCTCGTTCATGAATTCCAGGTCGAGCATCTTCAACCGCTTCACCTCGTCACGCAGCCGCGCCGCTTCCTCGAACTCCAGGTTCGCGGCCGCTTCGCGCATGCGCGTCTCCAGGTCCTTCAGCACGGTCTTGAAGTTATTGCCGATGAAGGGCTTGGCGTTTTCGGCGACGCCCAGGTCCACCTGCACCCGGTCGCCCTTCTCGTAGGCGCTGTCGAGGATGTTGTGGATTTCGCGCTTGATGCTTTCGGGGGTGATGCCGTTGGCGACGTTCCACTCGTGTTGTTTTTCGCGCCGGCGGCTGGTCTCGGCCATGGCGCGTTCCATGGAGCCGGTGACGTGGTCGGCGTAGAGGATCACCTTGCCGTCGATGTTGCGCGCGGCGCGGCCGATGGTCTGGATCAGGCTGGTCTCTGAACGCAGAAAGCCTTCCTTGTCGGCGTCGAGGATGGCGACCAGGCCGCACTCGGGAATGTCGAGGCCTTCGCGCAGCAGGTTGATGCCGACCAGCACGTCGAAGGCGCCCAGGCGCAGGTCGCGGATGATCTCGATGCGCTCCAGCGTGTCGACGTCGGAGTGCATGTAGCGCACGCGCACGCCCTGTTCGTGCATGTATTCGGTCAGGGCCTCGGCCATCTTCTTGGTCAGCACGGTGACCAGGCTGCGGTAGCCCTTCTTGGCGGTGTCCTTCACCTCGGCGATGACGTCGTCGACCTGGCTGTGACCGTGGGCTGACACCGGGCGGACTTCCACCGGCGGGTCGATCAGGCCGGTGGGGCGGATGACCTGTTCGGTGAACACGCCGCCGGTGCGCTCCATCTCCCAGGTTCCGGGCGTGGCGGAGACGTGCACCGTCTGCGGGCGCATGGCGTCCCACTCCTCGAACTTCAGCGGGCGGTTGTCGATGCACGAGGGCAGGCGGAAACCGTATTCGGCGAGGGTGAACTTGCGCCGGTAGTCGCCGCGGAACATGCCGCCGATCTGCGGCACGGCGACGTGGCTCTCGTCGACGAACAACAGGGCGTTTTCCGGCAGGTATTCGAAGAAGGTGGGCGGCGGCTCGCCGGGCAGGCGGCCGGTGAGATAGCGCGAATAGTTCTCGATGCCGGCGCAGGAGCCGGTGGCCTCGATCATCTCAAGGTCGAAGCGGGTGCGTTGCTCCAGGCGTTGGGCCTCCAGCAGCTTGCCGTTCTCGACCAGCCAGTCGAGGCGCTGCTTCATCTCGGTCTTGATGCCGTCGACGGCCTGGCGGAGGGTCGGGCGCGGGGTGACGTAGTGACTGGCGGCGTAGACCTTCACCGCGTCGAGGTCGGCGGTCTTCTTGCCGGTGAGCGGGTCGAACTCCTGGATCGACTCGATCTCGTCGCCGAACAGGGAGAGCGCGCCAGGCGCGGTCTTCGTAGTGCGCGGGGAAGATCTCGAACACGTCGCCCTTCTTGCGGAAGGTCCCGCGATCGAAGGCGGCGTCGTTGCGCTTGTACTGCAGCGCCACCAGGTCGGCGCGCAGCTTGGCCTCGTCGATGACATCGCCGACCTTCAGCTCGAAGGTCATGGCGGTGTAGGTCTCCACCGAGCCGATGCCGTAGATGCAGCTCACCGAGGCGACCACGATCACGTCGTCGCGCTCCAGGATCGCGCGGGTGGCCGAGTGGCGCATCCGGTCGATCTGTTCGTTTATGGAGCTGTCCTTCTCGATGTAGGTGTCGGTGCGCGGGACGTAGGCCTCGGGCTGGTAGTAGTCGTAGTAGCTGACGAAATACTCGACCGCGTTGTCGGGGAAGAAGCTCTTGAACTCGGAATAGAGCTGGGCCGCCAGCGTTTTGTTGGGCGCCAGGATCAGGGCCGGCCGCTGGGTGGCGGCGATGATCGACGCCATGGTGAAGGTCTTGCCCGAGCCGGTGACGCCGAGCAGCACCTGGTCGTTCTCGACGCGGCGGATGCCGTCGACCAGTTCGGCGATGGCGGTGGGTTGGTCGCCGGCGGGTTTGTAGGGCGCGACGAGCTTGAACTTGCGGCCGCCCTCGGACTTGGGCGGCCGCGCGGGCCGGTGCGGCGTCCACATCACGGCGGGGGTGTCGATGATGAAGGGCTGCTGGGAGACGTCGGAGACGCCGCCCGCCGGGGAGGAACGAGGCATGAACGGCAAGGTAGGGGGTCGCGGGCGCGCGCGCTAGGCGGGGGTGGTGCGCATGCTGACAGCAGGGTGGCAGGAGGGGCTCCTCACCTGATCGCGGCAGCGAGCGGGGGAGGGGGACCACGCGCAGCGTGGTGGAGGGGGAAGCCAGGGGAGCGACATCGCCTTACCAATCCAGACCAGCGCCTGAGGTTTTCCCCCACCACCGCCTTCGGCGGTCCCCCTCCCCCAGCCGCTGCCGCGGCAGGGGGAGGAGAGCCTCTTGACTCCACCCTGTGTCTCATACACTGTACGCCACACACTATGTGATGCACAGGGCCCCATGCCGGTCGACTTCGACGTCTTCGAAAATCTGCGCCAGGAGCTGCGGCGAGGGTGGCTGATCCTCGCTGTGCTGGGGCAGCTTAGGACCGAGCGGTACGGCTACACGCTGCGCAAGGCGCTGTCGGACCTGGGCATCGAGATCGACGAAGGGGCGCTCTATCCGATGCTGCGACGTTTGGAATCCCAGGGCCTGCTGAGCAGCGAATGGCGTGAGGAGGAGAAGCGCAAGAAACGCTTCTACCGCCTGTCGCCGAATGGCGAAGAGGCGCTCGAACGCCTGATCGCGGAATGGCGCCGGCTCGGCCAATCCCTCGAACAAAGTTTGTGAGGCCAATTTCTTCATGAGGAATCCGACGATGGATCTCGTCGACCGTTACGTTCAATCGGTGCGTTCGCTGTTGCCCAGGGCGCAGCAGGACGACATCTCAGCCGAGCTCGAGGACGCGATCCGCGGCCGCATCGAGGCGCGCGAAACCGAGCTCGGACGCAAACTCACGCCCGCGGAAACCAAGTCGATCATCAAAGAGTTCGGCCACCCGATCGCGGCGGCGGGACGCTACGCGCCGCAGCGGCATCTGATCGGGCCGGAGATCTTTCCGTACTGGTGGCTCGGCGCCAAGGGCGTCGTGGTGCTGGCGGCGATCCTCGGCGTCGTCAACGGCTTCGCCCACGTCGCGCGCAGTTCGGGCGACGTGTTCACCGGGTTCGGCGTGGCGTGGAGCACGTTCTGGACCACCGGCCTGTTTCTCATCGGCCTGCTCACCGTCGTGGGCGCGGTGATGGAGCACTACAAAATTCAACCGTTTAAGAACTGGAGGGTTGCCGACTTGACCAACTATGGACTGGGCACGGGGCTAGGCTCCGTTTGGCCGCCGCAAGACGAGAAGAAGCCCTGGGGCGACTTCGATAATTTGCGCCTGCGTCCGCGCACGCGCCGGCGCATCAATGTCGCCGCCGCGCTGTTCTTCACCGCGGTCTTCGCCGTGGTCTGGGCGCTGCTGCCGGCCTTCATCGACCAGGCGCCGGTGGTGATGGATCCGCGCTGGTGGCTCGAGCTCGTCGGCATCAGCCTGACGCCGAACCAGTGGCTGCAGTTGTGGGCGCTCGGCCTGGTGCAGATCGGGTTTCAGGCGCTGGCCTATCTGACCGAGCTGATGGACCCGGCCGCGGTGCGCCGGCGCGCGGCGGCGAACCTGGTGTCGAACGGTTTCGGCTGCGCCTTCGCCGCGACCGCACTGGCGTTCACGGGCCTGCTCGACCTGTCGATCCCGTCGACGGCGCAGTGGCACGCGATGGACTGGGTGCAGGGCGCGCCGCACATCTTGGAGCTGGTTCTGGTGGTGTGGGTGATCGGCAACGCGGCGGCGGCGTTGTGGGACCTGTTCCGGTTGATCACGGGCTACGCGGGGCGGAAGGCGGAGCTGTAAATTCTCCTCCCCGCGCGGGACGCGCGGGGGAGGTGTCGCGAAGCGACGGAGGGGGCGTGCAGGAAGCGGTTATGTTCAACGCGTCACGCGGCGGCGGCAGCCGACGCCCTTGCGACGTTGCGTTTGAGGCGCGCCCCCTCCGGCCCTCTGGGCCACCTCCCCCGAACGCTGCCGCTTTTCGGGGGAGGAGGGATCGCGACGCCTCTGTCTTACGACCGCCGTCTGCGGGCGTCGTGGTGGTAGGTGTCCTGGATCTGCTCGCAGCCGCTGCTCTTCCAGCTCCATTGCGATCCGGCGGAGATGTCGCCGTGGGCAAGGAGGTCGGCGCCCTGGCTGTGGCCCACGCTGACCTCGTCGCTGGCGTAGGCCAGGGCGTCGCTGTCGCTCAGGCCGTGGTCGGCCTTCAGCCGCTCGATGGCGTCGTTGAGGAAGCGGGTGCCGATGGCCTTGTCTTCGTCGGCAGCGGCGCCGTTGCCGCGACCGCTCTCCCACTGGCTGGCGGCGCCGTAGACGCCCGCGCATTCGGCGAGCAGCGCCCAATAGGGCTGGTTCGCCGCGGCGGCGGTGATGTTGGAGGCCTCACGGCCGGGGAACAGCAGGTCGGTGTCGGAAGCGACCGCCGGCAGGGCGGCGGAGGCTATGGCGAGCGCCGCGGTGAGAATGATGAACTTGCGCATGGGGCCGTCCCTCGTTTGAAAGGCCCTGTCCCGTCAGGGTCTAATGTCGAGCATGATGGTAGGCGTCGTAAACGTCCAGGCAGAAGCTGCGTTCGACATTCCAGGCGTCGTGACGGTGGGCGTCGAGCAGGGACTTGGAATGGGCCCGGGCCGTGTCGACCTGGGCGCCGGCGAGGGTCAGGGCAGCCTCGAAGTCGAGGTTGCGGTCCTGCTGCAGGCGCTCGATGGCGTCGTTCATGAAGCTCACGCCCATCTGCTGGTCGCCGGACGCGACCTTGTCCCGGCGCCTGTCGGCGTAGAAGTTGGCCGTGGCGCCATAGAGGCCGGCGCACTGGGCCTGGATCATCCAATAGGGCTTGCCCACCGCGTGTTCGCTGAGCGGAGTCGCGTCGTCGCTGGTCAGCACCCGGTCGCCCGCCGCCGCCGGCGCCGCCGCAATCACTGACGCCACAAGGGCCAGCAGGATTGTCCTGGGCATGGTCTCGTCTCCCTCCCCCGAAGGAACTTAACCGCAGTGTGCGCCCCCCGGCGAGCGTGTTCAATGGCGGTGGTTATCCTCCTCCCCCGCTTTCGGCAGAAAGCGGGGGAGGTGTCGCGGAGCGACGGAGGGGGCGCGGTTCAAAAGCGACGTGGCGGCGGCGTCGGCTGCCGCCGCCGCGGTGACAGACTAAGCGCGGCCGCTTCCTGCACGCCCCCTCCGGCCCTCTGGGCCACCTCCCCCGCGCGTCCCGCGCGGGGGAGGAGAGCTTTAATGTTACCGCTCGAATCCAGACGACCGGATGACAATATCTGAATTCAATGTCACCTAGTCTTGGTTGTCGCAGGGCCGGGTCTTAATAACGTAATAGATACGCCCGCGTTATCCAGTATGGGTATTTTATTCCAACCTCCTGGGGCGCCGCGCCGATTCTCTAGACATTTCAAACCGTGGCCCGCATCTTGCGAATCAAACACAAAGGCGCCACATTCTAATGGCTAAGAACGCTCCCCGTTCGCCCGACAAAGGTTAAGAACGGGGCGGGTTCCGCGGTCAGAAGACCGGCGCCGGAACCCTGGGGGCAACCTCCCGCCCTCGTCGCTTGAGGAACTTGGTTTGAAGTCCGAAACACTGGCGCGTGCGCCTGTGCGTGCGCTTATCGCCCTGGCCGCCTGCGTCCCGATCGCCGGGATCGCCTGGGGCGGCGCCTATCTGGGCGGCGCGCTCTCCAAATCCATGGCCACCGCCGAACAGGGACGCCGTCTGGCGCCTGTGGCGGAGGCCCGCTTCGCCAACGACGCCCTGGCCTCGGCCTCGGGCGCGGACGCGAGCGCCCTGGCCATCGCCCAGCGCCACGACCCCTATACGGTGGCCGGCGCCGCGGCGCGCGACCGCCAGTCCGAGCTGATCGCCGCACGGCTGTTCGCCGTGCCGGATGCGAGCGTCCGTCCGACGCTGAACCTCGCCGATCTGCGCAAGGCCAGCTTTGAAATCTCTCCCGCCGCCAAGCCGTTCCAGCTGGGCGCGGCGCTCGATTCGACGCGCGATCTCGATTGCCTGACCCAGGCGGTCTATTTCGAGGCGCGCGGCGAGGGCCTGGGCGGCATGCAGGCGGTGGCCCAGGTGGTGCTGAACCGCGTGCGCCATCCGGCCTTCCCCAAGACCGTCTGCGGCGTGGTGTTCCAAGGCGCGGGCGCTGGCGGCTGCCAGTTCAGCTTCGCCTGCGACGGCTCCATGCACCGTGCGGTCGAGGCCGAGGCCTGGCGCCGCTCGCGCGACGTCGCGACCAAGGCCCTGTCCGGCTATGTGATGACCGCGGTGGGCAACGCCACCCACTTCCACACCGTCGACGTGAACCCCGGCTGGCGTTCGACCATGCTGCGCGTGGCCCAGGTCGGCAGTCAGATCTTCTACCGCTTCGGCGGGTCAGGCGGCGCCGCCGGCGCCTTTGCCTACACGCCCAAGCCGTCGATGAGCGCACCCGACGCGCCGGTGACCGCCCTGGCCAGCCTTGCGCCGGTTCCGGTTCCCGCGGCGGTCGCCGCGCCCGCGCCGGCCTACACCATCCTGCACAAGGACGACGCCGCGCCGGCGGCCAAGCCCGCGCCCAAGGCCGACGCCGCGCCCGCGCCGGTGAAGACGGACGCGCCCGCCGCCGACAAGACCGCGACGCCCGCGGGAACCTGACGGGTCGGCGGACGCGTCGCGTTTCCGTAAGAAGACTGACCACGAAAAGCACGAACGGACATACGCCCCCGCGTCGCAGACGCGGCATTCATTGACGGTGCTTCGCGCCGAATAATCTGCGGCGGAAGCACGACGCGTTCGTACTTTTCGTGTTTTTCGTGGTCAGTTTTTCTTCTATCCGTGTGTGACCCTCTTTCCAGGCAACGATCAATGGCTGACCCCTTCGTCGTGGTGTTTGCGGTCTTTCCGGACCTGACCCAGCTCGATTTCACCGGGCCGTATGAGGTGCTGTCGCGCCTGCCGAAATCGCGCACGATCGTTGCGTCGGAGCCGGGCGGCCTGATCGTGTCCGAGCGCGGGCTCGCGTTCGAGACCACGCGCCTGGCCGAGATCGACCGCTGCGACCTGATCTGCGTCCCCGGCGGCCCGGGCGTGACGCCCACCATGGGCGAGGCGATGTTCCTGTCGGAGCTGAAGCGCCTGGCCGGGGGGGCGCAGTACGTCACCTCGGTCTGCACCGGCGCGCTGCTCCTGGGCGCCGCCGGCTTGTTGCAAGGCAAGCGTGCGACCACCCACTGGGCCTATCGCGACCTGCTGCCGCTGTTCGGCGCGGTGCGGACCGACGCGCGGGTGGTGCGCGACGGGAACCTCTTCACCGGCGGCGGCGTGACCGCGGGCATCGACTTCGGCCTCACCGTCGCCGCCGAGATCGCGGGCGAGCCGGTCGCGCAGTCGATCCAGCTGATGATCGAATACGACCCCGCGCCGCCGTTTGACGCCGGATCGCCGGAGACGGCGCCGCCGGCGGTGCTTGAACGGTTCAACACGGCGCTGGCGGACAATCTGGCGGCGCGCCGCGAAGCGGCTGAGCGCGCGGCTGGGCGGCTCTAGATCCTCCCCCGAAAAGCGGCAGCGATCGGGGGAGGGGGACCGCGTGCGGAGCACGTGGTGGAGGGGGCGGCTGCAGGCACGACGGGAAATTCAGCGTCGGCTGCGCCGCCGTAGGATGAGAATTGCAGTTGCGCGGTAGCTTCCCCCTCCACCATGCGCGCTGCGCATGGTCCCCTCCCCCGTTCGCTGCCGCTCACGGTGGAGGTTCTAAACGTCCAGTCCAATATCCAGCGCGGGCGCGGAGTGCGTCAACGCGCCGACCGAGATGGCGTCGACGCCCGTTTCGGCGATGGTGCGGACGGTGGCGAGCGTTACCCCGCCGGACGCTTCGAGGGCGACCTTGCCGCCGGCGAGACCGACCGCGGTCCGCAAGTCCTCGACCGAAAAGTTGTCCAGCAGCACCACGTCGGGCTTCGCCGCGAGCGCTTCGCGCAGCTGATCGAGGGTGTCGACCTCGACCTCCAACTTCATCAGCCAGCCGTGCGCCGCCCGCGCCCGCTCCACCGCACGCGCGACCCCGCCGCAGACGGCGATGTGGTTGTCCTTGATCAGGATGGCGTCATCGAGGCCGAAGCGGTGGTTTACCCCGCCGCCGCAGCGCACCGCGTACTTCTCCAGCGCGCGCAGGCCGGGCGTGGTCTTGCGCGTGTCGACGATCTTCGCCCGCGTCCCCTCGACCGCGTGTACGAAGGCGCGGGTGAGCGTCGCGACGCCGGACAGGTGCTGCAGCAGGTTCAGCGCCGTGCGCTCGGCCGCCAGCAGGGCGCGCGCGTCGCCGTTGATGCGGGCGAGCACGTCGCCGGCTTCAACGTCGGCGCCGTCGTGGACGAGCGCTTCGAACGTCGCGTCGGGATCGAGCAGTCGCACCACGATGCGCGCGCAGTCGAGCCCCGCGATGCAGCCCGCCTTGCGTGCAACGAACGCAGCCGTCATCCGTGCGCCATCGGGAATGCACGCGGCGCAGGTGACATCCCCCGCGCGACCAAGGTCCTCGGCCAGAGCAGCGCGCACGACAGGTTCGATGAGGCTGTCGGGGAGGGGAGCGATCATTCGGCCGCGAGGGCTGCGGCCGGTGCGGCGATGGTCTGGATGCTGCGGCTTGCGTCGGCGGCGGTGCGTGGGAAGTCGGTGCGGTAGTGGCCGCCGCGGCTTTCTTCGCGGGCCAGGGCGGCGACGGCGACCAGGCGCGCGGTGACCAGCGGCAGGGCGCGACCGTGCTGGGCTTCCAGGTCGTCGATCAGATGCAACAGGCGCGTCAGGCCCTCGGCGTCGCGCACGACGCCGGCGTCGCGGCTCATGGCGTCGCGCAGACGGGCCAGGGCGTCCGGCGGCAGGTCGGGCGCGGGCGTCGCCGGCAGGATCGGAGACGTCGTATGACGCGCCTCCCTCGCCAGGCGTCCGGCCGCGGCGCCGAAGGCGGCGGCTTCCAGCAGCGAGTTGGACGCCAGGCGGTTGGCGCCGTGGACGCCGGTGGAGGCGCACTCGCCGACCGCGTAGAGGCCCTGCAGCGCCGTGCGGCCGTCCGCGTCGGCAGACACCCCGCCCATGTGGTAGTGCGCGGCGGGCGCCACCGGGATCGGCGCCGTGCGCGGATCGACGCCCGCGGCCATACAGGCGGCGAACACCGCCGGGAATTGCTCGGGAAACGCCGCGCCCACGGCCTGGGGCGCATCGAGGAAGGCGCCGCGGCCGGCGACGACCTCGGCGTGGACAGCGCGCGCCACCACGTCGCGCGGGGCGAGCTCCAGGCGCGGGTCGACATCGTGCATGAAGCGCCGGCCGTCGCGATTGACGAGCGTCGCGCCTTCACCGCGCAGGGCTTCGGTGGCGAGCGGGGCGGGATCGCGGCCGACATCGACGGCGGTGGGATGGAACTGCACGAACTCCGCGTCGGCGATGGTCGCGCCGGCCAGCGCCGCCAGCGCCAAGCCTTCGCCGCGCACCTCGGCGGGATTGGTGGTGACGGCATAGAGGCCGCCGAGGCCGCCGGTCGCGAGGATGACCGACGTCGCAACGACTTCGAACGAAGCGCCGGCTTGTTCGACGATCGCGCCGCAAACCCGGCCATTGAGGTCGAGCAACAGGGCGCGCGCGCGGGCGTGCTCCAGCACGGCGATGCGCGGCTCACGGCGCACGGCGCGGATGACGGCGTACATGATCGCGGCGCCCGCCTGGTCGCCCTTGACGCGTGCGATGCGCGGACGCGAGTGCGCGGCTTCGAGACTCTGGGCGAAACGGCCCTGGGCGTCGCGATCGAAGGGCGCGCCCAGCGCCGCCAGCGCCTCGACCGTAGCGGCGGCCTGGGCGGTCAGCTTGCGTACCGCGTCGGCATCGACCAGCCCGGCGCCGGCGGCCTCGGTGTCGCGTGCGTGCAGTTCGGAAGAATCGTCGGCTGCGAGCGCGGCGGCGATGCCGCCTTGGGCCCAGGACGACGAACAGGCTTCGCCCAGCGCGCCCGGCGAGACGACCAGAACCTCGCGGGGCGCTGCGGCGAGCGCGGCGGACAGGCCGGCCAGGCCGGCGCCGAGAACGAGGGGGCCGTCGATGACCCGGCGGACTGTCAAATGTTCACCAGGACGCGCAGCACCGCCAGCGGATCGCTGGCGTAGCCCATCAGGGCGATCACGCCCCACATCACCGCGCCGCACAGGGCGATGGCGATGACGTAGAGGGCGAGGCTGTAGGCGAACTCGCCGCCGGTCAGTTTCAGGGCGAAGGGCCGGATGACGCCGGAGCGGAGCATGCCGACGACGCCGATGAGGATGAAGATCGCGAAGATGTAGCGCGTGGTCCACAGCGCCCAGGCCGCCGCCGCGGCGCCGACCGCGATGACCGCGCCGCGCTCGACCCACGGATGCAGGCGCGCGAGCGCCGGACCCAGCGCCTTGGACCCGTCGAGCGGCGGGGCGGGCAGCAGGTTTATGAGATTGATGGTGGCGATGACAAAGGCGCCCTGGAGCCAGAACGGGTCGTGGCCCCAGATCGCGGCGGCGAAGAACGGCAGGCTGGCGAGCAGGCCGAACACCGGTCCCGCGAGCGCGATGATCACGCCCTTGAACTCGGTGGGCGGCGGGATGCGCGGATAGGCGGCGCCGCCGACGAAGGGCACGATGCGGATACGGCCGGGGCCGCAGCCGAAGGCGTTGATCGCCAGCACGTGGCCGTACTCGTGCACGAACACGCCGACGATGGCGGCGAGCGCCCACAGCCAACCCGCCTGCCAGGCCAGCAGCGCCGCCAGCAGCAGGGTCGAGACGAGGTTCCAGATCAGCGACGGACCCTGGTCGGCCACCTTCGGCGGCGTGGCGGCGGCCGCGGCTACGGGCTCGATGGGCGCGGGCGTCGCGCCATCGCGCGCGCCCCAGGGGCCCGGGTTTGCTTCGGCGTCGTCGCTCATGAAATCAGGTCCACGTCGACGTGGTGACGCGCCTTGACCAGGTCGTAGCGCGCCGGCGTCGCAGGCTTGGGCAGGTCGATCATGCGCTGCACCGCTGAGCGGGCGCGTTCGGAGACCACAGGATCGAGGGTCACCTCATAGGTCCCGTCGCGCAGGCTCGTGTAGATGTTTTCCAAGGTGATGCGCTTCATGTGCGGGCACAGGTTGCACGGCCGCACGAACTCGGTCTCCGGCGACTCGCAGGCGACATTGTCGGCCATGGAGCATTCGGTGATCAGCACCACCCGGCGCGGCTTGTGCCTGGCCACATAGTCGCTCATCGCCGCGGTCGAGCCAGCGAAGTCGGAGACCTCGATCACCTCGGTCGGGCATTCCGGGTGCGCCAGCACCAGGGCGTCGGGCCAGGCGGCCTTCATCTCGAGGATGTCTTCGGCGGTGAAGCGCTCGTGCACCTCGCAGCGGCCCTTCCAGGCGACGATGCCGACCTCGGTCTGGCGCGCCACGTTGCGGGCGAGGAATTCGTCGGGGATCAGGATCACCCGGTCGGTTCCCCATTCGCGGGCGATATGCTCGACCGCCTGCACCGCGTTGGCGCAGGTGCAGCAGATGTCGGTCTCGGCCTTCACCTCGGCGGTGGTGTTCACATAGGTCACCACCGGCAGGCCGGGGTAGCGCTGCTTGATCAGGCGAACGTCGTCGCCGGTGATCGAGGCGGCCAGCGAACAGCCCGCGCGCAGGTCGGGGATCAGCACCGTCTTGTCGGGGCAGAGCACCTTCGACGTCTCGGCCATGAAGTGCACGCCGGCCTGGACGATCACCTTGGCGTCCGAGGTCTGCGCCTCGCGCGCCAGGCCGAGGCTGTCGCCGACATAGTCGCCGACGCCGTGGAAGATCTCCGGCGTCATGTAGTTGTGCGCCAGGATGACGGCGTTCTTCTCGCGCTTCAGGCGGTTGATCTCGGCGATCAGCGGGGCGTGGGCGCGCCACTCGATGGGCGTGACCTTGTCCTTCACCTTCGCCCAGACGGGCGCGGTCTCAGTTTCGATCTCCGGGGTAAAGGCCCGGGCCGTCGATCCGTCGGCCATCTCCACTCCTATATGCTCAAACTGAGCATAATGAGGGTCCGAAAAACCGCCGGTCCGACTGGGCCGGCGACTTATGCTAGAACTGAGCATAACCTGCGGATAAGATAGTCCATAGACCCTGCGTCTCAACCCCCTACGGGCCCCTAAAGATCACGTTTTGTGACGCTCCTCCCCCGATCGCGGCAGCGAGCGGGGGAGGGGGACCACGAAGTGGTGGAGGGGGAAACTAAGCGCCCGCCCGCCCGACGCGCCTACGGTTTGCCCCCACCACCGCCTGCGGCGGTCCCCCTCCCCCGTCTCTCCGAGCCGGGTGAGGAGATGCTTGGCGCCCGACCCGGGCGCCGTTAGGCCTCGCCCCATGACCACGCTTTTCATCGACGCCGACGCCTGCCCGGTGAAGGACGAGGCGTACAAGGTGGCGCGCCGCTACGGTCTGCCGGTGAAGGTGGTGGCCAACGCCTTCCTGATCGTTCCGGCCGAGCCGCTGATCGAGCGCGTCATCGTCGAGGCCGGCCCAGACATCGCCGACGACTGGATCGCCGAACGCGCCGGGCCGGGCGACGTGGTGGTCACCGCCGACATTCCCCTGGCCTCGCGCTGCCTGAAGAACGGGGCCCAGGCGATCGGGCCGGGCGGCCGGGCGTTCACGCCGGACTCCATCGGCGCGGCCCTGGCCGGGCGCGAGGTGGGCGAGCACCTGCGCTCCATGGGGGTGGTCACCTCGGGCCCGAAGCCGTTCGCCGCGGCGGACCGCTCGCGCTTCCTGCAGGCCCTGGACGAGGCGGTGAACCGCGCGCGACGATTACCGCGATGATTCCGATCACCGACACCCTGGCCATCGAGGACGACGAGATCGTCGAAAAGGCGGCCCGCGCCCAGGGCCCCGGCGGTCAGCATGTGAACAAGACCTCGACGGCGATCGAGCTGCGCTTCGATGTGCGCAATTCACCGTCGCTGCCGGAAGATGTGAAGGCGCGGTTGGAAAAGCTGTCCGGTTCGCGCCTGACGCTCGAGGGCGTCCTGGTGCTGTTCGCCCAGGGTTCGCGCTCGCAGGAAATGAACCGCCAGGACGCGCGGGAGCGGCTGGTCGACCTGATCCGCCGCGCGACGGAAGTCCCGAAGCCGCGCAAAAAGACCAGGCCGACCTACAGCTCGAAATTGAAACGCCTCGAAGGCAAGGCGCGCCGGTCCGGCGTGAAGTCGCGACGCGGGAAACCGGCGATGGACTAGGGCGCGCTCTCCTCCCCCGCGCGGGACGCGCGGGGGAGGAGGATGGCGCTAACCCGCCTTAACCATTGCGCGTTGCGCCGGCGACCATTGCGGATTGTTAAGAGGTTTTCCGCCACGAAGGCGTCTAGAAGTGCGGTTACGGCTTGGATGCGGACCGCCGGCGCCTATGTATCGCGCCCTCCCAAACGGACGTTCCGAGCGGAAACGATAGACAGGACATGGGCTTGACCAGGCTCGTAACAAGCATGCGCACCCTGCGCGGCGTGATCGCCGCGTCGACAGCGCTCGTCCTTCTGGGCGCGGCGGTGGCGGCCTGGGCGTGGCCCGGTCATGCGGCCAAGCTGGGCATCGAGCGTCTGGTCGCCGAGACCCACGGCGACCTGTCCGAGACTTCCCTGCGCACCGTGACGGCGGGCATGACGCCGGCCGACCTCGCCATCGCGCGCCGTCACGATCCGTTCGTGAAGACGCCGCCCGCGGGCGGGACCGATCTCGCCAGCTTCGACATCTTGGGCCGCCCCAACCTCGGCTTCGACCCCGCCTCGGCGGACGAGGCGATGCGCATCAACGCGCTCTTGCCTGCCAACGCCGCCGCGATGGAACCGGCCAAGCCGTTCGTTCTCGCCGCCGGCACGGTCGAACGCGCGCGCGCCGAACGCTGTCTGACCCAGGCGGTCTATTACGAAGCGGCGCTGGAGCCGCGCGAAGGCCAGGAAGGCGTGGCGCAGGTCGTGCTCAACCGCATGCGCAGCCCGACCTTCCCCAATACGGTCTGCGGCGTGGTGTTCCAGGGCTGCCAGTTCTCGTTCATCTGCGACGGCTCGATGGCCAAGACGCCGGTCGCCTGGGCGTGGAAGCGTGCGCAGGACGTCGCCGATCACGCCCTGAACGGCTATGTCGCGACCCAGGTCGGCACGGCGACGCACTATCATGCCGACTACGTCATGCCCGACTGGAGCGCCCAGCGCGTGAAGCTGACCCAGATCGGCAAGCACATCTTCTACCGCTGGCGCGGCAACGCGGGCGACATCTCCGCCTTCGTGCAGCGCTATGCCGGCGCCGAGCCCGCAATCCAGGAAGCGAAGTACCAGGTGAACCGCTTCGCGCCGTCGGCGGCGACAACGACCTTCGCGGAACTGAAGGCCGCGACCAAGCTCGTCACCACCGACAGCGGCGGTACGCGCGTGCAAACCGTGCTCGCCGGCGAAACCATGGCCGGCCGCAAACGGCCGGACAAAGACCAGGTCGCCAAGATCAACGCGTCGCTGGCGAATTACGAACGCTCGCTGAGCCCGGCGCCGACGCCGATCACCGTGCCCGCGCCGACCGAGAGCGGCGGCAGCTCAGACTAGGGCGACGCTCACCACGTCCCGATCTCTTCCGCCTCTTCGTGCGACAACGGTCTGTGGGCGCGCGCGTGGTCTTCCTCGGCCAGCAGGCGCACCGCTTCGAGCGCCGCCATACAGCCCATGCCGGCGGCGGTGACGGCCTGGCGGAAGACGTCGTCGGTGACGTCGCCGGCGGCGAACACGCCGGCGATGGCGGTCTGGGTGGTGCCGGGTTTCACGCGAAGATAGCCGCTCTCGTTGGTCTCCAGCTGGCTCGAGAACACTTCCGAGGACGGCGCGTGGCCGATGGCGACGAAGAAGCCGTCGACGGGAAGCTCCGACGTCTCGCCGGTCTTCAGGTTCTTCAGTTTCACTGCCTTCACGCCGGGCGGGTCCTGCACGCCGATCACTTCCTCGACGCCCGTGTTCCAGATCACCTGGATCTTCTCGTTGGCGAACAGGCGCTCCTGCAGGATCTTTTCCGAGCGCAGTTCGTCGCGGCGGTGGATCAGGGTCACGCGGTTGGCGAATTTGGTGAGGAACAGCGCTTCTTCGACCGCGGTGTTGCCGCCGCCGACCACGGCGACCTCCTTGCCGCGGTAGAAGAAGCCGTCGCAGGTGGCGCAGGCCGACACGCCATAGCCCTTGAACTTTTCTTCCGACTCCAGCCCCAGCCACTTGGCCTGGGCGCCGGTGGCGATGATCACGACCTCGGCCTCATAGACGTCGCCGGAATCGCACTCGAGCCGGAACGGCCGCTTCGACAGGTCGGCGGAGACCACCACGTCGGAGATGATTTCGGTCCCGCACGCCTCGGCCTGGGCCTTCATCTGGTCCATCAGCCAAGGCCCCTGGATCACGTCCGGAAAGCCCGGATAGTTCTCCACATCGGTGGTGATGGTCATCTGGCCGCCGACCTGCAGGCCGCAGATCACCACGGGCTTCAGCATGGCGCGGGCGGCGTAGATGGCGGCGGTCCAACCGGCGGGGCCGGAGCCTACGATGACGACGCGGACGGGACGGGGTGCTTGCGACATGGGGGCAATTTAGGGATGATTCCGGCGAAGCGCGACCGGAGAGGCGGCATGGCCAGAAACCAATACATCGGGATGGGACTCGCCCTCGGCGCCGGCATGGGGGTAGCGCTGGGCGCGGCCTTCCATAACGTCGGGATCGGTTTGGCCATGGGGGCCGGTCTAGGCGTTGCCCTGGGCGCGGCCATGGCGGCCGGGAAGAAACCCGGCGGCGACGGGAAGTAAGCAGAACCTCTCCCGTGAGCGGCAGCGAACGGGGGAGGGGGACCGCGCCTAGCAGGCGCGGTGGAGGGGGCGGCTTCAGGCGCAACGACGCGTTTGCGGTGACCGCGAGACGCCGTCGGCTGAATTTGACGAGGTGCGGTGGCCGCCCCCTCCACCATGCGCGCTGCGCATGGTCCCCCTCCCCCGAACGCTGCCGCTTTTCGGGTGAGGTTAGATCCCCGCGTACCACTCGTAGCCGTTGTCTTCCCAATAGCCGCCGCCGCCCTGGCCGAGGTGGGCGAAGCTTTCCACCGCCTCGATGCGCATCAGGTATTTCGCCTGTTTATAACCGAGCTGGCGCTCGACCCGCAGGCGCAAGGGCGCGCCGTGCGGAACCGGCAGGGGCTGGCCGTTCATGGCGTAGGCCAGGATGGTCTGCGGATGCACCGCGTCGTCGAGGCCGAGGCTCTCGTAGTAATACTGGTCGACCTTGCCGTCGGCGGTCCTGTTCCAGGCGTCGGCGCAATGGAAGACGACGTACTTGGCGTCGGGCTTCAGTTTCGCCGCCGACAGCAGGCGCGCGAGCTGCACGCCGGTCCACTGGCCGATGCAGCTCCAGCCCTCGACGCAGTCGTGACGGGTGATCTGGGTGCGCGCGGGCAGGGCGCGCAGGTCGTCGAGCGAAAGCGACAGCGGATGTTCGACCAGGCCGTCGACCACGAGGCGCCAGTCCTTGAAGCCGTTCGCCGCGTGCGCGCGATACTCGGGCGTCGATTCATAGGCGTGCGGATTGTCGGGCGCGACGGCGCCGTTCGGCTTGAACCACTTGGAGATATCTTTCGGCGCGTACTCTTTCGCCATGGTGTGCGGCGCCCAGAACAGGCGCTGCAGCCGCCGGTTCAGGCCCTGCACGCTGCCCAGCACCTTGTTGACGCCGGGGTTCATGGCGATCTTGTCGCAGCCGGCGAGCACCAGCGCGCCCGCGCCCGCCAGCGCGCCGGTCAGGAAGCTTCGGCGTTCACGGCGCATCGTCGTCGCCTTCGACTTCAATCGCGTACTTGCCGGTGATCATCGAGCGGATGTTGTTCCAGGTTCCCGAGGCGACCACCATGAACAGGTGCACGCCCAGAAACAGCACGATGGTCCAGGCGGCGATGAAGTGGATCGAGCGCGCGCTCTGCCGGCCGAAGAAGATATCGGGCAGGTGGAAGGTGGCGTCGAGCTGCGGCGACAAGGTCAGGCCCGCGAGGATCAACAGGGGAAAGGCCACGAACACGACCGACAGATAGGCGAGCTTCTGCAGCACGTTGTAGTGACGCGCCTCCTCGCCCTTGGGGAATTTCAGTTGCGCGTGGGTGACGATCTCGTGCGGCAGCGACTTGATGTCGGCGCCGGTGACCGCGAGGTCGCGGCGAAAGTGCCGGTTCAACAGCCCGAAGATCAGATAGGCGAGGCCGTTCAGCACCAGCAGCCATGCAAAGAAAAAGTGCCAGCGCCGCCCGTCGGCCAGCGACTTGTATCCCGGCAGGGTCAGCCACTTCGGAAAGCCGCGCGCCTCGGGCTTGCCGTCGGCGCCCGCCGAGGCGCCCAGCAGGCCGGTGGTGGGCAGGCTCGCCTTGCCCAGGTTCAGATGGCCCGCGAGCTTGCCGCCGGGCTGAGGCGTCGCGGTCATGGCCAGCCACGGGTGGTCGAAGTCGGTCTTCTGGCCCCAGTAGAGCGCGGGGTGGGCGTTGAAGATGGCCAGGCCGCTGAACAGCATTAGCAGGAAGGCGATCACATTGATCCAATGGGTGATGCGCGTCGCCAGGGCGTGGCGTTTCACCAGGACTTTGTGGGTCGGCTGCGGTTCAGCGGTGACGGCCATGGGTCGGGAAACTAGCACAGTCGGCGCGCCAGGCGAGCGCGGTCAGGCCCCGGCGGCGTCCCGGTCCCGCAGGCGGCGCAGGATGCGGGCGGCGGCGCGATCGGTTTCGTTCAGGGGCTCGTAGGCCCAGCGATAGAGCTGGCCGCCGAAGGGCCGGGCGACGTCGAGCTTTTCCAGCTCCTCGTGAAAGCGGCGGCGGCCGGCGTCGAAGCCGTCGATCTTCAGCACGAACACCGGCGCGCCGGTGACGGCGGCCTCGCCGGCGACGCCCATCAGGTCTTCGCTGACCAGAACATAGTCCGCGGCGGCCAGATAACCCACGCGCGGGTCCTCGCCCGACCCGTCCCACACCACCGACGGCAGCGATTTCAGGCGCGCGGTGAGGATGTCGCGCGCCGGCTCCGGCGTCTGAGGCGAAAAGGCGAGCATGACCGATCCGCCCTCGGTCTCGACCGCAAGCGCGATCTCCGACGCGAGCTTGCGCGCGCGATCCTCCGACACGTCGAACCGCCGCGCGCCGCCGTCCACGAACACCGCGACGCGCGGACGCGGCAGCGACTCGAAGATCTCGAACGAACGGTCGTAGGCGTCCTTCAGCACGCGCGGCGTGACCCGGTGCGCGGCGCCGGTGATCTCGATGACGTTGCGGCCCCGGACACGATCGTGCCGCGGCGGGATCACCGCGTCGAACTGTTGGCTTGGCCGGCGCGGGTCCTGGGCCTGCACGACGAAGGTTCGGCCCTCGGACCAGCGGCGCAGGCGCAGCGAAAAGGGCAGGGTGGCGCGGCCCGCGGCGATCCACAGGTCGGGCCAGGGCGGCTCGATCGGATCGGCGTCTGCGGCGAGGCGCGTGCGCGGCTCGATCTGCATCCAGGTCGGCCGGCGGCCGTAGCCCCGGTCCTTCCAGCGCACGACCTTGGGTTCGATGCGGACGGGGACGAGGCGCCCCAAGGCTTCGGCGAGGCCCAGCACCTGATCCTGCACGCTCGGCCGCCCGTCGGACACGGCCCACACGGTCAGGGGCGCTGGCGCGGGGACCAGCGGCTGTTCCTTCGCGACCGGAACGAGGCCGCCGTCGGGCGCAGGCGCGAACCGCAGGCGGGTGCGTATGAAGACCGAGCTGTCGTCCACGCGCGCAGTTGTGGGCCCAACCCGGGCGAGAAAATGGCGAACGGCGCCTTAAATCCCGCACCGCCGGCTTGGCCGTTGAAAGCTTTCCCGGCGTGCGCGAGCCGAGGTGACCGGATCGCCTTTAACGCGCGGTCCCGCTTGTGCTTTAGGAGGTCAGGCCGGGCGGCCTAGCGCCACTCAACCTTGAGGATCTCGTAGGACTTCACGCCGCCGGGGGTGTTCACCTCGACCACGTCGCCCACTTCCTTGCCCATCACCCCGCGCGACAGCGGCGAGGTCAGCGAGATGCGGCCCGAGCGCACGTCGGCCTCGTGCTCGCCCACGATCTGGTAGCGGGCCTCTTCCTCGGTGTCCTCGTCGACCACCGTGATGGTCGCGCCGAACTTCACCTGGCCGCCGGACAGCCGGCTCACGTCGATGACCTGGGCGCGCGAGATCTTATCCTCGATCTCGGCGATGCGGCCTTCGATCCAGCCCTGCCGCTCCTTGGCCGCATGGTATTCGGCGTTCTCCGAGAGATCGCCGTGCGAGCGCGCTTCCGAGATGGCCGAGATCACCGCCGGCCGCTCTATGGACTTGAGGCGCTTCAATTCTTCATCGAGGGCGCGGTAACCCGCGCCCGTCATCGGCACTTTTTCCATGTGCGATTTGGCAGCCAGTCGCCCTGTGGACAGGAGGAATCGAGACGAAAAAACCGACCGCGGGCGTGGCGGTCGGCGAACAAACATACGACCGCCCGGGCGGATGTTCAAGATGCCGCAGTGCGGCAAACCCCGGCCGGGTCCGTCGATGTAAAATGTTAAATTCCTGAAAGATCAGAAGTCTTTACGTTATTTAACATGCCTTCCCGGCTCCCAGCGCTTAGCTTTGCCGTGACTGAGGATGTCCCCATGAAAATCATCGTTACGGCGGCTTTGGCGACCGCAATCCTGGCCGCTCCGGCCCTGGCGCAGGCCCAGGACGCCCGGGCCCCGCAGGCGGGGAGCCTCGAGGTCCGCTTCTGCCCTTCCGGCCAGGTCCGGACCTATCCGCTCGAATCGCGGCGCGACATCCAGAGTCTGCTGCTGCAGAACACCGTGGTGGTGAACCGCGGGACCGCGCCGGTCGAGGTTGGCCAGGTGGACGTCGCCCTGATGGCCAGGGGCGTGGCCGTGGACGAGAAGCACATCGCTGGCGACGACCTGAAGGCGTTCGCGGCCAACGGCGCGAAGATCCAGGCCGGCGGCATGCTGGCGGCGGTCGGCTTCCAATTCTGCGGCGACCGCGTGATCGGAAAGGACATGAAGCTGGCGGGTCCGGTGTTGCAGCCGGGCGAGGCCATGCTGCTCACCTACCAAGCCTTCGCCTTCCGCACGGCGCGCGACGCGGTGCGGGTGACGGTGCGCGATGCGTCCGGGGCGGTGCGCGGCCAGGGATCGATCCCGATCAACGAAAATATGTCGAAGACCGGCTTCATCTGGCCATTGAAAGGCGCGCTGGTTCGCGGGCGAGGGCCCGACCATGTACACCGGCCACCGCTGGGGCGTGCCGGAAGAGTTCGCCTTCGACATCGCCAAACTCGGCGACGGAGACCTCAGCTATCGCGGCGACGGCCAGACGTTCGAGGACTATTACGCCTATGGCGCCGACGTGCTGGCCGCGGCGGACGGCGTGGTGGTCGCAGCGGTCAACGACGTTGCCGAAGACACGGTGGTGCTGAAGCGCCCCGGCGAAACCGACGAAGCCTATGACGAGCGCGTGCGCGACTATCAGGGCGGGCTGCTCATGAAGGGCGAGGCCGCGATCGCCGGCGACTATGTGATGATCGATCACGGCAACGGCGAGTATTCACTCTACGCGCACCTGCAGCCCGGCGGCATGCGTGTAAAGCCGGGCGACATCGTGAAAGCGGGCCAGCCGATTGGCAAGCTGGGCTCTTCCGGCAATTCGACCGAGCCGCACCTGCACTTCCAGGTGTGCGACGCGCCAAAGCCGCTGTCGTGCGCGGGCATCCCGATCCGCTTCACCAACATCCGCCTGCCCTGGGCCGACTACGCCCGCCCGCCCCAGAGCGGCGACATCGTCGTCACCCAGTAATCAGGCCGCCCCGACCCCCAGGTTGCGGCTTGACGGACTGCGCCCGGGGTCGCTTCATGCGGCTCGGGGGTGCGTCATGTTCCAGCGTTTCATCATCGCGGCCGCAACCGCGGGCCTGGTTTTCGGTGCGGGCGTGGCGAACGCGACGCCGCCACCGATCGAAGTCTATGGGCAACTGCCGCACGGCGAGGCCTTCACGCTTTCGCCGTCCGGCAAGCGCGTCGCCTTCGTGGCGACGCTGAAGGACGGCCGCGCGGTGCTCGTGATGGAGGACGGCAAGGCGATCGGCGTCGTGAAGCTGCAGGAAAAGTCCGCCAAGGGCGAGATCATCGACGCCAAGATACAAGGCATCGAGTGGGCCGATGACGACCATGTGCTGGTCACCACCAGCAAGACCTACAATCTCGGCATGGACTACGGGTTCAAACACGAGATTAGCGAAGTGCTCTCGCTCAATCTGAAAACCCAGCAGCATTTCTACATCTTCGAAAAGGCTCAACACCTGATGTATGGCGTGTTCGGTTCGTTCGGTTTTGCCGCCAAGGACGGTCACGCCTACGGATTGTTCGAAGGGCAGCCGCTCGACGACTATGGGGGCATCGCCGCGGGCGGCGGAGAAGTCTACCAGGTGGATCTCGACGACGGTCAACTGCATCGCGTCGCTTACAACGACGGCGATCATCCGCGTTACTGGCTGTTCGGATCCGACGGCGCCGTCCTCGCCAACTCCGAATACGACAATCGGACGGGGGACTGGCGCCTTTACGGCGGCGCCCACCACGACGTCGCGCTGGCGCAGACAACGAACAAATTCGGGTCCGACACGATCCTTGGCCACGGGCGCACGCGCGACACTGTGCTGTTTATGGTCCACGACGCCAAAGGCGGCGGCGGCGAATTCTTCGAGGCGCCGCTGGCCGGCGGCAAGCCTTCACGGCTGTTCGAAGGTCTCGAACAGGCCGCGCCGCTGTTCGACCGGAAGGACAACCTGCTTATCGGCGCCGCCACCGGCGGCGGCCATCCGGACGCGGTCTTCTTCGATTCGCACCGGGAAGCCGTGTGGAAGGGCGTCAAGAAGGCCTTCCCAGGCCTCGATGTCACGCTGCTTTCGTATGGCCGCGATTTCAACGACCTGTTCGTCTACACCGACGGCGATGACGATTCGGGGACCGTTTGGAAGGTCGACATCCGCACCGGCAAGGCCGACATCTTCGGCTCTGCCTATCCCGAGGTGAAGGCGGCGGACGTCGGTCCGCGGAGGTATGTCACCTACAAGGCGGCGGACGGCCTCGAGATCAAGGGCGTGCTCACCTTGCCACCGGGGCGCGAGGCGAAAAACCTGCCCGTGGTGGTGTTCCCCCATGGCGGACCGCGCGGCAACGACACCATCGCCTTCGACTGGTGGGCAGAGGCGTTCGCTTCGCGCGGCTATGCCGTGTTCCAGCCAAACTTCCGCGGATCGACGGGTTATGGCGCCGCCTTCGTGGAGGCGGGTTACGGCGAGTGGGGCCGCAAGATGCAGACAGACGTGTCCGACGGGCTGGCCCGGCTCGCCGCACAGGGCGTGGTCGATCCCAAGCGCGCTTGCATTATGGGCGCCAGCTACGGCGGCTACGTCGCCTTGGCGGGCGTGACGGTCCAGCGCGGCCTCTATCGTTGCGCCGTCTCCGTGGCGGGCATCGCCGATCTGCGCGGGATGCTGAGCAACGAGGCTCAGAGCAACGAAGCCCAAAGTCCGGAAGTGCGCTACTGGAAGACCGCCATGGGCGCCAAGACCGTGACCGACAGCGTCTTGAAGGACGTCTCGCCCTTCGATCTCGCCGACCGCGCCGACGCGCCGATCCTGCTGATCCACGGCAAGGACGACACTACGGTCCCGATCGAACAGAGCCGTGCGATGGAGCGTGCGCTGAAGTCGGCCGGCAAATCCGTGGAGTTCGTCGAACTCGACGGCGAGGACCACTATCTCTCGCGGGAGGCGACTCGTGTCGCCATGTTGAAGGCGGCGGTGGCCTTCGTGGAGAAGTATAACCCTCCGAACTGATTCCCTGCGGAGACGCCCTCGCGTGACTTTGGTCCAGATCGCCGCGGTGATGATGGTAGGCTCGGGCGCGACCCACGCGGTGGTCAACGCCATCCTGAAGTCCGGCAAGGACAAGATGGCGAGCCGCGCCCTGATCGACGGGTTCAGCGCCATTCTGGTCGCACCGTTCGCCTTCTTCCTGCCCTTGCCCCACGGCGCCTGGGGCTGGCTCGCGGCGTCGGGCGTGACGCACCTGGTCTATCTGATCTGCCTGGTGAAGGCGTTCGAGACCGCCGACTTCAGCGTGGCCTATCCGGTGATGCGCGGCATCGCCCCGGTGCTGGCCGCCGCCGTGTCGGTGACCGCGTTCGGAGAGTCCTTGGCCTGGCTGACCGCCGTCGGCATCGGCCTGGTGAGCCTGGGTGTGATCACCATGAGCCTGGGTCGCCACGCGGATCGCAAGACCCTGATGTGGGCCGCGGGCACGGGCGTCACCATCGCGCTCTACACGGTGATCGATGCGCACGGGGTGCGCGCGGCGCCGACGGCGGCGAGCTATATCGCCTGGGTGTTCCTGTCGCTGGGGCTCGGCATTGCGGCGCTGTTCGCGCTCTGGCGCGGGCCGGTGTTCATCGTCGCCGCGCGCACCGAGTGGAAGGCGGGGCTGGTCGCCGGCGCCCTGTCGATCGTGACCTACGGCTTGGCGCTCTGGGCGCTGCGCCTGGGCGATACGCCGCGGCTGGCGGCGCTCAGAGAGACCTCGATCCTGTTCGCTGCCTTGATCGCGGTGGTGGTCCTGAAGGAGCGCTTCACCCGGGGGCGAATAGCGGCCGTGGCCTCGATCGCGGCGGGGGCGGTGGTGCTGATCGCCTCGGCGCGGTAGATTTCACGGTCGAAGCGCCGGGAGGAGCCATGGCGGTCGCGGAAAACATCCTGGCCCCGGCCGCTGTGACGGCTGCTCTGGCCCATCGCGGGCGTATCGATGGCCTCGACGTGCTGCGCGGCATCGTCATGCTGCTGATGGCGCTCGACCACACCCGCGACTACCTGCTGATCAATTCCGACGCCTTCGACATCACCGATCCGGGCAAGAGCGATCTGGTCCTCTATTTCACGCGCTGGGTCTCCAACTTCTGCGCGCCCACGTTCGTTCTCCTGGCTGGCCTTGGCGCATGGTTGAGAGGATCGCGCGGCGCCGGGCCGAACGACCTCTCCGGATTTTTCCTCACCCGCGGCCTGTGGCTGATCGTGCTCGAGGTCGCCATCGTGGGACCCGGCTTCTCGTTCCACCCGGGCCTGCTGTTCCCGCAGGTGATCTGGGTGATCGGCGCCAGCATGATCCTGCTGGCGGCCTTCTCGCGCCTGCCGACGATGGCGGTGCTCGCGATCGGCGTGGCGATCATCGGGCTGCACGACCTGCTCGATCCCATTGATCCGAAGACGCTTGGTCCGTGGGCCTTCCCGTTCCAGATGCTGTACAGTGGCCCGACGCCGTTCAACTGGGGCCCGTTCCATGGCGTCCTGCTCTATTCGCTCATCGCCTGGACCGGGATCATGTTCCTGGGCTACGGCCTCGGTCCGATTTTCAAACTGCCGCGCGCGAAACGAGACCTGCTCCTGACGCTGCTGGGCCTCGGCATAATCTTAGCCTTCGTCGTGCTGCGCCTGGTCAACCGCTACGCCGACTTCGTTCCCTATGTGCATCAGCCCACCGCGGCGCGCGAGGTCATGGCCTTCCTGCGGGTGAGCAAATATCCGCCGACGCTCGATTTCACCCTGGCGACGCTCGGCCCGATGCTGGTGCTGTTGCCGTGGCTCGACCGCTGGAAGGGCAAGGCGTTGGAGGTGCTGCGCACCTTCGGCCGCGTGCCGCTGTTCTTCTATGTGCTGCACATCTATCTGATCCACGGCCTCTCGGCTGCGGTCGGCATGGCGCACGGCCTGCCCTTCTCGGCCTACACCGATCTGCTCAACCGCCCCAAGGACATGGGCTTCAGCCTGCCGGTGGTTTACCTGATCTGGATCGGCGTGGTCGCCGCGCTCTACCCGCTCTGCCGCTGGTTCGAGGGCGTGCGCGAGCGGCGCAAGGACTGGTGGCTGAGCTACCTGTGACTTCACGCTTGCCAAATCGCGCGGCAAAGCCTATTTCGCGCCTCCCGTCAGAACAGGAGGCCGCCATGCGTACGCCGCACGAACTCGACGACCTCGACTGCTTTCGAGATCACCTCCAAGCGTCGTAAGTCCTTTCCCGTCCGAGACCCGCGTCAAACGCGGCGTTCGCATCGTGCACGGGGACGTGGAGCTGGGCGAGAAGCTCGGTCGCAACGACCTATGTCCCTGCGGCTCCGGGAGGTTGTTTCAAGCGCTGTTGCCTGACCTCCGGCCGGTACGACGGTTCGGAGCGCGACGACTATGTCCGCGAGGACTAGCCGTAACTCTGCAACGCCCTGACCTCGAGCGATCCCGCGCGCACCGCCCCGATGGCTTGCGAGGCGGCGAGCGCGCCGGCGGTCGTCGTGTAGTAGGGAATCTTCATCATCAGGGCCGTGCGGCGCAGCGAAAAACTGTCGAGCAGGGACTGTTTGCCGAGCGTGGTGTTGAACACCAGCTGGACGTCGCCGTTCTTCATGGCATCGACGATGTGCGGCCGACCTTCCAGCACCTTGCGCACCGGCGTGGCGTCGATGTCGTTTTCGCGCAGCCAGGCACAGGTGCCTGATGTCGCGATGATCTTAAAGCCGTAGCCTGAGAGCAGGCGCACCGGCTCGAGAATCCACGGCTTGTCGTCGTCCTTCACCGACACGAAGACGCAGCCTTCGGTCGGGATGCGGGTGCCGCCGCCGAGCTGGCTCTTGGCGAAGGCGCGGGCGAAGGCGGCGGACAGGTCCTCGCCCGGGCGGCGCCAGTCGAGGCCCATGACCTCGCCGGTGGAGCGCATCTCGGGGCCCAGCACGGTATCGACGCCGGGGAAGCGCGCGAAGGGGAACACCGCCTCTTTCACCGCCACGTGGTCGAAGGGTTTGCGGTCGAGGCCGAAGGACGCGAGCGGTACGCCGGCCATGATCTTGGCAGCGATCCCCGCCAGCGGCGCGCCGATGGCCTTGGCCACAAACGGGATGGTGCGGCTGGCGCGCGGGTTCACTTCCAGCACGAAGATGCGCGGTTCGTTGCTGTGCGGCTCCTCGATGGCGAACTGCACGTTCATCAGGCCGTGCACCTTCAGCGCGCGCGCCAGCGCCTCGGTCTGGCGGCGCAGCTCTTCCACCGTCTCCTTGCGCAGCGAATAGGGCGGCAGCGAGCACGCGCTGTCGCCCGAGTGCACGCCGGCCTCTTCGATGTGTTCCATGATGCCGGCCACGAACACGCTCTCGCCGTCGGCCAGGGCGTCGGCATCGACCTCGGTGGCGCGGTTCAGATACTGGTCGATCAAGACCGGACTGTCGCCGGAGACCTTCACCGCCTCGCGGATGTATCGCGCGAGCTGTTCCTCGTCGTGCACGATCTCCATGGCGCGGCCGCCCAGGACATAGGACGGGCGGATCACCACTGGGAAGCCGACCTTCAGGGCGCCGGCGAAGGCCTCCTCGGGCGAGCGCGCGATGGCGTTGATCGGCTGTTTCAGGCCGATCTTGTTGAGCAGTTGCTGGAACCGCTCACGGTCTTCGGCCAAGTCGATGGCATCGACGGTGGTGCCTAAGATCGGCACGCCCTCTTCTTCGAGCGCGTGGGCGAGCTTCAACGGGGTCTGGCCGCCGAACTGCACCACGACGCCCAGGAACTCGCCCTTCGACATCTCCACATGGATCAGTTCGAGCACGTCCTCGGTGGTGAGCGGCTCGAAATAGAGCCGGTCCGACGTGTCGTAGTCGGTGGAAACCGTCTCGGGGTTGCAGTTGACCATGATCGACTCGACGCCGATCTGATCGAACGCGAAGGCCGCGTGGCAGCAGCAATAGTCGAACTCGATACCCTGGCCGATGCGGTTGGGGCCGCCGCCTAAGATCACCGCCTTCTTGCGGTCCGACGGTTGCGCTTCGCACTCCGGCGCCTGGCCGAGCGCGCCGGTCTCGTAGGTTGAATACATATAGGCCGTGTCGGCGGCGAACTCGGCTGCACAGGTGTCGATGCGTTTGAACACCGGCCGCACGCCCAGCGCGCGGCGCTTGGCGCGCACGACCTTTTCCTTCTGGCCCACGATGCGGCCGAGGCGTTTGTCGGAGAAGCCCCTGGCCTTGAGTCGGCGGAACCCTGCCGCGTCTTCAGGCAGGCCCGACGCGCGCACCTCGGCTTCGGCCTGCACGATCTCTTCGATTTGGCGCAGGAACCACGGCTCATAGCTGCAGGCCGCGGCGATCTCGTCGACCGTGAGCCCGTGGCGGAACGCCTGGGCAATCAGCACCAGCCGGTCGGGCGTGGGAATGCCCAGCGCACGCTTCACCGAGGCGCGGATCGCGGCGGGATCCTCTTCGCCCTCGACGCCGGGGATCTCCATTTCGTCGAAGCCGGTAAGGCCGGTCTCCAGGCCGCGCAGCGCCTTCTGGATGCTCTCCTGGAAGGTGCGGCCGATGGCCATCACCTCGCCCACCGACTTCATCGAGGTGGTCAGCAGGGGTTCGGCGCCCGGATATTTCTCGAAGGCGAAGCGCGGGATCTTGGTGACGACATAGTCGATCGACGGCTCGAACGAGGCCGGCGTCACCCGCGTGATGTCGTTCAACAGCTCATCCAGGGTATAACCCACCGCCAGCTTCGCGGCGATCTTGGCGATCGGAAACCCCGTGGCCTTGGACGCCAGCGCCGAGGAACGCGACACGCGCGGGTTCATCTCGATCACCACCATGCGCCCGTCGCGCGGGTTTAGCGCAAACTGCACGTTGGAGCCGCCGGTCTCGACTCCGATCTCGCGCAGCACCTCGATCGAGGCGGTGCGCATGCGCTGGTATTCCTTGTCGGTGAGGGTCAGGGCCGGGGCTACGGTGACGGAATCGCCGGTGTGCACGCCCATGGGGTCGAGGTTTTCGATGGAGCAGACGATGATGCAGTTGTCCGCTAGGTCGCGGACCACCTCCATCTCATATTCCTTCCAGCCCAGCACCGATTCCTCGATGAGGACTTCCGAGACCGGGCTGGCGTCGATGCCGCGTTCGACGATCTCGCGAAACTCTTCCACGTTGTAGGCGATGCCGCCGCCGGTGCCGGCGAGGGTAAAGCTCGGGCGGATGATCGCGGGCAGGCCAACGAACTCCAGACCGCCCAGCGCCTCCTCCACCGTGTGGGCGACGCGCGAGCGGGGACTTTCCAGGCCCAGCTTGTCCATGGCGTCGCGAAACTTCTGCCGGTCCTCGGCCTTTTCGATCACGTCCGCCTTGGCGCCGATCATCTCCACGCCGTAGCGCGCGAGCACGCCGGACTTCTCCAGCGCCAGCGCGGTGTTCAGCGCGGTCTGGCCGCCCATGGTCGGCAGCAGCGCGTCGGGGCGTTCCTTCTCGATGATCTTCTCGACCATCTCCGGCGTGATCGGCTCGACATAGGTGGCGTCGGCCACGTCCGGGTCGGTCATGATCGTGGCCGGGTTCGAATTGACCAGCACGATCCGATAGCCCTCGGCGCGCAACGCCTTGCACGCCTGAACGCCCGAGTAGTCGAACTCGCACGCCTGGCCGATGACGATGGGTCCTGCGCCGATGATCAGGATCGACTTGATGTCGGTGCGCTTGGGCATGCCGGTCCTTCTGTTCCTCGCGCGCGCTCGCAGGTCCGCGCTCGGGGCGCGCCCCCGTCTCTGGCCGAACCGGCCGACCGACTTGTGGGTTAAGGCGTCCGTTTAGTGACGGAGTCGCCCGGGGGCAAGCGGGGCCCGAAATATCTCCGCTACCCTTCACTTCCCGTCACCCTCGGGCTCGTCCCGAGGGCCCATTGTTGTGGCGGACTCCCCTGTGTTCGCCGGCTCTGATGGCGTGCCCGATCCCCAAGCCGAGGCGCTTGCTGGCCGATGGGCCCTCGGGACGAGCCCGAGGGTGACGAAGAGAGGGGAAGGTGCGGGACCTGTTGACAACATCATACCTTGTGATACAAGGTATCGTGCAATGACCCAATCGGACGACCTTTCGACTTCGCTGGAGCGCTGGGAAACCCAGTTACGCAAGGGCGGCCTGACCTTGGCGGTGCTGGCCAGCCTGTGGGAGGGCCGGCTCTATGGCCTGGACATCCTGCGCCGGCTGCAGAGCTCCGCCGACCTGATCGTGTCGGAAGGGGCGATCTACCCGCTGCTGAATCGCCTGCGCGGCGAGGGGCTGGTCGCGTCGGAGTGGGTGGAGGCCGAGGCCGGCCACCCGCGCAAATACTACGCCCTGACCGAGGCCGGCCGCCGCCGCGTGCGCGACCTGGCGACGGTGTGGACCCGTTTCGCCGGAGGGCTCGAGGTCCTGCTGGCGCCCGTGAACAAGGAACCCCGCGATGACCGCTGACGACGCCGCGTCACGCACCCTCGACATCTATCTGCGCCAGGTGCGCCACGGCCTGCACGGCCTGCCCGAGGACGAGGCGAAAGAGATCGTCGACGAATTGCGCAGCCACGCGCTCGATCGCGCGGGCGGAGCGCTGACCCCGGCGTCGGTCGACGCCACCATCGCAGCGCTGGGCTCCGCGCGCGAACTGTCGGGCCTCTATCTCGCCGAACGCATGGCCGAGCGGGTGGAGGCGCGGCGCTCGCCGTGGCTGATCCTGCAGACGGTATGGCGGCTAGCGGGGCTGAGCCTGGGCGCCTTCTGCGCCTTCGTTATCTCGCTGGTCGGCTATGGCCTGGGAATCGGCTTGCTGATCACTGCCGTGCTGAAGCCATTCCTGCCGAAGAACGACGGCCTCTGGTACGAACGGCGGCCGAGTGGCGTGACCATGTCGCTCAGCGTTACCACCAACCCTACCGGTCATGAGCTCCTGGGCTGGTGGATCATCCCCTTGGGCCTGATTCTCGGCGCCTGCGTGCTCTGGTGCACCTGGCGCTACGGCCTGTGGAGCGTGCGGCGTCTCGGCCGCGCGCGCGCCGCGATCTTCGCGCGACAGGACTGACCCATGAGCCTCGACGATTCAGAGGGCGAAGCCGTTCGGCGCGCCGGGCCGGTGACGCGCGTCCAGCGCGCGTTGCGCGACAGCCGTGTGCTGATCGTTCTCGAACTGATCGCCTTCGCCGGCGTCTATGTCGCCGACCACGCCTATCACCGGGTCTGGCTGTCGGAGACGTTCTGGCTCTTCGCCCTCGGCGTCCTGTCGCTGATGGTGCGCGGGGTGAATTGGAGCGAAATCGGCTGGCGCTTCGGCCGCGGCGTCTGGTTGATGGTCGGCATTGGCCTCGTCGGCGGCGGCCTGATCGAGGCGCAGGAGCTTTATTTCACCCAGCCGATGCTGATCGCCGTCACCGGGCGAATGCCCGACCTGTCGGACTTTCACGGCATCCGCGGCAACTGGAAGCTGCTCGCGCTCGGCGTGCCGTTCATCTGGGTGCTGGCGGCGTTCGGCGAGGAGTGGGTCTATCGCGGCTGGCTGATGAACCGTCTGGCTGACCTGTTCGGCCGCAGCTGGGTCGGCTGGTCAATCGCGGTGGTGCTGGCCAACGTCGTCTTCGGCTTCGCCCACCTCTACCAGGGCCCCATCGGCATGATCGAGGCGGCGGTGGACGGCGTCTTGTTCGCCTTTCTCTATTTCGCCACCGGCCGCAATCTGATCGCCCCGATGATCGCCCACGGCGTCCAGGACTCCATCGACCTGATCCTAGGCTTCACCGGCCACTACCCGATCCCGGTTTGATCAAAGAAATACGCGCCCTCCGAAGAGGGCGCGTTCATTCAGGCGATCCGAAGGTTCAGCCGCCGCCCATCTGACAGCTGGTCTTCAGGAAGTCGTCGACCGTCAGCAGGACGTCGCGCCAGTTCTGCGGCGTCCAATAGACGATCTGGTGGTCCATGTTCGGCAGCTCCACGAACTTGTAGGGCTTCCCCGCGGAGGCGAGCGCGTTGGTGAAGCGTTCGGATTCAGTGCGCGGCACGGTGTGGTCGGTATCGCCGTGATAGGCGAGTACCGGGATCTGCACGTCGGCGACGTGTTCGAGCGGGCTCACGCCCTCCACCGTCGGGCGCTGGTAGTTGCGGATGTAGCCGTTCGACTGGGTCAGCTCCTGGAACTTCGCCATCTCGGCTAGGCCCGCGCCGGCGATGGCGCAACGGTAGATGCCGTTGGGGCGCACCGCAGCGTCGAACGCCGCGTAACCGCCGTAGGAATAGCCATGGATGGCGACTCGCTTCGGATCGGCGACGCCCTGGGCGATCAGCCACTTCACGCTGTCTTCGACATCGTCCTCCATCTTGCCGCCCCACTGGCGATCGCCGGCGCGCCACAGCCTCTGGCCCCAGCCGTCCGAGCCGCGGAACTGCGGCTGGATCACTGCATAGCCGCGCGCGGCGAAGTACTGGGTCCAGCCGGTGACGTCCCATTCGAGTTCGTCGCGCGCCCAGGGACCGCCGTGCGGCGTGACGATGGTCGGATAGGGGCCATTGCCGAAGATCGCCTTGTTGGGCGTCGTGAGGAACGCGGGGATCACCAGGCCGTCGCGCGCGGTGTATTCGACCAAGGCGGTATGGCCGAGCACGGCGGTGTCGATCTGCGGATCCGCCCGGCCGAGCAGGACGAGTTTGTTGTCCTTCAGCATATAGTACTCAGGCGGCTGGCTCGGCCCCGACTTCTCCACCAGCACACGGCTCATGTCGTCCGAGTAACCGATGATCGAGACGTCGAAGTCGTGCATCGTCTGAATTTTGCCGCGCTTGCCGGTCGAGGGATCGGTCCAGTCGACGGTATCCATGGTTACGCCCAGCGCCGCGCGCAGCGATTTTTCGAGCGCCTCGAACTGACCATCGGTCCAGTAGGTCCGCTCGGTGTCGGCGTTGTACCTGAACCCCAGGATATGACCGTAGTCGCTCGAGCGACGCGAGCGCACGACGCCGGTAGCATCGAAGAACGGGTGGCCGAACGCGACTTCCGGCGGCTTGTGGGTGGCGATGTCGTAAGACACGATCACTGCCTTGTCGCTACCGAGTTGCGAGATCGCGAGGATCGCGTTGGGATCGTCGTCATAGGCCTCGAAGGAGATCGCCTCGCGGTCCTTCGGGTACCACTTGAAGGCTTCTTCCCAGCCGCCGGTCTTCGGGTTCTTGAACTCGTCCTGGACGACGAAGGCCGTGCCATCGCCATTGCTGCGTTCGCGCCCGCGCGGCTGACCCTTGGAATCGAGGAAATAGTTGTAGGTGTCTGAGCCGCGCTGAACGACGTCCAGCTGACCGGACATCACGTCGGCCCGGTAAAAGGTGCCGTCAGAGGTGTCCTGCACGATGATGCGCTTGGGGTCGCCGGGCAGGGTGTTGACCAGTTGCACCGCCGCGCCGCTGTTGGCCAAGGTTTCGTCATCCGATTGCGCGGGCTTTTTGGGAATGACCTGCGCCGGCGGCGCGCCGTTCTTGGACGGCGACATGAGGATCGACTGGAAGATGAAGCGCTGGTTCTTGCTGCCGTCGCCATTGCCGAGACCCGGCACCAGTTCGCGGAAGGTCACGTACAGGCGGTCGTTCTTCACGAAGGCGAGCCTGAAGTACTGAAAGCCCGCGATATTGCTCGGGTTGATGACGAAGGGCTTCTGATCCATCGCGTCGGTCGACCAGACCGAGATGAAGCCGGTGACGCCGTCGGGGGTGGTAATGGCGGCGATGTGCTTGCCGTCGGGCGAGATGGTCACGCTCTGAATCGCGGGCAGGCGACCGAAGTCGCTGGCGACCGGCTTGTGACTGGTGACGGTTACGCCGGACACAGTGGTCGCGTCCGGACTGGCGGGCCGGATCGCCGGTTGGGCTACAGCCGAGGCGGCGAGGAAGGCGGCGGCGGCCGTGCCCTGAAGAAGATGCCTGAACATTTTGACCTGTATTCCCCCAAAAACGCCGTGTTCCTGAGGGCGAGCGACCCTCCCGGCGGACAAAACTGCCCATGATCTGGATAGCATCCGCCCGCATATTGCAAGCGGCCGCGCCGCCGCGGGGAACGGCGTCGGGGCCTCATTGCGTGAGGAATTGCACCCTCAGGCCGCGTGGGCGTCCATCAGCTCGGCGAAGCGCTGGAACAGGTAGAGGGAATCGGTGGGCCCCGGCGAGGCTTCCGGGTGGTGCTGGACCGAGAACACCGGGCGGCCGTCCAGGGCGAGGCCGCAGTTGGTGCCGTCGAACAGCGAGACGTGGGTCTCGCTCAGGCCCGCGGGCAGGCTGTCGCGGTCGACGCTGAAGCCGTGGTTCATCGACACGATCTCGACCTTGCCGGTGGTCAGGTCCTTCACCGGATGGTTCGCGCCATGGTGGCCCTGGCCCATCTTCATGGTCTTGGCGCCCAGAGCGAGGGCGAGCATCTGGTGACCGAGGCAGATGCCGAACACCGGCTTGCCGCTGTCCACCAGCTTGAGGATTTCGGGGCCGGCGTATTGCGCAGTCGCCGCCGGATCGCCCGGACCGTTCGACAGCAGGACGCCGTCGGGATTGCGCGCCAGCACCTCGTCCGCCGTCGTGGTCGCCGGCACGACGGTCGCGCGCGCGCCGATGGAGGTGAGCGCGCGCAAAATGTTGCGCTTCACGCCATAGTCGAGAACCACCACCTCGTATTTTGGTTGACCCGCCTTGGCGAAGCCTTCCGGCCAAGTCCACAGGCCCTCGTCATAGACGAAGGGCTGCAGGGTCGAGGCGTCCTTGGCCAGGTCGAGGCCGTCGATGCCGCGCCACGCCTTGGCCTGGGCGACCAGGGCTTCGAGGTCGAAGCGGCCGTCGGGATCGTGCGCGATGACGCCGTGTGGCATGCCCCGTTCGCGGATGCTTTTGGTCAGGGCGCGGGTGTCCACGCCGGCCAGGCCGACCACGCTGCGGCGCTTCATCCAGGCGTCGAGGTCGGATGTGGCGCGCCAGTTCGCGGCGGGCGTCGGAACGTCGCGGAAGATCGCGCCGCGGGCGGAGGTCTCGGGCCCCTGGCCGATCTGCTCCACGTCCTCGAAGTTCACTCCCACATTGCCGATGTGCGGGAAGGTGAAGGCGATGATCTGGCCCATGTAGGACGGGTCGGTCAGGATCTCCTGATAGCCGGTCATGGCGGTGTTGAAACAGACCTCGCCCAGGGTCTCGCCGGCGGCGCCGACTCCGATCCCCTGCAGCACGGTCCCGTCGGCCAGGGCCAGAACGCCGGTCGCGCCGCTGAGGAGGGAAGGGGTCATGGGCGCTCCGGGCAAACGGCGGCGTAGGTACTGGTTCGAAGCCTGTCGCGCAATGGGGCGAGTGCGTCGGCGGTTCCGCTGCGGGCCGGATTCGACTAATCTGGGGCCATGCTCGAGCTGCGTCCCAACTGCGAATGTTGCGACCGCGACCTCCCGCCGCGCGAGGCGGCGATGATCTGCACCTTCGAGTGCACATTCTGCCCCCCGTGCGCCGAGGAAACGTTCGGCTGGATCTGCCCCAACTGCGGCGGCGACCTTCAGCCCCGGCCGATCCGGCCCGCCCACCTGCTGGCCCGCTACCCGGCGTCGGAGCAGCGGGTGCTGAACTTTCACACCGGCTGCAAGGCCAAGGCCTAGAGCGCGTTGCGCAAAAGTGGAACCCGGTTTTGCGGTCACAACGCGCTCAAACTTATGATTTTAGAGCACGATTCAACGATCAGATGAGTCCACCTTGATCGCATCGTGCTCTAGGCTTTCGCGGTCACGATCCAGGAGGCCGAGGGGGTGAACACGCCCGCGGCCGTCACGAAGGGCTCGAGCGCGGTCCGTACCGCTGCTTCCGCCGCGGCCAGCAGGGGTTTGGCCGCGCCGGCTTCACGGATCGCCGCGCCCAGGGGTCCGATCCGGGTCATCAGGGCCGCCATCTCGCCTTGCGGCAGGCCGCCGATGGCGGCGTCGCAGGGATCGAGCCCGACCTTGCTCCAGCCCGCGCGACCGAGAATATCGCGAACCCGCGCGGCGTCCGCAAAGGCGAACGGCCCGGGCGCGCCGGGCGGCGCGGGCGCCGGCGGCGGAACCAGATGCGCCGCGGCCTCGACCGGCAGGGTCAGCCACGGATTGTCCTCGACGCTCCGCCAGCAGGCGAAGGCGAGGCGGCCGCCGGGCTTGGTCGCACGGTACAGATTGGCGAAGGCCGCGACCGGATCGTCGAAGAACATGACGCCGAATCGCGACGCGACGACATCGATCGCGTCCGGCTCGAAGGCGTGGGTCTGAACGTCGGCGCAGATCCAGTCGAGCGGCGCCGCGTCCGGATCCGTCGGCCGGTCGCGCGCGACCGCCAGCAAGAGCGCCGAGATGTCGGCGCCGATCGCGCGTCCCGTACGGCCCGCCTGATCGGCCAGGGCGACGGTCAGCGCGCCGGAGCCGCAACCCACGTCGAGCACATGGTCGCCCGGCGCAACGCGCGCCGCTTCGATCACGCGCGCGCCGATGGGCGCGAGCTGGATGTCGAGTTGTTTCTGGAACCGCGTCCAGGTCTTGCCGATGGCGTTGTTCCAGCCCTCGATCATGGCGCGGTTGGGGGTTTCGCTCATGCCGCGAGCGAAGCAGACCTTGGCCGTCCGAGCAAATCAGATCAGCCGCCCGGCGTTCCTTTCGAAGATGGCGTGGGTGGCGCCGGCCTTGACCAGGGCTTCCGCCTGTTCGGGCGGCGCGCCGTCGATGACCACGGTGGGCGCGACCTGGGCGGCCAGGCGCACCAGGGCCGCGAACCGCTGCCAGCCGGCCTGGGACTTCAAGGTCTTGGCGTCGACCGGCAGGATGAGGCCGCGGAAACCGCAGTCGCTGACCGAGTTGATCGCCTCGCTGTCGGCGGCGATCCGCGCGCAGACCGAACGGCGGCGATCGGCGATGTCTGAGACCACGCGGCGAAGCGCTGCGCGGCGAACGCCGGCGGGAATGTCGGTGAGTTCCGCGACGATGTGGGTCTTTGCATCGTACGCGGCCTTCAATCCGCTCGACAGCGCCGAGAACGGCGCGCGCGAAATCGCCATGCGCCACGACAGCGGCGAGACGCCCATCTCCGCGTGGCAGTCCTGCAGCAGCACGATGCCGCGGCGGAAGGCCATCGAATTCGAGTCGCAACGCATCCTCACTGTTGCTGAGGTGATCGCGCAGCTGCGTCTCGCCGCGACCGGGCGCGACAGGCTTGGTGTGGACGCGCACATAGCCCGCGATCGGTTGCAGGCGGTGCAGCTCGAACACCGGTTCGGCGGTGAGGCTCACGCTGAAGCGGCGGCCCTCGCGGCTGATGAAGTCGAAGGCGGTGTGCGGTGTCGTGGCCGGAAGCGGAGCGAGGGCTGCGGCTTCGGGTTCGCGCGGCGACCACGAGCGGCCCTCGTCGAGGGCGTGGTGGTAGGCGGCCTCGGCCGTGCGTCGCCGTTCGACGGCCTTGCCGCCCCGGGGTTCAGATGCGGTCGAATGCGCGCGGTCCATGGCTCGAAACCCCTTCCGGTTTCCGCCCCGTTTGCCCAGGTCCCGCAGCTGTAACGGCTGACACCGTCTCGGGTTCTTGAAATTCGACCCTAACGCGCGGTTAGCCACGTTTGCCCACAGGCGCGAGCGGGCCGCATGTGCGGTCCAGGCCATCATCGCTATAAGCGCCGGGTGAGGTTCGACGAACGATTCCTGGAAGAGATCAAATCTCGCGTCCGCCTCTCGGACGTGATCGGCAAGACCGTGAAACTGAAGCGCCAGGGGCGCGAGTACGCGGGACTGTCGCCCTTCACCAAGGAAAAGACGCCGTCCTTCTTCGTCAACGACGACAAGGGATTCTGGCACGACTTCTCCTCGGGCAAGCACGGCGACCTGATCGGGTTTCTGCAGGAGACCCAGCGCCTCAGCTTCCCCGAGGCGGTGGAGCGGCTGGCGGCCGAAGCCGGCGTGCCGCTGCCCGCCGCGGACCCGCAGGCGGCCGAGGCGGAAAAGAAGCGCCAGGGCCTGCAGGACTGGCTGGAGACCGCCGCCAAATGGTTCGAGGCCAGCCTGCGCCGCCCCGCCGGGCGCGAGGCGCGGGCCTATCTGGAAAAACGCGGCCTGCCGCAGGACCAGTGGGAGCGCTTCCGCCTGGGCTTTGCGCCCGCCGGCCGCCACGACCTGAAGGACGCCCTGATTCAACGTAACGCCCTGCCGGCCGAGCTGGTCGAGGCGGGCCTGCTGATCGCGCCGGAAGGCGGCGGCCAGCCCTACGACCGGTTCCGCGACCGGATCATCTTCCCCATCGCCGACGCGCGCGGCCGGGTGGTCTCGTTCGGCGGCCGGGCGATGAACCCCGACGACCGGGCCAAGTACCTGAACGGGCCGGAAAGCTCGCTCTTCCACAAGGGCCGCACCGTCTACGGCCTGCAGGAGGCGCGCCGCCTGCTGGCTCTGGGCGACGCCGACACGCCCCTGGTGGTGGTCGAGGGCTACATGGACGTCATCGCCTGCCAGCGGGCGGGGGTGGCCTCCGTGGCCCCGCTCGGCACCGCCCTGACCGAGGAGCAGATGGACCTGCTCTGGCGCATGCATCCGGAGCCGACGCTGTGTTTCGACGGCGACAAGGCGGGCCTGCGGGCCGCCCACCGCGCCATCGACCGGGCGCTGCCGAAACTGCGGCCCGGCCATTCCTTCCGCTTCGCCCTGCTGGCCGGCGGCCAAGACCCGGACGACGTGCTGCGCGAAAAGGGCGCGCTGGCGCTCCGTGACCAGCTGCACCAGACCCGACCGTTCGTGGAGGTGCTGTTCCTGCGCGAGCGGGACGCCGAGACCCTCGACACGCCCGAGCGCCGCGCCGGCCTGAAGGGTCGCCTGCGCAACGCCGCCTCCGCCATCGCCGACCGCGACCTTGCCGACCAGTATCGCGGCGAGCTGTTGCGGCGTTTCGACACCCTGGTCGGCAAACTTGTCCCCCAGTCGGGCCCGATGGGCAGCGGTCGCGCACCCTGGCGCAAGGGCGGCTTGGTGCTGCCCCAGGCGCCCACCGCCGAGGGCCGGGCGGCGGCGCAAACCCTGGCCCGGTCGCTCAATCCCCTCGCGGCGGCCGTGGCGCTGGGCGCGGTCGAGGACCCCCACCGGCTGGACGACCATCTGGAGGCCTTGCAGGCGCACGGATTCGGCGATCCGGCGCTCGATGGAATGGCCAAGGAAATCATTCGTCTGCGTCTGACCGCCGACGCCCTTGACTTCGGAGGGGCTGCGCCGCCACCTAGCCCACTCAGGACTAGGTGCGTTGTTACGCGAGGTCGAACAGGCGGCTCTTAAATCGGGTGCGCCATTCCTTGCCCAGGAAAAGACCCTCGAAGACGCACGGGCCCTGTGGTTGCACGCTTTCGACGCCCTGGCGCGGGTCGCTGCGCTGGAGGGCGCCTTGGCGTCCGCTAAGACTGACGAACTCCTCGGGTCGGATCCTGAGGCTTTCCGGCGTCTTAAGGGCGAAAGGGATGCGTTGAGGCGGGCGATCAGATCAGGAACGATTTGGACCGAGGACGCGCCCTAAACCGGCGTGGCGCACATATTGCAGCGGGCAGTTAAGGTTAAGGGTCCGGTTCGGGCCGAGAAGAACCGGGCGGAGAAGAAGATGACCACTCAGGCCGAGACGCAGGAGGCGGAAACGTCCTCCGACGGGCCGCTGCTCGACCTCACCGACGCCGGCGTCAAAAAGTTCATCAAACAGGCCAAGACCCGCGGCTACGTCACCATGGACGAGCTGAACAAGGTGCTGCCGTCGGAGGAAGTGACCTCCGAGGCGATCGAAGACACCCTGGCCATGCTGTCGGAGATGGGCGTCAACGTCATCGAGGCCGAGGAAGACGCGCCGGAGGCCACTGAGGTCGCCGTTCGCGAAGAGACCCAGGTCGCCGCCACCGAAGAGAAGGCCACCTACGACCGCACCGACGACCCCGTGCGCATGTACCTGCGCGAGATGGGCTCGGTGGAACTGCTGTCGCGCGAAGGCGAAATCGCCATCGCCAAGCGCATCGAGGCCGGCCGCGACACCATGATCCGCGGTCTGTGCGAGAGCGCGCTGACCTTCGAAGCCATCATGGCCTGGCGCGAGGAGCTGCAGACCGGCCGAGTGCTGCTGCGCGAAATCATCGACCTGGAACAGACCTACGGCGCCATGATGGGCACCACGCTGGGCGAAAACGGCCTGCCGATCGGCCTGCCGGGCGCGCCGCCGCCGGTGGCGCCGGTCGAGGGCGAGCCGGTTCCCGGGGAAGCCAAAGTCGAAGGCGCCGAAGGCGCAGAAGGCGAAGAAGAGAACGAGGACGATTTCGACGACGGCGCCGGGCCGTCTGTCTCCGCCATGGAAGCGGAACTGCGCGACAGCGTGATGGCCACGCTCGACTCCATCGCGAGCGAGTTCGAGGCCTTCCGCAAGCTGCAGGACAAGCTGCTCGACCGTCGTCTGCAGGGCAAGGACCTGACCGACAAGGACCGCAAGGTCTACGACGAGGCGCACAACTCGATCTCGTCGAAGCTGAAGACCGTGAAGCTGAACAACGCCCGCATCGAGGCGCTGGTCGACCAGCTCTACGCCATCAACCGCAAGCTGATGCAGTACGAAGGGCGCCTGCTGCGCCTGGCCGACAGCTACGGCATCTCGCGGCCGGAATTCCTCAAGGCCTATTTCGGCGCCGAACTGAACCCGACCTGGGCCGACACGGTGAAGCCGCAAGGCGTGCGCTGGAAAAAGTTCACCGACAACGAAGCCCACGGCATCGCCGACATCCGCAGCGAGATCGCCGCGCTGGCCAGCGAAACCGGCGTGCCGATCGACGACTACCGCCGCATCGTCCAGACGGTGCAAAAGGGCGAGCGCGAGGCGCGTCAGGCCAAGAAGGAAATGGTCGAGGCGAACCTGCGCCTGGTCATCTCCATCGCCAAAAAATACACCAACCGCGGCCTGCAGTTCCTGGACCTGATCCAGGAAGGCAACATCGGCCTGATGAAGGCCGTGGATAAGTTCGAGTACCGCCGCGGCTACAAGTTCTCGACCTACGCCACCTGGTGGATCCGCCAGGCGATCACCCGCAGCATTGCGGACCAGGCAAGAACCATCCGCATCCCCGTGCACATGATCGAAACGATCAACAAGATCGTGCGCACGAGCCGCCAGATGCTGCACGAAATCGGCCGCGAGCCGACCCCGGAAGAACTGGCCGAAAAGCTGGCCATGCCGCTGGAAAAGGTGCGCAAGGTCCTGAAGATCGCCAAGGAGCCGATCTCGCTCGAGACACCCATCGGCGATGAGGAAGATAGCCACCTCGGCGACTTCATCGAGGACAAGAACGCGGTCCTGCCCATCGACGCCGCCATCCAGAGCAATCTTCGCGAAACCACCACCCGCGTGTTGGCGTCCCTGACGCCGCGCGAAGAACGCGTCCTGCGCATGCGCTTCGGCATCGGCATGAACACCGACCACACCCTCGAAGAGGTCGGCCAGCAGTTCAGCGTCACCCGCGAACGCATCCGCCAGATTGAAGCCAAGGCCCTGCGCAAGCTGAAGCACCCGTCCCGGTCGCGGAAGCTGCGGAGCTTCCTGGACAGCTGACGGGCCTAGCCGGCATTCCAACATCCAAAACAACGCGAACCTTCCCCCGCTCGGGGAGGCGCCGTGACGCGCGATTGTACCGGCTGAGAATTCGTGCCACAGTTGTGCGCCTGAAGGGAGCACAACATGAGCGAAGTCGCCGAAACAAAGGCGTCTGTTCGCAAGCGCATGAACCCGGTCGCTTCGGTGCTGTTCGCTATGGCGGCCGTATTCCTGGTCCTTGAACTTTCATCCAGTTTGCTGATCGCGCCGCTGCTGAAGCACGCCTATGCGGACCCTTACGGGCCGCCGACGACCGCGTTGGCTGTTTGGGACGAAATCTTTAGGAGTTTGCGCACCGCGATCTACAGCGTGAGTGTCTTGACCGCGTTCGGCGCGCTAATCGAGTTGGTGGATCGTGTTCTTTGGCGCCTGACGCCCGAAGACGAACGGATCGTCAAGCGATGAGGCGCGCGCGTTTGTCACTCGCCAACACCAGCTTAGTGCTTGGGCTGTTGAGCGTCGCGTCGATTGCAGAGAACCTATTCCGTGTTATCGATAGGATGCGCGCTAACGCCGTGAGCCTGGGTGTGTGGCCATCGTACGCACAACTAGTGACCCTGGGCGACATTGAAACCTTGATGCTTCACGTGGGTTGGCTGGTCGCCATACCAACCCTGACCGAACTGGCGATCAGGATCATGCGGCAGTTGGATGGCAAGCACGCCGTAGATAGCCAAGGCCTCCCGGAACCGCTCATAGCGCTAGTCGCTTGGCTTCGCGCGCCGGTGTTCGAGGTCGACTGACTATTACGCCTCGTGCGAAATCGCCTTCCTTGCCGCCAGGACGTATTCGCCGCCGGTCCACAGGGTGAGGACGGCGGCGACCCAGACCAGGACGTGGGCGATCGTGCCGACGGTGTCCATGGTGCTGGGCAGGCCGAAGGGCAGGCACTGGGCGATCAGTTCCACGGCGAAGGCTAAGAGCTGCACCGTGGTCTTCCACTTGGCCAGCATCGTCACCTTTAACGTCACGCCGCGCGCGGCGGAGGCTTCGCGCAGGGCGGCGACGGTGAATTCGCGGAACAGGATCAGCGCCGAGGGAATCGCCAGCCACTTGTTGTCGACGTTGAGCGACAGCAGGCCCAGGATCACGCCGCAGACCAGAATCTTGTCGGCGATCGGATCGAGGGTCGCGCCCCAGGCGGTCTCGGCGTGCAGCTTGCGCGCCAGGAAGCCGTCGAAGAAGTCTGTCACCGCGCCGACCAGGAACACGATCACCGCGATCTTCTCGAACAGGAACTGCTGGTCGGGATCGACCTCCTCCACCGGCAGGAAGCCGCCGGCCGCCCCGGCCAGGAGCACGAATACGGCCACGCCGGCCAGGATCCGGATCCAGGTCAGGACATTGGGCAGCGGATTGACGGCGGTCATGGGCGAATCTCCGGGTCGCAACGAGGTTTAGCCCACGGGGAGCGCGCCACGAAGCTTGGCGTTCCCAGGCCATCTTTCGTCAGAAAGAGGCCCAAGAGAAATCCCGGCTAACGGCTCGGGTGGAAGAAGTCGTAGATGCGCTGGGCCAGGGGCTCGTTCACGCCTTCGACCTTGGCCAAGTCCGCCGGCGCCGCGCGCGATACGCCGCGGGCCGAACCGAACGCCTGCAGCAGCGCCTGCTTGCGCTTGGCGCCCACGCCTTCGATCTCGTCGAGCGGGTTCTTCGCCATGTCGATCTTGCGCCGCGTGCGGTGGCTGCCGATGGCGAAACGGTGCGCCTCGTCGCGCAGGCGCTGCAGGTAGTAGAGCACCGGGCTCTTCGGCTCGAGCATGAAGGGCTGTTCGCCCGGCTTGAAGAAGCGTTCCATCCCTGCGTCGCGGTCGGGGCCCTTGGCCACGCCCACCACCGGAATGTCGTCGACGCCAAGTTCCGTCATGACCTCGACCGCGATCGCAAGCTGTCCCGCGCCGCCGTCGACCAGAACCAGGTCCGGCCTGACCGGCGCCGCGCCTTCCTCTTCTTCCTTCACCAAGCGCGAGAAACGCCGCCCCAGCACCTCGCGCATCATCGCGTAGTCGTCGCCCGGCGTGAGCTCCGTCGATTTGATGTTGAACTTGCGGTACTGGCCCTTCTGGAAGCCGTCGGGGCCGGCGACGATCATGCCGCCCACCGCGTTGGTGCCCATGACGTGGGAGTTGTCGTAGACCTCGATGCGGTCCGGCGGTCCTTCAAGGCCGAAGGCCTCGGCCACGCCCTGCAGCAGTTTCCCTTGCGCCGAGCTCTCCGCCATCTTGCGGCCCAGCGCCTCGCGCGCATTGACCAGGGCGTGTTGCGACCAGTTCGCGCTTCTCGCCGCGCCGGGGTGTGTCGATCTCGACCTTGCGTCCCGCCTTCATGGTGAAAGCCTCGGCCAGCAGATCGCGGTTGGGCATGTCGTGCGAGACCAGCACCAGCCGCGGGATCGGGCTTGTCGTCGTAGAACTGGCCGATGAAGGCGTCGAGGATGTCCGGGTCCTCGTCGGTCTTGTCCACCCGCGGGAAATAGGCCCGGTTGCCCCAGTTCTGACCGGCGCGGAAGAAGAACACCTGCACGCAGGCCTGGCCGCCCTCGGCGTGCAGCGCGAAGACGTCGGCCTCGTCCACGGTTTCCGGATTGACCGACTGCTCCATGGCGATGGCGGCCAGCGCGCGGATGCGATCGCGCACGCGTGCGGCGCTCTCGAAATCCATCACCTCGGAGGCCTGCTGCATCTCGTCCGACAGGCGCGCCATCACCGCGCGGCTCTTGCCCGTCAGGAAGTCGTGCGCCTCTTGTACCAGAGCGAGGTAATCCTCCGGGGTGACCAGGTTCACGCAGGGCGCCGAACAGCGCTTGATCTGGTGCAGCATGCAGGGCCGCGTGCGGCTCTCGAACACGCTGTCCGAGCAGGAGCGTAGCAGGAACGCCTTCTGAAGCGTGGTCAGGGTGCGGTTCACCGCCCAGGTGGAGGCGAACGGGCCGAAATAGTCGCCGGGGACGGTGTGCGCCCCGCGGTGTTTGCGAATTTGCGGCGCGGCGTGATCGCGTGCGGACCAGGATTTCCGGCAAAGCGACTTGTCGTCGCGCAGCAGCACGTTGAAGCGCGGCTTCAGCTGCTTGATCAGATTGATCTCGAGCAGCAGGGCCTCGGTCTCGGTCTTGGTGGTGACGAACTCCATGGCCCGCGTCAGGCGACACCATGTGAGCGATGCGCTGGGTGTGGAAGCGGCCCTGGGCGTACTGCACTACGCGCTTCTTCAGCGCTGCGCGCCTTGCCGACGTAGAGCGCCTCGCCGCCCTCGCCGAACATGCGATAGACGCCAGGGCGATCGGGCGCGCGCCGGGCCTCGTCGCGGATCAGGTCCGCGCCGGTCAGGCGTTCGGGGGCGGTCGGAGATTCGTCCATGGGAAGGCGATCATATAGGGAGCGTCAGCCTCTGCGCACGAGGACCACGCCCGCAGCCACCAGAACCAGACCCGCGATCTTCGGGACATCGATGGGCTTGGCCGCCAGTCCCATCCAGCCGAAGTGGTCGAGCACCACCGCGACCACCAGCTGGGCTGCGACGCCCAGGGTCAGGGCCGAGGCCAGGCCGATGCGGGGCGCGGCAAACGCGGTCGCCGCCACCAGCACCGCGCCGTAGAGTCCGCCCAGCCAGACCCACCAGGGCAGGCCGCGGATCACCGCGGGGTCCGGTCTCGCCCGCAGCAGCAGGGCCGCGACCACCAGGCCGACCGATCCGACCAGGAATGAGATCATCGCCGCATTCACCGGCGAGCCCGCGCCGCGGGCCAGCATGGCGTTGGTGGGCGCCTGGAGCGCCAGGAAGGCGCCGCCGATCAGCATGGCGACGATGGCGGGCAGGGTCTGGTTCACGACGGCCTCTTCGGTTGCGGTGCGTGTAAGAAGACGGAAATTCGGGAGCATGGCGTGCAGGCGGCGTTCGGCATCGTGGCCCTGGCCTTCGGCCTGCTCACCGGCGCGGTGTCGGCGGTGAGCGCCGTGGGCTGGCTGGGCGACCTGCCCACGGTCTTCGTCGCCGCGGATTCCGGCGAGCGCACCAGCTACGCGGTGGCCGCCCTGTCGCTGCTGATGATCGCGGGATTCGGCTCGACCAGCATGCTGCTGTTGCGCGCGGCGCGCCGGTTGTTGCGGTAACGCTCACCAGTGCGGCGTCGCAACGCCGGCGCCCAGGGCCTCGCTGATGCGCCGCCGGGTGGCCGCGCTCGCGTCCTCGGGAAGGGCGTCGGGCGCGAAGAAGTCGCGACGCAGGATCTCCCCCTGGGCGGACGACGCAACCTCGCGCCACGCCTCGATGCGATAGACCAGCACGTGATCGCCGCGGAAGAAGGCTTCGTTGGCGTGCACCGAGATCAGGCGCGGGCGTCCGATCGGCTCGACGCCGGCCTCCTCCTGCAGTTCGCGCACCACCGCGGCCTCGGCCGTCTCGCCGCGCTCCACCCCGCCGCCGGGGAGGTGCCAGCCGGCGATATAGGTGTGCTCGACCAGGAGCACGCGTCCGCGCTCGTCGGTCACCACCGCGCGCACCCCCAGCGTCATGCCGCGCTTCAGGCGCGACAGGGCGAAGAACAGCGGGCGGGTGAAGGGCTCGATGCGTCGGCGCCAGGGCATGGGGCCCCATAGCACGCGCCATCTTCGCAAGGCGAAGAGGCCCATGAACCGAGGCTTGACCTCTTTCTGACGAAAGATGGCCTGCTTGCGGAGGGGCGGCCCTCCGGCTAAGCGGGCTCATCGCCCGAGCCCGGAGCCTCCCGCCATGTCCGCCCTGATCGTCATCGCGATCTTCATCGCCCTGCTGGGCTTCATCAACTTCCTCGAGTTCGGTCGGCTCGATTAAGGCCATGATCGGGGGCGTCCTTGCGATCCTCGGTCTGGCCGGCGGCGTCGCCCTGGCCTTCGGCGGCGCCCAGGCCGTGGCGCGGGGCGCGCGCGCCCTGCCGGCGCCCGCGGCGGGCATCATCGGCACAGCATCGGCCGCATGGCTCGCCTTCGCCTTCGCCGTAGGCGCTTCGGTGGCCCGCCTGCCGGGCGCCGCGGTCGGCGCCGTCGCCGGCGGCCTGGTCGCCACCGCCTTCCTCACCGCCGTGATCGGCGCCTGCGCCAGCGAAACCTCGCCCAAGGGCGTGCGTCCCTTCGCTGTGGCCGCCGCCGCGGCGGTCGCGGTCCTGATCGGGGTGGCCTACGACGGCCAGATCAGCCTGTCCGAGGGCGGCATGATGCTCCTGGGCGCCGTCGCGGTCGGCTGGCAGATGGTCCAGGCCAAGGCCCTGTTTCGTCCGGCCGACGCGGCCTCCGCTGACGCGGCGGTCGCGCCCAATCTGCCGGCGGCGGCCGGTTGGATGGTGCTCGGCCTGGCGGTGATCGGACTGGCGACCTGGCTGCTCACTGCTGCGGTCGACGCCCTGTCGCTCGGACGGCCCGACGGCGACCTGAAGCTCGGGCTGACCGTGCTGGGTCTGGCCGCCGCCCTGCCGGGGCTGGCGCTGACCGTGAGCGCGGCGCGGCGCGGCGAGGGAGGGCCCGCCCTGGTCAAGATCATGGCGGGAACCGCGCTCGGCCTCCTGGCGGGGCTCGGCGCCGCGGCGCTGGTCCATCCCATCTATGTCAGCGACGCCTTCCTTGGCGCACCGACGGTCGCAGTATCCGCGGGCGCCATGATCCTGCTGCTCATCGCCTTCACCGGCGTGAGGCCGCCGCGCGCGGCGATCGTGCTGGGCGCGGTGGTCTATCTCGGCTTTCTCGCCGCCTTCCTCGGCGTGTTCGGATGAGGGGCGCAGCGCTGGTCACCGGCGCAGGCAAGCGCATCGGCCGCGTCATCGCGCTCGAGCTCGCGCGCGCCGGCTTCGACATCGCCGCGCACCACGGCCAGTCGCGCGACGACGCGGAGACACTGGTCGAAGAGGTGAAGGCGTACGGACATAGGGCCGTAGCCCTCGACGCCGACCTGACCGACGACGATGCGGTGTCGAAGCTGATCCCGCGCGCGGTCGAAGCGCTCGGGCCGCTCACCCTGCTGGTGAACAACGCCTCGGTGTTCCAGGACGACCGCATAGATACGCTGACGCCGCAAAGCTGGGACGCGCATCTGAAGACCAACCTCGAAACGCCGGTCCGGCTGGCCCAGGCGTTCGCGCGCCAGGCGCCGGACGGCGCGCTCATCGTCAACATCCTCGATCAGCGGGTGTGGAAGCCCACGCCGCAGTTCTTCAGCTATTCGGTGTCCAAGGCCGGCCTGTGGTTCGCCACCCGCACCCTCGCCCAGGCCTTGGCGCCTCAGGTGCGGGTGAACGGCGTGGGGCCGGGGCCGACGCTGCCCTCGATCCACCAGAGCGACGAGGACTTCGCCGCCGAGGCGCGCAACACGCCGCTCGAACGCCACGCCACGCCGCAGGAGATCGCGCGCGCGGTGCTCTATCTCGTTGACGCGCCCTCGGTCACCGGCCAGATGATCGCCGTCGACGGCGGCCAGCATCTCGGCTGGCGCACGCCCGACGTAGTTGACCCTTAAAAGGAGCGCGCCTCTGTCCGCACCGGTGCACGAGCTCAGGACCGACCGCGCCGTCTGCGCCGCGATGCGCGTGTTCGTGCGCGGGCTGAAGATCGACGCCTATATCGGGGTGCACGCGCACGAGAAGGGCCGCGCCCAGCCGCTGATCGTCGACGTCGAGATCGAGCTCGCCGATCCGCGCGTCGATCGCCTGTCCGACACCATCGACTACGAGACCGTGGTCGAGGCCGCGCGCGCGGTGGCGGCGTCGGGCCATGTGGACCTGGTCGAGGAATACGCCGAGCGGCTCGCCCGCGCCTGCCTGTCCGATCCGCGCGCCCGGCGCGTGCGGGTGCGCATCGACAAGCCCCAGGCCCTGCCGGGGGCCGAGGCCGCCGGCTGCGAGGCCGTGTTCGAGCACGGTTGAGCTCGACTTGCCTTCCGCCAGGGCCGGCTTTGGGCTAACCCTGAGACCAAGGCCCCGAGGGGCGACGGCGGTCCCATGAGCTCCACTCCCGACCAGAAACCCCCTGAGCCCGCGGCCGAGCCGGCCCCGGAGACGGCCCTGCCGGCCGCCCCGGAGACTGCGCCCGAACCCGCCGCCGAGCATTTCTCCGCCGCGCCCCTGGCCAAGCCTGAACCTGAGCCGGACGCGGCGCCCGAGCCCGAGCCCGAGCCCGAGCCCGCGCGAGCGCCGGAACCCGCCGCGACGACCGCCCCTGACGAACCGGCGCCCCGGTCGAGGACGCGCCCCTGTTCCGCTCCATCACCTCGGGACCGCGCAAGCGCAGCAAACCCGCGCCCTCCAAACCCAAGCCCACGGTTGCGCCCGCGCAACCGCAAGACCTCGAGCCCGAAGCGGGCGATTTCGATGCGGTGTTCGAGGCGCGCTCCGACGCCGGCCTCGGCGACCGGCTGACGCCGACGGTCTGCTATCTCCTGATGGTGTTCTCGCCGCTGACCCTGGGCGTCGCGGCGATCCCCGCGGTGGTGCTCGCCTATATGAACCGCGAGACGGCGCCGGCGTGGATGGCGAGCCACTACGTCTATCAGATCCGCACCTTCTGGGCGGCGGTGCTCATCGCCCTGGCGGCGATCGGCACGATCTTCTTCTGGGAGCGCGGCATCATTGCGCTCGCCTTCGGCGTTTTCTTCAACCTGGTGCTGCTGCTGGGCGTCGCCTGGTTCGTGCTGCGCGCGGCGATCGGACTGATGCGGCTACGGCGCGCCCAGCCGATCAGCAATCCGCGCCGCTGGGGACTCTAGGGTGAGCGTAGACAGGCCCGCCCTGCTGCCGGAGACCGGCAAGACCGGCGCCCTGGTCGTCTATGTTCTCTTCCTGCTGTCGCTGCCGAGCATCGGGCTTCTGATGTTCGTGGGCGTGATCATCGCCTATTTCCAGCGTGGCGCTTCGACCGACTGGGTGCGCACGCACTTCACGCACCAGATCAAGGTGTTCTGGGCCACCTTCTGGTGGACGGCGCTCGGCGTCGTGTTGTGGCTGGTCGCCATACCGCTCTACCTGGCCTTCGGGCTCGGCGCCTTGATCCACATCGGCATCGCGGTCGGCGGCGTGATCCTGGCGATCTGGTTCCACCTCGTCAGCCTGATCGGCCTGCTTCGTCTGGTGCAGGACAAGCCTAACTGAAAACGGCGCAGATTCTCTTCCACGCCGCTTCAGACTGAACCTAAAAAGATTATTGACCGGCCTGCATGCCGTGCGAGCCGGGCGCACACGGGCCCGACCACACCGCGTCGATGTCCATGGAGTGCTTGCCGTTCAACTGCGCCAGCGGCGCACCCGACATGGTGTCGTCGATGTGCACCGTATAGTGGTTGCTGTAGTCGCCGGAGATGCGGACCTCCATCGCCATGCTCATGCCGCGCTGCATGGAGCAGGTTGCAGTCCCGTGGATCGAACCGTCAAGTCCGCGCGAGAAGTTCGGGTTGCAGTGGTGTTCGTTGCTACGGCCGACCCAGTCGGCCTTGTCGGTGTTCGGGCCGACGCATTCCGCATAGTCCACCGGACGGGTCATGGTGGAATTGACCATGTGCATTTTCCACAGACCTTCCCGGCGATGCGGCATGTCGGACGCCGCCAGCGCGCCGCCGCCGCCGGAAGCTGCGGTCGGCGCCGCCACGTCCGAGGACGACGCTGCGCCGGTCGCCGTCGCATTGGACGCGCCGCTGGTCGCGGGCTTGCGGCAGGCGCAAACGGATACGGCCGTCGCGAACGCAACGGCGAGGACGAAGGCAGTGCGCATCGTAGGTCTCCCGGCTTAATATGGCTGGAGGCGACCTTAGACCGAACGGCGTTACGCCGGGAAGGGCGCCCGCGGAGGCAACATGCCGGACCTGATCGACAACACCCAGCTTCAGCGTTTCGAGCGAACCGAGGACGGCGACCTCGCCTTCGTCAACTACCGGCTGGAGCCGGGCGTGGTCTCCCTCACCCACTTCGAGACCGTCCCCCATGCCCGCGGCAAGGGCCTGGCCGGGCGGCTGATGGAGGCGGTCGTGGCCGACGTCCGCGCCCGGGGCCTGAAGATCGCGCCCGTCTGCGCTTACGCCGTCGACTGGATGGCCAAGCACCCGGACGTGGCCGCCGAGATCGAGGCCTGACGCCGCCGGCGCGCGCGCTCAGCCGCCCCGGTCCGGCCGGCCGAGGCTAGGCGATTGATTTAATACGGGAAAAAATTGGTCGGAGTAGCAGGATTCGAACCTGCGACCCCCGCGTCCCGAACACGGTGCTCTACCAGACTGAGCTACACTCCGACTTTGGAGCGCGCCTTATAACGACGAGCCTCGCCCCCTTCAAGCGAAGGCGAAGCCGGGCGGTTGCAAGCCTGGGGGGCGTGCGCTATCTCCGCCTCCCTCGGTGCAAGCCGCCGTTCCTGCTGGGGAATGGTGTAATGGTAACACAGCGGTTTTTGGTGTCGTTATTCTAGGTTCGAAGTCCTAGTTCCCCAGCCACTTCTCTTCGGTATTAGGTAGCAAACGCACCTAGCCCCGGACGGGCTATGCAGGAGGCGTATCCCGTACATAGTCCTGCAACCGTCGCGCTGGTCTCAGCCCGCTCAATCATCCCGACGTACCGCATCGTGATCCCGGTCTCGTGGCCGAGCTGTTCCTGGGAAAGGCCGCGCTCAGTGCGCAGGCGCCTGACGTTCGCCCCGACGATCTGCTCCCATGTCATGGGTTGACGGGGCAGCTTCACGGTGTGACGGTCTAGGAAGTATATTGGCGTATATACCTTTGACAAACATTTGTGATCGGCGGCGGCTCAGCGGTAGAGCTTGAACCGCCAGATCATCAGAGCCCCTATGACCAGCACGGGGATAAAGAAAAGGACGGTCTCTACCGGCGCCGCCAACCCTAGCGAACGAAAAACGGGCTTCAGGTACGGATGCGCGAAGGTTTCGGCCAATGCCGAGACGATCAGAAGCACGAACCAGATCGCGCCCTGGGCGAAGAACTTCTTCAGCCGCCCCCTCACTTCTTATCGGGTCCCGATGCCTTTTGCGGCGCAGCCTTAGCCACCGCCTTCAGCTTCGCCTTGAAGGCGGCTTCGTCCTCGTCGCACTCAAATTCGCGGGCCATGTCCCGGAACTTGGCGACCTGAGGTTGACTTTTGGGTGGCAACTTAGCTTTGCTGTCCGGCATGATCCTACGTCCTGGCGGCATGGATGTATTCTACATCGACAAGTCGAACGACCGAAGCCTTTACGCTGTCACGGCCGTTGCTGTCCCGTTTCTGCGCCGCGCCAATGACACCTACTGGCGAATTTCGTGGCCCGACCAGCTCGCTATGGCGAAGCAGTGACGCCGCGATATCGCATCCAATTTGAAGATCCCTACCGCCAAAGAACTTCACGGGACGAAATTGGTAGGGGGACGGGGAAACTACATCGTCGGCAAGCGACTGCTACCTCGTGACAAGGCGGCCGCCACACCCGGGGCCTTACCGCAGCGCGGTGTGAACGTCCAAGCCAGCCCGAGGTTAGCCGGCGCTCAGTTCATGACCCCTGACGCCGAGATTCAATCGCAGACAATTCGGTCGCTTGATTTCGATCGACGCCAGCCGCAGACTTGCTGCGCCACAGGTCTTTGACAATCGAACGGTTGAGCCTTTCAGATCGCAGGCTGACCGTAAGTACGGTGAATTACGGTGGCATCGGCATGCGGGCGGATCGTGGCGTCACCGTAAATACGGTGCGCTTACGGGCGTCGGCGGGAAGGCGACGACGACGGCGGTTCGCCGAAAAGGTCAGCGCGGCGACGCGTCGCTGTCGAAATTTTACAGGGCCCCTACGTCGCGCACCGCGCCTTTCGAGGCGCTGGTCGCGAGCGCCGCATAGACCTTCAAAGCGGTGGAAACCTTGCGGTCGCGCGTCTTCGGCTTCCACGCCTTGGCGCCGCGTGCGGTCATGGCCGTGCGGCGTTGCGCGAGCGTCTCGGCGTCGATGGCGAGATGCAGGCGGCGCGCGGGGATGTCGATCTCGATGCGGTCGCCGTCTTCGACCAGCGCAATCGCTCCGCAGTCCGCCGCCTCGGGCGAGATGTGGCCGATGGACAGGCCCGAGGTGCCGCCGGAGAAGCGGCCGTCGGTGATCAGGGCGCAGGCCTTTCCCAGGCCCTTCGATTTCAGGTAGCTGGTCGGATAGAGCATCTCCTGCATTCCGGGACCGCCGCGGGGGCCTTCGTAGCGGATCACCACCACATCGCCTGCGATCACACGTCCGCCCAGGATCGCGGAGACCGCCTCGTCCTGGCTCTCGAACACGCGCGCGGGGCCCGCGAACACGAGTTCGCTGTCGTCGATGCCCGCGGTCTTCACGATGCAGCCGTCCGGCGTGAGGTTGCCGGTCAGGACCGCGAGGCCGCCGTCGGTGCTGAACGCATGCGCCGCATCGCGGATAGCGCCGCTGGCGCGGTCGAGGTCGAGCGCCTCGTACCGCTTGGCCTGGCTGAAGGCGACCTGGGTCGCCACGCCGCCGGGCGCGGCGCGATAGAAGCGCCCGACGTCTTCGCTGTTCGACAGCGCCACGTCCCAGTGGGCCAGCGCGTGCGCCATCGTCGGGCTGTGCACGGTGGGCAGGTCCGCGTGCAGCAAACCCGCGCGATGGAGTTCGCCCAGGATCGCCATCACCCCGCCGGCGCGGTGCACGTCTTCCAGGTGCACGTCGGCCTTGGCCGGAGCGACCTTGCACAACACCGGAACCCGGCGCGACAGCCGGTCGATGTCGGCCATGGTGAAGTCGACGCCGCCTTCGTGCGCGGCGGCGAGCAAGTGCAGCACCGTATTCGTGGATCCGCCCATGGCGATGTCGAGGGTCATGGCGTTTTCGAAGGCTTCGAAGCACGCGATCGCGCGCGGCAGGGCGCGCGCGTCGTCGTTGTCGTACCAGCGGCGCGCCAGGTCGACGATCAAATGGCCCGCCTCGACGAACAGGCGCTCGCGGTCCGCGTGGGTGGCCAGCACCGAGCCGTTGCCGGGCAGGGCGAGGCCCAGCGCCTCGGTCAAACAGTTCATCGAGTTGGCGGTGAACATACCCGAGCACGAGCCGCAGGTGGGGCAGGCGGCGCGTTCGAGGACGGCGACCTCGGCGTCGCTGACCCGATCGTCGGCCGCGGCGATCATGGCGTCGACCAGGTCGATCGCAACGGCTTTGTCCTTGATCTGCGCCCGGCCGGCCTCCATCGGACCGCCGGACACGAACACCACCGGAATGTTCAGCCGCAGCGCCGCCATCAGCATGCCAGGCGTGATCTTGTCGCAGTTGGAGATGCAGACCAGCGCGTCGGCGCAGTGGGCGTTAGCCATGAACTCGACGCTGTCGGCGATCAGCTCGCGCGAGGGCAGGCTGTAGAGCATGCCGTCGTGGCCCATGGCGATGCCGTCGTCGACGGCGATGGTGTTGAACTCCTTGGCCACGCCGCCGGCCCGCTCGATCTCGCGCGCCACCAGCTGGCCGAGGTCCTTCAGGTGCACGTGACCGGGCACGAACTGGGTGAAGGAGTTGGCCACCGCCACGATCGGCTTGCCGAAGTCGGAGTCCTTCATGCCGGTGGCGCGCCACAGCCCGCGCGCGCCCGCCATGTTGCGGCCGTGGGTGGTGGTGCGGGATCGAAGCTGCGGCATGGGTTCTCCGTTTAGCCGGTGGCTTGAAGCGGCGCCTCGCGGCGCCGGCGGGCGGCAAGCTTGTTCGAGCGCGTGAACATAGGCGCGCACGGCGGCGACCACGGTGTCGGTGTCCGCGCCCTGGCCGTCCACGAAAACCCCATCGGCGTCGAGGCGCACGCTCGCCCGCGCCTGGGCGTCGCAGCCCTCAGTCACCGCCTGGACGTTGAAGTGCGACAGGCGCGCTTCGTGCGGGACGATGGCGCGCACGCCATTGAACGCCGCATCCACCGCGCCGTCCCCGGTCGCTTCGGCGCGGAAGAGATCGCCCTCGATCTCGAGCTCGACGGTCGCCTTGGGCTCGGCGTGGCTGCTCGCGCGGGCCTCGAGCGAGACGAAGCGCACCCCCTCCTGCCGCCGCGCCACGGTCTCGTCGACCAGCGCCAGGATGTCGTCCTCGTAGACCACCTTCTTGCGGTCGGCGACGGTCTTGAAGGCGGCGAAGGCGGCGTTGACCGCCGTGTCGTCCAGGTCGTCGAAGCCCAGCGCTTTCAGCTTCTCACGGAAGGCGGCGCGGCCGGAAGTGTTGCCCAGCACCAGGTTCGACTTGGTCCAGCCCACGCTCTCGGGCGTCATGATCTCATAGGTGCCGGCGTGCTTCAGCATGCCGTCCTGGTGGATGCCGCTTTCGTGGGCGAAGGCGTTGCGGCCGACGATCGCCTTGTTCGGCTGCACGTCGAAGCCGGTGACAGCGGCGAGCAGGCGCGCGGTCTTCAGGATGCGCGTGGTCTCGATCCCGGTGGTGAACGGATAGGCGTCGCGGCGCGTGCGCATGGCCATCACGGCCTCTTCGAGCGACGCATTGCCGGCCCGCTCGCCGATGCCGCTCACCGTGCACTCGATCTGCCGCGCGCCGGCGTCGACGGCCGCGAGCGCGTTGGCGACCGCCAGGCCCAGGTCGTTGTGGTTGTGGGTCGAGAGGATCACGGTGTCCGCGCCGGGCGCCCGCGAGCGGACGTCCTCGAACATGCGCCGAATGTCCCCTGGCGTGGCGTAGCCCACCGTGTCGGGCAGGTTGATGGTGGTCGGCGCCCGCCGCAATCGCCGCTTCTACGGCGCGGCAGAGGAAGTCGGGTCGGTGCGGGTGGCGTCCTCGGCCGACCACTCCACGTCTTCGCAGCGGTTGCGGGCGAAGGCGACCGAGCGTGTGATCGCCTCGATCACCGCATCGGCTTCCATGCGCAGCTTGTGCTGCCGGTGCAGAGGGCTGGTGGAGATGAAGGTGTGGATGCGCTTGCGTTCCGCCGGCGCCAGGGCCTCGGCGCAGGCGGCGATGTCCGCCTCCGCGGCGCGCGCGAGGCCGCAGATCACCGGACCCTTCACCGTCTCCGCGATACGGCGGACGGATTCGAAGTCGTCCGGCGAGGCGACGGGAAACCCGCGACTCGATCACGTCGACGCCGAGCTGGGACAGTGCTTCCGCCATGCGCAGCTTCTCCGACGCATTCATGGAGAAGCCCGGCGACTGCTCGCCGTCGCGCAGGGTGGTGTCGAAGATGAAGACGCGGTCGTCGGCTACGGGCCCAAAGGAAGGGTGATTGAACATGTTGGTCATCCGAAGTTGAGGGTTTTCGACAGGCGTTCAGGGCCCGCAGCACGAGGCTCAGGCGCGCCTAAGTCGAAGACGCCGCAACGTCGCGGATGGGTTAGTTCTGCGCACGGTCCACCAGCTTGTTCTTGGCGATCCACGGCATCATGCCGCGCAGGTTGGCGCCCGCTGCTTCAATGGGGTGCGCCTCGGCGCGTTCGCGCAGCGCCATGAACTCGGGCGGGCCGTTCTTGCCGCGCTTGCGGCTCTCGTTCATCCAGTTGCGGGTGAAGGTGCCCGTCCTGGATCTCCGTGAGCACGCGCTTCATCTCGGCCTTGGTGTCGGCGGTAACGATGCGCGGGCCCGAAACGTACTCGCCGTACTCCGCGGTGTTGGAGATCGAGTAGTTCATGTTGGCGATGCCGCCCTCGTAGATCAGGTCCACGATCAGCTTCATCTCGTGCAGGCACTCGAAATAGGCCATCTCCGGAGAATAGCCGGCCTCGGTCAGGGTTTCGAACCCGGCGCGGATCAGCTCGACCACGCCGCCGCACAGGACCGCCTGCTCGCCGAACAGGTCGGTCTCGCATTCCTCGCGGAAATTGGTCTCGATGATGCCCGAGCGGCCGCCGCCCACCGCCGAGGCATAGGCCAGCGCGGTTTGGAGCGCATGACCCGACGGGTTCTGTTGCACGGCCACCAGGCACGGCACGCCGCCGCCCTTCTGGTATTCGCCGCGCACCGTGTGGCCCGGGCCCTTGGGCGCCACCATCGACACGTCGAGCGTCGCCTTCGGCTTGATCAGGTCGAAATGGATGTTGAGCCCGTGGGCGAACATCGAGGCCGGCGCCGCGCGGATGTTGGGCGCGATGTCCTGGTCGTAGATGTCGCGATTGCAACTCGTCGGGACAGAGGATCATCACCACGTCGGCCCAGGCGGCCGCTTCCGCGGGCGTGGTCACCGTCAGCCCGTCCGCCAGCGCCTTGGCGCGCGAGGTCGAGCCTTCGCGCAGGCCTACCGTCACGCGCTCCACACCGGAGTCGCGCAGGTTCAGCGCGTGCGCGCGCCCCTGGCTGCCGTAGCCGATCACCGCGACCTTCTTGGGAGGATCAGGCTGAGGTCGGCGTCGCGGTCGTAATAGACTTTCATGGGAGTTCCTCGGGGTGGGTCGTTGGCGTGCGCTCGGCGCCGCGAAGGATGGAAAGCACGCCGGTGCGGGAGACCTCGACCAGGCCCAGGGGCCGCATCAGCTGCTCGAGGAATCGATCTTGTCCGGCGCGCCGGTCAGTTCGAACACGAAGCTTTCGTGGGTGATGTCGATCACCCGCGCGCGGAAGATTTCCGAGACACGCAGCGCCTCGACCCGCTTGGCGCCCTTGCCGCGCACCTTGATCAGGGCGAGCTCGCGCTCGGTCGAATTGGGATCGCCGCCGACGTCGGTGACCAGGCGCACGCAGACCAGCTTTTCCAGCTGGGCCGGGATCTGATCGAGCGTGTGCGGCATGCCGCGGGTGACCACGGTGATGCGCGAGGTGTGCTCGGCGTGGTCGGTCTCGGCCACGGTCAGGCTCTCGATGTTGTAGCCGCGCGCGGAGAACACGCCCACCACGCGGTGCAGCACGCCGGGTTCGTTGTCGACCATCACCGCGAAGGTCGCGCGGCGCGGCGTCTCGGCGGCGTGGCCCATGAAATAGGCCGATCCGGACTGGGGGGCGGGCAGGGTGCGCATCAGACCAGCCTTCGGCCCGCGTCGTCGACGGCGCCCGCGAAGTCCACCACCGTGTCGTCCTGGGGGGCCAGCATCATCTCGTTGTGCGCCTTGCCCGAGGGGATCATCGGGAAGCAGTTCTCGGTCTTCGACACGCGGCAATCGACGACCACCGGGCCGGGCGTGTCGATCATCGCCTGGATCGTGGCGTCGAGTTTCGCGGGATCGTCGACCCGAAAGCCTGTCGCGCCATAGGCTTCCGCCAGCTTCACGAAGTCGGGCAGGGAGGCGGAATAGGAATGGCTGTAGCGCCCGCCGTGCAACAGCTCCTGCCACTGCCGCACCATGCCCATCCACTCGTTGTTGAGGATGAAGATCTTCACCGGCGCCGTGCTGGACCGCGGTGGACAGCTCCTGGATGGTCATCTGGATCGAGGCTTCGCCCGCGATATCGATCACCAGCGCATCCGGGTGGGCGATCTGCACTCCGACCGCGGCCGGCAGGCCGTAGCCCATGGTGCCGAGACCGCCGGAGGTCATCCAGCGGTTCGGCGCGTCGAAATGGAAGAACTGCGCCGCCCACATCTGGTGCTGGCCGACCTCGGTGGTGACGTAGACGTCGCGCTCGCGGGTCAGGGCATAGAGCCGCTCGATCGCCTGCTGCGGCTTGATCACTTCATCCGACGTCCGATAGGCGAAGCCGTCCCGCGCGCGCCAGCGCTCGATCTGCCCGCGCCAGGGCGCCAGTTGCGCGTCGCGATCGCCGGCCGGCGCCAGCGCGTCCCAGGCCTCGATCATCTGCCCCAGCACCTCGCCCGCGTCGCCGACCAGTCCCACGTCGGCGCGCACGACCTTGCCGATGGAGGAGGGGTCGACGTCGATGTGAATGCGCTTGGAGCCGGGCGAGAAGGCGTCGGGCCGGCCGGTCACCCGGTCGTCGAAGCGTGCGCCCACCGCCACCATGACGTCGCAGCCGTGCATGGCGTGGTTGGCCTGGTAGGAGCCGTGCATGCCGCACATGCCGAGCCACTGCGGATCGCTCGCCGGAAACGCGCCCAGCGCCATCAGGGTCGAGGTCACCGGCGCGCCGCAACGTTCGGCGAAGGCGCGCAGACGTTCGCTTGCCTCAGGCCCGGAGTTGATTACCCCGCCGCCGACGTAGAGCAGCGGACGCTGCGCCTTGGCGATCATCTCCACCGCGTGCGCCACCTGGGCGCCGTTGGCGCGGCGCTGGGGGCGATAGCGCCGTTCGAACTCGGCCTTCGCCGGCTTGTGGTAGGCCGCGGAGGCGAACTGCACGTCCTTGGGCACGTCCACCAGCACCGGGCCGGGCCGGCCGGAGGTGGCGATGTGGAAGGCCTCGTGCAGGGCGCGGGCGAGCTGGTCGGGGCGGCTGACCAGGATGTTGTGCTTGGTGCACGAGCGGGTGATCCCCACCGTGTCGCACTCCTGGAAGGCGTCCGAGCCGATCAGGTGGGTGGGCACCTGGCCCGAGATCACCACCATCGGGATCGAGTCCATCAGAGCGTCGGCGATGCCGGTCACCGCATTGGTCGCCCCGGGTCCCGAGGTCACCAGCACCACGCCGGGCCTCCCGGTCGAGCGCGCATAGCCCTCGGCCGCGTGGGTCGCGCCCTGTTCGTGGCGCACCAGCACGTGGCGCAGGCGCGGTTCGGCGTGCAGCGCGTCGTAGATCGGCAGCACCGCCCCGCCCGGATAGCCGAACAGCACCTCGACGCCCTGATCGATCAGCGCGCGCACCACAATTTCGGCGCCCGACAGCATCTCGGCGTCGGCTAAGGGGGCGGGCGGTTCGCGAAGGGCCTGGTGGAGGGACATGCGATCGGCTCGGTTTTCAGGGCTTGGATTTCAGGCAAAGAAAAAGGGCCCCGAAGGACCCTGATTGCGCGCGACCGTTCGTGTGATCCGATGGATCACCCGCTGGCGGCCGCGCTTCGAATAAGTACCTGACGCACGCGAGGTGCTCCCGATTGCTGGTCAAAAGCTGTCACCGGATTTCGCAACCGTCAACCGGGGCGCCGCCGTGAGCGGTGTTGCGGGCGCCGGAGGCGGACGAATTCGGTCGCGCCGGATCGGCATGACGCCGGTCTCCGCAATCCCGCAGCGCAAAAGGGATTTTGCGCGCCGCACAAAGCGCCGGATCGATCCACCTGAACGACGCTCAGGTGCGGTCAAAAATTTTTTCTCAGGGCCGATTTAGGAAAAATTGTGAAAGAAATTTCCACCGACCCCCTTTTCGGATCGCTGCGGCTCTGGTCTTATGGAGGCTGAGGAGCCAGATCGCCCGTGACCCTGCGCCTGACCGGAACGACCAAATTCGCCGCCGAGCCCTTGGCTTCGGCGCGCGCAATCGTGGTCGCCCGAGCTCCGATCGCGCCGAAAGGCGCGCCGCTTTTCGTAACCCTTATTAGCCCCCTCAGTGGAGCGGAGCGACCCGGCGCCTAACAAAGCACGGATCGCAGGTCACGGACCCCCGCTCCCACCAGGAGCGGGGTTTTTTGTGTTTGCGGTCCGCCAGGAGACAACTGGATGGAACACGCGACGTCACACCCCATCGGCCGGGCGGTCTTCAAGCGGAGGCTACGATGAAACCGCTCGCCTCGCATATCTGGCTGAACGGCGAGATCACGCCCTGGGCCGACGCCAAGGTCCATGTGATGAGCCACGCGCTGCACTACGGCACCTCGGTGTTCGAGGGCGTGCGCGTCTACGACACGCCGCACGGGCCGTGCGGCTTTCGGCTCACCGACCACATCCGGCGGCTGGTCGGATTCGGCGCGCATCTACGGTTTCGAGCCGCCGTTCACGACCGGTGAGATCGTCGAGGCGTGCAAGGCGGTGGTGCGCGCCAACGGTCTTGACCAACGCCTATCTGCGCCCGATCGCCTTCCTCGGCGAATGCGGCATGAGCATCGTGCCCGCCGACGAAAACATGCACATGGACGTCGCGATCGCGGCATTTCCGTGGGGCGCCTACCTCGGCGACGAGGGACTGGAACTCGGCGTCGACGTCTGCGTGTCCAGCTGGGCGCGCTCGGCGCCCAACACCGTGCCCATGGGCGCCAAGGCCGGCGGCAACTACCTCTCGAGCTATCTGATCGGCCGCGAGGCCGAGCGCCGCGGCTACGTCGAAGGCATCGGCGCTGGGCACGGACGGACGCCTGTCCGAAGGCGCTGGCGAGAATCTGTTCCTGGTCAAGGACGGGCGGCTGCTCACGCCGCCGGCGGCGTCGTCGATCCTGGTCGGCATCACGCGGGATACGGTGCTGACGCCTGGCGCAGCGACGAAGGCGTCGAGGTGGTCGAGCAGGTCTTGCCGCGCGAGGCGCTCTACCTCGCCGACGAGATCTTCCTGACCGGAACGGCGGCGGAGATCACGCCGATCCGTTCGGTTGACGATATCTCGACGCGTGCGCGGGTCCGGGCGCCGGTGACGCGGCGGCTGCTGAAGGCATTCCACGGCCTGTTCGACGGCTCGACCGCGGACAACATACGGTTGGCTGGAGCCGGTCGCCGAACCTGTAGCGGAGCGGGCCCGTGCGGCCGAATAGGACCCTGTTCGACAAGGTCTGGGACGCGCATGTGGTCGAGCCCGAGGCCGCAGCGACGTCCCGCCGTGCTCTACGTCGACCTGCATCTCGTGCACGAGGTGACCTCGCCCCAGGCCTTCGCCGAACTCGATGCGCGCGGCCTGAAGATGCGCCGTCCCGACCGCACGTTCGCCACGCTCGACCATTCCACCCCGACCCTGCCCGCCGCGGCGGACGGCGCGCGGCCCTATGTGAAGCCGAAGCCGCGCGCCGCCAGGTCGAAACGCTGGAGCGCAACTGCCGCGCTCACGGCATCGACGCTGCATGGCTGGGACAGCGCCGACGCGCGGCATCGTGCATGTGATGGGGCCGGAGCTGGGCCTGACCCAGCCCGGCATGACCGTGGTCTGCGGCGACAGCCACACCGCAACGCACGGCGCGTTCGGCGCGCTCGCCTTCGGCATCGGCACATCGGAGGTCGGCCATGTGCTGGCGACGCAATGCCTCCTGCAGCGCAAGCCCAAGACCCTGCGCGTCACGGTCGACGGACGGCTCACGCCCGGCGTCGGCGCCAAGGATCTGGCGCTCGCCGATCATCGCCGAACTCGGCATCGGCGGCGGCACGGGCAGCGTGATCGAATATGCGGGCGAGGCGATCCGCGCGCTCGACATGGAAGGGCGCATGACGGTCTGCAATATGTCGATCGAGACGGGCGCGCGCGCCGGCATGATCGCGCCGGACGAGGTGACCGTCGACTGGCTGCGCGGCCGGCCGCACGCGCCGCAAGGCGAAGCGTTCGACGAGACGGCCGCGCGATGGCTCGCGCTGACAGTCCGACCCGGACGCGCGTTTCGATCGCGAAGTGCGCATCGACGCGTCGCAGATGCACGCCGATGGCGACCTGGGGCGCGTACGCCGGACACCGGCGTGCCGTTGGCGCCGCTCGTACCGTCCACGACGCATTGGGGCCGCGCCGCGCGCGCCTACATGGGTCTCGAAGCCGGTCAGGCCGCTGGACGACGCGCCGTGGATGTGGTGTTCATCGGCAGCTGCACCAACGGGCGCCTGCCCGATCTGCGTGCGGCGGCGGATGTGCTGCGCGGACGCCGCGTGCGCGCGGCGTGCGGATGCTGGTGGTGCCGGGCTCCGAAGCGCGTGCGGCGCGAGGCCGAGGCGGAGGGCCTGCACGAGGTGTTCCTCGCGGCCGGCGCGGAGTGGCGCCTGCCGGGATGCTCCATGTGCATCGCCATGAACGGCGACCAGGTCGCGCCCGGCAAGCTCGCGGTCTCCACCTCCAATCGCAACTTCGAAGGTCGCCAGGGCCCTGGCGCGCGGACGGTGCTGGCCGGTCCGGCCGCCGCCGCCGCGTCCGCTGTCGCGGGGCGCATCGCCGATCCGCGTCCTTATCTGGAGGCGAACCATGGATGAGCGTCCGCGTGACCCCTTCCGTGTGCTGACTTCGCGCACCGTGGTCCTGGCGCAGTGAGAACATCGACACCGACCAGATCATCCCGGCGCGGTTCCTCACCACCACCTGCCGCGCGGGTCTCGGCAAGGCTGCGTTCAACGACTGGCGTGCGGATCCCGATGGAATGTCGCGCTGAACCGCGTCCTGAACCGACGCGCTGCGCGCACGGTGCTGGTGGCCGGGCGTAACTTCGGCTGCGGCTCCTCGCGCGAGCATGCGCCCTGGGCGCTTGACGACTTCGGCTTCCGCGCGGTGGTCTCGACCGAGATCGCGGACATCTTCACCTCCAACGCCCTGAAGAACGGCCTGCTGCCGGTGGTCGTCGACGACGCCACGCACGCGCGGCTGCTCGAACGGCCCGGCGAGAACGCTGACCATCGACCTCGAGGCCTGCGAACTGCGCTCGGCAATCACGTCGCCGAAATTCAAGGTCGAGTCCTTCGCGCGGCGATGCCTGCTCGGACGGCGTCGATACCGATGGGCTGGCTGCTCGGCCGGCTTCCCGCAATCGAGGCATATGAACAGAGGCGCGCGTCATGAAATCCCACACCATTGTCCTGTTGCCCGGCGACGGGGTCGGACCCGAAGTCACCGACGCCGCCCGGCTGATGCCTCGCGGCGGTCGCCGAACTCTTCGGGCATCGACCTGCGCATTCAGCGTGAAGCTGATCGGCGGCACAGCCATCGACGAGACCGGCGAACCGTTGCCCGCGGAGACGCTCGAAGCGTGCCTGAACGCCGACGCGGTGTTTCTGGGCGCGGTCGGCGGACCGAAATGGGAAGGCGGCGAACGCCGGCCCGAAGAGGGCTTGCTCGGCATGCGCAAGGCCATGGGCCTCTTCGCCAACCTTCGCCCGGTGGAGGTGACGCCCGCGGCGCGCGGCCCGCTCGCCGCTGAAGGCCGACGTGGTCAAGGGCGTCGATCTCCTGATCGTGCGCGAGCTCACCGGCGGCGCCTATTTCGGCGAGAAGAACCGCGTCGCGGAACGCGCCACCGACCTCTGCGTCTAATCGACACAGGAAATCGAGCGCGTGGCGCGGGTCGCCTTCGGCGCGGCGCGCGAACGGCGCGGTCACGTGACCTCCATCGACAAGGCCAACGTGCTGGAGACCAGCCGCCTCTGGCGCGAAACCGTCACGCGCGTCGCCCATGCGGAGTTCCCGGACGTGGAGCTGGAGCACATGCTGGTCGACACCGCCGCCATGCGCCTGATCCAGAAGCCGCGCGCCTTCGACGTGGTGCTGACCGAAAACATGTTCGGCGACATCCTCAGTGACGAGGCGTCGATCCTGTCGGGCTCCATCGGCATGCTGGGTTCGGCGTCGCTGGGCGACGGGGGCCCGGGACTGTTCGAGCCGATCCACGGTTCGGCGCCGGACATCGCCGGGCGCGACATCGCCAACCCGGTCGGCGCGATCTTGTCGGTCTGCATGCTGTTGCACTATGGCCTGGGCCTCGTCGATGAAGCCGAGGCGGTTCGCTCCGCGGTGACCGCGGTGCTGGCCTCCGGGCGCTCCACCGCCGATCTCGGCGGGTGGGAGAGCTGTTCGGCCTTCGTCTGGGCGGTGGTGCAGGCGTTGCGGAACACCCGCACCGCGGCGCTGCACGGCCGACTTATGCACTGGGGTTGAGATGATCCGGATCGTACCGTCGCAGCCCCCCGTATCGGAGCCTTCCTCCGAGCCCGACTTCTACCGGGTTAACCGCCTGCCGCCCTATGTCTTCGAGGAAGTGAACCGCCTGAAGGCGCGCCTGCGCGCCAACGGCGCCGACGTCATCGACTTCGGCATGGGTAATCCGGACATGCCCACGCCCGAGCACATCGTCGACAAGCTGGTGGAGAGCGCGCGCAATCCCGACGCGCACGGATACTCTGTGTCGCGCGGTATCGTAGGCCTCAGGCGCGCCATGGCGGGCTATTACGACCGTCGCTTCGGGGTGAAGCTCGACCCCGACAGCGAAGTCGTAGTCACCCTCGGCTCCAAGGAAGGCTTCGCCAACCTGGCTCAGGCGATCACCGCGCCCGGCGACGTCGTGCTGTGCCCGAACCCGGCCTATCCGATCCACGCCTTCGGGTTTCTGATCGCGGGCGGCGTGATCCGCCACGTGCCCGCGCTCACGCCGGAACAGTATCTCGCCGGCATTGACGAGGCGGCGCGCAACTCTTCGCCGTCGGCCAAGGTCATGGTGGTCAGCTATCCGTCGAACCCGACGGCGCAGTGGGTGGACCTCGGCTTTTATCGCGAGGTGATCCGCATCGCCCGGGCGCACGACCTCCTGGTGCTCTCCGACGTCGCCTATTCCGAAATCTATTTCGACAACAACCCGCCGCCGTCGATCCTGCAGGTCGAGGGCGCGCGTGGGCGGGCAGTGGAGATCAACAGCCTGTCGAAGACCTACGCCATGGCCGGCTGGCGCATCGGCATGGTCGTGGGCAATGCGCGGCTGTGCGCGGCGCTGATGCGGGTGAAATCCTACCTCGACTACGGCGCCTTCACCCCCATTCAGGTGGCGGCGACCGCGGCGCTGAACGGGCCCCAGGACTGCGTCGATGACATCCGCGCGACTTATCGCAGCCGCCGCGACGTGCTGGTCGAGGCCATGGGCCGCGCCGGTTGGACGATTCCGTCGCCGCCGGCTTCCATGTTCGCCTGGGCGCCGCTGCCCGAGCGCTTCAGCAACATGGGCTCGGTCGAGTTCGCCAAGATGCTGATGGAAGAGGCGCACGTCGCCGTGGCGCCGGGCGCGGGTTTCGGCGACGGCGGCGAAGGCCATGTCCGCATCGGCCTGGTCGAGAACGAGCACCGCATCCGCCAGGCGGCGCGCAACGTCAAGGCGCTGATCGCGCGCGCGGCGGCTTAGATGGCGCGCGAGCTCAACCGTTTTGTTCACCTCGGTCGTTCCGAGCCCGCGAAGTCGGAAGGCGAAGCGCGCACGCGCGCCTTCGGCGAGGTCTATCAACCCTTCACCCCGCGCCAGACCGCGGGCCAGTCCTCGCGCTGCGCCCAGTGCGGCGTGCCGTTTTGTCAGTCTGCCTGTCCGCTGCACAACAACATTCCCGACTGGCTGAACCTCTCAGCCCAAGGGCGCCACGAAGAGGCATGGCGTATGGCGTCTGCGACCAGCACCATGCCCGAGATCTGCGGCCGCATCTGTCCGCAGGACCGCCTGTGCGAAGGCGCCTGCGTGCTGGAGCAATCCGGCTGGGATGGCGTCACGATCGGTTCGGTGGAAAAGCACCTCGGCGACATGGCGTTCGAGAACGGCTGGGTCGATCCGATCGCGCCGGATCGCGAACTCGGCCGCTCCGTCGGCATCATTGGCGCGGGACCCGCGGGCCTCGCGGCGGCGGACCGGCTGCGGGAGCGCGGCTATGCGGTGACCCTCTACGACCGGCACGATCGTCCCGGCGGCCTGCTCGTCTACGGCATTCCCGGATTCAAGCTCGAGAAGGCGGTGGTGGAGCGGCGCGCCCGGCGTCTCGCCGAGGGGGGCGTCAAGTTCGCAATGGATTTCGAGGTCGGCCGCGACGCGTCGTTAGAAGAGCTGCGCAAGAACTCACGACGCGGTGCTGATCGCCAGCGGCGTCTATAAGGCGCGCAGGTTGAGCGTACCGGGTTGCGGCTCCCACGGTCTGTCTCCGGCGCTCGACTATCTGATCGCGTCGAACCGCAAGGGCTTCGGCGATGCCGTTCCCGACTTCGAGTTCGGTCGCCTGAATGCGGCGGGACGCGACGTGGTGGTGCTGGGCGGCGGCGATACCGCCATGGACTGTGTGCGCACCGCCGTGCGCCAGGGCGCCCGCTCGGTTGTCTGCGCTCTATCGCCGCGATCGCGAGAACATGCCGGGCTCGGCCCGCGAAGTGACCATGGCGGAGGAGGAGGGCGTGCGCTTCGAGTGGCTGGCGTCGCCTAAGGCTCTGCTCGGCGACGCGCATACGGTGAACGGCGTGCGCCTGGCGCGCATGCAGCTCGGCGCGCCCGACGCGAGCGGCCGCCGCGCGGTCGAGGCGTCGGACGCCGAGTTGGACCTGCCCGCCCAGATGGTGATCGAGGCCTTGGGCTTCGACCCGGAGGACTATCCGAGCCTCGTACGCGCGCCTCGATCTCGCGCTCAGCGCGCACGGAACGGTGCGGCTGCAGGCGCCTACGAGCGCGACAAGCCTGCCCGGCGTGTTCGCGGCCGGCGACGCTGTGCGCGGCGCTTCGCTGGTAGTCTGGGCGGTACGCGACGGGCAGCGCGCGGCCGTCGACATCGACCGCTGGATCAACGCGCGCGCGGATGCTGCGCTCGGTCGCGAGGCGGCGGCATGAGCGAGCACATTCGCCGGTATCTGGACAATCGCGAGCGCCTGATCGCGGCGCACGCCTACGACCCGGCGTCGGAGCACGACGCCTGTGGCGTCGGCCTCGTCTGCGCCATCGACGGCCATGCCGCGCCGCGAAGTCGTTGAGCTCGCCATCGCGCGTTGAAGGCGGTCTGGCACCGCGGCGCGGTGGCGTCCGACGGCAAGACCGGCGACGGCGCCGGCGTCCTGGTCGGGCCTGCCCCAGGCCTTCTTCCGCCAGCAGGTGCGCGAGATCGGCCACACGCCGCGCGACGGCGCCAGGCGGTCGGGGATGATCTTCCTGCCGCGCACCGACCTCGCCGCCCAGGAAGCGCTGCACGCACCATCGTCGAAAGCGAGTGCCTGCGCGAAGGCTTCTACATCTACGGCTGGCGCCAGGGCCCGGTGATCAGCGCGGTGATGGGCGAGCGGGCCGCCGCCACCCGGCCCGAGATCGAACAGATCATGCTCGGCGCCGCAGGGCGTCGAGGACGAGGCGCTCGAACGCGCCCTGTTCCTCTGCCGCCGGCGCATCGAAAAGGCCGTGGCGCGCGCCGACCTGCAGGGCTTCTACATCTGTTCGCTGTCGGCGCGGTCGATCGATCTACAAGGGCATGTTCCGCGCCGAGGACATCGACGTCTTCTATCCGGATCTGCGCGATCCCGGCTTCGAGTCGGCCTTTGCGCTGTTCCACCAGCGCTATTCCACCAACACCTTCCCCGAATGGCGCCTCGCCCAGCCCTTCCGCATGCTTGCCCACAACGGTGAAATCAACACGCTGAAGGGTAACGTCAACTGGATGCGCAGCCATGAAATCCGCATGGCAGCCAAGGCGTTCGGCGACCGGCGCGAAGACGTGAAGCCGGTCATTCAGCCCGGCGGTTCCGACTCCGCCGCGCTCGACAACACCTTCGAAGTGCTGGTGCGCGCCGGCCGCTCCGCGCCCATGGCCAAGGCGCTGTTGGTGCCGGAGGCCTGGTCCAAGCACGCGCACTTGATGAGACCGTCGCACCGCGCGCTCTATGCCTATTGCAACGCGGTAATGGAGCCGTGGGACGGCCCGGCGGGTCTTTGTGCGACCGACGGCGCCTGGGTGATCGCGGGCAAGGACCGCAACGGCCTGCGGCCCCTGCGCGTGGCCGAGACCTCTGATGGTTTGCTGATCGTGGGCTCGGAAGCCGGCATGACCGGCGTCGACGCCGAACGCATCGTGCGCCGCGCGCACATTCCGCCGGGTCGCATGATCGGCGTGCACCTGCCGACCGGTCGCCGCTTCGACGACGAAGCGCTGATCGACGAGTTGGCGGACAAACATCCCTATACCGACTGGCTCGAGAACATGGTCGAGCTCGAGCCGCTGGTCGGGCCGGGCGAGGAGCCGCGCCGGCTGTTCGGCGATACGCTGTTGCGGCGCCAGTTCGCCGCGGGGCTCAGCTACGAAGAGGTCGAGACCATCCTCGACGCCATGGTACTCGACGGCAAGGAAGCCATCGGCTCCATGGGCGACGACACGCCGCTCGCGGTGCTGTCGGACGAATACCGCCCGCTCGCGCATTTCTTCCGCCAGAACTTCAGCCAGGTGACCAATCCGCCCATCGACCCGCTGCGCGAGGCGGGCGTGATGAGCCTGAAGACCCGGTTCAAGAACCTCGGCAACATCCTGGTCGAGGAAGAGACCCAGACCGACGTGTTCGTGCTGGAAAGCCCGGTGATCACCACCGGCATGTACGAACGCATGCTGGCCCACTTCGGCCAAGACCAGGTCGCGGTCATCGACTGCACCTTTGAGGCGCCGCCCGAAGGCGCGCGTCCGGGTGAAGCCCTGCGCTCGGCGCTCGATCGCGTGCGCGATGAGGCCGTGGCCGCGTTGCGCGCGGGCGCAAGCCAGATCGTAATCAGCGATGAGGCCGCGAGCGATGACCGTGCCGCCCTGCCGATGATCCTGGCGGCGGGCGGGGTCCATGCGCGCCTGGTCGACGAGGGGCTGCGCAGTTTCGTCTCGCTGATCGTGCGCTCCGGCGAATGCCTGGACGCGCACGGCTATGCGGTGCTGGTGGGCGTGGGCGCCACGGCGGTCAACGCCTATCTGGCGCAGGAAGTGTTTCTCGACCGCCTGGACCGCGGCATCTATCCGGGCCTGACGCTGCGCGACGCATGTTTGAACTACAAGGCGGCGATCGAAGCCGGTCTGATGAAGATCCTCGCCAAGAAGGGCATCGCGGTCATCTCGTCGTACCGCGGCGGCTACGAGTTCGAGGCCGTGGGTCTGTCGCGCGCCCTGGTGGCGGAGTTCTTCCCGGGCCTACCGTCGCGCATCTCGGGCATCGGGCTCGCCGGCGTCGAGGCCAAGACCGTCGAGCTGCATCGTCGGGCCTGGACTTCGGGGCGTGTGCACCTTCCGGTGGGCGGCTTCTACAAGGCGCGGGCCGACGGCGAACGCCACGCCTTTGAATCCAAGACGATTTACCTGCTGCAGGACGCGACCACGCGCGGCGACTATCGCCGCTTCAAGGCCTATTCCGAACTGCTCCACGCTCAGGCGCCCTCGGCGCCGCGCGACCTGTTGGGCTGGCGTGAGCCGGCCGAGTCCGTGCCCCTCGACGAGGTCGAGACGGTCAACGAAATCCGCAAGCGCTTCGTCACCCCCGGCATGTCGCTGGGCGCCCTGTCGCCCGAGGCGCACGAGACGCTCAACATCGCCATGAACCGCATCGGCGCGCGGTCGGTGTCGGGCGAGGGCGGCGAAGACCCGGAGCGCTATGAAGCCCGCCCCAACGGCGACAATCCGAACTCCGCGGTGAAGCAGATCGCGTCCGGTCGCTTCGGCGTCACGGCCGAATACCTGAACCAGTGCCGCGAGATCGAGATCAAGGTCGCCCAGGGCGCCAAGCCCGGCGAAGGCGGCCAGCTGCCCGGCTTCAAGGTCACCGAGTTCATCGCGCGCATGCGCCATGCGGCGCCCGGCGTGCCGCTGATCTCGCCGCCGCCGCACCACGACATCTACTCGATCGAGGACCTCGCCCAGCTCATCTACGACCTGAAGCAGATCAATCCCGACGCGCGCGTCTGCGTGAAGCTGGTCTCCATGTCGGGTATCGGCGCGGTGGCCGCGGGCGTGGCCAAGGCTAAGGCGGACCTGATCCTGATCTCCGGCCACGTGGGCGGCACGGGCGCCTCGCCGCAGAGCTCGATCAAGTTCGCCGGCTGTCCGTGGGAGATCGGCCTCGCCGAGGCGCACCAGGTGCTGACTTTGAACGACCTGCGCGATCAGGTACGCCTGCGTGCGGACGGCGGCATGCGCACCGGGCGTGACGTGGTCATTGCCGCCATGCTGGGCGCCGAGGAATTCGGCATCGGCACTGCCTCGCTGATCGCCATGGGCTGCCTGATGGTGCGCCAGTGCCACTCCAACACCTGTCCGGTCGGCGTGTGCACTCAGGACGAGGTGTTGCGCGCCAAGTTCAGCGGCTCGCCCGAGAAGGTGATCAACCTCTTCACCTTCATCGCCCAGGAGGTGCGCGAGATTCTGGCGCAGTTTGGCGCGCGGAACCTGAACGAAGTGGTGGGCCGCACCGACCTGCTGCGTCAGGTTAGCCGCGGCGGCGCGCACCTCGACGACCTCGATCTGAACCCGCTGCTCGCGCGCGTGGATACCGGCAAACCCATGTTCTGCGCCGAACCGCGCCGCAATGCGGTGGCGCCGGCGCTCGACGATCGCATCCTCACCGACGCCGCGCCGATGCTGGAACGCGGCGAAAAGATGCAACTCACCTACGAGGTGACCAACACCATGCGCGCGATCGGGACCCGCATCTCGTCGCGCATCGTGCGCGCCCACGGCATGGCCGGCCTGCGCCCGGGCCACCTCGAGCTGAAGCTTTCCGGTTCGGCGGGCCAGAGCCTGGCGGCCTTCGCGGTTCAGGGCCTGCGCATCGAACTGGTCGGCGAGGCCAACGACTATGTCGGCAAGGGACTGTCGGGCGCCACGGTGATCGTGCGGCCGCACACTTGGCGTCCGGGTCAGGCGATCATCGGCAACACGACCCTCTACGGCGCCACCTCCGGCGAACTCTACGCGGCCGGGACCGCAGGCGAGCGCTTCGCGGTGCGCAATTCCGGCGCGACCGCGGTGGTGGAAGGCTGCGGGACGCACGGTTGCGAATACATGACCGGCGGGTCGGTCACCGTGCTCGGCCAGGTCGGTTGGAACTTCGGCGCCGGCATGACCGGCGGCGTGGCTTATGTGCTGGACGACACAGGTGGCCTGGCCGGGATGCTGAACGGCGAAACGGTGGAGATGTCGACCGTCGGCGCAGACTCGGCCGTCGAATTGCGCCGGCTGGTCGAAGCGCACGCGACGGCGACGGGGTCGCCTCTGGCCGCGGCTCTGCTCAGCGACTGGCCGGCGGCGCTGGAGCGGTTCGCGGAAGTCGCGCCGCGTCGACCGAGCGAGGGTCAGGCCCGCAAGCGCGCCTGACCCGCACCGCCGTCCCGCGCGCGCTCGCGCGCGTTTCTAGATTCAGACTTTGAAGGCGCGTCTCCGCGACGCGACACAATGGTGTCCGACACAAGCAAGACCACGCGCACCGCCGCCCAGGCGATCCGCGACGCTCGAACCCTGGTGATCAAATGCGGCTCGGCCCTGGCGGTCGAAGGCGCCGAACCGGCGGAAGACCGACTCGCCTCGATCGCCGACGACCTCGCGCGGTTGCGCGCGGACGGCCGGCAGGTGGTGCTGGTTTCCTCCGGCGCGGTGGCGCTCGGTCGCGGTCGCCTGGGCCTGGAGCGTGGCGGCCGCCGCCTCGACGAGAAGCAGGCGGCCGCCGCCGTCGGTCAAGCGGCGCTGATGCATGCCTGGCAGCGCGCGCTCGCGCCGCACGGCATCGTCGCGGCCCAGGTGCTGTTCACTCGCGCCGACACCGAACACCGGCGCGGCTGGCTTAACGCGCGCGCCACCGTGGACGCGCTGCTCCGTCTGGGCGCCCTGCCGATCGTCAACGAGAACGACACTGTCGCTACCGAGGAGATCCGTTACGGCGACAACGATCGTCTGGCCGCCCGCTCGGCCCAGATGGTCCGCGCCGACGCGCTGGTGCTGCTGTCGGACGTCGACGGTCTCTACGACAAGGACCCCCGGCGTCACGCCGACGCCGCGCACGTGCCGGTCATCCGTGCGCTGGGACCGGACATCTTCGCCATGGCCGCGGGACCCAATGCGACGGCCAAGCTCGGGTCCGGCGGCATGATCACCAAGCTGCAGGCCGCCGAGATCGCCCGCGCCGCCGGATGCGCCACGATCATCGCGTTGGGCTCAATTCCACAGCCGATCGCCGCCGTGGAATCCGGCACCCGCGCTACCCTGATTGAAGGTGAAACTTCGCCCGCCACCGCCTACAAGCAGTGGATCGCCGGCCACCTCGCGTCGAAGGGTGTGGTGCGCATCGACGCCGGGGCCCTGGCGGCGCTGGCGGACGGTAAGAGCCTGCTGCCCTCGGGCGTGACCGGCGTGGACGGCCGCTTCCACAAGGGCGACTGCGTGACCGTGCGCGACGCGGACGGCTGTGATTTCGCCCTCGGCCTGATCAACTATGGCGCCGAGGACGCGGTCCGCCTGTGCGGCCGCCGCAGCGCCGAGATCGAGGCCGTGTTGGGCTACCAAGGCCGCCCCGAACTGATCCACCGTGACGACCTCGTGCGCATCGGCCGCGTGGCAGCGTCATGAGCGGCCTGTCCGATCTCATGACGACGATGGGTCGCGACGCGCGCATCGCCGCCCGCCTCCTGTCGGAGAGCTCGGCGGACCGGCGGACGGCGGCGATCGAAGCGATGGCTTCGGCGCTCCGCCAACGTCGCGACGAGGTTCTGTTCGCGAACGACCTCGACGTCGCGGCGGCGGGGAAGGCCGCGCTGGCGCCCGCGATGATCCAGCGACTGCGGCTGGATGCGGACAAGGTCGAGGCCATGGCCCGCGCCCTGCAGGCTGTGGCGGCGCAGCCCGATCCGGTCGGTGTCGAGCGGGCGCACTGGACGCGGCCCAACGGCCTCGACATCTGCCGCGTGAGCACGCCGATCGGGGTGCTGGCCATCATCTACGAGAGCCGTCCCAACGTGACCGCCGACGCGGCGGCGCTGTGTCTGCGATCCGGCAACGCCGCGATCCTGCGCAGCGGCTCCGAGGCGCTGAACAGCGCGCGCGCCATTCACGCCGCCGTCGTCGAAGGCCTCGAGGCCACCGCCTTGCCGCCTGCGGCCGTCCAACTCGTCCCGGTCGCCGATCGCGCCGCGGTGGGCCACATCCTCACGGGTCTCGACGGCGCCATCGACCTAATCATCCCGCGCGGCGGCAAGAGTCTCGTCGCCCGTGTTCAAGTCGAGGCGCGGGCGCCGGTGCTCGGCCACCTCGAAGGTCTCTGCCATACCTATCTGCACGCCGCCGCCGATCCGGAGAAGGCGCGCCGGATCGTCGTGAACGCCAAGTTGCGCAACGTGTCGGTCTGCGGCGCCACCGAGACCCTGCTGGTGGACCGCGCCGCGGCGCGGCGTCTGTTGCCCGACGTCGCGGCGGACCTGATCGCCGGCGGCTGTGCGCTGCGCGGCGACGACGAGGCGCGCGCGCTCGTCCCGCAGATGACGCCGGCCACCGATGCGGACTGGGCGTGCGAGTACCTGGCGCCGATACTGGCTGTGCGGGTGGTCGACGATCTGGACGCAGCGGTGGATCACATCCGCCGCTGGGGATCAGGCCACACCGACGCCATCGTCACCGAAGACGCCGCCGCTGCCGAGCGCTTCGTCGCCGCGGTCGATAGCGCCATCGTCCTCATCAACGCCTCGACCCAGTTCGCCGACGGCGGCGAGTTCGGCTTCGGCGCCGAGATCGGCATCGCCACCTCCAAGTTCCACGCCCGCGGCCCGGTCGGGGGGGAGCAACTGACCACCTACAAGTACGTGGTTCGAGGGAAGGGGCAGGTCCGCGCGTAGGTCAGGCCGGTTTCGTCGCAAGGGAGCGTTCAAGCGCTGCGACAGTCTTGCTCAGGTCGGCGTTTGCCGCCTCTAACCGTTCGACCTTGAGCGCGTGGAGGTCGAGGCCGATCTGTCGCGTGGCCCAGCCGATCAGTTCGACCTCGTCAGGGCGGAGCGCGTGTTCCGATGGTTTGGGACCCACGAGCGCAAGGCCGATGATCTCGTTACGGTTTACCATCGGCACTATCAGCGTCGCTTCGCCGATATGGATAGGCGCCTCCATGGGTTTCGGATCGGCGCGCAAGCTAACGAGAATGCGCACATCGGCGCCGAGGCGGGCAGGGACGTCCAAGCCGTCGTCGAACGCGAGCGTGAAGCCGCTCCCGTCGGCCAGGTAGACCGCCGCGGGCGCGCCTTCTGCGTAATCGGTGAGGCCTTGCACGAAGGCGCGCGTCAACGCCGACGCGTCGGTGAAGAAGGGCGCCTCCTTCACGAACCGGCGCAACGCCGCTTCCGCCTGCTGCCAGTGACGGAAGAACAGGCGCTCGATTACATGTTCGACCCAATCGCGCACGCGGTGGAAAGTCAGAAACACGCCGACCGCGATCAGCGCATCGACCACCGCGTTCTTCTCGCGCCCCTGGATCGGCACGAAATGGTCCACGGCCCACTCGATCAGTCCGAAGGCGGCGAGCAGGATGGCGCTGACGGCGGCGTAGACCAGGGTGCGGTTGAGCGCGAACCCGAGGTCGAAAACCTTGTGACGCAATATCGCGTAGGAGAATAAGGTTGGCCCGACGATGCCGGCGAGGACGGCGTCGGTCAAGATAAGCGTGGGGTCTGGCGAACTGTATGTAATGAGATTGCCGAAAACCTGTGCGAGCGCGGTGACCGATGCCGCGATGAGCATCAGCGCGTAGCGCTGTTGGACGCCTGCGGTACTGCGCCGCCAGCCCAGAAACAGGTAGATCACGCAAGCGATAAGGCCCCAATTGGCGCCAACATAGAAGGCGGCGATGTTTCCCGTGCCGACGAACGGCCACCTGACGACCTCGATGCGTGCGAGGCCGTGCAGCGAGACGAGCGCGAATTGAACGCCCGCGAACAGCCAGAATGCTGCCTTTTCCCAAAGGCGAATCGGCCCGGCGCTGTCTTCGTGGAAGCGAAGGGCGAAGGCGTAGAAAAGGACCGGTATCCCCCAGGCGATGGTGACCGTTCCGAACATCAGGCTCAATGGGTAGAGCGCCGGCGAAGACAGCCAGAACGGCGGCACCGACCAATCGAGGCTCTCGGCCACGAGCGACATGCCCAGCAACACAGGCGTCGCCTGACGGCCGCTGCGTCCGATGATGAACATCCCGAACAAGCCGGCGATGAGGAATGCAGCGTCGAAGTATCCGAGGGAGTCGATGAGGCCGCTCGGATGAGGGGGCGGGTGTGACGGTACGAAAAGCTGATGATGCGTGGCCTTACCTGCATGGACCACGGTGACGCCGACGTTTTCGCCGGACTCGAGGGTGCGCTCGAAGTCGAAAGACCGGTCAAAGGCGACGCGATCGCCGACAACTGCCACCTTCGACATGGCGGCGCCCGGCTCGACACTCTTGACCAAGACAAACCCACGTCCCAAGCCCGGACCGTCGAGCTCGAAGGTTGCGCCGAGGCTCCCAATGCGGGGCGCGAGTCCAAAGTCCCAGACGCAGAAGCCGATGTCTTCGGCGATCACGAAGGCGCCGAAGAGGAGACAGAGGATCTGAACCCACCGCGCCACGCCGCCGCGCGACTCTGCGCGCGCCGTTTCCGCCGCTACCTCTCGCGCCGCCGCCGCCATCCCGCCCCCGGCCTGACCGATCGTTCTCTGAGTACCGGTAATGCCGATCCCTGGCGAGCGCCGCTTGCGTCCGGATTTCGGCTGGGATAGGGCTCCTGTACAATTGTGCAGTCACCCTCTCGAACCTTGGAAGCGCCCCATGACCGACGCCCCCGCCGCTGAAGAAAAGCGCAAGACCGTCGAGGGGCAGATCGACGCCCTGTTCGCGCCCTGGAACCGGTCGGACGCGCCGGGCATCGCCGTGGGCGTGGTCAAGGACGGCCAGACGGTCTTCCGCCGTGGCTACGGCATGGCCAGCCTGGAGACCCGGGTGGCGATCGCGCCCACGACACGGCTGCGCATCGGCTCGACCTCCAAGCATTTCACCGGCTTGCTCGCCCTGCTGCTGCAGGAGGACGGCAAGCTCGACCTCGACGCGCCGATCCGCACCTATGTGCCCGAGCTCACCGGCCCCGGCGGCGAGCCCAGCGCGCGACAGTTGCTGCAACATCGCGGCGGGTCGCGCTGCTATCTGGACGTCGGCTTTCTCTTTCACGGCATGCTCGCGCCGCCCGTCGGCGAGGCGTTGAAGGTGCAGGTCCGCCAGACCGGGCGCAATTTCGCGCCGGGCGAAGCGATGATCTACAACAACGGCGGCTACCACATGGTCTCGATCGCCATCGAGAGCGTGGGCGGCGCCCCGTTCGAGGAACAGTTGAAGACGCGCCTGTTCGACAAGGTCGGCATGCCTGAGACCCTGTCCCTGCCATCGGACCACATCATCACGCCCGGCATGGCGACCATGCACGTGCCGTCGCCCTCTGGCGGCTGGCGCCGCGGCCTGTTCCCCAGCGAAGAAGTGCGCGGCGAAGGCGCCATCGTCTCCACCATCGACGACATGCTGCGCTGGACCGCGCACCTGCGCAGCCGCGACAAGGTCGGCACGAAGGAAACCTGGCGTCAGTTGACCGAACTTCCGACCTACGCCGACGGCAGCAAGGGCCACTATGCGCTGGGCCTGATGTTCGAGGACTATCGCGGCCTGCCGACCATGCACCATGCCGGCGGAGTCATCGGCGGCACCAGCCAGATGCTGACCTTCCCCGAGCACGGGCTAGACGTCGTGATTCTGGTCAACGGCGCACCGGCCGCAAACCCGCTACGTCTGGCCGAACAGATTGCCGACGTGGTGCTCGCCGACCAGCTCGCGCCCGAGGAAGAAAAGGTTGAAACCAAACAGCATGAGGCGTTGTTGGGCCGCTGGTGGTCACCGGAAAGCGGCATGACCTACGACTTCATCGACGAAGCCGGCGAGCTGAAGATCGGCGTCAACGGCATGCCGCAGGGCTCGAAGCTGCGTAAGGCCGGCGAGGGCAAGTTCAAATCGCCGCCCATGAGCATCGGCGAGATCGCCATCGACGCATCCGGCGCCGAAGTCGGCGCGGTGCAGGTCAGCTTCGGCGGCCGGACGGCGTCCTATCGCAAGGTGGAGAAGGCCGAAGCGCTCGACGACGCGGTCGCCCAATCTCTTGAGGGCCGCTACACGAGCGTTGACGGCGGCGGAACCGCGGTCATCCGCTGCGAGGGCGACAAGCTGATGGTGCGCTTCGCCGACGACCCTGGCGCAGTGGAGGCCGAACTCACGCCCTTCGCCGGCGTAGACGCGGCCTATACGGCGGCCATGCGGCCGGACGCCATGCACTTCGCGGTGTTCAACTTCGACCGTTCGGGCGATAAGACCAGGGGCTTCCGTATCAATTCCATGCGCACCCGGGGCCTCGAATTCGAGCGGACCTGAGTATGAAAATCTTCGTCGCGGCGCTGGCAACCGAGACCAACACCTTCGCGCCGTTCCCCACCGGCCGTTCCGGCTTCGAGGAATACGGCATCACCCGCCATGGCTCGGCCATGGACGGTCCGCTGTCGGGGCCGCTGAAGGTGTTTCGCGAACGCGCCGAACGCGGCGGGCACGGGATCGTCGAGAGCGTCTCGGCCTTCGCCCAGCCCTCGGGGCGTACCGTGCGCGCGGTCTACGAGGAGCTGCGCGACACGATCCTCGACGACCTGAAAGCCGCGGGGCCGGTCGACATCGTGTTTCTGATGCTTCACGGCTCCATGGCGGCCCAGGGTTACGACGACTGCGAAGGCGACATCATCGGCCGCGCGCGAGCGATCGCGCCAAAGGCGGTGATCGGCGTCGAGATCGACCCCCACGCTCACCTGACCGCGGCCATGGTAGAGCGGTCCGACTTCGTCGTCATTGCGCGCGAGTATCCCCACATCGACTTCGACCAGCGCGCGCACGATCTCTACGACCTCTGCCTGCGCACAGCGAAGGGCGAGATCAGGCCGGTCGCGGCCCTGGTCGACTGCCGCATGATCGGTTTTTACCCGACCTTCGACGAACCGATGAAAAGCGTCGTCGACCGCATCCGCTCCGCCAGCGGCCAGGGCAAGGTGCTCACCGTCGAACTCGGCCACGGCTTCCCCTGGGGCGACGTCGAAGACGTGGGCACGCGCGTGCTCGTCTATACCGACGGCGACAAGGCCCTGGCGGCGGGCGAAGCCGAACGTCATGCGCGCGAGATCTACGACCAGCGGGGTCAGCTCGCGCTGACCTTTCCCGACGTGGGAACCTCGCTCGACCGCGCACGCGGCCTGAACGGGCGCACGGTGCTCGGCGACTTCGCCGACAACGCCGGCGGCGGCGCGCCGGGCGACGCGACCTTCTTCCTCAAGGCCCTGCTCGACCGCGGGGTGGACGATGCGGTGATCGGCGCCTTCTGGGATCCGCAGATGGCCCAGGTCTGCGTAGACGCGGGCGTGGGCGCGATCTTGCCGCTGCGCATCGGCGGCAAGTGCGGCCCGACCTCGGGCGAGGCGGTGGACGTCACCGCCGAAGTGATGGGCGTCAGCGAGGCCCACAGCCAGGGTGTCTTCGGCCAGCGCACGCCGCTCGGCCGCTCGGCCTGGGTGCGCGCGGGCGGCATCGACATCGTGATCTGTTCGGTGCGCAGCCAGGTGTTCGAACCCGACGCTTTCACCGGCCTCGGCGTGCCGATGGACAATCGCAAGCTGGTCATCGTGAAGTCGTCAAACCACTATCGCGCCGGCTTCGACGCCATCTCCGACAATCTCTGGCACGTGGCGTCACCGGGCTGCATGTCGCTCGACTTCGCGCGCGTGCCGTACAGCAAGCTCACCCAGCCGATTTTTCCGATGAGCGACGATCCCTGGGCCGAAATCGGCGGGCCGCGGGTGCAACTGTTCGGCGGCGCGCGATGAGCGAAACTGTCGCCGCCGACGCCGGTCCCGAGGGCCGCGAGCGTCTTATCGAAGCGGCGATCCGCCTGTTCGGCCGTAACGGCTTCGACGGGACCTCGGTGCGCGACGTCGCCGACGAGGCGGGCGTGGCCTTCTCGCTGATCCGGTTCTATTTCGCGTCGAAGGACGGCCTGCGCGACGCCGCCGAGGCGTGGATGGTGAAATACTGCCTCGATCGCACCCTGGCCGCGCCCGACGCGCAGCGTTTCGAGGACGTCGTGCCGCGTATCGAAGCCGCGCTCGAGGGCGACCTCGCACCGGGAGAGGTCATCGCGTTCCTGCGCCGCGCCTTCATCGACGGGCGCCCGGTCGCGCTCGAGTTCACTCGCGCCTTCGTGGCCAAGGTCCAGGACGTGCAGGCCGCCTGGGTGGGAACGCGTCATCCGGACGAGGACTGGGCGCGCGATCCGACCCTGCGCGTCGCGCAAGGCCTGGGTCTGATGCTCGCCGCGCCGCTCCTGGAGTCGTTGCTCGGTCGCGACGTCTATTCGCGCGAAGAGATCCTGCGCCTCAACGCCCAGGCCTTCCGCATGGACGAATTGATCCGCAAAGGCCTGGCCGCGGAGAAGGCCGGCGAGCGGTAGAGGGCGCGGCTAAATCTGCATTATGGGAATTTCCAGGCGCCGAAGCGCAGCGCCGCTTTGATCGGTGACGTCGACGGTGAAGAAGCGGCGAGGCGCAGTCGCGACCTAATTCCGTTTACTCGATATCAATCGGACGCGACCAAGCTTGCTAGCAATACGAGCGCAGGTCCGATGATCGCTTTCCGCACTCGAAGACCATAATCGGTTTCGTTCTGAATGGGGTCTCCAGCGCGGGGGGCATAGCGCAATAACTCTTCGTTGGTGTGCAGGCTTGCTAGGAAGTCCGCTAGATCCACGCTCACCGCAGTGCGACAGACAGGGTTATCAGGTCTCCTGCGTATCTCTGCGCGCTGCCACGCGGGAGTGGCGAGCGTCTGGAGTACGACTACTAGTGCATCCTCAAAACGATGACCGCGCTCGAGCCCGAGCCGTGACGCGGCGATAGCGCGACCGGCCACCACCTTTCTCGATGTGTCGCGAAGATCGCCGAATGTTCGCACCGACGCTGGCGCGTCGCGTAAGCGCTCGGTCCTTCCCGGCCAATGCCGGGCGGGGAAGTCCGCTGCTATCGAGCGCTATGTGACGCAGTTCTCGAACACAAATGGCGACGGGCCGGGTCCACGCGCCCGCATTTCTCCCCAACATGGAAAGCAACAGCAGAACGAAGTCGACACTACAAAGTTCGCTCAATGATGAGCGCCAAGTTCGCAACAGATCAACGGAAAGGACTAAAGCACATGACTAATCTTGCTACCCCGGCCTAGCGTCAGGCGCAGATCCGCTCGATTGTGGTCGAGCACGATACCTACTGCGCAGCTTTTGAGGGCCTTGCGCAGTTTCACCGACCGGTGAAGGCCGGATGTCATTCGGTTGGGAGTCTATCCATCCTAGTTGGTGACAGTCGGACCGGCAAACCCGTTGAATATTATAATGCAGGAGTCCAACGTTCGCTGCCGGCCAACAACTTCCCTCCCTCATCCCTGCAAGCGCGGGCCGCCCTAGCGGACTAGGGCGCCAGCCTACTGGGTGATCAGCGCCACCATGTTCTTCGCCACGATGGCGCGGGGATCCGCCAGGGCGGTCTTGGCCAGGTCCTTTAGGGCGGCGCCCATGCTCTTGGCGAGGGCGTCGGTCGCGTCGAGGCGCACCTTGTAGACCGCGCCGTTGAAGATGCCGTCGAACTCCTGGGCGATGATCGGGTTGTTGGACGCGGGGTTGGTGTAGTTGCTGTTGCGGCTGCCGCCCACCAGGCCGCCGGTGTGACCCGAGTGCTGGAAGGTGAAGACGATGCCCTTGGCCGTCACCAGGACGGCGGAGATGGTGTAGTTGATCTTGTCCGCGCCGCTGTCGTGCACATGGGTGGCGAAAGTGTAGTCGCCGTTGCGCCGCATGGTCAGGTGCGCCCAGGCGTCGACCGGCAGGCCGCTGCGAATGAAGCCGGAATCGAACATCGCGGTGTTGTTGTCGGGATGTCCGGGCGTGCCTTTGGCCAGCGCCCGGTTCGGCTGGGCGCCAAAGGCAAGCGAGGTGAGGGCGCCGCCGGCAAGCAGCAGCGATCCGCGCCTGTTCAACAGGTTCGACGTCATCATGGTTCTCCCCACACCCGCCGGCCCCCCAAAGGCCGACGAAATGTTGGTGTAAGGAAACACGGTTGCGGCAAATCGGCAAATCCCGGCCGCGGGCAAGTGTCAGCGCGCGCTGAGCGCCGCCGGCATCTGTTCCGGTCCGGGCCGGTCGCGCTCGATCCGGGCCTCGATCGCGGCGCGTTGCGCCGGCGTCTTGGCGGCCCACCAGGTCCTGATCTCGGCGTTCGGAAGCGGCGCCTCCCAGCCGGCGTAGGCCGCCAGTTGCGGCTTCGGAAAACCGTTCTGAATCCCGCGCAGGTAGCGATCGAAAAAGCCGAGCACGAAGTCGTTCTGCGCGCCGATCAGGACCTTCGACGGCGTCGTTCCGAGCAAGGGATCACGGATCGGCCGGCGAATGAACAGCGAGAAGTCCGACAGACCGACGTGCTGGGCGTCCTTCAGCCAGACGCGGGTGACGTTCGGATCGGTCGCGGCCGCGGCGAGGGTCTCGTAGGAGAACTCGTTATAGCTGTGCAACACGGCCGGCGGCTTCTTGCCGAGCGCCTTGTAGAGATTCCGTCCATCGGAGTGGAACATCAGGAACGGAACCGGCATGGCGCGGTCGAAGGTCTGGAACGGGAAGTCGCTGCCGTCGAGGTTTACGCCCGCCGCGCAGCGCTTGTCCGTGACGCAGATGTCGCCGGCCATGGCGCCGCCGAAGGACATGCCCACAATGCCGACGCGGCTGAGGTCGGAAGCGGAGGTGATCGGCTTGATCGCGTCGGGAACCGCGCCGGCCTGCAGCTTATCGTGCACGAACGCCTGGTCGGCCAGCCAGATGCCGCCGCTGCGCGTCAGGCGCGCCTTGTCGGCCAGCGCCTGCTCGCGCATGAGCAGTTGCCCCTCCATCCGCTCGTCGAGGGTCGAGCCCAACACCGCCATCATTTCCGGCTTCGGCGACTTGGCGCCGGCGGTCAGTTCCTTGACCATATTGGGATCGACCGGGGCGACGTCGCCGTTCGGAAACAAGGTCGCCCCGGAGTCGTAGGTGTGCTGCACCGAAAAGACCACATAGCCGTGGCTCGCCAGGTCCTCCATCAGCACGGTGTTCTGGGACAGGAACGACGTGTAGCCGTGATTGTAGAACACCACCGGCAGATGCTGCGAACCGGGTCGTAGCGGCGCGTCCTCGTAGCTGTTGGTGCGCACGTGCCGCAGGTAGGTGAAGAACGGCGGGAACTTCAGCAGGTCGCCCACCGAGCGGCCCATGGTTCGCGCTTCGAGCGGTGTGAAGTAGGGTCGCGGCTTCAGGCTCGTGACGTCGCCGGCCGGATACCAGACCCGCACAAGGAGCCGCCTCGGTTCATTTGGTTTTGCGGCGAGGACCCCGGGCCGGCTTGCGTCGGTCAGTTCAAAGGTGCGTACGCCGACCGCGTAGGGACCGGATGGTTTCGGCAGCGGGTTCACCGGGAATTCGACGATGATCGCGATCGCCAGGGCCGCGAAAATCACGAACAGGCTGCCGGAGACGTAGGGTACGCCCGACCGGGGCTTCGCCTGGCGAAGCGCGTTGGCGCCCAACACATTCAGCAGGATGAGCGCCACCACCGCGCCGACGCCGTCCTGCCACCTGTAGAGCCAAACCCCGACGCAGCCCGCGACAAAGGCCACCGCTGCGGCGACGCCCAGAACCGCGGGACAATTCGGCAGCGCCCGAACCCACCAAGCCACGACAAACACGGCCAAGGCCGCGATCAGCACCACGTCCGTCGCGATCATCGCCGCCCCCGCACCATTCAATGAGGGATTGGTGGCACAACCGGCGGCCCCGGCAAAGCCGGATGCGCCGAACCCACGCGAGGGGCTATACCAAAGTGTCGCTCCCGCCCGCGTCATGGACCCGATCGACCGCTTCGACCGTTTAAGCGTAGCCGCAGAAAGGGACCGTCATGGCCAATGCGCTCAGGCGTGATCTTCTCACGCGACCGATCTACCGCTGGGCCAAGGGCGTCCTGCCCGAACTGTCGGACACCGAACGCGAGGCCATCGAGGCCGGCGACGTCTGGTGGGACGCCCAGCTGATGACCGGCGATCCGGACTGGCGCGCGCTCCTGTCGCTGCCGCCGGCGCGCCTGTCGGACGAGGAACAGGCCTTCCTCGACGGTCCGGTCGAGACCCTGTGCGACATGGTCGACGAGTGGACGATCGCCTGGGAGCTGGGCGATCTGCCGGCCCAGGCCTGGGCGTTTCTCAAGGCCAACGGGTTCTTCGGCCTGATCATTCCGAAACAGTACGGCGGCAAGGGCTTTTCGGCCTTCGCCCATTCCGAGACGATCCGCAAACTCTCCACCCGCTCGGTCACCACGGCGGTGACGGCGATGGTGCCCAATTCCCTGGGACCGGGCGAGCTGCTGATCCGTTTCGGAACCGACGCCCAGCGCGACTATTGGCTGCCGCGGCTGGCCGACGGACGCGAGATCCCCTGTTTCGGCCTGACCAGTCCCGAAGCCGGCTCCGACGCAGCCGCCATGGTCGATACCGGCGTGGTCTGTTGGGGCGAGCACAAGGGCGAGCGCGTGCTCGGCATGCGGCTGAACTGGCACAAGCGCTACATCACCCTGGCGCCGGTGGCGACCGTGCTCGGTCTCGCGTTCAAACTGCACGACCCCGACCATCTGCTGGGCGAGCAGGAGGATCGCGGCATCACCTTGGCGCTCGTGCCGACGGCGACTGAGGGCGTGGAGATCGGGCGCCGTCACCTGCCGGCGATGCAGATGTTTCAGAACGGACCCAACTGGGGCCGCGACGTCTTCCTGCCGCTGGATCACGTCATCGGCGGACCCGAGCGCATCGGCCAGGGCTGGAAGATGCTGATGACCGCGCTGGCCGCCGGACGCGGGATATCCTTGCCGGCCCAGTCGGCGGCGGGAACCGCCGTCACCGCGCTCACCACCGGCGCCTATGCGCGCGTGCGCCAACAGTTCGGCCTGCCGATCGGCAAGTTCGAAGGCATCCAGGTGCGGCTCGCGCGACTGGCGGCCAATGCGTACAGCCTGGATGCGGCGCGCCGGTTGACCTGCATCGGTCTCGACCAGGGTCATCATCCGTCGGTGATTTCTTCGATCATGAAGCTCACCGCGACCGAGATGATGCGCGTCTCGGTGAACGACGCCATGGACGTGCACGGCGGCAAGGCGATTATCGACGGCCCGCGCAACTATCTTGGCAATGTCTACCGCTCCGTGCCCGTGGGGATTACGGTGGAAGGCGCCAATATCCTGACCCGCAATCTGATGGTGTTCGGCCAGGGCGTCATTCGCGCCCATCCCTATCTGCTCAAAGAGATCATGGCACTCGGCGATGAAGACCCCGCGCGAGGCCTCGGCCACTTCGACGAAGCCTTCTGGAGTCACCTCGCCCACACCCTGAGCAATCTCGTGCGCGCGATCGGTCACAGCTGGACCGGCGCGCCGTTTTCTCCGACACCCGACGCCGGCCGCGCGCGGCGGTTCTATCGCAAGCTCTCAGGCTCCGCCGCCGCCTTCGCCCTGACCTCGGACGTGGCGCTGCTCACCCTGGGCGGCGCTTTGAAGCGCAAGGAGATGCTGTCCGCCCGTCTCGGCGACGTGCTGTCGGATCTCTATTTCCTGTCGGCGACGCTGAAGCGTTGGGAGGACGAAGGGCGCCAGGACGCGGACTTCCCGCTCCTCACCTATGTGATGAAGGACGGTTTTGCGCGCATCGAAACCGCGCTGGACGAGGTGTTCACCAACCTGCCCAACCGCCTCGCCGGCTGGCTGCTCCGCGTCGCAACCCTTCCGCTGGGACCGATACAGCGCGGTCCCTCCGATGAGCTCACCCGCCAATGCGCCGACATCCTGTTGGCGCCCAGCCCCACGCGCGATCGCCTCGTCCAGGGCGTCTATGTCGGCGGCGGCGACACCGCCATCGGTCGCCTGCTCGACGCCTTCGAGCACACGGTCCAGACCCAGCCGTTGCACGATCGCCTGCGCAAGGCGCGGGTGCGCGACTGGCATGAGGCCCTGGACCGCGGCCTGATCGACGACGCCGAAGCCCACGCGCTCGAAGCGGCCGACGCGGCCGTCGCCGAAGCGATCGCGGTCGACGATTTCAGTCCTGACGAGTTGACCGGGCGCCATGGCGCCGAGGCGAAACCGACGACGACGCCGTCTGCGGCGCGTAGCGAGGCCCGACTCGAGTTATCGGCGCCGGGCTCTATCTCGGTTCAGTGACCCGCCGCGAGCTGGCCGCGGATTTCGCCGCCCTTGTGCGCGTCGGTGTGGATGTTGAAGTACCACTTGCCGTCCTTCAGGTCGGCGATCTGGGCGTCGGTGAGGGTCGCTGTGCCCTTCATCGGGCTGGCCAGATCTTTCACCACGACGATCGGCGGCGCGTTGACGCCCGCCAGGGCCGGGCCGTGGAAGTGGGCCATGGTCGCGGGGCCGCTCAGGTCGGAATAGGTGACGGTGTAGCTGAACAGCTTGGTCTTGGTGTCCAGCGTCGCCTCGACCTTGCCCTTACCCTTGCTGTCGGTGGGCGGGACCTCCTTCGAGCCGGCCAAGGTCGTCTTGTAGTGTTCGACCGCCGCGCTCGCCGTTCCGGCAAAGGCCAGAGCTACCGCCGCCGTCATCGCCATCATCGCATATCGCATGTCGTCATCCTCCGAAGGGCCAGCCCGCCGACGGCTCCTCTGTACCCCCGGGCAGGGGCGGCCACAAACCGCCGGTCTCCCGAAATCCGACGGGGTGGGAATAGCGGGTTATGTAGACTTTTCACTCTTGATCTGTAGGTCGCGAGGCCTAGGCTGAAATCGTATACGCCCTTGGGGGATTGCCCGTGACCCGTTCGTCCATCTTCGCGCTCGCCCTGCTGGCGTCGGTCTCCACCGCCGCCGTGGCCCAGGCCGCGTCACCGTCCGCACCGGCCCCGAAGCCTGCCGCCCAGGCCGCCGCCGCGCCGGCGGCGACGCCGGTGCCCAATCCGGACGGCCCGTTCGCGGGGCTGAAGTATCGCCTGGTCGGGCCCTTCCGCGGCGGCCGCGCGACCGGGGTGTCGGGCGTGGCGGGCGACCCCAACACCTTCTATTTCGGGGCCTCGGCGGGCGGGGTGTGGAAGACCGTCGACGCCGGCGTCACCTGGAAGCCGCTGTGGGACAACTTCCCCGAGGCGTCGCCCGCGGTGGGCGCGATCGCGGTGGCCCAGTCCGATCCCAAAGTCATCTACGTCGGCACCGGTGAGACCAACATCCGCGGCGACGTGGTCATGGGCAACGGCCTCTATAAGTCCGTCGACGCGGGCAAGACCTGGACGTTCTCGGGCTTGCGCGACACCCAGGTGATCGGCCGCATCATCGTCGATCCGAAGAACCCCGACAGCGTCTATGTCGCAGCCCTCGGCCACCTGTTCGGCGACAATGACGAGCGCGGCATCTTCCACTCCGTCGACGGCGGCAAGACCTGGAAGAAGGTGCTGTTCGTCGACAACAAGACCGGCGGCGTGGACGTGGCGTTCGATCCGTCCAACCCCAAGGTGATGTGGGCCGGCATGTGGCAGGTCTACCGCAAGCCCTGGATCATGGAGAGCGGCGGCCCGGGCAGCGGCCTCTACAAGTCCGTCGACGGCGGCGAAACCTGGACGCGCCAGTCCGGCGGCGGATTGCCCGAGGGCATCTACGGCCGCATCAATGTGGCGCCGACCTCGGACCCGAAGCGCATCTACGCCATGATCGAGGCGAAGAAGGGCGGCCTCTATCGCTCCGACGACGCCGGCAAGACCTGGGCGCTGATCAACGACAAGAACGACTATCGCCAGCGCGCCTGGTACTTCAACACCGTGTTCGCCGATCCGAAGAACCCGGACACCGTCTATGTGATGAACACCAGCGCCTATCGCTCGACCGACGCAGGCAAGACCTTCAAGTCGCTGCACACGCGCCACGGCGACGACCACGAGCTGTGGATCGATCCGACCGAACCCAAGCGCATGATCAACTCAAACGACGGTGGGGGCACGGTCACCGTCGACGGCGGCGAGACCTGGTCGACCGAAGGCAACCAGCCGACCGCACAGTTCTATCACGTGGCCGCCGACGACCAGTTCCCCTTCCGCCTCTATGGCGCGCAGCAGGATTCCGGCACCGTCTCCATCGCCACCGCCGGCCGCGAAGGCCAGATCACCGTGGCGGATTGGCTGGACGTGGGCGGCGGCGAAAGCGGCTTCGTGGTGCCCGATCCGGGCGACAACGACGAGGTCTACGCCGGCAGCTACGATTCCGACATCACGCGCGAGAACGTGAAGACCGGCGCCGAGCGCCAGATCACGCCCTGGCCGTGGATGCCGATGGGCTGGGCGCCCAAGGATCTGACCCACCGCTTCCAGTGGACCGCGCCGATCATGGTGTCGCGCTTCGACAACCATGCGCTCTATTTCGGCGCCGAGGTGCTCTACAAATCCACCGACGGCGGCGGTTCGTGGAAGATCATCTCGCCGGACCTGACGCGCAACGACAAGTCCAAGCAGGAATCGTCCGGCGGTCCGCTGACCAAGGACAACACCTCGATCGAGACCTACGACACCATCTTCGACGTGGCGGAATCACCGCTCGATCGGAACATGCTGTGGGTCGGCTCCGACGACGGCCTGGTGCACCTGACCCGCGACGGCGGCGCGACCTGGGTAGACGTGACGCCCAAGGCCCTGCCCGAATGGGCGACGGTGCAGGTGATCGAGCCTGACGCGCACAATCCGGCGGTCGCCTATATGGCGGCGGATCGTCACCGTCTCGACGACAACACGCCGTACATCTACCGCACCGAGGACTACGGGAAAACCTGGACCCGGATCACGGACGGCATCGCGCCCGACGCCTATATCCACGTGGTCCGCGCCGATCCGGAGCGGAAGGGCCTGCTCTACGCGGGCGCCGAGCTCGGCATGTACATCTCCTACGACGACGGCGCGCACTGGCGGCCGTTCCAGCTCAACCTGCCGATCTCGCCGGTGCATGACCTGACGATCCATGGGTCGGCCTTGGCGGTCGCGACGCACGGGCGCGCGTTCTGGATCATCGACGACCTGTCGCCGATCCGGCAGTGGTCGCCCGAGGTGGAGGCGTCGAAGGCGCACCTGTTCACGCCGCCGCCGGTGAACCACACCGCCTTCGGCGGTCGCGGTTCAGCGTCGTTCGAGAACGGCGCCAATCCGCCCGGCGGCGCGGTGATCAGCTATTGGCTGTCGCCCCAGGTCGGCAAGGCGCGCCCGGCGCCGGGGGAAGTCAAACCCGACGACAAGAAGGACGAGAAGAAGAAAGACGAATTCGATCCGCTCGACGCGCGCATCAAGCTCGAAATCCTCGACGCCGACGGCAAGGTGATCCGCACCTTCCCCGATCCGCAGATCGACGCCAAGCCCAAGGCCGCGCCCGCCAAGCCCGAAGAAAAGCCGCAGGGCGAGGAGGAAGACGGACCGAAGCCGATCAAGGTCCCGCACCTCGCGGGCATGAACACCTTCGTCTGGGACATGCGTTACGCCGGCGCCGTGCCGATTCCGCACGAGCCCCTGTGGGGCGGCAGTGTCGCCGGCCCGCAGGCCGTGCCCGGTCACTACCAGGTGCGCCTGACCGTCGACGGCGTAAGCCAGACCCAGCCGTTGGAGATCCAGGCCGATCCGCGCGGGATCACCACGCCCGCCGGCCTGAAGCGCCAGTTCGAGCTGCACGCCGCGATCAACGACGAGGTGACGACGGTGCACCGCGCCATCTTCGACATCCTGGCGGCGCGTGCGCGCCTCGCCGCAGCACGAACGGCGGCCAAGGGCAAGCCCGACGAGGCCAAGGTGAACGCCGCCGCCGACGCGCTCGAGGCGCGAATCGTTCCGGTGGAGGAAGCGCTCTACCAACCGCGCTCGCATGCGGGCGAAGACGCGCTGAACTTCCCGGTCAAGCTCGACAACCAGATCGCGGCGCTGGGCAGCGACGTCTCCGAATCCGACGTCGAGCCGACCAAGCAGGAAGAAGAGATGTTCGTCGAACTGAAGGGCGACGCGGACAAGCAGCTGGCGCTTTGGGAAGACATCAAGGCCCACGACCTCGCGGCGTTCGATAAGATGACCGGCGGGAAATAACCGCCGCCCGCCTTCAAACGCGACCCATTCGGGTTTAGAGCGAGGGCATGGCTCTGACCCCCATCGCCGCGCGCGATATCCTCTGGCCCGCCCTGCCATTGGCGCGCTGGTGCGACACCAGCGAGACGCTTCACCTGTGGACCCAGGTGATCGGCAAGGCGCGGCTGATCCAGACGCCCTGGCTGAACCATTCCTGGCACGTGACCCTCTACGTCACTGCTCGCGGCCTCTCGACCGGTCCGGTCCCGCACGGCCACGACGTGTTCGAGCTGGAGCTCGACCTCATCGCCCATCAACTGCTCGTGCGCACCTCGCAAGGCGGGCGGCGTGAAATCGAACTGGGGCCGATGAGCGTGGCGGACTTCCATGCGCAAACCGAAGCCACGCTCGCCGAACTCGGGACGCCCGTCGAAATCACCGGCGGTCCCAACGAGATGGAACAGGCGGTTCCGTTCGACAAGGACAAGGCGCCGCGCGCCTATGACCCGGAGTACGCCCATCGTTACTGGCGCGTGCTGCTGCAGGCCGATCGCCTGTTCAAGCACTACCGCACCGCCTTCCTCGGCAAGAGCAGTCCGTCGCATCTGTTCTGGGGTGGCTTCGATCTCGCGATGACGCGGTTCTCAGGTCGGACGGCGCCGCGGCACGCAGTCGGTATTCCGCACATGCCCGACGCGGTGGTGCTCGACGCCTATTCGAACGAGGTGATGAGCGTCGGCTTCTGGCCCGGCGGCGGCCCCGTCGACGCGGCCTTCTACGCCTACGCCTATCCTGAGCCGCAGGGTTTCCGCGAAACTAAGGTGGCGCCGACCGCGGCTTACTATGAGGCGGCGCTCGGCGAATGGATCCTGCCGTATGAGACGGTGCGCACCGCCGAAGACCCGGACGCGACCGTGCTGGAGTTTCTGAATTCCGCTTATGCGGCGGCGGCGGACCTCGCCAAATGGGACCGCGACGCACTCGAATGCGCGCCGGGCCGTCCGGGCGTGGTCAGGCCGGTCTGATGCGCGCGGCGTTCAAGTTCGTTTCGGCGCTCGGCGCCATGGCTCTGCTCGCGGCGCCGGCGGCAAGCGCGCAGTTCACGCCCAACCCGACCCTGGCTTCCGTCCAGGTCCCGTTCACCACCCTCAAGGCGCGGAAGACCTTCGCCATCGCCAAGACCGCCGACTGGGTGGCGGTATCTCCGAACGCGGTGTGGGTCGGCGGCGGGACGCCCAACTCGGTGCATCGCATCGACCCGCGCCGCAATCGCGAGGTCGCGAGCGTGGCGCTGCCGGGCGCCGCCTGCGCGGGTCTGGCGACAGGCTTCGGAAGTCTGTGGGTTCCGCTCTGCGGTAAACCGAACGCACTCGCCAGGATCGACCTTAAGACCAATCGCCTGGCGGCGGTCCTGCCCGTGGGACCGATCGCTGCCGAAGGCGGGATCGCGGCGGGCGGCGACAGCCTCTGGATGGTCACCGGCGCCAAGGGCGAGCTCTCGCGCATCGATCCGCGCAACGGGCGCGTGCGCCAACGGGTGATGATCGCACCCGGGTCGTTCAATCCGCTCTACCTTGATGGAGTTGTGTGGATCACCGGGCATGACGCCGATCTGGTCACTGCCGTGGACGCGCGCAGCGGCCGGGTGCTGGGCACGGTTGCGACCGGCAAGGGGCCGAGGTTTCTGACCGCCGGCGCCGGCTCGGTCTGGACGCTCAATCAGGGTGACGGGACGATCACCCGCATCGACGCGCGCACGCGCGCGGTCCTAGCCACCATTGATGCCGGGCTGCCCGGCCACGGCGGCGATATCGCCTATGGCGACGGCCTGGTCTGGGCGACCCTCGACGGGGCGCCGCTGACCGCGATCGATCCGAAGACGAACAAGGTGGTCCGGCAATGGGTCGGGCCGGGCGGAGACAGCCTGCACGAAGGCTTCGGCGCGATCTGGCTGACCAACTTCGATGCCGGTGTTTTGGCGCGGATTCCTCTGGCTGCGACCGGCGTCACACGCCGCCGCTAGTTGGCGTCGGTTTCGATCAGCACCAGCTCCTGGCGGTCGATCAGCCACTTGTTCGGATCGGCGCAGCGCTTGCCGGCGTAGAACGACTTGCGGTTCTTGCGGCGGTTCGAGGCGCCGTGCACGCAGTCGATCAGTTGGATGCGGCTGCCGTCGCGCGAGGCTACGATCCAGTGGTTCGACGGCCGCGTCACCCCGATGATGGCGCAGCGCACGCCGGGCGTCTCCTCCTCGAACAGGGCGTCGAAGCGCTTCCAGTATCCGTCGTTGCTCGCCGGCGGATGTTTCATGAACGGATAGGTGAAGCTCACCCGCTGCATGCCGGGGATGTCGCGCTGACAGCGTTTGATCATCCGCTGCAGGTCCGCGAAGGTCGCGCCCTTCCACAGCACGCCCGGCCAGCGCCGGCGCGACAGCGCCGAGCACGCGCTTTGGAACACCGCCTCCGGCTTGCAGTTTTCCAGCCCGCAATGCTCCAGCGCATTGGCGATGGCGTAGGGGCCGCAGAGGCCGTCCAGTTCGCCTTGGTGCTTGGGCATACGCGTCCGGGGAGGGCTCGACTTGAGCCTTGCGGAATAAGGATTTTCAGGGCCGGTTCAAGCCCTTGCGCGCGGAAGAATTTTTCTGTTTCCGACGCGCCCGGTTCAGGCGTTGGGGACGACCGGAAGGGCGTCCTCGAGGTCGGCCAGTTGGTAGGGCTTGCCCAGGAAGGTGACCCCGACCTCCAATAGGTCCGCATCCATGTCGTCCTCGCCGCGGCCGGTGGTCACGATAACGTGCAGACCGGGACGCAGACGGCGCAGGTCACGGACTAGGTCTTCGCCCCGGCGGTCGGGCAAGCCGAGGTCGACCAGGGCGACGGCGAACTGGGCCTTCTCGCGCTCGACCAGACGTAACGCCTCACCTGCGGCGGCGGCCTCCAGCGCCGTCCAGCCCAGAACATCGAGCATGTCGACGGTTAGCATGCGAACCAACGGTTCATCCTCGACGAGCAGGACGACGCGATCGATCGACGTCATGGGACGGCCTCCGCGGAAAGTTTACCGGACGGACGCGCGCGCGGCGCGCGCGACGGCTTGCGTTTGCTGTTCAGCACCTCGCGCAGTTTCGCCGCAAGCGCAGCGCGTTCGTACGGCTTTTCGATGAGCGGAAATTCGCTTTGAGTGAATACGGCCTCGTCGGCGACGAAGCCCGACGCCAACAGCACGGCGATGTCGGGTTTGGTCCTTCGCACCTCGCGCGCCAGTTCGACGCCGCTCATGCCGCCGGGCATCACCACGTCGGAGAACAGCAGGTCGAACGGCTCGCCGGACTCGAGCACGGTGAGCGCGCGCCGTGCGTCGCACGCGGTGACGACCGTATAGCCCAGGCCCTCCAGCATTTCGGTGTTGAGCGCGAGCACGCCGACGTCGTCTTCGACCACCAGCACCCGTTCGCGCCCGGGCTCCAGGCGCTTGGGCGTTTTGGGGGCGGCGCGTTCGGCCGGCGCGGCCTCGGAGATGCGTAGGTGAAGGCGGAAACGCGCGCCTTGGCCCTCGGAGCTGTCGGCGCTGACGTGGCCGCCGGACTGGCGCACGAAGCCGTAGACCTGGCTGAGGCCCAGACCTGAGCCCTTGCCGACCTCCTTGGTGGTGAAAAAGGGTTCGAAGATGCGCTCGAGCACCGCCGCATCCATGCCGGGACCGGTGTCGGTGACTTCGACGAGAATCCAGTGCGCCTTGCCCGTCTCCGGTTCGTCCTTCGGCAGGTCCTGCCGGCGCGTCGCCGGCCGCGTGGCGATGGTCAGGTCGCCGCCGTTGGGCATGGCGTCGCGCGCATTGACCGCGAGATTGAGCAGGGCCGCTTCCAGCTGGGTCGGGTCGATGTCGGCGCACAGCTTGCGCTTGGACAGGTGGGTGTGAACCGTGATCGCCTCGCCGACCGCCTGGCGCACCAGCGGCAGGAAGTCGCTGATCAGGGTGTTCACGTCGAGCGTCTGCGGATTGAGCTGCTGCCGGCGCGAGAAGGCGAGCAGCTGGCGCGTCAGGCTGCGGCCGCGGTCGGCGGCGGTCCGCATGGCTTCGAGCTGGCGCTCGCGCTTGGCCTCGTCGCCCGCCTTGCGCGTCATCAGGTCGATGTTGCCGAGGATGACGGTCAGAAGATTGTTGAAATCGTGGGCGACGCCGCCGGTGAGCTGGCCCACGGCCTCCATCTTGCGCGCCTGGGCGAGCTGTTCTTCCAGCGAGCGCCGGTCGGTGACGTCGAGCATGGCGCCGACGATCTCGGGGTGGCCGCCCTCGCCCGGGCCCGACAGCACGCCCTGGTCCAGGAACACGCGATAGGTCCCGTCCGCATGCAGCCAGCGGAACTCCACGCCATAGCCGCCGGTGACCAGCGCGCCGTCCAGCGCCTTCATCACCCGCGCCTGGTCGTCGGGATGCACCCTTGAAAAGCCGAACGCCGGATCGGACATGAAGGCGGCGTCGGGGAAGCCGGTCACCTGTTCGACCTTGTCCGACAGGAAGAGCGGCGCGTAAGGCGCCGCGCACCGGCGCGACAGCACGATGATCGGCAAGGCGCGCAGGATCGCGTCCTGGCGCGCGCGCATGCGCTCGATGGTTCGCTGCGCCAGGTCTTTTTCTTTGCGGACCCGGATGTTCTCTTCGAGCAGCCGCTTGTGGTGATCGGCCTGCTGTTTCAACTCGGTGGTTTTCAGGTGCAGGTCCATAAGGACCGACACCTTCGAGCGCAGGATGAAGGGATCGACCGGCTTGAACACTACGTCGACGGCGCCGGCGGTATAGGCCTGGAACAGGTGGGCTTCGTCGCGGAAGACTGCGGTGAGGAACAGGATCGGGATGCGGCTGTTGCGCCGTCGCGCCCGGATTAGGGCGGCGGTCTCGTAGCCGTCCATGCCCGGCATGTGCAGGTCGAGCAGAATGATCGCATAGTCGTCGACCAGCAGCTTCTTCAGCGCCTCCTCGCCCGAGTGCGCCACCACCAGCTCGTGACCGAGCGAAATGAGGGCGTGGCGGGCGGCAAAAGCGTTCCGTTCGTCGTCGTCCACGATCAGGATCTTCGCCGCGATCGGCGGATCCAAACCGGGAATATCGGGTGAGGGATCGATCATCCGTGCGACACGCCCGCGGCCAGAACGCCGTCCGCGCCCATTTTGTGCGCGTCGGCCCGCTGCAGCGACACCCGCAGCACCGACACCAGGTGGTCGATATCCACCGGCTTGGACACATAGTCCGAGGCGCCGGCTTGGATGCACTTCTGACGATCGCCCTTCATGGCCTTGGCGGTGACGGCGATGACCGGAAGGTCCGCGTAGGCGCGTTGGGCGCGGATCTCACGGATGGTCTCATAGCCGTCCATGTCGGGCATCATGATGTCGACCAGGACCACGTCCATCTCTTCACGCGCCAGGGTGTCCAGACCGATGCGCCCGCTCTCGGCGTATTCCAGTTCGACGCCGTATTCTTCCAGCGCACTGGCCAGGGAGAAGATGTTGCGGATGTCGTCGTCGATAACCAGCACCCGGCGGCCGGAGAGCAGCGGATCGGCCATGCGGTTCTGGCTGAGCTTGGCGCGGGTGGGCGCCGGCAGGCTGTCGATCGGTTCGTGCAGCAACAGCGAGACCTGGTCGATCAGTTGCTCCGAGGTGCGGGCTAGACGCACCAGGCCGCCGAACACCGCGAGTCTGAGCTGGCGCTCGTCGTCGGCCTCGAACGCGTCGATCAGATAGACCACCACCGGATCGACCGCGCGGTCGGGCTGACGCAGCAGCTCGATCATGTCCTTGACCGGTATCGCGCTCGATTCGACGACGAACACGTCGGGCCGCTCACCGAGCGGGCGGTCGAGCACGGCTGAAAGGTCGCCCTCGATCTCCACGTTTTCGAAGCTCTGGCGTAGCACTGCGGCGGTGTCGCCTTCGGCGCCGATCAGGGCGATATGACGGTCCGGCTTGGCCACGAACTCCTTCACGCCTGCAAGCGTGGAGACCACCACCTCGCGCTCCACCGGCTTATGGGTAAAGCCGAAGGCGCCCATGGAGAGGCCGAGGCCGCGCTGATCGTCGGCGCTGATGACATGCACGGGAATGTGCCGCGTCGCCGGCGAATGCTTCAGCATGTCGAGCAGGGCCAGGCCGTCCATGTCGGGCAGGCCAATGTCGAGCATGATCGCGTCCGGTCCGAACCGCCGCGCCAGCGCCGGCGCCGCGCCGCCTTCGGCGGTGACCACGCCCTTGAAGCCGGTCTCACGCACCAGCGACAGCAGGATCGCTGCAAAGCGCGAGTCGTCCTCGACGATCAGCACCACCCCGTCGCCGGGTTCGATCTCGTCGCGGTCGTCCTCGATGGCCTCGCGGATGGTTTCGGATTCAGTGTAGGTGATGGTCGGACGCGGCGGTTGTGCGCCGAGGCTGCGACCGGTCGGCGTCGACTGCACCGCGGGGCTGAAGTTCAGCGGGACATAGAGCGAGAAGACGCTGCCCGACCCGGGCGTCGACTCGACCCCCAGTTCGCCGCCGAGCAGGCGGGTGATCTCGCGGCTGATCGAAAGGCCGAGGCCCGTACCGCCGTATTTGCGGCTGGTGGTGCCGTCGGCCTGCTGGAACGCCTCGAAGATGATGCGTTGTTTCTCTTCGGGGATGCCGATGCCGGTATCCTCCACCCGGAAGGCCAGCACCTGGCCGGAGTTGTTTAGGTGCTCGTTGCCGGGACTCCAGCCGGCTTTCACGCGTTCGACCGCCAGGCGCACGTGGCCCTGTTCGGTGAACTTGAAAGCGTTGGACAGCAGGTTCTTGATGATCTGCTGCAACCGCTTGTCGTCGGTGTACATCGAGCGCGGCAGGTCCGGATCGACGTCGATGGTAAAGGCGATCTTCTTGTCCTGGGCCAGCTGCGAGAAGGTGCGATCCATCTGGTCGCGCAGGGACGAGAACGGCATTTCCGCGACGTCGAGGGTGACGGTGCCGGACTCGATCTTGGACAGGTCGAGAATGTCGTTGATCAGCACGAGCAGGTCGGAGCCGGCGTCGTGGATGTTCTTGGCGAACTCCACCTGTTTGTCGCTGAGGTTGCCCTGGGCGTTGTCGCTGAGCAGTTTCGACAGGATCAGCAGCGAGTTCAGCGGGGTGCGCAGCTCGTGGCTCATATTGGCCAGGAACTCTGACTTGTACTTGGAGGTGAGCGCCAGCTGCTCGGCCTTTTCTTCCAGGGCGATCTTGGCCTGTTCCACCTCGAAGTTCTTGGCTTCCACCTGGGCGTTCTGGGCGGACAACAGTTGCGCCTTGTCCTCCAGCTCGGCGTTGGTGGTCTGCAGTTCGTCCTGCTTGGTGCGCAGCAGTTCCTCGGACTGGCGCAGCGACGCGGCCTGTTGTTCCAGGCGGTCGTTGGTGGTCTTCAGTTCGTCCTGCTGGGCCTGCAGCTCCGAGGTCAGGAGCTGCGATTGCTTCAGCAGGCCCTCGGTGCGCATGTTCGCCGCGATGGTGTTGAGCACGATGCCCACCGATTCCATCAACTGGTCGAGGAAGGACTGGTGCGTTTCGTTGAATTCGCCAAAGGTGGCGAGCTCGATCACCGCCTTCACCTCGCCTTCGAACAGGGCGGG
>CAWIQJ010000002.1:0-584051 GCA_963838235.1 uncultured Pseudomonadota bacterium
GAACCTATTGAAATCATTACATTATTTACCGTTTCATGATACTTACGCACAATCGAACGTACAATTGAAAAAGGGACCGAAGCCGGGGCCCCGATCCCCTTCCGATCCGCCGATCATTCTCTCTTCATTGCAGCGTGCGGCGAAGGCGCTGCCAGGCGTCCTCTCGCTCGTCGAGCCACGCCAACGCCCGCTCGGCAATGTCCGGGCGAAGCGTCTGCCCGATGACGGCGCGGATCATTTCTGCTAGCTCCGCTTCGGGAATTTCCGCCGCCGTCCGTGGTCGATCGTGGCAGTCAGATTTTTGATCACCCCGTGCCACAGGTCAGCAAAATTATAATCTGCACCGCAAGTTGTGCGGCGCTTATCAGGTGTAGCCATCCTCAACTGCCTCCGCAGGCTTCGCAGGCGCCCCGCACGACGTTGTCGGGGCGGTGCCAGCTCGCTTCGCAGAATGACCGCATCATCGTCCCCACCAAAGCCGGAGCGATTCGAGCAACGCAATGAGCGCCAGTATTCCAAGACACGTGATCGCCCACCATGGCGCATGGGCGCATGGCGGTAGCCTGACCAGATCATCCTCGCCAAAGCGCGCATCGAACTTGGCGAATGCAACCGCTGGTAAGCAGATTGCCGCGGCAGTCAGGAGCGCACGGCGGATCATGACTGCTCCTGCTTGCGTTCCGCGTCGGCCACTTGCTGCCGAAGTTGAAGAACATGGCCGTGCAGTTTCGAGAGATGTTCGCGTTTCTTTTGGTGTTCGGCCAACAGACAGTCTGCGCGCTGCTGTGAAGTCAGACCGTCGTACAGATGTTCTTCATCGGGATAGAAACTGCTAGTATCGCCATCAGCCTGAGCCATTTGGCACCCCTATTGGCTTGGGTTAGGACCGGTCGGGTGTTGATAGCACCCCTCCGGTCTGCTATAATGCTACCATAATCCCAAATTGGTAGCAATATCCCAAATGGCTGAATATCCGCAGATCGGCGTCCGGGTGGACGAGGAATTTCTTAAGCTAATCGACGCATGGCGCAAAAAGCAGGATGACCTGCCGAGCCGGCCGGAAGCGATCCGCCGCCTGGTCGAGATCGGACTGAGGGCGAAGGGCAAGTGACCAAATCGACTGAGGGCATTGTTCTGCTCACCCGCGAGCAATTGCGCTTGCGCTTGACCGAAGCCGGCCACCCGATCACGCGTTCCTATTTTGGCAAGATATGTTTGCCGAGCCGGGGCCTCGGGCCGCCGGTCGATCTCTATTTCGGCGGACGGCATCTGTATCGTTGGGATCAAGGGCTGGCATGGGCGCAGGCTCGCGCTGCTGTACCTTACAAAAACCGAGCCAAGGTTATTTATTGCTCTCGGTGTGCAAGAGCGATGCGCAAGAAAGAAGCGAGAAAATGATTGCTGAAGAATTGAGCAGAAGATACCGAACAGGAAGCTTGGGAGCAGATGCGCGCCGAGTGGTATGCGGTCCACGAAACTCCGGAAGCTAAGATTGCGTTGCGCGACGTTGACTGACATATCTGTAATATGTCTGTAATATATCGTGATTGGCATTTTTGTGCGAAACGATGCTAAATTGTTAGGTACCCGGTTCGCGTTGCGGGTTATCGACGCGAGGACGTACTAACTAATATGCGCCTTAAGAGCCCTGGGCTCGTGCAAACTCAGGCGACTGCAACAGTAGGCCCCACCTTCCGAAGCCGGGGCGGTACAAATAGGCGGGCGGGTTTGCCGAGTTGGGCAAACTTCGTGTGAGCGGCTTCACAAACCGTAGGTCCAGAGCGCTGGACCTTTGCAGTTGCCGGGCGCCCTGGCAGCGAAAAATCCACATTGAAAGCCATACGGGAAAACCCCTTACGACAACGCTGGCCGCGTGCGCGCGTCTGGCTTCGCCCTGAATCTAACCATGGAGCCGGACATGACGCCCGAGGAAGTAGCCGCACTACAAACACATTACGCCCAGCAAGCGCAGCCTTCGCTGGCGAAAGACATTAATGACATTGTCGAGATAGGACGAACGCATTTTGGATCAGCGACGTTCGACAAATCGTCGCAGGTGGTTGCGGATGGTCTCGGTGATAAAACCCAGGGCGTGATGCATCTAGTTTCGCAGTTCGACCGACCGGTGGAAATCATCGCGCATCTGGCGAATAACGAGCGGCAGCTACAGGCTATCGCAAAACTCAGTCCGGCCCGCCAGGCTGTCGAGCTGGCGAGGATCGAGGCGCAAATTGCTCCGCAGCGCGCCAACGTCGGCGCCGACCCGTTGTGGAAATCGCCGACCGTACGCAGCGGTCGTGTTTCCGACCAGGATTGGAAAGCTAACCTCGGTGAGGGTTTGTCTGACTCCCAATGGAATCGGGAGTTCGATCGTCGGCAAGCGGAAAAACGACGTCGATGAGCACTCTAGAAGCGATCAACAGGCGGCTGAGCCAGCAAACGTTCATCGGTAATCCGGCGGACGAGCGGTTCTTCGGCGAACTGATCGGTCAAATTCGCGGGATGGCGGAACGGCACAAGCGCGACATTAAAAAATCTCTGCCGGACATTTGTGAAGCCGGGGCTTGGTCAAAAGCGTGGGCAATTCGCGAGGCATTTATTCGACTTGAACAAGAGACGAAACCTGACCCGGTAGCTCGTGAGCGAACGCTATCCGCCGCTGCCAACGAAGAGAGATGGAATCAGTATCTGCGAAGCCGCGACCAGTTGGTTGAACTTATTCAGCGCGGCCGGGAAGGTCGGCAAATGCAGGAATACATCGGCTTGGTTGAGGGTGACCTTAACTCGCCGATCGACAATGACCCTGAGACGGTTTGCTTGAGCGGCGGGAAGAAGCCGGGCTGGCAGTCCGTAGCGTATCGCATCAATAATGCGCTCGGGAAACTTCAAGGCATGTCAGACAACGAGCGGCAGACGGTTCCGTTCGTCATGGCCCTGAGACGGACTGAAACATCCATTCTCGACTTAAGGAAGCGCATCGAGAATATCGAAACTTATCTCGCATCAAACAATCAACCCCAGGAGATTGCAGCGTGAGCAATAAATCTTTTACCCGTAGCATCGGCGGCAGCCAGGGCTCGGGATCAATCAATTCGACGTCTATCAATCGCAGTCAGGCCAGCGGCTCGGCTGTCTCCGGATATGGGAAACCCAAGACCGGCATGTCAGGTTCGGCGGCCGGGCGCGTTGCTCCGGAGTATGGCGCCGCAGCGCGCGGCCCGGTCAATCCGAAGCCGCCGGCGAAGAAGCAGGATGAAGCCAAAGCACTCAAGAGCAACGGCAAGCCCCCGAACGGCGGCCGGATGTGATGGCGTCGTATCCGAAATGGGTGGTGCCGCATGATGACCATGTGGCCGACCAACTTAGCAAGCAGGGCTTTCAGGTGTTCAAGCCCCGCGGCGGTCCCATGAAGGTGCTCGCCACATGCGCACAAGATGTGACCGTGATTACATCACCCCCCGAGCGGACGTAATGACTGAACGGTCGCATCTCCGCTGTGTTTGGAACGTCGACTGGCCACGAACCACCGCGAATGCGCTGTCCGACCCCGCTGTCCGTTCCAATGCGCTTTTGCTCCCTGAAAGCGAATTTGATGGTTGGAAACAGACGAAAGCAGAGGCGAGACACAACAATGCCTAAGTTCGAACCAGGCGCCAGTGGCAACGCGGGCGGCCGTCCAAAGAGCAAGGCTCTCCGTGAATTGTGCAGGACATACACTGTGCAAGCGGTAGAGGAGCTTGCGCGCATTGGATTTCACGCAAAAGGCGAAATGACCAGGGTCGTGGCGCTTCGAGAGAATTCTAGACCGGTCCTACGGCAGGCCGATGCAGGCCGTCGAGGTGGCCGTGGATGATGCCCGTCCAGAAGAGCAGCGCGAACTAACACCGCCCGAAGTCATCGAAGCATTGGGAGCAATACTGACACGAGCGGAAGCAGAATTGGGCCTCACTCCAGATCCCGCACTGTCAAATGATCTGAGAGCAAAGCGGCTGTTAAAGCAGAGCCAGCCCATACCGCCGTATCTCTACAATGCTCTCCGGGCCTCAGCTGGCAACACCAGGCACTGATTAGGTAAAAGTATGGAAAGTATAGCCGGATTTTCCTCAGAACAGCCGGAATATGAGCCGAATTGGCATCCCGGCGACCCGCAGGAATCGCCGATTACGCCTCATGAACGCGCCCGCGCCTTCGCGATGCTGATGAAGCGCGCTTATGAGAAGGTCGGGTATGGCGGCGGACTTACCGTGATCGGCCAGCTTGATTACATCCTGAAGCACGCACGCGAGCGCAATCTCGAGGCCTCAACGTATGAGCAGATTTGGGGCATACGCCGCATTTTTGCAGGGACTGCGGCCGGACTTCCCAGGTGAGCAAATCAGTAGCTCTGGCGCTGGTGTTGCTTGGCGCCGTTGTACCAGCCCGGGCTGCTGGCATTTTCGCCGCCGACAGCCAGCTTAATGTCAGTTCGCTCATATCGGTGAACAATACGACCGCGGTTGTCATCAGTGCGGCGGCGGCGACTGTTTACGGCATTCAAATCTCGAACAATTCGGCCACGGTGGCGTACCTGAAGCTCTATAATTCTGCATCGCAAACCTGCGGAAGTGGCACACCGCAATTCCGCCTCATGATCCCCGCTTCCACCACGATACCGATCGAGAACGTTGGCGGCGATGCATACGTGAATGGCGTCAGTGTGTGCCTTACGACCGGAATTGCTGACAGCGATACGGGTGCGCCTGCGGCCAACGCGTACATTGTCGACATTCATTGGAAGAAGTCGCTTTAGCTCCCCTTGGCGCCGGCGTGCCAGGGTTGCGGCGCCGGGTTGGTTCGTGGGCCTCCTTTCCCCATTGGCTGACCCGGCAGTTCGCCCCATAATTTGTACGTAGAGTTGTACATCAAGGCACAGCTGGTTTCCATTATCTTGCTATATCAATACGTTAAGCCATATTTTATGAGGAACGCATTTCCGTCATGACCGAGGCCGGGACGTGAATTATGACGAGAAGTACAAGAGCCCCAGAGTCCAACAGAGGGGCCTGTGATGATCGAGCTTGAGGACGCCACCATCCACGGTGCGGATAGCCTAGACGAGCTATTCCACCATTCCTTTTGTGCTGACGTAGAGGGCCATGAGGTGACCTGGAACGTGGCTAGGATGGGCCGCGACGCTGAGGCAGGCGCATTCGGGCCAAGCAAGCAATTCGCCATCAGCACGCTGCCGGTCAAGCGTGGGCCGTATGCCCTTGATCAAGGGAAGGTCGAGCGCTTCAAGGCGCTGCCCGACGTCTTGTCGATGCCGGCAATGATATTGGCTCGTCCAGGCGTTCATTTCATTTGCGATGGCAATCACCGGGTTGCTGCGATCTGCGAGCTGGGCAGAGGATCATTTAATGCTTACGTCGTGCCATGGAAGGTTGAGGGGCGTTACCGCGTCACTTTGGATCACCAACCCGGATCGGCGGAAGATCACATGCAGACGATAGACGGCCTTGCCTCTCAGTACAGGCCGTCTGCGTAAATGAGGCGTGTCGAGCAACGATCACGTCGGTGGTTTATAAGAGCCGCTGCTATTGTAGTGTTTGTAGTCATAGGGCTGGAAACGCCATTTGCCGCCCAACTTGACGTAACGAAAAAGGAATCGGTCTACTCGTTGCTCTCCGAAAACGTCGGTATAATCGATGCTTCCAAAGAACCAGAAAAAGCTTTCGCCCCGGTAAATTGGCATCACGTCGCCGACAGTGTTTATTGGCAGTCGTTCGGAACAAACTTGGTCGTCTGTTCCACTGCCGGGCTCAATCATGTGTTGAGTTGGAATTTGTTCAGACAGGGCATAAACCGGCTCGGGTGGCTGCGCGGAGATGACGATGCCGTGACTGTTCTCCCTGTATATGGCCGGAGTTTTTCCGTAGTTTTTGAAAAAGTACTGCACGGCGGCATTTCCGTCCGTCGCCATCTCGGTGGAGTTTGGATACATCGAGCCAGCCTTAATAAACTTGTCGAACGAGTGATATTTGATGACAGCGTAGAAACGGGCTCTTTCAGATTCGATGATGGCTTGAGTATTGACTTTTGCTGCGACGGCCGCCTCGCTAGCCGCTTCGGCCGCTTCCTTGGCGGGAGTGAGGCTTTCGCCAATCAGCTTCAGTTGCCAGAGAAACAAAAGAGCTTGGCCGCTGCCAACTATTACGAGAAAGAAAGTAAAGAACCCGGCAGCATCCTTCGTAATCCAAGACCATCCACTTTCGTCATATTGAGCTGGGGAGTCGCTGCTTCTGGCTTCGGGATACTGTTGGCTTGGTGCGCGGGCCGATTGATTGGGATTTCTCGGTGAGAACAGCATCCCCATGGCGAAAACGGCCACGGCCATAAGCGCTCCGAGGAAAAGTTCTGGCACTCGAAACTTCATGCGCCCTGCCGAAAAAGATCATCTCATCTCCTGCTCCCCGGTTGAGTCAATCACCCCAGACCAAAGATAGCGGGGATCGGGAGAGGATCGGGCTGGAAATAATTAGTTACAAAGCCAAAGGTCGACCGCCGCGAATCCGGTGGTAGGATTGCCCCAAGGCGCTTTATGCGAGAGCGCCGACTTTCCTGATTGCCCCGCCCTGGTGATCCCCATCGGGCGGGGTTTTTTATTGTCCGTTACGGATGTGACGCTTGTGGCGTTGTCAGGTGGTAAGGGGGTCGGCTTTCGGCGGTCGTCACGGGTCCGGGTACAGCTATCAGTGCCTTTAGCGCAGGTGACACCTCTGCCAGTTGTTTACCCCCCGATAGACACCCCCCCTTTCCCGCTAAAGACACTTCTCTTCCCTCAGTTGGCACAAGTGTGGCGACAGCATTAAGAAAGACTGCTGTACCCGCACTTGTGCCACAAGGTCTTGTCTCATCCAGCACGGTCCAAAGGCGTCTTAAAGCGCCGATACCATGTTCGCCGGCTGATCCCCGCGGCCACCCATGGCTTTGTCCGAGAGATTGATTTGGCTTCGTATTCGCTTCGCAACTTAGCGCCTCGCTCGCGGCGTTTGGTTTCCTTGGATTGCCGGTTACGTTCCTGACGTCGTCGGCGGCGCTCGCGCTTGTCAGCGTCGATGGCACCAATCATGGTAATGCCGAGTAGCTGGCGGGTCTCGTAGTCCACTTGCAGCCAGCGGGCCAAATCGTCGGGCTTCCTTGCCCTAGGTGTCGCCTTGGCTTCCTCGATTACATCCAGCGCCTCGGCCTCGGTGAATCCCCTTCGCCCCATCCGGTGCGCACATTCAATGACAGCCCAGACTTGATCCTTTGATTTCGAATTATCCCACACCCATGCAACCAGCCAGCGCGACAGATCGTCGGTATCTGCCGCGCCTGCATGGCGGCCGTGCTTCTCGATCTCGCGCCGCCGCCTAGCCCGCCAATCGAATTTCACCCGCGCACCAGGACATCATTCCAGTCACCCGGTTGCTCCGGCATCCTGATCTCGCTCGGGATCGACAACCGCACGGTCAGGCTGTCGGCGGCGCGCCGGCCGGCACCGTGCTGGTCGTGGTCGGCGAATATGATCAGACGCCTTAATTCGGGCGGCGGTTCGAAGGTCTCGATGCCGTGCTTGCTCAACACGCTCCACGTTGGGACGCTGAACAGTTTCGCCGCCGACAATGCGGTCTCGATCCCTTCCGCGATTCCCATGATCGGCGCGACCGGAGCCAATCTTATCGTTGGACCGTGACCGAATGGACTGGTTGCCTTTCGTGGGGGATGTAGATCAACCTTACCGCTGCCATCCGCCGCCAGATATGTCCTGTGAACCGAGATTGGCTTGCCGATCGGGTCCGTAATCAGTGCGAGCATCGCCGGATGCCGCGATACGGCGCCATCGTTCCAGTAAGGCTCGCGCGTGCTCGTTCGCAGGCACGCTGGATAGGTATCCAGGCCGACGCGGCGGTGGCGGAGGTATCGATCGACGACGTCACCGAGATGCACAACGTCGCCGCGGTGCCAGCACGTCCTGGCGCGGGTGATATCCTTTGCTGTGTCCGGCGGGGCGCGCCGAACCATCGGCGCGACGCAATCACCCATAATGTCATCGATGACGCGCGCCGCCTCTCGGAACGGCCTGCCACTATAGACGACGGCGAGATCGATTGCCGGCCGTGGCCGCGGCTGGCATTGGGAGCATAGCCACATTCCGTCGCCGTCCTGCCGATCAATGAAGCGGAAGCGGTCTTTGCCCCCGCAGATCGGACATGGACAGTTGCGGCCGGTGAGGAATTTGGCATCGATGCCCAGCGCCGGCAGGATCTGGCGCCACCTGCCCCGGGCGCGTTCCTTGGTGGGGATCATGCCGCCCTCGCCTTGGCGTACGCGATCATTCGGGACCGGTACCAAGACTGCACCTCCGGCGCGGGCGGCCTTGGTGGCACGCCCTTCGTATAGACCGGCGGCCTATCACCAAACTTGGCGATGTACAGGTGAAAGACGGAACCGGGATTTTTCCCGCGCTCGATCACGATATGATTGAGCTGTGCAATCCAGTCGATTTTCTCGGCGTAGCTATATTCGCATTCCTTGACCGTTCTGTCGGTGACGAGTCCAAGATCACCGTTGATCACCTCGACGCGCTTCGGCTTCGGGGCTGGAAGGAAGCCACAATGCCGGCATGCCTCGCCCCCGGTGCGAAGCGCTCCGCATTGAGAGCAATCAACCAGACGCGATCCGCCCTCGCCTCGCTCGCTATGGGTTTTGTTCCTGGCTGGCCGATCGGGGTCTAGCGTCCACTCAATCGGGTCCTCGGCGAATCCGTGGGCGAAGCAGGCGCCGGCGTGATCGATGATGATCGCATCAGATTTGCCCGCCGCTGGTCGCAGCACGCGGCCTATCATCTGCCGATAAAGGCCGATCTTCTTTGTTGGTCGGGCAAGCACACAGCATCCGACCTCGGGCATATCCCAGCCCTCGGTCAAAACCATGCAGTTGGTCACGATCTTGGTTTCGCCGGATTTCAACCGGGCCAGGCGCGCATCGCGCTCGTCCTTCGCGGTCGAACCATCAAGGTGTTCGCACGTTACGCCCGACTTGATGAATTCGTCCCGTATGTGAACCGAGTGCTGCACGCCGGTGGCAAACGCCACGGTCTGCCGACCTTCTCCGAAGCGATGCCAATGAGTGACGATATCGCCAACCAGCTTCGGCTGATCCATGCGCGCGGCGAGTTGTTTCTCGACGTAGTCGCCAGCCTGAACCTTGATGCCCTTTAGGTCCGGCAGTGTTGGCGCGTAAGTGCGCGTCCCCACGAGATGGCCTTGCCTGATCAGCTCCGGCACCTGCGGACATTCGATGATCTTGTCGAAGAGGCCGCCGAGCCCGCGGCCGTCACCGCGACATGGCGTTGCAGTGAGACCGAGCAGGATCGCGTCAGGGTATGCCTCGACGATCTTTTTCCACGTCTGCGCCGGAGCATGATGACATTCGTCGGCGACTAGTACATCGGCTGGGGGCAGCGATATCTTGTTTCGGCGTACTGCTCGCGCATGCAAGGTCTGGATCGCGGCGACCTGAACGGGATCGAGCGGAGAAGTAAATTCGCCGGCCATGATGATGCCGTGCTCGATGCCATTGTCCTTGAGCTTGGCCGCTGTCTGCATGACGATCTCGCGTCGATGCGCGAGGAACAGCACCCGCTTGCCATCGGCGACGGCGCGCCGGACGATCTCGCTGCCGATCACCGTTTTGCCGGAGCCGGTAGGAGCCACAATGATGACGCTGCGAATGCCGGAGGCCACGCAGGTATCAAATTGATCGATGATGTCGAGCTGATAGGGGCGAAGGTTGGTCATGACGCGTCGCCAATCGCCAGACCGACTAGCCCCTTGATGAGCTTACGCTCGCTAGCCTCGGCTACCTTGAGGATTTCGAACTCGCGCCGCGGCAGATGTTTATCGATGCAGGCCCGGACGAGATCGCGCAGAACATCTGGCTCGATCGCATCGAGTTCACACGCGAATGAGTGCGGCCACTTCTTATCGGCGTTGGTTATCCGTTTGGGTTGGCGCGTCGGCAGCGCCCAGTCCCTGATCTGCTGCTCCGTCACCCCGATCGTTTCGAACACGACCTCGACGCCTTCCTCATCGGCGAAGCGTCGCAGCTTTTCCTCAAGGGAGCGGGCAGCGTCCTGACCGGCGCGGTCGAAATCTCCCAGGTAATAGACGTAGTATGGCCGTTGATCGTCTAGACGGGCGGCAACCGCCTCGAATGCGAAGGTCTCCGAGCTGAAACCTCGCGCGACCATAAGCGGCACGTCGTATTCCGAAGTCACGGGGTAGATAGCAACGGTGCGCGGGCGCATTGGTCTGGCTCAGGACTCGACTGGATCACCAGCTCCCTCATGGAGCAGTGGATGTTGGCGATCTGAGCATGCGTCGGAGCCGGAGATAGGTTGATTCTAGGCTCACGGTTGTGGCCGAGGCGTGAGCATGGTGCGCGTACAGGTACGATGACGTGGTGCATTTGTTATCTACGAGCATCTCGTGGTCAGCCTGTACTTGAAGCCCAGCCAGAACATTGGCGATAGCTTGCCGTGTTTATGTCATCTACTGGTTCGGTTGGTCTGCTGCGGCAGCACGATGATGTTCAGGGGCTTCGCCTCGCCGAGACCCGAGGATATCTGCACATAGTCTTTCGGCACATTGGTCAGCAGAATGCGCTGCTTTTCGTAGGCGCATTGCCCGATCAGGCCTTCGCGCAGCTTGAACTGGTTGGTGACGTGCTTCCTGTTATTGAAGGCATAGGCCGAGGCCAGGTTCATCACCGCCTGGTCGTCCTCGTCCACATCGGTGACGTAGAACACCGCATGCTGGGCGTTGATCAGGGGCGCCAGTTCCGACAGCACCAGGTTCGACACGGTCGAAAGGTCGCGTTCGCCCTGCAGCATACGGGTGAACCGGGCGAGGTTGGTCTTCAGCCAGTCCTGCTCGGTGTTCTTCAACGTCTGATCCTTCAAGTTGCGGATCATTTCGTTGATGTTGTCCTTCAATTCCTCCAGTTCGCCCAGGGCATTCACGGTGATCGACCGTGTCAGGTCGCCCTTGGTCACCGCGGTCGCCACCTCGGCGATGGCGCGCACCTGGTTGGTCAGGTTGGCGGCCAGTTCGTTCACGTTGTCGGTCAGGTCGCGCCACAGGCCCGCCGCGCCGGGCACCTTGGCCTGACCGCCGAGCTTGCCTTCCACGCCCACTTCGCGGGCCACGTTGGTCACCTGGTCGGCGAAGGTCGCCAGCGTCTCGATCATGCCGTTGATGGTGTCGGCGAGCGAAGCAATTTCACCCTTCGCGTCCACCATCAGCTTGCGCTTCAAATTACCCTGGGCCACCGCGGTCACCACCTCGGCGATGCCGCGCACCTGGGCGGTCAGGTTGCCGGCCATCATGTTCACGTTATCGGTGAGGTCCTTCCAGGTGCCGGCGACGCCTTCCACGCGGGCCTGACCGCCGAGCTTGCCTTCGGTGCCCACTTCGCGCGCCACCCGCGTCACTTCCGAGGCGAAGGCGTTCAGCTGGTCCACCATGGTGTTGATGGTGGATTTCAGTTCGAGGATTTCCCCCTTCACTTCCACGGTGATCTTCTTGGACAGGTCGCCCTTGGCCACCGCGGTGGTCACTTCGGCGATGTTTCGCACCTGCCCCGTCAGGTTCGCGGCCATGCCGTTCACGTTGTCGGTGAGGTCTTTCCAAGTCCCGGCCACGCCCTTCACCTGGGCCTGGCCGCCGAGCTTGCCTTCCGTGCCCACTTCGCGCGCCACCCGCGTCACTTCCGAGGCAAAGGCGTTCAGCTGGTCCACCATGGTGTTGATGGTGTTTTTCAGTTCGAGGATTTCGCCGCGCACGTCCACGGTGATGGTCTTGGACAAGTCACCCATGGCCACCGCGGTGGTCACTTCGGCGATGTTCCGCACTTGACCGGTCAGGTTCGCCGCCATCAGGTTCACGTTGTCGGTCAAGTCCTTCCAGGCGCCGGCGACGCCCTTCACCTGGGCCTGGCCGCCGAGCTTGCCTTCGGTGCCCACTTCGCGCGCGATCCGCGTCACTTCCGAGGCGAAGCCGTTCAGTTGGTCCACCATGGTGTTGATGGTGTTTTTCAGCTCCAGCACCTCGCCCTTCACGTCCACGGTGATCTTCTTGGACAAGTCGCCTGTCGCCACGGCGGTGGTCACTTCGGCGATGTTCCGCACCTGGCCGGTGAGGTTGGCCGCCATGCCGTTCACGTTGTCGGTGAGGTCCTTCCAGGCGCCGGCGACGCCCTTCACCTGGGCCTGACCGCCCAGCTTGCCTTCGGTGCCGACTTCGCGCGCGATCCGCGTCACTTCGGATGCGAACGAGTTCAGCTGGTCCACCATGGTGTTGATGGTGTTCTTCAGCTCGAGGATTTCCCCCTTCACGTCCACGGTGATCTTCTTCGACAAGTCGCCCATGGCCACCGCGGTGGTCACCTCGGCGATGTTACGCACCTGGCCGGTCAGGTTGGCGGCCATGAAGTTCACGTTGTCGGTGAGGTCTTTCCAGGTGCCGGCGACGCCCTTCACCTGGGCCTGGCCGCCCAATTTCCCTTCGGTGCCCACTTCTCTAGCAACACGCGTCACTTCCGAGGCGAACGAGCCCAGCTGGTCCACCATGGTGTTGATGGTGTTCTTCAGTTCGAGAATTTCGCCGCGCACGTCCACGGTGATCTTTTTCGACAAGTCGCCCATGGCCACGGCGGTGGTCACCTCGGCGATGTTCCGCACCTGACCGGTCAGGTTGGCGGCCATGAAGTTCACGTTGTCGGTGAGGTCCTTCCAGGTGCCGCCGACGCCCTCGACTCGCGCCTGGCCGCCGAGCTTGCCTTCCGTACCCACTTCGCGCGCCACCCGGGTCACTTCCGACGCGAAAGCGTTCAGCTGGTCCACCATCGTGTTGATGGTGGATTTCAGCTCGAGAATTTCCCCCTTCACGTCCACGGTGATCTTTTTCGAGAGGTCGCCCTTGGCGACGGCGGTGGTCACTTCGGCGATGTTGCGCACCTGACCGGTCAGGTTCGCCGCCATCAGGTTCACGTTGTCGGTGAGGTCCTTCCAGGCGCCGGTCACGCCCTTCACCTGGGCCTGGCCGCCGAGCTTGCCTTCGGTGCCCACTTCGCGCGCCACCCGCGTCACTTCCGACGCGAAGGAGTTCAGCTGGTCCACCATGGTGTTGATGGTGTTCTTCAGCTCGAGCACCTCGCCCTTCACGTCCACGGTGATCTTCTTGGACAAGTCGCCTGTCGCCACGGCGGTGGTCACTTCGGCGATGTTCCGCACCTGACCGGTCAGGTTGGCCGCCATGCCGTTCACGTTGTCGGTGAGGTCCTTCCAGGCGCCGGCGACGCCCTTCACCTGGGCCTGACCGCCCAGCTTGCCTTCGGTGCCCACTTCGCGCGCGATCCGGGTCACTTCCGAGGCGAACGAGCCGAGCTGGCCCACCATGGTGTTCACCACCCGCCCGATGCGCAGGAATTCGCCGCGCAGCGGACGCTCTTCGTTCTCCAGGTCCATGGTCTGCGAAAGGTCGCCCTTGGCCACGGCGCCGATCACCCGCGCCATTTCCGCGGTCGGGTGCACCATGTCCGCGATCAGGGTGTTCACCGCGTCCACGCTGGCGGCCCACGATCCGGTCGAACCGGGCAGCCGCGCACGGTGGTTGATCTTGCCCTGGCGGCCGACGATTTCGCCCAGTCGCTCGAACTCCTTGGTCATGCGGTCGTTCAGCTCGACCACTTCGTTGAAGGCTTCGGCGATGTCGCCGTCGACCCCGGTCAGGTCGCGCGGCAGCCGCACCGAAAAGTCGCCGCGCCGGAAGGCGCGCAGCGCGGTGAGCAGCTGACGATTGTCGAAGCTGGTGTCTTTCGGCTTTGGGGCCTTAGCCTTGGCGATCTGTGCGGGCGCGTTCATGGGACTCCCCGAGAGTCGGTTTCGACTGGCGAGTCCGGGAAGCAAGAAGGGGCCGACGATGGGTGCGGCGTTGCGTTCGGCGCTGCGCCGTCCGCTTATTCACTGCCTGTCGAAGACCCTGGATTCTCCGCTCCCCACACCTCGCCCTAAGCCCAAAACGCGGAGGCGGAAGGCGGGTTCCGCGGTTAAGCTTATTTCCGAGGAAGCTGACCTATATCAGTCTCCTGGGCGCTGACCGCCTGCCAGCGGCAGGCCCGGTGGACGAAGACGTCGGTGAACAGGTTGCGGCTTACGACCTCGCCCTTGGCGCCGGTGATCTCGACCGAGCCGCCCGCCAGGGCGGTGTCGCCGTAGAGCCGGATGTCCAGGGCGGCGAAGCGGGGACGCCGGTCCGGCGGCAACGGATGGGCGATCATCCAATCGATATGGCTACGCTTGTCGAGGACATCGCCGGTGACCACCGGGTGGCGGAAGTCGTCCGCCAGGATCCGATCGAGCATGGCGCGGTCGTGGCTGCCGATCCATTGGTTTTCGAGGGCGCGCACGGCGGCTTCGTCCGCCGCCGGGCTCCGGGCGGGGCAGGCGAGGGCGGGGCCGGCCAGCGGGGCTGAAACCACGAGACCGGCAAGGCCGGGACGGATCATGCCCGAGCCTAGGCCCGCCGGCGGCGGCCGGAAACCTCGCCCGTTCCGTTTGCATCCAACGCCCCGACCCGGCGGACGAACGTCGAAGGGCGGGAGAGAAACCATGAAGAAATTTTTGCTGGCCGCCGCTGTGAAATAAGAACATCCCTGACCGGGCTGATCCGCCCCCAGCCGGAGTTCGATGCCGTGGACCCATCAGGTTTTTCCGATCGCTGGTGGACGTCCCCGGACGGACTGCGGTTGCACGCACGCGACTACGCCGGCGCCGGAGGCGAGGTGCGCCTGCCGGTGATCTGCCTCCACGGGCTGACCCGCAACGGCCGCGATTTCGAGGACGTGGCGCCCTATATCGCCGCCGCCGGCCGGCGCGTGCTGGTCATCGACGTGCGCGGCCGCGGCCTGTCGGCCTACGACCCGAACCCGATGAACTATCACCCGGCGACCTACGCCGCCGACGTGATCGCCCTGTTCGACCAGGCCGGCATGTCGCGCGCCGTGTTTGTGGGCACATCCATGGGCGGCCTGATCACCATGACCGTGAGCGCGCTGAAGCCGTCGGTGGTCGCCGCCGCGGTGCTGAACGACATCGGCCCGGAGATTTCGCCTGTCGGCCTCGGGCGCATCGCGAGCTACGTCGGCAAGAGCGCGCCGGTCAAGACCTGGGAAGACGCCGCTGCCGTCTGCAAGCAGAACAACGGCGTCGCGTTTCCGGATTTGAGTGACGCGGACTGGATGACGTTCGCGCAGCGCACCTTCCGCGAGGGTCCCGACGGCGCGCCGCTCGCCGACTACGACCCCAACATCGCCGCGCCCATGCGCGCGGCGGCAAACCCGGCCATCGCACCAACCCTGTGGCCGCTGTTCAAGAAACTCGCGCGCAAGCGGATGCTGCTGACGGTGCGCGGCGCCCTGTCGGACCTGCTCGACGCGAAGACCGCCAAGGCCATGCAGCGCGCGGCCCGGCACATGGGGTTTGTCGAAGTCCCCGGCGTCGGTCACGCGCCCGCCCTGACCGAGCCGGCCGCGCGCAGCGCCATCCTCGACTTCCTGGCCAAGGCGCCCTGAACCGCACCCAGAGCCGGACCCTGCGCGAACGGCATGGACGGGACCGTGCGCGAGGCCTAATCCTGGTTCAGTGACCGCGGTTCAGGGACCGACCCCATGGCCTCGAGCGTGACCCAGGATCGGCCGCCGGAAAAGGCGTCGGCGCGGCGTGGCCGCCCGCCCAAGGCCAGCCGGGAAGGCGACACCCGCGAGATCATCCTCGACGTGTCCGAGGACCTGTTCTCCAAGCACGGTTTCTACGGCGTCACCATCCGCGAGGTCGCGCGCGAGGCCGGCGTCGACACCGCGCTGCTGCACTATTACTTCGGGACCAAGAAGGGGCTGTTCGACGCGGTGTTCCTGCGTCGCGCCGAGGTTCTGAACCGCGAGCGCATGGACTCGCTCGATCGCTACGCCAACGAACACCGGGGCCGATTGACCGCGGAGGGCGTGATCTTCGCCTTCCTCGAGCCGCTGATCACCTGGCAGGCGAAGGGCGGACCGGGCTGGAAGCACTATTTCGCCCTGGTCGCCCAGGCCAACGCCAACCCGGTCTGGGGCGGCGAGACCATGGCGCGCTATTTCGATCCGGTGATCTATCGCCTGGTTGATCTGCTGCGCCTGGCGATCCCGGGCTCGCGCGACGAGGATCTCTACTGGGCCTATCACAATCTGTCGGGCGCGCTGACGCTCACCCTGGGCGAGACCGGGCGCCTCGACCGCCTGTCCGGCGGTCTGTGCCGCTCGGGCGATGTGGAGACCGCCTACCGCCTGCTGGCGCGCTTCGCGGCGGCGGGATTCGAAGCCCTGTGCGCCGGGAACCCCTCGCCGGAATCGTGACTGCACGCTAGGACAGGGAAACCTGACCGAAGGAGGGACCATGTCCGTACTCGCCGAGTTGAAGGGCCTCGACCGCAGTCAGAAGAGCGCGGTCATCGCCTCGTTCCTGGGCTGGTCGCTGGACGCCTTCGACTTCTTCCTGATGGTCTTCATGTTCAAGGCCATCGCGGCGGAGTTCCACACCGACGTGAAGGCGGTGGCCCTGGCCTCGGTGCTGACCCTGGCCGCGCGCCCGTTCGGCGCCTTCGTCTTCGGCCTGTTCGCCGACCGCTTCGGACGGCGTCCGGTGCTGATGGTCGACATCCTGCTCTATTCGGTCATCGAGTTCGCCTCGGCCTTCGCGCCCAGCCTGTCGGTGCTCCTGATCCTGCGCGCGGTGTTCGGCTTCGCCATGGGTGGAGAGTGGGGCGTAGGCGCCTCGCTGACCATGGAATCGATCCCGCCAAAACTGCGCGGCCTGGTCTCCGGCTTCCTGCAGGAAGGCTACGCCTTCGGCTATCTCGTGGCGGCCGGAGTCTACGCCCTGTTGTTCGACCTGATCGGATGGCGCGGCATGTTCATGGTCGGCGTGATCCCAGCGCTGCTGGTCGTGTTCATCCGCCTCGGCGTGAAGGAATCGCCCGCCTTCGAGGCGCATCGCGAACACGCGCCCAAACACAATCCGCTGCTGCTCTGGGGCGTCGGCCTGGCCGCGCTCGCCATCGGCGTCGGGCCCTCGCTGTTGGGGTCGGTTGGACGCGACGACATCGCCGGGCTGGTCGGCGGCCTCGGCCAGTTTCCGGCGCTGAAGATGGTGATCGGCGCGCTGACGCCGCAGGAATTGTGGATCTATCTGATCGACGTTCCGATCGGGCTCATCGCGCTCTTCGTGCTGTTTCGCAAACAGTGGAAAATGGCGCTCTATGCCGTGCTGCTGATGACCGCCTTCAACTTCTTCAGCCACGGCACCCAGGATCTCTATCCGACCTTCCTGCAGGTACAGCTCAAGCTCGACACCAAGACCGTGGGCTTGGTCACCGCCATCATGAATATCGGCGCCATCACCGGCGGTCTCGCCTTCGGGGCCCTGTCGGAGAAGACCGGCCGCCGCTTTGCCATCGTTATCGCGGTGCTGATCGCCCTGCCGATCATTCCGCTCTGGGCCTATGCGCACAACCTGGCCCTGCTCGCGCTCGGCGGCTTCCTCATGCAGGTGATGGTGCAAGGCGCCTGGGGCGTTATTCCGGTCCACCTGAACGAGTTGTCGCCCAACCTGTCGCGCGGCATGTTCCCCGGCTTCGTCTACCAGCTCGGCAATCTGCTGGCGTCGGGGAACGCCGTGATCCAGGCGCGCATGGCGTCAGCGCGACACGACGACTACAGCTTCGCCCTGGCGGTAATCGCGGCGATCTTCGCGGTGGCCATCGCGCTCCTGACCTTCCTGGGGCCCGAGCGTCGCGGCAAGGCCTTCATCGAGGCGCCGCCGGACACAGTCTAGAGCACGATGCGATCAGAATCATCTGATCGTTGAATCGTGCTCTAAAATCAAAAATTTGAGCACGTTGTGACCGCAAAACCGGGTTCCACTTTTGCGCAACGCGCTCGAGCCGGTTAAACACCGGTAAGGGAATAGGCCTAGGCTCGCTGCAACTCACCAGGGGACCAGCTGGCATGCAAGACCGTCAGGCGGCGCTCGAACACGCGCTTGCGTTACACCGCGCAGGCGACGCCGCCGGCGCCGAGACGCTCTACGCCGCGATCCTCGCCGACGAGCCGGGGCAGGCCAACGCGCTGCATCTGTCGGGCCTGCTGCATTTCGAGCAGGGCCGCTATGCCGACGCCGCGGCGCGCTGGGAGGCCCTGACCGTGGTCTTTTCCGGCGAACCGCAAGCCTGGTTCCTGCTGGCCGACGCGCGCCGAGCGCTGGGCGATCGTCGCGGCGAGGCCGACGCCTATCGCTGCGCGATCGACGTGGACCGTTCCAACATCACGGCCTGGATCGCGCTCGGCGCCGCCGAAACCGCGCACGGCGATTTCACAGCCGCCGTCGCCGCCTACGAAGGCGCGCTGGCGCTCGACCCGGCCCAGGCCAACACCCAAGCCAACCTCGCGGCCGCCCTTTGCGGCCTGGGGCGCACCGCCGAGGCCGTCGCCGCCGCCGAACGCGCCGTTGCGATCGAACTCCGGTCGCGGGCCCGCGTGGTTTGTGCTCGGCGGCGCCTTGAAGGCGGAAAGCCGTCTCGACGAGGCGCTGGCGGCGCTGGAGCGTTCGGTCGCGTTGGAGCCGCGGTTCGCGCCCGCGCAACTCAATCTCGCCAACCTCTACGGCGCCTTCAACCGCGAAGCCGAGGCGGAATGCGCGCTGCGCGCCGCCCTGGCGCTCGATCCGAGTCTGAAGGAAGCGATCTCCAACCTCGCCTTCCTGCTGATCGGCGCCGATCGGGTGAAGGAGGCTGAGGCGCTCTGCGAGGCGGCGCTCGAGCGCGACCCGACCCACGACGAAGCGCGCTGGGCCTTGACGCTCGCGCTGTTGCGCCAGGGCGACTACGCGCGCGGCTGGCCGCTCTATGCGCAATGCGAATGGGAAGGTCCAGCCAAGGCGCGCTTCGCCGAACAGTTGTCGGCGCCCATGTGGCGCGGCGAACCGCTCGAGGGACGCAGCCTGCTGGTCTGCGCATCGGAGGGCCTCGGCGACACGCTCCAGTTCAGCCGCTTCCTGAAGCCCTTGGCCGAGCGCGGCGCGCGACCGATCCTCGCCTGCGACCGCAAGCTGGTCGGATTGCTCGAACGGGTTCCCGGCGCCGCCGCCGTCGTCGACCGCGACGCGCCTCTGCCCGCGTTCGATCTCTGGGTCGAACAGATGAGCCTGCCCTGGCTGCTCGGAACCACGCTTGGCGCCATCCCGTCTCCGCGCGGCGACATCGCAGCCGATCCGGCGCGGGTCGAAGCCTGGCGCGCGCGTCTGCCCGCGGGCCGCAAGTTCGGCATCGTCTGGTCCGGCAATCCCGCGCACCCGAACGACGCGCGCCGCTCCATGCAGACCTCGGAGATCGCACCCCTGCTCGCGGCGCCGGGCTGGACGCTGGTCAGCCTTCAGGTCGGTCCGCGCAGCGGCGAGATCGCCACCCTGTTCGGCCTGCCCGACCATTCCATCGCCCTCGCCGACTTCCAGGAGACCGCCGCACTGGTGGAATGCCTCGACCTCGTCATCGCCGTGGATACCGCCGTGGCGCACCTCGCCGGCGCGCTGGGCAAGCCTGTATGGGTGCTGTTGTCCGCGACGGCCGAATGGCGCTGGCTCGCCGGCCGTAGCGATACGCCGTGGTACGAGACTATGCGCACCTTCCGCCAGGCGCGCCTGGGTGACTGGTCCGGCGTGCTGGGCGAGGTCGTCGCAGCCCTTGACGCCGCCGCCACGGCCTGCGCGGCCTGAGGCTTCAGACCCCCTGGCGGCCGTCTGCCTGACGCGATAAACCGCCGTGGCCAAAGGGGAAAGCCGTGGACGACGCCGCTCAGCTCATCGACGAGATCAACGCCGCCGTCGCCGCAAATGAACTCGAGCGCGCCGCTGTCCTGGCCGAGGCGGCGCTGCGCGCGGGCGCGCGACATCCATTTCTGATGCGCCTCGTCGCCGAGGACATGGAACGCAAGGACGACGGCGAGAAGGCGGTCGCCTTTCTGCGCCGGGCCCTAGTGCTCGAGCCTCGCGATCCGACGCTGCTGATCGCCCTGGCCGCCCGGCTCGCCAACCTGGGCCGCGCCAGCGAAGCGGTCCGCCTGTTCGGCGAGGCGGCCAAGTCGGAAGAGTTCGCGGCCGAGGCTCACTTCGGCATGGGACGAACGCTCGCAGAGTCACGGCGGCGTGGATCTCGGTCGCAAGCACTACGAACGCGCCTTGGAGCTGGTCCCCCGCTATACACACGCGCGCGCGGCCCTGGCGCTGCTGCTGGCGCGCATCGGTGAGATCGCGGCGGGCCGCGCGGCGGCGGAGCAGGCCCTGTCCGAGGCGCCCGACGATCCCACCGCGATCATCGCGCTGGCGGTGGCGGAAATATCGGAGCGGAATTTCGCCGGCGCCGAGGTGCGACTCCGCCCGCTGCTGGCCGGGGCCCTGCCGACGCCTTCGGAACGCGCCGCCGCGCTGGGCGTGTTGGCCGACGCCCTGAACGGCCAGGGCCGCATTCCTGAGGCGTTCGAGATCTACACCAGCTCCAACGAAGGCAACCGGGTGAAGTTCGCCGACGGCCATGCCGCGGGCGCCCGCAATCTGGTGGATCGCATCGCCATGCTGACGGCGGACTTCGAGCACGAGGATCGCCGTCGCTGGGGCGGCGCGCCTCTGGCCGCTGACGAAACCCCGCCCAAGCTCATCGGCCATGCCTTTCTGATCGGCTTTCCGCGGTCGGGTACGACTCTGCTGGAAAACGTGCTAGCCGCGCACAGGGACGTCGTCGCCCTGGAGGAGAAGACCACGCTCGCCAAGGCGGAGGCGGAATTTCTGCACGCGCCAGGCGGAGTCGCGCGACTGTCGGCGATTGAGCCGGACCAGGCGGCGCGTTTCCGTCGCGACTACTGGCGCATCGTGCGCCAGTTCGTCGATCCGAACGGCGCGCTGTTCATCGACAAGATGCCGCTCACGATCATCAGCCTGCCGCTGGTGGCCAAGCTGTTCCCCGACGCAAAGATCCTGTTCGCCCGGCGCGATCCCCGCGACGTGGTGCTGAGCTGTTTCCGCCGCGCCTTCATGCCCAATCCGGCCACCTATAATCTGCTTACCCTGAACGGCTCGGCCAAGCTCTACGACCAGGTCATGCGGCTGATGGAACTCTACGCGGCGAAGCTGCCGCTCGCGATCCACGAGGTCCGTTACGAGCGCTTCATCGCCGACTTCGAACGTGAGGCGCGCGCCGTCTGCGCATTCCTGGGACTGCCCTGGGACGAAGGCATGAACGACTTCGCCGCCAAGTCCGCCCAGCGCACGGTGACCACTCCCAGCGCCGTGCAGGTTCGCCGCGGCATCTACCGCGAGGGCGAGGGCCAGTGGCGGCCCTACACCGAGCAGCTGGCGCCGGTGCTGCCGATCCTCGAGCCCTGGATCGGGCCCAAGGGCTATCCGGTCGAATAGGACGAGGTTTGGCCCAGGGCGCGGAACATTTCGATCGGATGCGTGCGGCGCTGGCGGCGGGCCATCTCGACGCGGCGGCGGCGCTCGCCGATGTCGCGGTGTGCGCGGCGCCGGGTCAATCCATGATGGTGCGCCTGGTGGCGGAGTTGCTCGAACGGGCGGGTCGTGGGCGAGAGGCGCCCGGCTGCTGACCCGCGCGATCGAGCGCGCGCCCGACGATTCCATGCTCCTGATCGGTCTCGGCGGCCGCCTGATCCAGCTCGGCCGATCCGACGAAGCGATCGGAGTGTTCGAAGCCGCGATCCGCGCCGACCCGACCTCGGCCGAGGCGCATTTCGCCCTGGGCAAGACGCTCGCCAATGCGAGCGATTTCGACGGCGCGCGGACGAATTTCGAGCGCGCGATCGCACTCGCGCCCGCCTACGCCGACGCCCGCGCCGCGCTCGCGGCCCTGCTGGCCCGAAGCGGCGACCCGGACGAGGCGCGCCGTCAGGCCGAGCGTGCCCTGGCCGACGCGCCGAACCATGTGGACGCGACCATCGCGCTCGCCGCCGTGGATGTGCGCACGCGCGCCTTCGCCGACGCCGAAACGCGATTGCGCGCAGTGCTGCGCGCGCCGCAACTCGACGGCTTTGCGCGCGCGATGGCGACCCACTTGCTGGGGGATGCGCTCGACGGCCAGGACCGCGCGGCGGGCGCCTATCTGTCCTACGTCGCCGCCAATGAGCTGTTCCGCCAGCAGGCCTCGCCCGACTATCCGGCGGCGGCGCGCGCCTATCTGGAGAACCTCGATCGGCTTGCCGACGCGTTCAGCCGCGCCGATCCCGCCGACTGGCGCGGCGCGCCGGCCTCGCCGTCTGAAGCCGCCGCCGCCGTCCACGTCTTTCTGGTCGGCTTTCCGCGATCGGGCACAACCCTGTTGGAAAACGTGCTCGCCGCGCACCCGCGCGTGGTCGCCCTGGAGGAAAGGCCCACCCTCGAAGCGGCGGAGGCCGAGTTCCTGGAGACGCAGGACGGCCTCGAACGACTGGCCCAGCTCGACGCGGCGACCGCCGAGCTTTTTCGGGCGGACTATTGGCGCCGCGTGCGCGAAGATGGCGTCAAGCCGGAAGGCAAGGTCTTCATCGACAAGCTGCCGCTGAACACGACGAAGCTGCCCGTCGTCGCCAAGCTGTTTCCCGCCGCCAGGCTCCTGTTCGCCCGGCGCGATCCGCGCGACGTGGTGCTGAGCTGTTTTCGCCGCTCGTTCCTGCCCAACGTCGCCACCTATTCGATGCTGACCCTGAAGGGCGCCGCGGACCTCTACGCGGCGGTCATGGGTCTGGCCGACCTCTATCGAACGGCGCTGCCACTCGCGGTACGCGAGGTGCGCTATGAGATCTTCGTCGAGGACTTCGAGGCGGAGGCGCGTGCGATCTGCGGTTTCCTGGGCCTCGCATGGGACGATGCCGTCCTCGCCTTCGCGGAGTGGGCGGCGAGCCCGCTTGATCAATACTCCGAGCGCCGCCCAGGTGAAGCGCGGCGTCTATCGCGACGGCGCTGGTCAGTGGCTGCGCTATCGCGACCAGATGGCGCCGGTGGCGCCGATCCTGGCGCCGTGGATCGAACCGTTCGGCTATGCCGATGGCCCCACACCAGGCGCCGGCGCATGAGCGGCGCGCCCACCCTTGCGGATATCGAAGCCGCCCACGCGAACGACGACATCGAACGCGCCCGCGTCCTGGCGGTCGAGGCGATCGCCCAGGGTCTCAGCCACCCTCTGGCGCTGCGGCTCGCGGCCGAACAATTGCGCGCCGAGGGGCGCGAGGAAGAGGCGGTCGCCGCACTTCGCCGGGCGCTGGCCGTAGCGCCGAAGGATACGGACCTCCTGCTCGCGCTCGCCGGCTGCCTGATGGCGCTCGACCGCCGGCGCGAGGCCTTGCCGATCTTCAAGGCCGCGCTCGACGCCGATCCGAACCGCGCCGACGCGCACTACGGCGCCGGCGAATGTCTGGCCACCCTGGGCGCCGTGGACGAAGCCCAGGCGCGCTTCGAAGCGGCGCTGGGGCTCGATCCGGATCATGCGGATGCCGGCGGGGCGCTCGCCAATCTCTTCGCGCGCACGGGCGCCTGGTCCCAGGGCCGCGTGCGGGCGGAAGCGACGCTGGCCCGTTCGCCGGGCCACGCGACCGCGCTCGCTGCGCTGGCGGCGTCCGACATCGGCGAGGGCGATTACACCGCAGCGGAGGCGCGAGCGCGATTCATGCTCGAACCGCGCGGCGGCGACCCGCCGCTGACACCGATGCTGCACGCCGCGACCGAGAGCCTGCTGGGCGACGCCCTGCACGGTCTGGGTCGCTTTCCCGAAGCGTTTGAGGCCTGGCGGCGCGGCAACGACGAACACCGGCGCCTTCACGCCGCGTGGGTGTTGGCGGCGGACCAACTGCGGTCGCTGCTCGCGTCCCTGCGAGAGTGGTTCGGCGCGCAACAGCCGCAAGCCTGGCGCGACGCGCCCGCCGGCGACGGCAGGTCGGCCGCGCGGGGTCATGTGTTCCTGCTCGGCTTTCCGCGATCGGGCACCACCCTTCTGGAACACATCCTGGGCGCCCATCCCGATGTGGTGGCGCTTGAGGAAGGCGATCTGCTGAGCGAGGCGGCCCACCGCTTTTTCGGCCGCGCCGCCGGCCTGCAGGCGCTGGCCGCGCTGGACGAGGCGACGGCGAACAAGCTTCGCGACGGCTACTGGCGCCGCGCCCGGGATGCGGGCGCGGAGGTCGCCGGGCGTCTGTTCGTCGACAAGATGCCGCTCGACACCATCAATCTGCCGATCATCGCGCGGCTGTTCCCTCAGGCGAAGGTCCTGTTCGCGCGGCGCGACCCGCGCGACACGGTGTTGAGCGGCTTCCGCCATGTCTTCGCGCCCAATGCGGCGACCTACGCCATGCTCACCCTCGAAGGCGCCACCGATCTCTACGACGCGGTGATGCATCTGGCAGAGACCTATCGTGCCGTGCTGCCGCTCGATCTTCTCGAGGTGCGGCACGAGCGGCTGACCGCCGACTTCGACGGCGAGGTGCGCGCGCTCTGCGCCTTCCTGGGTCTTGAATGGTCGGATGCGTTCTACGACTTCGCGGCCCACGCGGAAGGGCGCACCATCTCGACCCCCAGCGCCGGCCAGGTTCGGCGCGGCCTCTACCGCGAGGCGTCGCCGGCCTGGATGAACTACGCTGACCAACTCGCCCCGGTCCTGCCGCGCCTCCAGCCCTGGATCGAACGCTTCGGTTACGGGTGATTCAGAACGATCCGAAGGAAGGAAAGCGGGCCACGAAAAATACGAACGGGATTCAGAATTCGACGTTTGATCTTCTGAATGAGCTCGGCATTGCCGAGCTCGATAGAGGTGCGAAGCGTTACGCTAAATCAGCGTTCGTGTTTTTCGTGTTTTTCGTGGCAAATCTTTCTTCTCTTAACCCCGGCTAGCGCTCCGAGCTCGCCAGCAGTTCCTTCAGACGGTCCTGCCACACCGCCGCCCAGGTGTGGGTGCTGTGGCCGTGCGTCTGGTCGCTGATCGGGATCACGACGTAATGGACGTGCTTGATGCGCGCGGCGAGGCCCTCGGCGATGCCGAGTTCGGGCGGGTTGATGAAGTCGTCGGCGGAGTTCACCCACATCACCGGCGCGGTGATCGATTCCAGCGCGCCCGACGGATCGTAGTCGCCCGACGACGCCACCTGGTAGAGCAGGTCGTTGGCGTCCAGGGACTTCAGCTCGTGATCGGTGAATTCGGCGACGTAGGCGTCGGCGGCGTCACGGGTGGAGTATTCCTTCTGCATGAGCCGCGGCGCGCTGCCGGCGATCGACAGCAGGTCCGAGGCGGTGCGCAACGCCTCGCGCGGTTCCTCGGCGTAGTCACCCCCCTTCCACGCGGGATCTTCGGTGATGGCCTTGATCAGCATCTCGCGCCAGATCCGGTTGCGGCCGGCGATCTGGGTCGGCTCGCAGGCCAGCGGCATCAGGGCGTCGACGAAATCCGGATGCGCCTCGCCCCACATGAAGCTGTGCATGCAGCCCATGGACGTGCCCATGACTAGGCGCAGGTGGTCGACACCCAGGCCCTTCGACACCAGCAGATATTCGCCCTCGACCATGTCGTCGTAGTCATAGTGCGGGAAATGCGCGTGCAGACCGTCGCTGGGCTTGGACGATTTGCCATGACCAATATCGTCCGGGAGGATGATGAAATAGCGGGCGGGATCGAGCACGCCGCCCGGCGCGAACAACACGTCGGCGAACTGCGGCCGCTCGAACTGGTGACCGTCGCCGCCGGTGCCGTGCAGGATCAGGACGGCGTTGACTACCCGCCCGTTCGCGTCGCGTCGCGGCGCCCCCAGCGTCATATAGTGCAGCCGCAGTTCGGGCAGGGTTTCGCCGGACTTGAACTTGAAGTCCTTGACCGTGAAGTCGCCCTCGTGCGGCGACAGCGGGACGTGGCCCTGGGCGCCCGCGGGCGCGCCGGCGAAAGCAAAGGCGAAGGCGGCGGCGAGGGCGGCGATGCTGGTCTTCACGGACGGCGCTCCTTAAAAACCCTGCTGTGAGCGCCGCAACCTGCACCATGAACGCCCCGAGGCCAAGGTTGTCATGACCCGGCGACAGATCGGACGCTGGTTGATCTGGGCCGCGGGGGCGGGCGCTGTACCGCTGCTGTTGAACATCATCGCCTTCGTGGTGGTTCTGGCGCGCGATCCGCTGCCCGTGGATGGCGCCCCGCACGCCGGAGCGGCGCTGCGCGACCTCCCGCTGGTCGAACGGGCGCCGGCGAGCGTGACGGGGTCAGCGCCGCTGGTGATCTACTACACCGGCGACAGCGGCTGGCAGGATGGCGATCTTGCCTTCACGCAGGGCCTCACCCGCTTCGGCGCGCCGGTCGTGGCAGTCGATTCGCTGCACTATTTCGTGCGGGCGCACAGCGCCGCCGGCGCGGCGGCCGACCTCGGACGCGTGATCGACCGCTATTGCGCCGTGTGGGGTCCGCGCCGGATCGTCCTGGTCGGTTACTCCTACGGCGCCGACGTCCTGCCCGTGCTGGCGCGACGGCTGGCGCCCAGTCAGCGCGCGCGGATCGCGCTCATCGTCATGATCGCGCCGGTCGGGCGCGCGGAGCTGGTGATCCGGCCCTGGTCGCTGCTGGACATCGTCGACGATCCGGCCGGGTTCTCGGTCCGGACCGAGCTGGAAAAGCCCGGAGGCCCGCCCGCCGTCTGCATCTGGGGCCTCGACGATCCCAGCGCCGCCTGTCCACGCTTTCCGCCGGCGCTGGCGCGGCCGATCGGCTTGCCGGGCGGTCATCGTTTTGTGGGACACCGCGAGGACGTCGCACGGATCATCGCCGAGGCGGCGGGAATGAAGGCTCAGCCCGCGGACCATCCCGTCCCGACCGGCGGCTCCGTGTCGCCCTGACCCAGCGCACGCTGCATGACCACCACGTCGATCCAGCGGCCGTGCTTGAAGCCGACCCCGCGCAGCACGCCGGCCATCTCGAAGCCGCAGGCGCGGTGGAGCGCCATCGAGGGCGCATTGCCGCTGTCGCCGATGAAGGCGGTCATCTGGCGCAGGTTCAGGCGGGTGCAGCGTTCGACGATCTCGGAAAGCAACGCGCGCCCGATGCCTTTGCCGAGATGCTCCGGCGCCACATAGACGCTGTCCTCGACGGTGTAGCGATAGCCGATCCGCGGCCGGAAGGTGGAGGCGTAGGCGTAGCCCATGACCGCGCCGGCGCTCGCGGCGACCAGGCAGGGCAGGCCCAGGCTGGTGATCGAGGCCATCCGGTTGGAGAAGTCCGCGGCGCCCGGCGCTGTGGCTTCGAAACTGCCCAGGCCGCTCAGCACATGGTGGGCGTAGATCGCCCGCATCGGCTCGTGGTCTGAGGCCTCGGCGTCGCGAACCATCATGAGACGCCGTGATGGCGCGAGTCGCCGTCTGCGGAAATCAGGCCCAGGGATCAGGTCCAAAAATCGGGCAAAGAAAAAGGGCGGCGGGATTGCTCCCGCCGCCCCGAAGGCGTGGTTGGTTGTTCGATCAGAACTTCTTCGAGATGGTCAGGAAGAAGCGGCGACCGACCATGTCGTAGCCGTTCAGCGCCGCGGTGCCAGTGCGGAACTCGCTCGACGAGACGCCCGGGGGCCGCTCGTTGAACAGGTTCTGCACGCCCGCGGTCACCTGCAGCGTATCCCACGTCCGGCGGACCGAGAGGTGGTGATAGCTGGTGAATTCGACGTAGTTCTTTTGGTACGCCGTCACCGGGACCACGGTGACCGTACCGCCGTTCAGGCCCAGCAAGGTGGTGCAGGGCGCTTGCAGCGATCCGGTGGTGCTGTTGGTGCAGGTGGTGCTGTAGCGGGTGCTCGGCGCCGAAGAGCCGATCAGATCGCGGTCGGAGCCTTCGCCGAGCATCTGGATCGTCCACAGGATCGTCCACGGACCGTGGTCGAAGCGGACGTTGGTCAGACCCGCGAACGACGGACCCTTGAAGGCGAAGGTCGTGCCGCTGTAGTTCGGCGACGGGATACCCGCGAACGTCTGGGTGGTGTTCTCCAGGTCCCAGGTCATCTGGGTGTTCACTTCCAACCGGCCGAGGTCGAAGTCGTGGCGCCACCGCGCCGTGACGTCGATCGCCCGCTCGGTCTGCGTCGCCACGTTCACATAGCTCGAGTTGACCGTCAGGATCTGCAGGTAGCGCGTCGAGGTCGGGTCTTCGTCACGCACCAGCAGGCCGCAGAAGCCGCTGGCCGGGAAGTTGACCGCCGTATAGCACTCGTCCGCGATCGTAGCAGCGCCGAAGGGCTGCACTTCGTTGTTCACGGTGATGTCGGTGTAGTCGACCGCCAGCGAGAAGTCCGTGAACGTCGGCGTGAAGATGAAGCCGAACGTCGTGGCCTTGGAGGTTTCAGCCTTCAGGTGGCCGGCGCCGCCGCCCGTTGTGACCTGCACGCTCGAACCGTTGCCGGCGTAGCCGACCGGCACGCCGACTGAGGCGCAGTTCTTGATCAGGTTGGCGTTGCCGCTGTCCTGATAGTTGACGCAGGGGTCGACCGAGGTCTGCGACAGGAAGCCGGTCTGGTTGCCCAGGAACAGCTCGTACAGCTCCGGCGCACGGAATGAGGTGCCCTCGGTGCCGCGGATGCGCAGCCAGTCGTTGATCTGCCAGTTCAGGCCCACCTTCCAGGTCGTGTTCGAACCGCCGATGTCGTAGTCCGTGTAACGGGCCGACGCCTGCAGATCGAGCGACTTGATCAGGGGGACGTTCTTCAGCAACGGCGCTTCGATTTCGCCGTAGACTTCCTTCACCGCGTCGGTGCCCTCGGTCACGCCTGCGGAGGTCTGACCCCACAGGTTGCTCGCGAGCTCTTCCGGTCCGGGCGTGTCGTCGATGTGCGAGTGACGGTAGTCGGCGCCGAAGGCGGCCGAGAGCTTGCCCGCGGGCAGGCTCATGAGGTCGCCGGTCATGGACGCTTCGAACTCGTACTCGTCGTAGGTCGTGTGACCCTGTTCCACCCCGAAGAGGAATTCCTTTTCCGCCGGCGTCAGCTTGCCGGCGAGCTCGTTCGAGTCGAGCAGCGGGAAGCCGTTCGGGCCGAGGCTCGAACACTGGCCGCCCTTCTTATTGGCGGAGATGGTGATCTGGTTCTGGTTACAGACCGAGGTCGTGGTCGGCGACGGGTGGCCCGGGATGGGCGTGCCGAGGCCGTCGATGGCGTTCACCCGGTCATTGTAGATGAACAGGTACGAATAGGTGCCGGCGTCGTGGCTGTCGCGGGCGTGCAGGTCCCAGTCCCAGCCGCCGAACACCGGACCGTCGGGCAGCTTGCCCTTCAGACCGAGGTCGACGTTGTAGTAATCGACGCTCTGGCTGGTGTCGAACGGCGCCGGCATGATCGGCAGCAGGACCGGGCCGACCGGGAAGGTGAAGCCGTTGTCGTGCAGCGACGCCGGGACGTTGGCCTCGTCGGCGAACACGTCCGGGAAGAACTGACGATCGCCGGTCTGCGACGAGTTGCGGCGGTTCAACAGGAAGTCGCCGTAAAGGGTCGTATCCGCGCTCAGGTCGATGCCGCCGCGGCCGGTCAGGGTGAAGAGCCTGGACGGGCTTTCGACGTCGGAGTTGTCGTAGAACGGCGACGAGAAGTTGTCGTACGGGTAGGTCGCGGGGAAGCCCGCGCGGTCTTCCCGCTCGAACCCGGCCGGAATCGGATTGCCGAGGGCGTCCGAGTTGCCCTGTTGCGTGCCCGGATAGGTGCCGCCCGCGTTCGGGATCAGGATCAGGGTGCCGCCGTTGAAGGTGGCGCCGAAGGCCTGCGAGTTGAGCGGCGTTTCGAACGCATCGGCGAACAGGTTGAAGCACTGCTTCGGATGGCCTTGGGCCGGACGATCCAGCGGTTGGCCCTGGGCGTTGAACTCGTAGTCCGCGGCGCAGGCCGTGTCCGGACGCTGGCTGTGGGTCAGGGCGTCCTGGTCGTAATAGTCGAAGCCGACGTTCCAGTAGCCCTTGTCGAGCACCTTACCCCAGGCGCCGTTGACGTCGTATTGGTTGCCGCCGCCGTACTGGCTGATGTCGCTGTAGGCGTTGATCACGCCGCCATCGAGGTTCTTCTTGGTGATGACGTTGATCACGCCGGCCACGGCGTCAGAGCCGTAGATCGACGAGGCGCCGTCCTTCAGGATTTCGATCCGGTCGACGATCGAGGAGGGGATGACGTTCAGATCGAACGGACCGACGGTGCCGCCGACGCCGGCGGGTCCCATGCGGTAGCCGTCCACCAGGACCAGGGTGCGCTGGGCGCCGAGGCCGCGCAGCTGGATGGTGCTGGCGCCGGGACCGCCCGTGACCAGGAAGCCGGTCAGCTGATTGTTCACCTGGAACGAACCGGCCACCAGCGACGAGGTCGACAGGATCTCGGCGGTGTTGGCCAGGCCTTCGAGGCTGGCCGTGTCGCCGGACAGCACCTGGATCGGCGCGGCCGAGTTGTACTCGTTACGGTGAATGCGCGAGCCGGTCACCACCACTTCGGAGACTTCGTTCGCCTTCTGAGCCGTGGTCGGCGGCGGGGTGGTTTGTTGCTGCGGCGGTGTTTGCTGCGACTGGTCCTGAGCCGACGCCATGGCCGGAACCATGAGCGTAAAGCCGGCGGCGATGACCGTAGACGCGAGCAGTTGGTTTCTAAATCTGTGCATTGTTCCCCCTCGTTTCCGGTCGCGGGACCGGCGGTTTGTCACAACGAGGTGTGGACTATGGCTCGGTGAACTCGCTCGGTGCAACGATTATGATCAAGATGTGGCGGTCCTGTTGCATTTTTAACATCGTTTTGGCCGCGACGCGGGTATGATTTACCTGTGAACTATTGGCACGCGCCGGAGATTTACCGCTTGTTAACCGCGCTCGAAGGCCCAGACCGCGAAGGCGTAGTCGAGGGCAATTTCTTTCAGGAAATCGAATCGGCCGGACGCGCCGCCGTGGCCGGCGTCCATGTTAATCCTTAGCAGGATGGGGTTTTTGCTGGTCGAGGCGGCGCGGAGCCGGGCCGCCCATTTGGCCGGCTCCCAATAGGTCACCCGCGGGTCGGAGAGGCCGCCGGTGGCCAGAAGCGCCGGGTAGGATTTCTCACCGACCTGGTCGTAGGGGCTGTAGCCGGCGATGACGTCATAGGCGGCCGGATCCTCCAGCGGATTGCCCCATTCCGGCCACTCCGGCGGGGTCAGCGGCAGGCTCGAATCACTCATGGTGTTGAGCACGTCTACGAAGGGCACGGCGGCGATCACGCCGGACCACAGGTCGGGTCTGAGATTGGTCACGGCCCCGACCAGCAGCCCTCCCGCCGACCCGCCGTAGGCCGTGATCCTGCCGCGACGTCCGTAGCCCAAATCCGCCAGGGTCTCCGCGCAGGCGATGAAGTCGGTGAAGGTGTTGGTTTTCTTGTCTTTTCTTCCGTCCAGGAACCAGCCCCAGCCCTTCTCGGACCCGCCCCGCACGTGGGCTGTGGCCCAGATCCAGCCCCGGTCGACCAGGGACAGGTGGCGAATCGAAAAGGCCGGCTCGAACGCATGGCCGTAGGCGCCGTAGCCGTAGAGCATCAGGGGCGCCGAACCGTCGGTCGGCGCGTCCCTGAGCATCAGGACGGTGATCGGAACCCGGGCCCCGTCCGGCGCCGTCGCGTAGAGCCGGCGGGTCCGGTAGCGGTCCGGGTCATGGCCCGAGGGAATCTCCTGGGTCTTCCTGAGCGTCCGCTCGCGCGTCCTCATGTCGTAGTCGAACCACTGCCTGGGCGTGGTCGGCGAGGTGTAGACGTAGCGGGCGACGTCGGTGGCGTATTCCAACCCCGGGTCGAGGGCGAGCGCATAGGCCTCCTCGTCGACCCCGATTGTGTGCGAGCTCAGGTCGTCGCGACGGACGATGACGATCCGGTCGTTGGCGTCCGCCCGCTCGCCCACCGCTAGCCAGTCCCGGTAGGCGTGGAGCCCGGTCACGAACACGCCCGGCCGGTGCGCGATCCATTCGCGCCAGCTCGCCTTGGACGGGTCGGCCTGGTCGGCCCACATCAGCTTGAAGTCGATGGCGCCGTCGTCGTTGGTCCGCACCACGAAGCGGTCGGTCCAGTGCTCGAGCTCGTAGCGCACCCCGGTCCGGCGGGCCTCGACCAGGCGCGGCGCAGTGGTCGGCTCGGCGGCGGGAATCAACCAGGCCTCGCTGGTCTCCTGGTTGCCGGCCCCGATGACGATGAAGCCTTCCGAGGCGGTGACGCTGACGCCCAGGAACATGCCGGGGTCGCGCTCCTCATAGACCAGGGTGTCGTCGCCGCCGCGGATCGGGCGGCGGTAAATCCGGGCCGGACGGCCGTGCTCGTCGCGCCAGGTCCAGAACACCCACGCCGAGCAGGGCGAGATAGCGAAGTCGCCCGTGGTGGTCTCGATCGCCTGGTCGAGCACCGCGCCCGTCGCCAGGTCCTTGACCCGGATGCGGTAGTATTCCGAGCCCTGGTCGTCCTCGGCCCAGGCATAGAGCGCGTGGTCGGCGCTGTGTTCGGCGTGGCCCACCGAATAGTAAGCGTGCGGCTTGGCCAGGGCCTCGATGTCGAGCAGCACCTGTTCGCCGTCGACCCCATTCTCGCTTTTCGGGCCGCGCGGCCGGCGCGCCAGGATCGGGTGCTGCGCGCCCATGGCGTAGCGCGAATAGTAGTCCCACGGCCCGTCCGCCTCGGGAACGGAGGCGTCGTCCTCCTTGATGCGGCCCTTCATCTCCTCGAAGATTTTCGCTTGCAGGGCCTTGGTCCCCGCCAGCATCGCCTCGGTGTAGGCGTTCTCGGCTTCGAGATGGGCGCGGATGTCGGCGCACAGGACCTTGGGGTCGCGCATCACCTGCTGCCAGTTCTCGTCCTTCATCCAGGCGTAGTCGTCGACCCGGACACGGCCGAGCTGTTCGATGCGATGGGGACGGCGTGCGGCGACGGGCGGGGAGGGTGCGGTCATGGCGCGCTTCTAGCGGGCCGATCGCGTGATGTCCCCCCATCTCGAGGATGGGGGACCTCGCGATGTTTAACCCAACCGTTCCTTCAGATGATCGCCGACCCGCATGGCGTTGGCCACGATGGTGAGCGTCGGGTTCACCGCCGAGCTGGTGACGAAAAAGCCGGAGTCGACGACGTAGAGATTGTCGAGCTCGTGCGCCTTGCACCACGGGTCGAGCACCGACGACTGGGGATCGGTCCCGAACTTCACCGTGCCGCACTGGTGCGCCGTGCCGTAGAGCGGCAACAGCGAGTCGAACTGGAAGTGGTGCTGGCTGAGCGGATGGGTGTGGCTCGAAAAGCCGTCCAGCGCCTGGTCCAGCGTGTGCACCAGCCGCTCGTGACCTTCCAGATTGTTGTGCGTGTAGGTCAGGTCGATGCGACCGTTGTCGCCCCAGGTTACGCGGTTGTTCGGGTCGGGCAGGTCCTCGGAGATGACCAGGAAGCTCAACAGCCGCTCCGCCACCGCGTTCACGAAGGGGAGTGGAACGAGCGCTGGCGGAATCCAGTCACTGACCTGACCCTCGAGCGTCTGGCCCGACATGTATTCGAGCAGCTGGATGTGCCCCATGGGCAGGTCGAAGCCGCCGCGCGGATCCCTCCAGTAGAAGTCGTTCACCGCCAGCGTCTTGGGGAAGGTGGAATCGAGCGGCTGGGCGGTCAGCGACAGCATGGCCGTGAGCGTGTGGAACATGTAGTTGCGACCCACCTGATCCGAACCGTTGGCCAGACCGTTCGGATGCGCGGAGTTGTGCAACGCGAGCAGCACCAGCGCGGTGTTCACCGCGCCCGCCGCCATCACCACGATGTCGCCGCTCCAGCGTTCCTCGCGGCCGAGCGCGTCGGTGCAAACGACCTCGGTCACTGTCCTGCCCGTCGCATCGGTCTCCAGCCTGGTCACCTTGCGTCCGGTGAGGATGGTCACGTTCGCCAGGTCCATCATCGGCTCGAGCGCGATGGTGCGCGCGTCGCACTTGGCCTTCAGCAGACACGGATAGCCGCCGCAGGTCTTGCACTTGATGCACGGCGACATCACCGGCCTGCCTTCGAGGAAGTCGACCCCCAGCGGCAGCGAGAACGGCTTCCAGCCCTGGCCTTCCAGGTGGGTCTTCAGCCGCTCGATGCCCGGATCGTTGCGGATGGCGGGATAGGCGTAGGCCGGATCGCCCGGCGCCTCGGCCGGGTCCTCACCGCGGGTGCCGTGCACCTTCCAGAGTCTTTCCGCCTCGTCGTAGTAAGGCTTCAGATCCGCGTAGCGGATCGGCCACGCCGGCGAGATGCCGCCGGGATGTTTCTGCTCCTCGAAATCGCCCGCGCGCAGACGCAGCAGCGCCGCGCCATAAAAGGTGGTGTTGCCGCCGGCCCAATAGTGGGTGTTGGGCACGAACGGCTTGCCGCTCTTGTCGTACCACTGTTCCTTGGTGCGATAGCGGCGATCCACGAACACCGCCTTGGCGCTCCAGTTCTCCGCCTCGCGCGGCAGATGCTCGCCGCGTTCGAGGATGAGGATGGACTTGCCGGTGGGCGCGAGTCGTTGCGCCAGGGTGGCGCCGCCGGCGCCCGATCCCACGATGACGATGTCGAAATGCGAGGCCATGCGCTCTCTCAGCTTTGGGGCTTGATGCGGTATTTCTTCGCGCCGCTGCGGATCATCGCGCCGGTCAGCAACTCGGGCAGGTATTTCATCATCGCGGCGGCGGTTTTGTTGTGCCAGCCCGGCACCACGACCACCTTTCCACGTTCGTTGGCGCGGATTGCCGTCTCTACGACCTCATCCGCGCTCTGCCAGAACATGCGCGGCGCCCCTTCCGTGATGTGCCCGACGCCCGCTGTCGTAAGAAAGTCGGTGCGCGTGAAGCCTGGGTTAATGGCGGTGACCCTGACCCCGTGCTCGCGCAGCTCGGCGTTGAGCGATTGTGAGAACTTGGTCACGAAGCTCTTCGCCGCCGGATAGAGGGTGTTGCCCGCAGCGCCGGGTGAGAAGCCGGCGAGCGAGGCGGTCGAGATGATCTCGCCGCAGCCGTGCGCGACCATCGCCGGCGCCAGGGCATGGGTGAGGCCGCAGACGTTGACGACGAGCGTCATCAGAAATTCGCGCTGGCGCTCCCAGGTCACGTCCAGGAAGTCCTCGGGTATGCCGAACCCCGCATTGTTCACCAGGGTCTCGACGAAGCGTCCGTGAAGCGCCGCGACGATCGACGCGTGCGCATCCAGCGCCGACAGATCGCAGACGATGCTTTCGGCCTCGATACCGTGCGCCTTGGAGAGTTCCGCGGCCAGAGCGTCCAGCTTGTCCTTGCGACGCGCCACCAGGACCAGGTTGCGGCCGCGGCGCGCATAGGCGCGGGCAAAGGCTTCCCCCAGGCCCGCCGAGGCGCCGGTGACCAGAACCAGTCCCCGCTCGGTTTCGTTGGCCATGGGTAAGAATCCTTCGCGCGACCGCAGGCGGACCTTGAGCGGCGGCCGGCCTTGCGTCAAACCAAACGGGTAAGCGGAGCCGCCATGGACGCCGACCTGACGCTCGACCTGATCAACGCCACGGTCCAGATCGAACAGCCCGAGTCTCGGGACAAGCGCACGGTCGGCACCGGCTTCCTGCTGGACGACCCGGCGCCGGACGGACGGGCGCGCACTGTGCTGGTCACCGCCGCCCACGTGCTCGAACTGATGCCCGGCGACGAGGCGCGCATCGGCTGGCGGATCGAGAGCAAGGACGGCGCCTGGCGCTATGCGCCTGAGACCGTGCGCATCCGCGACCACGGCAAGCCGCTGTGGACCCGGCACCCGGACCAGGACGTGGCCGTGCTCGCGATCAAGGCGCCGGACGCTTTCGCCAAGGCGGCGATCCCGCTGTCCTGGCTGGCCGACCGCGACACCTTCACCAAATATGGCGTGGCGCCTGGCGACGAGATGATGACGCTGGGTTTTCCGAGCGGCCTGTCTTCCAACCCGGCAGGCTTCCCCATCCTGCGCTCCGGTCGTGTCGCATCCTATCCGCTGGCGCCGGTGGACCGTTTCCCGACCTTCCTGATCGACCTGCACGTGATGCCGGGCAACTCCGGCGGCCCGGTGTTCATGGCGCAGGACTCCGCGCGACGCACGAGCCGCAATCCGCCGTTCGTGTCGGGCGTGCTGACCGAACAGGTCGAGTTGGAGATCGGTGTCGTGGTGCATGCGGCCTTCATCCACGAGACGGTGGAGATGCTCGATCATCCGGCGCGGGTGGCGGAGAAGACGCCGGGTTAAACCAGCGCGTCGGCGGTCAACGCCTCGAGCACACTCGCACCCTGGCCGATCGACGCCATCAGCGACGGCGTCTGCGCAAGCACATGCTCCGCGTAGACCGCCGCTAGATCGAACTTGCCGCCGAGCCATGCTGCATCTTCGCCGCCGCTCGCGAGCCGTCGCTCCGCTGCGAGCGCGCCCTTGGCCAGGATCCAGCCGCCCGTGGTCTCAGCCATCAAGCGCAGATAGCCCGCCGCGCCCGCGAGCGCGTCCGTCGTGCCTTTGCGATCGAGCAGGAGCTTGCTTGCGGCGTCGGCCGCGTCCGCTGCCGCCGCGAGTCGCGCGGCGAACGCTTTCAAACGCGGGTCCGGCGATCCGCTCAGCGCCGCCAGCGTCGTGCGGATGTCGGCGATCAGTTCGTCCGCGCTCTTGCCGCCGTCGCCGGCGAGTTTGCGGCCCGCGAGATCCATCGCCTGAATGCCGTTGGTCCCTTCGTAGATCGGCGCGATGCGCGCGTCGCGATAGTGTTGCGCGGCGCCGGTCTCCTCGATGAAGCCCATGCCGCCGTGCACCTGCACCCCAATGGAGGCGAACTCCACGCCGATTTCGGTGGACCAGGCCTTGGCGATAGGGGTCAGCAGGTCTTCGCGGCGCTTCCAGAAGGCGCGTTCGTCCTCGCTCTTTGCGTGACGCGCCAGGTCCCCCGCAGCCGAACCCGACAGGCAGATGCCTCGCGCCGCCTCGATCTTGGCGCGCGTCACCGCCAGCATGCGCCGCACGTCCGGATGGTCGAAGATCGGCGCCGAAGCCTCGCCGGACCAGGCCGAGCGGCCCTGGCGGCGCTCGCGCGCATAGTCGAAGGCGCGCGCCCAGGCGCGGCTCGCGATGGCGACGCCCTGCACGCCCACGGCCATGCGCGCGGCGTTCATCATGACGAACATGTGCGCGAGGCCCTGGTTCAGTTCGCCGACCAGTTCCGCAGTCGCGCCTTCATAGGCCATCACGCAGGTGGGCGACGCGTGAATGCCGAGCTTATGTTCGACGCCCACCGGGCGGAAGCTGTTGCGTGCGCCGAGTTTGCCGTCCGCGTCGATCAAGAACTTCGAGGTCAGGAACAGGGAGATGCCGCGCGTCCCCGCCGGCGCGTCGGGCGTGCGTGCGAGCACGAAATGCACGATGTTGTCGGCGCAGTCGTGATCGCCCCAGGTGATGAAGATCTTCTGGCCGTCGAGCGCATAGGTCCCGTCGCCGTTCGGCTTGGCCATCGCCCGGATCGTGCCGAGGTCCGAGCCCGACTGCGGCTCGGTCAGAACCATCGCGCCGCTCCATTCGCCGGAGATCAGCATCGGCAGCAAATGGGTCTTCTGTCGCTCCGTGCCGTGCGCGTGCAGCGCCTCGATGCCGGCGAGCGTCAGCATGGGACAGAGGCCGAACGCCATGTTCGCCGCGTGGAAGCATTCGTACGACGCCTGTTCCAGCGCCTTGGGCAAGCCCTGGCCGCCGAACTGCGGGTCGGCCGCGAGCCCGTTCCAGCCGCCTTCGGAAAAAGCCTTGTACGCGGCGGCAAAGCCGGGCGCCGCGGTCACCGTGCCGTTGGCGTAGGTCGCGCCCGCGAGATCGCCCGGCCGGTTCAGCGGCTCCAGCACGTTGTCGGCCAGTTGCCCCGCGGCCTCGAGCACGGCGGACGCGGTCTCGGCGTCGAGATCGGGATAGGCGCCGGTGGCGATCAGCGCCTCCAGGCCCGCGGCCTCGGAAAGCGAAAAGACAATGTCGCGCACGGGCGAACGATAGGTCATCGCGGGTCCTTGCTGGGTTCGGTGTTGGGTTCTAGAGCGCTTTCATGGCCGCTGGAAACCTGACCGTGCGCAAGGCGCGTATGGACGAACGCGAGACGCTCGACGCCCTGATCGCCGCCTCGGCGCGCGAGCTCGGCGGCCGCGACTACGCCTCCGCTCAGCTCGACCGGGCGATCGGCACGGTGTTCGGCGTCGACAGCGAGCTGATCGAGGATGGGACCTATCTGGTTGCCGAGATCGATGGCGTACGCGCCGGCTGCGGCGGCTGGAGCCGGCGCGCGACCCTGTTCGGCGCCGACGCCCGCGCGGACCGCGATCCCAGCCGGCTCGATCCCGCGAAGGACGCGGCCAAGATCCGCGCCTTCTTCGTGCATCCGGCGTGGTCGCGCCGGGGCGTGGCCCGGGCGATCTACGACCGCTGCGAGGCGGAGGCGCGGGCGGCCGGTTTCCAGGCCTTGGAACTGATGGCCACGCTGGGCGGTATTCCGCTCTATAAAGCCCTCGGCTTCGAGCCCGGCGCCGCGATCGACTATGATTTAGGGGGTGGTCTTTCCATGAGCTTCGTCCCCATGCGAAAGAATCTGCCTCCGCTCACAGTTTCGTGAGATCGGGAAGCTTCGCCTGACGCGGCGGCGTCCTATTTAGGGCATACCGCAACTGAAGATGTAGCTGATTAAGGTATCGTCTCATGGCCCGCCCGTTCCCCGTCCTCGCCGCCGGTCTGATCCTGTCCGGCGCCACCTTCGCCGCCTTTGCGTCCGATGCCGTGGCCGACGCCGGCGCGGGCGTGTCGCACGACCCGGCCACCGCCTCGGCCGGTGAGTGGAAGCTCGACCCCCGCCACTCCAGCGTCATCGCCCGGGTCCAGCACATGGGCTACTCGCACTTCGCCATCCGCTTTGGGGTCGAGAGCGGGACCCTCGCCTGGGATCCGGCCGACCCGACCAAGTCCAAGGTCGACGTGATCATCGACCCCAAGGTCATCCACACCGGCGTTGCGGAACTCGACAAGGAGGTCCTCGGCGGCCTGTTCACCGACCAGCCGCCGGTGCGGTTCGTCTCGACCCACATCGAACGGACGGGCCCCACGACCGGGCGCATCACCGGCGACCTGACCTATCACGGGGTGACCAAGCCGGTGGTCCTGGATACCGTGTTCGATGGCGCAGGCCACGGGTTCGGACACGAGCGCATGGGCTTCTCGGCCACCGGGTCGTTCAGCCAGCGCGCCTTCGGCGCCGACAAGTTCACCCAGTTCGTCTCGGACGACGTTACGCTCGAGATCGAGACCGAGTTCAGCAAGTAACCGGCGCGCCACGACCAGGGGGCGGCGCCGGCGTTCAGGGAGATGGAAATCGGCATGGCGAGCACAAGTTCGAACCGCTACGGGACCGTGGCGATTATCTTTCACTGGACGATCGCGATCCTGGTCCTGACCAACATCGTTCTGGGCTGGAACTTCGACAACCTGCACGGTCCGACCAAGCTCGCCACGGTCAATGTGCACAAGTCGATCGGCATGACCGTGCTGATCCTGAGCGTGCTGCGCCTGCTCTGGCGTCTGGTGAACAAGCCGCCGCCGATCAGCCCGTGGCTGAAGCCGTGGGAGCGCATGTTGGCCACGACGGTGCACTGGCTGTTCTACTTCTTCATGCTCGCCATGCCGCTGACCGGCTGGGCGATGTCGTCGGCGTCGCCGAAGATCCGGGTCAATCCGGTGACCTTCTTTGGCCTGTTCGACTTCCCGGCCTTTCCCTACGTCTCGACCCTGGCGCACGACCAGATGCACCACGCGCACGATCTGCTGAAACAGGCGCACACCGGATACATCCTCTATCTCGGTTATGCGCTTATCGTGCTGCATCTGTTGGGTGCGGCCAAGCATCAGTTCTTCGATCGCGACGGCGAGCTCGGGCGCATGATCCCGTTCCTGCGCGAACCGGCGCCCAAGAAAGCGGAGTGAAAGGCGGAGTGATGCGCAAGAGTCTGGCAGGACTGGCGGCTCTGGCGCTGCTCGCGGCGCCGGCTATCGCCGATGCGGCGACCTGGACGGTGGACCAGGCGCATTCGCGCCTCGGCTTTCGCGCCACCCAGGAGGACGCCGGCTTCGAAGGCAATTTCCGCAGCTGGAACGCGGCGATCAGCTTCGATCCGAAACACCTGGCGACATCACATGTGACGGTGAATGTCGCGATCGCCTCGGCCTTCACCGGCGACAAGGACCGCGACGCCTATCTGCCGACCGACGTCTGGTTCGACGCCAAACACTTCCCGACCGCGACTTTCACCGTCTCGAAGTTCGTCGACCAGGGCGGCGGCCGCTACCAGGCCATCGGCGAACTGAGCATCAAGGGCGTGAAGCGTCCGGTGACCCTGCCGTTCACCCTCGCCATCACCGGCGACACCGCGAAGATGTCGGGCGAACTCGTCATCGACCGCACCTGGTTCAATGTGGGCTCCGGCAAGTGGAAGGACCCGGCCGAGGTGGGGACCAAGGTGGTTGTGGTGGTCAACCTCGTCGCCCGGGCTCCGCGCTGAAGCCCTCGAGCCTCGATCAGGCGCTTGAGGCGCTCGCGAGCGGCGGCCTCGTGGTCATGCCGACCGAGACCGTCTACGGCCTCGCCGCCGACGCATCCAATGCGATGGCGGTCGCCAAGCTGTTCGAAGCCAAGGGCCGGCCGCGATTCAATCCCTTGATCGCCCACGTCGCGGACGCGGACATGGCGCGCAAGGCCGCCGTCTTCGACGACCGCGCCGAGGCGCTGGCTGAAACGTTCTGGCCCGGTCCGCTCACCCTCGTGCTGCCGTTGCGCGACGAAGCGCTGGCCTGCGATCTGGCGCGGGCGGGCCTTACGACCGTCGCCGTGCGCGCGCCCGGACACGAAGGCGCACGCGAACTGATCGGCGCCTTCGGCCGTCCCGTAGTAGCGCCGTCGGCCAATCGCTCGGGCCGTCCCAGTCCGACCACCTTCGAAGACGCGGTGGAAGAGACCGGCGTCTCGGCCCAGGCCTGGATCGACGGCGGCGCCTGTTCGATCGGCATCGAGTCCACCGTGGTCGCCGTGCTCGACGATCGCGTGCGCTGGCTGCGACCCGGCGTGGTCACGCGCGACGAGGTCGCGGCCGTCGTGGGCCCGCTCGCAGAAGCCGGCGGCGACGCAGGCCGTTCGCCCGGGCGGCTGACGCTGCACTACGCGCCGAACGCGTCCGTGCGGGTCGACGTCCAGGCTCCTGAACCGGGCGAAGCCTATCTCGCGTTCGGCAAGACCGAGGCATCCGGTCCGTTGGTATGGAACCTCAGCCCCGCCGGCGACCTGCGCGAAGCGGCGACAAACCTGTTCCGCATGCTGCGCGAAGCGGACCGTGCGGAGCCGCTCGCCATTGCCGTGGCGCTGATCCCCGATGAGGGTTTAGGCGAGGCGCTCAATGATCGCCTGCGCCGCGCGGCCGGCCAAGTTGGGTAAGAAAGAAAGCCTTACCACCAAGCGCATAAAGCGCACGAAGATGGCGCCTCAAGTGTCTGTCGCGGCAGGTCGTTAGCCGCTGTAAGATTCGCCCACGAAAAACACGAAAAGCACGAACAGTGTAACTGGCGGGGGTAGCGGCCTCTGACCTATCGCGCGCCGAAGGCGCGCATTCGATGAATGGCGTGACGTTCCAGCGGCCACCGACGCGTTCGTGCTTTTCGTGGGCAGTTCTTCTTCGTGCGCTTTGTGCGCTTAGTGGCTCATGTTTCTTTTCAAAGAAAGCGCTCGTGAATATCCACGCTCGACCTCACGCCCACATCGTCGAAGTGCGCCTTCAGCCACGCCTCGCCTGCGAGGCGGCCGCGCGCCTTCAGGTCGGTGAGGAAATTCCACTCGGTGTCGAACTTGGAGGTCAACGGCAGGTCGTCGAGATGGCCGTCCGCCTCGATGGCGTGGATCAGCATGCAGCGGTACTTGCCCTTGGCGGCCTCGGTCAGCATGTCGTCTTCGACCAGCTTCTGCACGAAGGCGATGGCGCGCAGCTCCGCGGTGAGGGCCGCGTTGAAGGTGATCTCGTTCAGCCGATCGACGATCTCGCCGGCCGCCCGGGGGACCTCCTTGCGGCGGAACGGATTGACCATGATGATCAGGATGTCGTTGGGCGTGTCTTCGTAATAGAGCGGCCATAGCGGCGGATTGCCCAGATACCCGCCGTCCCAATAGGGTTCGCCGTCCACCTCCACCGCCTGGAACAGCTGCGGCAGCGCGCAGGATGCGAGCACGGCATCCACGCCGAGTTCGGTTCGGGTGAACACGCGCTCGCGGCCCTTCAAGACGTCGGTGGCCGAGACGAACAGGTGAATCGGCGACGCATGCACGGCGTCGAAGTCCACCACCTGGGTCAGGACGTCGCGCATCGGGTTCAGGTTGAACGGATTGAACTCGTAGGGCGACGCCGACATCATCAGCGTCTCGTAGTAACGGTAGAACGGATTTGACTGCAGCCAGCCCGGATTGAACGCCGCGGTCCAGATCGTGCTGTCGCCGAAGACGTTGCGGCCGCCCGCCTGATTGATCCGCCGCCAGAGCTCCTCGAGCTTGGCCCGCGCGCCGCCCGCGCCGCCCTGCGCCAGGCCGGTGACCAGCGCCAGCGCGTTCATCGCCCCGGCCGACGCCGCGCTGATCGCCGCGATGGACAGGCGGTCGTCCTCGAGGATGCGGTCGAGCACGCCCCATTCGAAGGCGCCGTGCGAGCCGCCGCCCTGCAGGCCGATGCTGATCGGGCGCGGGCCTTCCGGCGCCGCGGGTACGGGTGTTTCCTGGGGCGCAGGGATGGCCTGCTCCGCCACCTTGCTTCGACTGAACAGCGCCATCCGCCGCTCAGGCCGCGGTCCAGCCGCCGTCGACCGACAGGGCCGCGCCGTTGGCCGACGCCCCCGCGTCCGAGACGAGATAGAGCACCATGCCCGCGAGCTGGTCGAAGGTGACGAACTTCTTGGTCGGCTGGGCGGCCAGGATCACGTCCTTCACCACCTGTTCCGGCGTCATGCCGCGCGCCTTGGCCTGGTCGGCGATCTGGCCCTGCACCAGCGGGGTCTCGACATAGCCCGGGCAGATCGCGTTGCAGGTCACGCCCGCCTCGGCGACTTCGAGGGCGACGGTCTTGGTGAAGCCGACGATGCCGTGCTTGGACGCGACATAGGCCGACTTGAACGGCGAGGCGACCAGGCCGTGCGCCGAGGCGATGTTGACGATGCGCCCGCGACCCTGGGCCTTCATGATCGGGATCGCCGCCTTGGTTGAATGGAACGCTGAAGTCAGGTTGATGGCGATGATCAGATTCCACTTGTCGTCGGGGAACTGGTCGACCGGCGCCACGTGCTGGACGCCGGCGTTATTGATCAGAATGTCGAGCCGTCCGAACTCGCGCTTGGCGAAGGCCACCATGTCGGCGATCTCCGCGGGCTTGGTCATGTCGGCGCCATGATAGCGAACCTGGACGCCGGTGCGCGCCTGCATCGCCGCGCGCTCCTGCTCGATCTTGGCCGGATCGCCCAGGCCGTTCAGCACCAGTTTCACCCCGCGTTCGGTCAGGGCGCCGGCCAGCGCCATGCCGATGCCGGAGGTCGACCCGGTGACGATCGCAACCTGGTCCTTGAGCGTGGCAAAGGGATCGGCGGCCATGGGGAATTCCTTTCAGCAAGGGGGAGGGGATGCTGCAGTGCAGCACGCTCTATCTCAGACGCGCGGCGGGGGCCAGCCCGGCGGTCCCCGGCGTCCCGGTAGACAAGCGGCGATCCAACGGCCACGCTGGCGGCAATGGGGCGTTTGGGGGCGTCAATGTCGTTTGTCCGGGCGATCGAAGTCGCGGAGCTGGTCTACCTCCTCCTCGTCATCCTGGCGGTCGCGGAGCTGCTGTACTCGCGTCCCCCGGGCTGGGGATGGTGGCTCGTGTCGATCCTGCTCGTGCCCCTGTTTCTCGATCCTCTCACTCGCACAAGTCCCAAGTCGATCGCCTATCGTCGGCGCATCAATCAGATGAAAGCCGCGGCCGCTAAGGAGAAGGTGTCGGATACCTTTTCCTAGAATCGGACCGCCGGAATTCATGATCCGCTTGGGGTCGAGCGCCGAACGGATGGCGCGCATGGCTTCGAGCTGGATCGGCGATTTGTAGCGTGTCGCCTCTTGCGACCTCATGCGGTGGGACCTCGCCTGTCATTCGCCGCAACAGCTGCAGCGTCCGCGGCGTGAGCCGGGCGCGAAATTCACCGCCCCACCTTCGCCCGCGACGATAAAGCCGGCCCAGAAGAAGGGATGCTCCAAGCCGGGCTGGGCCCGCGTCTCCGATTGAGCGCGGGCGAGCGCGGCGTCAACGGCGAGGTGGTCATTCAGCGCCTTATAAAAATAATCCATCAGAAAGGCCGTCGACTGGTCGTCCGCCTCCCAAAACTCATAACCACGCGCCGCGCACCGGCGGTCGCGAATGCGCGCCGCACGCCGAACACGCCTTCGCCGACGGCGGCTCTGCCGGCTCCCGTATCACAGGCAGAGAGGACGACGAGTTCCGTGCCGTCGAGATCGAGAGCTGACAACTCTAGCGCGGTGGCAAACGCAGCATCTCCGATCTTGGGGTTATTCGCGCCCGCGAAGACCAGGGCGGACGTGATCATCGGATTGCCGGACGCCGCGAGGAGGTCGCGTGAGTATCGTGGGTCCGCTCGCGGAGGCGTGTACACGCCGTGGGTCGCGATGTGCAGGACCGCCGGCGCGCCGGATCGCCATCAAGGCAGCCTTGTCGGCCGCCCCGCCTTCGATCACCAATGGATCGTGCAAGGACCCGCGCACGCGTTCAATCTCAGACTTCGCACCGTCCAAGGACGCAAACTTCAAGCCTGTGGCCTGCGGTGTGATGGGGGTTATGCCGTCGGCGGCCGGCAGCGGCGAGACTTTGACGGCGTCGAAGTTGGGGGCGTCGAAAATGACGGCGCCCGTGACGTCGCCGGGTGCAGGTGTTGCGAGATCGTCAGCGGACGTCACAAAACGTAGCGGTCTAACCTTACCTTTAAGTGCGGGTGATAGCAGAATGGCGAACGGGGCGACATCAAGCGCGCCGTCCGGCGCCACAACCACGCCGTCAGCGGTTTCGAGATCCCCGCGCCACGGACCGATCAGCCGGTTTGAGGCTGCTGCGACCGCCGGGTCAGGCGTTGGGGAGCTTTTGTCTGCGGCGGGACGGGAGACGGCTTTGTGCAGGTTGTCGAGGATCGTCGTGAGTTCGTCGAGCGTGCCCAGGTCCACCCACCGAAATCGGTTGGCCTTTCCGAACAAGGGCGGACGCGACGCGCGGACCGTCAGTTGCGCCAAAGCCCAGGGCGTCGCGTCGTGGGTCCATGCGCGAGTAGACAGCGTAGATCAAGAGCGGTTGGGCGGGTGCGAGGGCGGCCTGATAGTCGGGCGCGTTCGTGCCTTCCACAGCGGCGTCCAACTCCGACCTTTGAGAAGAGATTTCCTTTAGAACGCTGTCGGCCAGCTCGATCTCGTCTGGCGAGATTCCCATGCGACAGGCGCCCCGTGTACAGTGTTCTGAAGTGCAAGCGCGTACTGAGCGTGAACCGAGCGTAACTCACGCAACTTGGTCTGGGCGCCGAGCGGCAGACTATAGAGATCGCGAAGATGCGATGTCGATTGCGTCAGGCGGGCGCCGCGCGTCTTCAGGACGGCATCGACGGCAAGATTGGCAAATACCTGATCCGTCGGGTGATCCAACGCGAAGCTAACAGCCTCATCGGCGCTACGTTGCAAGTCACGTCCTTCCTGCGTCAGACCGGATTCCAGCATGTCTTCCGGAGACGCCGCCTGGGCGTTCAAGCCAAGTTTTATCGCCCGTCGAAGGCTGGCGATGGCCGCGTCATCGTCGTTCGCCTGGGCTGACAGGGCAGCCTGCAATCGCAACACCACCGTTTGGTGGCGCCAGCCGAACGGATCTTTTTCAGCGTATCGAGCGAGTCTGGCGCGAGCCCCGTCAAATCGCCGCTGTCCAGTTCGAGAAGCGCCTTTTCGACCGTCAGTAGGTCGCCGTTCTCGGAAAACTGCGCGGTCGATAGCGCATCGGCGCGCTTCAGCTCCGCGTGTGCTGTCGTACGATCGCCAGTGATCAGGGCAAGGTCGAGCCGGTCTGCGAAAAGCGCCAGGGTCAGGATGGGTTTACGCGAAAGTGCGTCGAGAGGGATCAAATCAACCAGTTTCCGCATGCCGGACACGTCGCCGAGTGAGCGCGCGGTCTCGATAAGGCTCAGTTTTTCGTGATTTACGTCGAAGGCAGGGCGCGTCTGCGCGATTTCGTCGATGAAAGCCGCGCCGAGTTGCTCCGTTTGGGCCAATAGCGTGCGATCGTCGCTGGCTGCACCGAGATTTGATAACATCAACAGGCGTCGCCGTTCGAGCTGCTCGCCAAGCGCGAAGTGCGGGTCGTCCTCGCTCCCGACCAGCGCTGCGGCACGAACTTGCAGAAGCTGAACGGAAACTGGATCGACGGGCAAATAATAGAGGAGCTCTTGCGCACCCGACGTCGGCCCAAAATAAATTGCGGCCGATACCACCCGGCTCAACCCATGACCAGGACGCGCGTAAGCTGTCGTCGGTGTCGCCTGAGGCGCGAGCCGCAGCTCGCATTTTTTCGGCCTCGACAAACAGACGCTTACCGTTCGTGCGGTCGTTGGCGCGCAAAATGACGCCGGCAAGTCCAGCCATCAATGAAGCCTTATAGGCGCGGGCGGCCACGGTGTCCGGAACGAGCGACAAAGCCTGCTGATAGTCTTCGCGCGCGAGGTCCAGCCGACCGGTCGCCGCCGCGGCAGCTCCGGCTTCTTCGAAGAAGGGCGCTACACACGGGTCGTGTGGGTTCAATGCCTGTTGCGCCTGGGCGAGGGCGATGCGTGCGGCGGTCTCGACGCGTTCCACGCGCCGTCGTCATAGACCGCTTCGAGTTCGAGCTTCAGCCTCGTGTCTCAGTTTCCGGGCGCGCTCGGCAGCGGCTGACGCAGCCGTTGGTCCGGTCGCGCCGGGATGGCATCCGTCGGTCGGCGAGGCCTGTGCGTTGGCGCCGCAGGCTGCGTTGATCAACATCCACAGGGCGCAAACCTGCGCGGTCCGATCTGCGCTGCGAAAGCCCATGGCGAGTTCCCCCATGTATCGGAGGGCGCGTCGGCGCGCGCTCCAGTGCGCAAGAGACACAGCTTGAAACGGTAGTCGATTCCTGGGCGCGGGTCGAATCGCCCGCAGGCAAAAGCGGGAACGCTGACGAGGCCGTGACGATGTCCCGAGGGAGAAGGAGAATTTGCGTCAGGTCTACCTTCTTTAGGTCGGTTGCGAATTGTCGCCGGTGTCGGCCTCTGCCGGTTAGAACAGCACCGCCGGGTTCATGATCCGCTTGGGGTCCAGGGCTGAGCGAATGGCGCGCATGGCTTCGAGCTGGACCGGCGATTTGTAGCGCGTCGCCTCTTCGCGATTTCATCCGGCCGAGGCCGTGTTCGGCGGAGATCGAGCCGTCGTAGCGGGCGACGATGTCGTGCACGACGCGAGCGCCGTCGTCGCGCCGGGCCGCAAGGCCGCGCCGTCGCCGCCTTCGGGCTGGATCACGTCGAAGTGGATGTTGCCGTCGCCGACGTGGCCGAAGATCACCAGCCGCGCGCCCGGGTAAAATTTCACCACCGCCTCCGACGCCTCGGCGATGAAGTCGGCGATGCGTGAGACCGGCACCGAGACGTCGTGCTTCCACTCCGCGCCCTCGGGCTTCTGGCCGGAGGACTGGTCCTCGCGGATGCGCCAGAAGTCGTTCGACTGCTTGCGCGCTCTGGGCGACGGCGGCGTCGGCGATCAGTTCGTCTTCGAAGGCGCGGCCGAGCAGGCGCTCCAGGCCCGCCTCGGCGGCCGCCGGGTTCGGAGGACACGATCTCGATCAGGGCATACCAGGGATAGCGGCTTTGCATCGGCTCGCGCGTGCCGGGGATGTGCTTCAGCACGAAGTCGATGCCGAGACGACCCATCAGTTCGAACGCTTCGACGCCGTTGCCGGTCTCGTCCTTGGCGCGCATCAGAAGCTCGATGGCCTTGGCGGGATCTTCGAGGCCGACGAACGCCGTCGCGCGCGAGCGCATCTGCGGGAACAGTTTCAGGCTTGCGGCGGTGATGATGCCCAGGGTGCCTTCGGCGCCGATGAGCAGCTGTTTCAAATCGTAGCCGGTGTTGTCCTTGCGCAGGCGCTTCAGCCCGCGGAACACCTCGCCGTTGGGCAACACCGCTTCCAACCCGAGCACCAGGTCGCGCATCACACCATAGCGCAGCACCGCCGTTCCGCCGGCATTGGTCGAGATGTTGCCGCCAACCGTCGCCGTGCCTTCGGCCGCGAGCGAGAGCGGGAACAGCCGGCCCGCCGCTTCCGCCGCCTCCTGAGCTTCCAGCAGCGTGACGCCGGCTTCGACCACCATGCAGTCGTCGGCGGGCGAGACTTCGCGCACGCGGTTCAGGCGCTGGGTGGAGACCAGGATCTCGCCGTGCGGAAATCTGGCCGCCGACCAGGCCGGTGTTGCCGCCCTGGGGCGTGATCGCCACGCCGCGCTCGGCGCACAGCTTCACCAGCCGGGCCGTCGCCTCGACGGAATCCGGCAGGGCAAGCAGTGGGGTTTCCCCGCGCCAGCGCCCGCGCCATTCCACGAGGCGGCCTTCGACCTTGTCGGGATCGTCGCTCCAGCCGCCGGGGCCCAGCGCAGCCTTCAGGGCGTCGAGCGTTTCGGCGGAGACCGGCGCGGCCAGGCGCGGGCCGGGTGCAGGGGAGGCGGGGAGGGTCATGGGAGGATCACAAAGAGGAAGGGGCGGAACATAGCCTCGCGCCCGGCGATGCGGTAGGCGCTCAGTATGGAGAAACGCACGCCCGTCCCGGCCGTCGGCGTCGTCTGCCTGCGCGGCGACGAGGTGCTCTTGATCCGCCGCGGCCGCCCGCCCCGACTGGGTGAGTGGAGCCTGCCCGGCGGCCGCCTGGAATGGGGCGAGACCGTCGCTGAGGCGGCGCTGCGCGAACTGCGCGAGGAAACCGGCGTCGAGGCCGAGCTCGCGGGGCTGATCGACGTGGTCGACGGCCTGTTCCCGGCGGAGGGGGCCGACGACGAATCCCGGCACTACGTGCTGATCGATTTCGCCGCGCGGTGGCTGTCGGGCGAACCGCGCGTCGGCGACGACGCGGCGGAGGCGGCGTTCCACCCGCTGGCCAAGCTGGACGAGCTGGTGGCGTGGGACGAGACGCGGCGCGTGATCCTGATGGCGGTGCTGTTGTTGCGGGAATGAGCCCTTTCGGCCGCGAGGCGTTCAGCTCACGAGAGGTTGTCATGAACCCGCGTGCCGTTATCGTCCCCATCGCCGCGCTCGCCCTGACCAGCGTCGCCCTCAGCGTCCGCGCCGACCCGGAGCGGCCGCTGAGCTTCGCGATCGCCAATCACACCACCCAGACGCTCGACTCCCTGTCGATCAGCGCCCATGCCGACATACGGCTCTGGCGGCCGGTGACCCTGGACCACGGTTCCATCGCGCCCGGCGCTCGCGGAAACGTGAAGGTGGACCCGGCGGACCGTCGGTGCGAGTTTGACCTTCGCGCCGACTTCCACGGCGGAACCTCGACCGAGCAGGACGGCGTCAACCTGTGCACGCTCAGAGCCCGTACCTTCGAGCTGCAATAGCGGCGGTCGTCTTTGCCGCCGCCCTCGCCGCCGTCGCCCACGCTCAGGATCGCACCGCCTCCCGAGAAGAAACAGATGCTCGACCTCGCCTACGTCCTGGGCGAGGCGCACGCCCTGAAACAGGCCTGCGCCCCCGACGACCAGACCTGGCGTGAACGGATGCAGCGGATGCTGGAGGTCGAGGCGCCGGACAGCGACTTCGAAGCGCAACTGACCACACGCTTCAACGACGGCTTCAGCGCCCGCCACGCCGACTACCCCAAATGCGACCCCAAGACCGCCAGGCTGGAGGCCGAGATCGCCGCCCAGGGCGAGGTCCTGGCCAGGGCGTTGGGCGCGGCCCATAGCGGCGCTCTTCAGGCGTCACCATATTCGCTGTGGGCGCTTTCGGTGCGAACCGGATTTCCCTTTGTCCGAAAGCGCTCTAGGCTTGGCTGTAAGCACTCGAGGATACAATTCCCATGTTTCTCGGCTATTTCGTCCTGGCTCTGGTCTTCCTGGCGGTCATTGTCGCGTTCGGCTCGATCAAGATCGTACCGCAGGGTCACGAGTTCACCGTCCAGCGCTTCGGCCGCTACACCCGCACCCTGAAGCCCGGCATTTCGATCCTGACGCCGTTCATGGAAGGCATCGGGCGGCGCATCAACATGATGGAACAGGTCATGGAGGTGCCCCAGCAAGAGGTCATCACCAAGGACAACGCCTCGGTGAAGGTGGACGGCATCGTCTTCATCCAGGTGATGGACGCGGCCGCCGCGGCCTATCGCGTCGACAACCTGATGAACGCCATTTCTCAGCTGGCCATGACCAACCTGCGGACGGTGGTGGGCTCGATGGAGCTCGACGAAGTGTTGGGCCAGCGCGACTCGATCAACTCGCGCCTGCTCACCGCCATCGACACGGCGACCGAACCGTGGGGCGTCAAGGTCAACCGCATCGAGATCAAGGACCTCACCCCGCCGGCGGACATCACCAACTCCATGGCGCGGCAGATGAAGGCCGAACGCGAACGTCGCGCGGTGACCACCGAGGCCGAGGGCGAAAAGCAGGCCGCCATCACTCGCGCCGAGGGCGCCAAGCAGTCCGCCATCCTGCAGGCCGAGGGCCGCAAGGAAGCCGCTTTCCGCGACGCCGACGCGCGCGAACGCATGGCCGCCGCCGAAGCCAAGGCGACGCAACTGGTCTCTGACGCGATCCGCGACGGCAACGTCAACGCCATCAATTACTTCGTGGCGCAGAAGTACGTCGAGGCGTTCAACAACCTTGCCTCGTCGAGCTCCACCAAGACGGTGATCGTGCCGGCCGAGATGGGCGCCCTGGTCGGCATGCTCTCGGGCATCAAGGAGCTGGTGCGCGAGGGCCGGTACGACGGCGCGCCGCCCTCCGGCGGTGGAACCACCGTGCCGCCGTCAACGCGTCCGGCGCCGCGTCCGCAACCGCCGGTCACTCCGGGAAGCTGAGTCATGCCCGATCTCGTTCAACTCTACGCCGCCCACGCCTTCTGGTTTTGGCTCGCGCTCGGCGCCGTCCTGCTGGGTCTCGAAGCCGCATCCGGTTCCGGCTGGCTGCTCTGGCCCGCCGCGTCCGCGGGCGTGGTCGCGGTGATTTCGCTGCTCGGCCTGCACGTGGGCGCGCTGGGCGAGGTTGCGATCTTCGCGGGCCTGACCCTGATCACCACCTTCCTGGCGCGGCGCTACCTGGTGCACGCGCCCAAGGGCCATCCCGACATCAACGATCCGAACCTGCGGCTCGTCGGCAAAAAGGGCCAGACCACCGCCGCCTTCGTAAAGGGCCACGGCCGCGCCTATGTCGGCAACGCGGAGTGGGCGGCAGACCTGGAAGCCGGCGGAGATCTGGCTGTCGGTTCGCAGGTGATCGTGACCGCGATCGAAGGTTCTCGCCTGGTGGTGAAGCCTACCTAACCTCCCCCGTTTTCGGCAGAAAACGGGGGAGGGGGACCGCGTGCGGAGCACGTGGTGGAGGGGGCGGCAACCGCACTGCGTTACATTCATCGAAGGCGTCTCGCGGCCAACGCGAACTCGACGTCGCGCCTGAGGCCCCCTCCACCACCCACTCCGTGCGCGGTCCCGCTCCGCCCGTTCGCTTCCGCTCACGGGGGAGGTTCTATTTCTTCTTCTTCCGCTTCGCGGCGTCGACATCCACCGGCGCGCGCTCGATCCCGAGCATCTCGTCAATCGCGTGGTTAGCCAAACGATCCGCGCGTTCATTCATTTCGTCGCCCGCGTGGCCCTTCACCCAGAACCACTTCACCTCATGCCGCAGCCGTGCTTCGTCGAGCCGGCGCCACGAGGTCCTCGTTCTTCACCGGTTTCTTGTCGGCGGTCTTCCAGCCGCGCGCCTTCCAGCCCGCGATCCATTCGGTGATGCCCTGCATCACGTACTTGCTGTCGGTGTGGAGCTTCACCCGGCACGGCTTGGCCAGGGCATTCAACGCCTCGATGGCGCCGCAGGAGTTCCATGCGGTTGTTGGTGGTGTGCGGCTCGGCGCCCCACAGGTCCTTCTCGTGCTTGCCGGAAATCAGCACCGCGCCCCAGCCGCCGGGACCCGGGTTCCCGCGGCAGGCGCCGTCCGTATAGATCACGACCTCTGACAAGCTCACGTCAGGCCAGCACGCGCGGCAGTTTGAAGGTCACGGTCTCGCGCGCGCTCGGATCTTCCTCGACGACCGTATCGAACCGCGCTCCGATCGCGTCGATCAACGCTGTGATCAGGGTCTCTGGCGCCGAGGCGCCGGCGGTGACGCCCGCGGTCGAGACGCCGTCGAACCACGCCCAGTCCACTTGGTTCGCGTCGTCGATCAGCCGCGCGTCGCGCGCGCCGGCCTTCAGCGCGACCTCAACCAGACGCTGCGAGTTTGAGGAATTCTTCGAGCCCACCACCAGCACCAGGTCGCAATCCGCCGCCATCCGCTTCACCGCCTCCTGACGGTTGGTCGTGGCGTAACAGATGTCTTCCTTGTGCGGCGCCTCCATCGCAGGAAATCGGCGCTGCAGGATGGCGACGATTTCGGCGGTGTCGTCCACCGACAAGGTGGTCTGGGTGACGAAGGCCAAGCGCTGGGGATCGAGCGGTTCGAACCGTTCCGCATCGGCGGCGGTCTCGATCAGCGCCACCGCGCCCTCGGGCAGTTGGCCCAATGTGCCGATCACCTCCGGGTGGCCGGCGTGGCCGATCAGCACGACTTCACACCCGGCCTTGAAGTGCCGCTCGGCGTCGAGGTGCACCTTGGAGACCAGGGGGCAGGTGGCGTCGAGGTAGAGCATCTGGCGTCGTTTGGCCGCTGCGGGGACCGCCTTGGGCACCCCGTGGGCGGAGAACACCACCGGCCGGTCGTCCGGGGCCTGGTCGAGCTCGTCCACGAACACCGCGCCCAGGGCCTTCAGCCGCTCGACCACATGCTTGTTGTGGACGATCTCGTGGCGGACATAGACCGGCGCCCCGTACTTCTCGACCGCCCGCTCGACGATGTGGATGGCCCGGTCGACCCCGGCGCAGAACCCTCTGGGCGCAGCCAGAAGTACGCGGATCGGCCGCTTCTGAGGGGGGAGGGCGTTCATTTCCCGACTATCTAGGCCGCGTCGCATCGTCTCGCCAGCGGCCTCCCTTCATTGCCGGGCCGCGCTTTTGCCCTTATCAGGAGCCTAACTCCCAGGCTGGCCCTCAGGCGCGGCCGCTTTTCCGCGGGTAAACCCATGCGTCGCATCTTTTTCGCCCTGGTCGCCACGGCCTTCGTCAGCGCCGCCGTCCTGCCGGTCATCGCCCACGCCCAGGAAACCAAACAGGATCGCGAGGACGAGGAAAAGCGCGAGGCCGACAAGGAAAAGGCGGACAAGGAAAAGGCCGCCAAGAAGGACAAGCACGCCCCGGCCCCCCTGGCCTCGCCCCACGCCGAGGGCCCGTGCCCCTATGTGAAGGTGCTCTACGACGCCGCCCGGGACGTCGAGTTCAAGGACAATAAGGAAGCTTCCGCCGCGGTCGCCTGGACCGGCGAGATCGAGGGCGTGTCCTCGGACTGTTCCTACAAGTCCGACAGCCCGATCCACGTGGCCATGAATGTCGCCTTCGAACTCGGCCGCGGGCCGCAGGCCGAGGGCGAGCGCAAGAACTATCGTTACTGGGTGGCGGTGACCGACCGTAACCGCTCGGTGCTGGCGAAGGAGTACTTCGATCTGCCGGTGACCTTCGAGCGCGGCCAGGACCGCGTCTCGACCAACCAGGTGATCAAGGAAATCATCATCCCGCGCGCCTCGGCGACGGTCGAGCGGCAACAACTTTGAAGTCCTGGTCGGCTTCGACGTGACGCCCGACCAGGCCCAGTTCAACCGTGACGGCAAGCGCTTCCGCATCACCGCCGGCCAGACGACGGTGGCGTCCGAGGGCCAGACCGCCGGCAAATGAGCGATCTGAAGGGGGCTCTCGGCGAAGCGGCGGCCGCCGCCTTCGCCTCTGCAGGCTTGGATAAAGCCTTTGGCCGGGTGACCGCGTCCGACCGTCCCGACCTCGCCGACTTCCAGTGCAACGGCGCGCTCGCCGCCGCCAAGGCCGCCGGGCGCAACCCGCGCGAGATCGCTACGCAAGTGGTCGAGGCGCTGAAGGGCGACGCGCGCGTCGAGAAACTCGACATCGCGGGTCCCGGCTTCATCAACTTCCGCGTCACCGACACAGCCCTGGCCGAACGCGCCGAGGCGATCGCGCACGACCCCCGTGCCGGCGCAGGCCAGGTTTCGACGCCGCGCCGGGTGGTGATCGACTACGCCGGTCCCAACGTCGCCAAGCCGATGCACGTGGGCCACCTGCGCGCCTCGATCATCGGCGAATCCCTGAAGCGCCTGTTCCGCTTCGGCGGCGACGAAGTGTGGGGCGACGCGCACTTCGGCGACTGGGGCTTCCAGATGGGCCTGCTGATCGTGGCCATCACCGAAGAGGGCAAGGCGAACGCGTTCCTGGCGGAAGGCGAGGGGCCTTTCCCCGCGCAAAGCCCGGTGAGCATCGAAGACCTGGATCGCCTCTATCCCGTGGCGTCCAGGCGGACGAAGGAGTTCATCGAGGTCGAGGGCGTGCGCACGCCCAATCCCGACTTCGATGTCGCCTTCCGTGACGCCGCGCGTCGCGCCACCGCCGAACTGCAGGCCGGCCGGCCCGGCTATGTCGCCCTGTGGCGGCACATGCACGACGTCTCGATGGCCGCGCTCAAGCGCGACTTCGATGCGCTCAACGTGCATTTCGACCTGTGGAAGGGCGAGAGCGACGCCGACCATCTGATGGAGAGCATGGTCGAGGACCTGAAGGCCAAGCACCTCGCGGTTCCCGACCAGGGCGCGCTCGTGGTGCATGTCGCGCGCGACAGCGACAAGGCGAAGGTCAACCCGCTGATCGTGGTCTCGCGCGACGGCTCGGCCATGTACGGCGCCACCGACGTCGCCACCATCTTGGATCGCCGCAAGGAGCAGAATCCAGACCTGATCCTCTATGTGGTCGACCAGCGCCAGGCGGATCACTTCGAACAGGTGTTCCGCGTCGCCTATCTCGCAGGTTACGCGAAGGAGGGTTCGCTCGAGCACCTCGGTTTCGGCACCATGAACGGACCGACGGCAAGCCGTTCAAGACCCGCGCCGGCGGCGTGCTGAAGCTCGGCGACCTGATCGAGATGGCGACGGAAAAGGCGCGCGCGCGTCTGCACGAAGCCGACCTGGGCTCCGAGCTGCCGCCCGAAGCGTTCGAGGACACCGCGCACAAGGTCGCGGTCGCGGCGCTGAAGTTCGCCGACCTGTCGAACTACCGCGGCACCAGCTACGTCTTCGACCTCGACCGCTTCACCAGCTTCGAAGGCAGGACCGGCCCGTACCTGCTGTACCAGGCGGTGCGCATCAAATCCCTGCTGCGCAAAGCCGACGACGAAGGCGCGATTTCCGACGCGATCGTCATCGCCGAACCCGCCGAACGCGACCTCGCGCTCACCCTCGACGCCTTCGAAACCGCGCTCGAAGAAGCCTACGACAAGCGCGCTCCTAACCATCTGGTGGAACACGCCTACCGCCTCAGCCAGAGCTTCTCCAGGTTCTACGCGGCGTGCCCGGTGTTGATCGCTCCGACGCCGGAAACCCGCGCCTCGCGCCTGCGCCTCGCCGAAGCGACCCTGAAGCAACTAGAACAGACCCTCGAGCTTCTCGGCATCGAGACGCCTGAGCGAATGTAAGCCCTCGGGCGAGTCGAGTTGCATCCAAGGCGACTTTCAGCGAACGTCGTGCAAACGCTGGGGGGCAAGATGCGCGCCATCATACTGTCGCTGACGACGGCCCTTGCCGCCCTGGCCTTTGCATCCGCCGCCGAGGCGCGACACATCTGCCGGGGCAAGGCGCACGCGCATAGCGCGGTCTTTCACGTCGACCTCGAGTACAGCGACGACGGAAGGCCCATCGGGCGTCATGCGTCCTGGACACCGCCGGGCGAGGGCCTGGGCCCACCGCTGCTGATTATCAACTACGAGCTGCCAGGCGACACGCTCGGGCCGCCGGTGGCGGTGAGCGCGGTGGTCATCGTTCCGGCCGGGCCGCAGACACGCTCCAATCATGCCAATGTCGTCTTGCAAGCGCCGGACGGCGCTTCGCTGCGTGAGCCCTTCATGCAGTTCGGCCAGCAGATCGCGACGCTCCGCGGTCGGGGCGTGACGGCGGCGGTCACCGGCCTCGTGACCCTCGCCGATCGCAAGCAAAATGCTGCGTGGCTCGCGAAGTTGGAGCAGGGAAAGTTCGACCTGTCCGTGGAAGGCGATCGGGACGAACGCTTTCAGTCGCGCACGTTCGACCTGACCGACACGGCGGCCCGGGACGCCCTATTCACGCAGGCCTACTCGGAAGCTACCCAAGCCGCCAAAACCCCGCTCGCCTGCGAGGCGGTCCCGAACTGAAGCCCTACTCGCCGCCGAGCACTGGTCGCATAAAGCTGCGGTCGTATCTGATCACGCAGCCGCTCTCGTCGCGGAAGCGGTCGATCTCGATGAAGTCAGGATTAGCGCCGAAGTTGCGGCGATAGACCTCATAGTCCGCCAGGCTCGGAAAGCTGAACAATGCCAGCGCGCGGTCGCTCGCGCCCTCCGACGGCAGGAAGTAGCCGTGATGGCGGCCGCCGTAGCGGTTGACCAGGTCGATCCAGCGCGCGGCGAATGTCTCGAACGCCTCGATCTTGCTGGGGTCGATAACGTAGTCGACGACGCAGGTGATCATTCGATCGGTCTCCTTGAGGATGGGGGGATCCCGACCTGGAATCCCTGCTGGACGGGACGGTTGCAAGCGTCCCTGCGGCGGGCGCCGCGTTCAAGCCCTCGGATGGGGCCTGAGACCCTCCGCCCCGCTTGACTCCCAACCCCCTCTCCCCCAGGTTCCGCGCGCTCTCGCGGGAGAGATCGGGCCGCCGATTCTGGGTCCGACGCCGAAGGCGCAACCGCCCCGGAAACGCTCAGGCTCCCAGGACCGCGCAGAGGATCGAAACGCTGGAAAGCAGCCCCTCGGGGCTCGCCGACGGAGCAAGGGACTTGTCGTCCCGGAATCTCTCAGGCTTCAGGACAGCGGGGGCGTGGTCGGCGGGGTCGCTGATTCACGCGTTCCCACCCTGGAGGCCCGATGAGCCAAGCCGCCCCCGAGACCCTGAAGACCACCCCCCTGAACGCGGCGCATCGGGCGCTGGGTGCGCGGATGGTCGGGTTCGCCGGCTACGACATGCCGGTGCAGTATGACGGCGTGCTGGCCGAGCACCGCTGGACCCGCGAGCACGCGGGCCTGTTCGACGTGTCGCACATGGGCCAGGCCAAGCTGCGCGGCGCCGATCCGTTCAAGAGCATCGAGAAACTGGTCCCCAGCGACTACCAGGGCCTGAAGCCCGGGAAGCAGCGTTATTCGCTCTTGCTGAATGCGAGCGGCGGGATGCTCGACGACCTGATGGCCGGCAAGCCCGACGACGACGGCCTGTTCATGGTGGTCAACGCCGCCTGCAAGGACGGCGACTTCGCCAAGATCGCGGGCGACCTCGCGGGTGAAGCCGAACTGGAGCGCCTGAACGACCGCGCGCTGATGGCGATCCAGGGCCCCGAAGCGGCCGCGGCGATGGCGGCGCACGAACCTAAGCTCGCCGAGATGGGATTCTTGGATTCGACGCGCATGACGCTGTTCGGCGAAGACTGTTTCGTCTCGCGCTCGGGCTACACCGGCGAGGACGGCTACGAGATCTCCGTGCCGGCGTCCGCGGCCGAGCGCATCTGGAACACGCTGCTGAAGGACGCACGCGTGCGTCCGATCGGTCTCGGCGCGCGCGACAGCCTGCGCCTGGAGGCCGGCCTGCCGCTCTACGGCCACGACGCGGACGAGACCACCAGCCCGGTCGAGGCGTCACTGACCTTCGCCCTGTCCAAGCGGCGCAAGGAAGAGGCGAACTTCCCGGGCGCGAAACGCATTCTCGCCGAACTGGCGGGCGATCTGAAACGCAAACGCGTCGGCCTGCACGTGAAAGAAGGCGCGCCGGCTCGCGAAGGCGCCGAGATCGCCGACAAGGACGGAAACGTCATCGGCCGCGTGACCTCCGGCGGTCCGTCGCCGACGCTCGGCCACAACATCGCCATGGGTTATGTGCCGCCGGCTTTCGCCGAACTTGGAACCGACCTCAACGTCGTCGTGCGCGGCAAGTCGCTCGCGGCCGAGGTCGTCGCCATGCCCTTCGTCGCCCAACGCTACTACCGCAAGCCCTGAGAGGAACCCGAACATGCGCTTCACCAAGGATCACGAGTGGGTCTCCCTCGACGGCGACGTCGCCACCATCGGTATTACCCGCTACGCGGCCGAGCAGCTCGGCGACGTGGTGTTCGTCGAAACGCCGGAAGCCGGTAAGCGCGTGAACAAAGGCGACGGCTGCGCCGTGGTCGAAAGCGTCAAGGCCGCCTCGGACGTCTATTCGCCGGTGAGCGGCGACGTGGTCGAAGGCAATGCCGCCCTGGGCTCAGCGCCCGAAACGGTCAACGCCGATCCGGAAGGCGCCGGGTGGTTCTGCAAGATCAAGGTGGCGGGCTCGGCCGACGTCGATGCGCTGATGGACCGCGCGGCGTACGACGCGTTTCTCGCAACCCTTTAAGACTCCGCTCATCCCGGCGAATGCCGGGACCCAGATCGTAAGGCGCGCCGCTTGCGATTTGGGCTCCCAGAATGTCTGGCGTTCCGCTTTGTGATCTGGGTCCCGGCCTTCGCCGGGATGAACGGATTGAGAGGTAAGTGAATGCGCTATCTACCGCTGTCCCCCCAGGATCGCACCGAGATGCTGGCCGTCATCGGCGCCAAGTCGATCGATGACCTGTTCGTGGACGTGCCCGAAAGCGCACGGCGGAAAGGTCTCGTGGACCTGCCGCTGCACATGGGTGAGCTCGAGGTCGAGCGCGCGCTGTCCAAGCTGGCGGCCAAGAACACGCCGGCCGGGTCGGTTCCGTTCTTCTGCGGCGCGGGCGCCTATAAGCACCACGTGCCGGCGTCGGTGGATCACCTGATCCAGCGGTCGGAGTTCCTGACCAGCTACACCCCCTACCAGCCCGAGATCGCCCAGGGCACGCTTCAGGTGTTGTTCGAGTTCCAGACCCAGGTCGCCAACCTGACCGGCATGGAGGTGGCCAACGCCTCCATGTACGACGGCTCGACCGCGACGGCCGAAGCGGTGCTGATGGCGCAACGCGTCACGCGCCGCAGCAAGGCGGTATTCTCCGGCGGCCTGCACCCGCACTATCTGCACGCGGCCGAAACCCTGGCGCACGCGACGGGCATCAAGACCACCGCGCTGGCCCCCGCCATCGACGGCGAGGCCGAGGTGATCGCCGCCATCGACGCCGACACCGCCTGCGTGGTGGTGCAGACCCCTAACGTCTTCGGCACGGCCACCGACGTCAGCAAGATCGCCGAAGCCGCGCATGCGGCCGGCACCCTGATGATCGTGGTGGTGACCGAGGCCATGTCGCTGGGTCTGCTGAAGTCGCCGGGCGCCATGGGCGCCGACATCGTGGCGGCCGAGGGCCAGTCCATCGGCGTCGGCCTGAACTTCGGCGGTCCGTACGTGGGCCTGTTCGCGGTGCGCGAGAAGCTGACCCGCCAGATGCCGGGCCGCCTGTGCGGCGAGACCGTGGATGCGGACGGCCGGCGCGGCTATGTGCTCACCCTGTCGACGCGCGAGCAACACATCCGCCGCGACAAGGCGACCTCGAACATCTGCACCAACTCCGGCCTCTGTGCATTGGCCTGGACCATCCACATGAGCCTGATGGGCGAGACGGGCCTGCGCCGTCTGGCCGAAATCAACCACGCCCAGGCGCTGAAACTGCGCGACGCGCTGAAGTCGGTCGCCGGCGTCGAGGTGCTGACGCCGCGGTTCTTTAATGAGTTCGCCATCAAGACGCCTAAGCCCGCGACCGAAGTGGTCGAAGCCCTGGCGCAACGCGGCGTGCTCGGCGGCGTACCCTACGCGCGGCTGCATCCCGAGGGCGGTTTCGAGGACGTGATCCTGGTCGCTGCGACCGAGACCGTCACCGACGACGACATCAAAGCCTACCAGTCTACGCTTTCGGAGGTGCTGGCATGACCACGACCATGGCCAATGTGGGTCGCCCCACCCGCTCCGAAGCCGCCGCCGCCGACATCGCAGCGGGCGCGCACCCGACGCTCACCGGTGGGCGGGGGCTCTTGCAGGACGAAGCGCTGATCTTTGAACTGAACGCCTGGGACAAGACCGGCCTCGACCTGCCGAAGGCCGACCGCGACGCGTCGGATCTCGGCGATCTGGTGCGCACGGCGCCCATTGGCCTGCCGGGGCTCAGCGAACCCGAGGCGCTGCGTCACTATGTGCGGCTGAGCCAGAAGAACCACGCCATCGATCTCGCGCTCTACCCGCTCGGCTCGTGCACCATGAAGCACAACCCGCGCCTGAACGAAAAGATGGCGCGCCTGCCGGGTTTCGGCGACGTGCATCCACTGCAGCCGCAGTCGACGGTGCAGGGCGCCATTGAGCTGATGGACCAGCTCGCGCACTGGCTGAAGACGCTCACCGGCATGCCCGCCGTCGCCCTGTCGCCCAAGGCGGGCGCCCACGGTGAACTGTGCGGCCTGCTGGCCATCCACGCCGCGCACGACGCCAACGGCGACACGGCTCGCCGCGTGGTGCTGGCGCCCACCTCGGCGCACGGCACCAATCCCGCCACCGCGGCCTTCGTCGGCTATTCGGTGCGCGAGATCGCCCAGACGCCCGACGGTCGCGTGGACCTGAAGGATCTGGAAGCGAAGCTCGGGCCGGATGTAGCCGCGATCATGGTGACCAATCCGAACACCTGCGGCCTGTTCGAGCGCGACATCATCGAAATCGCGCGGCTAACACACGCGGCGGGCGCCTATTTCTACTGCGACGGCGCCAACTTCAACGCCATCGTCGGCCGCGTGCGTCCGGGCGACCTCGGCGTCGACGCCATGCACATCAACCTGCACAAGACCTTCTCGACGCCCCACGGCGGCGGCGGTCCGGGCGCGGGTCCGGTGGTGCTGTCGGAAGCCTTGGCGCCCTTCGCGCCCGTTCCCTGGGTGGTGCACGACAAGGACGGCTTCCATCTGGTCGAGGAAGAACGCGACGCGGCGTCCAAGGCGTTTGGCCGCATGTGCGCCTTCCAGGGCCAGATGGGCATGTATGTGCGCGCGCTCAGCTACATGATGAGCCATGGCTCGGACGGCCTGCGCCAGGTCGCCGAGGACGCGGTCTTGAACGCGAACTATATCAAGGCGCGGTTGTCGGACCTGATGACGCCGGCTTTCCCGGACGGCCCGTGCATGCACGAAGCTCTGTTCGACGACCGCTGGCTCGAAGGGACTGAGGTCACCACCCTCGACTTCGCCAAGGCGATGATCGACGAGGGTTTCCACCCCATGACCATGTACTTCCCGCTGGTCGTGCACGGCGCCATGCTGATCGAACCCACCGAGACCGAGCCCAAGCAGGAACTCGACCGCTTCGTCGAAGCTCTGCGCGCGCTCGCCAAGGCGGCCAAGGCCGGCGACGTCGAACGCTTCAAAGGCGCGCCGTTCCATGCGCCCCTGCGGCGCTTGGACGAAACGCGAGCGGCGCGTTCGCCGAAGTTGCGCTGGACGCCGCCGCTGGCGCCCTGACCGTCGGCGCCTGAGTTGGTGATCTGCACCTTCGGCGCCACATCGACGCCGCTGGTTTCCAGCGCCTCGGCGAAGCGTTCGGCGATCTGGCGCAGTTCAGCGCGCCGGCTTCCGCGCAAGCCCGCGCGCCCTCACGAACACCTTCTTCTGCTGTGTCTCGATGGCGTCGAGATCGATGGCCTTGAAGGGGCCGAGCTTCATGGCGCTCAAGCCGGTGGGGAACGACGTCATGTTGTAGGACGACGCGAACAGGTCGCCCGTCGACAAGTTGGCGCCCGTCGCCAAGACGGCGTTGGTGATGTCGGTGATGTAGCTCGTATTGCTCTTCGCCGGCGCCGGCGGGCTCGGGTGGGTGTTGCCGTTCCACAAGAACACCAGGGTGAAGCTGCCGGTGGTGAAGTTGACGATGCTCTGGTGGCTCGGCAGCCAGCCGCCCTTCGAGCCCTGGTAGACGTGGTTCGTCGGATCGTTGATGTCCAGCCAGTCGAGGCCGTAGTAGCCGTGCGCGTCCGGCCCGGAATAGGTGCTCGTGCAGTTGGCGGCGGCCTTCATCCAGGCGTCGATGGTGGCGTTGGTGAAGGCGGGGTTGTTGGTGCGGCAACTCAGGCAGGCGGCCAGGCGCGCGACGTCCACGGCCGAGGCGGACAGTCCGCCCGCGCTCTCAAACGTTTCGTAGGCCAGATCGCCGTACTGGTCGGCGGCGAGTTCACCCGCGCTCGACATGACCGTCGGATCGAGGTGCAACGGATCGAGCTGCCAGTCGCCTGAGTTATGGTCGTAGGTACGCAGGTGATAGCGCGCTTCGCCGCTCGGCTGGTCGCTCACCTTTGTGCGGGCGCGACGCAGGCTTGCGCCGATGTTGAGATAGCCCAACAAAACCGAACGGATCGCGTCCTCCGCGGTGCTCTTGCCCAGGTGCGTCATCAGCGCGAGGCCGAGCGTGGTGTAGTCGACGTTACCGTAGACGACGTTGGTCTTGTCGCCCGGCGTCCCCGTCATCGGCTGGGTTGCGATATAGGATATGAGATCGTGCATCGTCCCGGGCGTCGTGTGCCCGAACGCGGCGGCGGCCTGCGGTCCCGAGTAGATGAGGTTCTGGTTGAGACCGGAGACGCTCTCCATCAGGTTCTGCAGCGTGATCTTCTTGTAATCCGCCTGGAGCGTAAGCCCGGGCGGCGGCGTCAGATTCAGGATGTCCTGCACCTTGGTCTGCAGGGTCATCTTCTTATTGGCCGGGATCGAGCTGTCCGCCGCTTCGTTCTGGATTACGCGCTGCCAGGCGCCGGCGGTGAAGAACTTGGAGATCGACGCCTGCCGGAAGGACGTCGTCGGCGTCACGTCCGGATACCAGGACTCCGCGTTGGTATAGCCGCGCGCATAGACCAGCTTGGTTCCGTTACAGACGGCCAGACTCATGCCCTTGAAGTTCATCTCCGTCATGAAGGCGGCGACAGCGTTGTCGATGTTGGCGTCCTTCAGCGGGCCGTTGGAGCGGACCGGCGTGACGATCGGATCGAACGCCTCGTGCGTGGCGAAAATGGCCGCGAGACGCGCGTTCGACCCCGAGCCGCCGCCGGCGATGCGCACCGGCTGACGCCCTGCCGCGGTCTCCGAGTTGTAGATCGACTGGAACGTCGGATTGTCCATGTCGAGGTGGTAGGTGTAGTCGCCGATGCCCGCGTCGGTGTAGGCGGCGATGCTCTGCTCCGGACCCAGTTGTGCGATCGCCAGCGGCCGGCACCCGGCCGCGGTCTGGGCGGCGAAACGCTGCTTGTCCATGCCGGTGTTGTCGATGCCGCTGGTGCACGCCCATGAGTAGCGCGACGGGTTCGCGCCCCAAACGGCGCAGTACCGCGGATTGCCGGCGTCGCCGAACACGTCGAAGGCGATCAGCAGTCGCCCGGCCGCCTGGTGGGTGTTGTTGTGGCTGTCGAACTCGGACGCGGACAGGTCGAGCTGTACATGCGGCAGCGGCGACATGGGCGTGAAGATCGCGTCATAGACCTGCGACCCGTCTGGTCCTGTGGCGCTCAGCACATAGAGGCCAAGGCCCTTGTTGCCCTCGGTCGTGATGGTTCCTTGCAGCGACGACTTGGAGACAGCCGGATACTCCTCGGCGGTGACGATCTGAGGCCTGAGCGTCATGGCCGCCGCGAACAGGGGCGCCGACGGATTGTCGTAGATCGCCGAGGTGATCGAGCGGAAACCCTTGGGCGCCCACTTGCCGACCAGCCCGTTGTGCTCGCTCAGGCTCTTTCCGAACCAGGTTACCGTGTTCTGCGAGGTCAGCGTCTGGGCGGTCGCCCACTGCGGAAGCCCGACCAGCAGGCCGGCCGCGCCGGTGAGCATGAGACCGCGACGATCGATAGGCATGGCCGTTCTCCCGCGTAAGCTCGGGGTCAGTTTATCACGGAACGGCGTTCTCCGAAGCCGGCCGGCTGACGCCCATGCTGCATTGCAGCAACAGTCGGCGGAATCCCGCATGAACCGGGCGTAAAGGACGTCCGTGTTCTTATTCCCGTCGGGATCGCGACCCATATGCGCAGCCCGATCGTGGGTCAGGCGTTACTGACCCTCCACCTCCCTGAGCCAGCCACGCCGATGTCCGTTGTCCTGCATCATCCGCACGCCCACATGCACGCCCCGCACGCGGCGATGCGCTGGGTGCGGCGCTGGGCAATGATGAGCTTCGGCATTGCACTGCTGGCGGTCGGCGCGGTGGGGTCGCTGCTGCCGGGGCACCTCGGCTTGCCGGTGGTGGTCGTGGGTCTGGCGGTGGTGCTGCGCAGCTCGTTTACGGCCAAGCGCAAGTTCGTCCGCCTGCAGCGGCGCCATCCGAACTGGGTGTTCCCGCTCAGGCGCCTCATGCGGCGCAAGCCCGAAGTGCTGCGAGTCATGTGGCACGCCAGCCTGCGCAGCGAACGGTTCTTCTTCGCGGGACGGCTGCACGTGCTCGTGTCCGCGCGCCACTGGTTGAAGCAGCGCTTGGCTTAACACACTTCCCGTCACCCTCGGGCTTGTCCCGAGGGCCCATCGTTCATCAAGCGCTTAGGGCTGCATGCATGCTGGCGCGAACCGCCCGCGCACTGCATCTCGACACTAGCCATGGGCCCTCGGGACAAGCCCGAGGGTGACGGGAGTGGGGGGAAACCTCAGCTCAGCTTCGCTGGGATTTCCTTGATCGAGCGTTCGATCAGCGGGTCGACGCCCTGGGTGGCCAGGCGCGTGGCCAGCACAGTTTCCGCCAGTTCCGCAGCGAGGTCGGCCGCGGCCGCCTTCACCTCGGCGGCGGCTTGCGCCTCCGCCTGGGCGATCTTGCGTTCGGCCATTTCGGCGCGGCGCTTGATCTGCTCTTCCAGCTGCACCGTCGCCTGGGCCTTCAGGCGTTTCGCCTGATCCCTGGCGTTGGCGATGATGTCCTTGGCGGTCTTTTCGGCCGCCTCGCGCTCCTTGGTGATGGAGGCGAGCAGGTGTTCGGCCTCCATGCGCAGGCGCTCGGCCTCGGCCAGCTGGTCGCGCACCTTCTGGGCGCGGCCGTCCAGCATGCCCGCGATCGCCTTGGGCACGCCGACCCAGACCAGCACGCCGATGAACAGCACAAAGGCGGCGCCGACCCAGAATTCCGCGTCCTGGAAGAGTTCCATCAGCTTGCCCATGTCATCGCCTGCCTGCCAGCGCCGCGTCGACTTCCGCATCGCTCGCTTGCGCGCCGGTGAGCTTGTCGACGATCTGACGCGCCGCGTCCGATGCGATCGTGCGCACATTGCTCATGGACTGTTCCTTGGCGGTGCGGATGGCGAGCTCGGCGATGGCGAGGGTCTCGGCCAGCTTGGCGTCTTCCGCCGCACGTTTGGCCGCGATCTCGCCGTCCGCGCGGGACTTGGCCTCGGCGCCGATGGCGCGCGCCTTGGCGTGCGCCTCGGCCCGTTCCGCTTCGGCGGCGGCGGCCTGCGCCTCCGCCTCGTCCTTCAGCTTACGCGCCAGCCCGATGTCGCCGGCGATCTTGTCCTCGCGGCGCGCCATGCCGCCGCCGATGCGCGGGACGAAGATCCAGCGCATCAGGAAGAACAGCACCGTGAAGGTGACCAGGGTCCAGAAAATCTGGCCGGGCCACCATTGCACGTCGAACTGCGGCAAGCCGCTTTCGGGGACGGGGGACGCCATCAGGCTTCAGCCTTGGTCTTGATCAGGCGTAGCGCAGGAGCAGGGCGACCACGAGGGCGAAGATGCCCATCAATTCGGTCAGCGCCATGCCCAGGAACAGCCACACGCGCTCCTGGCCGGCCGCGGCCGGATTGCGAATGGCGGCTTGCAGGTAGCCGCCGAACAGGGCGCCCAGGCCGGCGCCCGCGCCGATCATGCCCATGGCCGCCAGACCGGCGCCGATATATTTCGCTGCAACGGGATCCATAGTTCGTTCCTCTTCAGAGAGTCAGTCGGGTTGGTGGAAGATCAATGCCCATGGCCGAGGTTCACGACCTCGCTGAGATAGACGGTGGCCAGGGCGGCGAAGACGAAGGCCTGCAGGCCGGCGACAACCAGCTCGAGCCCGGTGAGTGCGATCACCATGGCGAAGCTCAGTCCCGAACCGAGATAGCCGAGCGTCGCGATGCCGCCGGTGGCCCCGATCAGGCCCAGCATCACCACGAAGCTGCCGAAGATGTACATGACGACGTGGCCGCCCAGCATGTTGCCGAACAGTCGCATGGCCAGGGTCAGCGGGCGGATCATGAACGAGATGATCTCGAACGGCATCACGAACAGCGCCATCACGAACGGCATTCCCGAGGGCCAGAACAGCTTAAAGAAGCGCAGCCCGTTCTTCATGAAGCCGATGACGATGACGCTGAGGAAGGTGAGCACCGCCAGCGTCGCGGTCACCGCGAGCTGGGTCGTCGGCGTGAACGTCCAGCGCATGCCGCCGACGTTGCCGAAGGCGAGGATCACGCCCAGCAGGTTCATCGCCAGGATCATCATGAAGATGGCGAAGATGAAGGGCAGGTAGGGCCGGCCCTTGTCGCCGATGATCGGGCCGACCAGGACGCCGTCGACCATGTCGTAGAATATCTCGCCCACGGCCTGCATGCGTCCGGGCACCACCGCGCCGCGCGACGACAGGCCCAGGATCAGGCACACCGTCGCTGCGGCGACGAACATCATCATCGTCGAGTTGGTGATCGACAGATCGAGCGCAAAATTGCCGATATGCACAGGCTGAATCGAGATCAGCTTGTGCACCAGGAACTGTTCCATCGGTTGGATGGCCGGCATGCTCTTATCCCAACGCCCTAGTCGTCATCATCATCGTCGGGAACGGAGGGCAGGGGCCCTGACCGTTTCGACGCATCATCCGCCATTCGTGAGGCCCCGTGCACGACGAGAATCACGGAAAGCACCAAGCCGATCAGCGTGCCGCCGATCAGGCCCCACGGACTGGTGTGGGCGAACCGGTCGAACAACCAGCCCAGGCCCAAACCGCCCAGAACCCCGCCGATCACTTCCCCCAGGAAGCGAAAGGCTCCGGCCTGTCCCGACATATCGGTCGACGAGGGTTTCGCTCGACTGGCCTCGAACGCGTCGAGCCCCTTGTCGAGACGTTTCAGCGCCTCGTCGTTTCGATCATCCCGCCGGGACATGAGCGCCTAAGAAAGCGGCCGCGGCGTTGCCGTCGCGGCCCGTTCAGGTCGGCGCGGAACCTATAGGCCGTGGTGCAGTGCGTCAAGACACTGTGATTTGGCATTAACCCATTGATTTTATTGGCTTGCAACCCGCCGCCGCGGCCTCGGAAAGCGACGCTTCCGCCTGGACCGCCCGAAGACCCCGCCGCGCCGGCGGGCCGGGCTCGCGAGTCGCGCCTACTGCGCCGCCAACATTTCCGCCTGGGTCAGGTCCACCGAGACGAGCTGCGAGATGCCGCGTTCGGGCATGGTGACACCGTACAGACGATCGACGCGGGACATGGTCACCGGATTGTGGGTGATCACCACGAAGCGCGTGTCGGTGCGGCGGCGCATTTCGTCGAGCATGCGGCAGAAGCGGTCGACGTTGGCGTCGTCCAGCGGCGCGTCCACTTCGTCCAGCACGCAGACAGGCGCCGGATTGGCCAGGAACACGCCGAAGATCAGCGCTGAGGCGGTCAGCGCCTGTTCGCCGCCGGACATCAGGCTCATGGTGGCCAGGCGCTTGCCGGGCGGGCAGGCGAAAACCTCGAGGCCGGCTTCCAGCGGGTCGTCGGATTCGATCAGGCGCAGCTCCGCCTGGCCGCCGTCGAACAGGGCCTGGAACAGCGCTTTGAAGTGCTCGTTGATCACGTCGAAGGCGGCCAGCAGGCGTTCGCGGCCCTCGCTGTTCAACTCGTCGATGCCGTCGCGCAGCTTCTTGATGGCGTTGGTCAGGTCGAGACGTTCGGCCTTCATCGACTGCAGACGCTCGTTCAACTCCTTGGCCTCGTCCTCGGCCAGCAGGTTCACCGCACCCAGGGTCTCGCGCTCGCGCTCGAGACCGTAGAGCAGGGACTCCGCGCCGGCCGCGTCCTTCGGCTGGGCGATCGCTTCGTCCTTCAGCCTCTGGCCGAGCTCCTCGGGCGACATGTGCGCGGTTTCGCGGACCTGGGCGTCGGTTTCGCCCAGGCGCTGCTCCGCAGCCTCGTCGCGGGCGACCGCGCCGGCGCGCTGTTCGCGGGCGTGGCTCGCGGCATGGTCGGCGGCGCGCGCCGCCTTGTCGGACTCCGAGGCCAGCGCTTCGCCTTCGGCCAGGGCGTCCGCCGACCCTTTGCGACGCGCTTCGGCCTGGTTGAAGCCGTCGAGCAGCTGTTCGCGGCGCGCGCGGATGTCCTCCGGCGCCGAACGCGCGCGTTCCAGGGCGCCGGAGGTGCGTTCGCGATCGCTGACCAGGACGTCGACCTGATCGGCGGCGACCTTGGCGCGGCGCTTCCAGTCCCCATGATCGCGCTTGTAGGCCGCAAGTCGCTGTTCGCGGCCGACGCGTTCGCGGGCTTCGGCGTCGCGCTCCAGGCGCGCCTGCGCGGCGTCGCTGCGGGCGGCTTCGGCGCGCACGCGGGCGGCGTCGAGTTCGACCTGCAGTTCGTCGCTGCCGCCGGTGTTCTCCCCGGCGTCTTCCCGGTCGAGAATGCCCTGGGCTTCGCCGGCATCGGCTTCGAGCCGCGCGGCGGTTTCGTCCAGCGTCTGGGCGCGGGCTTCGCGGCGGGTCTGTTCGCGGGCGAGCCGCTCGGCCAGGTCGCGGGCGCCGGCGACGGCGCGTTCGGCTTCCGGCGGCGCGCGGCGGGCGGGGGCGAGTTCGCTCTCGGCGACGGAGACCGCGGCGATGGCGGCCTTGTGCGTCTGTTGCGCGGCCTCCAGCGAAGGCTTCAGCTTGTCGACTTCGGCTTCGAGTTCGGCGAGGCGGGTGTGCTGGGCCAGCCGGATCGCGGCGGGTTTGGGCGCCTCGGCGCGCGCGACGAAACCGTCCCAGCGCCACAGATCGCCTTCCCTGGAGACGAGACGCGCGCCGGTGGGCAGGCCGGGCGCCAGTCGCGCCCCGTCGGCTTGCGAAGCGACGCCGATGAACGCCAGACGCGCGGCCAGCGCCGCGGGCGCTTCGATGTGTCCGGCGAGCGGTTCGACGCCCGCGGGCCACGACGGCGGCGTCGCATCCGCCCCGCCCCAATAGGCCGGCGCCTCGGCGTCGAGTGCGGCGTCGAGGTCGTCGCCGAAGGCGGCGGCGAGCGCGACTTCGTAACCCTTGTCCGCACGCACGGAATCGAGCGCCGGCGGGAATTCGCGCTTGGACGCGGTGAGCAGTTGCGCAAGGCCGCGCGCTTCGGTCTCCAGGCGGCCGAGCCGGTCTTCCTGCTGGCGCACGCTCTGGCGCGCGGCGGCTTCGGAATGTTGCGCCGAGGCGCGCTTGGCGTCCGCGGCCTCAAGCGCAGCGCGCGCCGTCTGCAGCGTCTCCACCGCCTGGGTCAGGGCCGCGCGGGCAGCCTCGATCTGCGGGTCTTCCAGCGGCTCCAGCGCCGCGCGTTCGGTGCGGGTTTGCTCGAGCGCCTGTTGCGCGCGCGCCAGACGCGACTCCGCCTCGCGACGGCGCGCCGAGGCGGCTTCCGCGCGGGCGCGGTCGGCGGCCATGGCGCCGGCGATGCGCTCGACCTCGGCCTGGGCGTCGGCGCGGATGGCTTCGGCGGCGGCGAAGGCGGCTTCGAGTTCGGGACCGCGCTCGGGGGCGGCGGCGATCTCCGCTTCCAGGGCGGCGACTTCGCCCGACAGCCGCGCGAGCTGGGCGCCGGCGTCCTCGACCATGCGCGTTTCGCGTTCGGTGTCGGTGTCGATGCGCAGCAGTTCGGCTTCGAGACGTTCGACCTCAGCGCGGGCCTGACGCTCTTCCATCTCGAGTCGGTCGCGTTCGAGGGTGAGGCGGTGAAGCACGGCGCCGGCGACCGCGTCTTCTTCGCGCAGCGGCTTCAACGCTTCGGCGGCGTTGATCGCCTCGGTCTGCGCCTGAGCGGCGGCCGAAGCGGTGGCTTCCACTGCGACGTTGGTCTCCGCCAGTTCTTCGCGCGCGCGTTCGAGCCCGGCCCTGGCGTCGAGCCAGCGGCCGTAGAGCACCGCGCCCTGCAGGGCACGAATCTCGCCGGAGATCTTCTTGTAGCGTTCCGCCTGGCGCGCCTCGCGGCGCAGGCGATTGTAGTTGGTTTCCAGCTCGCGGGCGACGTCGTCAAGCCGCGCGAGGTTGGTCTCGGCGCCGCGCAGGCGCAGCTCGGCCTCGTGACGGCGGCCGTGCAGGCCGGCCACGCCGCCGGCTTCTTCCAGGATCCGTCGCCGGTTCTGCGGCTTGGCCGCGATCAGCTCGGAGATTTGCCCCTGGCGCACCAGCGCCGGCGAATTGGCGCCGGTCGAGGCGTCGGCGAACAAGAGCTGCACGTCGCGCGCGCGCACCTCCTTGCCGTTCACCCGATAGGTCGAGCCCTCGCCGCGATCGATGCGGCGCGTCACCTCCAGCACCGGCGCGTCGGTGAAAGGCGCCGGCGCCTTGCGGTCGGAATTGTCAATGGTCAGCGAGACTTCGGCGTGGTTGCGCGGCGGCCGGTTCGACGCGCCCGAGAAGATCACGTCGTCCATGCCGGTGCCGCGCATGGCCTTGGCCGAGTTCGCGCCCATCACCCAGCGCAGGGCTTCGAGGATGTTCGACTTGCCGCAGCCGTTCGGTCCGACCACGCCGGTCAGGCCGGGTTCGATCTTGAACTCGTTGGGTTCGACGAAGGACTTGAAGCCCGTAAGACGTAGGCGCTGGAAATTCACTGGGTTCTATTTCTTCTTGTGCGCGGGGGCGGGCTTGTGGGGCGATTCGGCCGCCACGATCGCGGCGTCGAGGTTGGCCAGGGTCGGGTCGCCCTTCATCTTCTCGCCGTTGACCACGAGCGTGGGCGTCTGGTTGATCTTGTACTCGGCGTTTTCCGCCTGCATGTGCTTGGTCAAGGCCTCGCCCACGCCCTGGTCCTCGACGCAGGCCTGCACCTTGGTTTCGTCCATGCCGAACTGGGCGCCGGTGGCGAGCAGCCAGGCCTTCACGTCATGGCTCTTGAACAGCGCGTCCTGGCCCTTGAACAGGCTGTCGACGGCGGCCCAGTAGTTCTGCGCCCCGGCGCAATGGGCGACCATGAAGGCGGCGACGTCGATGTCGCCGTGGATCGGCGTCTCGCGGAACACATAGCGCACCTTGCCGGTGTCGACCCACTTGGTCTTGAACGCGGGGAAGACGTCGGCGGCGAAGTGGGCGCAGTGCGGACAGCTCACCGAACCGTATTCGATCACCGTCACCTTGGCGTGCGGATCGCCGATCACATAGTCGGCGAAAGCCGGCGCCGCGGCGGCGGGCTTGGGGGCGGCCGGCGCCGCCGCGACCGCGCCCGAAGCCAGGGCGGCGATCGCAGCAACGGCGGCGAACAGAGAACGCGAACGGGTCATGACTTACTTCTTCGCGAGCAGGGGATCGATCTCGGCCGACAGGGCGTCCAGCGTGGTGTCGCCCGGCGGCAGGGTCTTGCCGTTGATGACGAAGGTGGGCGTCGACTCGACGTTGTATTCCGCTTCTTCGGCCTTGCTGCGATCGAGGAATTTCTTGGTGGCGATGTCGTCGTTCTCGCAGGCGTCGAACTGCTTTTCGTTCAGGCCGGCGGATTCCCCGATGGCCAGATAGGCTTCGCGGGTCGAGGCGAACACGTGCTGCTGGTCGCGCATGATCGCGTCGACGACCTTGAAATACTTGTCCGGCCCGGCGCAGCGCGCCAGCAGGAAGCCGGTCACGTCGATGGCCCCGTGGATCGGCGTCTCGCGGAACACATAGTGGATCTTGCCGGTGTCGATGTACTTGGCCTTGAACGCCGGGAACACGTCGGCGTTGAAGGCGGCGCAGTGCGGGCAGGTGACCGAGGCGTATTCGATCACGGTCACCGGCGCCTTGGCCGGGCCCATGGTCATGTCCTGGTCGAAGTTGGCCGCGGCCTTCTTGTCGTTACAGGCGACGAGCGCCAGGGCGGCGGCGGCGAAAACCGCGGTGCGGGCGATGATGCGCATCTGAGTAGCGTCTCCTGGGGCGTCGCCGGGACGCCCTTCCAGGGGCTTCCGGTGCGACAGGTGAGTTAAGCGCGATTCCCGGACCTGAGTCCCAAGCCCGGAGGCATCGCGCGGGCGGTGTTTTCGTGAACAAAGCGGGCCGAGTTTTGTCAATGGACTTCGCCCCTTTTACGGGCGCTGCAGGTTGCGGCCCAGGCGCAACAGTTGGTCTTTCAGGCCCTCGTCGCGGATCTCGGAGACCGAGGCGGCCAGGGCCTCTTCCGCCGCCGCATCCAGGGGCTGGGGGCGCTTGCGGGCCCGCGGCGCGGACGCCTGAGACCGGGCGGGGCGGGGCTTCACCGGCCCCTGAACGATCCGCAACTTGCCGACAGCGCCCTCACCCAGGAACAGGTTCACTCGCGCCAGAATGTCGCCGGACTGATGCTGGATCAGGGCCGCGGCCGGGCCCTGGACCCGGATTTCCAACGTCCCGGGCTGGCCCGCCCGGCCCTTGCTGAGCTTGGCCGGTTCGGTGCGGTCGGCCAGCAGGTCGCCCACGATCTCGCGCCAGCGGGCCTCCAGCACGCCGGGGCCTTTGCCGAACCGGTCGTCCAGCGCCTTGATCAGGGGGCTGAGCAGGCGGCCCGCCGGCGGCGGCGGCCGGCGCTGGGGGCGCGTCCGTTTCTGCGCGAGGATGCGGCGGGTCTCCTCGGGAGACGGAAGGCTGCGGCGGGGCATTCACCCTTCTACCGCGCCCCCGCCCCCGGAGCGAGGACCGCATCGGTCGCAGCCCCAGGGCCAGGTCGGAATCCCGGACGAGATTCCTGTGGATGGTCAGCCCGGAGGCAGGGGCTGGGGGTTCAGAAAGTGCGCGCCCGGGCGGCCGCGGATGACGATGGTCCGGCTCTGTTTGCAGGACGCGCGGCACGGGTCCGGCGGCAGCTTGTGGACCTGGGGCGCGGTCTTGCCCGAGGCGGGCGCGGCTTCGGCGTTTTTGATGGCGCCGGCGAGGGCCGCGACGCAGGCGGCGGCGGCGAGAATCGAGATCAGCTTGATCATGGTCCTGTCTCCCAAGAGGACGTCGTTCGACAAACGACAGGCGCCTTATGGCGGACCGCGCCTGAACGCCGCGGGGCGGGCGAAGGTCATCGGCGGTTCATCGACCTTACGCAGCGTGACCGTCCGGGATAGGAACCGAGGATGGCCGTTCCCGCCGCCCTCCGCCGCAAACTGCTGGCCTGGTACGACGCGAACGCGCGCGACCTGCCCTGGCGCGTGGGGCCTGCGGCGCACGCGAAGGGCGTCCGCGCCGATCCCTACCGGGTGTGGCTGTCCGAGGTGATGCTGCAGCAGACCACAGTGCCGCACGCGATCCCGTACTTCCTCAGCTTCACCCGCCGTTGGCCGACGGTGGAGGCGCTCGCCGCGGCCGACGAGGGCGAGGTGATGGGCGCCTGGGCCGGGCTCGGCTACTACGCCCGCGCGCGCAACCTGATCGCCTGCGCCCGCGCGGTGGCGAACGATCACGCCGGCCGTTTCCCCGACAGCGAGGACGGCCTGCGCGCGTTGCCGGGCGTCGGCGCCTATACCGCCGCGGCGGTGGCCGCCATTGCCTTCGACCGTCCCGCCAACGTCGTCGACGGCAACGTCGAGCGCGTGGTCGCGCGACTGTTCGCGGTCGACGCGCCGCTGCCGGGCGTGAAACCCGAACTGAAACGACTTGCGGCAACACTCGCGTCCGACCAGCGGCCCGGCGACTGGGCCCAGGCGATGATGGACCTGGGCGCCGTGACCTGCCGGCCGAAGGCGCCGCTGTGCGACCGTTGCCCGCTGGCGCAGGCGTGCGCCGCGCATGCATCGGGAACGCCGGACGCCTGGCCGCGTCGCGACGCCCGCAAGGCCAAGCCGCGCCGCTACGGCATAGCCTATGTGCTCGAACGCAACGGCGAGGTCGCCCTGGTGCGCCGCCCCCCGCGCGGCCTGCTCGGCGGCATGCTGGCGCTCCCCACCAGCGACTGGCGCGCAAAGCCGTGGTCCGACGCCGAGGCGATCGACGCCGCGCCGGTCCGCGCGGACTGGCATGACGCGGGCAGTATCGAACACGTGTTCACGCACTTTGCGCTGACGCTCGCGGTGCGGCGCGCGCGGACGTCACACAAGGTCGAAGGCGCGATCTGGTCGCCGCGCGAAGACCTGCAGGCCCTGCCGAGCGTGTTTTTGAAGGCCGCGAAGGCGGCGCTGTGAGCGCCGCCCGCTCATCTCCGCGAATTACTATCCTTAAGTTCCGTCACCCTCGGGCTTGTCCCGAGGGCCCATAGTCAGGGTCAGTGGCGCGTCCTCCGGCCGCTATGGCGGTGGGTTTGCACAGCCCTTCGCAGCTTGCGGATCGATGGGCCCTCGGGACAAGCCCGAGGGTGACGGAAGTGAGTAAGGTGACCTTAGTGGCTTCTTTCGTGGGCGATGGCGCCCTTCAGACCCAAATCTTATCCAGCGTCGCGCAGAACACCGTCATGTCCTCCATCGAGCCGATGCTCACCCGCGAGTGCGTCGGCCATGCCGGGAACACGCGGCCGATCTCGACGCCCTGGGCGCGGAAGGCCTTCTGCATCTCGGCGGCGGACTTGGTCTTCCAGTCGATCATGATCATGTTGGCTTCGCTGGGCACGACGCTCAGGCCGCGTTTGCGCACGTGCTCGACCGTCATGGCGCGGGTGTCGCTCAGCTGACGTTTGCGCGCGGCGATCTCGTCCTTGGCGGTCAGGCTCGCGGTGGCGCACGCCAGCGTGGTCGTGCAGAGGGCGCCTGAGGTCATTCCGCCGTCGTAGCGCTGCATCTTCTGGATCACCTCGGGCCGCGTCATCATATAGCCCATGCGCAGTCCGGCCATGCCGAATACCTTGGAGAAGGTGCGCAGCACGATGACGTCCTTGCCGGCGGTCACCAGAGGACTGGCGGAGGGGACGTCGGCGAAGTGGATATAGGCCTCGTCCACGATCACCATGGCGCCGTCGGGTTTGTTCGCCACCAGCCACTCGATGTCCTCGAGCGGCGTCAGCGTCCCGGTCGGGTTGTTCGGCGAACAGATGTAATAGGCGCCCGCGTTCGGATCGGCCGCCAGCATCGCCTTCACATCGTGGCGATAGTCCGGCGTCAGCGGCACGCGCTTCACGGTTGCGCCGAGCCACTCGGCCGTGGCGCCGGCGAGTTCGAACACCGGATCGGCGGTGACCAGGCCGCGCTTGGGCGAACAGAAGGTCACCACCGAGCGGCACAGGGGATCGCTGGATCCAGGCCACGGCGACACGTGATCGGACGGCACGCCCACCACGTCCGACACGGTGCGCAGCAGGTCGGAGCGTTCGTCGTGCGGGAAGTAGCGGTTGCCGTGCGCGACCATGGCGACGGCCGCCGCCTGGCCGACCGCCATGGGTCCGAGCCAGCATTCGTTCTTGTCGATGCGCACCCTGGCGCCCGGCGTCGGCGCCGGCATTTCGACGGCGGCCCAGCTCGGACGTCCCGCCGTCGCCGCGATCGCGCCCACGCCGAACACCGCGGCGATGCCGGCCAGTTGCCGGCGTGAATAGCCGCGAGCGCGCAGATCCTCGCGCGCTTCCTCGCTGATCGGTTTCGACATGCCGGCTCTCCCTGAACGCGCGCCAATCTTGACCACGCCAATCTTGACCACGAAAGCCGTGTGGTGGCGAGCGGCTATCCGGTGAAGCCCAGCGCCTCGGCCTCGGCGGGTCGCCGCCACGGTTCACGCACCTCGTAGATCGGCGCGGTGGTCGGACCTTCCCGGCGGGATTCGATCAGGCGCCGCCAGGTCAGCCGCCGCACCGCGTTCTGCACCGAGGATTTAGACAGGCCGGTCTCCGAGGCGATGGTCTGCAGGCTGGCGCCCACGGTCGCGCGGCCCAGGCCCCGGCTGCGGCTCCAAAGCCAGAGATAGACCACGAAGGCCGAGGTCGACCGGTCGTGGCCGACCAGGTCGCGCATCAGGACATCGAGGATATAGCGGTCGAGCGGCAGGGTTTGCATGGTGTCTGCTACTATAGCAAACATTGCACGGCTTGTCGCCCCCGCGCCCGATCCGGCAATTCTGGCCTCCGCAAACGGAGGGCCTGAGCCGCCATGATCACCCACATCAAGTTCGTCGGAATCCCCACCCGCGACCAGGACAAGGCGCTGGCCTTCTGGACCGAGAAGATGGGCTTCCGCATCACCACCGACAGCCCCATGGGGCCCCAGCGCTGGATCGAGCTCGCCATCGGCAATTCGACCACCGGCCTGGTGCTGTTCACCCCCGAGGGTCACGAGGACCGCATCGGCCAGTTCCACAACGGCTCGTTCGCCTGCGACGACGTGGAAGCGACCTACCGTCAGCTCTCCGAGCGCGGCGTCGAGTTTGAAGACGCGCCGAAGAAGCAGCCCTGGGGCACGTTCGCGATCTTCAAGGACCCGGACGGCAATCGGTTCGTGCTGGGATCGCGCTGACTTGGGTGGGTTATGGGTTTGCTGACGCGCTTGGCGGGTAACTCGGCGCTATGGAAACATGGAGAAAGAGGAGGAAGAGGAGAAGCGCGAGCGGTTGGACTCAATCGCCGCGCAGCGGGCCATCCTTCATTGAATGCGCCTTCGGCGCGGGTTCTTGGCGCAGATACGCGACAGCTCCCGCTTCTCCTCTTCCTCCTCTTTCTCCGTGTTCCCCGTCGCGACGCGTTCAGCGAGCACGATGAGCAGGCCCTCAGTACATCACCGGCACGGTGGCGATTTCGTCGAGGCGCCCGGCTTGCACGCCCACTGCACAAACTGCGCGCGGGCGAGTTGGCGCGCTTCCGGGGCGACGGCCTTGCTCTTGTCGTCGAGCACCATTTCAGCGGCGGCGCAGTCGCCGAGTTTGGCCGCAGTCAGCCGCCACTTCAGCGCCAGTTTCGGGGCGTTCGAGGCGTCGTAGTGGATGTACAGACGCTCGGCCGCGTCCTTGTCGCCGGCTTGCGCCTTGTGGGTCTGCACCCGCACTTCCGACGGCGACAACAGCATGTCGGACGCGCTGTCGCCCGGCGCCGAGGCCCGGGCGGCCAGCGGGCTCGCGAGAAGAACGAGGATGAGGGCGGCGCGGAGCATCACGGCCACGCTTTTGCCGTCAGCTTGCGGCGATCTCAAGGCGGTATGCTGCAGACGGCTTAGTTCATCTCCGCGCGCATCTTGGCGCGGAAGCTGTCGATCGGGGTTAGGCCGCGGTCGGTTTTCACGTGCCAGAAGGTCCAGCCGTTGCAGGCCGGGGCCTGCTGGGCCAGGGCGCCCACCTTGTGGATCGAGCCCGACCACTCGCCGAACACCAGGGAGCCGTCGGCCCGCACCCGCGCCTCGTGCTCGCCCTTGGGGCTGTAGAGCCGGTCGCCCGGACGCAGCAGGCCGGCTTCGACCACGGCGCCGAAGGGGATCTTCGGTTCTGACTTTTTCGAGCCCATGACCGCGAGGTCTTCCGGCGAGGCGGTGGTGACCTTGGCGATGCGCGCCAGGGCGGCGACCGCATAGGTCTCGTCGCGTTCGATGCCGATCCAGCGGCGCCCCAGACGCTTCGCCGCCGCACCGGTCGTCCCCGCGCCGAAGAAGGGGTCGAGCACGATGTCGCCGGGCTTCGACGCCGACAACAGCACGCGGTGCAACAGGCCCTCGGGCTTCTGCGTCGGGTGCAGCTTCTGGCCGTTCTCGTCCTTCAGCCGCTCATCGCCGGTGCACAGCGACAGCGTCCAGTCGGAACGCATCTGGACATCTTCGTTGAAGGCCTTCAGCGCATCGTAGTTGAAGGTGTAGCGCTTCTGGCCGCGGCCCTTGGCCGCCCAGATCAGGGTCTCGTGCGCGTTGGTGAAGCGCGTGCCCTTGAAGTTCGGCATCGGGTTGGTCTTGCGCCAGATCACGTCGTTCAGCACCCAGAAGCCCAGGTCCTGGATCGTCGTGCCGAGACGGAAGATGTTGTGATAGCTGCCGATGACCCAGAGCGTGCCGTCGTCCTTCAGCACCCGGCGACACTCGGTCAGCCAGGCCTTGCAGAAGGCGTCGTAGGTCGCGAAGGACTCGAACCGGTCCCAGTCGTCATCGACCGCATCGACCTTGGAATTGTCGGGCCGCAGCAGGTCGCCGCCGAGCTGGAGATTGTAGGGCGGGTCGGCGAAGACCAGGTCGACCGAACGGTCGGGCAGGGTCTTCAGCACCTCGATGCAGTCGCCCGTATGGAGGATATCCGTCTCGATCATGGCCCGGCCCCGGAGAACCCTCATCCGTGACCCGGCTTGGTGAAAACGAGGTTAAGTTTCCCTCCAAACGCCAAGACGCGGCCGCCCGATAAGGGACGGCCGCGCCGTACTAGACGTTAACGATTGGGCTTAGCGGGGACGCTGGTGGAGCGTGACCTCGCCGACGCCGGCGGCCAGGTTGACGCCCGAGAGGCCTTCCACGCTGATCGGCTGCAGCACGATGGTGCGGTTGTTGCCGCCGAGGAGCGCGTTTGCGCCGCCGCCCACGCCGACCGAGGCGCTGGCGGTGAGACCGCCGTAGTGGCCCTTGAGCGCGCCCGGATTGACGTGATCGGTCGGGGCCAGCACCGCCCAGATCAGCACGCCGGACTTCTGATAGCCCGCCACGGCGCCGAACTTGGAGATATGGCCGCTGTAGTACTCGACCCGATGGCCGTTATCGAAGGTGCAGTGGATCTCGTGGGAACCCACGATGAAGCCCCAGCCGCTCGCCTCGTTACAGGACAGGGTGCCGACCTTCACGCGGGCATCTGCCGCGGTGCTCACGGAGGGGAGCGCCAAGGCGCCCAGCGCGAGACACGCCATCATAATTCGACGCATAGGTTTTCCTTTCAGGGGAGTGATCGCCTGGCAGGAAAACACCCGGCTACGGCTACGGTTCCACCTTTGCGCGTAATTTAGGCCCAACGTCCGGGTCAGGCGGCGTCGGCTTCCTCGGGAAAATCCAGGGTCAGCGCGCCCTGGAGCGCCAGCTTCACCGGGCTCCAGCCCATGCGGTGGATGGGGCAGGGGCCCAGCCGCTTCAGCGCCGCCCAGTGGACCGGGGCGCCGTAGCCCTTGTGCGAGGCGAAGCCGTAGCCGGGGTGGAGGGCGTCCATCTCCACCATCAGCCGGTCCCGCGCCGTCTTGGCCAGGATCGAGGCCGCCGCGATCGACAGGCTGAGCGCATCGCCGCCGATCACCGACTTCACTGCGCACGGCATGGGAAAGGCATAGTTGCCGTCGATCAGCGCCATGGCCGGCGCCGGGTCCAGCTGTTCCACCGCGCGGCGCATGGCGAGGCCTGAGGCATGCAGGATGTTCAGTTCGGCGATCTCGTCCACGCTGGCGAAGGCCACCGCCCAGGCGACGGCGCGCGCCTTGATCTCGATCTCCAGCGCCTCGCGCGCGGCGGCGTTCAGTTTCTTGGAGTCGTCGATGCCGCGCGGCGCGCGCTTTGCCGGCAGGATCACCGCCGCCGCATACACCGGCCCCGCCCACGGCCCGCGCCCGGCCTCGTCGACGCCGCACACCACCACGTCGCCGCAGCCCTTCTCGAGTTTGAGATGCGGACGCCTGGCCATCAGCGCTTCTTCTTGCCCCCAGGCTTTCCCATGCGCGCGATCTCGGCGTGGCGGAAACAGCAGGTCAGGTGGTCGTTGACCAGGCCCGTCGCCTGCATCCAGGCATAGACGATCACCGGCCCGGTGAACTTGAACCCCTTGGCCTTCAGCGACTTCGCCACCTCGACCGACAGCGGCGTCTGGGCGGGAATCTGGCTGCTCTTGGCGAGGTTGGTCTGAATCGGCTTGTCGTCGACGAAGCCCCACATCCAGTCGGAAAAGTCCTCGCCGGCTTGCTGTATGTCGAGGTAGAGGCGCGCGCCGTTGATGGCCATGTCGATCTTGGCGTTGGAGCGGATGATACCCGCGTTGGCCATCAGCCGGGCCCGGTCCTTGGCGCCAAAGCGCGCGACCTTCTCCGGATCGAAGCCGTGGAACGCCTTGCGAAACGCCTCGCGCTTTTTCAGGATGGTGATCCAGGACAGCCCCGCCTGAAACCCGTCCAGCACCAGCTTTTCCCACAGCGCCCGCCCGTCGCGCTCAGGCACCCCCCACTCCTCGTCGTGGTAGGCGACATAGATCGGCTCGGAGGTCGACCAGGCGCAGCGAACGGATTCGGCCATGGGGCCAGCATCGTCGCGGCGGCGCGGGGGCGCAAGCGCGTCCAAAGGTAACTTGCCCCGATTTCGCTCCGGGCGCGGGATTTCCTGCCGCCCGCGATTGTTCGTTCGCGCGGACATTTCCTGCTCGTGCGCCCCGTCGCGCGATGCGGTAAGGTCGACGGTGATCTTTGACAATCCGGCCGGACGCGCCCGCGACAGGGACCGTCGTCTCGTTCCAAAAAGGGTTCAAGCTGTCTCACCGTATTTTACGGTGAAATACGGTAGCGGCCACTCGGTCCGGCGCGCCCCAAACGCTCCGCCACCGTATTTTACGGTGAAGTTACGGTGGCGACCGCTCACTTCGCCTTCAGCGGCTTCCTGAATTTGAACACGAACTGGTCCGTATGACCGCGGATTTTCTTGTTGAAGACCACCAGCTTGTGGTCGTCGGCCGGGTTGTGCAGGGCGGCGCTTTCGCCGACGAATTCGAAGCCGGCCGCGGTGACCTGTTTCTTCACGATGGCGGCGTCGATACGGTGCAGGGTGTCGGTGTCGCGCATTCCCGAGCCGGCCTCGGCCGCGTGGTCGATGACGATGAAGACGCCGCCCGGTTTCAGCGCGCGATAGACGGCGTGGTTCAGGACCATGGGGTCGATGCTGCCCATGAACTTGTCGGGATAGTCGTGATAGTTCTGGGCGGTGAACACCAGGTCGAGTTTTTCCGGCGCTGAGAACTCCGCCGCGGTCTCGTGCAGCACGCTCACGTTTGAGAGCTTCTTCGCAAGCGCTTCGGTGGCGGCGGCGTCTTCCTTGTCTTCGGCCTCGTATTCCTTCGGCCAGACGGCATAGACGTGACCTTTGGGCCCCACGATGTCGGAAAAGATCACGCTCCAGTAGCCGTGGCCGGGGATCAGGTCGGCGACCTTGGCGCCGGGCCTGACGCCGGTGAAGCTGACCACCTCGAGCGGCTTGCGATTGGCGTCGAGGCCGGAGTCGTCGCCCCGGTTCGCGTTGGCCAGGGCGGCCGTGACATAGCCCGGCGCGGCGGCATGGGCGGCCAAGACGGCGCCTGCGGCCAAGGTCAGGGTCATTGTCACGGCGGCGGTGGCGGCGAGGGCGAGCTTGGCGCGCATGGGCGGTCTCCCGGGTCTATCGCTAGGCTTCTTAGCGCAACTGTGAGCCCCGACAAGACCTTGGCGCAAGCGCCGGGCTCTTGACGCGCTGCAACATGGCGCTAGTTTGAAGGCACTCATCGAGACCGGCTGAGGGAAAGGCCCTTTGACGCCGGGGCAACCTGCGATCCGTCGCAAGGTGCCAATTCCTGCGAGGACCTCGGTCCGCGACAGATGAGTGGAGTACGGGCGCGCTTGCGTCCGTCTTCACCGATCTATCCGCAAGAAGCTCGCGAGCGGATGGATTGGAGACAGGCCCGTGGGCCAAGCGCTTGAACTTATTGAGACCAACGCCCCGGCGGCGCGATGTCGCCCGTCGCGCGACAGCGCGGACTGGTTCGTCCCCGTGCCGGCGGATTTCCGCCTGGAGAACGGCCAGCGCCTGCCGGACCGTGAGTTCCGCACCCGCCTCTACGGCCCGGTCGACGCGCCGCTGGTGATCGTCGCCGGCGGCATTTCCGCCGGACGCATTCCCTACGCCCAGGACGGCTCGGGCTGGTGGCAGGACCTGGTGGGACCGGGCGCAGCCATCGACATCGACCGCTGGCGCGTGCTCGCCTTCGACTTCGCGCCCCTGGCCGACGCTGAGGTGGCGATCACCACCAATGATCAGGCGCGTCTGCTCGACCACGCGCTCACCGCAGTCGGCGAGGACCAGGCCTACGCCTTCGCCGGCGCGTCCTACGGCGGCATGATCGGCCTCGCCTTCGCCGCCCTGGCGCCGGAACGCCTCAACCGTCTGTGCGTGATCTCTGCTGCGCACCGGCCGTCGGTGCTGGGCATGGCCTGGCGCGGCATCCAGCGGCGCATCGCCGCCCTCGCCGCCGAAGCCGGTCGTCCGGAAGAGGGCCTCGCGCTCGCCCGCGAACTGGCCATGACCACCTATCGCGGCGCCGACGAGCTGGAGACGCGTTTCGGCCGCACGCTGGACGACAACGGTCTGAGCGACGTCTGCCGCTATCTGATTTCGCGCGGCCGCGCCTATCCCGGCGCCATGACGCCCAAGCGCTGGGCCGCGCTGTCCGCCTCCATCGACCGTCACGGCGTGGCGCCCGAAGCGGTGGAGACGCCGACGACGCTGATCGCCTCGCTCACCGACCGGCTGACGCCGGTGTCCGACATGCGCGACCTCGCCGAACGCCTGCCGGATCTCCGCCGCTTCGCCGAGATCGACTCCCGCTTCGGCCACGACGCCTTCCTCAAGGACGTGGATCGCCTGACGCCCTTACTCCGCAATTTCCTGGACGCCTGACCATGACCCGCACCTATCGAGACGAGACCCTTGCCGCATCCACCGGCGTCAACCAGGACCCGACCCACGGCGCGGTGATGCCGCCCCTGTTCCTGTCGTCGAACTACAGCTTCGACGGCTTCGGTGGAAAGCGCGCCTACGACTACACCCGCTCGGGCAATCCGACCCGCGACGTGCTGGGCGAAGCCCTGGCCGACCTCGAAGGCGGCTCAGGCGCCGTCATCGTGTCTTCGGGCATGGCGGCGATCGACCTGGTGCTGAACCTGGTCGAGCCGGGCCAGACCGTGATCGCGCCGCACGACTGCTACGGGGGCACCCACCGTCTGCTCGAAGCGCGTGCGCGCAAGGGCGCGTTCGAGCTCGCCTGGGTCGATCAGGGCGACGCCGATGCACTTGACGCTGCGCTCAAGGACAACGCCGCCCTGGTGCTGGTGGAGACGCCCAGCAATCCCCTGATGCGGATCGTCGACATCGCCGACATCTGCGCGCGCGCGAGAGCGGCCGGCGCCAAGACGGCGGTGGACAACACCTTCCTGTCGCCCGCCCTGCAAAAGCCGATCGCGCTGGGCGCCGATTTGGTGATCCACTCGACCACCAAGTACCTGAACGGCCACTCCGACGTGGTCGGCGGCGCCGTGGTGGCGAAGACGGCGGAAGATCATCAGACACTCACCTGGTGGGCCAACTGTACCGGCATTACCGGCTCGCCCTTCGACGCCTATCTGACCCTGCGCGGCGTGCGCACTCTGTTTGCGCGCGTGGAACGCCAGCAGGCGACCGCGGCCAAGGTGGCGGACTTCCTCGCCCAACACCCGGCGGTGGCCAAGGTTCACTATCCGGGCCTCGCCGACCATCCGGGCCACGCGCTGGCTAAGCGCCAACAGTCGGGCTTCGGCGCCATGCTCAGCGCGGAGCTCGAAGGCGGAACCGACGCGGTGCGCCGTTTCTTCGAGGCGGTGTCGCTGTTCACCCTGGCGGAATCCCTCGGTGGGGTGGAGAGCCTGGTGGCGCATCCGCCGACCATGACCCACGCCGCCATGACGCCCGAGGCGCGCGTCCGCGCCGGCATCGGCGACGGCCTGGTGCGGTTCTCCGTTGGGCTCGAACATCCAGAGGACCTGTTGGCCGATCTGGAGCACGCCTTGCGGGCCGCGTCGTCGCCGCTGCGCCTGGCGGCCGGTTAGGGAAATTGCGCCGAGCCCGGAGATAAATTCCATTGCGGCGGGGCCGCGCCCTTCTTAAGTCGCGGCTCCGTTCAAGGAAGACCAGACGTGTTCGACGCGCTCGAGACCCTGTCGCGCCCGGCCGAGGCCGGCGGCGCCCACTCCACCGATGTGATCGTCATCGGCGCCGGCCCGGTGGGCCTGTTCGCGGTGTTCGAACTCGGCCTGCTCGACATGAAGGCGCACCTGGTCGACATCCTCGACCGGCCCGGCGGCCAGTGCGCTGAGCTGTACCCCGAGAAGCCGATCTACGACATTCCGGGCTATCCGGTGATCTCGGGCCAGGCGCTGACCGACCGCCTGCTGGAACAGATCGCGCCGTTCGGCCCGACTTTTCATTTCAGCGAGATGGCGACGGCGCTGGAGAAGACCGTCGACGGCAAGTGGCGTCTGACGACCGACCAGGGCACGGTGCTCGAGGCGCCGGTCATCGTGATCGCCGCCGGCGGCGGCTCGTTCCAACCGAAGAAGCCGCCGATCCCCGACATCGAATTGTTTGAAACCGGCGGTCCCGGCGCGGGCGTGCACTATGCGGTGCGCCAGCGTGAGCCGTTCCGCGGCAAGCGCCTGATCATCTCCGGCGGCGGCGACAGCGCGCTCGACTGGACCCTGAACCTGCATCCGCTGGCGGAGCGCGTGACGCTGTTGCACCGCCGCGACGACTTCCGCGCCGCGCCGCACTCGGTGGCGCGCATGCGCGAACTGGTCGAAGCCGGCGAGATCGACCTGATGATCGGCCAGGCGGTCGAACTGCAGGGCGAAGCCGGCGCCTTGCGTTCGATGGTGATCGAAGACGCGGCGAACGAGCGTCGCGTGGTGGCGGCCGACGCCTTCCTGCCCTTCTTCGGCCTGACCATGAAGCTCGGCCCCGTCGCGGAGTTCGGCCTGAACCTGCATGAAAACCTGATCCCGGTGGACACCGAAAAATTCGAGACCTCCACCCCGGGCATCTTCGCCGTCGGCGACATCAACCACTATCCGGGCAAGTTGAAACTAATCCTCTCCGGCTTCCACGAAACCGCCCTGATGGCGCAACAGGCGTTCCGCTACGTCTATCCGGACAAGAAACTGCGCTTCCAGTACACGACCAGCTCGTCGGACCTGCAAAGAAAACTAGGGGTCAAATGATCAACCCTCCCACGAGGGGGGAGGGTGGCGCGAAGCGCCGGGTGGGGGCCCAAGTGCAGCGTCGGCGGCGCGTGACGGCTGCATCAATCGCGTCGCCGAACGACGAGCGTTGCGCGTCCGGTTTTCGTCACGCTGTCTACGATGTTGCGCCTGTTACCCCACCCCGCTCGCTGTCGCGAGGCGACCCTCCCCTTCCGAGGGAGGGTGTTGTTGCGCGCTAGCTCGCGTGCGGCGGCGGCTGCGCCCTACAACTGATCCATATTGTTCTCATACGCCACCGCCTCGCGCTTCAGCCACTCCACGAACCGATGCGCGCCGGCCGACACCGGCCGGTTGCGGGGCAACACCACGTGATACGCGAAGTCGATTGCGGTCGAGCCGTCGGCGAAGGGGGCCACCAGCCGTCCCGCCTCCAGGTCCGCCTGGGCCAGGGTGCGCTTGGCCAGGCCGACGCCGCGCCCCATCACCGCCGCCTCGATCACCAGGGCCGACTGGTTGAAACCGGGACCTCTACGGCCATCGACGCCGTTCACCGCGCGCGCCTGCAGCCACATGGCCCAGTCCGGGCAACTCGGATCGCGGTCCATCGACAGGTCGTGCAGCAGGGCGTGGTGCGCCAGGTCCTTCGGCGCGCGGATCGGATGCTTGCCGTCCAGCAGGGCGGGGCTGCACACCGGCAGCACGGTTTCGCTGAGCAGACGCTCGACGCTTACGCCGGACCATTTGCCGGCGCCGTAGCGCACGGCCACGTCGACCGCGCCTTCGCTCATGTCGACGATCGCCATGTCGGCGGAGATCCACACCTCCACGTCGGGCTGTTCGGCGTGGAAACGGTCCATGCGCGGCATCAGCCACTTGGCGGCGAAGGAAGGCGGCACGCTCACCGACAGCTGCCTGCGGCGCGGCGGTTCGCGCAGCAGGGCCGAAGCGTCGAGCAGACGCTCGAACCCTTCGCGCAACAGCGGCAGGGCGGCGCGGCCGGTCTCGGTGAGCTCGAGCCCACGCCCGTCGCGGCGGAACAGGGCGCCGCCGGCATGTTCCTCGAGCTGGCGCACGTGCTGGCTGATCGCGCCGGGCGTCACCGACAGTTCGTCGGCGGCCTTGGTGAAGCTGAGGTGGCGCGCCGCGGCCTCGAAGGCGCGCAGGGCGTTGAGCGGCAGCAGTCGGCGGGGTCCGGCCATGGCGTCCAGCAGAAATTCTAAAGCGACGATCCAGTTCATATCGTTTGTCCGGGCCCGGGGAAAGGACCAGAAACCCTTTGCTCCGTGTCCCTGGCGGCCGGCCGGCCTCATTCCCCGGTCGGTCGCCGCCATTAGAAAATCTCCTGGTCCCCCCATGCGCAGTTTCCTGGCTTCCATCCCCCTCGAGGGCCGCGCGGTCGTCGTGGTCGGCGGCGGCGACGCCGCTGTCGCCAAGGCGCGGCTGGCCGGCAAGACTTCCCGCCGAGGTCCGCTGGTTCGTCCCCGACGGCGCCCCGCCCGAGGGCGAGCGTCCGGACGGCCTGGTCCCGGTCCTGCGTGCGCCCGAAGACCCCGATTTCCGGAACGCCGCGCTGGTCTTCATCGCCGTCGACGATCCGTCCGACGCAGCCTGGTACGCGTCGCTCGCGACCGCGTCCGGCGCCCTGGTCAATGTGGTCGACCGGCCCGAGCTCTGCGATTTTCACACCCCGGCCCTGATCGATCGCGGCGATGTGGTCATCGGCGTCGCCACCGGCGGCGCGGCGCCGGTGCTGGCGCGCGATCTGCGCGCTCGCATCGAGGCCGCCCTGCCGCCCGGCGTCGAAACCCTGGGACGCGTGGCGCGCGAATTGCGTGAGACCGTCAAGGCGTCGGCGCCCCAGGGCGTCGGCCGTCGCCGGTTCTGGGAACGCGCGTTTCGCGGACGCGCGGCTACGGCCGCCGATGCAGGTGATGCGAGCGCCGCCCGGCGCGAAGTGTTGCGCGAAATGAACGCGCCGCAACCGGCCGTCGCCGGCTTCGTCTGGCTCGTCGGCGCCGGGCCAGGCGATCCGGAGCTGCTGACCCTGAAGGCGCTGCGCCTGATCCAGAACGCCGACGTGATCGTGCACGATCGCCTCGTGCCGGAAGCCATTCTCGACTTCGCACGGCGCGACGCGCGGCGCATCGACGTCGGCAAATCCAGGGGAGACCACCCCGTGCCCCAGAACGACATCGAACAGATTCTCATCAACGAAGCCCGCCAGGGCCTGCGCGTGGTGCGGCTGAAGGGAGGCGACCCGTTCGTGTTCGGCCGCGGCGGCGAGGAGCTCGAAGCGCTGAAGCGCGCCGGTGTGGAAACCGAGGTCGTGCCCGGTGTGACGTCGGCGCTGGCCTGCGCCGCGGCGGCGGAAGTCCCGCTGACCCATCGCGAACACGCCCAGGCCGTGACCTTCGTCACCGGTCATGCCAAACGGGGCGCGGACGAGGTCGATTGGGCGGCGTTGTCGTCGCCCGCGCATACCCTGGCCATCTACATGGGCGCCGATCGCGCCGACGTCATCGCCGATCGACTGATCGCGGCGGGTCGCGATCCCGAGACGCCCGTAGCCGTCGTGGTCAACGGCGCGCGGCCAGGTCAGCGGGTGATCGCCGGCGTGTTGCACGAACTCGAGCTGCTGGTGGCGCTGCACGAGGCGGAGGGTCCGTCGATGATCTTCGTCGGCCGCACCGCGCGCTTCGCGGCGGCGGCGCATCTGATCGCGGAGGCCGCGGCATGAAGATCCTCACCGCCAACCGCCTGACCGACGGCGCCGTCGTCTGGCTGGGCGAGCACGACCTCTGGTCGCCCGATTTCGCCAGCGCCGCCCTGCTGGACGCCGCCACCGCCGACGGCGCCCTGGCAACAGCCCAGGACGATCCGGGCCTGCTGGTCGCGCCCTATCTGGTGGAGGTCGAAGCCGACGCCTCGGTGGAGAAACGCGAACGCCTGCGCGAGACCATCCGCGCGGGCGGTCCAACCGCGGGCCACAGTAGCAGACCTCGGCTGATGTACCGCTACGACGAGTTCGATGCGCGCCTGGTGCGCGAGCGCATCGCCCAGTTCCGCGACCAGATCGAACGCCGCCTCGACGGCCGGCTCACCGAAGACCAGTTCAAGCCGCTGCGGCTGATGAACGGCGTCTATCTGCAGCTTCACGCCTATATGCTGCGGGTCGCTATCCCCTACGGCGAGATGAACGCGCGCCAACTGCGTGCGCTGGCGCACATCGCGCGCACCTACGACAAGGGCTACGGCCACTTCACGACGCGCAGCAACATTCAGTTCAACTGGCCGGCGCTGGTCGATGTGCCGGCGATCCTGGAAACCCTGGCCGAGGTCGAGATGCACGCCATCCAGACCTCGGGCAACTGCATCCGCAACGTCACCACCGATCCCTATGCCGGCGTCGCCGCCGACGAGGTGGAGGATCCCCGCGCGTGGGCGGAGCTGATCCGCCAGTGGTCGACCTTCCACCCGGAATTCAGCTTCCTGCCGCGCAAATTCAAGATCGCGGTGATCGGCGCGCCGAAGGACCGCGCCGCCATGCGCACCCACGACGTGGGTCTCGAAGCCGTGCGCGACGTCAACAGCGGCCTAGGATTTCGCCTTTTCGCCGGCGGCGGGCAGGGGCGTACGCCGTACATCGGCCAGGAGGTCAGTCCGTTCGTGCCGGCCGCGTCGCTGTTCGCCTATCTGACGGCGCTGCTGCGCGTCTACAACCGGCACGGCCGCCGCGACAATATCCACAAGGCGCGCATCAAGATCCTTGTCGCCGCGCTCGGCATCGAGAAATTTCGCGAGGAAGTGGAGGCGGAATTCGACGCCCTGCCAAAGGCGACCCTCGCCCTGCCGCGAGGCGAGGCCGAACGCATCGCTGCCTATTTCGCGCCGCCGGCCTTCGAAGCGGTGCCCGAGCGCAACGACGCCTTCGATCGCGCCCTGTTCGCCGACGCCGACTTCGCGCGCTGGACGCACAGCAATCTCAAGCCGCACAAACAACCGGGCTATGGGGCGGTGGTCGTCTCCCTGAAACCTGTCGGCGGCGTGCCGGGCGATGCGACGGCAGATCAGCTCGATCTCGTCGCCGACCTCTCCGAGCGTTTCAGCTTCGGGCAGGCGCGGGCGGCCTACGACCAGAACCTGATCCTGCCGCACGTGCGCCTCGACGCGACACCCGCTTTGTTCCGCGCCCTGGCGGACGCGGGCCTGGCGACCGCCAACAGCGGCCTCGCCGGCGACATTATCGCCTGTCCGGCCTCGACTACTGCAGCCTCGCCAACGCGCGCTCGATCCCGATCGCCCAGGCCCTGTCGCGGCGGCTGGCCGATCCCGCGTTTCAGGCCGAGGTCGGGCCGGTGCGCATCAACATCTCGGGCTGCATCAACGCCTGCGGCCATCACCACGTCGGCCACATCGGCATCCTCGGCGTCGATAAGCAGGGCGAAGAGTTCTACCAGATCACGCTGGGTGGATCGGGCGACGAGACCGCGTCGATCGGCGCGATCGTGGGCAAGGGTCTGGCCGGCGACGACGTCGCGCCGGCGATCGAGCGCGCGCTGAGGGCTTATCTCGTGCTGAGCGACGACGGCGAAGCGTTCATCGATACGGTGCGCCGGCTCGGGACCGAGCCGTTCAAGGAGGCGATCTATGCGGTGGCTTGAACCCGGCGCCACGGCGCCGTGGGCGGCGTTCTCTCACGACGGAATCGGAGCGGCGCTGGAAGAGACGCCGCGGCGCGAGATTCGCGTGCGCGTCGCCGCCGAGGCGGACGTGGAGGCGTTATGGCCGCGTCTCGACCGGATCGGACGCCTCGCGGTGGTGTTCTCGGGCTTTCGCGACGGGCGTGGCTTCTCGCTCGGCCAGATGCTGCGGGAGCGCGGCTTCGCCGGCGAACTCATTGCGGCGGGCGAACTGATCCCCGACCACGCGCCGATGCTGGCGCGATGCGGCTTCGACGCCGTGGACCTGCCGCTGGGCGGATCGCCGGACGACTGGACCCGCGCGCTCGAAAGTTTCAGCGCCGCCTATCAACCCGCCGCCGACGGTGCGACCACGGTCTGGACGCAACGTGAAGCCGCGCGCAAAGCCGCCGAGGCCGCGGAACTCGCCGCCGAGCTGAACGCCAAATATCGCGACGCCTCGGCCAAGCAGATTATCCAGGCGGCGGTGTCGCGCTTCCCGGGCCGCGTAGCCGTACTGTCCTCGTTCGGAACCGAGGCTGCGGTCGGTCTGCACATCCTGGCCGACATCGCCCGCGACACGCCCGTGCTGTTTCTCGACACCGACCGACACTTCGTGCCGACGCTGGAGTACCGAGATCGCCTGACCGAGCATCTCGGCCTGACCGACCTGCGCATCCTCGAACCTAAGGCCGCGGTTGAGCGCGATCCGCGCGGCGATCTCTGGCGCACCGAGCCGGACGCCTGTTGCGCCCTGCGCAAGGTCGCGCCGCTGGCGGCGGTTGCGCCGCAGTTCGACGCCCTGATCACCGGCCGCAAGCGCTTCCACGGCGGCTCGCGCGTCCGTCTGCCGGTGTTCGAAGCTGTGGGCGCCCAGATCCGGGTCAATCCCCTGGCCAACTGGTCCGCCGAGGCGATCGAGGCCCATTTCGAGGCCTATGACCTGCCGCGTCACCCCCTGACCCAGGGCGGCTACCGCTCGGTCGGCTGCTGGCCCTGCACCCAGCCCTCGTCGGAGGAAGAAAACTTCCGCGCCGGACGCTGGAAGGGACTCGCAAAGTCCGAGTGCGGCATCCACATGCCGTCCAGGTGGGTCGCCCAACAGCGCCGCGCCTCCTGACCGTCTGCGAGGAGTTCCATGGCCGACCCGACCGCCGCGCCCGCCGAGAACGTCATCGACCTGATCGGCCACACGCCGCTGGTCAAACTCCGCAAGGCGTCGGAGCTGACCGGCTGCACCATCCTGGGCAAGGCCGAGTACCTGAACCCGGGCCAGTCGGTGAAGGACCGGGCGGCGCTCGGCATGGTGCTGGACGCGCGCCAGCGCGGCGCGCTCAGGCTGGGCGGGACCATTGTCGAGGGCACGGCGGGCAACACCGGCATCGGTCTGGCGCTCGTCGGCGCCGCGCTCGGCCATCCGGTGGTGATCGTCATGCCGCGCACCCAGACCGAGGAAAAGAAGGCGGCGGTGCGCACCCTCGGCGCCAGACTGATCGAGGTCGACGCGGCGCCGTTCTCGAGCCCAAATCACTTCGTGCACTATTCGCGCACCCTGGCCGAGGAACTCGATCGCTCCGAGCCGAATGGGGCCTGTTACACCGACCAGTTCGACAACACCGCGAACCGGCGCATGCACTATCGCACCACCGGCCCAGAAATCTGGGAGCAGACGCAGGGCCATATCGACGGCTTCGTCTCCGCGGTCGGCAGCGGCGGCACCCTGGTGGGCGTCGGTTCGTTCCTGAAAGAGCGCAACCGCGACGTCCAGCTCGCCCTGGCCGATCCGGCCGGCGCCGGGCTCTACAACTATTTCAACACCGGCGAGATGAAGGCCGAGGGCTCGTCGATCACCGAAGGCATCGGCGTCTCGCGCATCACCGGCAACCTCGAAGGCTTCCGTCCGGACCACGCGTGGCGCGTCGAGGATGCGGAGTTTCTCCCCATCCTGTTCGACCTGGTGCGCGAGGAAGGCCTTTCGCTCGGCGGATCGAGCGGGGTGAATGTGGCCGGCGCCATCCGGCTCGCGCGTGAGCTCGGCCCGGGCAAGACCATCGTGACCCTGTTGTGCGATCCCGGCGCGCGTTACGCGTCCAAGCTGTTCAACGCCGAGTTCCTGCGCAGCAAGGGTCTGCCCGCGCCGTCGTGGGGCGAAAGGACGCCCGTTCCCGCCTGACGCGAGATCGCGCTTGCCATCGCAACCGTAACGGTTTCCCCTGACGGGACTTCGGGGGAGACCGCATGCTGACAGTTCTGATCGCGGCCCTGGCGCTCGCCGCCGAGCCGCCCGCCCAGAAAGCGCCGGACGCCGCGAGCGATCCGTGCGCCCAGGCCGCGAATTGCCGTTTCGTCGACGTGATCACTCTGACCCTGCCCAGCGGCAAGCCGATGGCGATGAAGATCGGCCGCCAGATGCCGTTCATCATCCAGCCGGGCGGCGAAAGCCATCTCGGTCTCGTGCCCGGCGAGCAGGTGGTGATCCGCCTCGGCCATGCGGGAGAACCTGCGATGGTGCTGGTCCACGCCGACCACACGCCGGACGCCGGGACGCGACCGCCGCCAGTCGACAAGGACACCATCCGCCTGACCTTCAAGCAGATGCCCGGTGCGCCGGGCATGCTGCTGACCGTGGAGAACGGTTACGATCGCGTGCTGGCCTATCACGCCGCGATGGTCACCCTGAAGGACGTCCGGCCCACCGACGTGTGCCAGGTGGGGCCGAAGCTCCTGAGTTTTGAGAATTGGCCCCAGCCCTTCCCGATCCTCGACCTCAGCGGCTTCCAACTGATCGACGGCGATCCCGCCAAACTCGTGTGCCAGTGAGCGAAGCCGCGCGCGATCCGACCTTCCGTTCGATCCAGTATCTGCGCGGCTTGGCGGCGCTCGCGGTGGTGTTCTTCCACGCCTTCCAGTGGACCAATGTCGCGGGACTGACCGCGACGGACTTCCCGACAGGCGCCGCGGGGGTCGATGTGTTTTTCGTCATCTCCGGCTTCGTCATGTGGGTGACCACCGACCGCGATCCGCCCAAGCCGATCGAGTTCCTGCGTCGCCGCGCGGTGCGCATCCTGCCGCCGTATTGGCTCTTCACTCTGCTCGCCGCGGTGTTGGCGCTCAGCCTGCCGCAGGTGTTCCAGGACATCCGGTTCAGCGTCGGCAACCTGATCCTGTCAATGCTGCTGATTCCGCACCCCGATCCGATCGGCGATGCGTTTCCCTTGCTCAAGCCGGGTTGGACGCTCTGCTACGAAGCGGCGTTCTACGTCATCTTCGCCGTCGGACTGTTGTTCGTGCGGCGCGGACGGATGATCTTCCTCGTCATTGCCTTGGTGACCGTGACCGCGCTCGGCGTCTTGTCGAAATGGGCCTCGGTGCTGCTGGCCAATCCACTGATGCTCGAGTTCCTCGGCGGCGTTTTTCTCGCTGCGCTTTGGCGCGCGGGGCGGCTGGGGTCGCGGTGGCGCGGCTTCAGTCTCATGGTTGTGGCGTTCGCCTGTTTCGTCGCCCTGCAGACCATCGACTACCGCGACTACGACTGGCGGCCGCTGTTCTGGGGCGTCCCGGCGGCGATCCTGGTGGCGGGCGCGGTGGACGCAGAGGCGGCGCACGGGTTCGCGAACATCATGCCGTTGAAACTGCTCGGCGACGCGTCCTATTCCATCTACCTGTGTCACCCGCTGGTGATCGAGGCGTTGGCGCGGCTGGGTCCGCTCGACAATCCGTGGGTCTTCGTCCCCGAGGCCGTGGTCGCTTCCGTCGCCGCCGGCCTCATCGTGCGGCAACTGTTCGAGAAGCCGACGCTCCGCTGGCTGAACGGCGTCGGCCGCGGCATGCCGGGGTTCGAAGGACGCTAGTCGGCGGGAAACCAGACCGGCAGGTCGACGCGCACGGAGCGTCCATCGACGGTGAGCGCCGCGCCTTGCACGCGATCCAGCCGCACCAGCGCGAGCGCGCGGCCCTCGCGGCCCGACAGCACCTCGCCTGCGCGCAGGTCGCCGGCGAGAATCTCCGATCCCGGCGCCGGCGGCGCGCCTTCGAAAACGATCGGCACGGTGCGGGTGCGGATCTGGCCGCGCCGTTTCATGCGCGAGGTCGTTTCCTGGCCGACGAAACAACCCTTCTGGAAATCGATGCCATTGAGCAGGTCGAAGTCCGCCTCGATCGGGAACGTGCGGTCGACCTCGCAGTCGCGCGCCGGATCGGGCGCGCCAAACGCGAGGCGCCATGCGTCGTAGTCGTCCTCGCTCGCCGTTTCAGGTTCAGGCGGCTCGCCGTAGGCGCGCCCGCCGAGCGCCGTCAGGCGTGGGTCTTGGACCCAGGGCGCAGGCGTTTCCTCCGCCCCCCAGCGGGCCCAGACGCCGCCGTCTACGGGCGCGATCTCTACCTTGGCGCGCAGGCGGTACGGGGACAGGCGTTGGATTAAGGCGTCGCGGCGGTCGGCCTCCGCGTCGAGCAGCAAGCTTTCGCCGCCCAGGACGAACAGATCGAACAGGAACTTGCCCTGGGGCGTCAGCAGGGCGCCGAAGCGTAGCGCCCCGGGCGCGAGGCCCTCCACGTCGCAGGTCAGCAGCCCTTGCAGAAAGGCTGTGGCGTCCGGTCCCGACACCCGGACCAGAGACCGGCGGGTCAGGCGTGCGAACTCTTATGCTCATGGCCGCCATTTAGGCACACCGGGCCCGAGCCGCTATAAGCAGCCGATGTCCGGCCCCTTTCCGATTCTCGTCATTGTCCCCGATAAGGTCGGGGACGCGGTCCTCTGGTCGGGCGTGATCAAGCGGCTCCACGACGAGATTCCCAACGCCCGCTTCACCATCGCCGGCGATTCGAAGCTCGACGCCCTGTTCCGCGACATGCCGCGGCTCGACCGATTCGTGCGCGGACATCGCGGGCGCAAGGGGCTGAAGCTGTTTCCGATCTGGAACCAGGTGCGCGGCCGGCGCTGGGGCCTGGTGGTGGACGGCCGCGGCTCCTCCCTGCCGAGCTTCATCAGCGCCAAGAAGCGGGTGATCCACCAACGTGCTGTGGCGTCCGAGCATATTCCCCACGTCGTTGAGGACGCAGCCCGGGCGCTGAAGCTCGAGAACGATCCGCCGGCGCCCTATCTGTTCGTCAGCGCCGAAACCGAACAGCGCGCCGACGAGCTGCTGGGCTCCGACGGCCCGGTCCTGGCGCTGGGCCCCGGCGCCGACTGGGTCGGCAAGATGTGGCCGGCGGAACGCTTCAGCGAAGTAACCTCGCGCCTGCTCGGCCCCGACGGTCCGCTGGAAGGCGGCCGGCTGCTGATCGTGGGCGGCGAGGGCGACCGCGAGGCGTCGCATACCGTGCGCGCCGCGATCCCGCGCGAGCGGGTGACCGACCTGACCGGCAAGGGCGATCTTCTGACCACCTACGCGTGCCTGAAGCGCGCGCGCCTGTTCATCGGCAACGACACCCCGCTCATGCATCTGGCGGCGACGGCGGGCGTACCGACGCTGGGCCTGTTCGGACCGTCGGACGAACGCCGCCGCGGGCCCTGGGGCCCGGACGCCCGCGCCGTGCGCGGTCCGCGCGCCTACGAGCACTTCCTCGCCGCCGACCCGGGACTGAGCCAGGCGCTGAACCACATGCTGGACCTGCCGGTCGAGACGGTGTTGAACGCGGCCCTGACCCTGCTCGCAGATACGGAACCTAGCCGTGGCTGAAGCCTTTGATCTGATCGTGCGCGGCGGCGAGGTGGTGAACCATGCGGGTCGCGGTGTGGCCGACGTCGGCATCCGCGATGGCCGCTTCGCCAAAATCGGAGACCTGTCGCAGGCGTCGGCGGCGGAGGTGGTGGACGCCACGGGGCTGACGGTCCTGCCCGGCGTCATCGACACCCAGGTGCACTTCCGCGAACCCGGGCTGGAGTGGAAGGAAGACCTCGAGACCGGGTCGCGCGCCGCCGTGCTGGGCGGCGTGGTTGCGGTGTTCGAAATGCCCAACACCCAGCCCACCACCACCGATCCTGACGCGCTGGCCGACAAGCTCGCCCGCGCGCGCGGGCGGATGCACTGCGATCACGCGTTTTACGTCGGCGGCACGCACGAAAACGCCGATGTGCTCGGTGAGCTGGAGCGCCTGCCCGGCTGCTGTGGGGTGAAGGTGTTCATGGGCGCCTCGACCGGCACCCTGCTGGTGCCCGACGATCCGGGGGTGGAGGCGATCTTACGCCACGTGAACCGTCGCGCGACCTTTCACTCGGAAGACGAGTACCGCCTGGCCGAACGACGCCCGCTGGCGCGCGAGGGTGACTGGACCAGCCACGAGGAAGTGCGCGACGCGGAATCGGCCATCCGTTCGACCGAGCGTCTGCTGAAGCTGGCGCACGAGACCGGCAAGCGCATCCACGTGCTGCATGTGACCACGGCCCAGGAGATCGACCTCCTGGCGCGGCACAAGGACGTGGCCACGGTCGAACTCACGCCGCAACATCTGACGCTGACCGCGCCCGAGGCGTACCAGCGCCTGAAGGGCCTGGCGCAGATGAACCCGCCGATCCGCGGCGCCGAACACCAAGCCGGTCTCTGGCGCGGCATCGTGCAGGGCGTGGCCGACGTGCTGGGCTCTGATCACGCGCCGCATACGCTGGAAGAAAAGGCTCGCGTCTATCCGGCGTCGCCATCGGGCATGCCGGGGGTTCAGACCCTGGTTCCGGTGATGCTGAACCACGTGGCGCACGGACGCCTGACGCTCGAACGCTTCGTCGACCTGACCTCGGCCGGCGCCCAGCGGGTGTTCGGCATCGCCGGCAAGGGCCGCATGGCCAGGGGCTGGGACGGCGACCTGACCCTGGTGGACCTGAAGGCCAAGCGCGTGCTCAAGCACGCCGACATGGCGACGCGGTCGGGCTGGACGCCGTTCGACGGACTGGAGGTCACCGGCTGGCCGGTCGCCACCATCGTGCGCGGTCATGTGGTCATGCGCGACGACGAGATGATGAATCCCTCGCTCGGCGAGCCGGTCCGCTTCCAGGAAACCCTGGCCGTCTCCTGATCTTGCGGCGGGCCGGTGCGCGACCGGTTGACGCACGACAAGCTTAGCCGCAGGACAGCGCGTGATCCTTGCAAGGGACGGCTCGGTTTCGTCGATCGCTCCGTTGCGGGACGAAACCGGGGCGCAACCCGCGCCGGAGTCCTGTCGTGACCCAGCACCTGGTCGTTGTTCTGATCCGCCTGATCTTCGAATTCCTGGCTATGGCCGCGATCATCGCCGGCCTGGTCGCCGGTGGCGTCATCGCCATCCGCTGGCTGCTCAGCTTGCGCGGCCGCTCGCGCACCGAACTGCTCAGGCTCGGCGCCTGGAGCGTGCTCGGACCGATCACCGGCCCGCTGGTCGTCCGCGTCGCGCACAACGTCCGCAAAGGCCGTCCGGTGGTCGCCGCGGTCTGGGCGCTGGCCATACCCCTGGCCTGGGCCGGTGTCGCCAGCGCCGCTGCAATGCTGACGCACGCGACGGTGCTCTAAGGCGCGGCTAGCGGCCTTAGCTTATTTGACGCCTCTCCAGCCGGTAACGGCCGAACGCACAGGACGCGTCACTAGCGTCCAACTACAAAAAGACAAAAGGCCCGCGGAGCGAACTCCGCGGGCCTTTGGCCGTCAGTTAGCAATCCCGATCAGAGTTTATCGTTGCCGGGGATGATGCACTTGTCGTCACCCTTGTTGGCGATATCGCAGGGGATGGTCTTCTTCGTCTTCGACCGGTTCGCCGGCAGGTCGATGATGAAGCCGCCCTGACCCGGGCCGCACTTCACTTCGACATAGTCGCCGTCGCCCTCGTCCGGACCGTGCATCTGAAAGGCTACCGGGTCGCAGGGACGCTCGATGGCGGTGAAGATCGGCTTCAGCTTGTCCAGAATCTCCTTCGGTGGCGTCAGCTGACACACGATGGTGCGTTCGAGCGCGCTCAGGCAATCATAGTGCTCGAACCGGCCGGTGGCGCCGGCGCCGGGGATCACTGCGACGAGGCCGAACGGCTGTTCAGGACACTTGAACTCAACCACGTCGCGCTTCGTCGACGGCTCCTTGCCGTAAATGTTGCTGTCGGCGACCGTGCACGGGATGCCGTTCTGTTGCAGCGCGCCGGCGAAACCCGTCGTCGCCGCCTGCTTCAGCTTGCTGATATCGGTCATGGTGCAGCCGCCGCCGATGCCCTTCGCCGACAGGCAGTCGATGGTCCGCGCGGGCTTGCCGTTGTCGACCTCGAGCATGAAGCCCGGTTTGTTGCTGCAGGCCACCTCGTAGTAGTCGGCCTTGCTGCTCGTATCGCGGCCCACAAAGCGCGCGTCGGAGGTTTGACAGGACGCATCGAGCGGCTTGGCCAGGTCGGCGACCGCGGACACGGCCTGCGCCCTGGTGGTCAGTTTGCACAGCCACTTGGTGGGGTCGGACGTCGCCTGCAGGCACGAGCTCACATCGCCGCTCGGCGCGCCCTTGGCGTCGGTGGTGACGAAATAACCGCCCCCGGCGCCGCAGGACACTTCGTAGTGGCCGAGGTGATCGGACTGGCCGGTGCCCAGGAAGGTGACGTCGGCGACCTTGCAGCTGATGCCCGTACGATCGACGACCGGTTGGAATTGGGCGGCGAAGTCCTGGTTCTCCGGCAGGGTGCACTGCAGCGTCTTGCTGCCGCCGGCGACCGAAGAGCGAAGCTGGATGCAGGGGTAGGAAGTGGCCGTTCCCGTCGCGAATTTCTGAATGAGGTAGCCGGGCCCTTCGTTGCAGGCGACCTCGTAGTTGTCGATCTTCACCGGCTTCTTATCGATGGTCTTCTGGCCCGCGCCGAGCCAGGCGGCGTTCTTCACGGTGCAGGTCAGGCCCGCGGCCTGGATGGCCGCCGGGGCCTCCGCCAGGCCCTGCTTGATGCTCGCCGGCGGCGGCCCTTTCGACGCGTCGGGTTTATCGGCGTACGCGCCGGCGACCAGCAGTCCGCTGACGGCGGCGACGGCGGCGAGAACGGACACCAGTCTCTTCATCGCCTTTCCTCCTGTTCCACTAAGGTTTTTCTACGGGTCCGCCGACGGTCCGGCGGCTTGAGGGGAAATTGCATGGGCGGCGAGCCCGAAGCAAGGCCGCAGCACCCCCCAGGGCGCCTATTCGGCGCCCGCACAGCGCCTTTGACGCGAACCGGGATTGCGCTCATGGTGTGAGCGGGTTTCGATTGGAGACTTGCTTGTTGGACGGGACGCCGGACGCCGAAGCCGTGGCCGAGGCCGCCGAAGCGCGGCGCGTCCCGCTCGACTATCCGTTCCCCGGCAAGCCGGGGCCTGGCGAAGCCATCGGGGTGGCCGAGGGCGTGCTGTGGCTGCGCCTGCCCCTGCCGTTCGTGCTCGATCATATCAACGTCTGGGCGCTCCGCGACGGCGACGGCTGGACCCTGGTGGACACCGGCATCCGCGCGCCGGCCGCGCGCGAGGCCTGGGAAACGGCGTTCGCCGGGCCGCTGGAGGGCCGGCCGGTGAAGCGGGTGATCGTCACCCATATGCACCCCGACCACGTCGGGCTCGCCGGCTGGCTGACTGAGCGCTTCGGCTGCCGCCTGTGGATGACGCGGCTCGAATACATGACCTGCCGGGTGCTGGCCGCCGACACCGGCCGCGAGGCGCCCGAGGATGGGGTGCGCTTCTACCGCGCCGCCGGCTGGAGCGAGCCGCAGATCGAGAGCTATCGCACACGCTTCGGCGGCTTCGGTCGCGGCGTGCACCACCTGCCCGACAGCTTCCACCGAATCAGCGACGGCGACGTCATCGACATCGACGGCAAGACCTGGCGGGTGGTCACCGGCAACGGCCACTCGCCCGAGCACGCCTGCCTCTGGCGCGAGCAAGACGGGGTGCTGATCTCCGGCGACCAGGTGTTGCCGAAGATTTCCTCGAACGTCTCGGTCTGGCCGACCGAGCCCGAGGCGGACCCGCTGGACGACTGGCTGGCCTCGATCAGGAAGCTGCGCGCGACCTTCCCGCCCGACGCTCTGGTGCTGCCTTCGCACGGTGAGCCGTTCCGCGGCCTGCATCTGCGCCTGGATGCGCTGGAACGCGGCCACGAGAAGTCGCTGCAGCGCCTGCTGCGCACCCTGGCTGTGCCGCGCCGGGCGGTCGACGTGTTCGGCGCGCTGTTCGCCCGCCCGATCGGCGACGACCTGATGGGCATGGCCACCGGCGAAGGACTTGCCCACCTGAACTGCCTGAAGAACCGTGGGCTCGCCGTCGCGGAGCCGGATTCGGGCGGTATAGTCTGGTGGCGCGCGGCCTAAGGAATCACTGATGACCGATCACGTGACCACAGACCTGTCCGGCGGGGTGTTGAGCCTCACGCTCAATCGCCCGGACAAGCGCAACGCGATCACCGACGCGATGTATGCGGCGATGGCCGATGCGCTCGACGGCGCCGTCACGGACAAGGCGGTGCGCGTGGTGCTGCTGCGCGCCGAGGGCGAGGCCTTCAGCGGCGGCAACGACATCGGCGACTTCATGGCCCAGCGGGGCGCGGGCGTGATGACCGGGGACCTGTCGGTGTTTCGCCTGTTGAAGGCGCTGGCGCATTTCGAGAAGCCGATCGTGGCCGCGGTGAAGGGCGTCGCCGTCGGCATCGGCACGACCATCCTGCTGCACGCCGACCTCGTCTTCGTGGCCGAGGACGCCAAGCTGTCGACGCCGTTCGTGAACCTGGGCCTGGCGCCGGAGGCGGCGTCGAGCCTGCTGCTGCCCCTGCGCATCGGTCACGCCCGCGCCTTCGCCATGTTCGCCTTGGGCGATGCGGTGGACGGCAAGACCGCCGCGGCCTGGGGCCTGGCCAATGCGGCGCTGCCCGCAAGCGAGGTCGATCGCGCGGCGCACGACGCCGCCGTCGCGCTGACGCGACGCCCGCCCGGGTCGCTGGTGGTCACCAAGCGCCTGATGCGCGATGCGGAGATGATCTGGTCGATCATGCGCGAGGAGGGCGCGGTCTTCCACGAACGCCTGCAGAGCCCCGAGGCGGCCGAGGCCTTCGCCGCCTTCGCCCAGCGCCGGGCCCCGGATTTCTCGAAAGCGGGATAGACGCGACCGCCCAACGGCCCTATGTGCGCGCTCCTGCCGATGCGCGGCTTGTCCAGCGGCGGCCAATACCCTGGACCTTCCCTATGACGGCCGCGCAAACGTCTTCCGATTACGACCCGACTGTCATCGACCTCGAGACCGAGGCCGACGCGCCCGCCGTCGCCGCTTTGGTGGACGCCGCCTTCGGACCCGGCCGCTGGGCCAAGACCGCCGAGCGCCTGCGCGAACACAACCGTCCGATCGCCGGCCTGTCGCTGGTCGCGCGTGAAGCGGGACGTGTGACCGGATCGGTGCGGCTGTGGCCGGTGCTGGTCGGCGGCGCGCCCGCGGCCTTCCTCGGCCCGATCGCGGTGGATGACGCCCAGCGCCGGCGCGGACTCGGCGCGCAACTGGTCGAGCGCACCTGCGCGGCGGCTGAGGCGCGAGGCCTCACCGCGGTCCTGCTGGTCGGCGACGAACCCTATTTCGGACGCTTCGGATTCGTGCACTCGAAGGCGAAGCTGCCGGGACCGGTCGATCCACGCCGCGTGCTCATCCGCATGTCGGGCGATCGCGCACCGTTCGAAGGCGACGTGCGCCGGCCGTAGCGAGAGCCTACCCCGCCACCAGCGCCTCCAGCACGGCGGCCCGCTCGCCAGGTCCGCCTGAGACCACGGCCCCGCCGCCGGCTCGAATGCGGCGACGGCGTCGTTGGACGCTTCCCTGGTGGGCTGCTTCGGCCTACCTCAAACCCTGGACTGCGGAATTCGGCACGGGAAGGGCAGCTTGAACGGCCAAGGCGACAATTCCGGTAAGCCCGGCCTCGCCGCCCTCGTGCAGGGCGCGCGGGCTTCGGGTGAAAAGCGGCGGGGCCTGCCGCCGGTTCACCTGTGGAACCCCGAGGTCTGCGGCGACATCGACATCGTCATCCGCCGGGACGGCCTGTGGCTGCACGAAAAGACCCCCATCGGCCGCAAGGAGCTGGTGCGTCTGTTCTCGACCGTGCTGCGCAGGGACCCGGACGGCTACTGGCTGGTGACTCCGGTCGAGAAGATGCGGATCACCGTGGAGGATGCGCCGTTCCGCGCCGTGCGCGTCGACCGCGAGGCGGGGGTTTTGCGTTTTCTCACCAATGTCGAGGACGAGGTGATCGCCGGCCCCGACAACCGCATCCGGGTCGAGACCGACCCGTCGAGCGGCGAACCCGCGCCCTATCTGCATGTGCGCCGCGGCCTGGAAGCTCGCATCGACCGCGCCGTGTTCTACGAACTGGTCGAACTCGCGGAGGAGCGCGACACAGCCGAGGGGCCGGTGCTGGGGGTGGTGTCGCAGGGCGAATTCTTTCCGCTCGCGCCCGCGGGATTTCATCGTCCATGAGCACCGCCCAGGCGCTGGCCCAATTGCACGCGTTGATGCAGGCGCGAACTCGATCCGATCGCCGGCTGGCGTGCGGCGGGTCATCCGCTCTATTCCGATTTCGACCTCAACCCCGACTTCCGCCCGGTGGACAAACCGAAGCTGCGCAACTCCGCCGTGCTGATCCCCATCGTCGCGCGCGAGGAGGGGTTCGGCGTCCTGCTCACGCGACGCGCCGACACCCTGGCCAGCCACACCGGCCAGATCGCCTTTCCCGGCGGCCGCTGCGACGAGGGCGAGACGCCGGTGCAGGCCGCGCTGCGCGAAGCGCACGAGGAGATCGGGCTCGATCCGGCCTTCGTCGATCCGGTGGGCTTCTCAGACCGCTATGAGACGATCACCGGCTATGCGGTGACGCCGGTTGTGGCCCTGGTGCGGCCCGGGTTCACCCTGACCCCCAGCCCCGCCGAGGTGGCCGAGGTGTTCGAGACGCCCTTCGCCTTCCTGATGGACCCGGGCAACCATCACCGGGAATTCTACGAGCGCGACGGCCACAAACGGTGGTTCTACGCCATGCCGTGGCAGGGCAAATATATCTGGGGCGCCACGGCGGGGATGCTGCGGGCGTTGTGGATCCGGCTCTACGGCGAACAACCGACGCCGGCCGAACAGGACGCCGCCGGTTGATCGACGCTCCGATACAGGCCAGCCTCGCCCACCGATGACCGAGCGCCTCCCAAGCCAGGACTGGATGACCGATCCCGCCGCCGGGGCAGTGCTCGATGCGCTGGAGGCCGCCGGCGGCAAGGACTGCGCACGCTTCGTCGGCGGGGCGGTGCGCAACACCCTGATGGGCCTACCTGTGGCCGACGTCGACCTCGCCACCAAGCTGACGCCCCAGGCGGCCACCGCAGCGCTCAAGGCGGCGAAGATTCGCGTCGTCCCCACGGGCGTCGAGCACGGCACGATCACCGCCGTGCGCGACCACACGCCGTTCGAGATCACCACCCTGCGCCGCGACGTGGAGACCGACGGCCGCCGCGCGGTGGTCGCCTTCACCACCGACTGGGCGCTGGACGCGGCGCGGCGGGATTTTCGCCTGAACGCGCTCTACGCGGATCGCCAGGGCGTCGTTTACGACTACGTCGGCGGCGGCGTCGAGGACGCGCGCGACGGGCGCGTGGTGTTTGTCGGCGACGCTGAGACGCGCATTCGTGAGGACTATCTGCGCGTCCTGAGGTTCTTCCGCTTCTTCGCCTGGTACGGCCATGGCGACATCGACGCCGGGGAACTCGCCGCCTGCGCGCGGTTGAAGGACGGCGTCGCTCGGCTGTCGGCCGAACGCGTGTCGAAGGAGCTGCTGCGCCTGCTCGAAGCGCCCGATCCGCGCGAGGCGGTGCGGCTGATGGCCGGCAGCGGCGTTCTGGCTGTCGCGGTTCCCGCCGCGCTCGACTTCGCGCGCTTCGACAGGTTGGTCGAGATCGATCCCGATCCGGAGTTGCGCCTATCCGCGCTCCTTCCCGACGATCCAGCGCAAGTCGTTGCTCTTTCGGGCGCGCTTCGCCTGTCGACCGCGCAGCGTGATCGCCTCGAGGCGGCGGCGGCCCCGGTGGGCATCGACCTCGACGTGCCGGGCGCGCGCGCGGCGATCTATCGAGACGGCGCGCCGACCTTTTCAGACCGCGTGAAACGCGCCTGGGCGCAGACGCCGTCGAAGGCGACTCAGGCGCGCCATCTGCTGGATATTGCGACGCAGTGGACTCCCCCTGTGTTTCCGCTCGGCGGCGAGGACGTGATGGCGCTCGGCGTGCCGAAAGGGCCTGAAGTGGGCCGGTTGCTACGCCGGGTCGAGGACTGGTGGGTCGCGAGCGATTTTCCCACTGAAAGCCTGCGCGAGATGCTGGTTGAACTGGTCAAGGGCGACGCATGACCAAACCGCCCGCCGGTTATTCCGGCAAACCGTTGATCGACAAGCTCGGGCTGAAGCCCGGCGGAGTCCTCTGCGCGATCGGCGCGCCGTCGCACTATCGCGACTTGGTCGAACCCTTGCCCGAGGGCGCCAAGGTGAAGACAGCACTCGATGCCAAGGCTTCGATCATTCACTTGTTCGTCGCCGATACGGCCGCATTGAAGTCCAAAATCAAGGCGACGGTCGCCGCGTTGCCACCGGGCGCGGCCTTGTGGATTTCCTGGCCGAAGAAGTCATCGGGGCGCTTTGTCGACCTGACCGAGGACGGTATTCGAAAACTCGTTTTGCCCACCGGCTTGGTGGACGTAAAGGTGGCGGCGGTGGATGAAGACTGGTCCGGATTGAAATTCTTGAGGCGAAAGACGTGAAACTCGGCATTCTCGAAACCGGCGCGCCGCCAGGCGGCCTCGAAAAGGAATTCGGCGACTACCCTGCCATGTTCGTGCGCCTGCTGCGCGACGCGGGATTCGACGGCGCCATCGACACGCTCGACGTGCAGAGGAACGCGTTTCCGACAACGCCCGAAGCCTACGACGCCTATCTCGTCACCGGTTCGGCTGCGGGCGTCTACGATCCCGAGCCGTGGATCGCGCCGTTGATCGACTTCCTGCGCGCCGCCAAGGGCCGCTCGAAACTGGTCGGCGTCTGTTTCGGCCACCAGGTCATGGCCGAGGCGTTCGGCGGCAAGGTGATCAAGTCGCCGAAGGGCTGGGGCCTGGGTCTGCAGGACTATGCGGTAGAAGACGTCGAGCCGTGGATGGATCCGGCGGCGTGCGTGGCGCTCGCCGCCTCGCACCAGGACCAGGTGGTCGATCTGCCGCCCGGAGCCCGCATCGTGGCGGCCAGCGAGTTCACGCCGTATGCGGCGCTCGCCTACGGCGACCAGCCGGCGATCTCGATGCAACCGCATCCGGAGTTCGAACCCGCCTATGCGAGTGCGCTGATCGAACGGCGGTTGGAGACGGTGCTGAATGAAGCGCAGGGCCGCGCCGCGATGGAAACCTACGCGCGCCCGAACGACAACGCGCGTGTCGGCGGATGGATCAGGCGGTTTTTGGAAACCTAGTTCCCTCAATGCCGCTCATCCCGGCGAATGCCAGGACCCAGATTGTATGGCTCCGCATTCTCCCATCTATCCGTCACCCCGGCCTTGTGCCGGGGCCTGCGCATCAACACGCAGTTAGGGCTGTGTGAGCGCTTGCGCGAACCATCCGCCAGAAGAGCTCGAACACTTGCTGCGGGTCCCGGGACAAGCCCGGGATGACGGAAAATTGGTTGGTGTCGCGCTCTACAATCTGGGTCCCGGCATTCGCCGGGATGAGCAGAAAGTGAGAGGTGGGTCTTAAGGCCACTTCACCTCGGGCGGCATGGACGACAGGATCGACTCCACGTTCCCGCCGGTCTTCAGGCCGAACAGGGTGCCGCGGTCGTAGAGCAGGTTGAACTCCACATAGCGGCCGCGGCGGATCAGTTGCTCCTCGCGTTCCGCGTCGGACCACGGTTCGCGCAGGCGGCCGCGGCAGAGTTCCGGATAGACCTCGAGGAACGCCTCGCCCACGTCGCGCACGAAGGCGAAGTCGCGGGCGAAGTCGCCGCTGTCGTGGCGGTCGAAGAAGACGCCGCCCACGCCGCGCGGTTCATTGCGGTGCGGCAGGAAGAAGTACTCGTCGCACCAGGCCTTGTACTTCGGATACCAGCTCGGGTCGTGGCGTTCGCACGCCGCCTCCAGGGCGTCGTGGAAGCGCACCGCGTCGTAAAAGTCGGGCCGGCGCTGCACGTCGAGCACCGGGGTCAGGTCGGCGCCGCCGCCGAACCAGGCCTTGGTGGTGACGATATAGCGCGTGTTCATGTGCACGGCCGGAACGTGCGGATTGCGCGGATGCGCGATCACGCTGACGCCGGTGGCGAAGAAGCGCGGGTCGTCTTCGGCACCCGGCATGGTCTTGGCGAACTCGGGCGAGAAGGCGCCGTGCACGGTCGAGACGTGGACCCCGGCCTTCTCGAAGAAGCGGCCGCGCAGCATGGCCATCGTCCCGCCGCCGCCCTCTTCGCGCGACCAGGGCGTCCGTTCGAATCGCCCTGGGTTGGGGCCGTACAGGGCCTCCGGCGCGCGGTCCTCGAGATCCTCGAGCGCCGAGCAGATGCGGTCGCGCAGGGCTTCGAACCAGGCGCGGGTCTCCTGTTTGCGAGCTTCGGTCGGATCGTCCTGGGTCACGGGCGCGGTGTTAGGCCCGGGCGCGGGAATTCTCCACCCACGTTTTCAGCGACGCGCCTCACCCGGGCCAGCCGCCGGTCTGTCTGAGCGCCTCACCCAGCGCCAGGGCAGCCGCGACCGTCACGTTCAGCGAGCGGGTTTCGGGCCGGATGGGGATGACCACCCGTGCGTCGGCCGCGGCATGGACCGCGTCGGGCACGCCCGCGCTCTCGCGGCCGAGGAGCAGGGTGTCGGCGGCCTCGAACTGAAAGGCGTCCAGGCGTGTCGCGCCGCGCGTGGTGAGCAGGACGAGCCTTCCCGGAACACGGTTCTCCAGGAAATCCGCCCACGAATCATGCCGGCTGACCTCAGCCTTGTCGCCATAGTCCAGGACGGCGCGCTTCAGGCTCCGGTCCGACAGGGGGAAGCCGCAGGGCTCGATCACGTCCAGGGCGACCCCCAGACAGGCCGCCAATCGTATGCAAGCGCCCAGGTTTTGCGGAATGTCCGGTTGAAAAAGGGCGAGGCGCATTCTAAGCGGGGTCCGCGACGCGCGCCCCGGGGGTCCGACGCGCCGTCGAGGCTGGGGGTTTGCAGCCGAGGCGGAAGCGAACGGCTGGGCCCGGGCGGGCTGCGCAAGGTGTAAGTGAGGCGGCCCGACCCGCAAGCGGGAACCCGGCCGGTTCAGGAAAAAAGGACACGCAGTGACCGATACGGTCGAGCACGCGCCCGACGGGGGCGACGATCCCTCCCGGCGCGACTTCATCAACATCGCCGCAGGGGCGTTGGCGGTCGGCGGCATCGCCGCGGTGGCCTGGCCCCTGATCGATCAGATGAACCCCGCGGCCGACACTCTGGCGCTGTCGTCCATCGAATTCGACGTGACCAAGGTCGTCCTGGGCCAGCAGGTGGTGATCAAGTGGCGCGGCAAGCCGCTGTTCATCCGCAACCGCACACCCAAGGAGATCGCCGAAGCCCGCGCGGTCGACTGGAAGGGCCTTCGCGACCCGCAATCGGACGAAAGCCGCGTGAAGCCCGGCCACGACCAGTACCTGGTGGTGATCGGCGTCTGTACCCACCTGGGCTGCGTGCCCAACTTCGGCACCGGCGAGTACGGCGGCTGGCTCTGTCCCTGCCACGGGTCGCAGTACGACACCTCCGGTCGGATCCGCAAAGGACCCGCGCCGCTGAACCTGGCTGTGCCGGACTACACCTATCTCACTCCCACGCGCGTCAAGGTCGGCTGAGGGACAGGCGAAGATTATGAGCGATCACAAATCCACCTACGTCCCCAAGACCGGCATTGAGAAGTGGCTGGATACGCGGCTGCCGATCATCCGGTTCAGCGCCGACTACATGGCCCTGCCGACGCCGCGAAACCTGAACTACTGGTGGACGTTCGGCGGCATCCTGTCGATCTGCCTGATGATCCAGATCATCACCGGCGTGGTGCTGGCCATGCACTACGTCCCCGCGTTCAATTCGAACGTCAACGGCGCGTTTAACAGCGTCGAGCGGATCATGCGCGACGTGAACTACGGCTGGCTGATCCGTTATATCCACGCCAACGGCGCCTCGATGTTCTTCCTGGCGGTCTACATCCACATGTTCCGCGGCCTCTATTACGGCTCGTACAAGGCCCCGCGGGAGATGATCTGGCTGCTCGGCTGCGTGATCTTCCTGCTGATGATGGCCACGGCCTTCATGGGCTACGTCCTGCCGATGGGGCAGATGTCGTTTCACGGCGCGGTGGTGATCACCAACGTGATCGGCGCCATCCCGGTAATCGGCCCTGGCATCCTGACCTGGCTGCAGGGCGGCCCGGCAGTGGACGAACCCACGCTGCGGCGCTTCTTCTCGCTGCACTATCTTTTGCCCTTCGCCATCCTGGGCGTCGTGGTGCTGCACCTGTGGGCGCTGCACACCGCCGGCCAGAACAATCCCGTGGGCATCCTGATCCCCAAAGAGCGGACCAAGCAGGACACCCTGCCGTTCCACCCCTATTTCACGGTGAAGGACGGCTTCGCGGCGACCCTGTTCCTGATCATGTTCGCCGTGTTCGTGTTCTACCTGCCGAACGCTCTGGCCCACGCCGACAACTATATCCCGGCCAATCCCCTGCACACACCGGCGCGGATCGTGCCCGAGTGGTACCTGCTGCCCTTCTACGCCATGCTGCGGGCGATCCCGAACAAGGTGGGCGGCGTGTTCGTGATGTTCGGCTCGCTGTTCATGCTGTTCATCCTGCCCTGGCTCGACACGTCGAAGGTGCGCTCCATGCGCTATCGGCCGGCGATGCGGTGGTTCTTCATCATCTTCATCGTCAACTGTCTGTTCCTGGGCTGGTGCGGCGCGAACGAGCCCGACGGGCAGGTGATACCGGGCCTGACGACCATCAACGTCGGCGACGGGGACCTGAACAGCTTCCTGTGGCTGGCCCGGTTCCTGACCGCCTACTACTTCGGCTTCTTCGCTATCATGTGGTGGATGGGGCTGAACGAGACGCCTCTGCCGGTGCCCGATTCCATTGCCACCCCGGTGCTGTCGACCACCGCCGAAAAGAACGGTTGAGCCCGATGAAATTTTCCTCGTTCAAGGGTCTCACCCAAAGCCTCGCCACGGTCCTCTCGGCCGGGGTGCTGATCGCTGCGCTCGCGGCGCCGGTCTTCGCCGGCCAGACCTCCAAGGAGCCTGAGGCGCCGGCCGGCGGCTTCAGCTTCGAAGGACCGTTCGGCAAGCACGATCAGGCGCAGCTGCAGCGCGGCCTCAAGGTGTGGCGGGAGGTCTGCTCCTCGTGCCACTCCATGAACCTCGTCCACTTCCGTGACTTGGGCACGGAAAGCGGTCCGTTATGGGATCCGAAGTATCCCAATCCGAACGACAACCCGCGCGTGAAGGCGCTCGCGGCGATGTATCAGATCGCCGACATCGACACGACCACGGGCGATCCGATCAAGCGTCCGGGCATTCCGGCCGACGCCTTCCCCGCACCCTACGCCAACGACCTGGTCGCCGCGGCGTCCAACGGCGGCGCCACGCCGCCGGACCACTCCGACATCGCCAAGGCCCGCGAAGGCGGCGCGCGGTACATCTATTCGCTGATCGCGCTCGGCTATGAGCACCCCGCGCCGGCCGGGCTGAAGATAACCGCGGCGCAGAACTACAACCCCTATATGCCGGGAGACCTGTCGGGCTTCTGGTCGGGCAAAGGTCCGGTTCCTCCGGGCAGCTTCATCGCCATGCCGCCGCCGCTGAAGGCGGGGCAGGTGACCTTCGACGACGGCACCAAGTCGACGTTGCCGCAGGAAGCCGCCGACGTCGCCGCCTTCCTCGACTGGGCGTCCGACCCGCATGCGGAGGATCGCAAGCGGATGGGTCTCGGTACGATCCTTTTCCTGTTGCTGCTCTCGGGGGTGACCTTCCTCTCGTACAAGCGAATCTGGCGCAACGTTTCGCACTGATCGGCGCCGAGCCTTGATCTCTTTCACACCCGCGAGCACCTAGTGTGCTGAATTTGAAGTTCGCTCCCACCAGGGTCACGCGTCGTTGCGAACTTCAAATTCAGGATGCACACTAGAACTCACTAGTTCCTAGTGTCCTTTCCGAATCCGAAGTTCGTCAGAGAGTTCCACAAGCGGGGGCGAACTTCGGATTCGGGACACTAGGTGCTCGCGGGTGTTTTCATTTGCGGGGACGTCATGGACCTGAAGGCCGCCATCCGCACCATTCCCGACTATCCCAAACCGGGGATCATGTTTCGTGACATCTCGACGCTGCTGGGCGATCCGCGCGCGTTTCGCCGTGCGGTGGATGAACTGGTGCAGCCGCTGGCGGGGCGTAACATCGCCAAGGTCGCCGGCGTCGAGGCGCGCGGTTTCATTCTCGGCGGCGCGGTGGCGCATCAGCTTTCCGCCGGCTTCGTGCCGATCCGCAAGAAGGGCAAGTTGCCCCACCGCACCCTGCAGGTCGCCTATGCGCTCGAGTACGGGCAGGACGTGATAGAGATGCACGCCGACGCCCTGGTGGCGGGCGAGCGCGTGGTTCTGGTCGACGACCTGATCGCCACCGGCGGTACGGCGACCGCCGCGATCGCGCTGCTGCGCCAGGCCGGCGCCGAGGTCACAGGCGCCGCCTTCGTGGTCGACCTGCCCGATCTCGGCGGGGCCGGCCGCCTGCGCGCCCTGGGCGTAGAGGTCTCCACCCTGGTGACGTTCGAGGGCCATTGAGCGAGGGCGCTTGACTTGCGCGCGCAGGCAGGTTCGGCTCGCCGCGGATTTTAAGCCCTGGGACCGCCATGAGCACCGCCGCCAAGCTGCAAGTGAAGAACGTCGCCGAAGGGCGCGCCAACTCCCAGACGGGAATGAGCGAGATCGACATCGTCCACAACGATGGGACCGCGATCTTGCAGCTCGATCAGGACGCGTTGCTGCGCCTCACCGCTATGGTGCTGCGCCTGCAAACCATCCCGCCGCCCGCCGAGGGCGTTGCGCTCAACCTGCGTCCGTTTCCGGTGGACTGGTGGACGCTGGGGCCGACGCCGGACCGGCGTGAGATGGTGATGAGCTTCGAGATCGTCGGCGGCGGCCACATCGCCTTCCGCATGGACCTCGAAAACGCCACCCGCATGGGCGACATGTTCCGCCAGATCCTGAGCGGCATCGCCAGCGCGCCGCGATTCAGCTGACCGGTCAGGCGCGCTCGACGAAACTGTCGATCACCTTCTTCTCGCCGGCCTTGTCGAAGGCGACGGTGAGTTTGTTGCCCTCGATGGCGGTAACGTGGCCGTAGCCGAACTTCTGGTGGAACACGCGTTCGCCCTTGGACCAGCCCGCGCCGGCGGAAGGCTCCGACACCGCGACCAGTTTCGCCTGGCCGTCGATCACCGGCTGGCGCGAGCCGCCGCCGCCCAACTTTCCACCGCGTTCCTGCGCGCGCCGCCAGCCCGGGGAGTCGTAGCCCGATGAGAAGGCCGGCGCCTCGTCCCAGCGGCTGGCCGCCTGCTGCATGCCCGGGCCGCCGCCGTAGTAGCCGGTCTCGCTTGACGCCTCGACCGCGTCGATCGGCAGTTCGTCGACGAAGCGCGACGGCAGTTGCGTGGTCCAGCGCCCGTAGACCATCCGGTTGGCGGCGAAGGACAGGCGGGCTTCCTCGCGGGCGCGGGTGATGCCGACGTAGGCGAGGCGGCGCTCCTCCTCGAGACCCTTCTCGCCCTTCTCGTCGATCGAGCGTTGCGAGGGGAAGACGCCTTCCTCCCAGCCGGGCAGATAGACGATTGGAAACTCCAGCCCCTTGGCGGCGTGCAGGGTCATGATCTGCACCGCGTCGTCGCCCGCGCCGCGGTCGAGATCCATCACCAGGGATACGTGCTCCAGATAGGCCTCGAGCGTGTCGAAGGCCTGCATCGACTGGATCAGTTCCTTCAGGTTGTCGAGGCGGGTCTGTCCGGTGGCGCGATCCTGGCGCCAAAAATCGGTGTAGCCGCTCTCGTCCATCACCGTTTCGGCGAGCTCGAAATGACGCACCGATTGCGCCAGCGTGCGCCAGCGGTCCACATCGCGGATGAAGTTCGACAAAGCCGTGCGGGTGCGCGCCGGCAGTTCGTCGGCGCCGATCAGCTCGCGCGACGCGGTCATGGCCGGCACGCCCGCCCGGCGCGCATGCGACAGGATCTTCTGCACCGACGCGTCGCCGATGCCGCGCTTGGGCATGTTGACGATGCGTTCGAAGGCGAGGTCGTCGTCCTGGGACTGGATCAGGCGCAGATAGGCGTGGGCGTCGCGGATTTCGGCGCGCTCGAAGAACCGCGGACCGCCGACCACCGTGTAGGGAATCTGCAGCAGCACGAAGCGCTCTTCGAAGGCGCGCATCTGGAACGACGCGCGTACCAGCACCGCAACGCTCTTATAGGGCCGACTCTTGCGGCGCAGCTCCTCGATCTCGTCGCCGATCAGGCGCGCCTCCGCCTCGCCGTCCCAGACCCCGCGCACGCGCACCTTCTCGCCCGTTTCGCCTTCGGTCCACAGAGTCTTGCCGAGGCGGCCCTTGTTGGCGCTGATCAGACCCGAAGCGGCGGCCAGGATGTGCTTCGTGGAGCGATAGTTGCGCTCGAGCCGCACCACGCGCGCGCCGGGGAAGTCGCGCTCGAACCTCAGGATATTGTCCACCTCGGCGCCGCGCCAGCCGTAGATCGACTGGTCGTCGTCGCCCACGCAGCAGACGTTCTTCCGCTCCGACGCCAGCAGGCGCAGCCACAGGTACTGGGCCACGTTGGTGTCCTGGTACTCGTCGACCAGGATGTAACGAAATCGGCTGTGGTACTCGGCCAGCACGTCGGCGTGCTGGGTGAAGAGAGTCAGGTTGTGCAGCAGCAGGTCGCCGAAATCGCACGCGTTCAGGATGCGCAGGCGGTCCTGGTAGAGGGCGTAGAGTTTCTGGCCGCGATTGATCGCAAAGTCGTGCTCGGACGGCGGCAGCTTGTCGGGCGTCCAGCCGCGGTTCTTCCAGTGGTCGATCAGACCGGCGAGCGCGCGCGGCGTCCAGCGCTTCACGTCGATGTTTTCGGCCTCGAGCACCTGTTTGATCAGCCGCTCCTGGTCGTCGACGTCGAGGATGGTGAAGCTCGACTTCAGGCCGACCAGCTCGGCGTGCCGGCGCAGGATCTGGGCCGCGACCGAGTGGAAGGTGCCGAGCCAGCGCAGGCCCTCGGACGACGGACCGATCAGATGGGCGATGCGCTCGCGCATCTCGCGCGCCGCCTTGTTGGTGAAGGTGACGGCCAAGAGCTCCCACGGCCGCGCCTTGCCGGTCGCAAGAATATGCGCCAGCCGCGTGGTCAGCACCCGGGTCTTGCCCGTACCCGCCCCGGCCAGCACCAGCACCGGCCCCTCGACCGCCAGCACGGCTTCACGCTGTTCGGCGTTCAACCCGTCCAGATAGGCGTCGCCTGCCGGCCCTTGCGGACGGGCGAGGTCGGAGACACGCGGCGGGGCGGGGAGGTCGGTCATGGATTCGGAGAACATATGGTGCACGGGCCCCTACGGGAACCGCTGTGCGCGGATCGGTCCCTCAGTCGGCTGGCCGCTGCGTCCAGGCCAAGGCCGCCAGGCGGCAGGCGGAGGCGAGGGGGCGGTCGCTGCGGGACTTGTCGAGGTCGCCCACCAGGGCCGCCAGGCTGCGGTTCTGCGCCTGGGCCATGGCCTCCAGCACCGCCCAGAACTCGGGCTCCAGCGCCAGCGAGGTGGAATGACCGGTGAGAGTCAGGGACCGCTTACGGAGATTGACCATAGGTGACCTTGCGTCCGTCCTGATCAGCGATAACCTAAAGATCCATGCCCGACGACGCCACGCACACCCTAGCCGACCGACCAGCCGCAGCCCTGGTCCCGACGTCCATCGCGCCGAGCGCCGATGACGCGCAGCGCGAGTACAAGGGCCGCCCGATCCGTCCGGTCGACGCCTGGCGCGCCTACCGGCGTCTGATGAAGGACAAGGAAGACACCGTCCAGGTGTTCGAGATCATGAACGCGCTCAGCGGCATGGCCACGCCCAGGGGCTATATCCGCCTGACCCGCGTGGCCGGCGGCATCGCGTTCAAGCGCGAGGAGCTGTCGGACAAATTCCGAGACCCGGCGTGGCTGGCGCAGTTCGCGTCGGGCACCGTGGGCGAGGCCTATCGTGCGTTCATGGCGCGCGAGAACCTGTCGGTGGACGCCCTGGCCCGCGACAACCGTGAGATCTCGCCCTTCATCGAGGCGCCGCACGTCTACGCCTGGTACGGGCGCCGCGTGCGCGACGTTCACGACGTCTGGCATGTGCTGACCGGCTATGGGCGCGACGCCCTGGGCGAGACCTGTCTGGTGTCCTTCTCCTACGGCCAGACCGGCAACCTCGGCTTCGGCTTCATCGGCGTGGCGTCGGCCTTCCGCATCGGCAAACACCTGCGCTCGGTTCCCGCGCGCAAGGCCGCTTGGGAAGCGTGGCGCAACGGGCGCAAGGCGCGTTGGCTGCCGGCGGTGGATTACGAAAAGCTGTTCGCCGAACCGCTCGAGGCCGCGCGCAAGCGGCTCGGGATTCCTGAGCCCAAGGTTTATCTCTCGGTGCCGGACGAGGTGCGCGCGCGCCTGACCTTCCAGGGCATGGCGCCGGCGGCCTGACGCCCCGCCGCAAACCGAAGAGGGCTTATGACCATCGAACGGCTCCATCCCGGCCCGCGCTACAGCGAGGCCGTCGTCCATAACGACACCGTCTATCTCGCCGGTCAGGTCGGCGACGGCGAGGGCGTCGCGGCCCAGACGCGGTCGGCCCTGGCCTATATCGAGGAGCTTCTGTCGGAGGCGGGCAGCGACAAGTCGCAGCTGTTGTTCGTGACCATCTGGCTGGCCGACATGGCGGACTATGACGCCATGAACGCGGTCTGGGATGCGTGGATCGGCGGACAGAACGCGCCGGCGCGCGCGACCGGCGAAAGCCAGCTGGCTTCGCCCGACTACAGGGTCGAGATCATCGTGACCGCGGCGCTCGGGGCGACCTAGAGTCCGCCCGTGCCCCAGGTTCGCGCCAACGGAATCGTCATCGAATATGAGTGGGTGGGCGCGCCGGACGGCGTGCCCCTGGTGCTGATCAATGGCCTGGGGGAACAGCTCATTCGCTGGCCGCGGCCCTTGCTGGGCCGGATGGTCGTGCGCGGCCATCGCGTTCTGATCTTCGACAACCGCGACGTGGGCCTGTCGACCCATCTCGACGGCGTCCGTGTGGACCTGGCGCAGGTGACGGCGGCCCTGGCGGCCGGCCGGCCGTCCGAGGCGCCCTACGACCTCGACGACATGGCGCGCGACACGCTGGGCCTGATGGACGGCTTGGGATTGGCGCGGGCCAACGTCGTGGGGGTTTCGATGGGCGGGATGATCGCCCAGCAGATCGCCGCCCTGGCGCCGGGTCGCGTCGCTTCGCTGACCTCGATCATGTCCACCACTGGCAACCCCGCCGTGCCGCCGCCGACCGAGGCCGCCGCCGCGGTGCTGTTCGGCCCGCGACCCAGCCCCGAAGATCGCCAGGCCTACGCCGACCACGGGGTAAAGGTCCGGCGCACCATCGGCAGCCCGATTTTCCGCTCGACGAGGCCGAGGTGCGCGCGCGCGTGCTCGCCGCCGCCGACCGCGCCTACGACCCGGCGGGTTTCGCGCGTCAGCTCGCCGCCATATACGCCAGCGGCAACCGCCGCGAGGCGCTGCGGACGATTGCCGCGCCGACGGTGGTCGTGCACGGAGATCAGGACCCCCTTGTCAATGTCGCCGGCGGTCGTGACACGGCGGCCACAATCGAAGGCGCCGAGCTGCACATCATCGCGGGCATGGGTCACGACCTGCCGCCGGCGCTCTATGGCGACGTCCTCGACGCGATCGATCGGGCGGCGTCCCGCGCCGCGCCATCACAAACGGCGCCCTGAGCCGCGGTCGGCAACAGGACCGCAACACTCTGCAACAAGAATCGAGACGCCCGCCGCGCCAAGCTCTGCTATCGGCGGCGCATGGCCTCCCCGAACGATGAGTCCGAACCCGCAGCGCCGTCCGCGCCGGCGCCCTTGGCTCTGGGTCCAGATCTCTTGGCCATCGTCGTCTGCAGCCTGATCTGGGGTACGACCTGGTTTGCGATCACCTTCCAGCTCGCCGGATCGGGCGGCCAGGGCCCCGTGCCGCCGATGGTGTCGCTGGTTTACCGCTTCGGGTCGGCGGCCTTGATCCTGTTCGGGTGGCTCGCGGTCACCCGCAAACAGATCCGGCTGAGCGCGCGCCAGCACGTCTCGGTGCTGCTGCAGGGCTTCTTCATCTTCACGATCAACTACGCCTGCGTCTATTTCGCCGAACAACGCATCGTTTCCGCCGCCGCGGCTGTCGGGTTCGCGGGCCTGGCCTTCGTCAATCTCGTGCTGTTCCGCCTCTTCGCGGGCCAGAAGGCGTCGCCGGCGGCGTGGGTTGCGGCGGCGGCGGGGGTCCTGGGCGTGGCGGTCATGTCCTGGGCCGAGCTGCAGCGCGCCCATCTCGATGCCCGCGCCTTCGGCGGCATGGCGTTCCTGTTCACCGGCGTGCTCGCCGCGGCGGTCGGCAACCTGTTCGCTCACCGCGGCCAGGACCAGGGTGTCGAGGTCGGCGCGGGCACGGCCTGGTCGATGCTCTACGGGACGACGTTCCTGGCGATCGGCGCGCTGGTGCGGGGCGACGAGTGGACCTTCGATGCTAGTCCCGGATACGCGATCTCACTGACCTATCTGTCGCTGATCGGATCGGTGGTCAGTTTCGTGCTCTACTTCGGCCTGGCGCGCCGGCGCGGCTATGGTTTCGCCTCGTACATTTCCGCGATCACCCCGCCCATCGCGATGGGCATCTCCGCCGTATTCGAGCACGCCCGTTGGGGCGTCGAAGCGGCGTTCGGCGTGGTTCTGGTAGTGCTGGGCCAGATTCTGCTGATCCGCGCACGACGCGCGTGATCGTCAGCAGACCGCGTTCACCAGTCGGTCGGCCATGCTCCCCGGCGTGACGCCCTCCACCGGAGCGTTCTGACTGAGGTCCGTTGCGTCGATGAAGGCGTTGGACGACGCGTCGTAGCGCTTGGCGATGCGCGACTGGATCGTCCGCTTCGTGCAATCGATGTGGACCAGGAAGACGATCTTATAGGCGCCCTTGGGAGAGGAATCCGTCCACTCCACTTGGCGCAGGTCGCCGATGCGGTAGATCGAGCGTGGCGAGTAGTAGAAATGCGCGTTGACGCCGGCATTGTAATAGTACTCGACCCAGTCGGTGTAATAGCCGTTGGGCTGGCTCTGGGCCGCGGCGGTCGACCCCATGACGACGAAGGCGGCGGCGACGCACGCCGCCTTGGCAAAGTATCGGTTCATCGACGTTTCCCCCTGCGCGTGTCCGCAGCCTAGCACGGGGGGCGTCGTCGCGCACCAGAGCGCCCTGGGTGCGGGCTATTCGCGCTCGAGGTCGTCGAGCTTGCGGTCGGCGAGGCGGCGTTCGGCTTCGGTCAGGACCTTCTCGGCTTTCGTGCGGCCGAAGGCGACGCGGTTGGTCTTTGCCTGTGTCACGCGGCCGGCCTTGGCCTTCGCCTTGCGCGCCTTGTTCAGATTGACGACCTCAGCCATGCCGGTCACTCCAGGGTCCGCGCGTCTGCGCCGGTTGCGAAACGCGGACGGCGAAGAAACTTATCAGGATCAGGCCCGCGACGAAGCCGCCGAGGTGCGCCTCCCACGCCACCGGCAGCAGGCCAAATTTTGTCAGCGCCGCCATCAGTAGTACATTGACCAGCAGGAACGGCACGCTCATGGCCAGGGCCTTGCGCGACCACGGCGGATCGAGTGGGCCGGGCTGAAAAGGAATGCGCACCATCGCGCCCCACAGGCCCGAGATAGCGCCGGACGCGCCGAGCGCCTGCGCATTGGCCGGCTCGACCGCCACAAAGGCGAGGCCGCCGACGAGGCCGCACAGCAGAAACAGCGCCCAGAACTTGAGAAAGCCCACAACACCGCGGCCCATGGCCAGGGCGACAGGCGTCGAAACTGACAGGGCGACGGCGGTGTTCATGCCTATGTGCAGCCAGTTGGCGTGCAGGAACATTGAGGTGATCAGGGTCCACCAGCGACCTTGTGCCAGCGCCTGACCGGACAACACGCCGTACGCCGCCAGCGCCTGATCGTGCGCGGGCGTGGTGTCGTAGGCGCGCTGGGCGAGGTAGCAAAGCACGAGGACGACGGGCAGGACGATGGCCGCCGGCGCCGCGGCGAGCGCGCGCCCGAAGAAGGGTTCGCGTCTGTCGTCGCGTTCGACCATCAGCCGGCGTCCTTGGCGGTGGCGCGCTGGTGCGCCGGGCGCGCCTCGCAGCGTTCGAGGTAGTCGGTGAACGGCGGCTCCTGCGGCAGCAGCTTGGCCTGGAAGCCGGCGATCTTCACCGAGCTTGCGATCAGAATGTCGGCGGCGCTGAACCGGTCGCCCAGGATGTACGGCCCCTTGTCGAGCGCGGACCGCAGCGAACGCTCCACGTCGTCCCACTTGCCCCAGGCGGCGGCGAAGGTGTTCACGTCCCACTTGAACAGCCGCGAGAAGGCCGCGGGCTCGATCACGCCGGCGTTGTAGGCCAGCCAGGTCAGGAAGGGGCCGCGCAACGGATCGCTGATCTTCGGCCCCAGGTTTGCTTCGGGGAAGGCGTCCGCGATGTAGGTGCAGATGGCGGCGGATTCGGTGACCACGACCCCGTCGTGGACGATCGCCGGCACTTTCTTGTGCGGATGCACCGCGCGATAGGCTTCCTCGGCGCCGCCCTCGGCGCGGATGTCGTGCAGCTCAAGCGCGTAGGGGCGCCCGCCTCCTCCAAGAGCCACAGGATGCGGAACGAGCGGGACTTCGGCGCGTGGTGCAGCGTCAGCATTGACGGTCTCTCCGGTCGGACGGGGCGATCATGGCGAAGCTGGCGCGCCTGTCCAGGGTGGGAACTTCCGCGAACCGCGAGGGTTGTGAGGTATCCGCCGGGCGGCGGGATAAATTCCCAGGACGAAAGGAAATCCTATGATCGAGACCTCGAGCATCCACGAACATATGGAAGTGGTCGGAATCCGACGGCCAACACGTCGGCAAGGTCGACCATGTGAAGGGCTCCGAGATCGAGCTGACCAAGTTCGACTTCGGCGCCGGCCTGGCCCACCACCTGGTCCCGATCAGCTGGGTCGAGCGCATCGCCGACGACAAGGTCTTCCTGACCCTGACCAAGGATCAGGCCAAGGCCCAGTGGATCAAGGAAGCCAAGCACTGAGGCTTTGAGCGAAACCGACGAAAACGCCGCCCGGACGTCTGGTTCGGGCGGCTTTTTTTGGAGAAGATTGCCCACGAAAAACTCGAAAAGAATGAACACAAAAGCTACCGTTCGATATTCCTATCGAGCTCGGCGAAGCCGAGCTCATTCAAGAAGAACACAGAGTCCGACTTGCGAGCGCCGTTCGCGCTTTTCGTGGGCAATCTTCTCTTAGCCCGGGTGGATCATCTTCTCCGGGCGGACCAGGGCATCGAACTCTTCGTTCGTCACATACCCGCCGCCCACCGCTTCCTCGCGCAAGGTGGTGCCGTTCTTGTGGGCGGCCTTGGCGATCTTGGCGGCGTTGTCGTAGCCGATCTTGGGCGCCAGCGCGGTCACCAGCATCAGCGAGCGATCGAGCGCGGCCTTGATGTTGTCCTCGCGCGCGGTGATGCCCACCACCATGTGGTCGGTGAAACTGATCGCCGCGTCGCTCATCAGGCGCACCGACTGCAGGAAGTTATAGGCCATCACCGGGTTGTAGACGTTCAGTTCGAAGTGGCCCTGCGAGTCCGCGAAGGTCAGGGTCGCGTGATTGCCGAACACCTGGCAGCAGACCTGGGTCAGAGCTTCGGCCTGGGTCGGGTTCACCTTGCCCGGCATGATTGACGAGCCCGGTTCGTTCTCCGGCAGCGCCAGTTCGCCCAGGCCCGAGCGGGGACCCGAACCGAGAAAGCGAATGTCGTTGGCGATCTTGTAGAGTGCTGCAGCCGCGGCGTTGATCGCGCCGTGGCTGAACACCATGGCGTCGTGCGAAGCCAGGGCTTCGAACTTGTTCGGTGCGGTCACGAACGGCAGGCCGGTGATCGCTGCCACACGCGCGGCCACTTTTTCGGCGAAACCGATCGGCGCGTTCAGGCCGGTGCCGACGGCGGTGCCGCCCTGGGCCAGTTCGTAGAGTCCAGGCAGCGTCAACTCGAGCCGCTTGATCGCGCTCGCCACCTGGGCGGCGTAACCGGAGAACTCCTGGCCGAGGGTGAGCGGCGTCGCGTCCTGCGTATGGGTACGGCCGATCTTGATGATGGCCTTGAACTGTTCCTGTTTCGCGGCCAGCGCGGCGTGCAGGTGATGCAGCGCCGGGACCAGTTCACGTGCGACGCCTTCGGCGCAGGCGATGTGCATGGCGGTGGGAAAGGTGTCGTTCGACGACTGGCTCATGTTGACGTGGTCGTTCGGATGCACCGGCTGCTTCGAGCCCATCTTGCCGCCCAGGGTCTCGATGGCGCGGTTTCCAATCACCTCGTTAGCGTTCATGTTCGACTGGGTGCCCGAGCCGGTCTGCCAGACCGACAGCGGGAAGTGGTCGTTCAGCTTGCCGTCGATCACCTCCTGGGCCGCCTGGACGATGGCGGCCGCGATCTTGGGGTCGATCTTGCCGAGCTCGAGGTTGGCCTCGGCGGCGGCGCGCTTGACCACGCCCAGGGCGCGGACGATCGGCTGCGGCTGCTTCTCCCAGCCAATCTTGAAATTGCCGAGGCTGCGCTGGGCCTGGGCGCCCCAGTAGCGGTCGGCGGGAACCTCGATGGGGCCGAAGCTGTCGGTTTCGGTGCGGGTCGCGGCCATGGTCTCGCTCGGTGTGGCTTCGGGGGTGGGCTCGGGCGCGGTATGCACCACGCGCCGCCTCCCGAACAAGGCGGCTGGCCGGTCGAACATGGGTGCGCCTCCCGAGATGGGGGACTAAAACCCCACCATGGACAGACGCGATGGATAGCCGTCCCGAGACGCCCGAGGCCGGCTGGACCGTCGCGGGCAAGGTGCGCGCGCGCGAGACCGCGGACGGCGGGGTCGAGGTGATGATCGACGGCCTCACCACCCAGGCGCGCTACTACAAGCCGCTGGTCTACGAGTTCTTCCGCAAGGAGTGGCGCGGCGCGCGCCCGGCCTGGGGCGACTTCTCGGTGGAGATCCGCATGGAGCACCAGGGCGACCCGCCCTGGATGGACCTCGACAACCTGGCCAAGGCGTTGTTGGACGCGCTGAAAGGCTGGGTCTTCCACGACGACGCCCAGGTTGCGCGCCTGCTGGTCGAGCGGGCGCAGGGGGAGCGCGAACGGATCACCGTGCGGGCCACACCGCGGGTGGAAGGCTAGAAAAGAGAGCCACGAAAAACACGAAAAACACGAAATAAGAAAGGCTGACCACGAAGCGCACAAAGCGCACGAAGAAAGTACGATTCGACCATCTGCCGCGACGAGAGACGAATGACCGCGCAAGGCGCGGTCGACCTTTCATTCTCGAGCATCTGCATAATCCGCCACGCCTTCATGCGCTTTGTGCGCTTCGTGGCTAAATCTGCTTTTCGCGTTTTTCGTGTTTTTCGTGGCTATTCTTTTTCCTTAGGGCGACGCTGCCTGCGTCCGGTTCTGGAACCGCATGAAGGGGAGCCAGAGTTTGGCTTGGCCGCCGACGTAGGTCTGGGGTTCGGAGGGGGGCTCCAGGTTCTGTTCGGTCTCGCGGCGGGTCACGCACGCCTTCGTCTTCTTCGACAAGACGAGAAAGTCTGGCGAGGTCGGCCAGCTTTCCAGCATGCAGGCGTCGAAGTACGGATAGCGGTCCGTGTCGCTGCAGCCGAACGACGAGCGGTCCGGGCGCGCGGCGGTCATCACCATGCGGTTGGGCGCGGCGATCACCGGTACGAACACGCCGGAGAAACAGGCCGAGACCACCACCACGGTCGGGCGTTCCGCGCAGACGCTGTCGAGAATCCTTTTCAGGATCAGCGGATCCAACGTCGCGGTCGGGCCGAACACGGCGCCGTCGGGCGAACCGTGCGAGCTGATGTAGAACAGACAGCCGGCCGTCGCCTTCTTGCCAAGGGTGTCGAAGCCCATCACCACCTCGTGCGGCGTGGTCACGATCTTCGGGTCGTCGCCGGGGCGCGGCGGCCTGAGCGAGTACTGCAGCACATTGGCCGGGTCGAAGCCTGCCTTGACCAGGGCGGCGGACACGTCGCGGCGGGTGTTGTCGAAGGCCTCGGTCTCACCGCCGTCGTGGCCGCGCCAGTCGCCGGCCACGACCACCGCGGCCCAGTTCGAGAAGTCGCCGGCCGGCGCGCGCGTCTGGGCCTTGGGGCTGGAACAGGCCAGCAGCCCCCAAGCCAACAGGAGCGTTGGCAATACCAGGAACGCCGTCGGTAAGAACCGTCGCATCGCCAGCCCCGTTCGTTGGGACGAAGCTAACGTCATCCGGGGAATCGGGAAAAGAGGCGCGGCGCTATTTCTTGCGGAACTGGTCGAGCGAGACGACCTTGGGCCCCTCGTCCGCCGCTTCGGCTTCGGCCTCGGCTTCGACCGGCGCCGCCTTTGGCTCTTCGACCGCCGGCGGCGCGCCCTCGGGCGCCTCGAACTTCAGCATGAACTGGACGCTGGGGTCGTAGAACCGCGTGATCGCCGCGTAGGGGATCGACAGGCGCTTGGGCTGGCGGTCGAAGCTCAGCATCACCGAAAAGAAGGTCTCGCCCGGCGCCAGGTCCCAGAACTGGTTCTGCAGCACGATCGTCATCTCGGTCGGATAGGTGGCGGCCAGGTCTGCGGGCAGGGAGACGCCCGGGGCCGTGGTCTTGAAGGTGACGTAGAAATGATGCTCACCCGGCAGGCCGCCCGGCTGGGCCGCGCGCTTCAGGGCCGCGCGCACGACGCCGCGCAGAGCTTCCTGCGCGAGCAGGTCGTAACGCATCTCATCGTTCGAGAACCCGTCCTGGGACATGCGGCCGCTACCCTTAGGTCCGACGATCTTAACGCGCGGACGATGCGTGGAAAAGCACGCTCGCGCGTCGGGACTGCGGCTTTGCGACGGGTGTTGCTCAGGAGAGCGGCGAGGAGGGGAGGAAAGTGGGGGAGTTCTGTTGCCAGGTCTCCCCCGAACCCCGCCTAGGGGCGCTAAGACCCTAGGGCTTGTAGGCTGAGACTAACCGCACTGCATTACGCAGCGAGGCGGGTCTCTTGAGCGAAGTTATCGTTCGCATTTAGAAAAAGCCCGGTACGGTGGGCCAATCCGAGAGAAAGCAACGCCTTTACACGTCCGTCGATGCTGATCGGCCCCAGACTTGCCCGCGATAACCGGGAAAAGAATGGTGGAGCCGCCGGGAATCGCACCCGGGTCCGGTCCGCTTATTGCGCGCGCGTTTATCTCCATAGTCCGGGCAAGCCCGAACGACCCCAATATAGGGCCTAGGCGGTTAATTTAGAAGCGCGGCCGAAAACGCGCCCCGCCTGCGGCCCAGCTTCAGTGCGGGCCGCTGGGGCCGCCGCCGATCGGGGCGTGCGCGCCGTCGCCGCCCGCGGGGAGCGAGCCGATCGCCTGGATGCCGCCTTCGCGGAACAGGCGCTGGGCGTCCTCGCTCATCCGATCCCACTCCGCCTTGGTGTGGCAGGTCTTGGTCACGCGGTGGGAGCCGGTTTCCGCCTCCTCGCGATGGCAGACCAACCGGTCCTTGTCGTCGGTCTTGACCGGCTTGACCGCGGGTGCGGTGACCGGGCCCGACGGGTCCTGGGCGGCGGGCGGGGTGTCTCCGCCGGAGGCGCCGAGGAGGGCGGAAAACACGAGGGCAGCGATCATGGACGTCCCCTAGATGGTCTCTGTTTAGAATAATTTGGTTGAGCATATTCGTCGGACGCTCGCCGATCCGTCAAGCGGCATAGCAATGTGAGAAAATTCGCCGCAGCCTAGGCGGGTCCCGAGCGCGGCCAGTCGGCGGCCTGGCCGCGCAGCCAGGTGAGCTGGCGCTTGGCGTAGCGGCGGGTCTCCCGCTTGGCGAGGTCGAGGGCCGCCTCCAGGGTCAGGTCGCCTGACAGGCGCCGGCCGAGCTCGCGCAGGCCCACCGCCTTCATGGCCGGGAGGTCCGGGTCGAGCCCTCGGGCCAGCAGCATCGCGGCCTCCTCGAGGGCGCCCTCGGCCGCCATCGCCTCCATCCGCCGATCGCAGCGGGCGTAGAGTTCGGCGCGTGGGACCTCGATCACCACCCCGGCGTAGTCGCCGCGCGCCAGGACGGGCGAAGTCTGCGCCTGCCAGGCGGTCAGCGGGCGGCCGGTGGCGGCGACCACTTCCCAGGCCCGGCCGAGCCGCTGAAGATCGCCGGGCGAGATGCGGGCGGCGGCGTCAGGGTCGCGGGCGGCCAGGCGCGCGCGGAAGGCCGCTTCCCCCAGGTTTTTCAGGTCGCGCCGGGCGGCGGCGCGCACCTCGGCCGGAATCGGCGGAATCTCGGCCAAGCCCTCGGTCAGGCTCTTGAAATAGAGACCTGTGCCGCCGACCACGATGGCGGTGCGGCCCTCGACCCGCAGAGTTTCCAGCGCCTCGCGCGCCGCCGTCAGCCAGCGACCGGCCGACCAGGCCTCCGCCGCATCGGCCACGCCGTAGAGCCGATGCGGCGCCAGCGCCTCGTCCTGCGGCGACGGCCGCGCGGTCAGGATCCGCAGGTCCCGATAGAGCTGCAGCGCATCGGCGTTGACGATCACGCCGCCGGTCCGAAGCGCCAGGTCGAGCGCCGCCGCCGACTTGCCGCTGGCCGTCGGCCCCGCGATCAACCGCACCGGCGGCCCGTGGTCCTGGAGTGCGGCGGGCCTTTCGGTCAACGGAAGTCCTTGAGTTCGGTGCGGGGGTCCCGGATATGAAGCGCCACCCCATGTGCGATCAAGGTCGCCCAAAGGACGCCCCATGAGTTCCCCCCCCGACCGCGACGCCGTGCTCGAAGCGCTCGACCGGGTCAGCGACCCGAAGTCGGGCCTGGGCCTGCATCGCGCGGGCCTGGTCAAGGGCCTGGCGCTGGGTCCCGGCCATGCAGGCTTCATGCTCGAGGTGGCGCGCGCCGACGCCGAACTCTACGCACCGGTGCGCAAGGCGGCCGAACAGGCGCTGCTGGAGGTCGAGGGCGTCGACCAGGCGCATGTGGTGCTCACCGCGGAGAGCGCCCCGACCAAGCCTGCGCGCGGCGCGCGGCTCTCCGACGCGGCGCTGACCCAGAACCGTCCGCGCGCGCCCGTGCCCGAAGGCCGTCCCGCGCACGTGAAGGCGGTGGTCGCGGTGGCCAGCGGCAAGGGCGGCGTCGGCAAGTCGACGGTGGCGGTCAACCTCGCCTGCGCCCTGGCGCATCTGGGCCTGCGCGCCGGTCTGCTGGATGCGGACGTCTACGGGCCCTCGGCGCCGACCATGCTGGGCGTGCACGACCGGCCCGACTACGGCGCCGACAAGAAGATGGTCCCCAAGGAGGCTTGGGGCGTGAAAGCCATGTCGATCGGCCTGATCGTCGATCCGGAACAGGCGATGATCTGGCGCGGCCCGATGGCCTCGCAGGCGCTGGCGCAGATGCTGAACGAGACGCGCTGGGGAACCGAGGACGCGCCGCTTGACGTGCTGGTGGTGGATTTGCCGCCGGGCACCGGCGACGTTCAACTGACCCTGGTACAGCGCACCAAGCTCGACGGGGCGGTGATCGTTTCGACCCCGCAGGAGGTCGCGCTGGCAGATGCGCGGCGGGCGGCGGTGATGTTTGAGAAGGTGCATACGCCGGTGTTCGGCCTGATCGAAAACATGGCCTTCTTCCGCGACAGTTCCGGCGCCGAGATCCCGATCTTCGGCCGCGGCGGCGCGCGCGCGGAAGCGGCGCGGCTGAAGTTGCCGTTCCTGGGTGAAATCCCCATCGACATGGCGCTGCGCGAAGGCGCGGATGCCGGCAGGCCGCTGGTGGCGACCGATCCCGGGAGCGCGACGGCCCAGGCCTTTCTCGACATCGCCGCGCAGGTGCGCGAGCGGTTGGAGATCGGGCGCTAAGTCTGCTGTTGCCGTCCCCTTCCAGGGGAGGGTGCATAGAAGCTACGTCCTGTGACTAGTAGACCTGCGTCAGACCGGACTCACTGTCGAACGACACCACACGTCCCGCGTCGTCGAGTTCGATCGATGCGTGCTTCACCGTGCGCAACCAGTCGCGATCGAGCCAGAACCGCCCGAAGGTTGACAGCTGAAGCGTGGTGACCTGTGCCGCTCCGCACGGGACGTCGATCACGGCAGTTTCGCCGCGCCGGTAGTGCAAGCCGCTCCGCACGGCGACGACCACGCCGCGCACGGCGCATTCATCCGAGGTCGTTCCGAGGTCCACCGACGTTACCGTCAGATCGATCCAGTCGGAGACCTGCGACCGCAAAGCCAAGCCGTCTTCGGTGCGCGGACCGGGCTGGGTGTTGGCGAAGTTGGGCGCCGGAGCGGCCAGGGCGGGCGCGGCGAGAAGGGCCGCAGCAAGGGCGATCGCAAGGCGCATCGGTTCATCCTCCCGCCGGCCAGGATACGCCGAATAGCGGCGAAAGGGAGTCAGGCCTCGCGGCTGTGCCAGGCCCAGGCGCTCTCGACGATCGCTTTGAGATCGAGCTTCGGCGTCCAGCCCAGGCCCTCGCGCGCCTTGCGGTTGTCGGCCACCAGCACCGGGGCGTCGCCCTTGCGGCGCGGTGCTTCGGTCACGTCGAAGGGCTTGCCGGAAACCTGGCGGATGGTGGCGATCAGTTCGCGCACGGTGGTTCCGGTCCCGGTGCCCAGGTTGAAGACGTCGCTCGCGCCGCCGTCCAACAGCCGCTGCAGCGCCAGCACGTGCGCGTCGGCGAGGTCGAGCACGTGGATGTAGTCGCGCACCGCTGTGCCGTCGCGCGTGTCGTAGTCGGTCCCGAACAGGGAGAAACCCTTGCGCCGGCCCATGGCCGCCTCGATGGCGAGCGGGATGGCGTGGGTCTCGGGACTGTGCCGCTCGCCGATGCGGCCTTCGGGATCGGCGCCGGCGGCGTTGAAGTAACGCAGCGCGACCGAGCGGAAGCCGGCGTAACGGTCGTAGTCGTGAAGCGCCTGCTCCACCATCAGCTTGGAGCGGCCGTACGGGTTGAGAGGATTCTGCGGATGGGTCTCGTCCATCGGGACGCGGACCGGGTCGCCGTAGGTCGCGCAGGTTGACGAGAAGACCAGTGCGTTCGACCCCCCGCGCCGCGCCGCCTCGATCAGGCTGATGGCGCCGGCGACGTTGTTCTCGAAGAAGCGGCCGGGATGCTTGACCGACTCGCCCACCTCGATCAGGGCGGCGAAATGGATCACGGCTGAGGGTCTGTGCCTGGCGAAGACCTCATCAAGGCGCGCGCCGTCGCGGATGTCGCCGCGCTCGAACGGGCCCCATTGCACGAAGGCTTCGTGACCGTTGGACAGGTTGTCGTAGACCACCGGGGTGAAACCCGCCTGCGCGAGCCGCAGGCAGGTGTGCGCGCCGATATATCCCGCCCCTCCGGTGACCAGGACCGTCGCCGACACTATGGCTTTCCCCGGGCTGATTCGCGCCAAGACTGCAGCCATAACGCCCAGGGAGCGGAGATGGCCATGGCGGGCGGCGAAACTTCTGCCGAAAGCCTGCTGGACGACGCCCTGGGCGCCCACGCGCGCGGCGTGGCCGAGGCGGCGGCCGACCTCTACGCCGCGGTCATCGAACGCGAGCCGGCCCAGGCGACGGCGCTGCACAACCTCGGCATCCTGCGCGCCGCCCAGGGGCGGGCTGAGGAGGCGCTGAGCCTGATTCGCCGCGCCATTGAAGCCGAACCGGGCACGCCGGAAGCCCACGCCAACCTGGCCGCCCTGCTGCAGCGGCTCGACCGCGACGAGGAGGCGCGCGCCGCCTACGGGCGAGCGATTGCGTTGAGACCTGATTTTGCTGCGGCGCTGAGCGGCCTGGGCGACCTGGCGGCGGTACGCGGCGAGGTCGCCCAGGCGGAGGCGCTTTATCTGCGCGCACTGGAGGCGGAGCCGCATCTGACCGGCGCCCTGACCAACCTCGGCGTGTTGCTGATGGCGCAGGGGCGGCCGCGCGAGGCGGGCGAGCGTTTCGCCCTGGTGCTGGCGCTGCAGCCGACCTCGGCGGCTGCGACCTACAACGTCGCCAATGCACTGAAGCTGCTCGGCCGCTTCGACGAGGCGCAGACCTATTTCCGCGCGGCGCTGGAGCTGAACCCCGCCTACGCCGACGCCTGGACCAATCTCGGCAATGTGTTGCGCGAGGGGAACGACCTCGACGGCGCGTTGGCCTGTCATCGCCAGGCGGAAGCGCTGCGTCCGATGAGAGCGGCGGTGCAACTGAACCTCGGCCACCTGCTGCGCGATCGCGGCGACGCGGTCGCGGCGCGCGCGGCGTTTGCGAGGGCGCTGGACCTCGATCCTGGCGATCCGTCGGCGGCGCTGTCGTTGTGCATGGCGGAACTGCCGCTGATGTACGCGGATGCGGCCGAAATAGAGGCATGTCGCACACGGTATGCCGCGGCGCTCGACGCCCTGATTGCGCGTTGGCGCGCCGATCCGAGGCCCGAGACCTGGGCGCGCGCGATCGGCGCCAGCCAGCCGTTCTATCTGGCCTATCAGGGCAAGAACGATCGCGACCTGCAGGCGCGCTACGGCGCCTTTGTCTGTGAGGTGATGCACGCGCGCTTCGGCGACGCGGAAGTCGCGCCGGCGCCGGTGGAGGGCGAGCGCATCCGGGTCGGCGTCGTCAGCGGCTTCTTCTCGGCGCATTCGAACTGGAAGATCCCGATCCGCGGTTGGGTGAGCCAACTCGATCGCACTCGGTTCGAGTTGACCGGCTATCACACTGCCGCAAAACAAGACGCCGCAACCGAGGATGCCAAGCGCCTGTGCGACCGCTTCATACAAGGCCCGTTGTCGATCGAAGCGTGGCGCGCGACCATCCTCGCGGATCGCCCGCACGTGCTGATCTATGCCGAAGTCGGCATGGACCCGATGGCGGCGCGTCTCGCGGCGCAGCGGCTCGCGCGCGTGCAGTGCAGTTCCTGGGGCCATCCAGAGACGAGCGGTTTTCCAACCATTGACGCCTTTCTGTCGAGCGACCTGATGGAGCCGCAGGACGGCGACGACGCTTATACCGAGGCCTTGGTGAGCCTGCCGAACCTCGGCGTCTGGATCGAGGAGACCGAGGCGGAGATCGAACCGCTCGATCGCGCCACGCTCGGCTATCGTGCCAGCGCGGTGGTCTATTGGTGTGGCCAGTCGCTGCCCAAGTACCTGCCACAATACGACGATCTCTATCCACGCATCGCCGCGGCGGTCGGCGGCTGCCAGTTCGTCTTCATCGGCTTGCCGCAAGCGAGCGAAGCGGACCGCCTGTTCAAGGAACGGTTGGTTCGCGCCTTCATCGCCCACGGCCTGGACGCGGCGCACCACTGCGTCTTCCTCCCCCGCCTGACCAAGGGCCAGTTCCTGGGCGCGATCGGGTGCGCGGATGTGTTCCTCGACAGCCCGGAATGGTCCGGGTGCAATTCGACGCTGGAGAGCCTGGGGAGCGATCTGCCGATTGTGACCCTGCGCGGGCGGTGGATGCGCGGGCGGCATTCCAGCGCGATCCTGGAGATGATGGGGGTTACTGGGACGATTGCTGATACGGTCGACGGGTACATCGATTGCGCGGTGCGCCTGGGGCTCGATGGAGATATGCGGAAGGCGGCGAGTGCGCAGATCGCGGCGAACAAGGTGAAGGTCTATCGCGATCAATCGACGATCAAAGCGCTGGAGCAATTCATCGAACGCGCAATTCGCTAACCCCCAATTCCGCTCATCCCGGCGAATGCCGGGACCCAGATCGTATGGCTCCGCAGCTAGAGGATTAGCGTTTAGGGCGGATAAACGGTTGGCGATTGCGCTTTATAATCTGGGTCCCGGCATTCGCCGGGATGAGCGGAGATATGAGAGAGATCAGCGCCGCTCGAGCACTCGAAACATAAACGCGAAGTCGTCATCCTCGCCGGCCGGATGTTCTTCGCGCTTCGCTTCCATCCACTGGCTTTCGTCGATCGCCGGAAACCGCGCGTCGCCTTCCGGCGCCGCGTCAACCTCGGTGAGGTAGAGTCGCTTGGTCTTCGGCAGCGCTGCCTCGAACAGCGCCTCGCCGCCGATCACACAGACCTCCGACGCGCCGTCCTCCTCCGCCTGTTCGCGGGCGATGTCGAGCGCCTCGCTGAAGTCGGTGCAGACGACCGCGCCGTGCGGCTCGAAGCTCTCGTCGCGGGACAGCACGACGTTCAGTCGGCCGGGCAGGGGCTTCTTCGGCAGGGAGTCCCAGGTCTTGCGGCCCATCAGGATCGGCTTGCCCAGGGTGGTGGCCTTGAACAGCGCCATGTCGGACTTCAGCCGCCACGGCAGGCCGCCGGCGCGGCCGATGACGCCGTTTTTTGCACGCGCGACGACGATGGCGAGCGGGATCAGACTGCGACCTCCGCCTTGATATGCGGGTGCGGGTCGTAGGCTTCGAGGGTGAAGTCTTCGAACTCGAAACCGAACAGGTCGGTCTTGGGCGCTAGCGTCATGGTCGGGAACGGTCGCGGCTCACGGGTCAGCTGCAGGCGCGCCTGGTCGAGGTGGTTGGCGTAGAGGTGCGCGTCGCCGAAGCTGTGCACGAACTCGCCGGGTTTCAGGCCGGTGACCTGCGCCACCATCAGGGTCAGCAGCGCATAGCTCGCGATGTTGAACGGCACGCCCAGGAAGACGTCGGCCGAGCGTTGGTAGAGCTGACACGACAGGCGCCCTTCGGCGACGAAGAACTGGAACAGGCAATGGCACGGCGGCAGGGCCATGTCGTCCACGTCGGCGGGGTTCCAGGCGGTGACGATATGGCGGCGGCTGTTGGGGTTCCTGCGAATACCGTCGACGAGCTTGCTTATCTGGTCGATGGAACGGCCGTCAGGCGCGGCCCAGGAACGCCACTGCTTGCCGTAGACCGGACCGAGCTCGCCGTTCGCGTCGGCCCACTCGTCCCAGATGTGAACGCCGTGCTCCTGCAGCCAGCGCACATTGGTATCGCCGCGCAGGAACCAGAGCAGTTCACAGACGATCGACTTCAGGTGCAGCTTCTTGGTGGTCAACATCGGGAAGCCGGCCGCCAAGTCGAAGCGGATCTGCCGCCCGAACACGCCCAGCGTCCCGGTGCCGGTGCGGTCCTCGCGGCGGACGCCGTGCTCGAGGATGTCGGCCAACAGGCCCAGATACTGCTGCTCGGGATGGTCGAGCGCCGAGGCTGGGCGGGACGGGACGGCGTGGAGGGTCATGGCCGAACTCTTCCAGCCCGGCGCGGCTGACGCAAGGCGCGGATCAGCCCGCCAGGGCCGACCTGTGGATATTCAGCAGGTCGCGGCGCCAGTCGCCGTCCTGGCCCAGCACAAAGCCGTTGTCACGGTAGAGGTTGCGGACCGGCAGGTTGCGAGGGGTTTCGACGATGCGGCCGATGGCCTCGCCGTGGCGCCGGGCCAGATCGGCCAGGACGAACTCAACGAATCGGCGGTCGACCTTCAGGCCCAGGACCCGGCAGCTCAGGGCGAAGCCGGTGATCTCGCAGCCCTCGACAATCGCGGCGCCGACTAGGCCGTGGTCGCCGAAGCGGTCCTTCACCCACATCGCATAGACGCCGCTGTCCGGACCCGCCGCGAGCGCCTCGAGGCGTGCGACCGTAGGCTTGAGGCCTGTCGTGTTGCACTGGGTGGTGCGCTGGAACAACTCCTCGATGCGCGACAACGGCGCGCCGGGTTCGAGCCGCAGGATATCGGTCTTGACGTTCAGCGAAGCGAGGAAGGCGTCCTCGTCGGTCGAGGCGACGCGTTCGCGTTCGCGGCCGAGCTGGGCCTTCACCGTCTCGGTGCGCTTGCCCAATTCCGCGGTCAGGCGCGCGACCATTAGGCGCGGGTCGCAGAGCAGGCGGCGGCGCAGGGCGAACAGATCCTCGCCCCAGACCTCGACCTCGGGCAGCGCCTGGCGCACGCGCTCGCGCTCGACCGGGTGGTCGTCGATGAACAGGAAGTTGTCCAACGCAAAGCCGAGTTCGTCGGCGATGGAGCGGATGTTTTCGACCTTGTCGTCCCAGTTCACCCGCCAGGTGGCAAAGTCGTCGGGGGTGAGCAGGCGTTCGCGCGGGTAGTGCTCGTCGTAGCGCCAGAGGTCGCGCACGACGAACTCGTCGTTCTTGCTGACGCAGGCCAGGATCACGCCGCGCGCCTTCAGGCTCTTCAGCGCCTCGTGCAGGCCGAACCACAGGCCGACGTAGGAGAACGGCCCGCTGACCTCGGGCGACCAGGCGAAGGGGCTGCCGGTCTCGGCCAGGACGCCGGGCCACAGCGTGCCGTCGAGGTCGACGATGACGCACTTTTTTCGCCCGGTTCCGGTCACGGTCATCAGCGCATCGACGTGGGCGCGCGCGCTCACCGCCTCGCGGCCGTAGGGGTCGCCGCCGACACTGGCGGCGAGCGGTGCGATGTCGGGGAACAGGCCGTGGGTCGCGGCCTTCTCGGCCTCGGCGCGTTGCAGCATCCAGCCGGGCGAGCCGAAGTGAGTGAAGCCGGTCTGGCCGTCGTCGAGCAGGCGCTCCGATCCAGCGGCGCCCAGGATGGCGGCGACGTCGATCACATGCACGTCGGCGTAGGTCTCGGCGATTTCAGCCAGGGCGAGGTTGGCGAGGCGGAAGCGGTTGCGGTGGCTGAACAGGCCGCGGTCGGCCATGCCCAGCGGCTGCACCGTAGGCTCGGGCAGGTTGTCGATCAGGATCGGCGCAGACGTGCGCTCACGCAGGCCTTCGATGATCGCGCGCGCTTGGGCGATGAACAGGGCGAAGGGCGGCTGTTCGTTGGTCGTGTCGAACGGCTCGGCGATGGCGTGCCGCGCGCGCAGCGCGCCGATCAGTATGGCGTCGTGCCTGTGCTCCGACGCGAAATCGAGGTCGTCGGGAAAGGTCGCCGCCACGCGCAGGTCGACGCCGCGGGCGCGAGCCTCGCGGCGCAGAAAGTCGGTTTCCATGTGCACGTCGCAGTCGCCCATCAGGACGATGTCGAGGCGCGCTTTGACGGGCGCGAGATCGTCTTCGCTGAGCGCTGAGCCGGCGGCCCAGTAGGACTCGCCGCCCTCCTTGGCCTCGCGACGGAAGCGTTCGAGCAGGTCGGCGGGATCGCGGCCATGATGGGCGCCGAGGTCGTGCGAAACGGCGGCCAGTTCGGCCTCGGCGGACTGTTCGGTGAGGATGCCGCGTTCGCGCAGGGCGGCGAAAGCCGGTGGGCCGTCGCCGTCGTCGGCCATCTCGCGCGGGTTGGCGAAGAAGCCGATCATCTGGGCCAGCTCGCGGTCGACCACCATGCGCAGATGGCTGAGTGCGTGGATGACCAGCACCCGGTCTTCGCCGACCGGGACCAGATGGACGAAACTCGACAGGCGCAAAATCATCGAAGGATCGCGGGACTGAGAGGAAGGACTGGGCTGAAACGAAAAATGCCGCCCCCAAGGGGTCTTGGGAGCGGCCGGGTAAACCTAAGGAACGAAATCAGCCGTTCTTGAACAGCGACAGGATCACGTCCGGCGTCTGGTTGGCGATCGACAGCGACTGGGCGCCCAGCTGTTGTTGAACCTGCAGGGCCTGGAGGCTGGCGCTCTCTGCGGCCATGTCGGCGTCCACCAGATTACCGATGCCGGTCTGCAGCACGTCGGTGAGCTTCGAGGCGAAGGTGTTCTGCGACTGGATCTCGTTGGCCTGGGAGCCGAGGTTGCCGAGCGCGGCGTTGACGTTGGTGATCGAGCTGTTCACCGCCGTCAGCATGGCGGTCGCGTCGGTCACGGTCAGGATGTCGGAGGCGGCCGGAAGCGTCACCAGTCCGGCGCCCAGCGACATGTTCTGGACCGACAGGGTGATCGTCGAGGTCCCGTCCGCATTGGCCAGGAACTGGATGTTGTTTGCGAGCGAGCCGTCCAGGATGTTGGAGCCGTCGAAGGAGGCGTTGGTCGCGGTGTTGGTGATCTGCTGCAGCAGCGACTGGTAGTCGTTGTTCAGCAGGGTCCGCGAATTGGCGTCCTGGGACGGGTCCATGGCCGAGACGATCTTGGCCTTGAGCTGGTTCAGCAGGTCGGAGATCGAGGTCCCCGCGGTCATGGCTACGTCGGCGATCGAGGTGGCCCGGTTCAGGCTCGACTGCACCGCCCCCATGGCCGAGACGTCCGCGCGCTGGCTCTGAGCGATGGCCCAGACGGAGGCGTTGTCCTGGGCGGTGTTCACCGCCAGGCCCGTGGAAATCTGGTTCTGAGCCGTGTTCAGGTTGTCCTAGAGTCTGGTTCAGGTTCTCGAGCGCGATCATCGCGGAATTGTTGGTGTTTACGCTGATCGACATGGGGCGCCTCCGGCCAATTCGGGTTTTCCGATTGGAGCCGATGCTGGAGGCGGGAAGGTGATTTTATGGTTAACGGCGCACAAACGCCTGCGGCCGCGCGGCCGAGGGGGCCTGCGCGGCGGATAATCCCTGGTCCCCATCGGAAGGCGGCCGGACGGGGTCGGCCTAGGAGTAGGCGGTCACACCTGGGTCTTGAGCACGGCCCCGGCCTTGTAGGCGGGGTCTTCCATGAGTTTCAGAAGCTGCTCACGGGGGTACTGGCTCACGACTTTGCCGGTCGATCGGTCGATGGTCTTGTAGACGTAGGTCCTTGCGGCTGCGTCTTCCTCGATCACGAACCGATAGTCGGTAGGATCCGGCGTGGTGTCGGTCGGCGGTGTGACGTTCTCCTGCGGTGGCGGGTCGGCGACCTGTTGCTTGGGTGGCTGGTTGAGCGACAGGGCGACCGAGCCGATCTTGTCGACGTTGGCGGCCATCTCGATGCGCGCCGGCGGTCAGGCCGGCGCCTCCCGGGTTGGTCCGGTGGTTGGAGGCGGACCCTGCGGCCCGCCTCCAAATCCCCGGATTAAGCGACGTTCCGGAACAGGCTCAGCAAGGTCGACGTCGACGAGTTCGCGATCGAAAGCGCTTGCACGCCCAGTTGCTGCTTGGTCTGCAGCGCCTGGAGTTGGGCGCTCGCTTGCGCGAGGTCGGCGTCAACCAGGTTCCCGATGCCGGTGTTCAGCGTGTCCTGCAGCTTGCCCGTGAAGGTGAGCTGGGTCTGCAGGGCGTTGGCGCCGGTGCCGAGGTCGGCCAGGGCGGCCGAGACGCTGTTGATGGCGGTATCGAGCGTCGCGGCCATCGCCGTGGCGATGGTCACGGTGCCGATGGTCGACGTCGCGGACACGCCGGTGAGGTTCGCGCCGCCGAGCGAAAGGTCTTCGGCGAGCACGGTGATCGTCGAGGTGCCTTTGGCGTTGGCCAGAGCGTTGTAGTTCTTCGACCCGCTGGCGATCAGGTTGGTGCCGTTGAAGTCAGCGTTGCTGACCACCTGGGTGATCTGATTGCGCAGCGACTGGAAGTCGCTGTTCAGAGCGGCCCGGCTGGTGGCGTCCAGCGAAGTGTCGGACGCGGCAAGCGCCTTCTGCTTCATCTGGGTCAGCAGGTCGGAGACCGTCTGGCCCGCAGTCATCGCCACGTCGGCCGCGGAAATGCCGCGGTTCAGCGAGTCGTTGACGGCGTCGAGCGAGGCGACCTGCGCCCGTTGCGATTGGGCGATCGCCCAGGTCGCGCCATCATCCTGCGGAGTCGCGACCTTAAGGCCGGTCGAATCTCGTTCTGGATCATATTGATGGAGGAGTTGGTCGTGTTCAGGTTTTGCAGCGCGATCATGGCGCCGGCATTGGTATTGACGCTGTTCAGCGACATTACACAGTTCCTTATTCCGGATGTCCGACCGCCGTTTTGGCGTTCGGGGGCATTTTGCCCATCGGTGGAACAAGCAAGCCGGGGGCCAGAATTGCCGACCTAGAAAAATGGGACCATCTGTTTGAATTTGCTGCGTTACTTTTGCTTTACCATGCCTCCCGACCCGGCAATTTCTGCCGGGTGGAATCCGGCGGCGGCAATTCCTGCCGGGCGCTGCGGCCAACTTTGCCGGGCGCCGGTCGCACGGCGCCGCGCGGGGGTCCGCGTTCCTCGCGCGCGCCCGCGTGGAGGCGCGCTTGCGCGCAGTTTTTAACGCTTCGTAAGCGCCGGCGTGGGAGCGTCGATCCCAAAGCTTCGAAAGCCGCGCCGTGTCCACCGTCGACAACAGCTACGTCCTCAACCTGTTCAGCAGCTCGTCGTCGTCGTCATCGTCGTCGACGACTTTGACGTCGAACAATCTGCTGTCGGTGCTGTCCACGGCGTGGGCGAACGAGGCTGCGGCGTCGTCGAGTTCCAACGGGTCCGCCGTCACCACCTCGATCAACACGCCGATTCCGCCGACACCGCCGTGGCAGAGCGGATCGAGCATGCCGCAGCAGGCGGCTCTGGTGACCACGGCGCTGGCGCAGCAGCCGATCATCAATCCCAACGCGATCACGCTGAACACCAACACGCCGGGCAACAGCGACTACAGCAACCTGTTCACCATCTACCAGGGACTGAACGCGCTATCCGGCCTGGCCACCGACGCGGCGCAGACAGGCCTGACGACGATCCAGCAGACCCAGTACGCCAACGCCTTCAAGGCCGGCCTCGCTGAGGTGACCAGCTACGTCGGCAGCACGAAGTTCGACAACCTGACGCTCGCCGCGGGCCAGACCTCGAGCTCCGAGACGAGCAGCGCGGGCGTCTCCACCGCGATCAACAGCGACCAGTACGTGGGCCAGCCCATGTACATCGGCGATCCGTCCCAGCCGATCCCCGCCTTCGCGGGGACCATCCAGTTTGCGCTCACCGCGCAACAGCTGAACGGTCCGACGATCACGGTGAACTTCGACCTGTCGGAGATGGGTTCGACGCCGCGGACGCTGGCCAATGTGATCAACTATATGAACGGCAAGCTGGCCGCCGCGGGCGTGCAGACCCGCTTCGCCGACAAGCAGACGCTGGCGCCGCCCAACACCATCAATGTGGGCGGCAAGACGGTGACCCTGCCGGATGCGCCGGCGCAATATTCGCTCGTGCTCAACACCTCCCCGCTCGAGACGGTGAGCCTGAGCGCGCCGTCGACCGCCGACGCGGTCTATGTGACGCAATCGGCGACCGACACGGAATCGAGCACGGCCACGACGCCGGTGATGGGGACGACGACGTCCACCGTCGACAACGTTACGACCACGACCACCGGCTCGACCACGACCACCACCACCGTCGATCAACAGCTCCTGAAGTTCCAGACCGACAATTCCTCGACCGCGACGGCGCCGCCCGACACGACGCCGCGTCCCGGCGATCCGAACAGCGTGGCCGGGCGCGCCTGGTCGGAGACGCTGGCTGCAGCCACCACCTCCGCCCTAGCTACGGCGACCGGTTCGGACGGCTCGGTCTATGTGCTGAGCGACGTGGACGATTCCGTCGAGGGCCAGGCCATCGCCGGCCAGAGCGATGTCGCGCTTACCAAGTACGATTCCTCCGGCAACCTGATCTACACCCGCACCCTGGGCGCCTCGACCGCCGCGACCGGCCTTTCGCTCGCCGTATCGTCCACCGGACAGGTGGCGATCGCGGGCAGCGTGACGGGGACCCTCGCCGGCACCGACGTCGGCGAGCTGCAGAGCACCGTGAACGGCGTTTCCGAGACGTCGAGCAACAGCACGGGAACGCCGGACAGCTTCGTCACCCTGTTCGATTCCAGCGGCAACGAACTGTGGACCCAGAGCGGCGGCGGCACACAGTCGAACCAGGCCAATGCGGTCGCCTTCGGCGCCAACGGCCAGGTCTTCGTCGCCGGCAAGACCCAGTCGCCGATGCCCGGCGGCGGCGTGGAGCAGGGCGGGTGGGACGCCTATCTGCAGGGCTTCAGTTCGACCGGCGCGCTCGAGTTCACCCAGCAGTTCGGCACCACCGGCACGGACAGCGCGACCTCGATCGCGGTGAACGGCAATTCGGTGCTGGTCGGCTCCGTCGACAACGGCGACGCGGTGGTGCGCAACTTCGACACTACCAATCCGGCCGCCGTCACCCTGACCGCCAGCCAGGACCTCGGCAATCTGCAGGGCGGCAGCATCGTCGGCATCGGCGTGAACAACGGCCAGCTCGTGGTCGCGGGCTCGGCGCGCAACACCGCTCTCGGTTCCGGTGTGGCGACGGCGGTGAACAGCGCCCCGGCGGGCTCCAACGTCTTTGTGGCGTCGCTCGATCCGACGCTGCAGTCCACTTCGGGCAACACCATCGCCTGGTACGGCGGCTCCGGCGACGACACGGCGACCGCAATGACCGTCGCCGATGGCCAGGTCTATGTGGCGGGCAAGACCGCGACCGACCTGCCGGGCACGACGCCGATCGGAAGCCAGGACGGCTTCCTGGTGCAGCTCGATCCTTCCACCGGCGCAGCGACCTGGACCGAACGCTTCAGCGGACCCGGCGGCAATGTCGCGCCGGAGTCGATCGCGGTGGCGTCCGGCGGCGCCAGCATCCTCGACCGGCTCGGCCTGCCGTCCGGTACGCTGCAGATGGGCGATCCGTCCAACCTGCTGACCTCCGCGACATCGCTGCGCGCCGGCGACTCCTTCACCGTCGCCGCCAACGGCGGTCCGCCGACCACGGTCACCATCGACGCCGACGACACCCTGCAGACCCTGGCGACGAAGATCCAACGCGCCTCGGGTTCGAACGCGACGGTGAGCGTGCTGAGCAACGGCTCGGTCTTGCAGCTGAACATCAAGCCGTTCCTGCAGACTTCGACCATCACATTGGGGCAGGGGCCGGTCGGCTCCGACGCCCTCGCCGGGCTCGGCCTGAAGGCCGGCGTGATCCAGGATGCGCCCGACGACAGCAGCTCCAGCAGCAGCGCCGACACCAAGCCGCTGTCGGGCCTCGACCTGACCACGGCGCTGAACCTTTCCAGCACCGCCTCGATCGCCACGGCCCAGGGGGTGCTCAACCAGGCGCTTCAGACGATCAAGACCGCCTACCAGAACCTGGTCAATCAGAACCAGCCGACGTCGACGAACCCGGCGGCGGCCTCGGCCTCGAACCCGGTGCCGACCTATCTGACCAACGAGATCGCCAACTATCAGGCCGCCCTTCAGCGCCTGACCGGCCAAGCCTGATTTCTCCGGCCTGAGCCCCTCCGCCTGAGGCGCTTTCGCCTGTGGCGGCGCCGCGCGGTTGACGGCGGCGTGGGCGCGAGCCTTATTGCGGGCCGGAGCGGGCGCGGACACACGGATTTTCATGGCTTGGAGCAACCAGAAGACCGTCCTGGCCGCCGGCGCGGGTATCGCGTTGGTGGTGGGCGTCGGCCTGGCGGTCCTGTTCGTCGCCCGGACGCCCACGCCTTCGGGTCCGCCGGCCGCGTCCCAGGGCGGCCTGCAGATCTCGGTCAACAACACCCCGCCGCCGAACAGCTCGAAGAAGCTGCTCTGCTACGTGAACGACGCCCCGGTGGGCGAGCTCAGCCTCGCCGACTGCGCCAAACAGAACGGCGTGCTGGAAGGCGCGCTGGACGTGGGCCTGGACGACAACGGCAACCTGGCCGCCGCGCCTACGGCCTCGCTGGCCCCGCCGCCGGCCCTGCCGCCCGCCCTCGCCCAGCCGCTGGCCGCCCAGGCCTCGACCTCCGGCGCCGCGCCGGCCGAGCCCCGCCCCCAGGCCACAAGCCAGCCGTCCCCGACGCCGGTCCCGGTGCGCGTGAGCGGCGGCGCGGCGTGCCTGCGCTTCTCCAGCGGCGAATGGCGCCAGGTGTCGGGGTCCATGGGGCTGAACGACTGCGTCCAGGCCCTGTTCGCCGGCCGCTGCCTGCACCCCGGCGAGGCCGACTACGGCCGCTACGGCGAGACCACCCTTCGCCTCGTGCCCGGCCGGGTGGAACAGGCCAACGATAACGTGCACTTCCACACCGTCGTCGAACAGCGGCGGGGGAATTGCGAAATCCCTTCCGCCCACTGAGGCCCCTGTTGAGGAACACCCCGATGAACCGGACCTTCGTCCTTGTGGCTGTGGGCTTCGCCGGCCTCGCTGCGGCCGGCTGCAACAACGCGCCCAAGGCGCCGGACGTGCACAACGCCTGCTACCATGTTGCGCCCCAGAAGGACGGCACGATCAAGTATTTCAAGATCGCCGACAACGACACCAACATGTACTGGTGCGCCACTCAGCTGGACGCGGTCCGCTACCAGTTCATGGCGCTGGGCAGCAACCGCGACAGCATCACCGGCCTCTACAACGGCCAGTACCTGTTCCTCGACGGCCGCGGCATGTCGACGGCGCCGGACTACGACGCGGGCCGCTTCTTCTCCGTTCCGCGCGGCGAGGACGGCCGCCTGGTTATCCCCGGCGGCATCCCCCAGCCCGGGCCGCAGGGCGCGGGCATCACCATCACCCAGAACCCCCTGGACGAGAAGAACCTCCCGGGCGCACGGCCGGCCGCGAAGAAATAGCCGGGCCCTGCGGCGGATCGACCTCCCGGCTCATCCGCCTGGGGATTTGGAACAAACAAAGAACAAAACTCTTGCCTAATGGGCCGGACCGTGGCTAGGTGGCCCGTCAAACTCGAATCCAAGAACGAAGGACGACGCCGATGGCGGGCAGCGTGAACAAGGTGATCCTGGTGGGAAACCTGGGCAAGGACCCGGAGATCCGCACCCTCAACTCGGGCGACCGGGTCGCCAATTTGCGCATCGCGACGTCCGAGTCCTGGCGCGACAAGGGCACGGGCGAACGCAAGGAAAAGACCGAGTGGCACTCGGTGGTCATCTTCAACGAGAACATCGTGAAGGTGGCGGAGCAGTACCTGAAGAAGGGCTCCTCGGTTTACATCGAAGGCTCGCTGCAGACCCGCAAGTGGACCGACCAGGCGGGGGTGGAAAAGTACTCGACCGAGGTCGTGCTGCAGAAATTCCGCGGCGAGCTGACCATGCTCGGGTCGCGCGGCGAGGGTTCGAGCGCCTCGGGCGGCGACGACTACAGCGCCGCGAGCTTCGGCGGCGGCGGCGGTCCCGCCAAGGCGTCCGGTCCGAAGGAAAGCTTCGAACTCGACGACGAGATTCCGTTCTAGACACGGACGTTCGAACCCAGCGGCGCTATAAGCGCTGCGCATGGCCGAGTCTCAACGTCTTACCGCCGTCGAATACGCCGTCGCCTTCGGCGTCGCCGCGGTTTGGGGCCTGAACAACGCCGCGGCGAAATTTGCGACCGAGGCCTTGCCGCCGCTCCTGATCGGCGCCCTGCGCTTCGCCATCGCGCTGGTGGTCCTGCTGCCGTTCCTCAGGCCGCCGATCCCCCGATCGAAAAACCTGCTGATCATCGCGGTCTGTTGCGGACCGCTGCATTTCAGCCTGCTCTATCTCGCCTTCTGGCTGGCGCATGACCTGAGCCCGCTGGCGGTCAGCCTGCAGCTGTGGATTCCCTTTGCGGCGCTGCTGTCGTGGCTGGTTCTGAAGGAGCCGCCGACCAAGGGAGCGCTGATCGGTCTCGTCGTCGCCTTTGTCGGCGTCGTCGTGATGGCCGCCGACCCGCATGTCCTGCGCGAATGGCGCGCGCTTCTGGTCAGCGCCTGCGCCAGCCTGGTCTGGGCGTTCGGAACCATCACCGCCCGGCGCACGCCCGCGGTGCATCCGCTGAAGATGCAGGGCCTCGCCGCCCTGCTCGCGGCGCCGGTCATGGGCCTGGGCTCGTTCGTTTTCGAACGCCAGCGCTGGGGCGCCCTGGCGCACGTCGATTGGACGATCTGGGGCGCGATTCTGTTCTCGGCCTTCGTCTCGACGGTCGCCGCCACGGGCCTGATGTTCTGGCTGGTGCAGCGGCGCGAGCCCGCGCGCGTGACGCCCTATATGCTGACCAGCCCGATCGTCTCCTGCCTCATCGGCGTCGCGTTCATGGGCGACATCCTGACGCCGCAGATCGTCATCGGCGCCGCGGCCTCCATCGGCGGGGTGGGCATCGTCGCCCTAGCCGAGCGCCGTCTGAAAGGCCGCTCCGGCGGGTCGAACACCGCCGAGGCCGCGCTGGAAGCGGAAGCGCCCTGACACGACGTGAGCGGCCGCTCACGCCTCGCCCCAACGGTGTCGGAAAGCGCAATTCAGCCCCTTCGAGAGGCGGCTATTGAAGCTCTCGGGCACAGCCCGCGCGAGACCACAAGGCGCGCCGCTCCTGGGCTCAAAAATCGATAACGAAATCAGTCAATTGTATCCGGTCAAAACCCCCTCGAAAACCGTCCGGATTCATTGCGTCGGCGCCCCTCAATTGCTAACTAGTAAACAGGCAAAAACGCTCCGATTCTCAGTAGTTTCCCTTGAACGACGACACCACCCTTCCGCCCGGCGACGAGCCGGGCCATCAAGGCATCGCCCCCATCGCGATCGAAGACGAGCTGAAGCGCTCGTACCTCGACTATGCGATGAGCGTCATCGTGGCCCGGGCGCTGCCCGACGCCCGCGACGGGTTGAAGCCGGTCCACCGCCGCATCCTGTACTCGATGCACGAACTGGGGATGACGCCCGACAAGTCGTACTCCAAGTGCGCGCGGGTGGTGGGTGACGTGCTGGGCCGCCTGCACCCGCACGGCGACCAGTCGGTTTACGACGCCTTGGTGCGCATGGCCCAGGATTTCTCCATGGGTCTGATGCTGGTCGACGGCCAAGGCAACTTCGGCTCGGTGGACGGCGATCCGCCCGCGTCCATGCGCTACACCGAATGCCGCATGGCCAAGCCGTCGACGTCGCTGCTGGCCGACATCGACAAGGACACGGTCGACTTCCAACCCAACTACGACGGCAAGGAAAATGAGCCGACGGTGCTGCCGGCGCGCATTCCGAACCTGCTGGTCAACGGCGGCTCGGGCATCGCGGTGGGCATGGCCACCAACATCCCGCCGCACAATCTGGGCGAGGTGATCGACGCCTGCGTGGCCACGCTCGACAACCCCGAGATCGGCCTCGACGAGCTGCTCGACATCGTGCCGGGCCCGGACTTCCCGACCGGCGGCGAGATTCTCGGTCGCTCGGGCTCGCGTCTGGCGCTGATGACCGGTCGCGGCTCGGTGGTGGTGCGCGGCAGGGCCTCCATCGAGACCATCCGCAAGGACCGCGAAGCCATCATCATCACTGAGATCCCGTATCAGGTGAACAAGGTGACGCTGGTCGAGCGCATCGCCGATCTGGTGCGGGAGAAGCGCATCGAAGGCATCGCCGACATCCGCGACGAGAGTTCGCGCCAGGGCATGCGGGTGGTCGTCGAGCTGAAGCGCGACGCGTCCGGCGACGTGATCCTGAACCAGCTGTTCCGCTACACGCCGCTGCAGTCGTCCTTCGGCGTCAACATGCTGGCGCTGAACCACGGCCGGCCCGAACAGATGGGCCTGCGTACGCTGATCGACGTTTTCCTCGACTTCCGCGAAGAGGTGGTGGTTCGCCGCACCCGGTTCGAGCTGGCCAAGGCGCGCGACCGCGGCCACGTGCTGGTGGGCTTGGCGCTGGCGGTGGCCAACATCGACGAAGTGATCCGCATCATCCGCACCGCGGCGGACCCCGGCGAAGCACGCGACCGCCTGCAGGAACGGCCCTGGCCCGCCGACGACATGATCGCCCTGGTGGAGCTCATCGCAGACCCGCGTTCGGTCGTGCTCGACGGCGGCGCCATCCGCCTGACCGACGAACAGGCGCGCGCCATCCTGGCGCTGACCCTGTCGCGCCTGACCGGCCTCGGCCGTGAGGAAATCTTCGACGAGGCGCGCGCCCTGGCCGAAAACATCCGCGCGCTGCTGGAGCTGCTGGGCTCGCGCGAACGCATCCTGGGCGTCGTACGCGACGAACTGCTGGAGGTGCGCGACGCCTTCGCCATGCCGCGCCGCAGCGTCTTCGTCGAAGGCGAGGGCGACCTGGAGGACGAGGACCTTATCCCGCGCGAGGAGATGGTCGTCACCGTCACACACTCGGGCTATGTGAAGCGCACGCGCCTGGCCGACTACCGTACCCAGCATCACGGCGGCAAAGGCCGTTCGGGCATGGCGATGAAGGATGAGGACGCCGTGGTCGGCGTGTTCGCCGCCTCGACCCACGCGCCGGTGTTGTTCTTTGCGTCCAACGGCAAGGCCTACAAGCTGAAGGTCTGGCGCCTGCCGCTGGGAGTGCCGACGTCGAAGGGCAAGGCCTTCGTGAATCTGCTGCCGATCGAGCCGGGCGAGACGATCATGAACGTCCTGCCCCTGCCCGAGGACGAGGCGGCCTGGGACCGGCTCGACATCATGTTCGCCACCCGGTCCGGCGACGTGCGGCGCAACAAACTCAGCGATTTCGTCAACGTCAATCGCGCCGGCAAGATCGCCATGAAGCTCGAGGACGGCGACTCCATCGTCGGCGTCGCGCTGTGCACCGACGACCAGGACGTGCTGCTGACCACCGCCGACGCGCGTTGCATCCGCTTTGCGGTGGACGAGGTGCGCGTGTTCAAGGGCCGCGACTCCACCGGCGTGCGCGGCGTGCGCCTGAAGGACGGCGACAGCGTGATCTCCATGGCGGTGTTGCGCAGTGTCGACGCGACCCCCGCGGAGCGGGTCTCCTTCCTGCGCCACGAGCGGGCGATGTTGAAAGCGTCCGGCATGGAGCAGGACGACGAACCCTCGACCTCCGAAGAAGAAGACGATGAAGACGTCGGCGACGAGGTCACCCTCAGCCCCGAACGCATCGCGGCGCTGGGTGCGGCGCAACAGTTCATTCTGACCGTGACGGACGGCGGCTACGGCAAGCTCACCTCGTCCTACCGGTATCGCCGCACGGGTCGCGGCGGCCTGGGCATGAAGGCGCACGAACTCACCCGCAAGACCGGCAGCCGGCTGGTCGCCTCGTTCCCGGTCGAACAGGGCGATGAGATCTTGTTGGTCACCGACGGCGGTCAGCTCATCAGGATGCCGGTCATTCGCATTCGAATTGTGAAACGCGACAGCCAGGGCGTGATCATCTTCCGCACCGCCGACGACGAGCGGGTGGTTTCGGTCGAGCATCTGGCCGAGGCGGCGGGCGGCGGCGACGACGGCGATAACGGCAACGGCAACGGCAACGACAGCGACGAGTCGGGCGACAGCGCCTGACGCGGCGGAGGGGGGCGGCGATGAAACAGCGCGTCGGGCTCTATCCCGGGACCTTCGACCCGGTCACCAACGGCCATATCGACATCATTGGCCGGGCGGTGAAACTGGTGGACAGTCTGGTCATCGGGGTGGCGGTCAACGCCGACAAGGCGCCCTTGTTCAGCCTCGACGAGCGGGTGGCCATGGTCCGCGCGGAGTGCGACGGCATCTTCAACGGCCAGATCGAGGTGCGACCATTCGACAGCCTCCTGATGGCTTTCGCCGAGGAGATCGGGGCGGGCATCATCGTGCGCGGACTCCGCGCCGTGGCTGACTTCGAGTACGAGTTCCAGATGACCGCCATGAACCAGCAGCTCAATCGCGAGATCGAGACCGTGTTCCTGATGGCCGACCCGCGCCACCAGGCCATCGCCTCGCGCCTGGTGAAGGAAATCGCGCGGCTGGGGGGCGATATCGACCCATTTTTGCCGCCGAGGGTGGCCAAACAGGTGCGGGCGAAATTCAAAGGATGAGACCGATGCTGAATTCCAGAAGCGCGCTTCGGGCGCTCACCATCGCCGCAGCCGTGGCCTGCGTCGCCGCACCCGCCTTCGCCGGCTTCCACCTTGGCCCGGCCAAGCCTAAGAAGGACGCCAAGGCCGACGCCCCGCCGGTCGCCACGGCAGACGACTGGCGCCAGCTCGATCCCGAGAATGTGCTGGTGGTCGACACCACCAAGGGCCGCATCTTCGTGGAGATGGCGCCGCAATCGGCGCCGCTGTTCGTCGAACGCATCAAGCTGCTGACGCGCCAGCGCTTCTTCGACGGCCTGAAGTGGCACCGGGTGATCGACGGCTTCATGGCCCAGACCGGGGATCCGCTGGGCACCGGCGAGGGCCAGTCGCCCTATCCCAATGTGAAGTCCGAGTTCACCTTCCGCCGCGACGCGACCTTGCCCTATACGCCGATCGCCGCGCCCTCGGGCGCCGTGGTCGGCCTGATCGGAACCCTGCCGATCCAGACCCAACCCGACGCGGTGATGGACATTACCGCCGACCACAAGGTCTGGGCCTGGGGCCTGTTCTGCCCGGGCGTGGCCGGCGCGGCGCGCGGCGATGACGAGAACAGCGCCAACAGCCAGTTCTTCTTCATGCGCGACACCTATCCGTCGCTCGACAAGCGCTACACCGCCTGGGGCCGCGTGGTTGCGGGTGAAGAGGTCGTGCGCGCGATCAAGACCGGTGAGCCGGTGATCGATCCCGACGTGATGACCAAGGTGCAGGTCCTGGCCGACATGCCCGAGGCCGGCCGTCCGCGCGTGCTGGTGCTGTCGCCGTCGAGCAAGACCTTCCAGGCCATGGTCGATCGCGTGCGCAAGGAGAAGGGCGCCGACTTCTCGATCTGCGACGTGGACATCCCGAGCCAGGTGCGGTGATCACCGTGCGCGCGCTTGCGATAGCGATGGCGGCGGCGTTGGCGCTGGTCGCTGCGCCGGCGCTCGCCCAGGATTTTCATCCGGTCGACCCGGAAAATTTGCTGGTGCTCGACACCTCCAAGGGCCGGGTGATCATCGAGTTGCGCCCCGACATTGCGCCCAGTCACGTGGCGCGGATCAAGGCGCTCGTGCGCAAGGGTTTCTACGACGACGACGCCTTCTATCGGGTGAAGCCGGGCTTCGTGGTGCAGACCGGAACCAAGGCGGCCGGCGGCGACGGCGCGTCCGGCTTAGGCCCTATCAAGGCCGAGTTCAGCTTCCGTCCGGCGGCGCCGATCAAGCCGCTGGTGCTGGGCGCCGGCTTCTCGGGAGACGTGGCCGCCGCCGTCGACGCGGACGGGACCGCCTGGCCGAAGTTCTGTCCCGGAATGGCCGCCACCGCGCACTACGACGATCCGAACAGCGGCGACGCGCAAATCTTTTTTCTGACCGGTCCCGCGCCGAGCCTCGATCGCACCTTCACCGCCTGGGGCCGCGTGGTCGCGGGCCAGGACGTACTGAAGGCCATGGCGCCGGGCGAGCCGCCGCCCTCGCCGGATCATCTGACCAAGGCGCACATTGCGTCGGACATGCCGCAAGCCGAGCGCCCCAAGGTCTCCATCGCCGATACCGACGGCCCGAGCTTCAACGCCGCCGTCGAACAGGCCGAAAGCGCCAACGGCGGCTATCTGGAGAACATCTGCACGGTGGCTCCGCCGGTCGAGGTGAAGTAGCCGGCGGTTGTGCGTGGTTCCAAACCTACCGATTGCGGCGTCGTCTTCGACGGCGGTTTTTCATCAGCGAGATCAGCATCCCCTCGCGCAGACCGCGATCCGCCACACGCACCCGCTCGCACGGCCACAGGTCCTGCACCGCCTGTAGGATCGCCGCGCCTGCGAGCACCAGGTCGGCGCGGTCCTTGCCGATGCAGGGCTCCGCGGCGCGCGCCGCCACGTCGACGCCGATCAGGCGCGCCGCCGCCGCGCGACACTGTTCCGCGTTCATCCACAGGCCGTCGACGCGCGCGCGTTCGTATTTCGCAAGCCCCAAATGCAGGCCCGCGAGACTGGTGATGGCGCCCGAAGTGCCAACCAGGTGCGCGCGTCCCGCGTCGAACACCGGGCGCAGGACGTCGGCGCGGCGGAAGGCGCCGATCTCTGCGCTGACCGCGGCCACCATGGCGGCGAACCACGGGGCCTTGTCTTCGGTCGGTTCGGGGAAACGCTCGGCGAGGGTGACCACGCCCACGGGAATGGACAGCCAGGCCTTCACGTCGGCGCGCACGCGCTGGGGGTTCTCGGCGTCGATGACACCCAGGACAGTTCGGTCGAGCCGCCGCCGACGTCGACGACCAGGGCCGCCTCGGACTCCGGGTCCAGCAGGTTGGCGCAGCCGGCGACCGACAGGCGCGCTTCTTCGTCGGGACTGATGACGGTGAGTTTCAGACCGGTCTCCTGCTCGACCCGGTCGATGAAGGCCTGGCCGTTGGAGGCCGAGCGGCAGGCCTGGGTGGCCACGGCGCGCAGTCGCACGACTTGGCGGCGGCGCACCTTGTCGGCGCAGATTTTCAGCGCCGCCATCGCCCGCTCCATCGCGTCCGGCTGCAACTCGCCGGTCTTCGACAGGCCCTCGCCCAGGCGCACGATCCGGGAAAACGCCTCGACGATGCGAAAGCCGCTGCCGCCGCGTGAGGGGGTGGCGATCAACAGGCGGCAGTTGTTGGTGCCCAGGTCCAGCGCGCCGTAACAGCGCGCTCGCTCGACCCTGTCAGCGTCGGCGGGCGCGCCGCGACGCTCGATGGGAGCCTCAGACATTGGCTCGACCTCTCGCCCGGACTCCGCCTCAGGGCGGGCCCGCTTCGAAGCAACCTTAGCAAGCGGGGCCGCCAGGACAAGCTTGGCCGTAGGTCGGGCTCGCCACAATTTCGTCCCAAGCCTGAACGGCGGCCGCCAACCGCCCTCAGGCAGCGGTCAGGGCCGGGGGCCTAGCCTGCCCGGCATCATGAATACGCACATCGCAAAATTCGGCATCGGTCAGATCGTTCGCCACAGAAGCGTTCCGTTCCGTGGCGTGATCTTCGATGTCGACCCCGAGTACGCCAGCAGCGACGAGCGCTGGCTCTCGATTCCCCCGGCGGAGCGTCCCCGCAAGGACCAGCCGTTCTATCACCTGCTCGCCGAATGCGCCGACGAGACCTATGTGGCCTACGTCTCCGAGCAGAACCTGGTACCCGACGAAAGCGGCCAGCCGGTCCAGCACCCGGAAGCTGACTTCGTCTTCGCGGGCTTCGATCACGGCGCCTACCGGCCGCGCCCCCGGCCGATGAACTAAGGCCGATGAACCAGGGCCATTAAGCTAGCGTCCGCGTCCCGGCTGCATTAGATCGACCCCAGATTTGCCGCCGGGACTACCCCATGAACGACTTCGTCCACGTCCACGAGACGCCGCCTCCCGGCGCGGCCGCCGACTGGACCATTCCGCAGAACTGGGCACGCCTACACCGGCCGAGGAGCACGCGGTCTGGGCCACCCTGTTCGAGCGCCAGATGAAGGTGCTGCCCGGACGCGCCTGCTCGGCGTTCATGAACGGCCTCGACGTCCTCGACCTCAGCGCCGGCATCCCGGACCTGCGCACGCTGAATCCGGCGCTTCAGGCGCTGACCGGATGGACGTCGTCTGCGTGCCGGGCCTGGTCCCCGACGACGTGTTCTTCGACCACCTGGCCAACCGCCGTTTCCCCGCGGGCCAGTTCATCCGCCGGCCGGACCAGCTCGACTACATCCAGGAGCCCGACGTCTTCCACGACGTGTTCGGCCATGTGCCGATGCTGTCGGACCCGGTGTTCGCCGACTACATGGCCGCCTACGGCCAGGGCGGCTTGCGCGCGTTGGACCTGGGCCAGTTGCACAATCTCGCGCGGCTCTACTGGTACACCGTCGAGTTCGGCCTGATCGAGGAGGCGGGCGCGCTGCGCATCTATGGCGCCGGTATCGTGTCTTCAGCGGCGGAATCAAAGTTCGCATTGGAGAGCGGATCGCCCAACCGCATCGGCTTCGACATGGCGCGCGTCATGCGCACGCCCTACCGCATCGACGACTTCCAGCAGGTCTATGTGGTCGTGCCCTCGTTCGACACACTTTTGAGCGAGACATTGCAGGACTTCGGCCCGATCTACGCCGGCCTGAAGGACGCCGCCGACGTGCCGATCGAGGCGGTGTTGCCGGGAGACAAGCGTGTTCACCCACGGCGACCAAACTACGCAAGTTCCGGCGGCCGGTTCGCGGTCAGGGGTTGAGAAGGGGAAACAAAGGAGGACACGGAAAAGAGGAGCAGAGGGAGGCTCAGCGGGCCTGTTCTGCGTCGCGCCGAAGGCGCGATCGAACATTTAAGGCCCGCTAGCGGGCGCGATTCAGGCCCCCGCTTCTTTCCTTCTTTGAGTCCTCCGTGTCAGTGTTTCATTCCTACCCCATTCGCGCAAACCCATCCCGCTCCAGCGTTCGCTGCCCACGCCGTGGTAGCACGAAGAACAGGCCCTCCGGGTCGTATTTCGCCTTCGACCGCCGCTAGGCGCGGATAGTTCGCGCCCCAGAAGGCGTCGCCCAGTGGTCGTTGAAGTAGTTGCTCTCCGACACATAGGAGCCGCGCGCCGGCGCGACCTTGATCAGTTCCGCGTTGGCGGCGTCGATGGCTCGGCGTTGCGTCTCGCCAGGCCCATGTCGGGCGGCGGGATCGGCAGGCCGGGCAGGGGGGGATATCCGCCGGTGGCGATGATGGCCAGCGCGAAGGCGTCGAGCGCCGCGGGGTTCGTCGCCGTGTCCCCCGCCTGCGCGATCGCTTCCGGCGCGCCACCGCCGAGGCCCTTGTTCAGGTGCAGGCCCACTTCGAAATGCCGACTCGCGGCGAACAGGGCGTCGCACAGGCGCGCGCGCTGTTCGGCCTGCAGCAACGAACCCGGCAGCCACAGCGATTCATACCCGTGCAGGAACATCGAGGCCTGCTCGCTGTCGCCCTTCCACACCGCGCGATAAGCGGGCGCGCCAGGGCGGTCGTCGCCCACCATGGCGGTCGAGCCGCGCTTGCGCCCGCCTCGATGTCCCACTGGGTCCGCGCGCCGCGGGCGCCGACGTCGATTTCGTCGACGAAGACGTAGTCCTGCGGCCGCGCCTTGATCCAGTCGATGAGCGGTCGCCACACCGCCTGGGCGTCGGCGGGGCTGAGACCCTGCGACGCCATGCTGATGCCGAAGCCGTTGTCTGGGCGGATGTGGACCTGCTCGCCCCAGTGCGGATTGAACAGGGCTTCGGCATAGAAGTCGATGAAGCGCTCGAGCAGCCTGCGATAGGCCGCATCCGAGTTGGCGCGAACGCCGCCCTCGGCCCAGCCGAAGTGTTCAGGCAGGTCGTGGGTGCGAACCGTCACGCGCGTGACGACGCCGAACGAGCCGCCGCCGCCGCCCTTCAGCGCCCAGAACAGTTCGGGGTTGTTGCGCGGATTGGCGATGCGGATCTCACCGTCGGCGGTGACGACCTCGGCCTCAAGCAGATTGCTCGCTGCCGTACCGAAGCCTTTCGAGAACGAGCCGAAGCCGCCGCTCTGGATGTGTCCGGCGACGCCGACGGTGGTGCAGCCGCCGCCCTGGGCGTAGCGGCCCGCCTTGGTGGTCACCGCGTCATAGACGTCGATCCACATGGCGCCGGCGCCGACCGAGGCGGCGGGTTGCGGTTTCACCACGCCCTCGCAACCGCTCGGCGTGAACGCGTCGTGCAGCGTCACCGTATTCATGGCGCGGGTGAAGACCAACAGCGAGTCCGGCGCGTTCGACGTGCCCTGGTAGCTGTGGCCGCCACCCTTCACCACCAGCCGCAGGCGGTGCTCGCGCGCGAACTTGACCGCGGCCGCGACGTCGGCGGCGCTTTGGGCCTCGACCGCGTAGGCGCTGGGCTTGGAGGTCCAGGCGCCTAGCCAGCCGTAGATCTGCGACGCGCCCGGATCGTCGCCGAGCGCGAACTGGTTCTTCAGTTCGGGGACCTGGGCCAGGCAGGCCGCCTTGTCGCCGCCCGCCTCGCAGGGCGCGAAGGGCGAGTGGGGCTGGACCAGCCGTCCGCCGACCGCGGCTTTCAGGCCGTCCCATTGCTGACCGCTCGGCCAGCCGGGTTCGCCCGGGCGTACGCGCCGAAAGGTCCCGGTGGCGGCCAGGGCGGGCAGGGCGGAAGCCGCCATCGCCCAGATCGGCAGGGTCGCGGCCTGTCCCAGAAGCGCCCGTCGATTCATCGTTTCGTCTCCTTTGGTGGGCCGGTGCGTGCTGCCAATCCCACATCGCTCGTGGCATTAAGGACCGCAATCGGCGCGCCCGCCAGAGTCGGGGGCCCGGTGGGCGAACAGGCGGGACAGGCGGACGGCCACGGTGACGAGCGGCGAGGATTTAGGGACGGGCGGCGCACGCCGGCGGCAGGTCTTCTGGCTGACCTACGCCGGGATTGCGGCCTTTGTCGTCGTTCAATGTCTGGTCAACGCCATCTCGCGCAACACCGAGGCCGGCTGGGTCGGCCGTCATCTCGATCCGCGCGAGCCTTACGTCTGGGAGCTGACCAGCGCAGTCATGACCCTTGCGCTGGCGCCGGCGGTCGCATGGCTGGTGCGGCGCCGGCCGCCGGGGCCGAGACGGTGGCTGGCGTTCGTCGCCGTGCATGCGCCGGCGACCGTGGTCTACAGTCTGATCCATGTGGGCGGCTTTCATCTGCTGCGGCGCGCGATCTATCTCATGGCCGGCGCGCACTATACCGGCAAGCTGCAGCTGCTCTACGAGTACCCCAAGGACGTCGCCGCCTATGGCCTCATCGCTGGCATCTTCTGGCTGAGCGAACAGCTCGCGCAGAAATGGACGCGGGCGGACGAGACGCGCGCGGCGCGGCGTGGGCCGGTGTTCGACATCCGCGACGGCGCGACCCTGATCCGCGCGCCGGTCACCGACATCGTCGCGGCCAGTTCGGCGGGCAACTACGTCGAGTTCCACCTGGCCGACGGCCGCAAGCCGCTGATGCGCACGACGCTGTCCGCGGCGGAGACCCAGCTCGCGCCGCACGGCTTCGTGCGCACGCACCGGTCCTGGCTGATCAATCCGCTGCGGGTGCGCGGCCTGACCGCCGAAGGGTCGGGGGATTTTCGCGTGGAGCTCGACGGCGGCGGCGAGGCGCCCCTGTCGCGACGGTTCCCGAAGGCGCTGGAGACGCTGCGCTCGCCGGACGCCGGAGCCTAGGGCGGCAGGTGGCCTGCGCCGCGCCCGGGCTTGGCTTGGCGGTTGATCTGATTGAAAGTGACGACGAGACCTTGTCGCCGCGCACAATAGGGGGATGGGAATGCTGCCGGGTCATAGGATAATTCAAACGCTGGTCGTCGGTGGACTCTTGCTGGCCGTGGGCGCCGGGGCGACAGCGAGCCAGAACATTGCGTCCAGCCCGCAAGTCAGCGCCGAGGAGCAGGCGATCTATGCGGCGGTGCTCAGTTCATGGTTGGGTCCAAATCACGGCAAGCAACTCGTGGACCGGCGCCTTGGCCCGGCGCCTTCAGCCTCCGACAACGCGGAGTGTGTCAAGGGTCTGCGTTTTGCTGAACCCCCGAGTGACGCGCCGAAGGAAAAGATTCTCGACGCCGGCGCTTTCCACCAAGCCAATATAGAGCTGGTGGACGGCGCGACTTGGCGCCCGGTCGATCCGGAAGACAGCATGGGAAAAGGCAAGTCCGTCGACTCCGCCGTCAGGGAAGCCTTCTCCCGGTCGCTGATTGCATTTTCTCAGGTCGCATTCAGCGAAGACGGCAAGGATGCGTTGGTGAGTTTCAGTATGGCCTGCGGGCGGCTTTGTGGAACCGGCTTCACGCTGCAGATGCACAAGTCGAATGGACACTGGGAGAGAGGGCGTCAATGCGGAAGCTATATGTCCTGACGGCGCTGACGATCTCCTTGGCCACAGCCTCCCAGGCCGAGCCGCTCGTTGTGCCCTTCGACTTCTCGCGCTCCGCCATCGTCCTGGACGTGAGCGTGCGCGGAACGCCGCTGCATATGTTCCTGGACACCGGCGCGAGCCCTTCAGCTATCGACACGGCCCATGCCAAGGCGCTCGGCTTGAAGATCGACTACGCAGATGGTGGCGAGGCGTCGGGCGATGGCGGCGACGCGCACGCCATGGTCTACCCGACATCTCTCGACGACTTGGCCGTCGGCGGGCGACAGTTCGGCCCGATCGAAGCGCTCGCCGCCGACATGACCCTGATCAACCACGCCTACGGGCGACCGATCGAAGGAACGCTCGGCCTAAGCTTTCTGGGGTAAAGTGATGTTGCTCGACTATCCCGCGCGAACCCTGACGATTTTCGACGCCGGCGCGCAGGTGGATACGCAACGCGCAAAGTGCCGCAAAGTCTGGGGCGCCCGCCTGAAATCGTACCCCGGCGACACCATCCCGATCGTCGAGTTGGGCATTGGTCGTGCGCGTCTTCCGGTCAGCGTTGATACTGGGTCCAACGGCGGCGTCGAGCTGTACAAAAGGGCGCTGGAGGAGCCGGAGGTAAAGGCGGCTCTGGTGGAAATGGGATCGACGACCGAAACGGGTAACCGCGGCGCCTACACCGCGAAAATCTACAAGTTGAACGCGCCTGTCCGCCTCGGTCCCTTCGTTCTTCCCGCCGGCCAGACAGTGACCCTCAGCGGAAACTCCGGCTCGCACGAAACCCGGCTGGCGAATGTGGGCAACAAGCTGTTTGCCAGCATGCAGGTGAAGTTGCTGCTCGATTATCGAAAGAATCGGATCGCGTTCTTGGGCGACAGCGCTCCGTAGTTTGCCACATCGTCGTCCGCACGCGGCGCGGGTCATCCCTGTTTCGGAAATTGCTCGGCTTGCGACACCGGCGACGTCGTTCGCCGCGTCCGGTTTGACGGGAACCGCTAAGTAGGTTAGCAATCCGTGTCTGGAGGTCCCATGCGGTTGGATTTTGCGCGCATCGCGTTGGCGGCGACGATGGTGATCGGTGTCGCCGGATGGGACATCGCGGCGCTTGCGGCGGAACCGACGCCGGTGGCGCCAAGGCTGTTTTCGCCCGAGGCGACGTGGCCCGCGGGGTCCGATGTGGCGCCGGCGTTCACGCCGGACGGGCGCACCGTCTTCTTCACGCATTCCGAGGGGGCGAAGCGCACCATCATGACGGCGCATCGCGGTAAGGAGGGGTGGACGACGCCGCAGGTCGCTCCCTTTTCGGGGAGGTGGCGCGACATCGAGCCCTATATGGCGCCGAACGGATCGTACCTGGTTTTCGTGTCCAATCGCCCCGCCGAACCGGGCGGGAAGCCGCTCGACGGATACTTCGGGGGCCAGCCGCGGCCGGGCCAGGGCGGCAATATCTGGCGCGTCGATCGGCGTGGCTCGGGTTGGGGTGAACCGGTACGCCTGCCCGAGGTGATCAATGCGAGCGGCGCCATCTATTCGCCGGCGGTCGCGGGCGACGGCAGCGTCTATTTCAATCAACCCGATCCGGTGACGCGCAAGTCTCACATCTACCGCGCCCAGGCAAAGGGCGCGGGCTTCCTTGCGCCGGTCTCGCAATCGTTCAGCGACGGCGAGCATCCCGCCTTTGACGCCGCAGTGGCGCCGGACGAATCCTACATCGTCTTTGGCGCGCCGCGGGCGCCGGCGGCGTCTGGATCTTCAGCCCTGTTCGTGGCCTATCGCCAGGACGGCCACTGGAGCGAACCTCAGGCGCTCGAGCCCTTAATCGGCGGCATCGAGGCGCGGCTCAGCCCCGACCTGAAGACGCTGTACTATTCCGACAGCGCGCCCGGCGCGAACGGCGACAACCCTCCGCTTCGGATCTTCGAGACCCCGTTCGACGCGCACGCAAAGAGTTCGTCGATAGCGCGGTCAGCCGTTCCGCTCGCGCTGGAACGGATAGAAGTCCGAGCCCAGGTTCAGGATGGCGGTGAGCTGATCCAGCGCGCCGCGGGTTTCGTCGAGCAGCTTCGGGTCAGCGAGGTCGGCGGGATCGAGGGTCTCGCGATACCAGCGCTCGGCCCATTGGATCAGGCGCTCATGCAGGCCGGCGTCGAGCCGCTGAAACGCGTTGGCCGCGTGCAGTTCCTGCTCGTTCAGCACCACGCGCAACCGTAAGCACGCCGGCCCGCCGCCGTTGCGCATGCTTTCGCGCACGTCCACGTAATCGACGCGGCCGATCGGGCCGTTGGAGCTCGTGATCGCTTCGGCGACGGCGCGGGCGCGGGGATTGTCGCGCGTCTCGGTCGGCGACAGCAGCGTGAGGCGCGCTTCGCCGGGGATGGCCAGAAGTTGCGAGTTGAACAGATAGGACTTCACCGCGTCTTCCAGCGGCAGGTCGGCGGCGGAAACCTCGATGAACTCCGGCTCGAACAGGCCGTCGGCGGCGCGGCGGATTGCGTCGAGCGTCGCCGTCTTGTCCTCGAACGCCAGTTCGTGGAACAGCAGACAGCGTTTGGAGCCGACGCAGACCACATCGTTGTGGAACACGCCGCCTGCGATCGCGGCCTTGGCCTGGCGCGCGAACACCGGACGCGCCGCGCTGTGGCGCCGCGCGATGGCCTGGGACGCTTCCAACGTCTGGCGTGCGGGGTAGGCGCCGGTCCAGGTCTCCCACGCCTCGCGGCCCCAGACGAAAAGGTCCACGCCCGGTTCGCCGTGATCGGCGCAGAGGCGGCTGTGGTTGGCCGCGCCCTCGTCGCCGAAGTGGGCCGAGGCGTGCAGGGGCTCATGCACCGCAAAGCGGCGTGGGTCGGGAAACAGGCGGCGCAGGGCGCGCGTGGTCTGTTCGCCCTCGAGGCTGCGATGCAGGTTGGTGATCAGGTTCGCCGCCGACAGGTGCAGGCGATGGTCGGCGCTGTCGGTGGACGGCGTCACGGTTGCGGCGTTGGCGGCCCACATGGGCGAGGCGGAACAGGCGGCCGAGGCGATGGCCGGCGCGTCCTTCCAGGCGCATTCGACGACTTCCGCGTCGCTGCCGGAAAAGCCGATGGCGCGAAGGAACGGGACGAACGGCCGCTCGTGCGGCGGAAAGACGAACTGCGTAAGGCCGAGGTCGGCAAGGCGGCGCATCTTGGCCAGGCCCTGCAGCACCGCCGCGCGCGGGTTCGAGGTCAGGCCGGCGTTGATCTGGCTCGCGAGGTTGCCGGGCGCGAGACCGACGTAGGAGTGGGTCGGACCGACCAGGCCGTCGATATTGGCTTCAACCGCGCTCATGAGGCGCGCACGCCCTTCATTTCGCCGAGGATGTTCTTTGTCTCGCGTCGCCTCGAAGCTGGCCACCGGATAGGCGCAGTAGTCGGCGGCGTAGTAGGCGCTGGGCCGGTGGTTGCCAGAGCGGCCGAGACCGCCGAACGGCATGTCGCCCGCGGCGCCCGTGGTCGGACGGTTCCAGTTCACCACGCCGGCGCGGATGTGGGCGGAGAACCTGCGCCACAGGGCTTCGTCGTTGCTGAGCAGGCCCGCGGACAGGCCGAAGGCGGTGTCGTTGGCCTTGGCCAGCGCTGCGTCGAAATCGGCGACGCGGAACACTTGCAGCACCGGCGCGAAAATCTCCTCGTCGGGCGCGGAGGTCGCGTCGGTCATGTCGACCAGGCTGGGCCGCACGAAGGCCGGACCGAGGTCGTTCGCGACGCGGAACGCGCGCACGGGCTTGCCGCCGCGCCGGACCAGTCCGTCGGCGCGTTCCAGTGCGTTGGTCGCCGCGCGGGGTGAGATCAGCGGGCCCATATAGGGTTCGTCCGCGCCGTTCCATGGGCCGACCACCAGCCGGTCGGACAGGGCGGCGACGGCGTCGACGATCGCATCGCCCTCGGCGCCCGTCTTGACGATGAGGCGCCGCGCGCAGGAACAGCGCTGGCCGGTAGTGACGTAAGCGGATTGCACCACGAGGCTCGCGACCGCCTCGGCGTCACCGGCGTCCCAGACCACCAACGGATTGTCGCCGCCGAGTTCCAGCGCGAGGATCACGTGCGGGTTGTCGGCGAACTTGCGCCGGAAAATGTCGCCCGCCTGGGCCGAGCCGGTGAACATCAAGGCGTCGATCGGCTGGTCGAGCAGGGTCTGGCCGGTCTCGCGTGCGCCTTGCACCACATTGACCACGCCCGCGGGCAGGTTCGCGGCCTCGAACGCTTCGGCGATGAACTGGCCCGCGGCCGGCGTTTCTTCCGACGGTTTGAACACGATGGTATCGCCGGCGAGCAGGGCCGGGACGATATGGCCGTTGGGAAGATGGCCCGGGAAGTTGAACGGGCCGAGCACGGCGGCGACCCCATGCGGCCGGTGGCGCAGCACCGCGCGCCCGAAACCGGTGGAGGCTTCGCGTTCACCCGCGCGTTCGGCGTGGGCGCGGATCGAGATGTCCACCTTGCCGATCATGGCGCCGATCTCGGCGCGGGTTTCCCACAGCGCCTTGCCTGTCTCGCGCGACAAGAGTTCCGCGCCCTGTTCGGTGCGATCTTTCAGCACCGCCTGGTAGCGCTTTACCGCGGCGATACGATCGTCCACCGGCCGCTCGGCCCAGCCGGCGAAGGCGCCGCGCGCCGCGTCGAAGGCGCGTTCTACGTCGGAGGCGAGGGCGGCGTTTCCGCTCCACACCGTTTCGCCGGTGGCGGGGTCCTTCGAATCGAAACGCGCGCCGGAACCGTCAACCCACTTGCCGCCGATGAAGAGTTTGCCGCTCACCTTCAGATCCTCACTCGCACCCGATCGCCCGCCTTCACGCCCAGCACTTCGCCCGCGTGCTTGTCGATCAGCACCGTGTCGCCGTCGACGGCGGCGGGCGCGCGCACCGAGCGGAAGCGATGAACGTCGTCGATGGCCACCAGCGCCGGTCCGGTGGAGACATGCTCCTCGAACTGCACGCTCAGGCGCAGGCTCTCGCGCACGGTGCGGATCTGGTCGCGCGGGCAGATCATGGTGGGGCCGGCGTCGAAGATGTCGACCAGGCCGTTGGCGCGGAAGCCTTCGCGCTCCAGCAGGGCCTTGGCGCCTTCGCCCTCGCGGTGGACGCGACTGATCACCTCGCGCGCGGGTTCGGGCATCAGCTCGATGTAGATCGGATGCCGCGGCGCGAGGTCGAGGATGAACTGGCCGTCGGTCGACGCGCTCATCCGGTCGGCGTCGGAGAACGGCATGTGGAAGAACTTCGACGCCACGTGATCCCAGAACGGGCACGATCCGTCCTCGTCGAACCAGCCGCGCAGCTCCGACAACACGTTCTCGCCGATGCGCGTCGGATCGGCCGCCATCAACAGGTAGCGCGATTGTGAGAGAAGCTGGCCGGCGCCGCCGCGGCGCCGCTCGGATTTGAGGAACAGCGAGCCCACTTCCGACCAGCCGGCGCATTCGTTGACCAGCACGATGGCCTGGTGGTCGAAGCGGATCTTCAGCGTCGGCGACGACTGGGCGAAGGTCACCAGGCGGAAGGAGAAGAACGGACGCTTCAGCCCGACCGCGGCCTTCACCCCGGCCACGCCCACAACTTCCGAGGTGTCGGAATCTTCGAGCATCAGGGTGTACCAGCACTCGAGCGGCGCCAGTTCGCCGGAGAAGCTCTTGGCGGAGCCGTCGAGGCGGTCGCGCAGGGTCGGTTCGTGCTCGGGCAGGCTGGTGAAGCCCGGGCCCGACAGCACGGCGAGCTCCAACAGGTGGTTGAAATCGGCCGGACCGGCGGGTCGGACGAACAGCATGTCAGGCCGCCCCCTCGAGTTCTGAGCGCCTTCAGCGCCGGCGCGTCGATCTCGCCCGAGGCGAGCTTCATCAGGATCAGGGCGGAGAGCTGCGCGCGTTCGACGAAGCTTTCCGGCCAGGCGAATTCGTTCTCCGAATGGATGTCGCCGCCGCGCACGCCCAGCGTATCGACGTTGGGCAGACCCGCCGCGTAGAGGTTGTTGCCCTCGCACACGCCGCCTGACGCGATGAAGCGAATAGGTTGACCCAACAGGCCCGCGGTTTCTTCCACCGCGCCGCAGAGGCGTGTCTGCGCCGCATCGAGCGGCTTGGCCGGCCGGGTGAAGCCGCCGTGGAGCGCGACGCGCAGGTCGTGAACGCCGACGAACTCGGAGACGATGTGGTCGATGGCGTCCTTCACCCATTGGGCCGAGGCCGCGTCGGGCACGCGCACATTGAAGCGCACCACCGCGCTTTCCGGCACCACGTTCAGCGGCGATCCGCCGGCGACGGCGGCGATGTTCACGGTGACGCCCTCGCGCTTGCCGTTCAGATCGCTGAGCCGCGCGACGATGGCGGCGGCGCCGACCACGGCGTTGCGGCCGCTGGCGAAATCGCGACCCGCGTGGGCAGCCTTGCCCTTCACCGCGATGTGGAAATTGCCCGAGCCCTTGCGCGCGCCGGCCATGGCGCCGTCCGACAGGGCCGGTTCGTAGGTCATACCGACCTGACCCAGCTTGCCGAGTTCGGCGAGATACGGCGCGGAGGCGAACGAGCCGATCTCTTCGTCCGGCGACAGCAGCACGTGATAGCCGACCGTGTCCTTGGCGGGATGATGTTCGAACGCTTCCAGGGCGGCGAGCATGACGCTGATTCCGCCCTTCATGTCGGCGACGCCCGGACCTCCCAGCGCGCCGTCGGCGCGCTTGCGTACGCTCTGGAACGCGCTCGAAGCCGGATAGACCGTGTCGTAGTGTCCGGTGAGCACGATCTGCACCGCAGCCTGGGGCCGCACCTCGACATAAAGCGCGTCCGGATGCGACTGCTTCCGTTCGGCGCCGTCGTCGGCGATCTCGACGGTGGGCGCGAGCGCCTTGTGTTCGACGATCGCCGGCAGAGTTTTCAGGGCGTCTTCGAGCAGGGCGCGCTGGCGTTCCAGGCCTTCCAGGTGACGGCTTCCGGAATTTACCGCGCACCAGTCCACGGCGCGCGAAACGATCGCGTCGCCCCGCTCGGCGATGGCGTCGAGCACGGTCTGGTCTTGCTTAAGGATCCGCATGCGGCGCGGAACCTACAGGGATAGGCTTTTTGCGCAACCCCGGGGGCGGAAACCCCTTATCACCTAAGGGTTATGCGGCCGAAACGAACAGCTTTTTCAGTTCGTTCTTGAGGATCTTGCCGTTGGCGTTGCGGGGCAGCATTTCCTGCATAAGGATCACCCGGACCGGCACCTTGAAGGCCGCGAGCCGGTCCGCGACGAAAGCCCGGAGGTCGTCCTCCGTTGCCGTCGACCCGGTCGTCAGCGTCACCACCGCGCCGGGTTCTTCGCCCAGGGTTTTGTGCGGGATGGGCGCCAGGGCTGCGTCGAGCACGTCGGGATGTTCGTAGAGCACCGCCTCGACCTCGGCGGAATAGATGTTCTCGCCGCCGCGGATGATCATGTCCTTGGCGCGGTCGACGATGGTGCAGAAGCCTTCGTCGTCGATGCGCGCGAGATCGCCGGTCTTCACCCAGCCGTCGACGAAGGTCTCTGCCGACGCCTGCGGTTTGTTCCAGTAGCCGATGACGATGTTGGGGCCCTTGCCCCGCAGTTCGCCGACCTCTCCCGGACCGAGCGTCTCGCCGTCGACGCCCACGATCTTCATCTCGCAGACAGGCGAGGCGGGGCCGCAACTGTCGGGACGGTTTTGGTAGTCCTCGGCGTAGTGGTGGGTGAAGCTGCCCGAGGTTTCGGTCATGCCCCAGCCGGTGCCGGGCTGCGACTTCGGGAAGCTTTCCTTCAGGCGCCGCACCAGTTCCGCTGCCGCGGGCGCGCCGCCGTAGCTGACCGTGTCGAGCGAGGACAGGTCGTATTTCGCGCGCGCCGGATGGTCGAGCAGTTGCCAGGCGATGGTGGGCACGCCGCCCGCCAGCGTGACGCGTTCCTTCTCGATCAGGACGAAGGCCAGCTCCGGCTCCCAGCGGCGCATGATGACCAGGCGATGGCCGCCGAACATCGATGGGCCGAGCACGGCGCAGAGGCCGGTGACATGGAAGAACGGGATGGCGAGAAGGCCGACCTTCTGCGGGGCATTGGGATCGAGCGCCGGCGGCGCCTCGCCGCGACGCACAAAACTGCGCGCCTGCGAGATCGCCGAGGTCAGCACGTTCGACATCGCGTTGCGGTGCGTGCCGAGCGCCCCTTTCGGCGCCCCGGTGGTGCCGGAGGTATAGAGGATGGTTGCGTGATCCTCCGGCTCGATCGCGACGTCCGGCATCGCGGTGTCGGGCAGCGACGCCCAATCGTTCGGCCGGCCGATCACGTCTTCGAGCTTCTTCAGGCGCGGCCGCGACAACTCCTCTTCCTCGCGCGCCACATAGACGCGTTCGAGGTCGGGACATTCGGGCAGGCGTTCGGCGAGGCGGTGCAGGCGCTCGGCGTCGAGGATGGCGATCCTGGCGCCGGAATCGATCAGGCCGTATTCCAGCTCCTGGCCTGTCCACCAGGCGTTCAGCGGCGTAACCACCGCGCCGGCCAGGGAGGCGGCGAAGAAACAGACCGGCCATTCGGGCAGATTGCGCATGGCGATGGCGACACGGTCGCCCTTCTTCAGGCCGGCGTCCTGGAGTTCGCGCGCCAGGACCAGCGCGGCGCGGGCAAAGGCCTCGTAGGAGACCCGCTCGTCCTCGTAGACCGCGAAGATCCGGTCGTCCCAGGCGCGGGCGGCCTGAAAGACGTCGACGAAGGTCTTGGGGCCGTTCTTCCAGACCCGGGTCTTCACCCCCCGAATCTCCCGTTCCTCCATCTCGAAGACGGCCCCGGACTGGGTCAGCAGGGCGTGGGCCTCGTCGATGGACACGGCGGGCCAGGGCCGGGAAGCGTCTTGGGGGGCGTCGACGGTCATGGGAGGCCGCTCCGGTATTCGGCTGTTGATAAGGGGTTCGGCGGCCGGATTCGAGCCTTTTACGCGCCGTTAGAGGCACACGGCCTAGGTTCGGGGTCCCAAGCAACGGCGGTACGGATGCCCTGGTCGATCATCTGCGTGGCCATAGCCTTCGTGGTCTTCGCAGGCCTGTCCAAGCTGACCCCCTGCAATCCTGCTCAGAAAGTGCTGAGCCGGGACCTGCCGGACGACGTGCTCTACTATCTGGTCGGCACCTTCCTCTACACGGGGTTCAGCGCCGCCCTGTTGAAAATTCTGATCGGCTGGTGCTTCGCCGGGAACGCCGGCGGCGTCTGGCAGACGGTGCAGCACGGTTACGGCCCGGCGCACGCCCTGCCGATCTGGTTGCAGGTGCTCTTAGTGTTCGTGGTCACCGACGTGATCCAGTACTGGCTGCATCGCGCCTTTCACACCTCGGCGCTCTGGCCGTTCCACGCCATCCATCACAGCGCCGAGAGCGTGGACTGGACCACGACCTTCCGCGTGCACCCGGTGAATTTTCTGATCTATAGCGCCGGCGTCGCCATGCTGATCGCGGTGATGGGATTCTCACCGATGACCTTTGTGATCGTCGCCCCGGTCAACTTCTTCATCGGCGCCTTCGTGCATTCGAACCTGAACTGGTCGCTCGGGCCGCTGCGCTACGTGATCGCGACGCCGGTGTTCCACCGCTGGCACCACTCCAACGATCCGGCGCTGCGCGACAAGAATTTCGCGCCGACCTTTCCGGTTCTGGATATGATCTTCGGCACCTTCCACATGCCGACGGGCCGCCTGCCCAGCGACTACGGCGCCGAAGGCGTGCCGTCGAACTTCGTGGGGCAGCTGGCTTATCCCTTTGCGGTGATGATCGAGCGATGCACCCGGCGCGCGCCCGCGCCGGACGTCGGCTCCGGGGCGTGAGCGCGACCCTGCCCGACCAAGCGGCGGCGTGGCTCGCCGGCCTTTCGCCCGCGCGCCTGCACGCGGCCGCAGCGTCGACCCGGCTGCATCAGGTTGACGCAGTGGTGACGGGACTGGCGCTGTTGGTGGTGGCGGACTTCCTCTATCGCGGCGGCCTGCTCACGCGCGTGCGTCAGCACGTCGAGGCCGAGCGGCGACGACCGTGGCTGGCCACCGCCGTCTGCGCCCTGGTGCTCAGCGCCACGCTCGTCGTTGTGTGGGAGACCTGCGCGACCTTCGGCGCTTGGGACGAGGACGGCGCCTCGATTTCAAATCTGCCGGCGACGCTCTTGAGGTTCTGGTCCGGCGCGCCGGTGACCATCCTCGCCTTCACCATCGCGGCGTCGTTGCTCTACGCCCTGATGCGACGTCTGCCGCGCGCCTGGTGGGCGATCGCGGGCGGGGTCGCGAGCCTGCTCTTCTTCGCGACCATCTGGGCGCCCGACGTGCTGGCGTCCGGCTCAATGGGCATGGCCGAGGCGCCGCCGGGCGCGGTGCGCGACGGCGTGCTCACGCTCATTCACAGCGAAGGCCTCCCGGCCGAAGGCGTGCAGGTGTCGCCCCGGCCGGGTCTCGACGCCGACGTGACCGGCGGGCTTGGTCTGGCGCATGTGGATGTCACCCGCGCCATGCTGGCCGAACCGGCGTCGGAGGCGCGCGCGGCGGTGGGGCATGTCATGGGCCACCAGGCGCACCGAGATATGTTTTCCTATGCGATCCTGTTGAGTGCGCTGGCCTTCCTCGGCTTCTTCGTCACCGACCGGTTCTTCGCCACCTTCCAGCGCCTGCTCAGTTACAAGCGGCCGCTGTGGCCGTCGGATCCGGAAGGCATGCCGGTGATGGCGATGTTCCTGGTGGCGTGGCTGGCGATCACCGCGATCGCGACGAACAATTTCGTGCGGCTGATCAACGTCGGGGCCGATCAGTATTCCCTCGACCATGCGCGTGAGCCGGACGGGCTGGCGCTGTGGCTGATCCGCGACTGGCACGGCGACAAGCCCGATCCCACGCCGTTGGAAGAGACGCTGTTCTACGACCACCCCTCGCTGGTCAGCCGCCTGGCGCACGTCGCGGAATGGAAGGCTGAGCACGCGAAGCCGCCCCCGTCGCCCTAGAGCACGATGAGATCAGGCGAGATCGCCTGATCTCTGAATCGTGCTCTACTCCAAGAGGAGAGCGCGTTGTGATCGCAAAACCGGTATCCACTTTTGCGCAACGCGCTCACGGCGCCGGAGGCGGTTGCTTCCCGGACCGAAATCAGCGGCCGACTTGGCGGCTGACGCCGTTCTCCTCGCGGTTGATCCTGCGCACTTCATGGCGCGTCAGATGACCGCCGTGCCGGGAAGCAAAGCGACGCTCCTGATGACGGATGCCGCGTTCTTCGGCCCGGACGTAGTGCGCCTTGCGCACGCCCATCAGACCTTCCCGGCGTTCGACGACGACGCGACGGTGCAGGTGGGCGAGGCGATGGTTCACCTCGACCCGGGCCGGGTGATGCCGCTGCCATTGGGTTTCAGCCGAGGCACTGGTCGCCGCGCCGGCGAGCGCGGTGGCGAGGCCCAGGGCCAACAGGGCGGCTTTGATACTGGTCTTCATGACTTCGATCTCCATCAGTCGATCCGCCGAAAGATCGACGGTGACTGAAGGATGCCGCAGCGCATCTGAACGGCGCCGGAGACCGGAGCTTCACCTGGCGTTCATCCGCCTGAACCGGGGCCAACCGGCTTGGCGAACGCCTATTTGAGTTCGGTGCAGGCGTCCGTCTTCTGGTGTTTGGCGATCTTGGCGCGGGCGCACGCGTTGTGGCGTTCCAGCAGGCCGCGGATGGAGCCCCGCTCGTCGGTCACGTCGTAGATCCGCCAACGGCCGCCGATTTTTTTCCAGATCACCTGCCACGACGTCTTGATGTCGGAGGTGCTGACCGTGGCGATCCAGCGATCGCCGACGGTGCGGCCGGTCCATTTGTAGGTTCCGCCCACGTCCTGGCACTGGCACACCGGGTCGGCGTCGAGCACGTCAACACCGTCCATCAGCATGCTGTTGTCCTCGTCGAGCTTGGTCAGGGTCGGATCGAAGTATTTCTGACCGATCAGGGCGTTCGGCTCCTTCGCGCTCTCGCGATAGGAGGCCATGATCGTGCGCATCAGCGCCTCGGGCGTGTCCGCCGCGGCCATCGCCACGGGCCCGAACGCCAACGCAAACGCGACCGCCAGCGCGGTAAAACGACCATTCCTGTCGAAACGCATCGGAGCCTCCCCATCCTTGCGGGGAGACTTATAGCACAGTCGGCCGCCGGTCACTCGCCCGGGTGATAGACCCGTTCGGTGTGGCCATTCAGCTGGTCGGGCCAGAAATAGACCTCGCGCAGATTGCCGTCGGCATAGCGCTGCGCCTCGTCGTCGAAGTGGGGCGAGGCGGGGTGGCCGCTTTCGCCGCCGGCGGTCGCCGCGCGCGCCTGCACCCGGTCGCCGAATTCGACCACGGCGACGAAGCTGTTGCCGACGGTGCCGTAGTAGCGCTTGGTTCCCGGCCAGCGATGCGCGCCGAAGGCGGCCATCGAACCCCATTGCGACGAGGTGAAGCCCACCGGGATCGAGGGCTTGGCGTCGTCAAAGGGCTGGACCAAGTCGCCGTTGACGCGTTGGAAGCGGTTGACCTCACCCCAGGGCGTGCGCCAGGTCCCGAAGTCGTGCTCGAGCCGGTCGGATGCGGCAGCGAGCGAGGCCAGACGCTCCTGCGGTGTTGCAAAGCGCCGCAGCTTCTCGAACATCGGATAGGCCGCCATTTCCTGTTGCACGACGTTGTCGTGCTGTCTGACATCGGCGCCGACGCGCTCGGCGAGGTCGTCGCCCCAGAACACCGCGAGCGCGGTCGCAGGCGACGATATTGACCAGCGGTCGTCCCAGCCGCGCAGTTCGGCGATCTGGTCCTTCAGCCTGGCCTTCATCGGATCGCCTGCAGGCAGATGATCGTAGGCGTCGAACAGGCCGGGCAGCAGTTCAGCGAAGCCGACGAGGTAGGAATCGAAGGCGGCGGCGCGCAGCGAGTTCGCGGTGAAGTCCTTGCGGTCCTTCAGCACCATCACCGCGTGCCGTCCGCGCGGCGAGTTCGCCGGCTGAGTCCATGTAGCGCGGGAAGGCGGCCTCCTTCGGGCTGTCGGCCGGCGCCGACGCGGTCCAGGGCGCGTTGTTGGTGTTCTCGATCCAGCCGCTCTTCGGATCGATCACCTGCGGCAGGTCCGCCAAGGGCGTGAGGCCCTTCCAATCGGTGGCGGGATCGGAACCGTCGACGGGCTTGGTGTAGTCGAAGCGGTTGTCGCGCAGCGGCACGAACTGCGGATGCAGATAGGCGATCTCACCCTTGGAGTCGGCGAAGACGGTGTTGTTCGACGAATTCGCTTTCAGGCCTGCGACCTTCAGGTACTCGGCCAGGTCGTGCGTCTTGGTGCGCAGATAGGATTGCTCGAGCGCCTCGACCGGCCTGTACATCATGGCGAAGGCGACCCACTTGTCGCCCTCGGTGCGGATGATCGGGCCGTGGTGGGTGTGGTAGACGGTGAAGCTCTTCGACGACATCGAGCCGTCGGCGGCGCGATAGGGAACGGTGATGGTGGACACTTGCACCGGCCGCAGCTCAGAGCCGTAGCGATAGAACAACTTGCCGTCCTGGCGCACGATGGTCTCGAGGAACTCGTCGACCACGTCGGCGCCGGTGGAGGTGTGCATCCAGCCCGCGTTCGGGTTGAAGCCCTGGTAGATGAAGAACTGGCCCCAGGTCGCCGCCCCGTAGGCGTCGAGGCCCTCATCGCTCGACATCTGGGTTTCCGAACGGAAATAGAACGAGGTGTGCGGGTTGATCCACAACAGGGCGTGGTGGTCGCGCGCGTTCGACGGCGCGATGGCGAAGCCGTTGGAGCCGGTGACGTCGGCCGCGGGCAGGCCGGCGTCGGGCGGGGCGAGGGGATCGATCTGGGCGGTCTGCAGGGGACCGTAGAAGCCTTCGAGGTTCTTCAGCGAGATACGTTCGATGTCGCCGCCGATGCTGCCTTCGGTGAAGCTCAGCGCCATCCACGGTTCGAAACGGGTGAGCGCGCGCGGATGCACGTCCGGATGGGTCGCGAGATAGTAGTTCAGGCCGTCGGCCCAGGCGTCCATCAGACGCTTCAGCCAGTCCGGGCTCGCGGCGTAGCGCGCCTTCAGATCGCTGTCGTCGACGTAGAGTCGCGCGCGCAGATCCTGGTAGACGTCGCTCTCGCCGTCCGCCTGCGCCAGCCGTCCGAGCGAGACGAGGTAGTTGGTCTCCACCCGGTTGAAGTCGTCCTCGGCCTGTCCGTAGACCATGCCGAACACCGCGTCGGCGTCGGTCTTGCCGTGCACGTGGGCGATGCCCCAGTCGTCGCGGGTGATGGTCGTGTCCTGCGCCTCCTGGCGCCAGCGCGCGGCCTCGTCGGCGCCGGCGGCCTGGGCCGATCCGGCGGCGAGGGCGAGGGTCAGCGCCAGACCCGAAACCACGCTCGAAACGATGGATGGCCGCTTCACGAACCCCTCCCAGGCGCCGCACCGGGGGCGCGGCGGGACGCTAGGGCGGGAAACCGGGTCGCCGCCAGGGTCGCCGCACCGGCCCGGGACAAAAAAAGCCCCGCTCCGGGGAACTTGGAGCGGGGCTCTCGCTGTGTCGCGGCGCTTTGAGGATCGCACCGCGATTTGAAGTCACGTCAGGAGGATACGGCGGTTACTCACCTAGGGACGGTGCCGTATGGCCGCCCCCGCTCAGTCAAGACGTTCGGCGGCGCGATTTCCGCCATCGATTGATGAATATTCCGGGCGAACCCGGTTCACCCCGCCGGCGTGACCGTGCGCTGGACCTTTCCGTCGGCGTCGAGGAACTGGATGGTCGCTTCGCCTTCGGGCGAGACCTTCAGGATCAGGCGCGGCTTGCCCTTGGCGTCCTGCAGCGCCAGCAGCGCGGCGCCTTCCTTCTTGCCGAAGAAGGCGCGATGGGTGCCGCCCGCGCCGGAGGCGACCAGCTTGGCGATAGCGGCCTTCTTCTCGGGGCCGTCGGGCATGGATTCGAGCTTGGACAGGAACGCGATATCCATCGACTCGGACGGATAGTCGTTGATGCCCAGGCCGGCGGCGCGGTGGCCGTCGTATTCGCTCTGATCCAGGGTGACCACCTGGTCCTGTTCGTACTGGTCGAAACTGAGGTGGCCGTAGCTCTGCACCTTGCCGTCCTTGTCTTTCTTGCCACCGAAGATCAGGCCGCCGTTTTCGGTGCCCTCGTCGTTGAAGAAGATGATGCCGGCGGAATCGCGGTTGGGGTGCGGGTATTCCTTGCCCTTGAAGATGGCGCCGGGGAAATGCGACTTGTTGGCGATGACCATGCGCAGGGTCCCGTCGTCCTCGACCAGGTTGATGCGGTGGACGTCGAGGGTGTCGATGGTCTGTTTCTGCGGGTCGCTGAACGCCTGGGTCGCGGTGATGCCTGCGATGACCGTGGTCAGCACCACGGAGTAAGCCAGCAGGATCTTGTTGTATGGAATCGCCATGGCCGCAGCCTCCCTTGCAGGCCGGCGGACGCCGGGCCCTTTGACATCGACGATGCCCCCCGCGCGCCGATCCGCCAACAATTGCATAAATTTAACGTCGCGGAGGGGCGGGACAGGGGTTGGCCGATAGCGGATTTCGCCCGTTCGCCCCTCACAAAGATCGGGCGCAGGAGACGCCAGGAGTGGGGGACGGATGTCCAAGATCAAGGGTTTGAGCTTCCTAGGCGCCGTCGCCTGTGCCTTGGGTGCGCTGTTTGCGCCGCCCGTCCTTGCCGCGCCCGCGGCGTCCCAGCCCCAGGTCCGGTTCGAGGCCACCGTCTCGCCCACGGCCGAGTCCGGCCCGACCACCGGGCGGGTGGTGTTCGTGGTGGCGACCAACAGCACGACCGAGCCGCGCACCCAGATCACCATCAACGGCGCCGCCATCTTCGGCGCCAGCCGCGACCAGGCGTCGCCCGATACGGTTTCCGCCGCCGACGCGTCCTCGCGCGCCTATCCGGTGGCCGACCTCTCAGCCCTTCCCGCCGGCGACTACTATGTCCAGGCGGTGCTGATCCGCTACGGCCTGGTGCATCGCTCGGACGGCAAGTCCATCTGGGTGCCGGTGCACCACGCGCGCTATCCGTTCTACAGCCTGCAGGGCAACATCTACAGCGACGTCCAGAAGGTGCACCTCGATCCCGCCCAGGGCTTCGACGTGAAGTTCGTGCTGGACCACGTGATCCCCGCGCCGCCGAAGCCGCAGGAAACGCCCTGGATCAAATACGTCAGCGTGAAGAGCGAGCTGCTCTCCAAGTTCTGGGGTTATCCGATCTTTCTCAACGCCTATGTGCTGCTGCCACGGGACTACGACGCCCACCCGAACGCGCACTATCCGGCGGTCTACGCCAACAGCCACAGCGAGACGCCCTACGGCTTCACCACCACGCCGGCCACGCCGGAAGAGGTCGCCGACGCCAAGACCGGCAACGTCCAGACCGGCTACGACTTCCAAAAGACCTGGGTTTCGGACGGCTATCCGCGCTTCTTCGCGATCGCGCCTTTCGTCTCCAGCCCGTACTTCCTCGAGGCCTATGACGTGGATTCCGCCAACAACGGACCCTACGGCCAGGCGGTCACCCAGGAGCTGATCCCCTTCCTCGAGAAGACCTTCCGCATCATTCCCAAGCCCTACGCGCGGTTCGTGCAAGGCGCGTCGACCGGTGGCTGGGAGACCCTGGCGCTGCAGGTGAAATATCCCGACTTTTTCGGCGGGGCCTGGGTGTTCAATCCTGACCCGATCAGCTTCGCGCACTGGCAGAACATCAACATCTACACCGAGGACAATCTGTTCAGCGTGCCGTCGGGTCCGTTCATTACCCAGGAGCGCTCCTTCCGCCGTTCGGTCGAGGGACAGACGACATTCACCCAACGCCAACTGGCGCAGTTCGAAGCGGTGCAGGGCGACCATTTGCGCTCGGGCCACCAGCTCGCAATCTGGGAGGCCAGCTACGGTCCCCTCGGCGACGACGGCTATCCCGTGCCTCTGTTCGACGATCGCACCGGCAAGATCGACCACAAGGTTGCGGAGTACATGCGCGATCATGGCTACGACCTGACCGAATACACCCGGAAGAACTGGGCGACGCTCGGGCCCAAGCTTTCGGACAAGCTCAACTTCATCTCGGGCGAGATGGACAACTTTTACCTGAACCTTGGCGTCTACGACTTCCAGGACATGGTGAAGGACATGGGCGGACCGGACTACGCGATCACCTTCCGCTACGGCCGTCCGAAGAAGGGCCACGGCTGGCACGCCACCGACTTCTCGCAGATGATCCGCGAGATGGCCGCAGCCGCGAAAAAGCACGCGCCCGCCGGCGAAGACACCGCCCAATGGAACTATTGATCAGCACTCAGCGCCCGGAACGAACGACAGGAATGACGACATGACCTCGGTTCTCTCGCGCAAGAACATCACCTTCGTCTGGATGGCGCTGATCAGCGCGGGCCTCGTGTTCCTGCTGTGGGGCAAGGCGCACTCGGACGCGAACATCGCGACCTTCGACCAGATCACCGTGCACCGCCTCAATGTGGTCGAGGCCGACGGCAAGCCGCGGTTCATCGTTTCCGACCGGGCGCACATGCCGGGCATCATCTGGGACGGCAAGGAGTTCCATCACGCCACACGCGACGAGGGCGGGGTGCTGTTCTTCGACGACGACGGCACCGAGGCCGGCGGCATGAGCTGGTCCGACAAGACCAAGGACGGCCACACCAGCGCCTATTCGGGCATGCTGTTCGACCAGTACCACCAGGATCAGACCATGGGCCTGCAGTATCGTGAGCAGGACGGCAAGCGCGTCGCTGGCCTGGAGGTATGGGATCGCCCCGACGACTCGCTGATGCCGGCGGTCGAGCTCAACGACGCCTATGTCAACGCCAAGACCCCGGAAGAGAAGGCCGCCATCAAGGCTCAGATGACCGCGCTGGGTGAGAAGTGGAAGGAACACTTCGCGGAGCGCGTGTTCGCGGGCAAACAGGTTGGCGATGCTCTGGTTCGTCTCAACGACGCGCATGGCAAGGCGCGCCTGGTGATGAAGGTCTCGGCTGACGGCCATCCGGTGGTGCAGTTCCTCGACGCCGACGGCAAGGTGACCAAGGAAATCACTGACAAGTAAGCGGGGCCTCGCCTCTTCGTATGCGGGAGATCAATCGATGCGGTTCGCCGGTCTGAAGCGGGCGGCGCTGGCCCTCAGCGTGTTTGTCCTGGGGCTCGCGGGCGCCGCCCAGGCAGCGGACCGGTTCGAGGTGACGTTCGCCCCGTCGGCGCACGCGGGACCGCTGACCGGACGCCTGGTCGTGTTCGTGTCGCCGGCCGAGCCCAAGGGCGAGCGCCTGCGTGCCGGCTTCTATGGGCCGCCGATGTTCGGCGCTGATCTTACGGCGCTGAAGCCGGGCGAGGCGGGCGTGCTCGACGACAGCGCCAAAGCTTTTCCGCTCGACAGCCTCAGGGCGCTGCCCGCCGGCGACTACTGGGTGCAGGCCCTGGTCATCACCTATGGCGAGGCGCATCGCGCCGACGGCCGCACCGTCTGGGCGCCGCTCAATCTCGAGCGGACCGACTTCACCGAACTGCCCGGCAATCTCTACAGCACGGCGTTGAAGGTGCACCTCGATCCGGCCCAGGGCTTCGACGTGAAGCTCGCGCTCGATCATGTCGTGCAGTCCCATCCCCTGCCGGACACGCCCTGGATCAAGCGGGTGAAGATCAAGAGCAAGATCCTCTCCGACTGGTGGGGTGTTCCGATGTACCTGTCGGCCAACGTCCTGTTGCCGAAGGGTTGGGCCGAGCACCCGAACGCGCGCTATCCGGTGGCGCTCTTGAACAGTTTCGACACGAAGCCGTTCTTTTTCGACGATGATCCGAAGGTCGAAGTCGATAAGGCCGGGCTCGCCCGCGACAATCTGCAGAGCGGCTACGACTTCTACCAGTCTTGGATCTCCGACGGCTTCCCGCGCATCCTCGCGGTCAGTATCGAACAGCCGTGTCCGTTCTTCCTGGAGGCCTATTCCACCGACTCGCCCAATTGCGGGCCGTTCGGCGAGGCCATCACCAAGGAATTGATCCCTTACCTGGAGGCCAAATACCGCGGCATCGGCAAGCCCTACGCGCGTCTGGTCGAAGGCGCCTCAACCGGCGGCTGGGAAGCGCTGAACCTGCAGCTGAAATACCCCGACGAATTCGGCGGTGCCTGGGTGTTCAACCCGGACCCGATCGACCTGCATCACGACCAGCTGGTCAACGCCTACAGGGACGACAACGCCTTCACCATGACCGTGGCGACGGGGGTCCAGACGACCGGACCGGACGTCACGGTCGAACGCTCCATGCGCCGCACGGTCGAGGGCCAGTCGAACCTGAGCATGCGCGACCTCTCGCACTGGGAAGAGGTGATGGGCTCGCATGGCCGTTCCGGCGGCCAGTTCGAAGGCTGGAACGCGGTGCACTCACCGATTGGCCCGGACGGCTATCCCAAAGCCCTGTGGGACATGCACACCGGCCAGATCGACCACGCCGTGGCCGAGGCCTGGCGCACGGGCGGCTACGACCTGACCGACTACGCCCGGCGCAATTGGGCCACCCTCGGGCCGAAGCTGCGGGGCAAGCTCAACCTCATCTCCGGCGAGATGGATAACTTCTACCTGAACCTCGCCGTCTACGACTTCGACGATACGATTAAGGCGACCGCCGGCCCGGACTATCCGGCGCGCTTCGTCTACGGCCGTCCAAAGAAGGGCCACAGTTGGCATCACAAGACCTGGGACGGCGTGGTCCGCGAGATGGCGGCCCAGGTGAAGGCCAACGCGCCCGCGGGGGACGATCCGGCGCAGTGGAATTATTGACCGCAGAGTGGCGGAAACGCCCGCGCCGATCCTCTTAAGGGGCGAGGGGGACCCTCTCCCCGCTGTGAGGACGGCGGCCCGCAGCGCATTCGCGTTGCGGGCTTAAGCATTTTGCGACGAGCCTCAGTATAGCGGCGAATAACCGCAGGATTGCTTTGTCGAATCCCAAGCAACACCAGGGTGCGCCAGCTTGACGATCTGCCTTAAATCTGTCGCAGTCCGGCCATGGAACGGAACGACCGCATCCGTTGGTTCGCGCGCGAGGTGCTCCCGCATGAGGGGGCCGTGCGCAAGTGGCTGGGCCGCAACGTGAGGGGCCTGCCCAACTGCGACATCGACGAGGTCGTGCAGGAAGCCTATGCGCGCCTGTGGGCGGCGGACACCGACCGCATCGCCAATCCCCGCGCCTATTTCTTCGTCACCGCCCGGCATCTGGTCGGCGAGGCGCTGAGGCGCTCGCGGATCGTGCAGATCGAAACGGTGGCGGATATCGAGTTCTCTGAACATCGTAGACGATGACGGCGGGCCTGAGCGACGGCTCAGCGGCCGCGAGGACGTGGAACGGCTCAAGCGGGTGCTGGAAACCCTGCCGCCCAAGTGCCGCGAAGCGTTCGAGCTGCGCAAATTCGACGGATTGTCTCAGCGTGAGATCGCCCAGAAGATGAGCATCGCGGAGAGCACGGTCGAGAAACACCTCGCCAAGGCATTGCGCCTGGTGATGAAGGAAATGGCGGCCCCCTCCCCTGGGGACGAGCCTGGTTGGAGCGTCCGCGCCTATGACTCGCGTCGCAAGAAACGCTGACGTCGATTTCGAGGCCGCCGCCTGGGCCGTGAGGCTCGAGGCCGGCGACCTCACCGACGCGGACCGCCACGACCTCGAAGCCTGGCTCGAGGGCGACGTGCGGCACGTGGGCGCCCTGGTGCGCGCCCAGGCGGTGTGGGTCGATCTCGACCGCGTCGCCGCGCTCAAGGCCGGTCATGCGCGGCATCTGGAGATCGTCAGCGAACGGGCCGATCGCTCGAGAGTCCGCGACTGGACCCGTCGGCTGACGGGCCGTCTGCAACTGGCCGCGGCGGCCGCGGTCGTGCTGCTCTGCGCGCTGTCCTTCGGTGTCTGGCAGCATTTCGACGGGCGGCTGGTCTCCACCCACGGCGAGGTGCGGCGCGTGGCGCTGTCCGACGGTTCGACTGTCATCCTCGACAGCGACTCCATCGTGCAGGTGAAGTTCAAGGCGGGCGAGCGGACCGTGTTTCTGCGCAAGGGCGAGGCCTCGTTCCAGGTAGCCCACGACACGGCGCGGCCATTCATCGTCCACGCCGACGACGTCGCAGTGCGTGCGGTCGGCACCAGTTTCGCGGTGCAGCTGCAATCTGACAAGGTTTCGGTCACCGTCGCCGAAGGCACGGTCCTGGTGAAACGTCCCCTCGGCGGCGGCCAGCAGGAGCGCCACTACGTCAGCCGCAACGGCGCGCTGGTGGCCCAAGCCGCACGGCCGATGAAAACGTCGCTGCTGACCGGCGAAGACGTGGCGCGTCAGCTGGCCTGGCGCGACGGGCAACTCGATTTCAACGGCGAGACCATCGCCCAGGCGACCGCCGAGGTGAACCGCTATTCCGCCCGGCCGGTCATCGTCGATGACCCCCGTCTTGGGCAGAAGACCTTTGTGGGCGTGTTCCGGATGGGTGATTCCAAGGCCTTCGCCGACACCGCAGCGACCGCCTACGACGACCGCGTGATCGAGCAGGAAGACGGGCTCCACATCGTTTCGCGCTGAAAGTTCGGCCGGGGATGGCGGATTTCCGCGTCCGGCCCATCATCGAAAGCGGGGTCGTCGGATTATTCACCACGACGACGAGGCGAGGAGAATAGCCGATGAAATCGGGGGGCGAACAAGGCCGCAAGGGCCGTCGCGTTCTTTGGCTGGCGACTGCTGCGGCGGCCGGCCTTCTGGCGGTGTCGGCGACAGCCGCGTCCGCGGAGGCGCAGGACAAGCGCATTACCATTCCGGCGGAGGACGCGTCCGCCTCGATCCCGGCCCTGGCGCGCCAGTCCGGTCTTCAGGTCTTCGCCCCGACCGACGCGGTCCGGGGCGTGCGCACCAATCCGGTGAACGGGACCTTCAGCCCGATGGAGGCGCTGAACCGCCTGCTCGCGGGCACCGGCCTTCACGCCGTGCAGACCGGCGACAACGCCGTCACCATCCGCCGCGCTGTCGCGCCGGACGGCCAGGCGCAGCAGACCAACAGCGCCCAGAGCGGGCCGCCGCAGGCCTCCGAACCGACGTCAAGCACCGTCGGCGAAGTGGTGGTGACTGGCACCCGCATCAAACGCCCGGGCTTCGATACGCTGGAAGCGGGTTTGTCGACCAGCGCCAAGGAAATTGAGGATCGCGGCTACCAGAACATCGCCGACGCGCTGCAGGACACCCCCGGCTTCGGCATTCCGGGTTCGAGCCCGCTCGCCGCGGGCCAGGGACGCGTGGGCATCGCCCAGAGCTTCGTGAACTTCTTCGGTCTCGGCGCCCAGCGCACCCTGACCCTGGTGGACGGCCAGCGCTTCGTGTCGTCCAACACCGCCCAGACGGCCGGCTCCAACGGCCCTCCCGGCGACGAAGTCGACCTCAACCTCATTCCCGTCGGCCTGATCGACCACGTGGAGACGGTCGCCATCGGCGGCGCGCCGGTCTACGGCTCGGACGCCATCGCCGGCACGGTCAACATCATCCTCAAGCAGCACTACGACGGGTTGCAGATGTCGGCTCAGTATGGCATCACCGAACAAGGCGACGGGCCGAGCGCCCGGGTCAGCGTCCTGGCAGGCCGGAACTTCGCCGACGACCGCGGCAACATGATCGTCTCGGCGGAGTTCGACACCCAGGAGGGCCTGCGCTTCTCCGACCGGTCGGGCCTGCCGTTCAACTTTCCGAACCCGGCCGATACCGGGCCCAACGACGGCATTCCGGCCGAGCTGATCGACACGAACATCCACTTCTCGTTCGTGACCGAAGGCGGCCTGCCGTACGACGGCAGCCTGCTCAACTATCCAGGCGTCACCTACCCGCCCTACACCGGCGCCGGCGGCAACTATATCCATGACGCGTCGGGCAACCCGCTGCAGTTCAACTCGAAGGGTCAACTCGTGCCCTTCAACGTCGGCACGGTGGTGGCCTCCGCGCTCGGCGGCGGCCTTCCGATCGAAAGCACCGGCGGCGACGGCGTCAACGCCGCCTATCACTTTGCCCTGCTGTCGCCGACCAAGCGGGCGCTGTTCAATTTCAACGGTCACTACGACCTGGACAACGACACGCGCTTCTTCTGGGAATCGTCCTTCGCCCACACCCAGGCGACCGACCTCAGCGACATCACCTCGATCGACTCGCCGAACTTGATCAGCTCGGGCGCCTATACGCTCAGCTTCTCGGTCAACAACCCGTACCTGAGCCCGCAGGCGCGCTCGATCATAACGGCGGGCTACAACAACAACCCGTTCCTCGGACCGCTGCAGAGCTTCGAACTGTCGCGTAACATGAACGACATCGTCGACAAGAACCCCGCCACGACCATGGAGAACGTCTGGCGCATCGTGGCCGGCTTCGAAGGCAAGGTGCATCCGTTCGGGCAAGATTGGTCCTGGAACCTGTCGGCGAACTACGGCGAGAGCCATACCGAATCCCACGACAACTTCATCAACGTCGATCACCTGCTGCTCGCCGTCGATGCGGTGACGGACTCCTCGGGCAACATCGTCTGCGCCTCGGGCGGAAGCTGCGTGCCAATCGACCTGTTCGGCGCCGGCGCCGCCTCAGGCAAGGCCATCCAATACGTTTCCGATCCGATCTCGGCGGTCAGCGTCAACACCCAGCTCGTGTTGAACGCCAACCTGTCGGGCAACCTGCCGCTTTCGATCGGCGGCGCCGATAAGATCGCCTTCAACGTGGGCGCGGAATACCGGGAAGAGGGCGACGCGTTCAAGGCGTCGGCCGGCTGGATCGCGGGCGACGTGCTCGACGGCGCGCCGGGCTACGGCAACGTCTCGGGCAGCTTCAACACCAAGGAGCTCTACGCCGAAACCATCGTGCCGCTGATTTCGCCGTCGCAGGACATGCCGCTGATCAAGAGCGCCCAATACGAAGGCGCGGTCCGCTATGTGGACCACTCGATTACCGGGGGGGCCACCACCTGGTCGAGCGGCGGTCGGCTTTCGCCGCGCCTTCCGGGCTGGGGCGACGGATTCACCCTGCGCGGCGTGTTCACCCACTCGATCCGCTCGCCGTCGATCACCGAGTTCGGTCTGCCGCAGACCAGCTCGCTCGAAGGCCTGACCGATCCCTGCGACGCCAGCCAGGTCGGCCTGGGTCCCGATCCGTCCGTGCGCCTCGCCAACTGTACGGCGGCCCTGGCGGCGGCGGGCGCGGGAACGCCCGCGGGCTTTCACTCCACCACCCAGTCCCTGTCGCAGGTGGGCTCCGCCGGCGGCAACCCGAACCTGAAGAACGAAGTGGCCGAACTCATGGTCCGCCGGTTTCGTCTATCAACCGACGGCGCTGCCGCGGTTCCGGTTCTCGGCGGACTGGTCCAACATCGCGATGAAGAACGCCATCGAGCTGCTCGGCATCAACGATGAACTGCAGGCCTGCTACGACTCGACCAGTTTCCCCAACGCGCCGACCTGCTCGGCCTTCAGCCGCCTGACTCCGGCGACGTTGAGCACCGACGCAAAACACCGCGTCGTGGGCGACATCGCCCCGGGCTATCTGGAGAGCTACTTCAACACCGCGTCGATCAACTTCCAGGGCCTGATCCTGGCCACCCAGTACGGCTTCGACATTCCGAACGAACTCGGCTCCGTCACCCTGGGCGCGCAGTATTTCTACACCTCCAGGTTCGATGAGCTGGATCTGATCGGCGATCCGGTGACTTATGTGGCCGGCACCGCCGCCGCGCCGCGCAATCGCGGCGCCTTCACCGCAGCCTGGCAATACCGCCGGTTCGAGACCTCGTGGCAGGCGCAGTGGACGGGCAAGAGCTCGATCGACAACACCTGCACCATCGAAGTGCTGCCGCAGTGCTACATCCCCGACTATTGGCTGATCAGCTCGAGCTTCAGCTACAAGGTCACGGACAATCTGAAGGCGCAGCTGACGGTGGACAATCTGTTCAACAAGCAGATCCCGTTCATGGCGCTCGATGAGCGGCTGTTCTCGACCTACGACATCCTCGGCCGCCGCTATATGTTCCGGCTCACGGCCACCTTCTAAGAGTGAGGTTCGGGGGCGCGTCCTGCACGACGCGCCCCCGAATTGTATCCAGCGAAAGAGAGTGAAACGGTGCGGGCCATCTTCATCGCGGGCCTTCTGGCCCTGAGCCTGCCCGCCGCAGCGCTGGCGGCGGAAACTCCGGTGAAGTCCTACAGTCTCGAACAGCTGATGGCGACTGACGGCTACGGCGTCATCGGCTTCTCGCCCGACGGCAAGAAGCTCCTGGTGCACAGCGCCAAGACCGGCATCGGCAACATCTATGTCATGCCTGCCCACGGCGGCCCGCTCGCCCCGATCACCACCTCGACGAAAGAGGTCATCGGCGGCATCGGCTATTTTCCGCACGACGAGCGGATCCTCTACACCTCCGACCACGGCGGCGATGAGCTGAACCACATCTTCGTGCGCGACGTCGACGGGACCATGCACGATATCACGCCGGGCGATAAGCTGAAGGCGAAGTTCGTCGGCTGGTCGCCCGACGGCAAGTTCTTCTTCGTGGTCACCAACGAGCGCGACCCGCGCTTCTTCGATCTCTATCGCTACGCGGCCGACGGTTACGGCCGCGAGCTGCTGTTCACCAACGACAAGGGCTATCAGGTCGAGGCGGTGAGCCCGGACGGCAATTGGGTCGGCGTGTCGCGCATCTATGACAACGCCACCACCTACGCCTATCTCTATGACGTCGCGACCAAACAGCTGACGCCGATGACGCCCGAGACGCTGGGCGTGATCAACGTGCCGCGCGCCTTCGCCCGCGACGGATCGGCGGTCTACTACACGACCGATCGCGGGGCCGAGTTCCAATACCTGGTCCGCCAGGATTTGAAGACCAGCGCCACGCAAACCATCCTCAAGCCGAACTGGGACGTGGAAGGCGCGCACATCACCCGCGACGGCCGCTATCTGGTCGCCAGCGTCGACGAGGACGCGCGCACGACCCTGCGCCTGTTCGACGCGCGCACCCTGAAGCCGTTGCCGACGCCCGATACGGGGCCCGGCTCGGTCGAGGGCTTCGCCATCGCCGATAACAGCACCGAAGCGGCCTTCGTCGAGGCCGACGGTGATACGCCGGGCGACCTCTACCAGATCGACTTGGCCAACGGGCACAAGACGCGCCTCGTGAAATCCTTGGCGGCCGACGTGAACCCGGCGGACCTGGTGCGCGGCGAGGTGGTGCGCTTCAAATCTTACGACGGCGTCGTGGTGCCGGGCATTCTCTACCGTCCGCATCAACCGGGTGACGTCGGCGGCAAGTACGCGGCCATGATCTCAGTCCACGGCGGCCCAGGCGACGAGAGCACCATCGAGTACAAGCCTCTGGTCCAGTACCTGGTGAACAACGGCTACGTGGTCTACGAGATCAACAACCGTGGCAGCCGCGGGTCGGGCCGCACCTTCAGCCACCTCGACGACCACAAGCACGGCGACGCAGACCTCGACGACGTGGTCGCGGCCAAGGCCATGTTGGCCGAGCGCGCCGACGTCGACGACCACAAGATCGCCATCCAGGGCCAGAGCTACGGCGGCTACATGGCCTTGGCGGGCGTGACCTTCCGCCCCGACGCCTTCGCCGCGGGCATCGACATGTACGGCATCTCCGACTGGACGCGGCTTTTGCCCAACACGCCGCCCTGGTGGGACGATCTGCGGCGGTACATGGCCTCGGAGATGGGCGACTGGAAGACCGAAGGCGACTATCTGCGCTCGATCTCGCCGTCCTACCACGCCGAGCGGATCAAGAAGCCGCTGTTGGTGCTGCAGGGCGCCAACGATCCGCGGGTGAAGCCGATCGAAGCCCAGGACATCGTCGCTAAGGTGCGCGCCAACGGCGTGCCGGTCGAATACGTCGAATTCCCCGACGAAGGCCACGGCTTCCGCAAGAAGCCGAACCAGGTCATCGCCTATGAAACGATCAAGAAATTCCTCGACAACTATGTGAAGTCGACCCCGGCCAAGAAAGATGGGGATGACCTCAGCCAATGACCGGCCGTCGTCGCATCGCGGGAGGCGCGGTCGACCGGCGTAGCCTCGCCAAGCTGGCGGGCGGTTTCCTGCTCGCGACCGCGGTTGGCGCGCCGGCTTTTGCGGAAGACGACGAGAGCGCAAAGCTCAACGCCTTCTTCGAGGCGGTCTTCCAGCGCGACTTGGTGCGCAGCCCGATCCGCCAGTCGCGGCTCGGCCTCGGCCACGACAACGACAAGTGGGATGACATCTCCGACGCGCACCGCGTGGCCGACGCGGCCCTGGTGCGCGGCGATCTCGCGGCGCTGCGCAGGTTCGACGTTGCGCGCCTGAACGCCCAGGCAAAGCTCAGTTATCGCATGTTCGAACTGGCCTGCGAGGACCAGCTGCGGCTGTTCGACTGGCGCTGGGACGATTATCTGGTCACCCAGATGGGCGGGATGCACACGCGCGTTCCCGTCACCTTGCAGAACAGCCACCCGATCAAGACCCGCGCCGACGCCGAGGCCTATGTGGCGCGCCTGCATGGGGTAAAGCCGCTGATGGAGCAACTCGTCGTCGAGTTGAAGACCCAGGAGTTGAAGGGCGTCGTCCCGCCGAAGTTCATCTTTCCGCTGACCATCGACGCCTCGCGCAATGTGGTCACCGGCAAGCCCTTCGACGACGGCCCTAAGGACAGTCCGCTCTACGCCGACTTCAAGGCCAAGGTCGCGAAGGCCGGGTTCGCGCCGGCCGAGCGCGACGAACTGATCGCGAATGCGCTGGCGGCCCTGAACGACGGCGTGGGCCCCGGCTACCGCGCCCTGATTGCGCACCTGGAGGCGACGCAAGCGGTCGCGACCGACGATGCCGGCGTGTGGAAGCTGCCTGACGGCGAGGCCTACTACCGGGTCATGCTGCAGCACTACACGACCCTGCCGATGACGGCGGACGAACTGCACGCGCTGGGTCTGAAGGAGATCGACCGTCTGCACGGCGAGATGCGGGCGATCATGCAGAAGACCGGCTTTGCCGGGTCGCTGCAGGACTTCTTCAAATACGTGCGCACCGATCCGAAGTTCTACTATCCCGACACGCCGGAAGGCCGCGCGCAGTACATCGGCGACGCCAAGGCGCTGCTGGCGGAAGTGCGCGCGCGCGCCCACGAGGTGCTCGACATCCAGCCCAAGGCCGACGTCGAGGTGCGGCCGGTGGAAATCTTGGCGCGAAAAATCCGCGGCCAAGGCCTTCTATTCGTCGCCGCCCGAAGACGATTCCACGCCGGGCATCTTCTACGTGAACCTCTACGACATGGGCGCGGCGCCCAAGTACGAACTGGCGGTCACCCTCTACCACGAGGCGGTGCCGGGCCATCACGTGGAGACGGTGGTGGGCCAGGAGATCCCGGGCCTGCCGCGGTTCCGCAAGTTCGCCTCGATCGCCGCCTACAGCGAGGGCTGGGGCCTCTACGCGGAGCGGCTGACCAAGGAGATGGGCCTCTACCAGGATCCCTATTCCGACTTCGGCCGGCTGGCGCTGAGCGTCATGCGCGCCGCGCGCCTGGTGGTCGACACCGGCATGCACGCCAAGAAGTGGACGCGCGAGCAGGCGACCAAGTTCATGGACGACAACATGCCGTCCACCCACTACGACAATCAGCGCGAGATCGACCGTTACGTGGTCATCCCCGGTCAGGCAGTGGCCTATGAGGTCGGCATGCTGAAGATCGTCAACCTGCGCGAGCAGGCAAAAGCTGCGCTCGGAACGCGCTTCGACATCCGCGCCTTCCACGATGTGATTGTCGGCAACGGTCCCGTGCCGTTGCCGATCCTGGAAGAAAACGTCAACGTCTGGATCAAGGCCGGTGGCGGCTTTCCGCCCGGGAGGCCCGCATGAAACGCCTGCTGATCGCGCTCGCCTTGCTGCTGGCGGGCGCCGTGTGCGCCGCGCGCGCGAGTTTCGCCGACCCGTCCGCAAACCTGACCTTCGTCCAGGCCGGCCGCCTGCTGGCCGATCCGGTTACCGGCAAGGTCGAGACCAACAAGACGCTCGTCATCCGCGACGGCCGCATCGTCGAGATTTGTGACGGTTTCGTGGGCGACGGTCAGGGTAAGGTCGTCGACCTGCGCGACAGCTTCGTGCTGCCGGGCCTGATCGACAGCCATGTGCACATCTGCGCCGAGAACGGTCCGGACGATAAGATCAACCGGGTCAGCAAGACCGCCGCTGACCTCGCCATCGACGGCGCGCACTTCGCGGCGATCACCCTCAACGCCGGCTTCACCACCGTCGCCGATCTCGGTGAGGAGAACGACGCCATCTTCGCCCTGCGCGACGGCATCGCCAAGGGCGAGGTTCCCGGTCCGCGCATCATCGCGGCGGGCAATGTGATCAGCCCGCACGGCGGCGAGGGCGACGTCTACGGTTATCGCTGGGACGTGATCAAGACCATCGAGCGGCCGAACCTGTGCTCGGGCGCCGACGACTGCCGCCGCGTGGTGCGCCAGCAGGTCCAGCGCGGCGCTGATATCATCAAGATCGTGGCCACCGGCGCGGTGCTGTCCGACGCCGCCCAGGGCGTGGACCAGCAGTTCACCGACGACGAGATGAAGGCGATGGTCGAAACCGCTCATATGCTGGGCCGGCGCATCACCGCCCACGCCCACGGCGCCGGCGGCATCAACGCCTTCCTGCGCGCCGGCGGCGACTTCATCGAGCACGGCACCTTCATGGACGACGAATCCATAAAGCTGTTCAAGGCGCACCACGCCTACTATGTGCCGACCCTTATGGCCGGCTACACCGTCACCCGCTGGGCCAACGATCCGACCTCGTATCTGAGCCCGGCTGCGCGGGCCAAGGCGTTCCTCGTCGGGCCGCAGATGCTGAAGACCGCGCGCAAGGCGCACGACGCGGGCGTGCTGGTCGCCTTCGGCACCGACTCCAGCGTCAGCCCGCACGGCCAGAACGCCCACGAGTTCGTGCTGCTGGTTCAGGCCGGTTTCACCCCGCTCGAAGCCATCCAGACCGCCACAACCGCCGGCGCCGATCACCTGCAGCTCTCGAAGGACATCGGCTCCTTGGCGCCCGGCAAACAGGCGGACCTGATCGCGGTGAAGGGCGATCCGCTGAAGGACGTCAGTGAACTCGAACGGGTGCGCTTCGTGATGAAGGGCGGCACGGTCTATCGCAACGGCGAATGACAAAAATTTAACCGCGGCGTCCTGGCGGATCGCGTCGGCTTCGACGCTCGTATCAGACGCCAGCAAAGTGGGGAAACCATGCGCCTATCGATGATCTTGGCGACCAGCCTGGCGCTCGCCGTCGCCGCGCCGGCCGTGGCGGCCACGGCGCATTACGACATCCATGCGCGGCTCGACATTCCCGCCCAGACCGTGGGTGCGGACGTCACAATCACCCTGCCGCCGGAAGAGGTGGGCCACGAGACCGCCTTCGTGCTCGGCAATTGGATGAAGATCGACGTCGCCGACGGCGGCCCGGGCGCCAAGGTCCACATGGAGCCCACCGACAAGCCGTTCAAAGGCCTGACCAGGATCGTCTTCGACTACGCGAAGGCGCCCGACCGGCCGGTCACCCTGCATTTCCGCTATTCCGGGATGATCCACACGCCCGAAGATAAGCCGCTGATCAACCCGACCTTGGGCCTGGAGATGGGGTTCGAGGACGCCTGGGTTCCGGTGCAGGCGAATTTCGGGCTTCATTTCACCGTCGATGCGGACATCACCGGCGTTCCGGCCGACGAGGTCGCCGTGGCCCAGGGCCAGGTGCGCCATGACGGCGATCATCTGATCATCCACCGCAGCTTCACCGACATAGACATGCCCTTCTCCGCCCTGGCCGGCCTGAAAAAGTCGGCTGAACCCGACGTGGAGGTCTATGCGCGCCATCCCGACGGCCTGCTCGAGTCCGCGTACCGAAAGAACGCCGGGCGCATCGTGGACTACTACACCAAGCTGTTCGGCCCCCTGCCGGCGAGCGCGCTGCCAGCCCGGCTGGTGGTGCTGCCCAGGAAGGGCGCTTCCTATGAGCGGCGCGGCTACATCTCGACCGGCGAAGCGTCCCCCGAGGATTTGAAGTCGCTCGGCCACATCGAAGACTGGATGCTGACGGCGACCATCGCTCACGAGTTCGCCCACGGCTGGTGGTCGAGCGGCGATCCCCTGACCGAGAACAATTGGCTGAACGAGTCCTTCGCCGAATATTCGTCGCTGCGCTTCACCGAGGCGACGTATGGCGAGGGGCCCCTGAAGACGCGACTCGACCCCAAGATCGAACGCGCTAAGAAGGCGGGGCCGGTCATCGGCACGGGCCGGCCTTCGAGCACCGCGTCCTATCAGAAGGGCCCAGTCCTGCTGTTCGAACTCGACCACCAGATCGGCCGGGCGAAGATGGACAAACTGCTGGGCATTCTCGGCCGCAATCCGCCGCGCACGACGGAACAGTTCCTGAAGGTGCTCTCCGACGTCGCGGGCCCGCAGGTCGCCCACGACTTCGAAGCCAAGCTGCGCGCGCCGTGATCTCCACGTCGCGCCGGCACGGTAGGTTTCCGGCGCGAGCCGTTGCCCTGGCGCTCGCGGGTTGCACGCTCGCGGGCGGCGCGGCGGCTGAGCCCGCGCACTACCGGATCGACGCGACCCTCGACACCAAGGCGCAGACGGTCAGCGCCGATGTTACCATCACCTTACCGCCCCAGGACGTCGGTCACGAGACCGCCTTCGTGATCGGCGACTGGATGAAGCTCGACGTCGTGGACGGCGGACCCGGCGCCAAGGTGCGCGTCGAACCGGTCAGTGCGCCGCTGCCGCATCTCAGCCGCATCGTGTTCGACTACGCCAAGGCGCCGACCGCGCCCGTGCGTCTGCATTTCCGTTACGCAGGCCCGCTGGTGGCGCCCGGATCGAAGCCGTCGATCGATCCGGCCGAAGGTTTGGAACTCGGTTTCGAGGACGCCTGGGTTCCGGTGCGGCCCGACTTCGGTCTGCGCTTCACCGTCGATGCGGACCTCCGCGGCGTGCCCGCCGACGAAGTCGTGGTAGCGCAAGGCGACGTGCGCCACACCGGCGACCGCCTGGTCATCCATAGACCGTTCGACGACATGGACATGCCGGTCTCGGCCCTGACCGGACTGAAGCAAGCCACCGGCCAGGACGTCGAGGTCTATGCGCGCGATCCGGACGGCCAACTGGAGACGGCGGACCGCAAGGACGCCGCGCGGGTCATCGCCTACTATTCAAAACTGTTCGGGCCGTTGCCGCGCGACACCCTGCCGATCCGGCTGGTGGTCATGCCGCGGCCGGGCGGGTCGTTCGCGCGGCGCGGCTTCGTCTCGGTCGGGACGGGAAGGGCGGAGGAGCTGAAGAAGCTCGCCCACATCGACGACTGGATGCTGACCATCACCATCTCGCACGAGTTCGCCCACGCCTGGTGGGGGCGCGGCGATCCGACCACCGAAGACAACTGGCTGAACGAATCCTTTGCCGAATACGCCTCGCTGCGCTTCACCGAAGCGGCCTACGGAGAGGCGGCGCTGAAGGCGCGCCTCGACGAGAAGATCGGACCCGCAAAAACCGCCGGCGCCGTGATCGGTCACGGCCGTCCGTCGAGCCGTGCGTCCTACGACAAGGGTCCGATCCTGCTGTTCGACCTCGACCACCAGATCGGCCGCGCCCGCATGGACGCATTTCTGGGCCAGATTGGCCGCCATCCTCCGCACACCACCGCCGAACTCCTCGCCGCCCTGTCGAAGGCGCAGGGTCCGGAGGTCGCTCGTAAATTCGAAGCGGCGTTGCGCGCGCCGTGACCCCGTTCGAGAAAGGCCATCCCATGCGCCGCACCGCCCTGGTCGCCACCGCCTTCATCCTCGCCGCCGGCGTCACCGCCGCCGCGCCCTCCGACAAGCCGGCGCACGTGGGCATCAAGGCGCACTTCACGCCCAGCCACATGGTCTCCTCGACGGTGGTCATCACCCTGCCGCCGGAAGCGGTCGGCCATGAGGTGGTGTTCGCGCTCGGCGACCGCTTTCACCTCGACAAGGTCGACGGCGGTGCGGGCGCGGAGATCCGCTACGGCGTGCTCGACAAGCCGCTGCATCACCTGACCAAGATCAGCTTCGACTACAAGGACGCTCCGACGGCGCCGGTGACCCTGACCTTCGTCTACGACGGCCCCCTGGCGGAAAGCGGCGAGGCGTCGGACCGGATCAAGCCGGATGTGATGGAGCTGGGGCTGGAGAATGCCTGGTTCCCGTTCGACCCGACGCTGCGGCTACAGTTCACCTCCGACGCCGACATCACCGGCATCCCGGCCGACCACGTGATCGTGGCCCAAGGTGTGGTGAAGCACATCGGCGACCGCGTGGTGCTGCACCGCGCCAACACCGACTTCGACATGCCCTTGGTGGCGGCGACGGGGCTGCATCGCGCGACCTCGCCCAATTTCGAGATCTATGCCCGCCACCTGAACGGCCGCATCGAGACCATCTTCCGCAAGACCGCCCGCCCGGCCTTCGACTATTACAGCAAGCTCTACGGGCCCTTCACCGCGCCCTCGCCGATCCGCCTGGCGGTCGTGCCGCGCGGAGGCGGCGGCTATGAGCGCCGCAGCTTCATCTCCACCGGCGACGGCGCCGCGGAGATCAAGGCCGACCCCCACTTCCCGGAATACGGCCCCGCCCGCCACATCGCCCACGAAATCGCCCACGGCTGGTGGTGGAACGCGGTGGGGCAGAGCGACGACTATTGGATGGTCGAGTCCATGGCCGAGTTCTCGGCCCTGCGCTACGTCCGCGAGGCCTATGGCGAGGACGCCTTCAAGGCCCTGCTCGATCCCAAGAAGAAGGCCGCCGAAAAGGCCGGCCCGATCCTGACCGGCAACAAGTCGAAGCCCAACAATACGGTGCTCTACCAGAAGGGGCCGGTCCTGCTGTTCGAGCTGGAGGACCGGATCGGCCGGGCCAAGATGGACCAGTTCCTGGGCGTGATCGGGCGCAACCCGCCCCAGACCACCGTCGAGTTCCTCAAGGCCCTGTCCGACGTGGCCGGCCCCGAGGTCGCCAAGGACTTCGAGGCGCGGCTGCGGGCTTGACCCTGCGGCCGAGCGCCCTAGCGAATAAGCGTTTGCGGGCTTGGCGTGGCTGGCGGATTTGGGCGGGCTATCCATCCTATTGAGCGAGGCGCCGTGTCGGCGCTCGCCTGAGGCGCGAGGGGCGGCGGGCGCGATCATGGCCGGGGGGACGACTTGAGCGAAACGACCTTAGCGCGGCGGGCGGCGGGCCTTTCGACCGGCTTCCCCGCGCCCCACTTCCCGTCCGAACTGGAGCCCGGCGTCATCGCCTTTGATTTCGGGCTTTGCCTTCGAGCACCTGCTGCCGGACCTGACCCCCTACGCCCAGGCCGCGCTGACCACGCACCGGGGCGAGACCCTGCAGTACTCCGCCAACCAGGGCCAGCCCGAGTTGCGCGGCTGGATCGCCGACTACATGAACGCCGACGGCTGCGAGCTCGGTCCCGACAGCCTGATGATCACCAACGGCGCCAAGCACGGCATCGACCTGATCTGCCGCATGCTGCTCGACGAGGGCGACACGGTCGTGGTGACGGCGCCGACCTATTTCACCGCCATTCCGATCTTCCGCAGTTTCGGCGCGAGCTTCATCGAAGTCGGCCAGGACGGCGACGGCCTGCTGGTCGACGACCTCGAAGCGCTGTTGACGCAACGCGAGGCGGAGAGCCAGAAGCCGCCGAAGATCATCTACAACGTCGCCGACTTCCACAATCCGACCGGCGCCACCATGTCGCGCGCGCGGCGTGAGGCGCTAATCGCACTCGCCGAACGTCGAGGCATCTACATCATCGAGGACAATCCCTATCGCCGTGTGCGCTTTGACGGCGATCCGATCCCGACCCTGAAGGCGCTCGACCGCACCGGCGTCGTGCTGCACACCGGCACCTTCTCCAAACTGATCGCGCCGGGTCTGCGCGTGGGCTGGGTCGCCGCGCGTCCCGACCTGATCGCGCGCCTGATCCAATTGAAGAGCGACGGCGGCTCGTCGGCGCTGATGCAGCGCATCGTCTATGAGTTCTGCAGTTCGCAGGCCTTCCCCGAGCACGTGGAGCGCGTGCGCACGACCTACGCCGCCCACCGCGACCGCATGGTCGAGGCGGTGCGCCGCGAACTGCCGGGCGTGAGCGTGGCCATTCCCGAGGGCGGCTACTATGTCTGGCTGACCCTGCCCACGCACATGGACGGCGACGCCTTCGCCAAGCGCGCGGCCGAGCAGGGCGTGAACCTGATCCCGGGCAGCAAGTTCTATGCAGAGGCCGGCCGGTTCCCGGCGAACCGCGGCGCCGCCAAGAACCACGTGCGCCTGTCCTACAGCTTCGCCACCCTCGAACAGATCGACGAGGGCCTGGGCCGCCTCGGCCGCATCTATTCCGCATCGCAGGCCGCATGAGCGAAGGCGCCGACCGTCTCGAGCAACGACCCGGTCCCAGTTGGGCTGACCGTCTGCGCGCGCGCAACGGCGACGGCGGCGCAGTGGTCGAAACGCCCCCGCCCGTGCGCGAGGCGAGCGAGCCCTATCTGGAGTTCCGCAACCTCTCCAAGACCTATGACGGTCAGAGTTTGGCGGTGGCCGAACTGAACTGCAGCGTGCGCAAGGGCGAGTTCCTGACCTTCCTGGGCCCGTCGGGCTCGGGCAAGACGACCGCGCTGATGATGCTGGCGGGTTTCGAGGCGCCGTCGGGCGGCGACATCTTGCTGAACGGCCAGTCGATCTCGCGCATGCCGCCGCATAAGCGCGACATGGGGGTGGTGTTCCAGAACTACGCCCTGTTCCCGCACCTGAGCGTCGCCGAGAACGTCGCCTTCCCGCTGCGCGCGCGTCGCGTCGGCAAGGAAGCGGTGCGCGAGAAAGTCGAAAACGCGCTGAAGCTTGTGCGCCTGACTGGCTACGAGAGCCGCCGCCCGCAGCAGCTCTCCGGCGGCCAGCAGCAGCGCGTGGCGCTCGCTCGCGCCCTGGTGTTCGACCCGGCCCTGGTCTTGATGGACGAACCGCTGGGCGCGCTCGACCGGCAGCTGCGCGAACAGCTTCAGCACGAGATCAAGGCGATCCAGGCCAACCTCGGCCTCTCCGTCATCTATGTGACGCACGACCAGTCCGAAGCCCTGACCATGTCGGACCGGATCGCGGTGTTCAACGCGGGCGAGATCCAGCAACTCGCCACGCCCGAGGAGCTTTACGAGCGCCCTGCCTCAGCCTTTGTCGCGAGCTTCGTGGGCGTCTCCAACCGGATGAAGGGCGTGGTGTTCGCCGTCGAGGGCGACCGCTGCGTGGTGCGCACCGACGCGGGCCGCTTGGTGCGTGCGGAGCGGGTGGGCGAGGCGGTCTGTGGCGCGCGCGTGACCCTGACCCTGCGGCCGGAGAAGCTGACGTTGGATCCGCGCGGCGAGGATCGCCAGAACGTGTTCGAAGTGCGCATCGAGGAGCTGGTCTATCACGGCGACCACACGCGCCTGCGCCTGGGCATGGGCGCCGACGGCGCCTTCACCGCGCGCCTGACCCATTCCGCCTCGGCGGCCGATCTGAAGGTCGGCGATTTCGTGAGCATCGGCTGGCGCGCCGCCGACTGCCGCGCCTTCGCCGGGCCGCAGCCGGCCCCGACCCTGCCGCCGAAGAGGAGCCTCGGATGAGACGCGTCCTTCTGATCGCCGCCACCCTCGCGCTCGCAGCCCTCACCGGATGCGGCAAACCGACGGTGCGCCCGCTCACCGTGGTGGGTTGGGGCGGCACCTCGCAGGCGGCGCATCGCAACGCCTACTGGACCTCGTTCTCGCAGAAGTTCCACGTGCCGATCAAGGAAGACACCTGGTCGGGCGGCATCGGCGTGCTGCGCGCCAAGACCGCGGGCCACGGCGATCCGGGTTGGGACGTGATCCAGGCGGAGACCGAAGAAGTCATCCTCGGTTGCGAAGAAGGCGTGTTCGAAAAGCTCGACTGGAAACAGCTCGGCGGCCGCGACGCCTTCATGCCCGGGACGACCCAGGACTGCGGCGTGGGCGCCATGGTCTGGTCATATCTGCTCAGTTACGACGGCGACAAGATCAAGGGCGACGGACCCAAGAGCTGGACCGACTTCTGGGATACGAAACGTTGGCCCGGCAAGCGCGGCATGCGCAAGACGCCTAAGTACACCCTCGAGATCGCCCTGATGGCCGATGGCGTGCAGCCGGACGACGTCTACAAGGTGCTGTCCACGCCCCAGGGCGTCGATCGCGCGTTCAAGAAGCTCGACGAGATCAAGCCGCAGATCGTGTGGTGGCAGTCGGTGTCGCAGGTGCCCGACCTGCTGGCGTCGGGCGAGGTCGAGATGTCGGTGACCAGTCCCGGGCGCCTCTACATGGCCAACGCGAACGAACACAAGAACTTCAAGGTCGTCTGGAACGAGAACATCCAGGCCGTCGATTACTGGGCGGTGCTGAAGGGCGGCCCGCGCAAGGCCGACGCGATGAAGCTGGTGTGGTGGATGACGCGGCCGGAGAACCAGAGCCGCCTGCCCGACTACATCCCCACCGGTCCGTCGAACCGTCAGGCCGTGGCGATGATGAACCAGAAGGTGCTGCCCGAGACGCCGCTCGATCCTGCGAACATGAAGACCGCGCTTCATCTGGACGGCCAGTTCTGGGTCGAAAACTCCGACCAGCTGACCCAGCGCTTCAACGCCTGGCTGGCGCGCTGAGCCGATGACCGACGCCGTCCTCGACGACGATTTCGCGCCGCCCCCGCGCCGGGCCGCCGACGTCATCGGTTTCGAGGCGGTAGTGAAGAAGGCTGAGCGCAAGAGCGCCATCGCGGGCCTGATCGTCATCGCGCCATTGCTGCTGTTCTTGCTGGTCAACTTCCTGGCGCCGATTACCCTCATGCTGGCGCGCGGCGTTCAGGACCGCGAGATGCACGCGGCCTTGCCGCGGACAGCGGCGGCGCTGAGGCTGTGGGACGGCAAGGCGATGCCTGACGAGCGTCTGGCCGCGGCCTTCGTCGGCGAACTCGCCGCCGCCAAGGATCAGGGCAATCTCAGCGAAGTCGCCAACCGTCTGAATTACGACCGCGCAGGGTTGCGCACCCTGCTGTTCCACACCGCCGACGCGCTCCCCGCGACGATCCCAGGCTCGAAGCTGCAGGCGCTCGAGCGGATCGATCCGCGCTGGGGCGACCGGTCGACCTGGGCGGTGCTGAAGCACGCGGCTGGGCCGCTGACCAGCTTCTATCTGCTCGCCGCCTTCGACCGCCGGCTCGACGCGTCGGGCCACATTGTGCGCGCCCCGGCCGACCAGGCGGTGTTCGTCGAGGTGCTGGGCCGCACCCTGTGGATCAGCGCAGTGGTGACCCTGCTGTGCCTGCTGCTCGGCTATCCGCTGGCCTATGTCCTGGCGACCATGCCGCAGAAGTGGGCCAACCCGCTGCTGATCCTGGTGCTCCTGCCGTTCTGGACCTCAACCCTGGTGCGCACCACCGCCTGGATCGTGTTGTTGCAGACGCACGGGGTGATCAACGACGCCCTGATGTGGACGCACCTGATCAACCGCCCGCTTGAGCTCGTCTACAACCGCGCCGGCGTCTATATCGCCATGACCCATGTGCTGCTGCCCTATGTCATTCTGCCGCTCTATGCCGTGATGCGCGGCATCTCGCTGACGCCCTTGCGCGCGGCCCTGTCGCTGGGCGCCACGCCCACGCGAGCCTTCTGGTCGATCTATGCGCCCCAGACCGTGCCGGGCGCCGCGGCCGGCGGCCTGATCGTGTTCGTGCTGTCGCTGGGTTACTATATCACGCCCGCCCTGGTCGGCGGCGCGCGCGACCAGATGATCAGCTACTTCATCGCCTTCTATACCAACCAGTCGCTGAACTGGGGCATGGCGGCCGCGCTGGGGGTGGTGCTGTTGGCGGCGACCCTGGTCCTGATGCAGTTCTACGGCCGGCTCTCGGGCCTCCGCAGCGCGGCGTGGCGTTGATGGCCGTCTCTCCCTTCGCATCCCCCGTCGACCGCGCCGGACGCATTGCGCTCCAGATTTTCTGCGTCGGCGTGCTGATCTTCCTGGTTACGCCGGTGGTGGCGATCATTCCGCTGTCGTTCAACGCGGGCTCGTTCCTCAGCTATCCCCTGGCCGGCTGGTCGCTACGCTGGTACCGCGAGCTGGCCCATTCGCCCGAGTGGATCGGGGCGATGCGCAATTCCCTGATCATCGCCACGGCCACCGCCGCCCTGGCCACGCCGCTCGGCGCCCTGGCCGCGCTCGGCCTGATGCGCCTGCCGCCCAAGGGTCGCGAGCCGATGCTGGCGCTGCTGCTGTCGCCGCTGTTCGTGCCGGTGATCGTCACCGCGGTCGGCGTCTATTTCCTCTACGCCCCGCTGCACCTCGCCAACAGCCACATTGGCCTGATCCTGGCGCATACCACCCTCGCCGCACCGTTCGTGATCCTGGTGGTGCAGGCCTCGCTGCAGGGCGTGGACACCAGTCTGTTGCGCGCGGGGTCGAGCCTCGGGGCGCCGCCGGTCACCGTCTTCCTGCGCGTGCTGCTGCCGCTGATCGCACCGGGCGTCGCGGCCGCGGCGGTGTTCGCCTTCATGGCCTCCTTCGATGAGACGGTGATCACCATCTTTCTCGCCGGCCCGGCCCAGCGCACCATTCCGCTGCAGATGTTCAACGGCGTGCGCGACCAGATCAGCCCGGCGATCACCGCCGCCGCGACCCTGATCATCGTGGTCTCGGTCGTGCTGCTGGGCGCGGCCGAGCTGCTGCGCCGCCGCGGCGCGCGGATCAACGGACTGACGACGTGACCGGCGGCGGCGATCTTTTCGCGCCGCCCCTCGACACGCTTCGCCGCCGCACTGGGCGCAAGTGGAGCAGGTATGGCGAAAGCGTGCTGCCCGCATGGATCGCCGACATGGATTTCCTGCCGGCGCCCTCGATCCGCGCCGCGATGGAAGAGGCGCTTGCGACCGGCGACTTCGGCTACGGCCCGGCGGCCGACGCCAGCGGCGTGCCGGAAGCCTTCGCCGCCTGGGCGGAGCGGCGCTGGGCCTGGGCGCTCGATCCCAAGACTGTCATGGTCATGCCCGACGTGGTCGGCGGCCTCGCCAACGCCATCGAAGCCCTGACCGCGCCCGGCGACGGCGTGCTGGTGCAGACGCCGGCCTATCCGCCCCTGATGAGTTGCGTCCGCGTCGCCGGCCGCCGCCTGATCGAAGTCCCGCTCGGCGACAAACGGCTGGGCCTCGACGCGCTGGAAGCCGCGATCCGCGCCGAGCGCCCGGCTTTGATGATCCTCTGTCACCCGCACAATCCGACCGGTCGCGTTTTCGGTGAAGCGGATCTGCAACGGCTCGGCGAGCTCGCCTTCGAACACGGCGTGATCGTGGTCAGCGACGAGGTGCACGCCGACCTGACGCTGGACGGCCGTCCACACATTCCCTTCGCCAGCCTGAGCCGGGACCACGCGGCGATCACCGTTACCCTGAACGCCGCGTCGAAGGCCTTCAACGTCGCGGGCCTGCGCTGCGCCGTCTGTGTCGCCGACGGCGAACCGCGCGCTCGACTGGGCATGCTTCCGCCCACGCGCTGGAACGCGTTCTCGACGCTGGGCGTGCGCGCAGCGCGGGCGGCCTGGTCCGACGCGGGCGAGGCATGGCTGAAGGCGTGTGTGGCGCATCTGGAACGCCAGCGCGACCGGTTGGCAGCGCGGCTGCCTGAAGTCTGTCCCGGTGCGCGCATGGTGGCGCCCCAGGCCGGCTATCTCGCCTGGCTCGACTTCCGCGACGCAGGCCTCGACCGCGAGCCGGCCGCCGTTCTCCTCGACGCCGGCGTCGCGCTCTCGCCGGGCCTGGACTTCGGCGCTGAGGGTCGCGGCTTCGCGCGGCTCAACTTCGCAACGTCAGAAGCGATCCTGGACGCGATCCTTGACCGGATGGCTGAAGTGTTTCGGCGCAGGAGCGATGCCGTCACGCCTTGAATCACGTCGCACGGACCATTCCCCTCCCCCTGCGGGTGAGGGGACCTTTAGAGGCTGTGCACGTGATTGTAGCCCGCCCTTGCGCAGGCGCGCGCGGATGACGCAAGCTCCCGTGACCTGGACGCGAGGGACGATCATGAGGTTTCAGCTTCTGCTCCGCCTGGCCCTGGCCGGCGCCGTCGTCGCTACGGCCGCGACCGCCATCGCCGCACCGACCTTCAAGGACGCGGACACTCGCGCCTGGTGGGCGCTGACCACCCGGTTGTCGAACGACGCCATGGAAGGCCGCGACACCGGATCGCCCGCCTACGCCCGCGCCGCGCGCATTGTGGCGGACCGCTTCAAGGCCGCCGGCCTCAAGCCCGCCGGCGACCACGGCGGCTGGTTCCAGACCGTGCCGCTGCACGAAGTGCGCGTGGACACGCGCGGGACCACGGTGGGCGTCGTTCGCGCCGATGGCGTCCACGCGTCGCTGAGGTTTCTGCACGACCTCACCGTGCGCCCGACCGACGCCCTGCCGGCGAGCCTCGATGCGCCGCTGGTGTTCCGAGGCTATTGCGGCGCGAAGGAGATGGGCGACGTCCGCGGCAAGGCCGTGGTCTGTTTCGGCGCGCGGCGCAGCGGCTTGCCGTCCGGCGGCGAACGCCTGAAAGCCGCGGCCGACGGCGGCGCGGCAGCGCTGATCAACGTCGATGACACGGGTTTCATCCTCGAGCCTGCGCGCTGGCCGGTGGCCTACGCGCGGTCGGTGACGATCAAGGACACGCCCGCGCCCGCGGCGCCAACGCTGCCGGTCATCAGCCTGAGCGCCGCCGCCTTTTCCAGCGTGATTGCAAATTCAGGCCAGGACGCCGCCCGTGTGCTCGCCGACGGCGCGGCCAAGCGGCCGCTACCGGCGTTCGACATCCCCGCCCGCATGAGCGCGCGTTTCGCGATCAGCAAGCGCGACTTCAGGTCCGACAATGTGCTGGGCCTCCTCCCTGGAACCGACCCGGCGCTGAAGCCGCAGGTGGTGGTGATCTCCGCCCACCTCGACGGCTACGGCTTTGGCGAGCCGGTGAACGGCCAGCGCCTCTATCACGGGACCTTCGACGACGCGGCCTATGTCGCCACCCTCGTTCGCTTCGCCGATCGCCGTCACGGCCAGGGCCTGAAGCGCAGCGTCCTGGTCGCCGCCTTCACCGGCGGAGAGAAGGGCCTGCTCGGCTCGACCTGGTTCGTGCGCCATCCGACGGTCCCGCGCGAAAACCTGGTCGCCGACATCAACCTCGATCAGCTGCGTCCGCTGTTCCCGCTGAAGATCCTGACCATCGAAGGCCTGGGCGAAACCAGTCTCGGCGATACGGCGGCGGCGCTCGCCCGCAGCCGCGGCGTCGAACCGCGCAAGGACCTCGAACCCGAACGCAACCTGCTCCACCGCGCCGACAGCTGGCCGTTCCTGGACGCGGGTATCCCCGCCGTCGGCTTCGTGTTCGGCTACGACCCCGGGACCAGGTCGGAGCAGATATATCGCGCCTGGTACAAGGACCGCTATCACCGCCCCATGGACAGCCTGGCGACCCGGTTCGACCCGATCGCCGCACGCGACTTCAACCGCTTCTTCTACGCGCTGACCGAAACCGTCGCCGACACGCCGGAGAAGCCGGTCTTGCGGTCACGGCGAACGGTGGGTGACTAGGTATCGTGTCGACGCAATCCGAAAGCCATCAACGACACTGAGTGTGGTCGCCAGAAGCGGCATACGGTTGAGAACGGCACGATGTCGGATGGGAAGCCGCGGTCAGGCGCCCGCGCTTGCCTCGGTTCGCAACCATCGGGCAAGAATCTCGCGCATTCGTGGATGGAAGTCTGAGCCGTCGGCTGCCCCGAGGGTATGTCCGGTCCCTTCGACGACATCCACTTCCAGCCAACGAGGGTCGCCAAGGGTCTTGAAGCGCGAAAGGCTATCTCCGACGGGCACATTCTCATGCTCGTCGTCGGCGCCATAGATCACGAGGCTCGGGTGATTGACGCGGCGCCAATCGTTCATTGGCTCGTAGCCGAACACCTTTCGCCACCACTGCACCTTTGGATCAGAGACGTCGCGGGGGAATTCCTTCACGATCGGCGTTGTGGTCGCCAACCGATCGTATTCGCGGACATAGGCCTGTGCAGCGGCGGCGTCGCCGGTCCGGGCATAGGCGAACATCAGCTGGTGCAGCGCCAGGACCTGCTGAATCTGGACCTCGTCCATCTTGCGCTCGCGCATCGTATTGGTGACTTCGTGCAGGACTTGCTCTTCCGGCCGTACCGAGGTCCCGGAAAGGTCCACGATGAACTTCACGTCGTTCGAGCGGGCGGCGGCCAGCGGGACGATCCATCCACCTTGACTCATTCCCACCAGTCCTGTTCGCCGCGGGTCCACCCCCGGATCTGTCCTCAGCGCCGCAAGACCTGCCAAGGCGTCGTCCGCGAGAATACCGAAATCCGCCTGCGTCCAGTCGCCACCCGAATGGCCAGACCCACGCTTGTCAGGCAGCAGAACCACGTAGCCCTGGTCCGCGATAAAAAAGGCAAGCTTCTGGTACCAGGGACTGTCGCGATCGCTGTACCCGGACCCGTGAACAATAACGACAGCCGGTCGGGACGCTGCCGAACCCGAGGGCGAATAGACCGTGCCAGCAAGCGCTACGCCATGGCTGAAATACACGATCTCGCGGGCCTGCCGCATCACCTCGACCTTCGAGATCGTGAGGGTTTCGCCCACCGCAGGAACGATTTGGAAGCCGGTGACGTTGCCGATGGTGTCCCTCTTGGCGACGAGCGTCTGCTTTTCGCCGTCGATGCTGGCGGTGAATTCATCGCCGCGCTTTCGGTTAATCACGAAGCCGCCGAAACCGCTGGCGTTGAACGCGCTGAGTTCGGCCTCCGCGCCATAGGTGATGTACCAGGCTCGCCCCGTCGGTAGAGTGTAGAGGCCGACGAACTGTTGAACCTCGCGCCGATTGGACAGAGAGTCAGGTTTCGCAGCGCCCACCTGCGTGGTGGCGCACGCGCTCAACAGAATGGCCATGGTGATCGCGGCGGCGCCAATCGTCGCGCTTTTTATTTGCGGCCAGCGGCAACGACCTAAGGGCGTTGCCCACGATATCGCACGTCGCCACATTGGTGTGATCCCTTCTGCAGAACATGCCACACTCCCAAGCATGCACGGGGCAGTGGCTTCTGATCGAGGCGTACAATCATTTGACAAACGGCTTTGCGAGGTAGGATTGCGCAGTCGCTGGCGCCGCATGGCGCGCGAAGCCGGCGATCCACGCTTCCAGACCGTGGTCGTCGCCCATATCGCCCCTCCAATGAAGCGCAGGCGAATAGGCGACATTTTGGCCGCGCTCGCGATTACGATAGTGCTTCATCGGAAGTTCGAGGACGGCGCGCCCGCTCGGCAGCGGCGCCGGACGATTTTCAAGATAGAGGGTGTCGGCGCCGGTCTCGTCGCCGATTTGGACGGCGCCCGGAAGTTTCCGAGCGAGATCGACGAGATTGAGGCACGAGCTCTCGCAGTCACCGTCCGTGAGCAGGTAAGCCTTGGCGCGGACCGGGTGGTGCTCGGTGGCGTCGCCCCCGGCGAGCAGGGCGTATTCGTCCGGGTCGACATAGAGCGCGCGTCCGTCGGCGATCGCAGCCGTCATGCCGTGTATGATGTGATCAAGTCCGGTATAGGCGGTCGACTGCTCACCAAACAGCTTACCGAGCATGGGTTGGACCTGGGAGAGATAGCCGAGGTTGGCTCCCGACGCGCGCCACTCTGCACGCAGATCGCGGGCGCGTACGTCGCCCACGGCGCCCGAGCCCCAGATGGCGTTGAGCACGCGCAGGGCGACGAATGTGTTTCCACCCTTATCGCCGCGCAAGTCGATCACGACGTATGGCGCGGCGCGCAGCTTCGGCGCGTCGCGGTCGATCCCGCCCATGAGCGACTCAAGTTCGGCCACCGCGCTTGGATTTAAGGCATTGAGCGTCGGCAGGCCCAGCCAGTAGCCGCCATCCGGAAGGAGGCGCACGCCGCCATGTTGTGCGTGGCCGACATTGCGTGCGGTCCGTATGCGGCTCGAAAGATCGGGAGCGCTTATCGCGCGCCAGTTAAGCGTTCGGTTCCATGCCCTGCCGCGATAGGCGAAAGTACACCGCGTCGGACGAGTCACGAACGGATTGCCCTGGTCGACTAACAGATAGGGCGCAACCGCTCGGCGGGCGGCTGGAACCGACCATCGACCGACATAGTGCGCAAGATTTTGCTCGGCCATTGCGCCCGCGAAAATGCGATCGCAACCGATCAGCACTGCGCCGATCGGATCGGCGCGCGAATTCTCGGTTACGACGATGTGGATTCGTGCCTGCCGGTATCCGACCATAAACCCGGGCCATTGCGCAGGCGCCGGATCGCGGAAGTCGACGCGCAGATGATTGTCTTGGAACGTCTCAACGAACCTCTCAAGTGTGAAGCGATAGCCAGCCGGCGACGTCGCCTTCGACGCATCTTGGCGCGCTTGGCCGTAGGCTCGCGCTATTCGAGCGCGAAACATCGGATCCACGCCGGCGACCGATCCGGGTGTATTGTCAAGGAGCTGGCTTCTCGCCGCGGCGAGATCCGTGAGCGTCAACGCGCGCCAATCAACTGCGACCGCGACTGGCTGGTCATCGGCGATCGCGGCCGCCGTCGTCATACATGCAAGAGCAAGGGCGAAGGCGGTGAGGCGTACGGTCACAGTCGCATGCGGGAAGCACAGATAGACCTTGTCGCTCGAATATGCGCCCAGCCCCAGGGCCGCCAAAACAAGCGCCCCGACGGCGTTCAAAATCCATTTCCACATGCAAAACCCCCCATCCGAATTGTTAGAGGGTGTGAAGCGGCGAAATGGATGCGGAGTCTGAGAAAAATAGTTGAATGAGCGTTGTAGAGAGCCATCCTCCACTTGGCGCAAGCAAGGTTGTTCTGTTTTTTGCCAAAGCGCGGCTTGGCGGGACCGTTTGGTGAAGGGGGCAGTCTAGGGAGATATTTCTCCGCCGGCCACCTCGTCCAGCTGACGTTATGGGAAATGGGGAGCAGCGGCAGTCGGCGCGCCTCTGCTCGGGCATGCACACATGGGCCGCTTGTGGACTCGTAGCAGCCTTCGGGACGTCCGCTTTGCGCGCCCGAAGGACCGTCAGCTTTCGACGCGACCCTGGCCGCTATCTTTCCCCGCCGCTCATTCCCGCCAGGGAGCGGGATGGAGCGCGCTCCGGACGTAATCTAGAAACTTCTGAGTCCGAGCAAGCCTTGCGCGCGTGGGGCCGAGAAGGGCGACGACATTCGCCGCCGGAGGTTGGAAGTCATGAAGGACCCTGACCAGCGCACCGCTGCGGAGGTCGTCGGCCACGTTCCATTCCGACCGGACGATGATGCCGCGTGCGGCGAGGGCCCACAGGCGAGTGATCTCGCCGTCGTTCGAGGCAAGTGAAGGTCGGATGCGGACCGAAACCGTCTCGCCAGCATGCGAGAAGCGCCACAGTGTCGAATCCTCCTCGTTCTCGCGCAACGCGATGCAGGGAAAGCGCGAGAGGTCTGCCGCCGATAGGGGCGTTCCGTGTATTTTCAGAAGGGCCGGCGCGGCGCAGACGATCCGGTCATTTGGCGCAAGCTTGGTGACGATTCCCGCGCCGTCTTTCAGCTCTCCGATATGGATCGCCAAATCGGTGCGGTTGGATGCATCTGGGGGGCTATCGGAAAGTCGTAGCTCAATCGTGACGGCAGGATGCTCAGCCTGGAACGCCGCAATCAGCGGCGCGATGTAACGGCGTCCGAAGCCGAACGGCGCCGTCACCCTCAGGTTTCCCGACAGCCGGTCCCGACGCGAGGCGATCTCTTCGTCGAGTTCGTCCAGCTCCTCCAGGATCAGGCGCGCCTTGGCGGCCACGGCGTCGCCCTCGTCGGTCAGGTGGACGCCCCCGTGCTGCCGGTCGAGAAGGCGCACGCCCAGCCGGCGCTCGAGCGCGGCCAGGCGCTGAGAGATCGCGGGCGGCGTGACGTCGAGCTGCCGGGCGACGTCGGCCAGCGACCGCGCGCCGGCGACGACGGAGAAGAAGCGGAGATCGTCGAGGCTGAGCATTAAGCTCCAGCTTAACCTAATCCGGCGATCGAGTTAATTGCCCTTCGGCAAGTCCTTCGTCAGCATCACCCTGACGCCGCTCGTTCAGAATGCGGTCGAATGGGGGATGCTGACCATGGTCGGGCAAAAGAGATTCAAGCAGCTGCTATTGGCGACCGCCGTTATCGGCGGGATCGCGGTTCTGGCGGCGCCGGCTTCGGCGCAGGACCAGCCCTCGAGTGGCCAGACGACCAGCGGCCAGCCCTCCAGCACGGTGTCGGAAGTCGTCGTCACTGGATCACGCATCCCTCGCCCGGAAATTGATCGGTTGCAACCGACGATCGTCAGTACCTCGCAGCAGATCGAGAACAGCGGCGACGTCAACCTCGGCGACTTCATCCGCGAAAACCCAGTATTCCAGGCCTACGACGAGACCAGCGGCGACCGCGCGTCGAACAACAATTCCGGCGACGCCGGTGTCATTTTCGCGAACCTTTACAACCTGGGCAGCCAGCGCACCCTGACCTTGGTCGACGGCCAACGCGTGGTTGGCGCGGAGGCGGCGAACGGCTCCGGCGCCAGCGGCCTGCAGGTCGACCTGAGCTCGATCCCGTCGGGCCTGGTGCAACGCATCGAGACGATCTCGGTCGGCGGCGCTCCGATCTACGGCTCCGACGCGATCGCCGGCACAGTCAATGTGATTCTCAAGCACGACTTTGACGGCCTCGAGGTCGAGAGTCTAGGGCGGCCTGACCGAAAAGGGCGACGGCGGCAACGTGCGGGAGCAGGTCCTTTGGGGTCACAACTTCGCTGACGGCCGCGGCAACGTCACCTTGTCGGCGGCCTATACGCTGCAGGACGCGATCACCGCCCAGGACCGCAATTTCGATGAACCCTTCGGCTTCGTCGGGTCGCTTACTAACCCAGCGGTCAACATCCCAGTCACAGGCGGCGCCTTCATCCTATCTTCGGATCTCGGACGGCCCTCCACTTACTTCGGACTCGGCGGCGTCAACGCCACCACCGGCGCCCCCTTTGGCTTCTACACCAACGCTGCCGGCCAGCCGCTAACCTTCGACGCCAGCGGCAATCTCGTGCCGTTCAATCCCGGCAAGCCGGCGGGCGCGGTCTTCGCCGGCGCTGCGCTCGTCACCATTCCGCCCGGATCGGATACGACCTCCACGCGCGAAATGCCCGATGTCCTGCAGCCGTCGCAGCGCGTCTTCATCAACGGCATGGCGCACTACGACCTGACCGACAACGTGACGGTGTTCGGCCGGTTCAGTTACGCTCAGACGACCGCCCAGTTCGACAACCCGGCACCGATCGTCTTCGCCCTCGGCGGCTATCCCGATCCCAACACCTATTCATTGGCTATCAACCCGGCGACCAATCCCTTCCTTACGCCATCGTCCCGGGCCTACTTCCTCAACCCGGCGAACCAGAGCCCCTTCGGCCCGACCATCTACCTCAACCGCCAGCTGGCCGACATCAACCCGGGCACGGAGGACATCGACCAGAAGACCTGGACCGCGCAGGCGGGCTTCGAGGGCAAGTTCAAGGTTGCCGACCGCGACTTCAAATGGGATCTCACCTTCAGTGACGGCGAGACGACGCGCGATCTGACCATGATCGGCATCCCGTCCCAGAATTTCGCCAACGCCAACCAGGCGGTCTATGCGTCACCTGGCGTCGGCGGCGGCCCGCTCGGCGGCACCGTCATCCCGGTGCCGGCGAACCTCAGTCTGTCGGATTTCACCTACAACGCGGCGACGCATGTCTACGTTCAGAACGGCACCGGCGACCTGATGACCTGTGCGTCGCGTTTGACCACCAACAACAACTGCGCGCCCTACAATCCCTTCGGCGCCCAAAACCCCCAAGACGCGCTGAATTACCTGCGGCAACAGCAGTACCAGGACAGCCGCATCCAGCAGCAGTACGTCGAAGGCAACGTCAACGGCTCGCTGTTCGACCTTCCGGCCGGACCGCTGCAATGGGCGGCCGGCTTCGATGTCCGCCGCGAAGAAGCGAACTTCTCGCTCGATCCATATGAGAACATCGACAATCCGCTGAGCCAGGGCGGGACCTACTATCTCGGCTATCCGCACGGCGCGCCGATCAGCGGCAGCTTCACGACCAAGGAAATCTATACCGAGATCCGCGCACCCCTGATCGATGCCGACATGATGCGCAGCGCCATGGGCTTCGCCCTGTTCAAGAAGCTGACGTTCGAAGGCGCGGTGCGTTACATGGACGACAGCATCACCGGGTCCGACGTCGCCTGGACCGCAGGCGGCGAGCTGCAACTGAACGACGACCTCATGTTCCGCGGCAACCGCACCCACTCGGTGCGCCAACCGGCTATCGGCGAGCTCTTCGCCGGCACCATTCCCGAGTTCCAATCTATCACCGACCCCTGCGCCGTCGGCATCATCTCGACGGGTCCGAATCCGGCGAACCGGAAAGCGAACTGCGAACAATCGGTGATAAATGCGGGCCTCGCCGGCAATGTCGCCGCTGCCGACGCCTTCCTGTCCACCTTCACCAGTCCGCTGGCCGGAATCAACGGCGACTTCTCTGGCAACACTCACCTCCATAGCGAAGTCGCCGAGTCCTGGACCGCGGGTATGGTCTTCACGCCGCGCACCTTGCCCGGCTTCATGCTTACCGTCGACTGGATCGATATCGACATCAAGGGCGCGATCGCGGCGCTAGGAGGCGAAGGCGTGGCGGACGCGTGCTACGATGCGCCGAACTTGAACAACAACTATTGCACGGCGATCTCGCGCAATCCGGCGAACTTCTCGATTTCCGGCTTCCAATCCTTCGACGTGAACCTCAACACACGCGATTTCGCGGGCCTCACGGTGCAGGCGCGTTACAGCAACGTGGACGTGGCGCGCCTGTTTGGCCAAACCCCGGGAGACTGGGGTTCATTATCTGCGAACGTGTTGCTGTTCTATCAGGCTCATGACCTCTCGGGCATCGTTGGCGAAGGCGTCCAGGACGATACGACCTCGAGCGGCGCGGAACGCTACCGGGTGCAGGGCGGCCTCGACTGGAAAGTGGCGAAGTGGGACGTCTACTGGCAGACGACCTTCTACGGCGCGTCCAAGGTCAGCTCAGAGTCACCGTCGATCTTCCTCTACAACGACATCAAGCCGTACTACCTGAATGACTTGGCGGTGAACTACGACGTTACGCCGAACCTTCGCCTGCAGATGGTGGTGGACAACGTCCTTGATGCGAAGCCGCCATTCAATTCGTTCAGCTATCAGTACGACCGCTTGGGTCGCCGCTTCGAGCTCGGCGTGAAGGCGAAGTTCTGATCCTCCGCTTCCTCCTGAGAGACTGGAGGCTCGGTTCCCCGTCCGAGCCTTCGGTTTTTCCCCCAGCCACTGTTCGAATGTCCACGCCGACCGAGCGAAGGTGCGTACCATGAGCTCCGATCTGGGTTGGTTGAGCCTGATCCCGCCGCTGATCGCGATCGGTCTCGCCTTCCTGACCAAGCGGATCATCTCTTCACTGCTCGCGGGCGTGGTCGCGGCGGTTACACTCCTGCACATCCATGAGCCCTGGCTCGCACCGTTCCGCACGCTCGACTACATGGCGAAAGTCGCGAGCGACACAGGGAACCTCGAGTTGATCGCCTTCAGCTTGGTGGTCGGCTCGCTGCTCAAGCTGATCCGCGACGCAAACGGCTTCGCCGCTTTCGCCCACGCCATCGAGCATCTGCGCAAGAACTACGGTCGTGGCACAGTGTTCGGCCTCACGTTCACCTTGTCGAGCGTCGTCTTCCTTGAGTGCTGGAGCAACATCCTGATCAGCGGCACCACCATGGCGCCGCTCTACGATCGCCTCGGCATATCGCGACAGCGGCTGGCTTATTTCGTTCACACCATCGGCCTCAACACGGTGGCGATGATCGTGATCAATGGCTGGGGCGCCTTCTATATGAGCGTTCTTAAGGCGCAAAACGTTGCCCATCCGTTTAGCCTGATCGTCGGCGCCCTTCCGTTCAATCTCTACAGCTGGATCAGCTTGGCGCTGGTTGTTGTGGTGATGGTTACGGGCCTGACCATCGGCCCAATGAAGGCGTTCGAGGCGGTCGCGCGGGAAGGCGCCGCGAAGTCGATCGACTCCGACCAGCTGACCGACACGGCGCCGGAGGTTCCGGCTGTGAAGCCCAAACTCAGCTACCTCGTCCTACCGGTGGCGACCCTGATCGTGACCATGGTCTCCAGCCTCTACATCACCGGCCATGGGGACCTTACACAGGGCGAGGGCGCCGCGTCGATCTTCTACGCCGTGACCCTCGCCACGGGCGTCATCGCGGTCCAACTCTTGATCGATCGGGTCTATTCGTTCGTGCAGATTGAGGAGAAGATCCTAGAGGGAATGCGAGAGTTTTTCGACGTCTCGCTCCTGATCGTGATCGCCCTGTCGCTGGGCGGTCTCTGCAAGGAGATAGGGACTGGCGCCTTCATCGCCCAGATCGCTCAGCACGCGCTGCCGACTGTGCTCGTGCCGTCGGTCATCTTTGGCCTAGGCTCGGTTATGTCGTTTGCTACCGGCACGTCTTACGGCACGCTGGCCATCATGGTGCCAATTGTCCTTCCGATGTCGGCCGCTACCGGCCTCGCGCCGGAGCTTCTGTTCGCGGCCTGCCTTTCGGGCGCGATCTTCGGAGACAACACATCTCCGATTAACGACAACAGCATCATCACCAGCATGGCAACCGGCGCCACCGTGCTTGAACACGTCCGCACCCAGATGCCTTATGCCCTGATCGCCGCCAGCCTATCAGCAGTCGGCTTCGTCGCTGTGACCGCCTTTCAGCTCTATCGGTAGGACCCATGCGCCGTTCGCTCCTCCTTGCCTGTCTATGTCTCCCGGTAGCCATCGCCGGCGTCGGCGCCGCGATAGCGCGCGCCGCGCCCTATGACTTGGTCATCGACAATGCAAAGATCATCGACGGGACGGGCAAGGCGGCTTTCAGCGGCGAGGTGGCGGTTCGGGGCGATACGATCGCTCTGGTTGTCCGCGGTCATAGGCCGCTTTCGGCTCTGCGCACTATCGACGCGCACGGCCGTGTCCTCGCGCCCGGCTTCATCGACTCTCATGCCCACGGCACGCCGCTGGAGGAGAGCTTCGAGAACGACATCGCGCAAGGTGTGACGCTGGCGGTTCTCGGCCAGGATGGTCAGACGCCCGGCGCTCCGGACAATGGCACCGGTGAGCACGACGGCATCAGCCTCGGCACCTGGATGAAGGCGGTCCAGGCCAAGGGGACCGACGTGAACGTCGCGGTCCTTGCGGGCTTCGGTTCCCTGCGCGACGCCTCCGGCGCGGACTCGCACGACAGCGTCACGCCTGCCGAGCAGGCAAAGATGCGCGCGCTGCTGATTGAAGACCTGCGCTCCGGCGCCTTCGGCATGAGTTCGGGCCTCGAATATGTGCCCGATCGCTTTTCGCAGACCGGCGAGTTGGTGGATCTGGCAAAGATCGTCGGACGCTACGATGGCGTGGTCGAAAGCCATATGCGCAGCGAGGACGACGACAAGATCGACAAGGCGATCGATGAACTGATCGCCCAAGGCCGGTACGCACGCGCGCACATCTCGCATATCAAAGTGGTGCTCGGTCACGGTGCCCGGCGTGGCGAAGAGATTCTTGCCCGGATGCGCGAGGCGCGGGCGCACGGCGTGCGCTTGTCGGCGGACGTCTATCCTTATGCGGCCGGCGTGGCGGACTTCGCCCTGGACTACCCGCCATGGGCGCAGCGGAAGAGCGATTTCGAAGCCGCCGTGCGCGACCGACGCGCCGCACTCGCTAAGGCGATCCATGACCGGGTGATGCTGCGCAACGGCCCCGACGCCTTGTTGATCGAGAGCGGGCCCGACACCGGCCTTACCCTGACCCAGGCGGCGTCCAAGGCGCACAAGCCGTTCGAAGACTATATCATCGAAGCGGGATACGGCGGACCGTCGGTCGTGCACTTCGTGCAGGATCAGGTGCTGCAAGACGTCTTCGTCGCCAGCCCGCTGGTCGCGATCTCCAGCGATGGCGCACCGGAGATGCGCCATCCTCGCTCCTGGGGCTCCTTTGCGAAGGTGATTGAGGAGTATGTCGTCAAGCGCCACGCCCTCACGCTCGAGGCCGCCGTCCGTAAGATGACCGCCTATCCGGCCTCCATCCTGGGCCTTACCGATCGCGGTCGTATCGCGCCGGGCATGAAGGCCGACCTTGTGCTGTTCGATCCGGCGAAGGTTCACGCGCGCTCGACCTGGACCGATCCGTTCCAGCCGGCGGCGGGCTTCGATATGGTCGCGGTCAATGGCAAGGTGGAGTGGGAGAACGGCGCCATGACCGGGGTCAAGGCGGGCCGCGTGCTGCGCCATCGGCCGAAGGGTAGGGGACATGATGTCGGATAGAACACTGCCGCGTCGCGCGCTGCTCACCGGCGCCTCAACATCGACCGCCCCTGCGGCGCCCGCGGGGTTTGCGGCCGCCTGGGCCGACAGCGCACGCCGCTTCGAAAGCGACCTGAAGGCGGAAGGCGTCGTCGGCGGCAGCTTTTACTTCATGGCCGACGGCGCCGTGATGGGCGCCGATTACTACGGTTATGCCGACCTCGCGTCAGGTCGTCGCGTCGACAAGGAAACGATCTACCACTGGGCTTCGAACACCAAAACCTTCACCGCCATCGCCTTCATGCAGCTACGCGACCGTGGCTTGGCGTCGCTCGACGACCCGATCGTGAAGTACGTGCCCGCCGTGCGCGAGGTGCGCGATCCCTTCGGCTCGGTCGACCAGATCACGATCCGCCAGCTGCTGAGCCACGCGGGCGGATTCCGAGGACAGACCTTCCCCTGGGGCGGCGACAAGCCGTGGATGCCGCACGAGCCGCACGACTGGTCGACCATCGAGGCGACCTTCCCCTACACCGAGATCGAATTCGCGCCGGGAACCAAGTCCAGCTACTCCAACCTCGGCCTCAGTCTGGTCGGCCGCGCCGTCGAAGTCATCACCGGCCAGCATATCGACAGCTACATCGAGAAGAACATCCTCATGCCGCTCGACATGTGGGACAGCTATTTCGACCTGACGCCGTACTTCATGCTGAAAAACCGCTCGAACAACTATTACATCGACGCGGACGGACCGCACGCCAACGGGTTTGAGGTCGACACCGGCGCGACGCTCGCCAACGGCGGCCTGAACGCGCCGATGGGCGACTTCGTCAAATACACCAACTTCATGCTGAACCTGGACGACAACGGCCGCTACGCGGAGGTGCTGTCGCGCCAGACGCTGGAAGAGATGTGGCGACCCGTGCTGCCAGCAGGAACCAGCGGGCCGGGCAATCCGGTCTCGGTGGGGCTGGTGTTCTTCAGTGTCGAGCACCGCCTGCCCGATGGGCGCATGACCCGGTTCGTGGGCCACGGCGGCGACCAGATGGCGTTCCACACCTCGTTCCAGTTCAATCCGGAAAGCCGGACCGGCTTCCTGGCCGCCGGCAACAGCATCCACCGCGACAAGGACGGTGCGTGGCCCGGCGAGGTCCGCGACGCCGTTTATGACAAACTGACGCCCCTGTTCCTGAACAGGGCGGGAGACCAAGGATGAAACAACCGCTCGCCGACATGAATCGACGCTCGCTCCTCCTGAGTGGTCTATTCGCCGGCGCGGCGGTGCCCGCGCTCGCGCGCACGGCCGGCGCAGGTCACAGTGCCGTTCGTGGGTTCCCCGCGGCGTGGGCGAAGGCTGTCGCCAACTTCCGCACCGACCTTGCGTCGCAAGCGGTGGTCGGCGGCAGCCTCAATTTCGTGCACGACGGCGAGGTTCTGGGAGCCGAGCACTACGGCTTCGCGGACCTCGACATCGGCCGCAAGGTCGACGCCGACACGATCTATCACTGGGCGTCGATCACTAAGACGTTCACGGCGATTGCTTTCATGCAGTTGCGAGATCGCGGGCTCGTCTCGCTCGACGATCCACTGGTGAAGTATATCCCGGCGGTGCGCGCCGTGCACGACCCCTACGGCACCATCGACCAGATCACCATGCGCCAGCTGTTGACGCACTCGTCGGGTTTCCGAGACGCGACCTTCCCCTGGGCAGACGGCAAGCCGTGGGAGCCGCTGGAGCCGCACGACTGGTCGATCCTCGAGGCGATGATGCCCTACACCGAGATCGAGTTCGCTCCGGGGAGCAAGTACAGCTATTCCAATCCGGGCCTCAGCATGGTCGGCCGGGTGGTCGAGCTGGTCAGCGGCCAGCACATCGATTCCTTCATCGACAAGAACATCTTCAAGCCGCTGGACATGCGTCGCAGCTATTTCGACCTCACGCCCAACTTCCTGCTGAAGGACCGGTCGAACAACTACTTCACCGATGGCGGCAAGCCCGTGGCGAACGGTCTCGAGGTCGACACCGGTCTGACGCTGGGCAACGGCGGCCTCAATGCTCCTCTGACGGATTTCGTGAAGTACACCAACTTCCTCCTGGGCATTCGCGACAACGGCAACTATGCCGACGTCCTGTCGCGCAAGACCCTGGCCGAGATGTGGGTCCCGCGTTATCCCACGGACTACGTCGCCGAACCCGATGTCCGCGAACAGATGGCCATGCCGTTCTTCGTGATCGACTACGGGCCGCCGGACAAGACCATCCGCTACATCGGCCATACCGGGAGTCAGGTCGGGTTTCTGTCTTTCTTCTACATCCATCCGGAGACGCGGTCGGCCGTCATCTGGGTGATCAATTCCCGACCGCACGAGAACTTCCGGCCGATGGTTTATGCCGAGCGGCACAAGATTTTCGACACCCTCTTTCCTGTGTTCGAGGCTTGATTGTGATGGTTTTGCGCCCCGCGAGCATCGCTTTCCTCTTCGCCGCGCTTGCGGCCACCTGCGCGCTTCCCTTCGCCGCCGCGGCGGGGCCGCCGATGGCGCACGCAAAGATCGGAGCGTGGGGCGTCGACCTGAGCGCCATGGATCCCGCGACGAAGCCGGGCGACGACTTCTTCCGCTACGCCAACGGGCATTGGTACGACAGCTACAAGTTCAAGCCCGATGAGACCTATGTCGGCGCCCGCGCCGATCTGTTCGCGCTCCGGCGCGCGCGCATCCACAGCCTGATCGAGGACGCGGCGAAGGCCGCTTCGCCCGATCCCATCGCCGCCAACACCGGCGCGCTCTACGCGAGCTTTGTGGACGTCGCGCGTATCGACGCGCAGGGCATGGGTCCGCTGGCGCCGGACCTGGCGCGCATCCGGGCGATCACGACGCGGGCCGACTTGGCGCGCGAGTTCGCCCAGGCGCCGCTCCTGCGCGGCGGCTCGCCGTTCGAAAGCTCGACCTTTCTCGATTTTCACGCGCCGGGACGCCAACGTTACACGGTGACGCCGGGCGGCCTGGGGCTGGAGGAGCCGGAGGCCTATACCGATCCGTCACCGGCTGCCCAAAAGACCCGTGACGCCTATCTCGCCTATGTGGAGGCGATGCTGCGTTTCGCGGGCGAAGCGGACGCGCCTGCCAAGGCCAAGGCGATCCTCGACCTGGAGACGCGCCTCGCCAAGGCGCAGTGGCCGAGCGCGGACGCGAACAACTTCCTGAAGACCGCCAACGACCAGAGCCCGGCGCAGTTGGCGGCCGAGGCACCCGGCTTTGACTGGCCCCTGTTCCTGAAGGAGACGGGCGCGTCCGATCTCGACGTGATCATCGTGCGTCAGCCGACCGCGATGAAGGGTCTCGTTGACGAGGTGAACCGGACGCCGCTCGACGTTTGGCGGGCGTGGCTCGCCTACAAGCTGGTGTCGAACAACGCCGAATATCTGTCGACGGACGTGGCGGCGGTGAAGTTCGACTTCTTCGACCGTCGTCTGGACGGTCAGCAGGAACCGACGCCTCGTTGGTCGCGCGGCGTCGACCTTGTGGAAGGCTATATGGGGCAGGCGGTCGGCAAGCTCTATGTCGAGAAATATTTCCCGGAATCTTCGCGTCGGCAAGTCGCAGCGATGTTCGACAACATCCGCGCGGTCATGCGCGACCGTCTGTTGCATGCGGCCTGGATGAGCGAGCCGACGCGGGCCGAGGCGCTGCGCAAGATCGACGCGCTGAAGGTGAAAATCGGCTATCCGACCGTCTGGCCGGACTACTCCGACCTGCAATTCGATCGCAATGACCTCTATGGCAATCTGCGCCAGGCGCGCCGTCATCGGTGGCTGGCCCAGCTCGGTGGCGCGCGCCGCCCGTTCGACCCCGGCGCCTGGCAGACAACGCCGCAGACTAGCGGGGCCGCGGCCGATCCGACCCAGAATGAGGTCACCGTTCCGGCCGGCGCGCTTGAGGCGCCATTCTTCGATCCGGCCGCCGACCCGGCGGTGAACTACGGCGGCATCGGCGGCGTCTTGGGCCACGAGCTGAGCCACATGTTCGACGAGCTGGGACGTCAGATGGACGAGACCGGCGCGCTGCGCGATTGGTGGGCGCCCGAAGACGCGGCGAAATACGAAGCAATCGCCAAGCGCGTGGAGCAGGAATACGACACCTTCGAAGCGCTGCCGGGTCATCCGGTGAACGGCAAGCTCACTCTGAACGAGAATATTGCCGACATCTCGGGCCTGGGGATCGCCTACGAGGCCTACCATCGCTCGCTGGGCGGCCGTACGGCGCCGGTGCTCGACGATTTCACCGGCGACCAGCGGTTCTTCCTGGGTTGGGCGCAGATCCGTGCCGGTAAGATGCGCGACGAGACGCTGTTACAGACGATGAAGAGCGACCCGCACGCGCCTGAATACTTCCGCGTCAACGGCGCCGTGAACAATATCGACGCTTGGTACGCCGCGTTCGACGTGAAACCCGGCGACAAGCTCTACCGTGCGCCGGCTGACCGCGCGAAGTTCTGGTGAGCGCCATGAACTCTACCGCAGCTTCCCCGGTCAGCTTTGAGGACGTGCAAGGCTTACGCGGCGTTCCGCGCGTCCGGCTCGCACACCTGCCGACGCCGCTGGAGCCCTTGGCGCGGCTGCGCGAGGCTCTGGGCGTCGGCCCGCGGCTATTCGTCAAGCGCGACGATTGTACGGGCCTGGCCTTCGGCGGCAACAAGGCGCGCAAGCTCGAGTTCACCCTCGGTGCGGCGCTGACCGAAGGCGCCGACTGCCTGATAACGACCGGCGGCGTGCAGTCCAATCACGTGCGCCAGACGACGGCGGCGGGAGCGAAATTCGGGTTGGACTGTTTCGCTGTTCTGGATTGCCCCCTGTCGTCGCCGCGGCCGGAATACCTCGTGTCAGGCAATCGTCTCCTCGATGGCGTGCTCGGGGCCGCGATCGAGGTCGAAAACGGCGGCGAGGCGGCGGTGCGCGCCCGCGTGCAAAGTCTCCAAGCACACTTGCGGGCGTCCGGGCGAAAACCCTTCCTCGTGCCGCTCGGCGCGTCGGACGAGGTGGGATCGCTGGGCTATGTGCTCGCAGCCCGCGAGATGTTGGACCAGGCCGCTGGTTTGAAGCTCGACGTCAGTCATGTGGTCCTGTGCACCGGCAGCGCTGGAACCCATGCGGGCTTGCTGACCGGCCTGCGGCTGAACGGATCGGACGCGACGGTCGTTGGCGTGTCGAGCAGCGAGCCGTCGGCGGTGAAGATCGGCAAGGTCGAGGATATCGCGCGCCGCATCCTAGAAAAGCTCGGTAAGCTGCCCTGGTCTGCCTTCGGGTCGGACACGATCGTACAGGACGACTATGTGGGCGACGGCTACGGCGCCGAAACCAAAGGCGGCTTCGACGCGATCCGGCTCGTCGCTTCGACCGAGGCGATCCTGCTCGACCCGGTGTATACCGGCAAGGCCATGGCGGGGCTCATCGATCTCCTGCGGCGCGGCGCATTGGATCGGGCGCGGGACATCGTCTTCCTGCATACCGGCGGGACGCCCGCCCTGTTCGCCTACGCCGGCGCCTTTGAAACGCGAGGAGGCGCCCAATGACCGTGCGCGGCCTGACCGCTGTGATCCTGTTCGGCGCGACACTCGCCTTGGCCGGCCCGGTCGATGCACGACCGCTGCAGCTCGCCGACTATCTGAGTTGGAAGACCGCCGGGGGTGCCCAGATATCTCCGGACGGAAGACGTATAATCTACGCCGAGCGGCGCGTGGTCCCCGAAAAGGACACGACCGACACCCTAACCTACATCATGAACGCCGACGGAAGCGGCCGGGCATTCCTGCTCGACGGCTCGCTGCCGCGCTGGTCGCCGCAAGGCGATCGCCTGGCGTATTCGGCCAGCGCGAACGGCAAGCGCTTCGTCTTCGTGCGCGACATGACGCACGATGGCGCGCAGTCCGTGGCGCTCACCCGCGGGGACCTTTACCCGAGCCAGATCGCCTGGTCGCCCGACGGTGCCTGGATCGCGTTCGCCGCCGACGTGCCCGCGCCCGCGCCCGCTTTCGCGATCGACCTGCCCAAGCCGCCGGCCGGCGCCAAATGGGGACCCGACAGCGACGTCATCGATACGATCGACTACCGTGGAATTACCGGTGAGTTGAATCGCGCCAACACGCACATTTTTGTCGTCTCTTCCGGAGGGGGCGAGCCGCGTGACATCACGCCGGGCGATTTCAGCATCGGCGCGCGATTTTCGGGAATTGGCTGGGGCAGGGCGTTCGAGTGGTCGCCGGATGGCCGCTCGATCCTGTTCGACGGCTTGACCGTGCCGGATTCCTTCCCGACGTCGCGCTTCTCCAACGTGCTGCGTGTCGACGTGGCGAGCGGCCGGATTAACGCGCTGACCCATGCGCCCGGGTTCTGGCTTTCGCCGCGAACGTCGCCGGATGGAAGGCTGATCGCCTATTTCGGCAACGATGACGATCTCGCCAGCTGGCCGCGCCGCGACCTCCACGTCATGGATGCCGACGGCGGTAATGATCGGATCCTGATCCGCGACCTGTCCGACGAGCCGGGAGCCATCCATTGGGCGCCCGACAATTCCGGCCTGTTCTTCGTCATCAATGACCACGGGCGAACCAATCTAAGGTTCGTGACGCTTGCCGAAGTCCAGCACGACGTCACCCATGGCGCCTGGCGCCTGTCGGTCACTTCATTCAGCAACGATGGCCTGGCAGCGGCGACGGTCGAGACGCCGAGCGAGGCCGGCGACGTTGTTCGCATCGATTTGCACAACGGCGATGTGCGCCGGATCACCGACGTCAACGCGGTGCTCAGGGACATAGACCTCGCCACCACCGAGGAAATCACCACGCACTCCGCCGACGGAACCCCGATCCAGGGCTGGCTGATGAAGCCGCCCGGATTCGATCCCGCCCGCAAATATCCGCTGATCCTCGACATTCACGGCGGTCCGCACGAGATGGCGGGGGAGGGGTTCGATTTCAGATACCAGGAATTTGCGGCCCGCGGATACCTGGTGCTCTGGTCGAATCCGCGCGGGAGCACTGGCTACGGGCACGCGTTCGCCAACGCCATCGACGGCGCTTTCCCGGGCGATAAGGATTTTTCCGACCTGATGGCCGTGGTCGACGAAGCGACGCGACGCGGCGTCACCGACCCGTCGCGGCTCTATGTGATGGGATGCAGCGGCGGCGGCGCGCTCACCGAGTGGGTGATCGCCCACACAAACCGGTTTGCGGCCGCGACGGTGATGTGCCCGGTCAGCGACTGGATCAGCCTTGCGGGCACCTCGGACGCGGCGGCCTGGGCCCAGACCCGCTTCCGCAAACCGTTCTGGGAAAATCCGGCCCCCTGGCTCGAACACTCGCCCATCATGCACGTCGGCGACGTTCACACGCCTACGCTGGTGATGATCGGCGACGACGACTACCGCACGCCGCGCGGACAAGCGGAGGAATATTACGCTGCGCTGAAAGTCCGCGACGTTCCCACGAAGCTGATCATCGTGAAGGGCGAGTCGCATCAGCCCTGGCACGCGGCAGTCAGCAACCTTTTTCGCACCCAACTCTACATCGAGAAATGGTTCGGCATGTATTCCAAGAGCGATTCCAAGCCATGACCTCCGTCGCCGAGGACCATAAACACATCGAAGCAATTGCGCAGGATCGCGGGCCGGCGCCTGTGCTTGCAGGCTACGAGACACCCAGGCTCGTGCTCGATCGGAGCAGGTTGGAGCGCAATCTCGCGCGCATGCACGACCAAGCGCGTAAACTGGGCGTCAAACTCAGGCCGCACCTGAAGACCGCCAAATCCGTCGACGTTGCGCGACTGGCGGTCGACGGAACCGAAAGGATCACCGTGTCGACCCTGCGCGAGGCGGACTATTTCGCCGCGGCAGGATTCCGCGACATTCTCTATGCGGTCGGCATGGCGCCCAACAAGGTCGCGCATGCGGCGTCGCTTACCCGTCGAGGCGTCGACCTGTGCATCGTCCTCGACAGCCTCGAAGCGGTGCGCCTCATCGCGCCGGCTGCGGCCGCCGAAGGCGTGACCCTGCCAGTCATGATCGAGATCGACACGGATGGCGAGCGCGCGGGGGTCAAGCCGACCGACCTCATGCTCGTGGAGATCGCCAAGGCGGTCGCGGCAAGCGAAGGCCTTACCCTGCGCGGTGTGATGACCCACGCTGGCGCGAGCTATGACTGCGCCGACCTCGAGGAAGTCGCGGAGACGGCGGAGGCAGAGCGTCGGGGCGCGGTCGAAGCGGCGGCCTCCATCTGCGCCGTGGGAATCCCGGTGGATGAGGTATCGGTCGGGTCGACGCCGACCGCCCTGTTTGCGCGCAAGCTGGACGGAGTCACGGAAGTGCGCGCGGGCGTCTATGTATTCTTCGACCTTGTGATGGCGGGCCTGGGGGTTTGCAGCCTCGACGACATTGCGCTGTCGGTGCTCGCGACCGTCATCGGCCATCAACCCGACAAGGGCCTGGTGCTGATCGATGCGGGTTGGATGGCGTTATCCAGCGACCGCGGCACCGCCGAACAGACTATCGATCAGAAATTCGGTGTCGTGTGCCTTGAGAACGGCGAGATTCTGCCGGACGTGCTGGTTGTCTCGACCAACCAGGAGCACGGCGCGCTCGCGGCGCGCCACGGCGCCCGCCCGTTGGATATCACGCGTTTTCCGGTCGGGTCGCGCGTCCGCATCCTTCCCAACCACGCCTGCGCTACGAGCGCCCATCACGAGAGCTATCTCGTAGTGGGTCGTGACGGCGTGAGTGTCGAGGCCGAATGGCCGCGCCTGAACGGGTGGTGAGCGCATGCGCGTGATCGACGAGGATAGCGCCTTTCGGCTCGCGACGCCCGAGCGTATGTTCACAGCCGTGCGCGCCGCCATGATCGCCGCCGCCGAGGGAACCGGCGTGAACAATCCGGTGGTGATCGGCGAAGGGCCAAAGCCCGGCGAGACCTTTTCGATTAAGTCGGGATCGGTGTCGTCTCGCGCGCTCGTCGGGGTCAAGATCGGTTCGTTCTGGCCCGAGAACGCCGAGCACGGCCTGCCGCGCCACAGCTCGCTCGTCGTCCTGCTCGACGCCGAGACCGGTCGGGCGAAGGCGGTCATCGCCGGCGGCCGCATGAACGGCCGTCGCACCGCAGCCGCGGACGCGCTCGCGGTCGATGCGCTCGCACACAAGAACAGTTCGACTCTTTCTATCCTGGGCGCCGGCGCGCAGGCCGCCTATGAGGCCGAAGCGCTCGTGCGCGTGCGCGCTTTCGAACGCATCCTGGTTGCGTCGCGCAATCCCGACCGTGCGGAGGCTGCAGCCCGTGCGCTCGCCACGCTTGCACCCGTAACCCAGGCTGTCAGCGTCCGCGCGGCCTGTGAAGCCGCCGATGTGCTGGTCACCGCGACGCCCGCGCGCCAGCCGCTGTTCGAGGCGGCGTGGATCCGGCCCGGAACCCACGTCTCCGCCATGGGCGCGGATCAGGTCGGAAAGCAAGAACTGCCGGACGCCCTGCTGCATTCGGCTCGGCTGTTCGCCGACTGCCCGAGGCAGTCGCGGGAGGTCGGAGAGTTTCAGCGCCTCGGCGGAGACGTCGCCATCAAGGCCCTCGGCGACGTCCTGCGCGGGGACTGCGCCGGGCGGGCGGATGACGATGAGGTCACGGTCTTCGACAGCTCCGGCCTCGCGCTCCAGGATTCTCTCTGTCGCGGCGGACGTCCTCGATGCGGCCTGACCGATCCCGAGGACTCGCGCCGTTGGTGCTCCTGTTCCTGGGCGCGCTGCTGTTTGCGACGCCTTTGGCCGCGGCCGATCCCGTGTCCGCGACGATGCGCGACGATCCTTTCCGCCCGATGGACGACGTCTGGCCCACGCCGAACGACATCCGTACCGCCTCCGGCGCGCCTGGCGCGCACTATTGGCAACAGAAGGTGGACTATCGGATGCGCGTGCGGCTCGACGAGCCGTCACGCACCCTCGAGGGTGAAGCGCAGATCGCCTACCACAACAATTCCCCCGACACCCTGCGCTACCTTTGGCTGCTCCTCGACCAGAACCGCTTCCGGCCCGAGGCGCTGCGCGAGCAGACGCGGACGGTCGATCCGGATGCACCCCTGAGCGCGGCGGATTCTAGCCCGCGCACAACGTCTGCAGACCTGGCGCGGCGGATTTACCGTTGAAAGCCTGACCGACGATCGCGGGCGCTCGCTCGCGCATACAGTCGTCGACGCCCTCATGCGGGTCGATTTGGCGCAGCCGCTCCGGCCCGGCCAGACCGCGCACCTCTCGATCAAGTGGTCCCTGCCGATGATTGAAACCAAGGTGATGGGCGGCCGCAGCGGCTATGTGTGCTTCAAGGACCATATCATGGAGCGTCCCGGCGCCGAGGCGCCGTCCGGCGGCCGAGAAGCCTGCATCTTCCAGGCCGGACAGTGGTTTCCCAGGCTCGCAGCTTATGATGACCAGGGCTGGCACAACGATCCGTTCCTCGGCGCTGGCGAGTTTCCGCTGGAGTTCGGCGACTACGATGTCGCGATCACGGCGCCGGCGGACGACGTCGTCGCCGCCACCGGCGAACTGCAGAACCCGTCGGCGGTCCTGACGTTCGGTCAACGCGCGCGGCTGGCTGAGGCGCGTTCGGCCGGCCACCCGATCTTCATTGTGACGCCCGAGGAGGCACGGGCAGCGGTGGCCGACACCGCGAGCGGCGAGAAGACCTGGGTGTTCAAAGCGGTCAACGTGCGCGACTTCGCGTTTGCGAGCTCGCGCATGTACCTCTGGGACGCCATGGGCGTGTCGCAGGACGACCCCGGACGACCGCTGGTCATGGTTATGTCGTTCTATCCGGACGAAGCACGTCCCCTTTGGTCGACCTTTGCGACCGAAGCCATGGCGCACACGCTGAAGGTCTACGGGCAGCTTGTCTTTCCCTATCCCTACCCGGTGGTCCAGGCGACGTTCGGCGCAGTGGGTGGATTCGAAAATCCCATGCTGAGCTTTGTCGACGAAGGCTTGCCCCACCTCGATGCGAAGTCCGAGACGATCACCTACGCCGCCGATGACAAGATCAGCCTGGTCAATGAAGTCATCCACGAGACCGGTCACAACTGGTTTCCGGAGATCGTGAATTCCGACGAACGCCGCTGGGCGTGGATGGACGAGGGTATCGACACCTTTCTCGAATATGAGGCTGTGAAGGCCTGGAGCGCGGACTATCCGACCGGCGGTGAGCCGCGCAATGTCGCCAGCTGCATGACGGCGGCGAAGCAGAGCCCGATCATGGTTCGGCCGGATTACGCGGCCGATCTTGGCTGCGCCGGCTATGTGAAGCCGGGATCCGCGCTGGCGATCCTGCGCGAGACCGTGATGGGTCGCGAGGCGTTCGACCGGGCCTTTCGGGAATACGCCATCCGGTGGCGCTTCAAGCGCGCTACGCCATACGATTTCTTCCGCACGATGCAGGACGCTTCGGGTGTGGACCTAGCCTGGTTCTGGCGCGGCTGGTTCTACGGGACTAACCACGTGGACGTCGCGCTGGATGAGATTGTGCGCACATCGACGGGTCCCGTCGCGTCGCGCACAGGGCCGCCGCCAATCGCGGCCCAGCACAACACAGGACCGACCCGTGTGGTCGAAGAACCCTCACTGAGGGATTTCTATGACCCGCCTGAACGCGGCGCCGCGCCTGCAACTCCACCCGCCCCCCGCGGCGCCGGTGGCGACGCGTACCGCTTCACCTTTACGAACCTTGGAGGCCTGGTCACGCCGATCCCACTGAAGATCGTCTACGACGACGGCTCGAACGAAATGATCCAGATTCCTGTTCAGGTGTGGCGGCACGATTCCCGGCAGGCGATTTGGGCCTACGCGACTCCCAAAGCCATCGTTTCGGCGGAGATCGATCCCGCGGGGGGGACAGGCGACACCGACCGTTCCAACAAACGCTTTCCGCGACCGATCGAGACCCAGAGCCTGAAGGCCAGCTCCAAAGCTCCCGCGCCGAACCCGATGCAGGCCGCCGGAGTCACGGTCACCCAGAGACTTTACTCGAAGCTAAAGCCGTGACATCGCAATGAAACCAGGACGCGACATCATGAATTGCAAGTCGAAGGTCGTCAGAGCGTTGCTGAATGCCGCGATTGGGGGACTGGCCGCCGCCGTCATCGGCGCCCAGCCGACCTTGGCCGAAGCGCCGGCGCCGGCGAAGCCCAATCCCGGCCTGCAGGCCGTCGATATGGACCTTTCGCCACTCGACAGAATCGTCGGTGATCATCCGATTGTGGTGTTCGGTGAGGACTCCCACGGGATGGCGGCGGAACACAGCTTCGTGCGCCAAGCTTTCGAGCGTCTGGCCGAGCGCAAGCACTTCCGCGTCTTCGTCTTCGAGGCGCAGTGGGGCCTTGGCGACGTCTTCAAGGATTTCATGGCGTCCGACCGGACGAGCTTCACGCCCGTGGAGCAGTTCTTCTTGGACGGCGCCTTCGTCTCCGACGACACGCTAAAGATGATGATCTGGATCCGCGACTTCAATCGCAAACACCCGAGCGATCCGATCCTCGTCTCCGGCTTCCAACCGGAGCAACCGGTGACCGATCTGCACGCCGCCTTCGCCTTCTTCCGGCGTGCGGTGCCGAAGGATGCGGACGTACTCGTGGCCTCCCTGGCATCCTGCCGAGCCGGTGATACACAATATACGGCGGATCTCGACTTCTTGTCCGACACTTTCAAACTCCGAAAAAGCGGGCCTGCCGTCCTATTCGACGATAGACCGCGCGAGCTGCCTCGTGGCCCTCGATTCCGCGCGCGAATACATCCATGACCATGGGACGGCGCTTGTCCTGGCGACGACGCCAGCAGACGTCGAACTCGTGAACCTGCACCTCGACAGCATGCGCACCTACGTCGATGTGTTGACGCGGGGCGCGGACGAAGTCGGAGGGGACAAGGACGCGCTCCAGCATGCGCTCGCCTGGTCCCAGGTCAGCTACGAAGCTGGCGACCTGTCGCGCTTCAGAATCTTCAACGGCTTGCGACACCTGTTTTATGGCGACCGCAAGATTTTCTTCTGGATGCACGACTGGCACGCCGCGCGGCACGCCTCGGAAACCGGGCCGATCGGCGGTAGCGGCGAAGGTATCCCGCACGGGACCATCTCCGTCGGCGAGCGGCTTGCGGCGGAGTTCGGCGACAAGGAAGTGACCATCGGTTCGATTGTGCCGTGCAACGACCGATGCAAGGAGCCGGCGGATTTGCTGGAACCCGCCTTCACCGCGAAATTTGGTGATCGTCCCGCCTTGGTCGACCTTCGCGATCCAGCTCAGACGCAGGGCCTGCCCGTCGAGAAGGTCGGCTCCATCTTCGCCAACCATCACGGTTTCGGTTTCGGCGATGTCGTCCTGAAGCGTCAGTATGACGCCATTCTCTATCTCCCCAGCTCGGCGGTGGTGCGATGATGCGTAACCAACAGAGGAAATTTCACACGCGGATGTTTGCTGTGACATGCGGACTGATCATAAGCGGAATGGCGCCGTCACCGCTGCAAGCGGCGCCTGCGTGGCCGCCGACGGCCGCGCATCTCGGCGACCGTTATGTCGATGCGCCGGACCTGAAGCCGCTGCTCGCCAAGTTCCTTACGCCCCAGGGTTTCCTCTACCCTGCCTACCCCGTAACCGTGGCTAAGCCTTCGCGCTTCCTGACGGACTTCTACGGCGTCCAGGCCCTGGCTGACCGCACCGCCGCGCAGATCAAGTCTGACTTCACGCCGCGGTATGCAACGGTCGCCGGCGAGGACGCCCATTCCCTTACCCTGCGCTTCAAGGCCGGATACACAGTGCGCTTCTATCCGCACGCCGCGCTCTCGGTCGTGGGAATAGTCGACCCGGTTGACCATGCCTATGTCAGCGGGGCGACTTGGCGCGAGATGCGATCGAACCTCGACGACTTCCTCGCTGTGGTCCGTCGCGCGGGTTTGGAGCGCGCCTACCTGATCCCCAATCCGGAACTCGAGACCGAACGTCACGTGGCGGCGCGGCTGACCAGCGGCGTCAAAACACCTCCGATCTTCGCCGATCCGCAACTCGAGCGGTTCGAGGCGGCGCCGGACGCGGTGCTCCTCGCGGGGGAAGGCGTCCATGGCATACCGACGAGCTACGAGGCCTTGTCGGCGGAGCTGAAGACCCACCACTTCGACTGGCTCGGCATGGAGATGCTACCGCAACAAATGCAGCCCGTGCTCGACGACTTCACCCGCGCGCCGCAGGACAGTGAACGCTACCGCAAGGCGCGTCAGGCGGTGCTGGACTATTTCGCCGTCTCCTGGAACGGGCGCGCAGGTCCCAAGACCACGGCGGAGGAGAACTACTACTTCAAGCTCGTTGACCTGGCGCAACCCTGAAGGTGCGCGTCGTCGGCCTGGAAGGCGTGTCCATGGAGTACATTCTGTTCCGCTACGGCGAGACAGAGTTCGGCGCGGCCGTTCGCAGCGATCACTGGGCCATGGCGATGCCGCGGGGCGGCCACGGCGTCGTGTTCGGCGGCTCGGCGCATTTCACCAACGACAAGCCCCTAAACGTGCAGGACTTCATCCAGGAGCGCGATCCGAGTGTGACGTTTGTCCGCGCATCGGCGCCGGTGCGGTAAGGTCCTGTGACGAGCGATCAGGCCCGCTCGGCGATCGCGGGATCATCGCCTAACGCTACTGGCGGAGCTTGCGATGTTCGCACCTGAGCTGAGCGTGCTCCGACTCCGGACAGGAAGAAAATGGTCTCGCGACGGTGAGGACGTATTACCGGCGTGGATCGCCGACATGGATTTTCAGCCGGCGGCTGTGATTCGCGACGCGCTCCTTGAAGCTATCGCATGCGGCGACCTCGGTTATGGACCGACTGGAGAGCGCAGCGGCGTACCGGAAGCCTTCGCAGTCTGGGCTGCGCGTCGGTGGGCCTGGAAGGTAGATCCCGGCGACGTGATGGTGATGCCCGATATCGCGACGGGCGTTTCCAACTGTATCGATGCGCTCACGGCGCCGGGCGACGCGGTGGTCGTCCAGGTCCCCGCCTATCCACCGCTTATGGACGGCGTGCGGCAGGCGGGCCGGCGGCTGATTACCTCGCCAATCGACGTCTCGAGCGCCGGCGTAGAGGCGCTGACTGAGGCGGTCCGGCGTGAGAGGCCCACGCTCCTCATTCTTTGCAATCCCCACAACCCGACCGGTCGCGTATTTCTTGAACACGAGCTTCGCGACCTAGCGAATTTGGCCGCGACGGCGAACCTCACCGTGATCAGCGACGAAGTACACGCGGACTTGACGCTCGACGGTCGTCGACATGTTCCGTTCGCCAGTCTCGGCCCAGAAATATCAAGCCGAACGGTCACGCTGAATTCCCCAAGCAAAGCGTTCAACATCGCGGGGTTGCGAACCGCCGTATGCGTGGCTGAGACGCGCCTTAGAACGCCGCTCGCCGCACTCGGATCGGATCGATGGACGGCGTTTTCGACCATGGGACTGCGCGCGGCGCGCGCCGCCTGGAGTGAACGCGGCGCTGAATGGCTTGCGGACTGTATAGTGCATCTTGAGCGTATGCGCGCGCTCATAGACGCTCGCTTGCGGTCCTTGCCCGGTATGACGTGGCTTCCTCCGGAAGCGAGTTACTTGGCCTGGGTTAACTGTCGCGAGCTGCGTCTAAAGGAGTCGCCAGCAAGTTTCTTTCAACGTGAGGCGCAGGTTGCGCTTGCACCTGGAGAAGAGTTTGGCGCCGGCGGCGAAGGATTTGTTCGCTTGAATTTCGCAACGTCTGAGGCAATTTTGCGCGAGGTCCTGGATAGGATGGTAGCGGCGAGCGCTCGCTAGAGCCCGACCAGCGGCCGTCTCTATCCACCTACGGTTAGTCGCCCACAGACCGCTGCCTCTGCGGTCGAAGACCGCGCCTAGCACGACGTTGTGGGCCGGGGCAGCGTCTCAGATTGCGCGGCGGCGATCGATAATCCGACGGAGGTCGTCGCGCGCGGCCGACCAGCGGTACACCCAATGTGGCAAGGCATTTGCCGCATAATGGGCGTCGCTCGACCCCTGGACATGCCAAATGATTGCCACACGGTCACCACGGGCGGGGCTCTGGGGACACAGCGCGCGTACTCTGTCCAACCGCCGCTGAGGGTCGTTCGTGGCGTCGACTAAGTGTCTGCTTCTGACTCACATTGCGGACCTTTGACGGGTCTGCTCTCCGCGCGTGGGTGAATGCCCGCTTCTGGCGCAAGGCGGACCCACGATCCTTGTGGTCGAATGCTTGCTGCTGATCAGAGCAGTGGCGATCTCATCGCGAAAGAACGTCGGGCACGATCGAAAACACCCCGTCAACATTCGGATCGTCGGCGATATCGGCCGGCGCCATGAAGCCCTCCTTGTCGGGGCGAATGTCGATGCCGATCTGCTGGTAACACATGGCGACGTATTCGGAGCAGATGTAGCGACCATTTTCGCTCAATAGACCAGCGGCGGTCCGGCCTTCCAGCCGATCGCAAATGCGCTCGGCAATCTTGATCAGTTCGGCGCCGGAGTAGGGGTAGCCCAAGCGCTCTAGCGCGACTTCCGTCAGTGTATGAATCTTGTCAACGTCGGTGGAGGGGAACTGCTGATGGCGCGCCAGCAAGAGCTTGCCGTTGTAGGGCTTCCCGCCTTCGGGCACACCGTTAATCCGGGTGCTCAGCGGCAACATCCGCACGCCGGCGCCGTTGATGCACTCCATGATGAGCACGCGGTCGATTTCGCGAAGCCGCAGCAGGATCGAAGCATGCGACCAGAGGCTGTCGGTAAAATATTCGATCCCCCACGACGTCAGGTCTTCGGAGTGGAAGAGTAGCACGTCGCCGGTTTGAAGTTTGTCTCGCACCGCCTGGTAGGGGCTAGGGGTGAGGGCGTCGAATTGTTCGGTGGTGATGGCCATTCGCTATTCGCTGCTGGAGGGAGGTAGATCCCGGACGCGTCGCCTACAATTCAGAAACAATCCGCTTCATCGCCGGGTCGCCGCGTTTATAGCCGCGTCGCGGGACCTCAGCGGGCATTTCGGTGATGGCGGCTGCGCGCGCGTCGCTGAGCCGCATGAGCTTCCAGCCGGTGCGTTCACCGTGGCGACTGCCGCCGCTCACTTGCCAGGCGCGCATCACCGCGTGGCCGGTGCTGGACCAGCCGACGGCGTGAACCTCCAAGCAACGACTGTAGCCGTCGTACTGGAGTTCCAGGACCTTTCGGTCCCTCAGCGCAGCGGTGGCGGTCTCAACCCACATGAGGTGACCTTAGCACGAGTCGCGCGATGTTTCACGCTTTGTTCTTTTGCGGTCATCCGGTTTTATGGGAAATCGGATGGCCACGTTGAACCTCCCGTACCCAGCAAGGCGGAAACCCTTGAGCTGGAAATGGACGCCGTGGTCAGTGCGATGTTAAACCTCGGCAGACTGGGGCGATCACTATCGGCATGCATGACGGAATTGTCAGTCCTATTGAATTGCGCTTTGCGGGGCGGCGGTCCGACAAGATCTGACCAGCAGACCGGTCCGGGGCGCACCGCCGTATTCTACCTCGATCGCGCGTATCTCGGGTACCACAGACCGCCGTTAGCTGCACGCCGACCAGCGCGGCTCCATCATCGCCTGGAGCGACGGCACCGGCACGGTGCAGGCTAAGTACACATACGGCCCTTACGGCGAACCCAACAGCTGGACCGGCTCACGCTTCCGCTACACCGGCCAGATCGTCATCGCCGAGGCGCAGGTCTATTACTACAAGGCGCGGATATACGACCCGGTACGTGGGCGCTTCCTGCAGACCGATCCGGTCGGGTACGAAGCAGGGGTTAATCTGTATGGGTACCCTCGTTTAAAATTCGCCGAAGAGTTCAAGGATCTGTTAGCCGACTACTGCCATCGTAGCCCACGTGTTCAGATCGGGACTTGGACCGACGACTTTTGCCGCCGGCATAACCACGGCTTCGCCTTTCCTACCCTTGAAGAGAAGATCTTGAGCAGCCCGTTCTCAGAATAGCAGCGATCGGGGCCGGTCCCCGGCTTTCCGCAGGGCCTCGGCGCCAGCCCAAGCGTGCTGCGTTCGTGGTGAGTTACGTTCACCCGCTCTAAGCGGGCGTCAGCGCCCCGAGGCCATGTCCGCGAGTGCGCTCTGCGCACGCTTGTTGTCGGGGTCCAAAGCAAGTGCGCGCTGGAATTCGCGCTTGGCGTCCTGAGTGCGCTCTGCGGTCCGGTAGGCCCGGCCGAGGCCGAAGGCGGCGCCGCTCGATCTCGGATAGACTGCGCCGTTCCTCTCCAGAAGCGCGGTGGCCGAAGCCCGATCGCCCATCTTCAGAATCTGGTAGCCGATGACTTGCGTCGCCACATCAGTGTTGACGTCCGGATAGGCGTCGCGGAAATCATGATAGGTCCAGAGCACGGCTTCCTGGTCCTCGCGCTCCAAATATAACTGATCCATCAGCGTTTGGACGGGCGTGCGCTCAAGGGAGGGCGGTGAAAACATGGAGGGATCGAGCTTCAGGTTCATGTCCAAACTTGTGATCTGGAAGGCGTTCAGCGGCTTGCCGGTGGCGATCTCGACCTCGCTGTTGTTGAATGAGAACAAGACACCGTTGACCCGACGGTAGTCGCTCCAGTGGGTTTCGCTAGCAACGTCCGTGCCGAAGGCGTGAACCTTGGCGACCTTACGGTCGGCTACGATGAGCCAAGTCTTGGCGTCGATGAATTCGTCCTGTTCGAAGCCGTCCATCATGTGGACGCGCAACTGATAAGCCTCGCGGCCTGATATTTTGGTCTCGCCGATCAAAGACACGGTCGAACCTTGCCTCTTGTAGTCGACCAGGTTCCCCAGAATATAGAGACCGTGCCGCGCTGCTGCTGAGGCCGGGCCGGCGGTGCGTACTGCGATGCCGGGATCGCCGTACCTGAGAACGCTCGGACGAGTCACTCCTCGCCTTCTCGAAGACTATCGGATAAACGTCGCCAGGAGCCATCGAGCACCTTAGCGTGCTCATGCCCCTTGCGTCGAACGCGGCAATGGCGGTGACAAGAGCCGGGTCGCGGCTGGTGCCCCGAGATCACGTTCACCGATGAGCACGTCGATCGCCCGGACCGGATTCTCTTCAGCCACCCAGGCGTCCAATCGTCCGGGTACTCCTGAAGCAGAATGCCCTGACGAAGATACTTACCCTCGACAATGCGCTTCATCGACAATTCCAAGCCAGTGTCGACAAGGGAATCTGAAGTCGAATCTGGGGCGCCGCGGCGCCCCAGAATTTGTCCAAGGACGGCGAGGCGCCGGGCAAGAAGTCGGTTAGGTTGCGACGATGGCGTTCGAGGCATTTCTGCAACACCAATTTGAAGAACGGCGGCGGCGCAATTCGCGCTATTCGCTCCGCGCCTTTGCGCGCGACCTAGGGTGCGATCACGCGACGCTATCTCAATGGATGCGTGGCGTGCGGCCGATGACGGACGACGCCGTAGAGCGGACGGCGACCGCCTTGAAACTCGATGCCACCGTCCGCGCCCTGGGCCGCGAGTTCGACCCTTTGGATCTGTCGATTATGGATATCGTGCCAAGCCTGGATCGCCCGACATCTCCAGAGTTGGCGCAACAGCTCAACGTGTCGGTCGATCGAGTCAACGTCTCGCTCAGCCGGCTCCTGCGTTTGGGATTGCTTCGCATGGAGGGACCGGCGTGGGTCGTAACCGAGGAAAAAGTTCTGTGAATGGAGCTGTCGCCCACTGGCAAATGATCACGAAGGACCCCGAAGCGACGGCTCGCTTCTACACGGCGATGTTCGGCTGGAAGTTCTCTGCTGACAATGCCATGGGCTACCGCGAAGTTGCGACCAACGCGGACAATGGCATCGACGGCGGCATCTGGCCGGCGCCGCCGGAGGCTCCGGAAGGCGTGCAATTGTATGTCGAGGTGCCTGACATCGACAAATCTCTGCGCCGTCTTGTGGAATTGGGTGGCACGGTCATGATGCCAAAACAGCTCCTGCCAGACGGCGACTCAATGGCCTTGGCCATGGACCCGCTCGGGCGGCCGTTTGGCCTGATGACGGCCCGCAAGGGCGACGGCGGAAGGCAATCGAAATAGATAGGGGATATCCTAATGCGTAACAGCTTGGTCAGCCTCTGCGCCGCATTCCTTATCTTGCCGCAGACTTCGATGGCCGCGCCCTACCTGGCGACGGTTTCCACCACGCCTGCGACCTTGGCGATTGTGCGGGACATGACCGGAGACTATTCGCAGCACCCCCTCGCGGCGCGCGCGATGTACGCTGCGATCGATGCGACTTGCACGCGCAGAGGCGTGGATTTCGGCGAGTACCCCCAGGACCCGGATGCCGTGGGCCCGGACCGGGTGCACTGGCGGTTCGGTTTGCTGCTCGATGGCCGCACGCTGAATTCGTGCAAAGCGAGCATCAAGCCGCCGTATCATAAGCAATTTTACCCACAGGAGCAGGTTGTCTTTGTGCAAGCCACGCTAGCCACGTCGAAGGATGCGGGTCTCTATATTCTCAAATGGCTGCCGACTTCGGGTTACGTCCAGGTCGCGCCTACGCGGATGATCTTCCTCGACAAACGCGCCACGCCTGACAGCCCGGTTCGGATCGAGACGCCGGTCCGCAAGCGCACCTGGGCGCGCCCGAAGACGGGTCTTTAGTTGGAGGAAGGGCTACACGAGCGTCAGCTTCTCGGTGACGCGTGGGCGCCGGGTCCACAGAATCACACTGTCGGACCTCGGATCGCCCGAGGCGACGCCTTCGGAGAACAGGTCGCGACGCTCCACGGCCTTCAGCCGCGAGGCTCGAGCGCCCCCCGGGGCCAGGGCGAGAGCCGCGCCTAACGCGGCGGCGGTGGCGATCAATTGGCGACGGGACGAACCGGACATGCGACGACGCTCCCCTGGGATTTCCGAAAGTCCTAAACGGCCGCCTCAACGGTCCAACTCGCCACTGGAAGCGGCGCGCCGGGCGGCGCTGGCGACGAAAGTACCAATCCTTCAATGGCAGGTCTCGTGGCTGCTGCTTAGCTCTCTGCCAAATTCCCCGTCTGCTTCTGGGGGATGGTGAAAGCGTTCACAACGCTCGACATGCCGCCTGACCAAATCGAAGCAACGGGTTGGCGGCTTCTTCATCAAACCGAGCGCGACATGGCCGCACTCAACGGGATTTCTGAGGGCGACGTGCCGAACTTCCTGCAGAAGCTTCGGTCAAGCCAGGACGCAAATTTCGACCGTGACGCCCTCATCCTGAAATCGCAACGCGCGCTCGACCGTGCGACCGCGGCGGTTCCGCGCATGATTGATGATCCCTTAGTGCAAGCCATTACGATCTCACCTATCTCACCTGAAATGGAAGCGACGTTTCCTGCGGGGTATTACCAGCCGGGCGATCCGGGCCCGGCGCACTTGATGTTGAACACGTCACGGGCGTCGGATCGTCAGCTGATGGCCGAAGTGATCGCATTTCACGAGGGCCTGCCTGGGCACCATGTCGCCTACGGCTTCGGTTACCCGGCGGGCCAGTTCAATTCGGGCTTTGCCGAGGGCTGGGCGATTTATTCAGAATACCTAGCCGACGAAATGGGTCTCTACAGCTCTGCGGCAGACCGCACAGGGATGATGGCCAAGCACCTTTGGGCGGCAAGTCGGCTGATCGTCGAGCCAGGGATCCATCTGCGTGGGTGGTCGCGCAAGCGAGCTTTTGCATTCATGCGCGCCCACACGGCGCTGAGCGATGCTGAAATCAATCTCGAGCTCGATCGTTACATCGCATTTCCGGGGCAGTCGTTGTCATACATGTTGGGGTACGAAAAGATTGCACAGGCAAGGCGGTATGCGCAGCAAAGGCTTGGCTCACGGTTTGATTTGCGCGCGTTTCGCAAAATCGTCCTTGCCAAGGGTAGTCGTCCCTTGGACGAAGCTTACGCCGACGTTGCCGCCTGGGCTGATCGCGAGGCCCTGAAATCAAAGGTGACGCAAGCTAAAGACGCGATGGGCGACCACCGCAACGGCGATGCCGTTGCGTGCGGTCATTTGGCAGGCGACCTTGCACGGTAGGGGCGCGACGATACCGACGCGGCGTGATGCGCGAGGTTGGCGATCCACCGCTCCAAACCCAGGTCGTCGGCCATGTCGCCGCTCCAGCGAAACGCGGGCTTATAGGCCACGTTTTTGCCGCGCTCGCGATTGCGGTAGAGCTTCATCGGAAGTTCGAGCACGGCGCGCCCGCTCGGCAGCGCCGCCGGGCGATTTTCTAGGTAGAGGGTGTCTGCTCCGGTCTCGTTGCCGATTTGGATGACCCCAGGAAGCTTACGAGCAAGGTCGACGAGATTGAGGCACGAGCTCTCACAGTCGCCGTCTGTGAGCAGGTAAACTTTGGCGCGGACCGAATGGCGGTCGGTCGGCGCCGCCTGCAGCAAGCAGGGCGTATTCGTCCGGGTCGATATAGAGCGCGTGTCCGTCGGCGATCGCAGCCGTCATGCCTTGGACGATGTGGTTAAGTCCGGTATAGGCGGCCGACTGCTCGCCAAACATCTTGCCGAGTACGGGCCGGACCTGCGAGAGATAGCCCAGGTTGCTCGGGGAGGCGCGCCACTCCGCGCGCAGATCGCGGGCGCGCACGTCGCCCACCGAGCCCGCGCCCCAGATCGCGTTGAGCACGCGTAAGGCGACGAAGGTGTTTCCGCCCCTATCGCCACGCAAATCGACCACCACATAAGGCGCAGCACGCAGCTTTGGCGCGTCGCGATCAATCCCCGCCATGAGCAACTCGAGTTCGCTCACCGCAGCCGGATTCAAAGCATTGAGCGTCGGCAGGCCCAGCCAGTAACCGCCGTCTGGAAGAAGACGGACGCCGCCGCGTTGGGCGTGGCCAACATTGCGCGCGACCTGCACGCGGCTTGATAGATCGGGTGCGCTTATCGCGCGCCACGACAATACGCGGTTCCAGGTCTTGCTCAGATGCGCGAAGACGCATCTGGTGGGACGAGCTACGAACGGGTTGCCCTGGTCGACTAACAGGTACGGCGCGACCGCTCGGCGGGCGGCCGGGACCGACCACCGACCGACATAACGTCCAAGGTCTTGCTGGGCCATGGTCTTGGCGAAAACGTGATCGCAGCCGATCAGCACAGCGCCGATTGGATCGGCGCGCGGATTCTCGGTTACGATGATGCGGAATCGTCCATGGCGGTATCCAACCATAAATCCGGGCCATTGCGCGGGCGTCGGGTCGCGGAAGTCGATGCGCAGATGGTTATCCTGGAATGTCTCGACGAAGCGCTCGAGCGTAAATCGATAGCCGGCGGGCGACGTCACCTTCGATGCATCCTCGCGCGCCTGATCGTAGGCGCGTGCTATCCTGTCGCGAAACATCGGATCCACGCCGACGACCGACCCGGGTGTATTCTCGAGAAGTTGGCCCTTCGCTGCGTCGAGATCTGTGAGCGTCAATGCGCGCCAATCATCCGCGACAGCAACAGGCACGTCACCGGCGACCGCAACCGCGAGCGTCGTACATGCAAGCGTGAAGGTGAGGGCGATGAGTCGTAAGACCCTGCTCATCGCGCGACACCCTGCCGCCGTGCGATCTCGCCCAGCGCGACCTGATAGGCGTCCTCGCCCGGAGCCACGACGACGTCGGGCTCGAGGCCGGTGCGGGGTCCTTTTGATCCGAATAAGACAAACCGCTTGTGTGAAACGTGCATGACCAGCTTGGTGCTTGGTAGGTCGAATGCATAGTTGTCGCCGAAGAAAGTGAGGGGCTCGCCGGTCGCCGTCCCAATGATTTCGGCGCGTTGCCAGTACTTGTAAGGCGCAGCGGCGATCACGGCCGTCGAGTAGGTGGCCGGTCCGATCAGCACATAGAGGGGCCCCTTGAACGAGAGGCTCTGGCGAAAAAGTCGCTTCGTCGGCCCGGCTCCGTCGGGGTGGAACACGTAAGTCCCGTTGTCGGGCGCGTCCTGTATACCGGCGAGCATGGGGACCAGTCTGTTGATCGGGATCCAACGGAATCCTTCCGGCAGCAACGTCCGGTAGGCCGCCTTGACCTCAGGCGTCGTCTTGACCTCCACGGAGCGTACGGCGGGCAGCTTGCGGTCGGAAAGGTAGGTCTGCAGCGCATCGCTCTGGCGCGTGTCGCCGCCGTTGTTCTGTCGGAGATCGAGCACGACGGCGCGCGGCTTGGCATTTTGAATTTTCTGGAATGCAGTCTGCAGCTCCTGTTGGTAACGACCCCAAGATTGGTCGAAGTCCTTGAGGACTACGTAGGCGACACCGTGATCGATGGAGACGAACACGGGTTGATCGACGCCAAGAGCGAGCCGCCGTTTCCACTCGCGCGCGGGAAGTCCGCTTGATGTCTCCGTGACGGCCGCGTTCGCGCCGGGCGCGCGAGCGACGATATGGTAGGGCGCGCCAAGGCCCAGCGCCCAGACCAGCATCGACCAACGCCGTGCAGCGTAGGCGGCGCGTCCGACGTCAGAACTCCATCGACTGCGTATCCATGAGCCAGGCGCGGAGTTGCGTTTCGGGCACGCCGTTCAGCGACAGAAGCTCCATGCCCGGTCGCAGAAGCGGGTCGCCCAAGCTGCGGTCCACTAGGATGCGCTGATTGTCGATCCTGATTGTGAACGAGGGCGCCATTCCGCCCTGCGCCTGATAGGCGTCCCACTCCTCCTGCGGCGGCAGCAGTTCGGTGTGGCCGTCCTGATAGGACCGGCCCACCGCCGGTGCGATCGTACGATAGAACTCCATCCGCGTCATCGGATGGTCGAGCGCGGCGAGTGTTTGCGCCTTCAGCGCCGCATACAAGTTGGCGTCGGTCACAGCGCCGATGTCGGGATGGATGTGCTCGGTCGTCGCGGTCAGGGCGAGGAAATCCGCTCGCAACTGTTCGGGCCGGTAGCGCCGATCGAAATTCGCTTCCGTCACGGTCGCGTGCGGGAAGCGCAGATACACCTTGTCGCTCAAATATGCACCGAGACCCACGACCGCTAAGACAAGCGCTCCTACGGCGGCCAGAATCCATTTCCACATGTGAAGTCCCCCGATCCACCTGTTAGAGGGTGCAAAGCGCCAAATCGGATGCGTGGTCTGAGAAAAATAAATCGACTGGGTATTGTAGAGGGCCACCGTGTCACTTGTGGCAGGCAACGCTATTCTCTTTTCTGCCAAATATAGTGCATTTTGTGCCACCCGGATGCTCTTGATTTGCGCAGCTTGATGAGATGACGCCACGAGGCCGCTGGCGATGGGCGAGCAGAATTGGCAAGTAGTATCGACGACAGTATTAAAATGGCAACTACAAGACACTAACAGTAGTTTATTCGGAATATATGCTAAAATGTGGTATTTGCGGCACGCAAATTGCGGCATTTCATGAATAGTACAAATAATATTGCAAATTCAAGGCAAATGCAGCAGTCGTAGTCCCCTCAATCATTGTGAACGTCGTTTGAGCGGGGCACCTATGACGCGTTATAAGAATCAACTGTTCGTTTCGACCATCATCGCCGGCTTTGCTGTAATGCTTCCGGTGCTTGCGTTGGCGCAGACCGACCAGTCGCAGCCGCAACAACAGACGCCGCCGCCGCCTTCGAAGTCCAACGAAGTCTCCGAAGTGGTGGTGACCGGCTCACGCATTCACCGCAACGAGTACAACTCGGCCGCACCGATCCAGGTGCTGTCCGGCGACACCGCCAGCCTCGAAGGCCTGGCCAACACCGCCGAGATCCTGTCGACCTCTTCGCTGGTGGCCGGTTCGTTCCAGGTGAATAACCAGCTGACCGGCTTCGTTGTTACCGGCGGACCCGGCGCCAGCACCGTTCAGCTGCGCGGCCTCGGCGCCCAACGCACCCTAGTCCTGGTGGACGGCTACCGCATGGGACCCGCCGGCGTCGGCGGCACCGTCGGTCCGTTCGACCTGAACGTCATCCCCTCGTCGATCGTCGACCGGATCGAAATCCTGAAGGACGGCGCCTCGTCGATCTACGGCTCCGACGCCGTGGCCGGCGTGATCAACGTCATCACCAAGAAGAACCTCGATGGCGGCGTGATCAACGCCTACAGCGACATCAGCCAGTACGGCGGCGGCAACCAGTACGACGTCAACGGCGCCTGGGGTAAGGTGCTCGACAAGGGCTACTGGAACGTCGGCTTCGATTACTACGACCAGGAACGGCTCAAGGCCGGCCAGCGCCCCGACACGGCGTGCGCCGCCGACTACGAGTTCAACGCCCAGGGCCAACCGCTTGACCGTCCGGCTCAGGGTCAGTCGAAGCAGTGCTTCAACTTGTTCGCGGACGCTCTCGAGACACCCGGCGACGTGACGCGTTTTGGCGCGCCGGTGAACGGAGGCACCCTGATCCTGATCCCGAACGCGGGCGGCACCTATCCCGGCACGCAACAGGGCAACTCGGACGCCTTTGGCAATCCGGTTCCTGCCGGGTTCGAACGTGAAGACCGTACGGGCTTCCCGGCCACCTTCCCGTACGATAACTTCTCGTCGCCGTTGTACAACAATTTGGACGTACTCAGTGGCTCCAAGCTGTTCACCCTGACGGGGCGCGGCGGCATCGACCTCAGCGCGGATACGACCCTCTACGGCGACTTCCTGATAAATCGCCGTGATTCGGAACAGAACGGCGACCGTCAGTTCTTCCCGGTAATCTTCTCGGGCCTGCAAAACGTTCCGACGTCGCTGCAATTCGACCCCGTGACCGGTAAGTACCCCGTCGGCCCGGAGCTCGAGCCAATTCTGCCGATGCCGTCCGACTACGCCCAACGCGTCGACTACTACAACCTCGACGTCGGCCTGAAGGGCAAGCTACCCGACGGACCGGTGTTCGGCGGCTGGGACTGGGACCTGCACGCCCGCGACAGCCGCTCGGACGGCACGTATCAGTACCAATTCATCTACAATGACCGCGTCAACGCGATCAGCGACACCGAGGATGTACTCAACGCCATCAACCCGGGCATCAACTATCGCGGGCCCGCCACCGTCCCGCTTTGTAACCAAGCGTTGATTATTCATTCCGCCAATCTTCCAGGCGGCCAATGCTCGAGCCTCGGCCCGAACGGCTTCCCGCTGCTCGGCACGAACGAGCTGGCCGGTAACCTGACCCCCGCCGAAAAGGCGTTCCTGCTCGGCGAGGAACAGGGCAACACGATCTTCGACGAATACGAGTTGCAGGCGAACATCACCGGCGACCTTTTGAGCCTGCCGGCCGGCAAGCTTGGCGAGCGGCCCTTAGTTTCAAGAATTAGCCTGCTAATTTCCCTGTTAGCAGGGAAAAGTACACTCCGGCGCGGCCCTTAGAGACGCGCCCGCGAAATCGCGCGATTTTGAGGGAAAGCCACCACGGTGGAGACGACAGAAGGGACTTCTGGTCGGCCTAAGGGACCGAATTTTCGCTGTAATTCGCGACCCGTCACCCACACTTCGTAGGAGGCGGGACTGTGTGGTGAGCCCCCTGGGACTCGAACCCAGGACCCTCTGATTAAAAGTCAGATGCTCTAACCAGCTGAGCTAGGGGCTCTCCGACACGGCGTGGCCCCCGGAAAGGGTCCGCAATCGCGCGGGGCGCGCCTTTTACCAGCGCGGGGCCATGCTCTAGCGGCGAGGCGGCCGGGGGGCAAGCCGGGGCGGTACGGCGATCGGGCCTGGCCGCGCCTTTCCTGTGTTTCATTTGCGAATCCGGGGCTTCTGCGGCAACTATGGGGCGCTCGGGGAGCCTCCCATGACGTCCCGCCTGACCGCCACATGCTCGGTTGCCGTGCTCAGCGCCCTCGCCCTGGGGCTGGGGGCCTGCAGCACCGACCAGCAGCAGGAGATGGGGGAGGGGGCGAACAAGGTCCGCGCCGGCTTCGGCGACGCGGTTTCGGCCCCGCTCGAGGACCTCAACATCAAGCGGCACGAGATCCCGCCGGTGCTGCTGCGGTCGGAGGCCGGCGCTTACGACCTCTCCAAGATGAAGAGCTGCGAGGCCGTGGCCGCCGAGGTAGGGGCGCTCGACGATGCGCTCGGGCCCGACCTGGACGAACCGCCGCCCCCGCTCACGCCGCAACAGCAACAGGGCGACAAGGCCGCCGCCACCACCCTCGACGTGGTGCGCGGCGCGAGCCACAGCGTGGTGCCGTTCCGCAGCTGGGTGCGCATGCTAACCGGCGCCGAAAAGCACTCCAAGGCGGTGCAGGCGGCGATCAAGGCGGGCTCGGAACGCAGGGCCTATCTGAAGGGCATCGGCATGCGTATGGACTGCGCGCCGCCGGCGGCGCCGAGCTGGTATCGGCCCACCCGCCTGCAGGACGCGGCCTCGCCGCCGCCGCCGAAAAAGCGCAAGCACTCGGGCGTGAACTGATCCACGCTCAGCCGTCGTTTTCGAGACTGTCCACGAACGCCTTGCGATAGGCCTCGAACCGGCCCTCGCTGATCGCCGCGCGCATCTCGGCCATCAGGGTCTGGAAGAAGGCGAGGTTGTGCCAGGACAGCAGAACCTGGCCCAGGATTTCGTCCGACTTCACCAGGTGGTGCAGATAGGCCTTGGAATAGTCGCGGCTCGCCGGGCAATCGACGGTCGGCGTCGAGGGGCGCTTCGTCCTCGGCGTAGGCGGCGATTCTTCAGATTGACCGGGCCTTCGGCGCGTCCACGCCTGGCCGTGGCGGCCCGAGCGCGTGGGCAGCACGCAGTCGAACATGTCGACGCCGCGCGCGACCGCTTCCACCAGGTCGACCGGCTTGCCGACGCCCATCAGGTAGCGCGGCCGGTCGGCCGGCAGCATCGGCGCGGCGTAGTCGAGCACGGCCTTCATCATGCTCGTGGCCTTCGCCGACGGCGAGGCCGCCGATGGCGTAGCCGTCGAAGCCGATCTCGATCAGGCGCTCGGCGCACTCGCGGCGCAGGTCCTCGAAGGTCGAGCCCTGCTGGATGCCGAACAGCGCCTGCGCGTCGCGCGCGCCGAACGCGGTCTTGCAGCGCGCGCCCCAGCGGGCGGACAGACGCAGGGCCTCGGCCGCGCGCGCCTGTTCCGCGGGCCAGGCGACGCACTCGTCGAGCTGCATGACGATGTCGCTGCCGAGCAGGTCGGCCTGAATCTCGATGGAGCGCTCGGGCGAGAGCACATGGCGTGAGCCGTCGATGTGGCTCTGGAAGCTGACCGCGTCTTCCTTCACCTTGGCGATCTTGGACAGGGACATGACCTGGAAACCGCCGCTGTCGGTCAGGATCGGGCCGTCCCAGCGCATGAACCTGTGCAGGCCGCCCAGGCGCGCCACGCGCTCGGCGCCGGGCCGCAGCATCAGGTGATAGGTGTTGCCGAGCAGGATGTCGGCGCCGGACTGGCGCACCTGGTCGACGGTCAGGGCCTTGACCGTCCCGGCGGTGCCGACCGGCATGAAGGCGGGCGTGCGGATATCGCCGCGCGGCGTTCGCAGAACGCCGGTGCGGGCCGCGCCTTCGCGAGCCTTTATGTCGAAAGGAAACGTCGCCATCAGGTCGCGCGGAATAGCAGGCCGGCGTCGCCGTAGGAATAGAAGCGATAGCCGTGCTCCACCGCGTGGGCGTAGGCCGCGCGAATCCGCTCCAGGCCGGAGAAGGCCGAGACCAGCATGAACAGGGTCGACTTCGGCAGGTGGAAGTTGGTCATCAAGACGTCGCAGGCGCGGAAGCGGTAGCCGGGCGTGATGAAGATGGCGGTGTCGCCCTTGAACGGCGCCAGCGTCCGATCCTCGCGCGCGGCGCTCTCGAGCAGCCGCAGCGAGGTGGTGCCGACGCAGACGACGCGGCCGCCCCGTGCACGCACGGCGTTCAGCGCCGCGGCGGTCTCCGTCGCTCACCTCGCCGGTCTCGGCGTGCATGCGGTGTTCGCTGACCTCGTCGGTCTTCACCGGCAGGAAGGTGCCGGCGCCTACGTGCAGGGTGACGAAGTGGGCGGACACGCCGCGCGCGCCGAGACGCTCGATCAGCTCGGGCGTGAAATGCAGGCCCGCGGTCGGCGCCGCGACCGAGCCGTCGCATGCGGGCATAGACGGTCTGGTAGTCGGTGAAATCGCGCTCGTCCTCGCCGCGCCGCGCGGCGATGTACGGCGGCAGCGGCATGGCGCCGTGCAGCGCGATCGCCTGGTCGAGTATCGTCGCCCGCGAAATCGAAGGCGAGCGTCACCTCGCCGTCGTCGCCCTTGGCCTCGACCGTCGCGTCCAGCCGTTCCAGCTCGCACGCCGTGTCCGACCGGCTGCCGAACAGCACGCGATCGCCGGCCTTCAGCCGCTTGCCGGGCTTCATGAAGGCGGTCCAGCGCTCGGGCGAAAGGCGCTTGTGCAAGGTCGCCTCGACCTCCACGCCGCCGTCGTCGCGCGGGCGCCAACCGCTCAGGCGCGCGGCGATCACGCGGGTGTCGTTGAACACCAGGGCGTCGCCCGGCTCGAGCAGGTCCGGCAGGTCGCGCACCACGCGGTCTTCCAGACCGCCCGGCCGCACCACCAACAGGCGCGCGGCGTCGCGCGGGCTCGCGGGTCTGAGCGCGATCCGGTCCTCGGGCAGGGGGAAGTTGAAATCCGACAGACGCATGGCGCGCTCTGTTAGCGGGTTCGGACGCCGGCGCGAAGCTCCGCTATGCTGAGACGCCGCTCCGGAGGTCTCCATGCCCCGCGCCAGCCTCGCCGCCGTCTTTGTCGCGCTCGCCGCCCTGACCCTGGGCGGATGCAATCTGGTGACCTCGCCGACCCCCGTGTTCGCTGCCGCCGATGCGGCCGGCGCGCCGGCGCTCCGCCCGGGCGTATGGGCCGCGCCGGAGAAGGACTGCGACTTCACCCCGGCCGACTCCGCCGACACCTGGCCCCAGTGCGCCGCCGGCGTCCTGGTCACCCCGGACAAGGTGTTCGAAGCGGATACGCCGGACGACCCGGCCCCCTACGTCCTGGCGGCGGGCGATCCCCGGATCCTGCAGCTCTACGTCGACCTGTCCGGGCTGCAGCCGTCGAGCGACCATGCTCCGCCCCGACATGCTTATTTCTTCATGGGGGTGAAGCCCCAGGCCCACGACAGCGCCGGGCGGATCACCCGCGCCGAGATCTGGTTCATCGCGTGCGGACCGCCGTCGCCCAAGGGTTCGGGCGGCGGCGTCGAAACCCAGGATGGCTCGATAACCCAGAAGCCCCTGCCCGGGATGACGCTGAACGACGCGGGCTGCAGTCCAAAGGACCAGGCGGCCCTGCGGGGAGCGGTGGGGCCGAGCCGTGTCTGGGACAGCGACCACCGGGTCATCCACTGGCTCCGCGACGGGGATCACTGACCCTGGACTTCGCGCGCCGGCGCTGACAGCTTGGCCTTGGCCGGGCAATCGGCAGGCTGACCTGGGGGAGGACGCCGTGTTCCGAACAAAGCTTGCCGTGCTGGCGGTCGCGATGCTGGGGCCCCTCGCGCTCGGCGGTTGCAACATGGTGATGTCGGCCGCGCCGATGTTCACCGTCGAGGACATGGCGGGCGCGCCGCCCCTGAAGCCCGGCCTGTGGGCCTCGCCTGACGCGGACTGCAAGTTCGACCAAGCCAAGCCCGCGGCCGAATGGCCGAGCTGCGCGTCCGGCGCGGTGATCCAGGGCGACAAGGCTTGGGCCGTAGGTCACCCGGAAAAGGCGAGCGCCTACATCCTCGCCGCCGGCGACCCGCGGGTCATGCAGGCCGTCGCCGATCTTTCCGACGCGGGCAGCCAGAACGTGACCGTGACCGAGAAGGGGCCGATCTATCTCTACATCGCTGTGAAGCCGACCGCGAAGGACGCCGACGGTAAGATCACCCGCGCAGAAGCCTGGTTCATCCAGTGCGGCCCGCCGCCGCCCAAACCCAAGGACGGCTCGCCCGACACAAACGACCCCAAGGCCTACGGCACCAAGCAGCCGCTTCCGGGCCTGGTCATGGACAACGGCGAGTGCTCGCCCAAGGACAAGGCGGCCGTGCGCAACGCGGCAGGTCCCAGCCGCGCCTGGGCCGAGCAGCTCATGCACATGTACTGGGTCCGCGACGGCGAAAGCTGAGCTAGACGCGGGCGGCGTTCCCCGCGAGCCCGGTTCGCGCTATAATCGTGCCCGACTGGGGCCGGTCACGGCAACGCTTCACCTTGTTCGAGCGTTGTCGAGCGAAAAGGAGACCAGATATGCGCGGATTAATCGCCGGGGTTCTCATCGCGGCCTTTGCGGGCGCCAGCGCCCTTGCCGCCGGCGCCGGGCAGCCCCAACCCGAAGAGGGCATGATCTGCCTGGAGACCAACGGCGCGGAGGCGCCTTCGGTGTGCCAGCGCAGCGATGTCTGGCACGACGCCGACCTCTGCACCTGCAAGAGTGGGATGCGCTTCGAGAATCCCCGTCTGCGGACCGAACCAGAAGCCGGCGCCCGACAGTGTTTCGGCGGATCGCGCGCGCCGCGACGCGATGAAGACGGGCACGCTCTACGGCGCGACCTACGACGGCCGCCAGATGTGCGTGGACGTGCGCCATCCGCGCAGCAACGGGTTCAGTCACTAGCTCCGCCGTCAGGCGCCAGCGCCCGCGAAGCGGTCGCCGTCGTCCGGGCGGCGCCGGCGCGCCAGCTCGTCGTGCAGGCGGTAGAGGTCGCGCCGGTGCGCGCGGTCCGACCGCAGGATGCGGTCGCGCACTCGCTCGAGCAACTCCTCGCCGAACCGCGCTTCGAGCGCATCGGCGTCGTGGGCGACCTTGAGCGAGGGGGCGAGCTGAACCGCTGCGACGGCCTTGCTGACGGCGTCGATCAGTCGGGAGGTTGGGGTCATGCGATGCATGGGGATCGCCATAGGTTGCAGTTAAGCTGCAACGGTTAAAAACGTCTCACCCCTTAGGGGTTCCAAATGGTGAAGACGGCGACGCCGAAACCCGCCGACCGAGAAACGCGCGCCCCTCAGGCCATATAGGCCGGAAGCCACCCCTCGTTGGCGGCGCGCAGCTCGCAGAGCGGGATGCTGAACAGTTCGCGCGAGGAGAACACGTCGCCGTAGGCTTCGCCGCAAACGATCGCGTGCACGCCTGCGCTCTTGGCCGCCGCGATGACGGCGTCCGGGTCCTTGGTCGCGATGAGGTATCGCGCCTGATCTTCGCCGAAGAGGTAGGGCACCGCGTTGTGCTCCGACGTCGCGGTCAGGGCCATGCCCAGGTTCGAAGCCAGGGCCATTTCCGCCGCGGCGCAGACGAGGCCGCCGTCGGAGAGGTCGTGCACGGCGCTTACCTTACGGGCGCGGATCAGGCTGCGCACGAAGTCGCCGTTCTTGCGCTCGGCCTTCAGGTCCACGTGCGGCGGCGCGCCGTCCTCCTGACCGAACAGTTCCCGGCGATAGAGGCTGGCGCCCAGTTCGCCATGGGTCTCGCCGATCAGCACCAGCACATCGCCGCTCTTCACCGAGGCATAGCCCATGCGCAGGTCGTAGTCGGGGACCAGGCCCACGGCGCCGATGGTCGGTGTCGGCGGAATGGCGGCGCCGTTGGTCTCGTTGTAGAGGCTGACGTTTCCGCTCACGACCGGGAAGTCGAGCGCCTTGCACGCCTCGGCCATGCCTTCGATGGCGCAGACGATCTGGCCCATGATTTCGGGCCGCTCGGGATTGCCGAAATTCAGATTGTCGGTGACCGCGATCGGATCGGCGCCCGCGGCGGTCAGGTTGCGCCATGCTTCGGCCACTGCCTGCTTGCCGCCTTCGTAGGGATCGGCCTGGACGTAGCGCGGGGTGCAGTCGGAGGTCATGGCCAGCGCCTTCCTCGTCCCATGCACGCGCACCATGCCGGCGTCGCAGCCGGTGGAGGAGTCGGCGACCGTGTCGGCCATGACGTGGCGGTCGTACTGTTCCCAGACCCAGCGCTTGGACGCCATGTCGGGACATGCCATCAGCTTCAGCACGGCGTCGCGCCAGTCGGTGGGCGCCGGAACCTGGCCGGGATCGATCCGGTGGTCCGGTTGCGGGCGCACATAGGGACGGTGGTACAGCGGCGCGTCGTCCGACAGTGGGCCCAGCGGCAGGTCGCAGACCACCGCGCCCTTGTGTTTCAGCACGATGCGACCGGTCTCGGTGGTCTGGCCGATCACCGCGGCGTCGAGGCCCCACTTCTCGAACACGCGATGGGCGTCCGGTTCGCGGCCGGGCTTCAGGATTGCCAGCATGCGCTCCTGGCTCTCCGACAGCATCATCTCGTAGGCGCTCATGCCCTCTTCGCGTTGCGGGACCCTGTCGAGGTCGAGTTCGATGCCGACGCCGCCCTTGCCGGCCATCTCTACCGACGAGGAAGTCAGGCCCGCAGCGCCCATGTCCTGGATCGCGGCCACCGCGCCCAGCGCCATCAGTTCGAGCGTCGCTTCGATCAGCAGCTTCTCGGCGAACGGATCGCCCACCTGCACGGTCGGGCGCTTCTCGTCGGACGCCTCGTCGAACTCGGCGGACGCCATGGTCGCGCCATGGATGCCGTCGCGGCCGGTCTTGGAGCCGAAGTACACGACCGGCAGGTTCGGGCCCGGCGCGGCCGAATAGAAGATCTTGTCGGCGTCGGCCAGGCCCACGCACATGGCGTTGACCAGGATGTTGCCGTCGTAGCCCTTGTGGAATTCCGTCTCGCCGCCGACGGTCGGCACGCCCACGCAGTTGCCGTAGCCGCCGATGCCGGCGACCACGCCCGCGACCAGGCGCTTGGTCTTCGGATGCGACGGGTCGCCGAAGCGCAGCGCGTTCAGCAACGCTACCGGTCGCGCGCCCATGGTGAAGACGTCGCGCATGATCCCGCCCACGCCGGTCGCGGCGCCCTGGTAGGGCTCGATGTACGAGGGGTGGTTGTGCAACTCCATCTTGAACACGCAGGCCATTTTTTGACCATCGGGGCCGTCGCCGATGTCGACGACGCCGGCGTTCTCGCCCGGGCCCTAAATCACGCGCGGGCCGGTCACCGGCAGTTTGCGCAGATGCGCGCGCGAAGATTTGTACGAACAGTGCTCGGACCACATGACCGAGAAGACGCCGAGCTCCACCGGATTAGGCTCGCGCCCCAGGCGTTCGAGGATCAAGGCGTATTCGTCGGGCTTCAACCCGTATTCGGCGGCCAGGTCGGCGGAGGTCTTTTCAGCGGCGAGCACGGTCATGGGGGCTTCTAGCGCGTCGTTTGGGAGAAGTCAGGCGCTGGCGAGCGCGCTGCGGAACAGGTCGGCGCCGTCGGCGGAGCCGAGCTCCGGCTCAAAGGCCCGGTCCGGGTGGGGCATCAGGCCCAAGACGTTGCCACGCTTGTTGACGATGCCCGCGATCGACCGCGCCGAGCCGTTCGGGTTCTCGACATAGCGAAACACCACCTGGCCCTCGCCCTCCAGACGGTCGAGTTCTTCGGGCTGAGCGAAGTAGTTGCCGTCCGCGTTGCCCTGGGTGTAGCGCACCGTCCGCTTGCCGCCGTAGGCTGCGGTGAAACGCGTCTGGGCGTTGGTCACTTCCAGGTCGATCGGCTTGCAGATGTATTTCAGGCCGTTGTTGCGCAGCATGGCGCCCGGCAGCATGTGCGCCTCGCACAGAACCTGGAAGCCGTTGCAGATGCCGAGCACCGCGACGCCGCGTTCGGCGGCGTCCTTCACCGCGCTCATGATCGGCGACAGCGCCGCCATCGACCCGCAGCGCAGATAGTCGCCATAGGCGAAACCGCCCGGCAGCACGATCAGGCCCACGCGGTCGGGCAGGGCAGTCTCCTGGTGCCAGACCATGTCGACGGCCGAGCCGGTCGCACGCTCCACCGCGACCTTGCAGTCGCGATCGCAGTTGGAGCCGGGGAAGACGACGACGGCGGCTTTCATTTGGACGGATCCTGGGTCTGTGAGGCGGGATGGCGACGACCGTGATGGGGCTGGCCCGCGGGCTTGGCGGCTTCGCCCATGATCTTGGCGTCGAGGTCGTGGAATTGTTTGTAGAGCGCGATGGACGCGGCCTTGTCGCCGAAGGGACAGGCGTCCATCTCAATGGAGACCTTGTTGCGCCCGACCTGGTGGAACACCCGGTGCACGATCATCGGATAGGCCGGGTGCTGCGGCAGGGTGACCGTGTAGATCGCCTGTTCCGTCGTGTTGGAGACCTGGAAGGCGCTGAGGTTGGTCGTCGTCGGCGCCTGCACCACCGACGATCCTTCCGCCGACGCCGCGTCGTTGATCAGGATGGTGAAGCCGCGCTTGCAGTCCATCAGGTGCGAGCCTCCGGCCGATACGTGTGAGGACTTCGGGTCGCCCCACTCGTCGCGCGGCGGCCCGCGGTGGCCGCAAGCGGACGCGAAGAAACTCAGAAGACAAAGCGCCGGCGCGGCGCGCTTCAGGCGCATGCTTTCCGCAGGCGAGCGGAAGACCGCATCACGCGACCTCCACCCGGTAGCCCTCGATCACGGTGTTGGCCAATAGCGTCTCGCACATGGCCTTCAGGTCGCTCTCGGCCTTGGCCTTGTCGGCGCCTTGGAGATCGAACTCGATGGTCTTGCCGACGCGCACGCCGGAGACTCCGGTCCAGCCGAGGCCGTGCAGCGCGCCCTCGACCGCCTTGCCCTGCACGTCGAGCACGCCGGGCTTCAGATAGACGTGGACGACTGCCTTCAATGCACGCCCCCGTCGATCACGCGGGGCATATCGCCCATGATGCCGAGCCGCTTGGCGACTTCGGTATAGCTCTCGATCACGGAGCCGAGGTCGCGGCGGAAGCGGTCCTTGTCGAGCTTTTCGTTAGTCGTGGAGTCCCACAGGCGGCAGCTGTCGGGGCTGATCTCGTCGGCCAGGATGACGCGCGAGAAATCGCCCTCGAAGATACGTCCGTACTCGATCTTGAAGTCGACCAGGGTGATGCCGACGGCGCCGAACAGGCCGGTCAGGAAGTCGTTGACCCTGAGCGTCATCGCCAGCATGTCGTCGATCTCCTGGGTGGTGGCCCAGTTGAACGCGGTGATGTGCTCCTCGGTGACCATCGGATCGCCGAGCTTATCGTCCTTCAGGTAAAACTCGATGATCGAGCGCGGCAGCGCCTGGCCCTCGGGCAGGCCCAGGCGCGTCGACAGCGAGCCCGCCGCGATGTTGCGGCAGACCACTTCGAGCGGGATGATCTCGACTTCTTTGATCAGCTGCTCGCGCAGGTTCAGCCGCTTGATGAAGTGGTTGTGAATCCCGATCGAGTTCAGTCGCGTCATCACATATTCGCTGATGCGATTGTTGATGACGCCCTTGCCTTCCAGCACAGCCTTCTTCTGGGCGTTGAAGGCTGTGGCGTCGTCCTTGAAGTACTGGATGAGCGTGCCGGGCTCAGGACCCTCGTAGAGGATCTTCGCCTTGCCTTCGTAGATTTTCTTGCGCCGGATCATGGTTTCTCCCCCGGGGAGTAGGGAGCGCCGTCCTCGGAATGAAAAAGCGCGGCCGGGAAGGCGCGCGCTCGGTCCGGAATCGGCCTCCGCGCTAATATAGAGCCGCCGGCGGGAAATTGAACCGCCGGAACGCGACAAAGCGGCGCTGTGGCTCTGCTGTTGGGGTCAACCCGCGGGCGGTGCGACTGGGACGTCCTCGACCCCCACCCGGCCCCGCCAGGACAGCAGGGCGAAGGCCGCGACCCCCAGGTAACAGGCGCAGGGCAGGAGCAGCGCGGCGTGCAGACCGACCGCGTCCGCCAGTTGGCCCGCCAGCCAGGGCACCACCGCCCCGCCCACGATGGCCATGCACAGCAGGCTCGACGCCTTAGGCGTGTCGGCGCCCAGGCCCTCGATAGTCATGGTGAAGACGGTGGGGAACATCACCGAATTGAACAGGCCGATAGCCACCACCAGGACTGCGGCCAGGACGCCGGCGGTGGACGCCGAACCGGCCGCCAGGGCCGCTGCGGCCAGGGCGCAGACCACCAGCACCCGAGCGGGCTTGGCCTTCGTCAGCACGCCGGAGCCGACGAACCGCCCGACCATGGCCCCGAACCAGTAGCAGACCAGGATCCTGCCGGCGGCCTCGGCTGTCAGGCCGCCGCCGGCCTCGAAGCGGAGCTGACCGATCAGCGGCCCGGCGACGCCTGCGAGTTGATCGCGGGTCAGGTGGAGCGACAGCAGATAGTTGGTCATCAGGCTGCCGATGGCCACCTCGGCGCCCACGTAGATGAAGATGCAGAAGGTCCCGAGCGCGATCCTGGGCCGACGCAGCAGGGCCAGGGTCTCGAGCAAACCGGCCGCCTTCGCCGCCTTGGGCGCGGCGGCATGGCGCCGGGCGAACCAGAACACGATCGCCAGAACCATCAGGCCGGCGGCGATGGCCAGAAAGGGAATCTGAGTCGAGGCCGCCTCGTGCCGGTGGAAGGCCGCGAGCACGGCGGGCGGGGTGGTTGCGGGGTTGGGACTCTTCAGCCCGGCCCTGAGGAAGGTCCTCGCGCCGACGATCGGCGCCAGCACCGTGCCCAGGGAATTGAACGCCTGGGCCAGGTTCAACCGCGCGTGGGCGCCCTTGGGCGGCCCGAGCAGGGCCATCAGCGGATTGGCCGCGACCTGCAGCAGGGTGATACCCGAGGCCATGACGAACAGGGCGACCAGGAAGGCCGGGAAGAGCCCGAGCCTCGCCGCCGGCGCGAACAGCAGGCAACCGGCCGCCATGACCAGCAGGCCCGCCACCGTCGCCTTGAGATAGCCGATACGGCTCAACAGCAGGCCGGCCGGGACGGAGACCAGGAGATAGGCGATGAAGAAGCAGAACTGGACCAGCATCGCTTCCGCGTAGTTCAGCGAAAACAAGGCCTTCAGCTTGGGGATTAGGGTGTCGAGCAGGACCGTGGCGAAGCCCCAGGCGAAGAACAGAGCCACCACGAAGGGCGTCAGCCAGCCGCCGTCCCGGCCGCCTAAGTCGCCGGCCGCAACCGCGCTCGCCGGACCGCCGGCCATCAGCGCGGCCCCGCGTGGTCGTCGTGGTAGGGCAGGGGACCGTCCTCGACCACCAAGGGTGTGAGCGGCGCGCTCGACCGGATCGCCTTGGCCAGACCCTCGGCCTCGCCCTTGGTCAGGTCGCCGGAGATCTGGCCCACGCCGTCGGTGACCACCATCGAGATCACCGGCGCGAAGATCACTCGCCCGTTCAGCAGCACGGCAAAGCGCTGGCCCATGTGGCGCTGGGTGACCTGGGCGAACAGGTCGGCGCCCTTGCGGTCGAAACGCATCAGCACGCTGGGTTGTCCCTGCTGGTCGGTGTCGGCCTCAGCGTCCTGGATATTGTCGCCGGACAACAGCACCTGGCGCTTCACCACCAGATAGGGCTCGCCGGCAAGGTCGCACGGGACCAGTTCGTCGTCGCCGACGATGCGGCCCTTCTGCGCCGCCTCGATCGAGGCCCGGTCGTCGACCATCTGAACGGTTAGTCGCGGCTCGGGCCGGCGCAGCGCGTGCATCAGGTCGGCGTCGGGCACGCCGGGGAAGTCGATCCGCACCCGGCGCGGGTTCAGATCGACGGTGTCGGGTTCGTCGAAACCGCGCGCCTGCGCCCGCTCGACCACCTCGTTCACCGCCGCGTCCAGCTCGTTCGCCCCGCCCGGATCGGTCCAGGCGCTGGGGATCACCACCTTGGTGCGGCCGTCGGGCTCGGGCGTTACGATGGCCGGGACGTTGTTGATGGTGAAGGAGCGCAGCGCCCGCACCGCGGCGCCGTATTGACCGGGGTCGATCAGGCGGAAGGAGGTGACCGGCCCTTCGGAGCGGGGCGAGGCATAGCCGATGTTGGCCGCGTCCAGGGTGCGCATCAGGTCGTCGCGGTCCTGGTCGGTCTGGGCTTGGCGCTGGCCCCAGGCGTCGAGGTCGACGATGACGTAGGACCCTTCGACCGGCAGCGGCGCGGCGTGGACGGCAGCGGCGGGCGCTGCCGCCAGCACTGCCGCCATGACCCACCTCCGCACGCCCATGCGTTCCCGCCTTAGTTCCCCGCCGCCACTTTGGGCGAGGCGACCGGGCCTGTCGAGCGGTCAGGACCCGGGAGGCGGCGGAGCCTCTAGCAGTTTGCGTAGGGTCATCAGCTCGACCGGATCGATGTCCGACACCGCCCACCAGTCGAAGCCGCCGTGACGCCAGCCGATCAGGTGGAAGCCGCGACGGTCCGCGCGCGCCGGCGGCGGTGAGGCGTCGCCGCTGGGCCGCAGGAACACGTCGATCACATGCTTGCGCCGGCCGTAGACCAGCACCGCGGCGCGCCGCCCGTCGACATAGTCGAGCCGTCCGCCGATCAGCGGAAAGCCCTGCGCGGTGAGATCGTCCACCGGCGGCGCGAAATCGAGCCGCGCGTCAAGCCAGGGCTTCACCGTGTGCTTGTCCGACGACGCAACCTCGATCATCCGGCCGGGGTCTTCGGCGCGCATGTGCGCATCGAACAGGGTCTGGGTGCGATCTGCACGCGCAGTCTGCAACACCGCAAAGGTCGCGCCGCTCGACACGATTGCGACGCCCGCAAGCGCCGCCGCCTGCAAGGCCCATCCGGGCGCGCTGCGGCGTCGCATCGGCGCAGCGACGGTCAGGCCGTGCACCTTGTCTTTCAGCGATTGAGGCGCCGCGCCGACATCGAGCGCCGCGCTTACCGCCTTGCGCTCCGCCACCCACGCGTCCAACGCGATGCGGCAGGATGCGCAGCTTTCCAGATGCGTCTCGAACGCCGGGACGCGCGCCGGGTCGAGTTCGCCGTCGGTGTAGACTTCGATCAGGCCCAGGGCTTCAGCGTGATCCATCAACCGCCTCCGCACTCATCCGCCGCACCCGTTCGCCCAGAAGCTTGCGCGCCCGCGACAGGCGCGACATCACCGTGCCGATCGGAACGCCCACGGTTTCGGCGAGATCGCGATAGGCCATCTCCTCCACCTCGCGCAGCACCAGCACCTCGCGGAACTCGTCGGGCAGAGTGTCCATGGCGCGCCGCACCAGGGCGCCGTCTTCGAGGCGGACAAGGCGCTGTTCCGCGCCGTCGGGTTCGGCCTCGGCCTGCAGCACCTGTTCCACCTCCGCCTCGGCGTCCTCGAACGAGGCGTGTTTGCCGCGGCCCGCTTCGGTGCGGGCGCGGCTGAACCAGCAGTTGCGCACGATCCGCATGAGCCAGGGCTTGGCGTCCTCGCCGCGCAGGCTCGCAAAGAAGCGCCAGGCCCGCATATAGGCCTCCTGCACCAGGTCCTCCGCGTCGGCCTCGTTGCGGGTAAGCCAGCGCGCAAGCCGCCAGGCCGCATCGAGATGCGGCAGCACCAGGGCTTCGAAGCGTTTGGCCTCGATCGTATCGAGCGGCCGCTCGGGCAACGCGGTTTCCTCTACTGGAGCGCCAGACGCCGGGGGTGTTCGATTTATTCCCGACGCCCGGGAGCATGCCTCAAAATCGTCGCCGGGAATAATCAGGCCTGTCGTGCGGTCTCACCAGTCGAACCCTTCGCTCGGCAGGACGAACCCATGACGGACACCCACAGTCGCAGACGCTTTCTCGAATGCATGGCCTGGGCGGGCACCGGCGCGCTCTGGACGGTCAGCGGCGGCATCGCCTCCTCGGTCGCGCTCGACGGGGCCGCGGCCGCGACCATGAAACACGCGGGCGGCGTCGCGCCCTTCACCTTCGTCCAGGTCAGCGACAGCCACATCGGCTTCAAAAAGGACCCGAACCCGGACGCGCGCGTGACCTTTCGCGAGGCGGTCGCCAAGATCCGCGCCCTGCCGGTGAAACCCGCCTTCGTCCTCCACACCGGCGACGTCTCGCAGCTCTCGCGCGACGACGAGTTCGACGACGCCGACCAGATCCTGCGCGAGACCGGCGTCGAGGCGTTCCACGTACCGGGCGAGCACGACATGCTCGACGAGGGCGGCGGCAAGGCATTTCTCACGCGGTATGGAAAAGGCACGCAAGGCGACGGCTGGTACAGCTTTGACCATAGCGGTGTGCACTTCGTCGGCCTGATCACCGTGAAGGACCTGCAGGCCGGCGGCATGGGCCATCTCGGGCCTGATCAGATCGCCTGGCTGAAGGCCGATCTCGCCGGGCGTGCGTCGAGCCAGCCGATCGTGGTCTTCACCCATGTGCCCTTGTGGACGGTCTACCAGCCCTGGGGCTGGGGCGTGGACGACAGCGACCAGGCGCTGGCGCTGCTGCGCCGCTTCGGGTCGGTGACCGTGCTGAACGGCCATATCCACCAGGTGCTGCAGAAGGTGGAGGGCAACATCACCTTCCACACCGCGCGTTCCACCGCGTTTCCGCAACCCGCTCCCGGGACGGCGCCCGCGCCGGGTCCGATGAAGGTGCCTGCCGAGCAACTGCGCTCCACGCTCGGCATACGCACGGCGCGCGTGGCGCGTGGTCGCGGACCGCTCGCGCTCGTCGATACGACCCTCGCCTGATCCTCCCTTCAACCCGAAAGACCTCCATGCACGTTCAATTTCTCGGCCGCGTCCGCGTGGCCGCCGCGGTCCTGATGCTCGCCTTCGCGCCGCTCTCGGCCGCCGTCGCCGCGCCGGCGCCGGTGACGGTGAAGATCGACAACTTCACCTTCGACGCCCAGACCATCACAGTGCCGGTGGGCACGACGGTCACCTGGGTGAACAACGACGACACGCCGCACACGGTGGTCGCCGACGATCACAAGACCTTCCGCTCCAAGCCGCTCGACACCGACGACAGGTTCTCCTTCACCTTCACCACGCCGGGGACCTATGGCTATTTCTGCTCCATCCACCCGCACATGACCGGAACGGTGGTGGTGAAGCCGGGCTGAGGCGGCCCGTGGGCCCGCTTCCCCTCATCCAACTGAAAAAGATCGCGCTCCAGTGAAACGACCTCCATTCGATGTCGTGACCATCCTTGCGCACTGGACCACGGTGCTGCTGGTGGCGACGCTTTTCCTGGTGGCCTGGATGATGACCCAGGCGCAGGACGCGGAGAGCGCCAGACGGATCCTGACCGTGCATCGCTCGGCCGGCGTTGCGCTCTGGACCCTGACCGTGGCCCGGCTGGGCTGGCGGCTGACCGCCGCACGGTTTCCGCCGTTTCCCGACTCCATGCCCCGGATTCAGCGCCTGGCGGCGCAGCTCAGCGAGTACGGCCTCTATGGCCTGCTCCTGGTCCAGCCCCTGACCGGCCTCGCCCAGAGCCTGTACCGGGGGAGGGCCTTCGACCTTTGGCTGTGGCGCGTGCCCGTCCTGGTCGGTCGCGACCGGACGCTCGTTCATCTCTTCCATGGGCTGCACGAATGGGGCGCTTGGGCGCTGGCAGGCCTCATCGGCCTGCACGCGGCGGCGGCGCTGCTCCACGCCCTGGTGCTGCGCGATGGCGTGTTCGAAAGCATGTGGCCCTTCGGCAGGAACCGCAGAGCCGGCTAGAGCGGCGGTTTCTTCAAGCAAGGCAAGGCGTTGCATCCCGCACCCCGGCCGGCCGCCGCGAGTTCCTGATTTTCCTCAGTTTCTATTCGATCCGGCGTTGCGTGACCGGCGGGCGGGGTTGTAGAGGTCCGGCCTCGACGGAGCACCCCGTGTCCAGTTTCGACGATCGTGAAAAAGGCTTCGAGGGCAAGTTCGCCCACGACCAGGAACTCGAGTTCAAGGCCATCGCCCGGCGCAACCGGATGATCGGCCTGTGGGCGGCCGAAAAGATGGGTCTCGAAGGCGAGCACCGCGAAGACTATGCGCGGGCGATCATCCGCTCGGACTTTGACCACTCCGAGTCCGAGGACGTGGTCCGCAAACTGGTGCAGGACCTGACCGCCGCCAAGGCGGAAGTGCGCGAAAGCGAAATCCGCCAGAAGATGGACGAGTTTCTCGCCCAGTCTCGCGAACAGCTGAAGAGCGAAGGCTGAACGCGGCCGACCCGAAGGCCGGCCGCGAAGGGCCTAGTTGATCGAGACCACCAGGTAGATGTGGTCGATGAGCCGAATTCGGATGATGTCCATGAAGCAGTCGTTCGTGGTCGACTTCGCTTCCGAGTGCTTGCTCGAATCCTGAACGCGAATTTCCAGGCCTTCGAGATCGCGTGCACTGACACCGTTGCGGATCAGGGCCGCGCGGACTTGTGTAATGTCGCGCGCCCGGACAGCGGCAATCAGGCCGGTGCGCTCCTTGTCGGCGGCGTTGATGCGCCGCTCGGTCAAGGGAAGCGATCGGTTGAGCGACTGGTAGGTGGGTTCGTCGAGCTTGCCGTTGACCACCAGGGCGCTCGTGGGCGTGGCGGCGACGCTAAATCCGGCAAGTATAAGCGACAGGGCTAACACACTGACAGACTTGCGCATGGCAATGTCTCCCTCAGATCATGGTCCCCCGACCAACTCCAAGGAGGCCCCCGCCGGCGCTTTCTGTCAAGAACCTTACGGGCCGGCGAGGGTCAGGCCCCAAATACCCGCGTGAAAATCGTGTCCACGTGCTTGGTGTGGTGGCCGATGTCGAACAGCGCTTCCAGTTCGGCGTCGGTCAGCTTGTCACCCACTTCGGGGTCGGCCTTCAGCAGGTCGCGGAAATTGCCTTCGCCGCGCCAGACCGACATCGCGTTGCGTTGCACCGCCGCATAGGCCGTTTCGCGCGCGACGCCCTTCTGGGTGAGCGCGAGCATGACGCGCTGGCTGTTCACCAGACCGCCGAGGCGATCCATGTTCTTCGCCATGTTTTCGGGATAGACCACCAGCCGTTCCATCACCATCGCAAGGCGGCGCAGGGCGAAGTCGAGGTGCACCGTCGCGTCGGGCCCGATGCCGCGTTCCACCGACGAGTGCGAGATGTCGCGTTCGTGCCAGAGCGCCACGTCTTCCAGCGCGGGGATCACGGCGGAGCGCACCAGCCGCGCGAGACCGGTCAGGTTCTCGGTCAGGATCGGGTTGCGCTTGTGCGGCATGGAGGACGAGCCCTTCTGGCCCGGATCGAACGGCTCTTCCGCCTCCAGCACCTCAGTGCGCTGCAGGTGGCGGATTTCCACCGCCAGGCGCTCGACCGACGAGGCGACAACGGCCAGGGCTGCGAAATAGGCGGCGTGACGATCGCGCGGGATCACCTGGGTCGAGACCGGCTCGACCCTCAGGCCCATCTTTTCGGCGACGTATGCCTCCACGCGGGGATCGACGTGGGCGAAGGTGCCGACGGAGCCGGAGATGGCGCAGGTGGCGATCTCCTCACGCGCGGTCACAAGGCGCGCGCGGGCGCGCACGAACTCGGCATAGTACCCGGCGAGTTTCAGGCCGAAGGTCGTCGGCTCCGCGTGGATGCCGTGGCTGCGGCCGACGGTCGGCGTCATCTTATATTCGAACGCGCGCCGCTTCAGCGCGCCCAGCACCTTGTCCACGCCCTCGATCAGGAGGGCGGCCGAGCGCTTCAACTGCACCGCCAGACAGGTGTCGAGCACGTCGGACGAGGTCATGCCCTGGTGCAGGAACCGCGCCTCCGGCCCGACGATCTCCGACACGTGGGTCAGGAAGGCGATGACGTCGTGCTTCACCTCGCGCTCGATGGCGTCGATGCGGTCGGCGTCGAATTTGGCGTCCTTGCCCTTGGCCCAGATCGCTTCCGCGGCCTCTTTGGGGATGGTCCCCAGCTCGGCCATCTTGGTGGCGGCGTGGGCCTCGATCTCGAACCAGATCGCGTACTTGGTCTGCGGCGACCAGACGGCCGCAGCTTCGGGGCGGGAATAGCGGGGGATCATGGCGCGCCTTTCGGACGGGCGGGGCCGGGAGTCAAGCCGCCTGGGGCCTCAATTGCCCAACCGAGCGGAAGCGGCGACAGTCGGCGCATGAAGGCATTCCTCACCCTCGGCCTGGCAGTGGCCCTGCTGACATTGGCCCGCACCCCGCCCTATCCCGACGCGCCCGACGACGCCCAGGCGCATTTTCCGGCGCTGCAGACGACGATCCGCGCGCCCGAAGCCGATCAGGGCGCCATGCGCCGGTGCTCGGTGCTGGACGGCAAGCGCCTCTGCGACGAGGACCTCGGCGACGCCTGGTGCCGCAAACAGGGTTTCGCCGGCAGCTTCGTTGCCTGGACCACGGCGCCCGCGATCGAGAAGGCCGAATGCGTTGACAAGCGCGATTGCACGCCGGTGACGACCATCACCTGCAAAGGCGTGCCGATCATGGGCGACTAGGCGTCCTCATCAGCCTCCTTCGGCGGCGGCCGCAAGGTCTCGCTTCACCGTTCGCGCCGCCAGCAGGTAGTGCAGACCCGCCCAGGCAAAGACCACGCCCGCCACCAGGATGATCGCCCACTTCACCCCGTCGAACGAGGCGGCGTGACAGGCCGCGGCGAGCGCCGCGTCGGCGCCCTTGGCAGCATGACCCCCGGGACAGAGCAGCTTGAACGATCCATCGTGGGTGAAATGGCGTTGTGCAATGACATCGCTGAGCCAGCCCACCAGCGGCGGTCCGACGCCGAGGCCGATCAGGTTGATCGGCAGGAACAGGAGCGCCGTCGCCGTCGCGCGCATGCGCGGCTCGACGAAGTTGTGGGTCAGCGCAAAGGTCGGGCCGAGATAGAGATACTGCAGGATCAGCGGCGCGATGATGAACGAAGCGAGGGTGGCGAGATCGCCCTGCTGAAACGCCCAGACATAGAGCGGCGAACAGGCCAGAAACCCGAGCCCCGGGATCACGGCATAGCCAGTGCGGCTCATCTTGCCGATCAGGTCGGTGAGGGCGCCTCCCAGGAAAACGCCCACCGCGGCCGCCAATCCGCCGACGATGCCGTAGGCCGCGCCGGCCTGGGCGATGTCGAGATGGAACGGTCCGCGCAACAGAAACGGCACGGCGAAGAAGGCGATGCCGTAGCCGGCCATCGAGCCGAGCGTGGCGCCGGCCGCCAGGTTCGGAAACGATTTCGCCGCGAACAGTTTTTTCAGCACCGCGCCGAACGACGGCGTGGGTCCGTCGCTGGCCACCGTGTCATAGGCGCCGCGGGGCGGCTCCTTCAGGGTCAGCTTGATGATGATCGCCAGGATCAGGCCCGGCAGGCCGACGATGAAGAAGGCGTCGCGCCAGCCCCACAGCTGGGCGATCTTGCCGCCGAGCAGGGCGCCGAACAGCGATCCCAGCGGAATGCCCAGCGAATAGATTCCGAGCGCCGTCGAGCGCGAGCGCGGCGAGAAATAGTCGCTGATCAGCGACTGCGCCGGCGGCGAACAGCCCGCCTCGCCGATGCCGACGCCAACGCGGGTGAGGAACAGTTGCAGGAAGGTGGTCGCCAGACCGCATCCGGCGGTGAAGCCCGACCACAGCGCGATTGAGATGGCGATGATGGTGGTGCGACTGCGGCGCTCGGCGATGCGCGCGATCGGCACGCCGAGCAGCGAATAGAGGATCGCGAACGCGACACCCGACAGCGCGCCGAGTTGGAGGTCGGTCAGCTTCAGGTCGACCTTGATGGCCTGGCCGAGCGTGCCGATGATCTGCCGGTCGATGAAGTTCGAGGTATAGACCGCAACCAGGATCACCAGCGCGTAAGTCTTGTACCCAGCGCCCAGCCCCGATCCGGGAGGTCCCGCCGTTTCCGGTTCGCTCATCGCGTCCTCCCAGCCGACGGCCTCAGGCTAGCCTGAGGCCGAGCGTTCGCGCCACCGAAAACAACCCGGCGGCGCGCGGGCCGGCTAGGGACGGTTGAAAACATGGGTCCCGATGCGATCTTCCAACGTCCGAACTCCGGCCCGCAGGTCTGCGACCGGCGCTGCGCCGGCATGGCCCTCCAGCGCGTCGGCCACCGATCGGTAGTACCAGACCAGACGGTCGGGCCGCTTGAACCGCGTCAGCGTTCCTGGGCCTTCCCGGTCGATGTCGCGCAGCATGGAGTTCAGGTTGTGAAGTTTGTCGGCGGCGGTGACCAGGGCCACCTCGCGGCCGGCGGTTCGCAGCGTTTCGATGTGATGCTGTTTGCGCTCTTCCCAGGACGGCTTGTTCGCGGGATCGGCGCTCGTGCTGTCGGTGCACGCAAGCACGATGTCGGCGACCCGGTCGCCGAAGCGCGCGCGGATCAGCTCCGCGGTCTCGAGTCCGCCCTGGTCCTCGACCGCATCGTGCAGAAGCGCGGCGATCGCGGTGTCCTCGTCTCCGCCCCACTCGAGCACGGTCGCGGCGACCGCAAGCAGATGGGCCACATAGGGCGTGGCGTTGCCCTTGCGGGTCTGGCGCCGGTGCAGGCCGTCCGCCAGGACGAGGGCCTCGGGAAATCTGTCGGTCAGCGTCAAGTGTGCGCTCCTTTTGTTGTCGGGAGCCGCCGCTAGGGGCCGCGGCCCTCAGGCAGCGGCGTGTTGTCCAGGATGAAGCGGGCGCAAAGCCCTAGCCTCACCTATAAGATGCGTCGGCTGAAGACGATGCGCAAGGGGCGAAGGAGACGGATTGACCGATGTCTTGGCCCGCCGCTACAGGACGCAGCGCCCCAACCCGCAAGCCCCACACAGGTGGAAGATGGAACTGATCATCGGCGACAAGAACAAGTCATCCTGGTCGCTCCGGCCCTGGCTGGTGCTGAAGCGGGCCGGCCTGCCGTTCACCGAAACCCTGATCCGGCTGGACACCGAGACGACCGCCGCCGAGATCCTGAAATATTCGCCCACCGCCAAGGTGCCGGCCCTGCGCACCAACGACGGCCATGCGGTCTGGGATTCGCTCGCCATCGCCGTGCACATCGCCGAGAAGACCCCGCAGGCGGGGTTGTGGCCCGCGGACCAGGCGGCGCGCGACTATGCCCGCTCGGTCACCTGCGAGATGCACTCGGGCTTCCCGAGCCTGCGCGGCGAGTGTCCGATGAACCTGGCGCTGCGCAGTAATCTCGACATCTCGGAAGCCACCGCCAAGGACGTGCGCCGCCTGGTTCAGCTGTTCGCCGAGGGCCGCCGCCGATTCGCCGCCCTGGGGCCCTATCTGTGCGGGACATGGTCGGTCGCCGACGCCTTCTTCACGCCGATCGCCGGCCGCTTCCGCAGCTACGGGATCGCTCTGTCGGACTACGGCGACACCGGCGAGGCGGGCGCCTATTGCGCTGCGCTGCTGGCCGAGCCCGACTTTTTGGAATGGGAACGCGCCGGCCTGGCGGAGGTCGGACAGACGGCCTGATCTTCGCGCGCGGATCGTCCGCTCCGAGTGCGCGGACTCAAAAGTTGGCGCGCGTTGTAACCGCAAAACCGGGTCCCACTTTTGCGCAACGCGCTCTAGTCCCACCGCGCGGCGTTTTTCGGAAAGCCGGGACGCTGGACCCGCACGACGCAGAAGCGTTGACCTGTGGGCGCCGCCATCACCACCCATCGCTCGAGGCAATTCACCACGGTGGCGCCGAGCGCCTCCAGGCGCGCCACTTCCGCGGGGATGTCATCGGTCTCGATGTCGAGGTGGACGCGGCTGTCGTGATCGACGCGCTGGATCTGCACGATGGGCTCATCGGCCTGGTCGCTCAGCATCAGATAGGCGCCGCGGGAGCCGGCATGGTCGCGGTCCACGGGCCGGCCCAGCGCCTCGCCCCAGAAGCGAGCGGCGTCGTCCACGTCCTCGGTTTTGCAATCGATCAGGACGGCGCAAAGACGGGAATGATGCATGACATTGTCCTCGATCGAAGCACGCGAAGGTGCAATCCAGGATAGGCACGCGACCTCTGCAACGCCATCGCCCCGCCGCGCCTGGAGCGAAGCGCCTCATTATCAGCCTGCGCCGTCTGGTCGCGCCCCTGACTTACCGATACGTTCATCACCACTTGGGCATTATGGATGGGCGAATCACGCCCCCGTGCTCAAGTTGAGCCCAGATCGGGAGTTTCCTTGCACAATCCCCTCGACGCCGGCCGTCTGGTCCGGGCCCTTGCCGCCTACCGCGATCCCAAGCCGGTGCGCAGCGTGGTCGAGATCGTCATCACCGCGGTTCCGTTCTTCGCGCTCTGGGCCCTGGCCTGGCTCGCCTTCGACCACGGCTGGTGGTGGGGCCTGATTCTCACCGTCCCGGCGGCCGGGTTCCTGGTGCGGCTGTTCATGATCCAGCACGACTGCGGCCACGGCGCCCTGTTCAAGAACCGCCTGGCCAACGACTGGATCGGCCGCGCCATCGGGGTGCTGACGCTCACGCCCTACGATTACTGGCGGCGCACCCACGCCATTCACCATGGCGCTTCGGGCAACCTCGACCGGCGCGGCCTCGGCGCGGTGGAGATGATGACGGTGGCCGAGTATCGGCGGCAGACGCCCTGGGGGCGGTTCCTGTATCGGGTCTATCGCAACCCGGCGGTGCTGTTCCTGCTCGGGCCGGCCTATCTGTTCCTGCTCCAGCACCGGCTGCCCATCGGCATGATGAAACAGGGCTGGAAGCCCTGGCTCAGCGCCATGGCCACCAACGCCGCGATTTTCGGCGCCGCCGCCCTGACCATGTGGGGGACCGGCATCGGCGCCTTCTTTGCCGTTCACCTGCCCATTCTGTTGATGGCCTCGGGCGCGGGCGTCTGGCTGTTCTTTATTCAACACCAGTTCGAGACGACGTCGTTTTCGCGCGACGGCGACTGGAACCTGCAGGAGGCCGCCCTGCACGGCAGTTCGCACTACGACCTGCCGTGGCTGTTGCGTTGGTTCACCGCCAACATCGGCGTCCACCACGTGCACCACGTGAACAGCCGCATTCCCTACTACCGCCTGCCCGAGGTGCTGAGAGACCATCCGGACCTCAGGGCAGTGAGCCGGGTGACCCTGTGGCAGAGCCTGCAGTGCATGCGCCTCGCGCTCTGGGACGAGGCGTCGACGCGCCTGATCTCCTTCCGTGAGTTCAGCCGTCTGCCGTACGTCGCGGTCACCTGACCCGGGTTTGCCGGACCGGGGCGGCGCGGCGCACTGTCGCAGCCGCTAAGGTTGTGCTAAACCGGCGCTCATGACCCACATCCGTCCTGCGCCAATCGGCGCCGTTCTCAGCCTGGTCGCCATGGTCGCGGCCACGCCCGCCCTTGCCGTCATCGACGGCACGATGGTCACCTACGTCAACGCCCGGTACGGCTATTCCATCCAGTACCCCTACGGGGTGTTCACGCCCGAGCCGGAGAGCGCCAGCGGCGACGGCCGCGTTTTCCACTCGCGCTACGCCGGTGTCGAGTTCCGGGTCTGGGCGAACTACGCCGGACAGACCATGACGCCCACCCAGCTCGCCGACGAAATCCAGGCCGACTGCCCGGGTCATCGCGCCAGCTACCGGGTCGCGCGCGCAACCCTGGTGGCGGTGTCGTGCAACACGGCGACCGGTGTGCTCTACGAGAAGGAGCTCATCAACAAGGGGTTGGTGACCGCCTTCCGTATGACCTATCCGTCGACAGAAGGCGCCCAGTGGGGACCGGTGGTGACGGCCATCGCGGGTTCGATGCGCGCCGGCAAAGGATGACGCCGAAATCGGTCGTCGTCACCGGCGCGTCCACCGGTATCGGCTGGGGCTGCGCCAAGGTGCTCGTGCGCAAAGGCTTCCACGTCTTCGGCAGCGTGCGCAAGGCCGAGGACGCCCAGCGTCTGTCGAAAGAGTTCGGCGCCGCATTCACGCCCCTCACCTTCGACGTCACCGATCCGGCGCCGGTGAAGGCCGCGGCCGATCAGGTGCGCCAGGCGCTTAACGGCCGCACGCTCGCAGGACTGGTGAACAACGCCGGCGTCGCGGTGGCGGGGCCGCTGCTCGAGATTCCGCTTGAGGAATTTCGCCGCCAGATGGAGATCAACGTCCTGGGCGTGGTCGCGGTGACCCAGGCGTTTGCGCCGCTGCTCGGCGCCGACACGAGCCTTAAGGGTGCGCCCGGGCGCATCGTCAACATTTCGTCGGTCGGCGGCACCAGCGCCAACCCCTTCCTGTCGCCCTACAATGCGTCCAAGTTCGCCCTTGAAGGCCTGTCCGAGAGCCTGCGCCGCGAGCTCATGCTGTTCGGCATCGACGTGATCGTCATAGGCCCCGGCGCGGTGGCGACGCCGATCTGGTCCAAGGCTTCGGCCGACAACGACGTGTCGCCCTACGCCGATACGCCCTACGCCCCGGCGCTTGAGAAAGTGCGGGCCTTCATGCTGGGCCGCGGCGCGCAGGGACTGCCGCCGGAAAAGATCGGCCGCGTGGTGCTGAAGGCGCTGACCTTGGCGCAGCCCAAGGTGCGCTACACCGTAACACCCGAACCGCTGCGCAACTGGATGCTCAACAACCTGCCCAAGCGCACCGTCGATCGCATGATCGGCAAGCGCCTGGGCCTGATCAAGCACTGAGAGGCTATGATGACCCTGCCGACGGCCGTGACCTATTTCGCGCTGGCGCTCAGCGGATTGAACTGGCTGCTGTTCCTGGCCCTGACCTATCTGCACGACCTGCCGATGATCGAAAAGCTGGTGCACCACGTGACCATGACCCATCACGTGAAGGCGGCGCCGGGCGGCGAAAACAAGGCCGCTGTCGCAAGCATCGATCTGGGCGACACGCTCAAGTCTTCCGGCAACCTGGCCGAAGCCTTCAAGAAAGCCGGCGCCGCGCCCACGGCCGCAGCCCTGTCGCTGGCCTGCCTGCTGGTGGCGCTGGTCGCCTCAGGCGTAGCCAAGCTCCCCGACGCCTCCGCGAAGCCGGCGCCGGCCGCTTCGACCTTGCCACCCGCTGCATCAACGCCGCCAACTTCGCCAAAATAAAAGATTTACCGCAGAGATCGTTGGCAATCCGCAAAACGGATTCGTTCTCGTCGCGCTTGCTGGGTCCTCGCCGCCGCGCGGCTGAGCGCCGCACGACGGCAAGGATGACGAAGACATTTTATGATTGGCGTCATCGAGGACCCAGCAGGCGCGACGTTGAAGCGCGTCGCAGCCTGAGGCTCTGCCCGGTCGCGTCCACCATCTCTGCGATCTCTGCGGTTTCTTCCTCCGCGATCTCTGCGGTTTTCTTTTCTCACATCAACGCCAGCGCCTTCAGGCTCGCCGTGCCGTCGCGGCCCACCACCAGGTGATCGTGCACGGTGATGTTCAGTGCCTTGGCGGCTTCGACGATCTGGCGGGTCATTTCCACGTCGGCGCTCGACGGGGTCGGATCGCCGGAAGGATGGTTGTGCACCAGGATCAGGGCGCTCGAGCCGAACTCCAGCGCGCGGCGCACGACTTCGCGCGGATAGACCGGCGCGTGGTCGACGGTGCCCTCGCTCAGGGTCTCGTCGGCGATCAACTGGTTCTTGCGGTCGAGGAACAGCACGTGGAACCGCTCGCGCGGCTCGTGCGCCAGAGTCACCCGCACATAGGCCTGCAGCGCCGACCAGGAGGAGATGACCGGCCGCTTCTGCAGGGTTTCGAGCCCGATCCGCCGCGCCGCCTCGTGCACCAGCCGCAGGTCGAGCGCCGACTCGGGCGTGAGCGCGAGCCTGCGTCCGGCTGCGTCCACGGTCCTGACCTGTAGCAACGCCTCCACCGGCGCCGACAGCGCGGCGTCCAGCGACCCGAAGCGTTCCAGCAGCTTCTTGGCCAGGGGCTTCACGTCCCGCCGCGGGATGCAGCGGAACAGCACGAGTTCGAGCAGTTCATAGTCGGGCAGGGCCTCAACCCCGCCCTTCAGCGCCCGCTCCCGCAGGCGTTCGCGGTGGCCGTCATGGTGCGGCCGCGCCTCGAGTTCGAACCTGACGGCCGCGTCGTCCACCCCGGCGAGCCCCTCGACAATGTTCCTGGTATGTTCCTATACCGGAACCGCGCGGTCGCCAAGCCCTAGCGGATCGCTTCGAGAATCAGCTTCTGGGCGGGCTCCAGGCCGCTTGGCCAGGTCCTCGGGGACCCCGTCGCGGCGCAGGGCGGCGGCGATCGGGTGGTAGGCGACCATCACCTTGCCGTCCTGGGTCTCGCGGATCAGCGCCCGGAGCGGCAGGTCGAGCGCGGCGTGCGGGGCAGCCTGCATAATCGGCGTGCCGCCGCGCGGGTGGCCGTAGAGCATGACGATGGTCGAGGGCATGGCCATGCCGATGTGCCGCGCGCCAGCGGCGTGGTCGATGCGCGCCAGCACGGTCATGCCCGCGGCTTCGACCGCCTTGATCAGCCGCTGGATGGTGTCGTCAAAGCCGTAGGCGCTGGCCTGTTCGACAAGGTCGCTGACGTCGACGTCGCTCAAGGTTCGGGTCCCCCTGTCGCACCGATCTTCATGGGATTCGGCGGCGCGGCCGATAGGCGACTCAGTCGAACGTCGGCCGGTACAGGCCCTTCGGCGACTGGGTGAAGATCTCGATGCCGGTCTCGGTCACGCCGACCGAATGTTCGCATTGGGCCGACAGCGACTTGTCGCGCGTCACCGCGGTCCAGCCGTCGTTCAGCACCTTCACCTGCGATTTGCCGAGGTTCACCATCGGCTCGATGGTGAAGAACATGCCGGGCTTCAGCGTTTCGCCCGCGCCGCGGCGGCCGAAGTGGAGCACGTTGGGGCTGTCGTGGAACACCCGGCCCAGGCCGTGGCCGCAGAAGTCGTGCACCACCGAGCAACGCTGCGCCTCGACATATTTCTGGATCGCTTCGCCGATGTCGCCGAAGTGCGCGCCGGGCTTCACTTCCGCGAGGCCCGAGATCGAGCGCGTCGTAGGTCACCTCGATCAGGCGCCGCGCGCGCGACGAGATCTCGCCGACCGGATACATGCGGCTGGTGTCGCCGTGCCAGCCGTCGACGATGACGGTGACGTCGATGTTGGCGATGTCGCCTTCGCGCAGCGGCTTCTCGCCGGGGATGCCGTGACAGACGACGTGGTTGGTCGAGATGCAGACCGTCTTGGCGTAGCCGCGATAGAACAGGCACGCGGGCAGGGCGCCGTTATCGAGAATGAATTCGCGCGCCACCCGGTCGATCTCGTCGGTCACCACCCCGGGGACGACCAGTGGCGTGAGCAGGTCCAGGCACTCCGCCGCCAGACGGCCGGCGCGGCGCATGCCCTCGAAGTCTTCGGGCGTATGCAGCTTGATCCGCTCGGAACGGACGACGGTGTCTTGGACGGCTTCGAGGGTCATCATGGCGACGCTTGGCTTCTCAGGTTTCCCGGGCCTCCGCCGCGCGCCAGGGGATTCGGCGGTCGAGACGGATGGCCTGCGGGCTCAGATGGCAACCATAGCACAGAACTTCCACCCCCCGGGTTGCCGCTTCCCTAAGGGCCGGCCCATAGGCCTTGTCGATGTCGTCGGCGGTGTCGAAGCGGTCGGTGTCCATGCGCTGGATCACGAACAGCATGACCGCCCGGTGGCCCTCGGCCGCCATCCGTTCCAGGGCCTTCAGATGCTTGACCCCGCGCTCGGTCCGGCAGTCGGGGAATTCGGCCAGACCCGGCCGGCGCAACAGGTGACAGTTCTTCACCTCGACCCAGCAGGGCGGCCGGGCCGGGTCGTCCAGCAGAATGTCGATGCGGCTGTCGCCGGCGTACTTCACCTCGCGCCGCAGGTTGGGATAGCCGGCCAGCTCCGGGATGCGGCCCTCAGCGATCGCTTCGGCGGCTATGCGGTTAGGCAGCAGGGTGTTGATCCCCACCAGCCCGCCGTCAGCGTCCAGCAGTTCCAACGTGTACTGCAGCTTGCGTTTGGGGTCCGGAGGCCGGGAGACCCAGGCAGTCAGGCCGGGTTCCTTCAGGCCCAGCATGGCGCCGGGATTGGGGCAGTGGGCGGTGACGATCCCGCCCTCGTCCAGGTCGACGTCGGCGAAGAACCGCTTGTAGCGCTGGACCAGGCGGCCGCGGAGGAGGGGAGTCGGAAATTCCACGCGCCCGTCCTAGGGTCGACCGGCGCCGGTTGTCGAGCCGCGCGACTCTGAGGGATAGCTAAAACCATGGCGTCTGCACCTGCGGATATCCCCCAAGAGGCGGCGGACGTTGCTTCGCCCTGGGCGCGGATCACCTACGACGCGCTCATCGCCGCCGATGTTCGTCAGGTCACCTATGTGCCCGACGCGGGACACGCGCGGCTGATCGACCTGGTGCGTGCGGCCAAGACCATCAAGGCCACGGTGCTGACCACCGAGGAGGAAGGCGTCGCGGTCGCCGCCGGCGCCTGGCTCGGCGGCGAACGATCGGCGCTGCTCATGCAATCGAGCGGCGTCGGCAACTGCGTCAACATGTTGTCGCTGATCGCCAGTTGCCGGATGCCGTTTTTGACCATCGTCACCATGCGGGGCGAGTGGGCCGAATTCAATCCGTGGCAAGTCCCGATGGGACGCGCGACGCCGGAGGCGTTTCAGATCATGGGCGTGCGCGTGATGCGCGTGGAGCGGCTGGAAGACCTGGCCGAGACGATGTCCGCGGCTGCGGCCATGGCTTTCGAAAGCGAGCAGGCGATCGCGGTGCTGCTTTCGCAGCGTCTGTTGGGGCGAAAGACATGGTGAGGTCGGATCGGGCGAAACCCAGTCTGGATCGGCGCGACGCAGTCAGGGCCTTGTTGGCGGACCGTGGTGACATGCTGGTGGTCGCCGGCCTGGGCGCGCCGACCTACGATGTCTATGCGGCCGGCGATCATGATGGGAATTTCTATCTTTGGGGCGCCATGGGCGGCGCGGCCTTGGTCGGGCTCGGACTCGCGCTCGCTCAACCCGACCGGCCCGTCAGTGTTTTGACCGGGGACGGCGAACAACTCATGGGCCTCGGCGGCCTGGCGACGATCGCGGTGAGCGCGCCGGCCAACCTGACGGTCGTGGTGCTGGACAACGGTCGCTTCGGCGAGACGGGCGGCCAACTCAGTCATAGCGGCCTCGGCGTCGATCTCGCGGCGGTCGCGCGTGCGGTCGGCTTTCGCCAGGTTCTCGACATCGACACGGAAGCCGGCCTGGAGGCGGCGCGTAAGGCGATGGGGTCTGTTGCGGACGGCCCGCGTTTCGTCATCGTGCGGATCGCCGGCGACGAGAAGCCGAGAGCCCTGCCGACTCGCGACGGCGCGTTCCTGAAGTCTCGCCTGCGGACCCATCTCGGGCGCCCGGTACGCTGAGAACCGACCCGGGTCGGGCGCCGTTAGGCCCGGCCGCTGAGGCGGGGGAAGGAAATTCCACCGGCCCCTCTGGGGGCCGCGCGAACTCGGCTAAGCTCCCCTCGACCAGATGAGGACCGCCATGGCCGACGCCCATCCCGCTCCCCCGCCTTCGCTCGAGCACGTGCGCAAGAACCGCAAGCCCCTGACCAACCCGCATAAGGCGCACAAGGACTCGCTCTCGGCGCTCGACAAGGCGGCATGCATCATCACCGACAAGGTCGGGACGATGGGGTTCTTCCTTATCATTCTGGGCTGGACCGTGATCTGGCTGGGCTGGAACCTGCTGGCGCCGACGAAGCTGCGCTTCGACCCCGGCATGGCGTTCGTGTTTTATCTGTTCATCTCGAACGTCATTCAGATCCTGCTGATGCCCTTGATCATGGTGGGGCAGAACATTCAGGGCCGCGCATCGGACAAGCGCGCGCAGAGCGACCTCGAGATCAACATCAAGGCCGAGAAAGAAGTCGAGGTCATCCTGCAGCACCTCGAGTACCAGAACTCGATCCTGCTGGACCTGGTGAAGAAGGTGGACACCACCCTGGCCGACGCAGTCAAGACGCGTCACGCCCAGAACGAGGCGACGCGCTCGGCGATCGAGACCCTCGCCGGCAAGATGCACCAGCCGGTCCCGCCGACAACGGCGACCATCACCGACGACAACGCCGGCGATACGGCGCCGGACGACAAGAAAAAGTAGGAAGCACGAAGGCCGGTCCCCACTCCGCTCATCCCCGCGAAAGCGGGGACCCAGGCTTTTTTGTCACGACTGCCGCCACAGGCGAAGGGTCCGCCTGTTCCCAAACATCGCCAGGACTGCTCTCAGCTAAAACACCTGGGTCCCCGCTTTCGCGGGGATGAGCGGATTTTGTATGCCGCTAGAACAACCCCGCGCAGAGGTTGATCGTCAGGCCCAGGATCATCGCGTTGAAGGCGAAGGCGATGATCACATGGGCCGAGACGAGCCGGCGGATCGCCTTGGACTCGATGTTGATGTCCGCGGTCGCCGCCGCCGCGCCGATGACGATGGAGAAGTGCAAAAAGTCCCAGTAGTCCGGCGACCGGTCGCCGCCGGGAAACCACAGGCCCGCACGATAGGGCAGCTTGGCGCGCTTATACGGCGTCTCGTCCGGCGGAAAATCGTCGGTGACATTGTCCGGCGTCGCCGGTGGCGGCAGGGCCGGCAGATAGTAGTCGTGCGCGTAGTGCAGGGCGAAGACCATCTGAACGAAGAACCATGACAGCGCCACGGTCGCGACCATCAGGACGACGCGCAGCGACAGGAACGCGCCCTTGTCGATCTTGTTGGCGGAAATCTCCGCCACCACCGCCGCGATCGCGGCGACGGCGCCCAGCAGGCTGATCACCAGGACCGCGCCGCGCCCTTCGTCGAGGCGCCGCGCGCGCTGGGCCATGACGTGGGCGTCCACGGTCCGGCTCATCAGGCGGAAGACCATGGCGATGAAAACGAGCATCGCGACATCCCAGGCGGTCACCGCCCGCGTCGACCATCGCCAGTCCCAGGGCGTCGCCGCGGCGACGACGACGAGGGTCAGGAAGGCCGCCGTGAACGAGGGCCGGCTCAGGATCGGCTGAAGGAATCGGGGGCTGCGCATCGCCTGGACCATGCCGGTTTGCGGAAGGCGCGTCACCGTGAGGCGGTTGCATTTCCCGGACCTTTCCGCAGGCTTGCTGGGCCGTCGCGCCATTCGCGCGCCGGGAGCGGGCGTTCGCCCCGCGCCGCTGGCGCTCGCCCGGACGAGCCCCTACGGTCAAGCCTCACCCTCATCCGGGAGTCCTCCGTGTCCTCGATCCTCGCCCGTTCCGCGCGCCTGACCCTTCTCGCCGCCGCGGCCTGCGTCCTCGCTGCCCCGTCCGTCGCCGCGCCCAAGAAGCCCGCGCCGGCCGCAGCCCCCGCGTCGCTGCCGCTCGAAGCTACCGCCGTGAAGCTGCGCGACCGCGCCATGGCGGGTGAGGACATCTCGCTCGATTTCGTGCGCGAGCTGACCACCCGATTCGGCCCGCGCCCGGCGGGTTCGCCGAACGAGCAGGCGGCGGCGGCCTGGGCGGCCGACAAGCTGCGCGCGCTCGGCTTCGACAATGTCCAGATCCAGCCGTTCCCGGTCACCGGCTGGTCGCGCGGCTCCGACCACGCCGAACTGGTCACCGCCCAAGGCATCGTGCAGCCGATGGTCGCCATCTCGCTCGGCGAAGCGCCCGGCACGGGTCCGGGCGGCGTCGAGGGCGAGGTCGTCGTCTTCCCCGATCTCGAATCCCTGGCCGCCGTCCCCGATGGTTCGCTTGCGGGTAAGATCGTTCTGGTCGATCGCAAGATGGTGCGCATGCAGGACGGCTCGGGCTACGGTCCGATCAGCCACATCCGCACCACCGGTCCGCTGGTCGCGGCCAAGAAGGGCGCAATCGCCTTCATGCTGCGGCAGGCGGCCACCGACAACAACCGCGTCGGTCACGCGGGCACCACGCGCTACGGCGACGACGGCAAGGTTCCGATCCCGGCCTTCTCCCTGACCATTCCCGACGCCGATCAGATCGACCGGCTCGAGGCGTTGGGCGAACCGGTGCGCGTGCGCCTGATGTCGGGCGCGACCTATGTGACCGGCACGCACAGCCAGAACATCATCGGCGAGATCCGCGGCCGCGAGCATCCGGAAGAAGTGATCCTGATCGGCGCCCACATGGACAGCTGGGACCAGGGCACCGGCGCCACCGACGACGGCACGGGCGATGCGATCATCGTCGCCGCCGCCAAGCTGATCCAGGAACTGCCGGTGCGCCCGCGCCGCACCATCCGCGTGGTGTTCTACGGCTCCGAAGAAGTGGCGCAACCGAACCCGCCCGGCGGCGCGTTCGGCGGCTATGCCTATCTGAACGCGCACAAGGACCAGATCGCCCAGCACGTGATTGCCGGTGAGAGCGACTTCGGCTCGGACCGCATCTACGCCCTCAGCCTGCCCAAGAGCGTCCAGGGTTCGCCCTTCGCCGAACAGGCGCGCCGGGTGCTCGACCCGATCGGGGTTCTGATGTCGCCCGACCCCGCCGGCGACGCGGGCGAGGACGTCGGTCCCACCGTCGAAGCGGGCGTCCCCGCCTTCGGCCTCGCCCAGGACGGCATGCGCTATTTCGACCTGCACCACACCCCGAACGACACCTTCGACAAGATCGACCCGGCGCAACTGCACCAGAACGTGGCGGCCTGGGCCGCGTTGCTGTGGCTGATCGCGGACAGCGACGTGGACTTCAGGAAGCCGGCGGCGAAGCAGTAGCCTTTTTAACGTCCGCTCATCCCGGCGAATGCCGGGACCCAGATCGTAAGGCGGGACGCGAAACGGTTGTCGTTGCGTTCGCGGATGGACATGGGTCAAAATTTCTAAACCGACGCGCCATAGAATCTGGGTCCCGGCATTCGCCGGGATGAGCGGAGAGTGAGGGTGCTGTGGCCCTGATGCGGAGCGGTTCAACGCGGTCGCTCACGAACGGAGAGCGTGGGTTGGCGAGCGAAATGTTCGGCGACGCTCTGGACCTCACCCCGATCCGCATCCTCGCCTGTCCGCCGGGCTGGAACCGCGCCTTCGTCGCCGGCCGGTGGTTCGGGCGGGACTGGGTGGTCTATCCCGCCAAGGAGGCCCTCGCCGATTTCGCCGCCGCCCCGCTCGCCGCCCAGGCGACCTTCGTCCACGAGCTGACCCACGTCCACCAGGCCCAGACCGGGGTGAACCTGCTCTTCGCCAAGCTCAAGGCTGGCGACGACCGCGCGGCCTATGCCTACCACCTCCACGGTGAGCGACCGTGGGACGCGCTCAACATCGAGCAGCAGGCCACCCTGGTCGAACACCTGTTCCTGTCTCGCCGCGGCATAGGCACGCCCTGGCCGGCCGAGACCCTGGCGCGCCTCTGCCCCCTGAACGGCCTTCACCCAAAGTCACTTCCCCCCACGCCTTGGTCCCGCTAATCCGGGGGCCATGCCCAAGCTCACGTCCGCCGCCGACCCCCGTTCCGAAGCCTTCCTCGCCAACCAGCGGCACAATCAGGCCTTGGCCTCTGACCTGCGCGCGCGCACGGCCAGGACCGCGCTCGGCGGCTCCGAGGCGTCGCGCAAGCGGCACGTGGGCCGCGGCAAGCTGTTGCCGCGCGACCGGGTGGAAAACCTGCTCGATCCCGGCGCGCCGTTCCTGGAGCTCAGCCAGCTCGCCGCCGGCGGCATGTACGACGACGAGGCCCCGGGCGCCGGCGTCATCACCGGCGTCGGCCGCGTGTCCGGCCGCGAGTGCGTCATCGTCTGCAACGACCCGACGGTGAAGGGCGGCGCCTATTTCCCGATGACGGTGAAGAAGCACCTGCGCGCGCAAGAGATCGCCGAACAGAACCGCCTGCCGTGCATCTATCTGGTCGACAGCGGCGGGGCGAACCTGCCGCACCAGGCCGAGGTCTTCCCCGACCGCGAGCACTTCGGCCGCATCTTCTATAACCAGGCGCGGATGAGCGCGAAGGCGATCCCGCAGATCGCCTGTGTGATGGGCAGCTGCACCGCCGGCGGCGCCTACGTCCCGGCGATGAGCGACGAAACCGTGATCGTGCGCAACCAGGGCACCATATTCCTGGCCGGCCCGCCCCTGGTGAAGGCCGCCACCGGCGAGGTGATCACCGCCGAGGATCTCGGCGGCGCCGAGGTGCACGGGCGCAAGTCGGGCGTGGTCGACTACGTCGCCGCCAACGACGAACACGCGCTGTCGATCGTGCGCCAGATCGTCAACAACCTGAACACCGTGAAGCACGTTGACATGGACGTGCGCGAGCCGCGCCCGCCGGCCTACGATCCGCAAGAGCTCTACGGCGTCGTGCCGCAAGACGTGCGCGCGCCCTACGATGTGCACGAGGTGATCGCGCGGGTGGTCGACGGCTCCGAGTTCGATGAGTTCAAGCCGCTCTACGGCTCGACCCTGGTGACGGGCTTCGCGCGCATCTGGGGTTATCCGGTCGCCATCCTCGCCAACAACGGCGTGTTGTTCGGTGAAAGCGCGCTGAAGGCCGCGCACTTCATCGAGCTGGCCTGCAAGCGCAAAATCCCGCTGGTGTTCCTGCAGAACATCTCGGGCTTTATGGTGGGCGGCAAGTACGAGTCCGGCGGCATCGCCAAGGACGGCGCCAAGATGGTCACCGCCGTCGCCTCGGCCGAAGTGCCCAAGTTCACCGTCCTGATCGGCGGCTCCTTCGGCGCCGGCAACTACGGCATGTGCGGCAGAGCCTATTCGCCGAGGTTCCTGTTCACTTGGCCCAACAGCCGTATCTCAGTGATGGGCGGCGAACAGGCCGCGTCCGTGCTGGCGACCGTCAAGCGCGACGGTCTGGAAGCCAAGGGCGAGACCTGGTCCAAGGCCGACGAGGACGCCTTCAAGGCCCCCATCCGCGACCGCTACGAAACCGAGGGTCATCCGTACCACGCGACGGCGCGCCTCTGGGACGACGGCGTGATCGACCCGGCGCAGACGCGCGATGTGTTGGGGTTGGCGCTTTCCGCATCGCTGAACGCACCGATTCCGGAGACGCAGTTCGGCGTGTTCAGGATGTAGGGCGCGTTACACGCCGCGCCGTCGCGCTTGCTGGGTCCTCGACGCCGGCGAGCTGCCGCTCCCCGTCGTCAAGGATGACGAAAACATCAAAAAATTGGCGTCATCCTTGAGGTTGCGCGGCGCTCAGCCGCGCGACGTCGAGGACCCAGCAAGCGCTGCCCTGAGTGAACGCCTCCAACGCCATTACCCAGTTCGGCGTGTTCAAGACGTAATCCCCGGCGGCAGGTCCAACGCGCGGCGATAACGCAACTCGTCCACCCACATCCCCCACATCCGCTCGCGCCGATGCAGGTCGTCGAAGATCCAGCCGTCGCGGCGGTAGAAGCGTTCGGCCTTGGCGTTGCCCTCGAGCACCCACAGCACCGCGTCCTGGAAGCCCTGAACTTTCAGCCGCTCGCGCGCCGCCGCGATCAGGGTCCGGCCGACGCCCGCGCCCCAGAGGTCGGGATCGACGTAGAGGGCGTTCAGTTCGCCCCAGCCCGGTACGTCCGGATCATGCGAGGGCGAGACGGTGGCGAAGCCCACGATCTCGCCGTCCTCTTCGGCGACCAGGGTCCGCGGCTGTTGCGGACTACGGGTGGCGAAGGTGTAGCGCTGCGCCCGCGATTCCGGCCGCATCCTCGCCAGCATGGAGCGGTCGAGCAGGTCCCAATAGGCCGCTCGCCACGAGCGCACGTGCACCCGGGCCACGGCCATCTCGTCTCCCGGTCTCGCCAGTCGCACCTCCATCCCCGCCATATGGGGCTCCGCGCGGCCGAGCTTGAGTCCTTGGCGCGAACCGCCCTGCTGGTTTATGCGTTCGCCCTGACCAGGAGCTTCCCATGTCCGATCCCACCATCCCCGGCGACCCAATCTCGGGCGAGCCCACCTTCACGGATCCGGTGGTGGACGACCCCGCGCCGGACGCGGAAACCGGCACCGTTCTGACGAAGGCGACGCCCGAGGGCGTGGCTACGGTGATCCTCAACCGGCCGCAGAAGAAGAACGCCTTCAACCAGGAGGTTATCGGCGGCTTGCGCGAAGCGTTCGAGACGCTGCACGGGGCCGACCATGTGCGGGTGGTCTTCGTGCGCGGCGCGGGCGGCAGTTTCTGCGCGGGGGCGGACCTGGAGTGGATGCGCGACAGCATCGACTGGGACGAGGCCGACAACCGCGACGACGCCTTCCAGCTCGCGCGCATGTTAAAGGCGCTGCACGACATTCCGGTCCTGACCGTGGCCCTGGTCGACGGCTCCGCGTTCGGCGGCGGCGTCGGGTTGGCGGCGGCGTGCGACATCACGATTGCGACCAAGGCGACGAAATTCGCCTTCTCCGAGGTGAAGCTCGGCCTGATCCCGGCGACCATCTCACCCTATGTCATCGAGGCCATCGGCGCGCGCCGCGCGCGCAGCCTGTTCTGCACCGGCCGGGTGTTCGACGCCGACTTTGCCGAGAAGATCGGCCTGGTGCAGGAGGTGGTCGCCGACGCCCGCGCGCTCGGCGCTGTGGCCCAGGGCATCGCGCAGGAGACGATGAGCGCGGCGCCGCAGGCCATGCGCGAGTCCAAGCGTCTGGTCGCCGCCGTGCGCGGCCGCGCCATCGACGACGGCCTGATGCAGGAAACTGCCCACCTGATCGCCAAGACGCGCGCCGGCGGCGAGGGGCAGGAGGGGGTCCGCGCCTTCCTGGACAAGCGCAAACCGTCCTGGATGACAAACTGAGGTCAGGCAGGTTATCTGGCGCGCCTGACGGGCGAACCGGATTCCGGTTCCGTAGGTCGTGGCCAAAATGCTAGAAGTCTGGTGAACGGAACTCGCCTTGGGGGCGCGTGTGGCTCGTGATTTCGATCTTCTCGGCGGCGCTTCGATCGGCGGCTGGCTGCGCTGGCGCAAGAAGCATGAGACTCTGGCCCCGGTCGGCACGCCCTGCCCCAACTGCGAGACGCCGCTGCAGGGGCCCTATTGCTACAACTGCGGCCAGCTGGCCGAACAGTTCGAGCGGTCGATCTGGCATCTGGGCGTCGAGGCGTTCGAAAGCTTCTTCCATTTCGACGGCCGGCTGTTCCAGACCATACCGAAGCTCGTCCTGCGGCCGGGCCGACTGACGCGGGAGTATCTCGACGGCAAGCGGGCCTTCCAGATCCCGCCGCTGCGCATGTTCCTGATCGTCATCCTGGTGCTGTTCTTCGCCGCGGGCGTGAACATGGGCGCCACGGGCAAGCAGGCGGTCAACTTCAACGCCGTTCCGCCCACGGCCGCACAGAAGGCGACCGCCGATGCGGCGCGCGCGAAGGCGGCGCAGAGCGTGAAAGCCGCCCTGGCGCGGGTGAACGCCGGCGCCGATGCGAAGACCGGCGACGACAACGTCAATGTCAACCTGGGCGACGACAAGGACGCGCCCTCTTCGGCCTTCGGGAAATGGTTGAAGGAGCACGGCAAGCTGGTGATGCAGAACCGGCACGAGTTCACCATGCTGCTGGAAGAGCGCGCCCACTGGGTGGCCATCGGCATGCTGCCGATCGCGGCCTTGATCCTGGGCCTGCTGTTCGTGTTTCAGCGACGGTTCTACCTGTTCGACCACCTGATCTTCACCATGCACTCCCTGTCGTTCCAGGGCCTGCTGCTATCGACGATCTTTCTGCTGGATGCGCTCAATGTGACCGTGCTGAGCGAGGTCGCGAGCTGGCTGAGTTTCGCCGCGCCGGTGCATCTGTTCGTCCACATGCGCGGCGCCTACAAGACATCGATCTTCGGGACGCTGTTGCGGATGGTTCTGCTGTGGGTGTTTTCGGTCCTGGGCTTTGTGGCGCTGTTCACAGCCCTGATCTGGACCAGCATGGCGGCCCTGGAACACTGAGGTCACCGAGCCCTTAGCGCCTGAAGGGTATCGCCTAGGGACCCCGGCCGCGTTATGGGACGGCGATGTTCAAGTCCGTCCTGGTCGCCAATCGCGGCGAAATCGCCCGTCGGGTCTTCCGCACCGCCAAGCGGATGGGTCTGCGCACCATCGCCGTCTATTCCGAGGCCGACGCCGAAGCCCTGCACGCCCGCGAGGCCGACGAAGCCGTCCTGATCGGGCCCGCACCGGCGCGGGAGAGCTATCTGGTCGCCGAGAAGGTACTGGCCGCCGCCAAGGCCACTGGGGCCGAGGCCATCCACCCGGGCTACGGCTTCCTCAGCGAGAACGCCGCTTTCGCCGAAGCGGTGACCAAGGCGGGCCTGGTCTGGATCGGACCGCCGCCCTCTGCGATCCGGGCCATGGGGCTGAAGAACTCCGCCAAGAAGCTGATGATGGAGGCGGGCGTGCCGGTGACCCCCGGCTACCTCGGCGACGACCAGAGCGAAAAGACCCTGGCTGCGGCCGCAGGCGAGGTCGGCTATCCGGTGCTGATCAAGGCGGTGGCCGGCGGCGGCGGCAAGGGCATGAAGCGGGTCGACGCGGCCGGTGATTTTGCCTCAGCCCTCGCATCGGCCCAGCGCGAGGCCAAGGCCGCTTTCGGTGACGACCGCGTGCTGATCGAAAAATACGTCACCCGCCCGCGCCACATCGAGGTGCAGGTGTTCGGCGATACCAAGGGCGACGTCGTCCACCTGTTCGAACGCGACTGCTCGCTGCAACGCCGCCACCAGAAGGTGATCGAGGAAGCGCCGGCGCCCGGCATGGACGCAGCGACCCGCAAGGCCGTCACCGACGCGGCCCTGCGTGCGGCCAAGGCGGTCGGCTACGTCGGCGCCGGCACGGTGGAGTTCATCGCCGACGCGTCGGAAGGGCTGAAGCCCGACCGCGTGTGGTTTATGGAAATGAACACGCGGCTGCAGGTCGAGCACCCGGTCACCGAAACCATTACCGGCCAGGATCTGGTCGAATGGCAGTTGCGCGTCGCCGCAGGCGAGCCGCTGCCGCTGAAGCAAGCAGAGATCAAGATTTCAGGTTGGGCCATGGAGGCGCGCCTCTACGCCGAGGATCCGGCGCGCGGCTTCCTGCCCTCGATCGGCTCGCTCGACCATTTCGTCCTGCCGGAGGACGAGATCCGCGTCGACACCGGCGTCGAGGAAGGCGGCGAGGTCAGCCAGTTCTACGACCCGATGATCGCCAAGCTGATCGCCCGCGGTGACACGCGTGAAGCGGCCGCCGCGACCCTGGCGGCGGCCTGCCGCACGGTGGAAGTCTGGCCCGTGCGCACCAATGCGGCGTTCCTGGCGCGCTGTCTCTCGCATCCGGATTTCGTTGCAGGCGACGTCGACACCGCTTTCATCCCGTCGCGGCTGAACGAACTGGTCGCCACGCACCTGTCGTCGGACGCCGCTGTCGCCGCGCTCGCGCTCGCCGCTGAAGACGCCGCGGCCGAGTTGGGCCTGCCGTCGGAGAGCGACCGTTTGAGCCCGTGGCAGGCGACACCGGACGGCCTCTACGGATTCCGTTTGAACGCGTCCGCGCGCACCGAACACCACGTCGAACTCGCCGGTGAAGACATACGAGGCTCCGCCTGTCCGACCGCGTCCGGCGAATGGCGCTGGCAGGTCGACCGCGACGGCGAGACGGAAGAGGCGCTTGTATTGCACGAGCAGGTGCTGGTCGGCGAACGCCGAGCGCTCAACTTCATCCGCACCGACGAGGGCGCGGTGCTGTTCGACGATGGCGCGGCGTTGGAAGTGCGCGAAAGCGAGATCGCCGGTTACGCGGAGGCCGGTGACGTGGTGTCCGACGGCGCGCTGCGTTCGCCCATGCCCGGCAAGATCGTGGCCGTCCAGGCCAAACCCGGCGACAAGGTCGAAAAGGGCCGCCCTCTGGTGGTGCTCGAAGCGATGAAAATGGAACACGCGCTGACGGCGCCGTTCGATGGGGTGGTGATCGAACTTCCGGTCAAGGTCGGCGATCAGGTCAGCGAGGGCGTGTTGCTCGCCAAGGTGGAGGCGTCCTGACTCCTCCTCCCCCGAAAAGCGGCAGCGTTCGGGGGAGGTGGCCCAGGGGACCGGAGGGGGCGTACGGCGCCTCGACGATCAGGAAATTTATCCACAGACACACCGTCAGAAGGTTTTAGCCCCGCACTTCCGGCGCGCGCCCTCCGTCGCTCCGCGACACCTCCCCCGTTTTCTGCCGAAATCGGGGGAGTAGAAGATGATACCACCCTTGGACCCGCCCCCCGCGACCGCTACCTTGCCCCCATGAAGTCTGCATCTGGTGAAGCTCTGCGTCGGCGTGGACCGCCTCGAGCAACTGACCGCCTGGGGGCGCAAGGAGCGTGGGCGCGGCTCGCCGCCGATCGTGCACACGCGCCAGACCCCCAAACGGGCCGACGAACTCATGGAAGGCGGATCGCTCTACTGGGTGATCAAGGGCGTGATCCTCTGCCGCCAGCCGATCGTGCAGGTCACCACGCTGGAGAACGGGCCCCACACCCGCTGCGAGATCGAACTCGGCGACGACGTGATCCCTGTGTCGCCGGCGCCGCGGCGTGCGTTTCAGGGCTGGCGCTATCTGCAGGCAAAGGACGCGCCCCGCGATCTGAAGGCGGCGGATGTCGGCGAACTGCCGACCGAACTCGCGCGCGAACTTCTCACCCTCGGCGCCTGGTGATCAGAGCATAGGAAAAGCGCGGCGCTCGCGCGCCGCCCTCAGGTTTCGGCGGGGCTCAGGAGGCCAAGCCTCAGCCGAAGTCCATGCGTAGCCGCGTGTAGTATTCGAATCCGAACTTGTGATCCTGGAAGTCGACGAAATCGAGCGGGTCGATGTTGCGCGGGCCGTCGTAGACGTCGCGCGTGATCTTCAGCGGCCGACGCCCGGCGTTGTCGAGCTCAAAGCGCAGCGACATGTTGTGCGGCAACCGTCGCTCCACATAGACCGTGTCGAAGGTGCCGATCTTGTAGCTGTCGATCTCATCGAACCGGTAGAAGCGCTGCAGGTTGCCGAGGTTGGCGTCGACGCCCCACTTCAGCTTCCATCGCGGCAGGTCCTGGCTGAAGTGCAAATCGCCATACACCGGGTTCTGGCCGGAAATCGGGCGCAGTTCGTGGGTCGTGGGGTCGGTCACCTTCGACATCTGCCAGTTCACCGTGCCGCGGATTTCGCCGCCGGGGATCAGGTGTTGCAGCGGAACCGTGAAACTCGCGGTGATGTCGTTCTCGCTGCCGCCGCCGATGTTGCCCGGCTCGTCGAAGTCGCCTGACGGGCTGAACACCGGAACGCGGTCGACCACATCCTCGAGGATGAGGTGGCGCACGGTCAGCGAGATGACCCCGCTCTTCATGAAGTGATGGTCGAAGGCCGCCTCGAACGCCCAGTCGGTCTGCGGCACGAGGTTCGGATTGCCCGCGGTCACGCCATTGGAATTGAGCGCTGCGGCGGCGGTGAAGTTCTTGAAGTCGAGCTGGCCCACCTCGCGCTCGACGCGCAGGCGCAGCTGATTGTCCGCGTCGGGCGACCAGGTCAGCACCACGCGCGGCTTGGGATAGAACAGGGATTTGGACAGCGCCACGTCGCCGCTGGAGGCGATGGTGGAATCCTCCAGGCGCAGGCCGGCCTCGACGGTGAACTTGGGCGTGGGCCGCCAGGTCGCGGTGGTGAACGCCTCGCCACGCTTTTCCTGAACGATGACGTTCGCCGCGGGAATGGCGATCGGGGCGCCGTTGTCGCTGTAGTCGGTGCGGGTGCGCAGCCAGTTGTAGGCGAACTCGCCGCCGCCCTCGACGGTAAGCGTTGACGTTGGACTCCAGTGCAGAATGCCGCGAACGATTGTCTCGGTCGAGAGATCGGTCTCGCCGAAATCCTCCGCGTCGGTGTCCGTATCGAACAACGAGCGATAGCCGGTCTTGTTCACATGCTGCAGGGCGAGGGTTTCGAGCGTCAGGTCGCTGGTCAGGCTGCGGTTGAAATGCAGGCCGAGCTCCCCATCGGTCTGATCCTGGCGGTCGTGCTCGGCCTCGCGGCCGGCGACCTGGAAGCGGTCGAGGTCGTCGTTGAAATAGGGCTGATCCTGCAGCAACGCATTGACCTTGAACGTCCCGCCCCACAGCGGCGTCTCGTAGCTCCCGGCCGCGTTGTTCTGCCAGCCGCCGGCCAGGTTGTGCTGGTAGGAGAAATCCTGGACCTGACCGCCCGGGCCGTAGACGTAATGCGGCCCCGAGCCTTCGCCGTCGTCGAAGAACTTCGCAATCAGCAGCCCGCCCGTCAGGGTGCGCCCGTCATCGCGCCAGGTCCCTTCCAGCCGTGCCTGCGGCAGGCCGCGCCCGTCCTGGGTGCCCAGTCTGACCAGCGCCATGTCGCCGTTGAAGCCGGCGGCCTTTTTCAGGACGATGTTGGCGACCACCGTCTTGCCCTGCATGTCGATGCCCGGCGCCGCGCCGCGGATCACGTCGATACGTTCGATCGTACCCGCGGGAATCCGCTTCATGATGCTGATCAGGTCGTCGGTCTTGCTGGTCGGACGTTGGCCGTCGATCAGCACATTGCCCGCAGCGCCCGCAAAGCCGCGCACGCTCGACCCGTCGTCCAACGAAAACCCCGGCAGGCGGATAACCATGTCGTAGGCGGTGTTCGGCTGCTGCGCCGCGAAATAGGCCGGCGCGTAGCTTTTCACGCCCTCCGCCTGATCCTCGATGGCCGGCGTGGGAGGGGGCGGCGGCGCGTCGGCGCCCGCATAGGCGGCGGTCGCGGCCGAGCACAGAAAGACCGCCGCCAAAATCGAACGCATCACCATCTCCCAATCGCGACGGCAAGGTGTCTGCGCGCGTTCGCAAACCCCAATTAAATCCCAGAAAGGTGGATTAATTGTTGGACAGGTTGCGAGACGCGTCGGAAGGGCGGCGTTCCCTGGGCGAGATGAATGACCGGCGAGGCAAAAGGCGGACGGTGCGGCCGCGCGAAGGATCGCGGCCGCCGATGCGATCGAACGCATGGGCGAGGTTCCCCGACTTCGCCCCCCGACGAATTGCTAAGTGACTTAGCAGATAGCCCTTGCCATGAAAAGCCCGGTCTGAGCCTGGCGCGTCACCAGCCGTCGCAGAACATCGCCATCAGCTGAAACTGGGCCACAGGCCAGGCGATCAGCGCCAGGTTCAGGCCGACGCCCCCGGCCACCTGCACCCACGAGCGGCTGGGCTCGACCGTGTCGGTGTCGAGCAGCGCCTGCATGCGCCAGCGCAGGGTGTCGCGCTTGGCCATCGGCAACACGCCCTGCGGCGTCGGGCCCGGACGCGCTAGCGCGACCAGGGCGGCGGCGAGGCTGAGCGATCCGGCGTTGGACGCGGCGGCGCGGTCGGCGTTGGCTTCGCGCGCGGTCCTGAACGCCTCCAGCGCTGCGCCGTTTCCGTAGGGCGCGAGGTCGCGCGCGAACGACAGCGCAAACAGCATCAGCGTGTCGCGTCCTGCGATGTGCGCGCGCTCGTGACAGAGCGCGGCTTCGAGCTCCTCGTCGCCGAGCGCCTGCAGCGCGCCGCGCGAAATGAACACGGTGGGCGTAAACAGACCCGCGACGAAGCAGTCGCGCTCGCCGGTCGGCAGCTCGAGCGCGCGAAGGCCGAGGCGTGCGGCGGCCGCGGCGAGGCGCGGTCCGGCAGGCGTCGCGGCGCGGAACAGGCGGCCCACTTCGCGCTGGCGCAACGCCATGCGCACCAAGGCGTAGCCGAGGAGAAGCGCCGCGACCGCGGGGGTCACGACCATCAGCACCACGCCACGCCAGGTCAGGATCGTGCCCCACGTCGTCAGCGCCGGATAGAGCGCGCCCAGGGCCGACGCCGCCGGCGCCAGAACTAAAATCGCCGCGGCGGGCCATGCGCCCGGCGTGCGCGGCAACAGACGCGCGGTGCGGTCGCTGAGCAGCGCCGTCAGCAAGGGGATCACGAACAACGGCCACAGATTGCGGAACGAGCCGTCGAACATGAAGTCGCCTAACATGTGGAGCGGGCCGTCGTGCCAGCCGCTCACCTGCCAACCGTCCGTCATCCCTTCAGCTCCGACTTGCGTTGGGCGATAACCCGCTCGAATTCGGCGAGGCTCTCCTTGTCGACGGCGAGTTCGTCGACGAGCTGGGCGATGACGCCCGCGCCATAGTTGCGCTTCAGCGAACTGACCACCGAGGAGACCACGTCCGCCTCGAATTCCTCGCGCGTCTTGGCGGGTGCGAAGAAGGTCGCCTTGCCCTCGCGTGTCTTGGTCAGTCGGTCCTTGTCGGAGAGGTTGTTCAGCACCGCCTTGACCGCCGAATAGGACAGCGCGCGGCCGCCCCCGGTCAGCACCTGGTGCACGTCGGAGACGGACTGCGGGCCCTGGCCCGCCCAGACCGCCTCCATGATCTCACCCTCGAGGGGCCCCAGCACCGCGGCGGCGCCGCTGCGCGAGGGTCGGAAAATATCGGCCATCAGGGACCTCTAGCTCTATATGCTAGGGGTCTTAGCACGGGGCGGAGGGTTTGGAAACGCGAAGGCGCGCCCCAGGCAGATATGGCCGAAAATCATCTGCTTTCAAGAATGGTCCCGCCCACGGCCTTGAACTAGCTTCCGCATCCGTTTCCGCATGGGCGAGCGGCTCATCAGAAGGTCGGAGACCCAAGGGGGAGAGAAGGCAGCATGGTCAAAAAGCCGAAAAGGCAGCCGAAACCGCCGAGGCCGCGCATGCCCAGCCTTTGGCCGCTGCTGCGACCCTACAAAGGCCAGATGGCGATCCTGGTCGTGCTGATCGCGGCGGGCAACGCGCTGAACCTGGCCGTGCCGAAGGTGGTCGCCGACGCGATCGACGCCTTCGCTTCGGGCCATCTCCACCTGACGGCCTCGCTCATCGCCCTGATCGCCCTGGCGGTGGGAATCTTCCTGTTCGGCAACCTGCAGAACCTGACGCAGACCGTCGCCTCCGAACGGGTGGCGCGGGACCTGCGCACGCGCCTGGCGGGGGCGGTCTCGCAGCAGACCTACGCCTCGATCGAGGCGATAACGCCGGCCAAGCTCCTGACCAACTTCACCTCCGACATAGACGCGATCAAGACCTTCGTCGGCCAGGCCGCGCCGACCTTGATCTCCTCGGTGTTCGTGATCATCGCCGCCAGCGGCCTTCTTCTCTGGCTGAATTGGAAGCTGGCCTTGCCGGTGCTGCTGGTGCTGCCCCTGATCGGGGTGAGTTTCTTCGTGGTCATAGGCCGGGTGCGCAAGCTGTTCGGCCAGGTCCAGGGCGTCGTCGACGTGATGAATCGCGTCCTGACCGAGAACATCGTCGGCGCCGCGCTGATCCGCCTCGTCCACACCGAGGCGCACGAGACGTCGCGGTTCACCGAATCCGCTGAGAACTCGCGCGCGATCAGCATGAAGATTCTGCGCCAGTTCGCCACCATGATCCCGATGATCAACTTTCTGACCAACGTGGCCACCCTGATCATTCTGAGCCTGGGCGGCCATTTTGTGATTACGGGCGGGATGACCATCGGCCAGCTGTCGGCCTTCCTGGCCTATCTGACCATCCTGGTCTTCCCGATCATCATCATCGGCTTCACCTCCGCGTCGATCAGTCAGGCCCAGGCCTCGTACATGCGCATCAGCACCGTGCTGAACGCGCCCCCGCCGCCGGCACGCGGCGAAACGGCCCAGCCCCTGACCGGCGCCCTGGAGGTGAAGGATCTCGTCCTCGCCTACGGCGAGCGCAAGGTGCTGAAGGGCGTGTCGTTCGCCGTCGCGCCGCGCACGCGCACGGCCATCGTCGGACCCACAGCGGCGGGCAAGTCGCAGTTGCTCTATGTGATGACGGGCCTGTTGGCGCCGACGTCGGGCCAGGTGCTCTACGACGGGCTGCCGATCGACGCCCATACGCGTGACAGCCTCTACGCCCAGATCGCTTTTGTCTTCCAGGACTCCAGCCTGTTCAATCTGACCCTGCGCGAGAACATCGCCTTCAACGCCAAGGTCGACGAGGCGCAGCTGAGCAAGGCGATCGAGACAGCCGAACTGCGCCAGTTCATCGCCGGCCTGCCGCAGGGGCTGGAGACGGTGGTGTCCGAGCGCGGCCTTTCCCTGTCGGGTGGTCAGAAGCAAAGGATCATGCTGGCGCGCGCCCTGGCGCTGGACCCCAAAATCCTGTTCCTCGACGACTTCACCGCCCGGGTCGACATGGCGACCGAAGCTCGCATCCTTGCCAACGTCCGCAAGAACTATCCCGACCTGACGCTGATCTCGATCACTCAGAAGATCGCGCCGGTGGAGGACTTCGATCAGATCGTGCTCTTGATGGAGGGCGAGGTGCTGGCCGTCGGCGCCCACGACGAACTTGCGCACTCCATCCCCGAATACGGCCAGATCCTGCGCTCGCAACACTCGACCGACGCCTACGAGGCCGCATGATGGACTACGCGCTGAAGGCCGCGGAAGCCGGCGACAAGCAAAAGACCCTGGGTTCGGCCTGGCGCGCTCTCAAACCGTTGCTGGCGGGGGAGCAGACCAACATCGCCATCGCGGTGGCGTGCGTGATCGTCAGCGCCGGATCGAGCCTGCTGGGACCCGCGATCACCGCCCGGATCGTCGACACCGCCATCAAGCACGGCGACTACGGCCTGCTGCTGCGCTATGTGGCGGCGCTGGCGACTGTCTATGTCGTGGCGCTGGGGACCAGCTACCTTCAGGTCCTGCGCATGGGCACGGTCGGGCGCAATGTCCTGTTCAAGCTGCGCACGCGGCTGTTCACGCGGCTCTCGGCGTTACCCATCGCGTTTTTCTCCCAGAACCGCGCCGGCGACCTGATCTCGCGGGTGAACAGCGACACCGACAAGATCAACCAGTTCTTCTCTCAGGCGCTGATGCAGATGTTCGGCGCCACATTCCTGATCACCGGCGCGGGCATCCTGCTGCTCACCCTGAACTGGAAGATGGGCCTGGTCGCCCTGGTCCCGGCGGCCGCCATGTTTATCATCACCCGGCTGGTATCGCCGTGGGTGAAGCACGCCAACCGCAAGAGCCTGGAGAGTCTGGGCGCCCTGTCCGGCGACGTCTCGGAAAGCCTGGCCAACTTCCAGGTGATCGTCGCCTTCAACCGGGTCGACTATTTCCGCGAGAAGTTCGACACGGCCAACCAGCGCAATTTCCGCGCCTCGGTGAAAGCCGGCATAGCCTCCGGCTTGTTCATGCCGCTCTACACCCTGGGCGGCAGCTCCGCATCGATCCTGGTCCTGGGGCTGGGCGTGTGGTTGATCCTGCACGGCCAGCTGACCGTGGGCCTTTTGATCGGCTACCTGCTTTACGTGACCGCCTTCTACAATCCGCTGCGCCAGCTGGCGACGGTGTGGTCCAGCCTGCAGACCATGATGGCGGCGATGGACCGGGTGTCTGAGGTGCTGCAGCTCGAGACCAACCTGGCGCGGCTGCCGGACGCCGCCGGTAACCGCGCGACGCGGCCCCAGGCCCTGTTGGCCTTCGAAGACGTCGGCTTCGCCTATGCGGGCGGCAAGCCGGTGCTGGACAAGGTCAATCTGACGCTGGAGCGCGGCCGCACCTACGCTCTGGTGGGCCCGACCGGCGGGGGCAAGACCACCACCGCGATGCTGATGGCGCGGCTCTACGACCCGACGCACGGAACCGTCTATCTGGAGGGGCGCGACATCCGCACCTTCACCGCCGCCGAGCGCGCGCAAAAGATCGGCTTCATCCTGCAGGACCCGGTCCTGTTGAGCGGCGCCGTGCGCGACAACATCGTCTACGGTCACCCCGATCTCGGCGAACTCGACAAAGAGGTCCTGGCCGAGCGCATGGCCGCGCAGGGGCTGTCGGGCTTCCTGACGCGCTTCGGCGAGAGCGGTCTTGAGACGCCGGTCAAGGGCGCCGGCGACGGCCTGTCGCTGGGCCAGAAACAGCTCGTCGCTTTCCTGCGCGCGGTGATGCGCGCGCCGGATATCCTGATCCTGGACGAGGCCACCGCCAACATCGACACCGTCACCGAGCAGATGCTCGAAGACGTGCTGGCCAAACTGCCCAAGAGCACCACCAAGGTGATCATCGCCCACCGGCTGAACACCATCCGGAACGCAGACGAAATCTTCTTCGTCGGCGGCGGCGGCCTCACCGCAGCGGGATCGATGGAGCACGCAATGGACATGCTGCTGGGCCACGAGCGGACGTCGTAACGTGGGGTCAGCCATCCATCATCGCGGACTTGCCGAAGGTCAGCTCGCCGCGCCGAAGGACTGGGCGGCGTAAGCACTGTCCGCTTTCGGGCCGCCCCCTGGAGGCCGCCTACGACCCTGAGCGGACATTGACCCGACCCGGCGCCGACGTCCAATCTCATGGCGAGCGGCGCGGCCGCTACCGGGCCCCGGAGGGCGTGAATACGGAAGCGCGGCAGAAGCGGATTCGCGTGCAAGGACGACGATGAGCAGCCGGTACTCACCACTTTCTCCGGATCTGGCGCGCCAGTTGTCGGAGGTGCCGACAAGCGGTGACATCTACCATCCGTGTTCGGTGACGCTTAACGACGGGACCGTGAACGACCGTGTCTATGTGGTGGAGTCGGCTCGCTATTATCGGAACTGGGGAGTCTGGCCAGAGCACGACCGTGGGAAGCGGTCGTTAGACATCAGAATAGTCGCGAGCATCAATGACAGCCCTTCACGACTTCCGGCTCGTTTCGCTGACGAACTGTACGAGGCCGGCGAGAGCGGGATGGGGTACACGATTTTCACCGTTCGATTTCGCGACGGCAACTCCATCGCAGTCGGAACCGGCAATGCCGTGGATTTCATCGACTACCCGGACGAGCAATCACCGCAAACGGTCGTCGGCGTGCTCCCACACGTCGGGCAGGATGATCCGAACTTGCGCTCCGGACCCGAATACTGGTGGTGCTTGTACGAAGAAGCGCGCCGAGATTGATCGTCCGCTTTCGACCCATATCCAGCCCGGACCTGGCTTCAGTCGCGCCCGCTTTCCGCCTCCGGGTTCCCGACCGCCTTCGACCCGTTGCAGACCTTTGAATATCCCATATCGTGCTGTCGCGATGGAACGTAGTCGGTAAGGATCGCCATGGTTTTCACAAAGCAATACCCCAATGTTGCGGCCTGCATTGCGTTCTCGTTAGCCATCTGCGCATTGGGGACCACGGTATTTCTGGGGCTGTATACGGCTCATTTGTCAGCCGTGACCACCCGACAGCAAAGTGTCCAAGCGGTGGTCGTTTCGCTGGGTAATTGGAACCACGGACAAACGTATAATTACCGCTTCAAGGTGGACGGTGAGAACTTCAGTGGAAATTCGCTAGCTCCTGATGACGTGACCCCCGTTTCTCATCCAGCCATAACGAGAGTCCTGGGTTGATCTGACCTTGGGTTTTGATCGGTGGCAAGAGGCGTCCGGCGGAGCCCCCAGGCTGCGCAGCGCGGTCGCCGGCGTCTGGGCAGATGGCGCGGGCGTAGTCCCTGGGCGTCATCCACCCGAGCTTCGAGTGAGGGCGCTGTTCGTTGTAGTCGCGCCGCCAGGTTTCCAGCACGGCGCGGGCATGCGGCAGCGAGCGGAAGAGCGTCTCGTTCAGCAGTTCGTCCCGCAGGCGGCCGTTGAAGCTCTCGTTGTAGCCGTTCTGCTGAGGCTTGCCCGGCGCGATGTAATGCCAGCCGACCCCGGTCTGGTCAGCCCAGCCGAGGATGGCGTTGGAGGTGTATTCCGTGCCGTTGTCGCTGACGATGGTGTCCGGCCGCCCGCGCTGACCGATGATGGTGTCAAGCTCGCGAGCCACCCTGCGCCCCGATAGCGACGTGTCAGCCACCAGCGCCAGGCACTCGCGCGTGCAGTTGTCGATCACGGTCAGGATGCGGAAGCGCCGTCCGTCCGTCATCTGGTCGGAGACGAAGTCCAGGCTCCAGCGCTGGTTGGCCGCCAGCGGCGTCTCGATTGGCCTGCGTGTCCCGATGGCGCGCTTGCGACCGCCGCGGCGGCGCACCGTCAGCCGTTCCTCGCGGTAGATCCGCTGGACCCGCTTCTTGTTGACCGCGTGGCCCTCGCGCCGCAGCAGCACATGCAGCCGGCGGTAGCCGAACCGCCGTCGCTCTTGGGCCAGGGCTTTCAGGCGCTCGCGCAAAACCCCGTCGTCCGGTCGCGTGGCTTGGTAGCGGACGCTCGCCCTGTCGGTCCCCATTACCCGGCACGCCCGTCGCTGACTCATCTCGTAGGTCGACTGCAGATATTCCGCAGCCTCCCGATGCGCGGCGGGCGTCACCATTTTTTTCCCAGTAGGTCCTTCAGCGCCGAGTTGTCCAACATGGCGTCCGCCAACATCCGCTTCAGCTTGGCGTTCTCATCCTCCAACGCCTTCAGCCGCCGGGCCTCCGACACGTCCAGGCCGCCGTACTTGGCCTTCCACTTGTAAAACGTCGGCGAGCTGAGCCCGTGCTTGCGGCACACCTCCGCCACCGGAACGCCCGTCTCCTGCTCCCGCAGGATCGCAATGATCTGCTCTTCCGTGAACCTCGACCGCTTCATCTGTCCGTCCTTTCCTGGGGCGGACCCTAGTTATTCCTGGCGGAGTTTCAGGGGGTCACGTCACTGAGCGTGGCACATATGAAGTGGGACAGGTCGTTTTCGCATATTACGACCCCAAAAATCCGACGACCAATGAGCTTACTCCGTTCTCAGCAAATCTTACTCAAACGGGGATCGTAGCCTTTATCGGGATATGCGTCGCAGCAGCATTTCTAATCTACGGTATTCGATTGTGGGGGCGACCACCTGTTCCGCTCGGAAATTCTGAGCGCTAACTTCCGCTCCCCACCCCGCCGAGCCGTCTGAAGCGTCCGCTTCCCGGCCTCAAGCTCCCGGCGGGAGACGACCCGAAGCGGACCTAGCGGCAGGTCGCTGCTATGCTGGCGACAAGGACGGAGGAGCCGCACTTGCGACCCAGGATCACAATCAGCATGAGCGGGGCCGGCGAACTCGAAATCCACGTCAACGACGCGGGTCGCGATCTGCTTGTCAAAGAGTTGCAGCACCTGAGCGAGAAGAGCGACCATTTCCACTTCGGCCCTGAGGAACTCGACAGCGAGGTCCCGGTCCGAAACCGACCCTACCGGGAGGGCGATCAGATCATCGAGTGGGGGAAGGTGTTGTTCCGTCCCGACGCTTGGGACGCTCAGTATTACCCCCACGTCATGGACGCTCCTGAAGGCGGCCAGTGACCAGTCCGAGACCGAGCGAAGTCTGGTCTTTGACGCCAGGCGCAAGGTCCGCTTGCCGCGGCGAGGCTAGAGACCGTTTCCGACCCACAGCGGACATTTCCGCAACGGTGAAGTATCTTCGCTTGTCGCGGTGGGCGTGATGGATCGGGGTGAGAGGGCGCGAAAGTGAAACTTGATTGGTCACGGACACCCCTGTCCACGAGAAGGAACTTAAAGTGCAAGGTAGGAAACGAAAATACATCCAAGCCGCCAGCGCTATGGTTCTTCTATCCTTCGTGTTTTCAAGTGCGGCGCACGCTGAACATTGGATTTCCGCCGGCTCCTTTGGCTACGGAAATGGCTCTCGCGTGGTTCTTTACGTTGACGCTGACAGCATCGATGCGCACTCAAAAGACGCGGTAATCTACAGGGCGTATGTATCACCGCTCCCAAAAATTATATTAAATATAAGAGTGAATTGCAGGCAGGATTTTTCTAGGAGCGAGGTAGTTTTCGAAGAGAAATTCAATGATCATTGGAGTGATAATTCGGCAGATTCAAGCTCTTTGGTCGCGCAATCCGTTCGATTTGTTTGCAAAATATAGGTCCGTTTGTGGCGGAGCAGCTTGCCCTGCCGGGATGAGGATTGTCCGCTTCCGGGTCCGGGCCTAGGGGCCGGTTTCGACCGAGGCTGTGTGAAAACTCAGTTCGGAAAAGAAACTGTAGAATGAACTTGCGTTGATGCTCGCTGCTGTGGCCGAGAACGCAACGAGTGACTCCCAGGAGCGCCATTAGCGAACGAAACGACTCCAAAGTTTTTCACGGTTCCAGTTTTCACACAGCCTCCACCCGTAGGCGACCTTTGGCGAGTCCGCTCTTCGGCCGGTCGCGCCGCCCTGGTAGGGAGGCCCTAACGGTCTGCAGCCATGGTCCTGTCGATGAAGTCAAACGTGGCGTCGAGCGCGCGCAGGTTGGCCTCGCGAGTTTGCTCGAGCGTCTTTCCCATCAGGCTGTGGTCGATGTCCGGGAGGACGATGAGATCGTGGGCGACGCCTGCGGTCTTCAGTCTTTCGGCCATTTCCAGCGTCTGCTGGTAGGGGACCAGCCGGTCGTCGTCTCCGACGATGAGCAGCATCGGCGGCGTCTTGGCGCCGACGTAGGTGACCGGACTCGCGGCGGCTATCCGGGTCGGCGGGCAGGCAGACGCGAAACAGCCGAGGAGGCGCCACTCCGGCGCATCGGCGTCGTCGCGACTGAGCGCGCGGTCTTGGCGCGCCTGGTCAGCGATCGTTGCGAAGTCGAACACGCCGTACCAGGCCACCGCGCCCTGGACGCAGTCCGACAGACCGGCGGAAACGGCGCCGGCGGTCGGGTCGGCGACCACGGCCGTGGTGGCGGCGATCGGCTCCAGATTCGGCGCATGGCAGCCGACTGCCCCGAGCGCGGCGAGATACGCGCCTGCCGAGACGCCCCATGTCATCGCGCGCGAAGGGTCGACGCCATAGTCCGGCGCGCGGGACCTGATCCAGCGGATCGCCGTCTTGAGGTCCTGGATCTGAGCCGGGAACGGCGCCTCGCCGCTCAGGCGGTATTCGACCGAGGCGACCACGTAGCCCCTGGCGGACAGGCGCGCCAACACGTTGGGAAAATCGACGAACGGCCGGTTCAGATGCCGATCGCCGGCGAGCCAAGCCCCGCCGTGGATGTAGACGACCAGCGGAAACCCTGCGGGCGGCCGGGCCAGGGTCTTGGGCGGCAGATAGAGATCGAGCACGAGCGGCCGAAAGCCGGACGGCTGCGAATAGATCAGGTCGGGTACGCCCGTGACGCCGTTCGCGAACGTGATCCTCGGCGCCGGATACCGGTCCTGGCGCGAGACCTCCTGGATCACCTGCGGCGGTGCGAGCGCTGTCGAGGAAGCCTGTGCGCCGGCGGCGGCGGGCGCCGCGACCGCAGCGAGGGCGACGAGCAGCTTGGACAACATGTCTGGCCCCGGCCGATGCACAGTTGCACGCCTCACGAGTTGACGTGATTTCCGGGGCGGTGTCGAGGCGACGTGACCGGGACGTCAGGGTCGGATGGCGGCGACGCTCTCCCGCGCGGACGCGCGTATCCACCCCTGATTGGCGTCAGGCGGGGGTCCGCTTCGGCCTCGGCCTTCCGACCGCCATCCACCCCTTGCAGCCTCTCCGAGAGTCCGCTTACCGTGACCTCAGGATTGACCCGCGGGGGCGAATGGACATCCACAAGCCGAAGGCGGCCCGCTCATGGCGTGAGTTCGCCATCGAAATCGGCACGATCATCTGCGGCATCCTGATCGCGCTGGCGGGTGAGCAAATGGTCGAGTGGACCCATGCCCAGCACGAACTCGCCCAGGCTCGCGAGGCGTTGCGATCCGAGTTGAGCTATGACGCGGCCGCCCTCAAGGCCATGGCGGCACAGGATGGTTGCGCCGACGCACGGTTGCGCCTCCTGGAAGCATGGGCCGACGGAAAGGCGAGGATCAGCACGGCGCATCTCGCATCGATGCAGAACCGGCCGCTGCTCTACACGCTGGAAACGACGGCTTGGCAGGTCACCACGTCGAGCGCCATCGCAGGTCGCATGCCGATCAAAGAGCGACTGGCTTTCGCCGATATTTACGACCAGCTGGCCAATGAGAAAGGCCACGTCCTGGACGAGCGCCGCGCCTGGGATTTGCTGGCGCGTTACGCGGGGAATGCGACGCTGACCGCGGGAGAGGCCAGAACCCTAAGGGGGGATCTCGGCTCGGTGCGGGTGCGCGACGACGACCGGCGCTTCAATGCGCCTTACATTCTGCGTGCCATCGCGAGCCTCGGTATTAAGCCGATCGGGCCGCCCAGCGATCGCGACCCCCGCCAGTTGTGTGAGTCACCGGCCTGAACGATTGACCGAAATCCGCCGCCGTCCGCCCCATCACCGGATTCCTCGCCGTATTCCCCCACTATCCGCCCCGGAAACGTCGAAGATTAGGTGTTGTGTCTACCGGTGTGCGCCGCTCATAATCGACGGATGCGCATACCTCGCTTGTTATTCGCGACCGCGATTCTCGCTCTAGGCTTCCCTGCCTTGTCTGTGGCCGAAACGCCCCAGGCAGATCTCGACTCCGTCGCCAGCCAGGCTTTCGCACAGGCAAACGTGGTCGGGGCCTCCGTGCTGGTCGCAAAAGGTGACCGGATCCTTCTGCTCAAGGGCTACGGCGTGTCTGACATAGGACTGGCGGCGCCGGCTCGAACCCAGACTCCGTCTATCACGTCGTCGGCCCCATGCTGCCGTTTACCGCAGTCGCCGTCATGCAACTGGTTGAACGCGGCGAGCTCTCCCTCGACGACGACATCGCAAAATATATCCCCGAGTTTCCCACCCAGGGACATCACGTCACCATCCGCCAACTGATCAGCGACACCTCCGGCATCGTCGACTACCATTACCGCGGCGACCCGCTCGAATCGAGTGTCCGCCAGCCCAAGGCGATGGATGAAGTCATCGCGCTCTTCGCCAACGGACAGTGGGTGCACGAGCCCGGGACCCAATGGGACTGGTCGATCTCGAATGTTCAGCTGCTCGACGAAATCATCGAGCGCGTCAGCGGCGAGCCCTTCGCCGACTACATGCAGCAGAACCTGTTCGCCCCCGCCGGCGCAGTCGCGACCACGATGTGCGACAACTCGTCGGTCATTCACGGACTCTCGCACGCGTACCAGGAGCGTGGGCGGCCGCTTCGAGGCCGCGACCGAAGACAGCGGCGCGGTCAGCACCGATCTTCGCTTCTGCAGCACGGTTTCCGATCTCTTCCGTATCTGGCGCGCCGTTCAGCAGGGCAAGACTTCTGAAGCCCGAAACGCTCGCGCGCATGACCACCGCCGAGGGTCCGGGCCTCAAGATGACGGCCAGCGATCCCGATCAGCATTTCGGCATGGGGTTCATCCTGGGCCACGAAGGCGACCATCGCGACGTCGGCCAGAACGGCTCGCTGCTGGGTTACAGCGGCAGCCTGTATCACTTTCCCGCCGATGATCTGACCGTCATCGTTCTCACCAACACCGCCGGCCAGAACGCCAAATACATGGGCAGCGCGCTGGCCCGCAGCGTCCTCGGCCTTCAGCCCAATCCGCCGCCGCCCGCACCGGCGCCGCTACCGGTTCTGACTGACGAGCCTGTCTCCGCCGACGAGCGAAGCAAACTCACGGGGACCTATGTCCTGAAGGTCGTGGAGGGCGGCTATCACGACTCGTTCGCACAGTACCGCCGGACCTACCGTGTCTTCGACGAAAATGGACGCCTGATGATCGAAGCCCTGGGAGAAAAGCCCGAGCGCCTCCTGAAGCAGAAGAGCGGGAGCTTCGCGATACGCTCCTGGCCCCAGGCGCCTGTCACCTTCGCCGTCCACGACCAGAACGATCTCACCCTGCGCCTGACCAATTCCGGCCTCACCTTGGCCGGAGAGCGCGTCGGACCCGCCGATGTTCGAACCTTCTACAACTCAGTCCCACAACCCCGCGCTTCGGCAGCGGCGTCATTGCCGTAGAGACCCGCTTCCGGTCCCTGCGTGAAGCCACAAAAAAGCCCCGGCCAATCGGACGGGGCGCAAAACATCGAGCGTCTATTTCCTGAGAATACCGCCTGTCGGCGGACGATGCAAGCGACCGAAATGTACGCCGCGACTCGGCTGCACCATTTCCGCAACGGCCCTGAGCGAGCGGAATCCGGAGCGTCCGTCAGGTCTTCTGAGCGGCGAAGCCTAGCTCGTTTTCACTGCGATGACCGGCCGCGGCAAACTACTCGACGCGTCGGCGATGACGTCAAGGCGCATACCGGCGCCAATGTCCACGTGCCCGTCTTCGCTCGCACGGCGCATTGTGGACGCGATGGTCGGCCTTTCCGGTTGGATCTGATGTCTGAAGAATTGAAATAGCATCGTCTTTCACCACCGAGCGCAGCCAGCCTTTAGCGTCTCAGGCATTCGGTGACGGATTGAGGGAGTATCGCCGCCTCACACCTGCGCCCCACCCACCGTCAGCCCGCCGATCTTCAAACTCGGCTGGCCGATCCCCACCGGGATGCTCTGGCCCGCCTTGCCGCAGATGCCGACGCCCGGATCGAAGGCGAAGTCGTCGCCGATGGCGGTGATCTTGGTCAGCACCGTGGGGCCGTCGCCGATCAGGGTCGCGCCCTTCACCGGGCGCCCGATCTTGCCGTCCTCGATCAGATAGGCCTCGGTGACCTGGAACACGAACTTGCCGTTGACGATGTCGACCTGGCCGCCGCCGAAGTTCACGCAGTAGAGCCCGCGCTTGGTGGACGCGATCATGTCCGCGAGCTTGTCGTTGCCGCCGAGCATGAAGGTGTTGGTCATCCGAGGCATCGGCGTGTGGGCGAAAGACTGGCGCCGCCCGTTGCCGGTGGCTTCCATGCCCATCAGCCGCGCGCTCATCCGGTCGTGCATGTAGCCGACCAGGATCCCGTCCTCGATCAGCACCGTGCGATTGGTGGGCGTGCCCTCGTCGTCGATGGTCAGCGAGCCTCTGCGCCCCGGGATCGAGCCGTCGTCGACCACCGTCACGCCGGGCGAGGCCACGCGCTGGCCCATCTTTCCCGCGAAGGCGGAGGTTCCCTTGCGGTTGAAGTCGCCCTCGAGCCCGTGGCCCACCGCCTCGTGCAACAGTACGCCGGGCCAGCCCGGGCCCAGCACCACATCCATCTCGCCCGCGGGACAGTCGATGGCGTCCAGGTTCACCACCGCCTGGCGCAGGGCCTCGTCCACCTGGTCGCGCCACCTGTCCGGCTCGACCCAGGCCTCGAAGCCGGCGCGGCCGCCGGCGCCGCAGTAGGCGCTCTCGCGCTTTCCGTTGTCGTCGACGGTCACCGACACCTGCACCCGGACCAGGGGCCGCACGTCGCGCGCCCGGCGTCCATCGGCGCGCAGGATCTCGATGGCCTTGCGCTCGCCGACCAGCGAGGCGGAAACCTGGACCACGCGGGGATCCTTGGCCCGGGCGTAGGCGTCGATCTCCTGCAGCAGCGCGATCTTGTCGGCGAAGGCGGGCGAGGCGAGGGGGTCCTCCTCGCCATAGAGCTTGTGGTTGGTGGCCCGGGGCGTCTCGGCGGCCGTGCCCGCATAACCGCGTTTGGCGAGGGCGGCGGACGCGCCGGCGCGGCGAATCGCGGCCTCGCTGATCTCATTGGCGTGGGCGTAGCCGGCGGTCTCGCCCGCCACGACCCGCAGGCCGAAGCCCTCGCTGGCGTCGTAGGCGGCCGATTTCAGCCGCCCGTCGTCGAACACCAGCGATTCGCTCTCGGTGCGCTCGAGGTACAGTTCGCCGTCGTCGGCGCCCCGGAGCGCGTCCTCCAAAATCCCTTGGGCCGCCGCCGGATCGACGTCGGCGGAGTCCAGCACGGAGGGCGCGGCGGAAAAGGCGTTCATGAAAGGTCTCACGGGGCGCCGGAGGGCCCGAGCAGCGTCGTATCCACATAAGCATTCGAAACGCCGAAGAAAACCGCCGGCCGGGGGCGACCCCTCGCTTGGCAAGCCTGCCCCCAACCGATATGTCACCCCCGCGACGGGTATACGGTCCAGCGTCGCGGGCGCCGTTGCGCCTGCTCGACGAGGGCCGCCGCCGGACACGGGGCAAGCTCCTTTGGGTTGTCCCCGTTTTGAGCAAACGGCCGGTTCGAGAGGGTCATGAAGACTTCGGGGATGGGGATGCGCAGGTTGACCGCCGCAGGGCTGTCGCTTTCGACCGCGCTTTTGGCCGCGCTTTCGGGCTGCATGAAGGCTGCCGACAGGCACGCCCCGGTGGTGGGCCGTCCGGTTCCCGGTGGCTGGCAGCTCCAGCCGGGCGCGTCGCAGCTGCGTTACGACGCGATCGAATTCCACGACGGCATCCTGATGCCGATCATCACCTTCATCACATTGCTGGTGCTGGGCCTGCTGTTGTGGGTGATGATCCGCTACAACAAGCGGGCCAATCCGACCCCGGCGCGCTGGAGCCACAACACCCTGGTCGAGATCGTCTGGACCGTCGTGCCGGTCCTGATCCTGATGGTCATCGCCATCTTCTCGTTTCCGCTGCTGTTCAAATACCACCAGCTGCCCGAGCGGCCGTACCTGACGGTCAAGACCACCGGCTACCAGTGGTATTGGGGCTACGCCTATCCGGACCAGAAGATCGACGAGATCGTCTCCAACGTGGTGCCCAAGGAAAAGGCGGATCCGGGGCTCTACATCCTGCAGGCCGACAACCCGATGGTGGTGCCGGTGAACAAGCTGATCCGGGTGCAGGTGACCGGCGCGGACGTGATCCACTCCTTCTCGGTGCCGGCCTTCGGTGTGAAGATCGACGCGGTTCCGGGCAAGCTGAACGAGACCTTCTTCAAGGCCGACAAGATCGGCAAATATTACGGTCAGTGCGCCCAGCTCTGCGGTCTGCAGCACACCTTCATGCCCATCGAGGTCCAGGTGGTGTCCGACGCGGACTTCGCCACCTGGGTGGCCGCCCACCACGGCGTGGTGAGCAGCAACGTCGCTCCCCCGGCGCCGACCGCCGCGGCTACCGTCGCCAAGACCGCTGCGCCGCCCCCGGCGAGTTCTCCCGCAGCGGCCGCTAAGCCCACCGTCCAATCCACCGCCGCCGGCGCCAAGGCCGGCCCCGCGGCGAAGTAAGAGGCCTGCATATGGCGACCGCTCAAGCCGTCGAGCACGACGATCACGATCACAAGCCGGGATTCTGGGTCCGCTGGCTGTTCTCGACGAACCACAAGGACATCGGGACGCTCTACATCATCTTCGCGATCTTCGCGGGCGTGATCGGCACCCTGCTGTCGGGCCTGATCCGGCTGGAGCTGGCCGAACCCGGCGTGCAGATCTTCACCAAGGGCTCGCTGCTCGCCAACATGGGCATCATCGAAGGCAGCGAGCACGGCTACAATGTGGTGGTCACCGCCCACGCTCTGATCATGATCTTCTTCATGGTCATGCCCGCCATGATCGGCGGCTTCGGCAACTGGTTCGTGCCGTTGATGATCGGCGCGCCGGACATGGCCTTCCCGCGCATGAACAACATCTCGTTCTGGCTTCTGGTCGCCGCCTTCGTGATGCTGATGACCTCGACCATGGTGGACGGCGGACCCGGGCGCGGCTTCGGCGGCGGCTGGACCATGTATCCGCCGCTGTCGACCACCGGTCACACCGGCCCGGCGATGGACTGCGCCATCCTGGCCATCCACTTGGCGGGCGCGAGTTCGATCCTGGGCGCGATCAATTTCATCACCACCATCTTCAACATGCGCGCGCCGGGCATGACCCTGCACCGGATGCCGCTGTTCGTGTGGTCGATCCTGGTGACGGTGTTCCTGCTCCTGCTGTCGCTGCCGGTGCTCGCCGGCGCGATCACCATGCTTCTGACCGATCGTAACTTCCACACCCACTTCTTCGATCCGCGCGGCGGCGGCGACCCGGTCATGTTCCAGCACCTGTTCTGGTTCTTCGGGCACCCGGAAGTGTACATTCTGATTTTGCCGGGCTTCGGCATGATCAGCCAGATCGTCTCGACCTTCTCCAAGAAGCCGGTGTTCGGTTATCTCGCCATGGCCTACGCCATGGTGGCGATCGGCTTCATCGGCTTCATCGTGTGGGCGCACCACATGTACACCACCGGCATGCCGGTGGACCTGCAGGCCTATTTCGTGGCCGCGACCATGGTCATCGCGGTGCCGACCGGCATCAAGATCTTCTCGTGGATCGCCACCATGTGGGGCGGTTCGATCGACTTCAAGACGCCCATGTTGTGGGCGATCGGCTTCATCTTCCTGTTCACCGTCGGCGGCGTCACCGGCGTGGTGCTGGCCAATGCGGGCATCGATTACTCGCTGCACGACAGCTACTATGTGATCGCGCACTTCCACTATGTGCTGTCGCTGGGCGCGGTGTTCGCCATCTTCGCGGGCTTCTACTACTGGTTCGAGAAGATGTGGGGCGTGAAGTACAACGAGTTCTTAGGCGCCTTGCACTTCTGGATCACCTTCGTGGGCGTGAACCTGGTGTTCTTCCCGCAGCATTTCCTGGGTCTTCAGGCGATGCAGCGCCGCCAGGTCGACTACAACATCGCCTTCTACGACTGGAACCGGCTGTCCTCCTTCGGCTACGCGGTCACCCTGGTCGGCCTGATGGTCTTCTTCGCCGTCCTGATCGAGGCCGCGGTGCGCCGTCGCAAGGCCGAGGCCAACCCGTGGGGCGAAGGCGCAACGACGCTGGAGTGGACCCTGTCCTCGCCGCCGCCGTTCCACCAGTTCAACGACCTGCCGGTGATCAAGCCCGACAGCCACCACTGAGACGAAAACGCCTACGCACCCCCGCAAGGGGTGACGAGACCAGGGACGGGGCGTAGGAACGCTCCGTCCCTTCGCTTTTTGACCCTTCGCCTTTTAGACCATGTCGCAGACCGCAGCAGACCCCGTGACCGAAAAGGCTCCCCATGCCGGGGCCGCGCTGCCGCGCGACTATTTCCAGCTGCTGAAGCCCAGGGTCATGTCGCTGGTGGTGTTCACCGCGGTGACCGGCCTGGTCGCCGCGCCCGAGCACATCCACCCGGTCCTGGCCGCCATCGCGGTCCTGTGCATCGCCGTGGGCGCCGGCGCCGCGGGCGCGCTCAACATGGCGCTGGAGGGCCGCACCGACGCCCTTATGCGGCGCACGCGCGGCCGGCCGGTCGCCGCGGGCCGGGTCGGGCGCAACGATGCGCTGGCGTACGGTGCGGTGCTGGCGGCGTTCGCGGTGATGCTGATGGGCCTGGCGGTGAACTGGCTGGCCGCGGGCCTGCTCGGCTTCACCGTGGTCTATTACGCCTGGTTCTACACCCTGGTGCTGAAGCGCCGCACACCGCAGAACATCGTGATCGGCGGCGCCGCCGGCGCCCTGCCGCCGGTGATCGGCTGGGCCGCGGCGACCGGCCAGGCGCCGCTCAACGCATGGCTGCTGTTCCTGATCATCTTCCTGTGGACGCCGCCGCACTCGTGGGCGCTCGCGCTCTACACCTCCGACGACTACGCCAAGGCCGGCATTCCGATGATGCCGGTGGCCAAGGGCGCCAAGTCCACCCGCCTGCAGATCCTGATCTACAGCTTGGTGCTGGCGCCGGTCGCGGTGGCGCCGGTGTTCACCGGCCTGGGCGGGGTGGTCTATGCGGTGGTGTCGGTGGTCGGCGGCCTGGCGTTCCTGGGGTTTGCGCTGCGCCTGTTCCTCAGCCGCGCCGGCGAGACGCCGGGCGAGCGCGAGGCCGGGCTCTACGACGTGAAGGCCGAGGCGCGCACGGCGCGCAACCTCTTCGCCTATTCGATCCTCTACCTCACCGCCCTGTTCGCGGCGCTGCTCTACGAGCACGGCTTCGGAGGGATGCGATGAGCGACGACGAGATCAAGGTCCCGCCAACCGCCGCCGTCGCAGAGGTTGACGCCCGCGCCCAGGCGCTGAAGGCGCGCAACCGGCGCAATCTCGCCATCGCGCTGGCGCTGGTCGCCTTCGTGATCCTGGTGTTCATTTCCACCATCTTCCATCTCAGCGGGGGCGCGACGCCCAAGCCATGACGAGGCCAAGTCTGTGACGAGGAACCTCAAAGTCGCCCTGATCTGCGGCGCCGTGTTCTTCCTGATGGTGGGCGCGTCCTTCGCCGCCGTGCCCCTCTACCGCGCCTTCTGCCAGGCCACCGGGTTCGCGGGCACCGCCAAGCGCGCCAAGCACGCGGCGTCCGAACGCCTGGCCCAGACGGTGACCGTCCGTTTCGACACAAACGTGCGCGACCTGCCCTGGGACTTTAAGGCCGAACAGGCCAGCCAGACCCTGCAACTCGGCCAGACCGGGCTCGCCTTCTTCAAGGTGACCAACCACGGCTCGACCCCGCTCGTCGGTCGGGCCCTGTTCAACGTCGCCCCCGACCAGGCCGGGCCCTATTTCTCCAAGCTCGAGTGCTTCTGCTGGACCGACCAGACCATGCAGCCCGGCGAAACCAAGGAGTTTCCGGTCGCCTATTTCGTCGACCCGCGGTTCGCCAAGGGCGACGACACCCAGGGCCTGAAGGAGATCACCCTCTCCTACACCTTCTTCCCCGCCGCCGACGCCCGTGCGCAATCGGCGAAGCCAGCCCCGTAACGGGTTTGCCGAGGCCAGCGTCGCAAGATTTACCGCGGAGATCGCAGAGAAAGAAAACCGCAGAGACCGCGGAGCGGTCCCCGATGCCCTAACCCTGAAGATCATGATGAGGGTCGCTTCGCGACAGACGCTCCTTCTCTGCGCTCTCCGCGGTTTCTTCCTCCGCGTGCTCTGCGGTTTTCTTTCCTGGCCCAGCCTCCAAAGCCCTAATCGCCCACCGGAATTCCCCCAAAACCCCTTGGCGGATCGGGGAGGGGCGAGCTATAGCCAGCCTCAAGATTTCGCGGGCTGAGTTGCGCAAATGGCTGATCACGCCGTCCACCACGACTACCACCTCGTCAAGCCGAGCCCCTGGCCCCTGATCGGGTCCGTCTTCGCCGTCGCGCTGGCGCTGGGCCTGGTCACCTGGATGAAGGGCCTGTTCGGCCTGCCCAAGGGCACTTGGTGGCTGTTCGCCATCGGCGCGGTGGGCGTGCTTTACACCATGCTCGGCTGGTGGGTTCAGGTGACCAAGGAAGCCAACGAGGGCGACCACACCCCGGTGGTCTCGCTCGGCCTGCGCTACGGCATGCTGCTGTTCATCGCGTCCGAAGTGATGTTCTTCGTGGCGTGGTTCTGGATCTTCTTCGAGATGGGTCTGTTCCATCATGTGCGGACGGCGTCGCCGATCTCTGAGGTCGCCGACGCTTGGAAGTCCTGGCCGCCCAAGGGCGTCGAGACGCTCGACCCGCTGCACCTGCCGCTGGTCAACACCGTGATCCTGTTACTGTCGGGCACGACGGTGACCTGGGCGCACCACGCGCTGCAGGCCGGCAACCGTCACGCGGCCAAGATCGGCCTCTTGCTGACCATCATCCTCGGTGCGAGTTTCACCGCGGTGCAGGCGTACGAGTACACGCACATCGTCCAGGAAAAGCTGTTCTTCTCGACCGACGCGCTGAACTCGGGCCTCTACGGTTCGGCCTTCTTCATGGCCACGGGCTTTCACGGCTTCCACGTGCTGATCGGGACCATCTTCCTGACCATCTGTCTGCTGCGCCTGATGGCCGGTGGCTTCACGCCCAAACAGCACTTCGGCTTCGAGGCGGCGGCCTGGTACTGGCACTTCGTGGACGTGGTCTGGTTGTTCCTGTTCAGCTTCATCTACGTCACCTTCCAAGGGGCCGGCCCCCACTACGGATGACGGGGTCGCGCCGGCGGCCGAATCCGGTGCTGGCGGGCCTGCAGGGCCGCTGTCCGAACTGCGGCGAGGCTTCGATGTTCGCGGGTTTCCTGCGTATTGCGGATCGCTGTCCCGCCTGCGGCTTCGACCTGAAGACCGCCGACGCGGGCGACGGACCGGCGGTGTTCATCATTCTGATCGTCGGTTTCATCGGCGCCTTCGGCGCCCTGTTCAGCGAGATGGCATTCGACGCGCCGCCCTGGCTGTTGCTGGTGATCTGGATGCCGGTCGTGGCGGGGCTGTGCCTGGGTCTGCTGCGGCCGTTCAAGGGCGTGCTGGTGGCGCTGCAGTTCCATCACAAGGCCGGCGAACTGCGCAACGATGACTTCTGAGACCAGACGAGGCCCAAGGGAGAGACTCCGATGAAACCGTTCGCCAACATCATCGCCGGCGAGCCGATCGCACTCGCCGACCTGAAGTCGGACATCAATCCCTCCGACACCAACGACGTGGTCGGCGAGTTCGCCTGCGCCACGACTAAGGACGCCGAAGACGCCGTCGCCGCCGCGCGCGCGGCTCTGCCGGCGTGGTCGCGCACCACCGCCCAGGTCCGTTCCGACATCCTCGCCAAGGCCGGCGGCGAAATCATCGCGCGGCGCGAAGAACTCGGCCAGCTGCTCGCACGCGAGGAAGGCAAGACGCTGGCGGAAGCCACCGGCGAGGCCGCGCGCGCCGGCCAGATCCTGCAGTTCTTCGCCGCCGAAGCCATGCGCCTGCAGGGCGAGAAGCTGCCGACCCTGCGGCCCGGCGTCGAGGTCGAGGTGACGCGCGAGCCGGTGGGCGTGGTCGGCATGATCACGCCGTGGAACTTCCCCATCGCCATCCCCGCGTGGAAGATCGCGCCGGCGCTCGCCTTCGGCAACACGGTGGTGCTGAAGCCCGCCGAACTCACGCCGCTGTCGGCGTGGCATCTGGTCGACATTCTGAACCGCTCAGGCCTGCCCAAGGGCGTGCTGAACCTGGTCATGGGCAAGGGCTCGTGGTCGGACCCGCAATCATCGCCGGCGTCGACGCGCTCACCTTCACCGGCTCGGTGCCGACCGGGCGCCAGATCGCGCAACAGGCCATCGGCCGTATGATCAAGATCCAGATGGAGATGGGCGGCAAGAACCCGCTGGTGGTGCTCGACGACGCCGATCTCGACACCGCGGTGAACTGCGCGGTGAACGGCGCCTTCTTCTCCACCGGCCAGCGCTGCACCGCGTCGAGCCGCCTGATCGTCACCGAAGGCATCCATGACCGTTTCGTCGACGCCGTGCGCAAGGCCATGGGCGCGCTGAATGTGGACAACGCGCTGAAGCCCGGCGTGAACATGGGCCCGGTGGTGGACGAGAAACAGCTCGAAACCGACCTGCGCTACCTCGAGATCGGCGACCGCGAAGGCGCCAAACGCGACGGCGGCGACCGCCTGAACCGCGAGACCCCTGGCTTTTACCTGTCGCCGGCGCTGTTCACCGAGACGACGAACAGCATGCGCATCAACCGCGAGGAAATCTTCGGCCCGGTCGCTGCGGTGATCCGGGTGAAGGACTACGAAGAGGCGCTGGCGGTGGCCAACGACACCGAGTTCGGTCTGTCGTCGGGCGTCTGCACCACGTCGCTGAAACACGCGAGCCACTTCAAGCGCAATTCCGAAGCCGGCATGGTGTCGGTGAACCTGCCGACCGCGGGCATCGACTATCACGCGCCGTTCGGCGGCCGCAAAGCGTCGAGCTACGGCTCGCGCGAACAGGGCCGCTACGCGTCGGAGTTCTACACCATAGTCAAGACGGCCTACGTCAACGCCTGACCATGGTGCAATCCGAACCCTCGCGCCGCTTTCCCATCGGCCTGACCCTCGTCGCCGCAATCGTGTTTGCGATCCTGGTCGGGCTCGGCGTGTGGCAGCTGCAGCGCAAGGCGGAGAAGACGCAGGACCTCGCGAAGTTGGCGCAGCTTGCGCATGCGCCGCCGCGTCCGTTGGCAGACGCCCTGACCGCCGCGGCGTCGGGCAAGGACGTGAGTTTCACGCGCGTCACGGCGACTTGCCCGGGGCTCGACCGCGCGCCCTTCGCCGAACTCTACACGCCGATCGCCGGACGCCCCGGCGAGCGTTTGATCTCGGCCTGTCGCGCGCCCGCGGCGGGTTACGGCGGCGTGCTCGTCGATCGCGGCTTCATTGACGCGGACGTGAAGACGCGGCCCGCCGCCGATGGCGCGTCCTCCACGCCGATTTCCGTCACGGGCGTCCTGCGCGCGCCCGGCCGTGCAAATGCGCTCACGCCCAAACACGGCCCCGGACAGCCGCTCTGGTTCTCGCGCGACATTCAAGGCATGAGCGCGCAGCTCGGATTCGCGAAACCCGCGCCGGTGATGTTGATCGCGGAATCGTCCAGCAATCCCGATCAGGCCGAACTTCGCCCGACCGCGCTTCCCACCGACGCGGAGAGCTACAAGGGCGAATACGCCCCGACCTGGTTCGGCCTCGCGCTGGTGCTCGTCGGTTTTTACGTTGCAATGCTGGTCAAACGTCTGCGGGGAGGCGCCGCGTGAGCCCGCGTCTGCATCGTCTGGCCAACGGCGTGCGGGTCGTGTGCGATCCGATGCCGGGCCTCGACACCTTCGCGCTGTCGGTGGTGTTCGGCGGCGGCGCGCGGTGGGAGCCGAAGACCCGCTCGGGCTGGTCGCACCTGCTCGAACACATGGTGTTCAAGGGCGCGGGCGGCCGCTCGGCCCAGGAGATCGCCGAGACGGTCGAGACCGCGGGCGCCCAGATCAACGCCGCGACCGGCTACGAGCGCACCAGCTACCAGATCCGTGCGCTGGGCGGTCGCCTGCCGCTGAGCCTGGAGATCCTCGCCGACATGGCGCTCCGGCCCACGCTCGACCCCGACGAACTCGAGCGCGAGAAGTCGGTGGTGGGGCAGGAGATCGCCGAGAGTTTCGACACGCCCGACGACCACGTCTTCGAGGTCGCCCAGGCCACCGCCTTCGGCCCGACCGCGCTCGGCCGCCCGATCCTGGGTTCGGTGAAGAGCATTGGGGCCGCGACCCCGCTCAAACTCGGCGAATGGCGCGCGGCGCTCTATGCGCCCGAGCGGACGGTCATCAGCGTCGCCGGCGCCGCGGACGAGGACGAGGTGCTGAAGCTTGCCGAACAGGCGCTCGGCTCGCTCGAGCCGGGCGCCATCACGCCGCCGCCCGATCCGGCGGTCTTCGTCGGCGGCGACGCGGCGGTGGCGCGCCGCATCGAACAGGCCAACCTGGTCTGGCAGTTGCCCGGACCTGGCGCGCGCGACCGATCCTGGTACGTCGCGCGCCTGTTCGCCGAACTGCTCGGCGGCGGCATGGCCTCGCGCCTGTTTCAGGAAGCGCGCGAAAAGCGCGGCCTTGCCTACACCATCTCCGCTTGGGCGGTGTCCTACGAAGAGACCGGCCAGATCGGCGTCTTCGCCGGCGCCGCGGCCGACGACGCCGAGGCGTTGGGCGTGCTGGTCGCCGAACAGATCCTGGCGATGGGCGAGGGCGTGTCCGCGGAAGAACTCATCCGCGGCAAGGCTCAGTTGGAGACCTCGCTGTTCATGGCGCGGGAGTCGCCGCTGAGCCGCGCCGAGCGCGCCGCCGGTCAGGCCCTGCTGTTCGACCGCCTGATCTCGCCTGAGGAGACGCGCGCCGGCGTCGAGGAGGTCACCATCGAGAGCCTGCGCACCCTGGTCGCCGACATCCTGGCTCCGTGTCTGGCCGCGACCGCCACGCTCGGCCCGCGCAAGGCGGCCGGCGCCGGGCCGGCGTTTACGAAGCGGCTGTTCGGATAGCGCCGCCCCTGATTTCAGCCGGCGTTGAAAACGGACAATGTGCGACCGAGCGCGCCCGCGCGGTCGTGCCTATATGTACGATCGTCTCCGCCTCTCGAGCGGCGTCGTGCAGGTCGTCACCGTAAAATACGGTGATTTACGGCGACGGTCGAAACGGGGAGCCGCCGGACTGACCGTAAAATACGGTGCGTTTACGGTGAGGCTCGCCGTCCCGCCCCCTCGCGTCGCCGCCGCAGCCTTTTTTACCCCCGCCGCCCCCTCCCGGGCGTCGCCGTCGCACGTTATTCTGTCGCCATGGCCTTGCTGGACTGGATGGCGGCGGATGCGGCCCTCATGCTCGAGGGGGATCGGGTGCGCCTGCGGCCGCCGCGGATGAGCGACTATCCGCAGTGGGCGGCGCTGCGTGAGGCCTCGCGCGACTTCCTGCAGCCGTGGGAGCCGGCGTGGCCGGCCGACGACCTCACCCGGCCCGCCTTCCGCCGCCGGCTCGCGGCCTATACGCGCGACATCGAGACCGGCCAGGGCTACCCCTTCTTCGTCACCCGGGCCGAGGACGAGGTTCTGGTCGGCGGCATCACCCTGTCGAACGTCCGTCGCGGCGTCGCCCAGGCGGCCACCATGGGCTACTGGATCGGCCAGCCCTATGCGCGGTCCGGCTTCACGCTCACCGGCGTGCAGACCGTGTGCAGGTTCGCCTTCTCGAAGCTGCGGCTTCACCGGATGGAGGCGGCCTGTCTCCCCTCCAATGTCCCATCCCGGGATTTACTGCTCAAAGCAGGGTTTTCTTTAGAAGGAAAAGCCCGTGCTTATTTGAAAATTAACGGCGCCTGGAGAGATCATCTCCTGTTCGGACTTACAGAAGATGGGTCCGGGTGGGGTGACGAACAGACCTCCGGGGACTGAGCGGTTTGAACGACAGGTCGAGAAGTCTGGCCTGGGATCCCACAACGGCGCTGGAGGCCCTCGCGGCCGCCGCTGTCGCCCTGTGGACCTGGACGCCGTCGCAGGATTGCCTGCGGCTGACCGGAGCGACCCGTTCGCTCGGCCTGGGACCGCTTGCGCCCGAATGCACGGGCGCCGCCTTCGCCGCCCTGGCCCTGCCCCAGGACCGTGCGCTCGCCGAAGCCCTGATGACGCCGCGCGCAGAGGGCGAGGAAATCGTCGTGCGCCTGCGCATGCGCAACGCCGAGACCTGCCTGTGGCGGGGCGTCTGGCTCGAGGACGGGCTGCGCGCCGCGGGCGTCGCCGCGCTGGAGACCAAGTTCGCCGGCTCTGACACCGACAAGCTGACCGGCCTGCTAGACCGCAAGGCCTTCATCAACCGCGCCCGCGAGACCCTGACCCAACCGGGCGAGTACGATCTGGTGGTCGCCGACCTTGATCGCCTGCGCCGCCTGAACGAGGCCCTGGGCCACGAGCGCGCCGACCTGGTGCTGGCCGCGCTCGGCTCGCGCCTGGCTGCGGCCTTCCCCAAGACCGCGATTCCCGCCCGTGTCGGTGAAGACGAGTTTGCGGTGCTGGCGCCCGAAGGCATGTCAAAGCCGGCGGAGCGTCTGCGCGCCGCGCTGGAGCAGCCGCTGCGGATCGCCGGCTTCGACATTTATCCGACGCTCTCCATCGGCGCCGTGCGCGTCGAGGGCGGACCCGACGCGCCGGAGGCGGCCGAGCTTCTGCGCCGCGCCGAGCTCGCGGTGGAATCGGCCAAGACCGGCGGTCGCGGCGGGGCTGCGGCTTACGGCCGGGGCCTGGAGAGCGACAGTCTCTCTCGCCTGGCGATGGAGGCGGACCTGCGCAACGCCTTCCAGCGCGGCGAGATCGAACCCTTCTTCCAGCCGATCGTTCGCCTCGACACCGGGGCGGTGGCGGGCTTCGAGGCGCTGGCGCGGTGGCGCCATCCCCGGCGCGGCGTCGTGCCGCCCGACGAGTTCCTCACGCTGGCCATGGAAATGGGCCTGATGAACGAGCTGGGCCTGCACATGATGGAGACCTCGGCGCGCCAGCTCGCCGAATGGCTCGAGCGTCATCCCAAGGCCGGATCGATGTTCGTCAGCGTGAACCTGTCCACCGGCGAGATCGAGCGCGCGGGCCTGACCGAGGACGTGGCGCGGGTGCGCCGCGAGACTGGTCTGCCCAAGGGCGCGTTGAAACTCGAGGTGACCGAAAGCGACATCATGCGCGACCCGGACAAGGCCGCGGTGATCCTGCAGGGGATCAAGGATGCGGGCGCCTCTCTGGCGCTCGACGACTTCGGCACCGGCTTCTCGTCGCTGTCCTATCTCGCGCGCCTGCCCTTCGACACGCTGAAGATCGACCGCTATTTCGTACGCACCATGGGCGCCGACGAGGGCTCGTCCAAGATCGTGCGTTCGGTGGTGGCGCTCGGCCGCGACCTGTCGCTCGAAGTCGTCGCCGAGGGGGTGGAGACGGCGACCCTCGCGCGGCAACTGCTCTCGGTCGGCTGCCACTACGGCCAGGGCTTCGGCTACGCGCCGGCGTTGGCCGCGCAAGAGGCTGAGGTCTATCTGAACGAGTCCCTCTCCGACGGCGTCGCCCCGCTCAAGGCGAGGATGAGCTGACCGCGCTCGCCGGGATCGAGGCCGCCTCATTGGGTGAGGGCCGATTTAACAAACTCGTAATGTTCACGCCCTGGCGCGCCGTCCGGCGCGGGCCTAGTCTTTGGCCCTTGCTCCCCGGGGGGATCCCATGGTCCGGTCGTTTGGCTTGTTCGCCGCGCTCTGCGCGCTTCTCCTGTTCGCGCCCGTCATGAGCGCCCGGGCCCAGGCGCCCGCCGACCTGGCCGGCGACTGGTTCGGCGTCCTGTCGGTCCAAGGACACGACATCCACCTGGTCTTCCACCTCGATCCGAAAGGGTCGTCGACGATGGACAGCCCCGACCAGGGTGCGGCGGGACTTGCGGTGTCGTCGGTCACCGAAACCGCCGGCAAGGTGCGCATCGACCTCACCACCTATCACATCGCTTTCGAGGCCACGCGCGGCGCCGATCCGGCGGTGCTGGACGGCCAGTTCCTGCAGGGCGGGGCATCGTATCCGCTAAAACTTACCCGGGGCGGGCCGCCTCCTGCGCCGATGGCGCCGCCGCCGCCGGCCGACTTGGTCGGCGACTGGTGGGGCGCGCTGAAAGCCGGTGGCGGTATCGAAATTCACCTCGTCTTCCACATCCGCGCCGACGGCGCCTCGACCTTCGACAGCCCCGACCAGAACGTCAAAGACGTGCGGCTTGCCGGCGTAAGCGAGGACGCGGGCAAGGTCCGTTTCGAGGTGAAACCCGGCGCCTATTATGAAGGCAAGCACGACGGCGGGGCGCTCGACGGTCAGTTCCACCAGGGCGAAGCGAGCATCCCGATGACACTGCAGCGCGGCTTGCCGCCCGTGGCGAACCGTCCGCAAACGCCGAAGCCGCCGTTCCCCTACCGCGCCGAAGACGTCGGCTACGAGAACAGCGTGCAGAAGGTGCATCTCGCCGGCACGCTGACCCTACCCGAAGGCAAGGGACCGTATCCGGTGGTTCTGCTGATCACCGGCTCAGGACAGCAGGACCGCGACGAAAGCTTGCTCGGTCACAAACCGTTCCTGGTGCTCGCCGACTATCTGACCCGTCGCGGCGTCGCGGTGCTGCGCGTGGACGATCGCGGCGCCGGCGGTTCTACCGGCGATTTCGCGGCGGCGACCACCGCCGACTTCGTCACCGACGTGGAGGCAAGCGTCGCCTATCTCAAGTCGCGGTCCGACATCGACAAGAAGCACATCGGCCTCGTCGGCCACAGCGAAGGCGGCGTCATCGCGCCGATCGTGGCCGTGGACGACCCGTCCATCGCCTTCATCGTGATGATGGCGGGCACCGGCGTGCCCGGCGACCAGATCCTGCTCTACCAGGAAAAGAACGCCATGGTGTCTGGAGGTATGGCGCCCGACAAGGTCGCCGAGAACCTCGCGGTGAACCGCAAGATCTTCGACGTGCTCAAGACCGACGTGGACACCGCGACGGCGCGCAAGGAGATCGTCGCCCTGGTCGCGCCCGAAGTGAAGGCCGCCGGTCAGCCCCCGCAAGCGGCGGATCAGGCCGCCGCCGTGTTCACCAGCCCGTGGATTCGATATTTCGTGAAATACGATCCCGCGCCGACCTTGCGCCGCGTCCATTGTCCGGTGCTGGCGATCGACGGGTCGAAGGACGTGCAAGTGCCGGTCGACCTCAACGTTCCGGTCATCCGCGAGGCGCTGAAGAACAATCCCGACGCGACGGTGGAGGTGTTGCCGGGACTGAACCACCTGTTCCAGACCGCCGGCACCGGTCAGCCCGACGAGTACGCCAAGATCGAGGAGACCATCTCGCCGGCGGCGTTGAAGGTCATGGGCGACTGGATCACGGCGCACGCCGGGAAATGACGCGTGAGGCGTGTAAAGCTTTGAACCGGAAGGCCTCCTGGCCTATTTCAACCGTATGGATCGGCGAGGCTTGAGGGGCGGGCTGTGGACGGCGGCGATGGCGGCCGTCGTGCTGGCCGCCGCGCCCGCGCTCGCCATGGAAAAGCCGCCCCTGCGCGGCGAGCTCGTCGACATCGGCGGCCGCCATCTCCGCGTCCTCTGCAAAGGCCCGCGCTCGGACAAACCGCTGATCCTGTTCGAGGCCGGCATGTTCGGCGGCGCGGCGTCGTGGGACGCGGTGCAGACGCGGCTCGAAGCGATCGGCCTGCGCAGCTGCGCCTACGATCGCGCGGGAGTCGGCTACTCCGACCCGGGTCCGATGCCGCGCGACGCGACGGCGATCAACGCCGACTTCGAGGCGATGCTGAAGGCCAAGGGTGAGACGGGCCCCTATATTCTGGTCGCTCATTCGCTCGGCGGCATCGAAATGAAGATGTTCGCCGTGCGGCATCCGCGCGAGGTGCGCGGCCTGGTGATGGTCGATACGACCTCGCCCGAACTTGCCGGCACGCACGACGGACGTCTGTTCCTGAAGAGCTACGACGGCTTCGCGCGCTCGGTTGAGATCTTATCCGAGACCGGTTTGCTCTCCACGCTCACCCGTTGGCTGGGCGACCAGGAAGGCCTGAGCGGCGATGCGCACAACGAGATGATCTATTTCTTCAGCAAGCGCCATGACCAGCGCTACGCCATCGCCGAAGTTGCCGACGTCTACCCGCGCGCCAAGGAGGCGTTGGCGGCGGGTCCGCTCGATCCCGACATTCCTGTAACCTCGGTGGTGCTCGACGGCGAACAGGACTGGACCGCCGAGTGGGGACGCTTCCGCAACGCTGAAGCGCGCCAGTCCCACCGCGGCGCCCAGATCGACATCAAGACCGGCACGCACCCGGAAATGATCGGCCCACTGCACGCCGACGACATCGTACGCGCGATCCAGTCGGTGATCTGGGCGGATGAAGCGCGACGGGCGGCGGCGGGCTCTTAGGCTCTGCCGCTCTGGCTCGACAGGGTCGCGGCGCTGACGCCCATGCGCGCCAGAGCGCGCTGCCATTTGGCGTCGTGGTTCTCGTCGAACACCAGGTCCGGTTCCGCGTCGCAGGCGAGCCAGACGTTCTCGCGCAGCTCCAGTTCGAGCTGGCCCGCGCTCCACCCGGCATAGCCCAGGGCCAGCACCGAGCGGGCCGGGCTGCTGTTGGGCTCGGTCAGCGCCTCCAGCACTTCCAGCGTGGCCGTAAGCGCGATGCCGTCGGTGACCGGCATGGTTGAGCCTTCGACCGAATAGTCGTTGGTGTGCAGCACATAGCCGCGCTCGCGTTCGACCGGTCCGCCGTTCAGCACTTCCTGGCTCGCGTTGCGCGCCCGGCCTTCGACGCCGAGCCGGTTCAGCACGCCGGCGACGGTCATGCCGTCGACCGGCACGTTCACCCGCACCCCCATGGCGTGCTCTTCGTTGTGCAGGCAGATCAGGATCACCGCGTGCTCGAACCGCGGGTCGCCGATGCCGGGCATGGCGACCAGCAGGCGGCCCGTCAGGAAGCCGCCGCTGTCGGAGGCCTGTTCATCGGTTTGCGACATGCCCCGACATGATCGGCTGGCCCGGCGAGGCTTGCAAGCGTGGCTTGGCGGAACCCGCCGGACCGTTTAGGACGTCGGCGCCCGGACCCCTTCCAGGGTCTTTGGGCGGCCCCTAAACCCACTCAGGATCATCCCCCCATGACCATCCAAGTCGGCGACAAGCTGCCCGAAGCCACCTTCATGACGCCCACGCCCGACGGGCCCCAGGCGATGACGACCGACCAGGTGTTCAAGGGCAAGAAAGTCGCACTGTTCGCCCTGCCGGGCGCCTTCACGCCCACCTGTTCGGCGCGCCACCTGCCGGGCTTCAAGGAGAAGGCCACGGAGCTGAAGGCCAAGGGTGTCGACACCATCGCCTGCCTGTCGGTGAACGACGCCTTCGTCATGGGCGCCTGGGCCAAGGACCAGGGCGTCGGCGACGAGATCCTGATGCTGGCCGACGGCAACGGCGACTTCACCCGCAAGGTCGGCCTCGAGATGGACGCCTCGAAGTTCGGCATGGGCCCGCGCTCGCAGCGTTACGCCATGGTCGTCGAAGACGGCGTGGTGAAGTCGCTGAACGTCGACCAGGGCGAGTTCCGCGTGTCCTCGGCTGAATACATGCTGGAGCACATGTGATCGCGACGCGCCGATGACCGACGTCTTCACCCGCGAGAAGCGCTCGCAGGTGATGGCGCGCGTCAAGGGCAAGGACACCACGCCCGAACTGGCGGTGCGCAGGCTGCTCACAAAGATGGGCTTGCGCTACCGCCTGCATCGCGCCGACCTTCCGGGCAAGCCCGACGTGGTCATGGCGGGCCGCAGGACGGTGGTTTGCGTGCACGGTTGCTTCTGGCACGGCCACGACTGCGCCCGCGGCGCACGCATGCCGAAAGCCAACAACGCCTATTGGCAGGCCAAAATCGGTCGCAACCGCGAGCGCGATGCGCGCAACCGCGACGCGCTGGCCGAAGCGGGTTGGAAGACGATCACCGTCTGGGAATGCGAGCTGAAGGACGAGGCTAAGCTCGGGAAGCGGCTTAAGCGGGCGTTGAAGCTTTGAAATTAGGGGAAGGTCAGGCGACCTGCGCTTCGCCCCCGTCGCCTTCGTCCTCGTCCTCAACCGGCATATTCGCCGCGTTCAAGGCCTCGATCACCGTCGCCATCAAGGTTTGGGGATCGATTGGCTTGCCGACGAACCAGTCCATGCCGGCCTCGCGGCAGGCGGCGGCGTCGGACTCGGCGGTGACGGCGATGATCGGAATCTTCTGGTTCGGACCGTCGGTGGCGCGAATGCGCCGCGTGGCCTCGTGCCCGTTCATCTCGGGCATGCGCACGTCCATCACGATCAGGTCGAAGGCCTGTTCAAGCGTGGCTTCGTAGGCGAGCTTGCCGTTCTCCACCGCGGTGATCTCCGCGCCCGCGGGCTCGAGCACGAACTGCACGGCCTTGCGATTGATTTCGTGGTCGTCGGCGACCAGCACGCGCAGCGGCCGGGTTCCGTCCTCGGCGGCATCGGCTTGCGCCGCGGCGTCCTCGACGGCTTGATGCGCCCGTTCCAGCGCCTGGACCACGGTCTGGACCAGGGCTTGCGGCTCGAGCGGCTTGCCGACGAACCAGTCCATGCCCGCGGCGCGGCAGGCCTCCATGTCCACCTTGTCGGTGTCGGCGGTGACCGCGATGATCGGCGTGTGCCGGTTGGGGCCTTCCTCGGCGCGGATTCTGACGGGTCGCCGCGCGGCCGTCCAGGCCCGGCATTCGGACATCCATGATGATGATGTCAAAGGCTTCGGCGCGGGCCTTCTCGACCGCCTGAAGGCCATCGACGACCTGGACGATCTCCGCGCCCATTGGCTGCAGGATCAGCTGTACGGCGCGGCGGTTGATCTCATGGTCGTCGGCGGCGAGCACGCGCAGGGCGCGGCCGTCCGCCGGCTGGCGCGGCGCGCTTTCGTTGGCGGCCTCCGGCACGGCCGGCGCCGCGGCGACAGGGAGGGTGAGCGCAAGCGTGAAGGTCGAACCCTCGCCCTTGACGCTGAAGGCGGTGAGCTGACCGCCCATGAGGTGGGCGAGCTGGCGGCTGATGACCAGACCCAGACCGGTGCCGCCGTGATTGCGGGCGATCGAGGCGTCGCCCTGGCCGAAGGGCGTGAACAGGCGGCTCAGCTGTTCGCGATCCATGCCGGGGCCGGTGTCGACCACCTGCAGGCGGATGGCGGCGCCGTCGTCGGCCGAGGCCCAGGCTTTCAGCCGCAGCGACACCGAGCCGTGTTCGGTGAACTTCACGGCGTTGGAGACGAGATTGTTGACGATCTGGCGCAGGCGCGTCGGATCGCCCTCGACCCAGCGCGGCAGGCTGGCGGCGCCTTCGACGCGCAGCTTCAGGCCCTTCTTGCGCGCCTCGGCGGTCCAGAACCGCGCGGTTTGCGCCACGACCGCGCGCAGGTCGAAGGTCACCGCCTCCATCGACATGCGGCCCGCGTCGAGCTTCGCGTGATCGAGCACGTCGTCGAGCAGGGTCTTCATCATCCGGCCCGCGTCGGCGATCAGAGTCGCGTGCGCTTTCAGGCTCGAGCCCTTGGCGGCGCGTTCGAGTTCGATGGATCCGGCCAGCATGGCGCTGATCGGGGTGCGCAGTTCATGGCCGATGGTGGCGACATAGATCGACTTGGCGGCGCCGGCGGCTTCCGCCTCGGTGGCTTTGCGCTCGGCCAGGGTGCGCGCTTCCGCTTCGGAGCGGCGGCTCGTTTCGAGCACGTTCCACAAGGCGACGGCGTAACCGGCGAAGCCGAGACAGCCCAGGGCGGTGACGCCCTGGAGCATGGACGAAGCGCCGTACAAACTCATGAAGAAGGGCGTGGCCAGAAGATAGGCCACTTCCGGTCCGAGTGCGCAGGCCAGCACGACGCGGGAGCCGGGCGTTCCGACCACGGCGTTTAGCATCGCCGCCGAGATCACCAGCGCAGAGATCACGCCGCCGTCGGCGCCCTGGAAACTCCACAGCGGCACCGACAGGGCGCCGAATGCGACGCCGTTCATCGCGACGCCGATGCAGCCCAGCACATTGCGCCAGATCGGCAGGCGCTCGACGCGGCCCGAGGTCAGTGGCCCGAAGGCGAGCATTTCGGGAAGCTGGCCGGCGAGGAAAAACAGCAGCCACGGCATCACCGTGGACCAGCCCAACAGCCGGTTCAGCGAGAGCGCGATGAGACAGCCGATCACGACGCGCGTCATCAACTGACGCCGGCGCATGCGCGCTGCGATCGCGATGCCGCAATAAGCCTCAGCTTCAGCCGTCATGGTTGAGCCGTCTCCGCCGAAAGCACGCCCCCCAGGGACGCCGCCCGCGCGTTTGGTTAAGCGCACACGGTAACGGCGCAGCGCTAACGACCGGTGAAAGCTCTGCTGGTTTCTGGAATATTTTTAGGCGCTTATGGTTAAAGCGTCCGCGCGATCAGGACCTTCATGATCTCGTTCGTGCCGCCGTAGATGCGCTGCACCCGCGCGTCCTTATAGAGCTGGGCGATCGGGTATTCCGCCATATAGCCGTAGCCGCCGTGGAGCTGCAGGCATTCGTCCAGGGTCTCGCCCTGGATGTCGGTGCACCAGTATTTGGCCATCGACGCCGTGGCGGGATCGAGCTTTCCCTCCAGGTGGCGGCCGATGCAGTAGTCGGTGAACACGCGGCCTATGGTAAGTTTTGTCTTAACCTCGGCCAGCTTGAACTGGGTGTTCTGGAAGTCGAGGATCGCCTTGCCGAAGGCCTTGCGGTCCTTCACGTACTTCACCGTCTCGTTAAAGCCGCGCTCGGCGGCGGCGATGCCCTGGACGGCGATGTTCAACCGCTCCTGCGGCAGTTGCTGCATCAGCTGGATGAAGCCTTCGCCCTCCAAGGTCCCGATCAGGTTCGAGGTCGGCACGCGCACGTCGTTGAAAAACAGCTCCGAGGTGTCGTTCCCCTCGGCGCCCAGTTTGTGCAGGTTGCGTCCGCGTTCGAAGCCCGGCGCATCGTCGGTCTCGACCACGATCAGCGACACGCCCTTGGCGCCCTTGGTCGGGTCGGTCTTGACGACCACGATGATCAGATTGGCCAGCTGGCCGTTGGTGATGAAGGTCTTCTGGCCGTTGATGACGTAGTGGTTGCCGTCCTTTTTTGCGCTGGTGCGCACGCCCTGCAGGTCCGAGCCCGCGCCCGGCTCGCTCATGGCGATGGCGCCGATATAATCGCAGCTCGCGAGCTTGGGCAGCCAACGTTGCTTCTGCTCCTCGGAGCCGTAGTGGACGATGTAAGGCGCCACGATCGCGTTGTGCAGCGACAGGCCCCAGTTGTCGGCGCCCTTCAGGCCCATGCGCCGCATCAGGACAGCCTCGTGCCGGTAGTCGCCGCCCGCGCCGCCGTATTCGGCGGGGATGGACAGGCCCGACAGACCCGCGGCGCCGGCCTTCAGCCAAAGATCGCGGCCGACGTTCTGCTGGGCGCGCCAGCGCGCCTGGTCCTCGGGCGTGCAGTACTGGTCGAGAAAGCGGTCGACGGAATCGGCAAAGATCTGCAGTTCCTCTTCGCGCATGAATTCGGGGTCTTCGACGCCGAGCGGATCCATCAGAACGCCTCCGCGGCCAGGGCCATCATCGAGGCCGAGCCGGTCTTCAGCTTGGCGAGATGGCCGGCGACGTCGGGCAGCACGCGCTCGACGAAATAGAGTCCGGTCGCGACCTTGGTCGCATAGTACGGGTCTTCGTCCTTGGCCTTGATCTTCGCCTGCGCGGCCTTGGCCATCTGCGCCCACATATAGGCCAGCGCGGTCAGGCCGAAGAGGTGCAGATAGTCGGTCGAGGCGGCGCCGGCGTTGTCGGGGTTCTGCAGGCCGTTCTGCATCAGCCAGAAGGTGGCCTCCTGCAGTTTCGCCTTGGCGTCGGTCAGGCCGTCGACGAAGGGTTTCAGCTTTTCGTCGGCCTTGTTGTCGCCGACGAAGGCGTCGATCTCGGCGAAGAAACTCATGATCGCACGACCGCCATTGGCGGCGAGTTTGCGGCCCACCAGATCCAGCGCCTGGATGCCGTTGGTGCCTTCGTAGATCATTGTGATGCGCGCGTCGCGCAGGTACTGCGAGGCGGGGAAGTGTTCGGTGTAGCCCGAGCCGCCGTGCACCTGCATCGCCAGCGAGGTCACATGGAATCCCCGGTCGGTCAGATAGGCCTTCAGCACCGGCGTCAGCAGCCCCATGTAGTCCTCGGCCTTGGTGCGCACGCCTTCGTCGTCGGAGTGTTCGAGGTCGGCGTGCAGCGACGTCCACAGCACGAAGGCCTGGCCGCCTTCGACCAGGGCCTTGGACTCCATCAGCATGCGGCGCACGTCCGGGTGCACAATGATCGGGTCGGCCGGGCCGTCGGGATTCTTCGGCCCGGTCAGCGAGCGGCCCTGCAGTCGGTCCTTGGCGAATTCGACGGCGGCCTGATAGGCGGCGGTGGCAATCGACAGGCCCTGCAGGCCGGTGCCGAGCCGCGCTTCGTTCATCATCACGAACATGGCGCGCAGGCCCTGGTTCTCGTGACCCACCAGCCAAGCCTTGGCTTCGTCATAGACCATCACAGCGGTCGCGTTGCCGTGGATGCCCATCTTATGCTCGAGCCCGGCGCACACCATCGTGTTGCGCGCGCCCAGCGAGCCGTCGTCGCCCACCAGGAACTTCGGGCACACGAACAGGCTGATGCCCTTGGTCCCTTGCGGCGCGCCTTCGATGCGCGCGAGCACCAGGTGGATGATGTTGTCGGTGAAGTCGTGTTCGCCCGAGCTAATCCAGATCTTCTGACCCGAGATCTTGTACGTCCCATCGGCTTGCGCAACCGCCTTGGTGCGGATCATGCCGAGGTCCGTGCCGCACTGCGGCTCGGTCAGGTTCATCGTCCCGCCCCACTCGCCGCTGACGATCTTGGGCAGGTATTTGTCCTTCTGCTCATCGGAGCCGTTGGCGTAGAGCGCCGAATACACGCCGTGGCTCAGACCGGGATACATGGAGAAGGCCGCGCTCGCCGCCGCCGTCATCTGGCCGAACGCGGATGAGACCACCGACGGCATGCCCTGACCGCCGTACTTCGGATCGGAGCCCAGCGCGGTCCAGCCGCCCTCGACCATCTGTTTGTAGGCGTCCTTCCAGCCGGTCGGCGTGACCACGGTGTTGTCGGGGTTCCACGTGCAGCCTTCCTGGTCGCCGGCGCGGTTCACCGGCGCGATCACGCCCTCGGCGAACTTGGCGCCTTCCTCGAGGATCTGCTGGACGAGGTCGGACGAGGCGTCGGCGAAGCCGGGCAGGTTGGAGTACCGGTCGATGTCGAGAACATCCTTCAGGATGAACATCAGGTCGCGGACGGGCGCGGAATAGGCCATGTCAGATCCTCTTGCGGAGCGGCGAGGGGGAGGCGTCCGGCTCGTGATCGAGCCGGGCGGAAAGTACGGACTGGTAGTCTTCGGCCTGGGGCAGCAGGTCGGGCCGGGATTCACGCAGGCGCTTCTCGATCCAGTGACACGATGCTTCGAGCGCCTTGATGGCGGCGTTCACCGCCTCGCGCTTGTATTTCAGGGTCACGATCTGGGCGCGGAACTTCTTCAGCGAGACCGACAGTTGCTGGCTGTTGTCGGCGTGGTCGTAGAGGTCGAGCATCTCGCGGATTTCGGTCAGGGAGAACCCGACCCGCTTGCCGTCCACGATCAGCTTCACCCGGGCCCGGTCGCGAGCCGAGAACACCCGGGTCTGACCGCGGCGGTCAGGGGCCAGCAGCGCCTTGTCCTCGTAGAACCGCAGCGCGCGGGCGGTGACCCCGAACTCCTTGCAGAGTTGCCGGATCGAATAGGTCCTGTGCTCGTCGGCCGGGGGCATGGCCCGGCTATAACTTGACGTGCGCGTCAAGGGAAGCTTCTTGCTCGCCCTCGCGCCGCGGCGTTGACCGGCGCCCCGCGCACCCTTAAGCCCGCTGCAATGCAGCAAATCCCGTCCCTCCAGGGCCTTTCCCCCCTCGCCCGCGACGCGCGCGCCTGGCCGTTCGAACAGGCGCGCAACCTGCTAGCGCGTCTGCTCAAGCTCAGGCTGGATGGCGACGCCGAACGCGACCTGGCCGCAACGCTGTTGGAACAGGGCAAGGCCGACGAGGTGCGGGCGACCTTTGCGCGCTTTCAGGCTCCGGTGGTGTTCGAGACCGGCTACGGCCCCTCGGGCCTGCCGCACATGGGCACCTTCGGCGAGGTGATGCGCACGACCATGGTGCGCACCGCGTTCCGCGCCTTGACCGACGACCAGATTCCGACGCGCCTGATCTGCTTCTCCGACGACATGGACGGGCTGCGCAAGGTGCCCGAAAATGTGCCGAACAAGACAGTGCTGGAAGAGGACCTCGGCAAGCCGCTGACGGTGGTGCGCGATCCGTTCGGCGAGCATCCCAGCTTCGGCCAGCACAACAACGCGCGCCTGATGGCGTTTCTGGACTCATTCGGCTTCGACTACGAGTTCATGTCGTCGACGGACTGTTATCGCACCGGCGTGTTCGATGCGACGCTGCTGCGGGCGCTGGCGCGGTTCGACGACATCCAGGCGGTGATGCTGCCGACGCTCGGGCCCGACCGCCGCGCGAGTTACTCCTGCTTCCTACCGATCAGTCCGTCCACGGGACGCGTGCTGCAGGTTCCCACGTTGGAACGCCACGTCGATCGCGGGACCATCGTCTACCAGGACGAGGACGGCTCGCGCGTCGAGACGCCGGTGACCGGCGGCGCGGTGAAGATGCAATGGAAGCCCGACTGGGCCATGCGCTGGACCGCTCTGGGGGTCGACTACGAGATGTCGGGCAAGGACCTGATCAACTCTGTGAAGGCCTCGAACCGGATCTGCCGCGTGCTCGGCGGCGATCCGCCGGAAGGCTTTCACTACGAGCTCTTCCTCGACGAGAAGGGCGAGAAGATCTCCAAGTCCAAGGGCAACGGCCTGACCATGGAGGAGTGGCTGCGTTACGGCGCGCCCGAGAGCCTCGCCTACTACAATTTCCAGTCGCCCAAGTCGGCCAAGCGGCTCTATTTCGACGTTGTGCCGCGCGCGGCGGACGACTATCTGCAGCATCTCGACGCCTATCAGCTACAGGAGCCGGCGCCGCGCCTCGACAATCCGGTCTGGCACGTGCACCGCGGCTTCCCGCCGGCGAAGGGCTCGCCGGTCAGCTTCGGCCTGATGCTGAACCTCGTGTCGGTGGCCAATGCGACCTCGACGACGATGCTTTGGGGCTTCCTGGAGCGCTACCTGCCGGGCGCGACGGCTGAGAGTGAGCCGTTGCTCGATCGCCTCGCGCGCTTTGCGCTGAACTACTACGAAGACTTCGTTCGTCCGGCGAAACAGTTCCGTGAGCCGGACGCCAAGGAGCGCGCGGCCATGGTCGACCTGGTCCAGCGCCTGCGCGCGCTGCCGGGCGACTGCCGCGATGGCGAGACCATCCAGAACGAGGTCTATGCGGTGGGCAAGGACCACGGCTTCGAGCCGCTGCGCGACTGGTTCAAGGCGCTCTACGAGGTGCTGCTGGGCCAGACCCAGGGGCCGCGCTTCGGCTCGTTCGCGGCGGTCTATGGCCTGGACCGCACCATCGCCCTGATCGACCAGGCGCTCGCAGGCGAGCTGATGTCGGCGGGCTAACGGCCGTTCGAATCCGAACGTCAGATTTGAGACACTAGAGCACGATGCGATCAGATGGGCTCATCTGATCGTTGAATCGTGCTCTAGAATCAAAAGTTTGAGCGCGTTGTGACCGCAAAACCGGTTTCCACTTTTGCGCAACGCGCTCTAGTTGCGGAAGGGCTCGAGCGGCTTGCCCTGGAGGGCCTCGCGCTCACGCCAGACGATGATCGTGCCGATCAGGAGCGCGGCGGCGACGTAATAGGCCGTGAGGTTGTAGGCGATGAGATAGAGGACGCCGTCGATGCGCAATCCGGCAGCCTTTCCGATATTGACGGCGACGGCGATGGCCTGGAACGCTGCGGCCCACATCGGCCAGCTTCGCCGGGATTTCCAGGCGAGGAACGAAAAGACCATCAGATCGATGATATCGATGGCCATGACGGGATATTGGGCGCGCAGCAGGCCGAGCGCCTGCTGGGAGGCGAGCGAGGCGCCCCATGAGACCAGAAGCAGGCCGCCGACCAACCGCTCTGTCATCTCGCCTTTCAGAATCGCGAAACAGCAGACGAGGACGAAGATGATCGTCCCGATGTGGTGGACAAAGAGACTAAGCAGGTTCTGCAAAAGAAACGCCCCCAGGCGGTGGCCTGGGGGCGAATTTGCCTGACTCGCCGGACGACGTACACGCTGCCGGCGATGAATTCGTCGTTAGGAGGCGACCCGCAGCGGGCTGACTTCGGAGGTCACGCCACTGTTGTCGTCCGGCTTTTCCAGCGGGCCGGCCTCTTCGTCGGCGACGCCCATCTTGCGCTGCAGGTTCTGCAGCGAGGAGTGGGCCGCCATGACGGCGCGGCGGGCTTCGGCCATGGCGCCGATGGACTCGGCGACGCGGCTCTGGGCGGCTTCGGCGGCGACGGCCGAGAGCTTCAGGACCTTGCGGCCTTCCACCATCAACTCGAGAAGCTGAGCGGCGCGGACCATCGCCGTGTCGATCGCTTCTTCGGTGGCGAACAGTTTGGCGGCCACGCTCTTCACAGTCTCGATCTTGCTCATAATCAATTCCACCTGTGCTCTGAGAGAGATTTCGGGAGTTAAGCTTAAGCGTCTCTTAACACGGACGATGCCTTGGCGGTAGGCCCGCGTAGCGCTGTTTTTCGCCGCGACGGGGCAAAAAACCCGCGTTCCCCTTGCTTTTCGGCCGTCCGATGCTGCAAACGCCAGGAAATTAACCACGAATTCCGCAGCTTACGCCAGGATTTCTGCAACTCAGCCGCAGCGCGTGGCGCATTGTCGCAACTGCTGCGGGCATTATCCTTTGTCCGGCTCGCCGAGCAGGAAGTTGGCGTGGAGCGTGGCGATGGGGGCGGCGCGTGATTCCTGCCACGCTTCGACGTCGACGTTGGCGATCCGCCGCCCGACCCGCTTCACCTGGGCCCGGGCGTAGGTGGTCAGCGGCCGGCCCGAGCGGAGGTACTCGACCGTCACCCCAATCGGGCGGGGCAGGCGGGCCCGCCGCTCGGTGAGCGCCAGCTGGGCCATGGCGGTCATTTCCATGAAGGCCCCAATGACCCCGCCGTGTAGGGCGGGAAGGATCGGGTTGCCGACCAGGTGCTGGGCGAAGGGAAGGACCCCGGTCATCTCGTCTCCGGCCAGTTCGACCCGCACCCCCAGGAAGTGGGCATAGGGCAGCTTGTCGATGGCGAAGGCGATGGGGTCGCTCATGACTCGGCCTTGGGCTCGGCCTGGGGCTGCCGCGCCGGCTTCAGGTTGGCGCCCATTTTCCGGCCGGCGTCCGAGTTGAGCATGAAGGTCGATTGCGCGGCCGCCACAGGATCGTCCGGCGTCTCGTCGTAGGCCCAGGCCCGCACGAAGGCGATCGAGCGGGTCAGCTTGTAGCACTTGGCTCGCGCCAGCAGGTCGAGCCCCGGCTTGGCCGCGCGCATGTAGTCGATGCGCAGGTCCAGGGTGGCGATCGAGGTGAAGCGGTCGAGCGCCAGCCACACCGCCATGCCGCTGGTATGGTCCAGAAGCGTCGTGACCAGGCCGCCGGCCAGCACCCGGGTGTCAGGATCGCCGATCAGCTCTTCGCGGTAAGGCGCCTTCAGGATCGCCACCCCGTCCTCGTGCGACACCAGCGAGAAGCCGAGCGCATGGGTGTGCGGCGCGCCGGACGCGAGTTGGGGCAGGATGGCGGCGAGGCCGGAGTTGGTCATGGCGCGCTTATAGACAGGCGCACGGCGCGCGCGAAAGGTTATGACTCCGCCGCAGGAGAGCCCTTGGTCAGTCCCGCCCGCATCCTCTGTCCCAAGCCGGCCGGCCTCTACTGCGCGCCGGGGGACTTCTATGTGGACCCGGTCCGGCCGGTGGAGCGCGCGGTGATCACCCACGGCCACGCCGACCATGCCCGCGCCGGCCACGGCGTGGTGCTGGCGACCGAGGAGACGCTGGCGATCATGGCCGAGCGTTACGGCGCGGACTTCGCCGGCCGCACCCAGGCGCTGGCCTACGGCGAAACGGTCGAACGCGACGGCGTCGCAGTCAGTCTCGCGCCGGCGGGTCATATTCTCGGGTCGGCCCAGGCAGTGGTGCGCCATCGGGGCAAGACCCTGGTGGTCTCCGGCGACTACAAGCGCCGGCGCGACCCGACCTGCCCGCCCTTCGAGCCGGTGCCGTGCGACGTGTTCATCACCGAGGCAACCTTCGGCCTGCCGGTGTTCCGCCATCCCGACGACGCGGGCGAGATCCGCAAGCTGCTGCACTCGCTTGCGCAGTTTCCGGGCCGCACGCACCTGGTCGGCGTCTATGCGCTGGGCAAGGCGCAGCGGATCATCCGGCTGCTGCGCGAAGCGGGTTGCGCGAAACCGATCTATGCCCACGGCGCCCTGGCGCGGCTGAATGCGCTCTACGAGCGGTTCGGCGTCGACCTTGGTCCAATCGAACCGGCCACCGAGACCGGACGCGGCGATCTGGCCGGCGAGATCGTGCTCGCGCCGCCCTCGGCGTTCCAGGATCGCTGGGCGCGGCGGTTCGCCGAGCCGGTGACCTGTTTCGCTTCCGGCTGGATGGGCGTACGCGCCCGGGCCCGCCAGCGCGGCGTGGAGCTGCCGCTGGTGATCTCCGACCACGCCGACTGGGACGAACTGACCTCGACCATCGAGGAGATAAAACCCGGCGAGGTCTGGATCACCCACGGCCGCGAGGAGGCGCTGCAGCGCTGGGCCGAGAGCCGGGGCTTTTCGGCGCGGGCCTTGACCCTTGTCGGTTACGAGGAAGAAGACGAAGATTGAAATCGGGGGGCTCGATGCATCAAGGCCTGGACGCGCCGAAGGTGGTGGAGACGCTGGAGCAGCTGCGCGCGCGCATCTGCGAGCGGTTTCCAAAGGCAGGGCTCTGCAAGGTGGCTCAGAATCTGGTCGATGTGGCGGCCGCGACGTCCACCCGCACAAAGCGTGTTTCAGAGCCGTTCATTCTGTTGCGCGCCGCCGTGGGCGTCGTGGTGGTGGCGACGCTGGGCGCCGGCGCCTGGGTGGTGATGCATTCGCCGCTGCAACACCTGACCCTCACCCCCGACGTCGCCGGGCTCGCCCAGGGCTTGAACGCCGTGGTGAACCTATTGGCCATCGCTGCGGGCTCGACATGGTTCCTGATGAGCCTCGAGCAGAGGATCAAACGACGGCGCACGCTGAAAGACCTGCACGAGCTCCGCTCGTTCGCGCACGTCATCGACATGCATCAGCTGACCAAGGACCCGACGGTGGTGTTGTCGAAACAACCGCGCACCAGTTCCTCGCCGGTGCGCGAGATGACCCAGTTCCAGCTCACCCGCTACCTGGAATACTGCGCCGAGATGCTGGCCCTGATCGGCAAGCTGGCGGCGCTCTATTCGGAGTACACGCGCGATCCTGAGATCGTGGGCGCGGTGAACGACGTGGAAAACCTCTCGACTGATCTCGGCCGCAAGATCTGGCAGAAGATTACGATCCTCAGTGCACTGGATGAGAGCCAGGTCAAAACGTAACTTACAATCCGCTCATCCCCGCGCAAGCGGGGACACAGGTGTTTTACCCGTAGCCCAAGCGAATGTTTGCGTGCGGAGTTCGCACTCCGCTCATGGTTCGCCCCCAGCCGCTTCAAAAAAATGCCTGGGTCCCCGCGTGCGCGGGGATGAGCGGAAATAAAGAGAGTTTACGCCGCGCTACGGCCCCGGCGCGAAGACGCGGGTTTCTCAGCCGCCGGCATGGCCTCGAACGCCGCGTTCATGGCCGCGCGCAGGCGTTCCGGCTTGATCGGCTTTTCGACGACCGTCGCCATGCCGATCGAGACATAGTGCTTGGCGTCGTCTGGGTCGGCGTTGGCGGTGAGTGCGATGATCGGCACGTTCTTTTCGGAGCCGGGCAGGGCGCGGATCGCCTGGGTCGCCTGCACGCCGTCCATGCGCGGCATCTTGATGTCCATCAGCACCAGGTCGAAGCGGCGGCTCTGCACGGCCTCGACCGCCTCCACGCCGTCCTCGGCGCATTCGGAGGTGCAGCCGAACATTTCGCACAGCGCCTGAGCCACCACCCGGTTGGTCGCATTGTCGTCGACGATCAGGACGTGAGGCTGCGACTGCAGGTTCAGCTCGGTCAGTTCCGAGACGTTGGATTCACCGGCGCGTTCCAGATAGGCGCGCTTGAAATTCAGGTCGAAGGCGAAGGTCGCGCCCTTGCCGGCGTTGCTCTCGGCGCGGATCGTGCCGCCCATGGTCTCCACCAGCTGACGGCAGATGGACAGGCCGAGGTCGCCACCGGCGACGCCGCGTTCGGTGTCGAAACTGATTGGCTCGAAGGCCTTCTGCAGCAGGTCGCGCGGGCCGGCGTGGCCGCTGTCGCGTACGCGCGCCTCGAACTTCACCTGGCTCTTGTCGATGGTCGCCTTCAGGCTCGCCTCGACCACGCCGTTGCGGGCGAAGCGCAGGGCCGAGGCGATGAGGTTGTTGAACACCTGCTTCAGGCGCAGGGCGTCGAACTCGGCCGCGAGGTCCGGATCGCCGTCGTAGCTGACCATCAGGCTGACGTTGTCCTGGGCCGCGCGCGGCGTCCACACGCTCTGCAGTTCGTCCATCAGTTCGCGCAGGAAATGCGGCTGTGGCGAAATTTCCAACTCGCCCGCCTCGGCGCGCGACAGGTCGAGCGCGTCGCCGAGAATGCGCAACAGCGATTCCGACGAGTCGATGATGGTCTGAACATAGGACTGGGCGTCGGGGCCCAGCGGCTGGCGGCGCAGCAGCTCCGCGACCGCGAGCACCCCGTTCATCGGCGTGCGGATCTCGTGGCTCATCACTGCCAGGAACTGACTCTTCGCCTTGGCCGAGGTCTGGGCGATGGTCTTGGCCTCGCCCAGCATCCGTACGGTCTCGGCCAGTTCTTCGGTGCGCCTGCGGCTGGCAAGACTGGTCGCCTGCAACAGGGCGAGCACCGTGCCGACGCCGAGGTAGCGGCCCTGGTCGGAGACGATGAAGCCGCGCATCAGGCTCGAGATGCGGCCGGTCAGCATCGACTCGGAAAAGGCGCTGATGCCGGTCGAGGCCTCGACCACCACCGGGTCGGGATCCATCAACAGGGTCACCGGGCGGCGGCCGTAGAGTGCGTTGCCGAAGGGGCCGGCGAATTCGTTGAAGAAGGCGTGGCGCTCGACCACCCCCACGGCGCGTCCGTCCTTGACCACCGGCAGGATCAGGGCGTCCGGTTCGCGGACAAAGCGGCGGTATGCCTCGACGCCGGGGCTCTCCGGCGTGAGGGGCACAACGCGCTCAGTCAAACTCGCGAGGGTCGGCATTCGGCCGTCCGTGACTTCTTCCGACCATAGAAACCACGCACACCTTTGCGGAGTGGTTAAGCGTTAGGTAGAAAATCACGATTTTGGCGGGACTTGCGCGGTTAAGCTTGCGGTAAGTTCTGTTAATCGGCGGGCGCGGTTTCCGCCGCGATCCACGCCAGGAACGCGGGGTTCGATCCGTCCTTCCCGGGCGTCAGCGCCAGCACGCAGGGTGTCTCGTGCGGGTGTTTGCCGGTCAGGAACCGGCAGAGCGCGTGCGCCTGGGCGGCGGTGGTCTTGAACAGGACCGGCGTCTCGGCCGCCCGTTCGATCGCGCCCTGCCAGCGGTAGATCGAGGTCATGGGCGCCTGGATGTTGGCGCAGGCGCAGAGCCGTTCGGCGACCGCTTCGGCCGCCGCGGCCTCGGCCGTTTCGGGGTCCGGCCAGGTGGTGTAGAGGACGACGACGTCTGACATGAGGCTGCCTGAGGCTGGTTGCTTCGCCGCTTCCTATATGGCGCAAGACGTCCTGTTTCATCCCAGACCCGAGCTTCCGATGCCCTCCGACGCGGCCCTCGTCCTGTTTTCAGGCGGCCAGGATTCCACCGCCTGTCTCGCCTGGGCCCTGGAGCGCTATGGCCGGGTCGAGACGGTTGGCTTCGACTATGGCCAGCGGCATGCGGTCGAGCTCGAGGCCCGGGACCGGGTGCGCGACGCCATCGTCGGGATCAGGCCCGCGTGGGCCGCACGCCTGGGTCCGGACCACCGCATCGATATCCGAGGCTTCGGCGAGGTGGCGGAAAGCGCCCTGACCCGCGAGCGGGCGATCGAGACGACCGAGCGGCGCCTGCCCTCGACCTTCGTGCCGGGCCGCAACCTCGTCTTCTTCACCTATGCGGCGGCCCTGGCCGACCGGCGGGGCATGGACGACCTGATCGGCGGCATGTGCGAGACCGACTACTCGGGCTACCCCGACTGCCGACGCGACACGCTGGACGCCATGGCCCAAACCCTGCGGCTGGGGATCGAGCGGCCGTTCCAGATCGTCACCCCCCTGATGCGCCTCACCAAGGCGCAGACCTGGGCCCTGGCCGAAGAGATCGGCGGCGCGGCCCTGGTCGACCTGACCATCCGCGAGACGCACACCTGCTACCTCGGCGAGCGCGGGACGCTTCACGCCTGGGGCTACGGCTGCGCGACCTGTCCGGCCTGCTTGCTGCGGGCCAGGGGCTTCGCCGAGTGGAGCGCGGGCCGGTGACCTACAGCGCCAAGGAAATCTATCTGACGGTGCAGGGCGAGGGCGGCCAGGCCGGCCGCGCGGCGGTGTTTCTGCGCTTCGCCGGCTGCAATCTGTGGTCCGGGCGCGAGGCGGACCGGGCCGGCGCGGTCTGCTCCTTCTGCGACACGGATTTTGTCGGCACAGACGGCCCCGGCGGCGGCAAGTTCGAGACGGCCGAGGCCCTGGCGGCGGCGGTCGCGACGGCCTGGAAGGGCGTGGCGGGCCAGCCCAAGCTGGTGGTCTGCACGGGAGGCGAACCCCTGTTGCAGTTGGACAAGGCGGCCGTCGACGCCCTGCACGGGCGCGGTTTCGAGGTGGCGGTCGAGACCAACGGGACGATCGCCGCGCCCCGCGGCCTGGACTGGATCTGCGTCAGCCCCAAGGCCGATGCGCTCCTGGCCCAGACCCGGGGCCAGGAGCTGAAGCTGGTCTACCCCCAGACCGGGGTCGATCCGGAGCGGTTCGAGGGCTTGGCCTTCGAGCGGTTCTACCTGCAGCCCATGGACGGGCCCGACCGCGAGGCCAACACCGAAGCGGCGATCCGCTATTGCCTGGAACGCCCCCGCTGGCGTTTAAGCGTCCAGACCCACAAGTACATCGGCATTCCCTGAGTTTTTGGCCTTGAGCGCTCCCGCGTCCTTCCCCGCATGACCCAGCCCGTATTCGAGATCACCAAGGCGGCGACTTTCGACGCCGCGCACCACCTGAACCTGGGCCCGGCCGACAGCCCCTACCGGCGTCTGCACGGCCACTCGTTCCGGGTGGAAGCGACCGTGCGCGGGCCGGCGACGGCCGGCGAAAGCTGGGTCGCGGACCTCGCGGAACTGGATGCGGCCCTGAAGACGATCGCAGCCGAACTCGACCACGGCCTGCTCAACGAGAAGCCCGGGCTCGAGACGCCCACGCTGGAGAACCTGTGCGTCTGGTTCGCGACCCGGCTGAAGCCCGCCTTCCCGACCCTGCGCCGCATCGTGCTGTCGCGGCCGAGCGTCGGCGAGAGCTGCGCCTTCGAACTCTGACGTCTCAACTGCCGGACTTTTCGTCCTTCTTCTTTTTCTTCTTCTTGGGCGCGACCGCGTGAACGCCCGCCCCGACCACGGCGCCGGTGACCTTGGCGGTGGTCGTCACCGCCGCGCCCGCGACTCCGACGACGGCGCCGCCTGCCTCAGCGACCAGACAGCCGCCCAGGGCGCTCGCTGAAATCAGCACCGCAACGGCGACGATGATCTTACGCACGGGCACACTCCCCTCGACCTGGCTTCGATGGATAGCTGAGTTCTCGCGGCTTGGCGTGCGCCTCAGCGCCGCACGTCGCTTCCCGGCGCAAAAGCGCCGCCGCCGGTCTGGGCGCGGTGACGCAGCCAGGCGTCGGCCAGCACGCAGGCGGTCATGGCTTCGGTCACCGGCGCGCCGCGAATGCCGACGCACGGGTCGTGGCGGCCCTTGGTGGAGACCTCGATCTCGGCGCCGTGGCGGTCGATCGAGCGGCGCGGCGTCAGGATCGACGAGGTCGGCTTGAACGCGACCCGGCTCACCACCGCCTGGCCCGTGGAGATGCCCCCGAGAATGCCGCCCGCGTGGTTGGACAGGAACTCGGGACCGTCGGCGCCCATGCGAATCTCGTCGGCGTTCTCCTCGCCCGACAATTCCGCTGCGCCGAAGCCGGCGCCGATCTCGACGCCTTTCACCGCATTGATCGACATCAGGGCGCCGGCCAGCTCCGCATCGAGCTTGCCGTAGACCGGCGCGCCCCAGCCGGGCGGCACGCCTTCCGCCACCGTCTCGACCACGGCGCCCATGGATGAGCCCGACTTGCGCGCGGCGTCCAACACCTCTTCCCAGTCCTTCGCTGCGTCCGCATCCGGCGACCAGAACGGATTGTTCTCGACCGCGGCCCAGTCCCAGCGCGCGCGATCGATGCGATGCCTGCCGATCTGTATCACCGCGGCGCGGATGCGCACGTCTTCACCGAGAACCTTGCGCGCGATGGCGCCGGCCGCCACGCGACTTGCGGTCTCGCGTGCGGAGGATCGTCCGCCGCCGCGATAGTCGCGCACGCCATACTTGGCGAAATAGGTGAAGTCCGCGTGGCCCGGCCGGAAGCGGTCCTTGATCTCGCTATAGTCCTTCGAGCGCGCATCCTCGTTCTCGATCATTACCGCGATCGGCGTGCCGGTGGTGACGCCTTCGAACACGCCGGAGAGGATCTTCGCCAGGTCCGGCTCGCGGCGCTGGGTGACGAAGCGGCTGCCGCCGGGCTTGCGGCGGTCGAGCCAGGTCTGAAGATCGGCCTCGTCGAGCGCGATCCCGGAGGACAGCCGTCGACCACGCAGCCGATTGCCGGCCCGTGGCTCTCGCCCCAGGTCGTCACGCGGAACAGGTGGCCGAAGCTGTTGTGCGACATGGTGCGGGCTTAGCCGAAGGCGGCCTGAAAGCCTAGGCGGCCCAGGCGGTCGCGAAGTCTTCGAGCTTGGCGCGGGCGTCGGTGGGCGCCGCGGGATCGAGCGCTACCGGCAGAACCAGGAGATCACCGGCCGGATGGTCGCCGCGCGCCGGCAGGCCGCGACCGCGCAGCCGCACCGTCTCGCCTTCGTTGAAGGTCGAACGCACCCAGACCGTGCGCGGGCCGTCGACGGTCTCGATCGGGACGCGGCCGCCGTGATCGAGCACGCGGGGATCGACGGCGACGACCAGCTTCAGGTCGTGCCCCTCGACCGAGCGATGCGCCTCGACCCCGATGTGGATCTTCAGGAAGGCGTCCTTGCCGCCGGTCTGCTTCAGCCGGATCACGTCGTCGGCGCGCAGGCCCGCGGGCAGGTTCACAAAAGCGCGCGCGCCGTCGGGCAGGCGGATGCGCCGCTTCAGCCCGGTGAGAGCCTCGTTGATCGAGATGTTGAGGATGTCCTGGCACTCGCGCCGGGGCTCGGCGACGACACCGTCGGCGCCGGCCTCGGGCTTCGGCTTGTTGAGCCGCTGCACCAGGCCGTAGGCCTCGATGACCCTGCGGAAGGTGTTCTGATCGGGCCGCGCCTCGGCCAGGCGGGCGCGGAAGGCGTCGGCCACGGCCTCAGGCGAGGCGGGGCCGCTAAGGCCCAGCAGGCCCAGGGCTTCGTCGGCGGTCAGGCCGTCTTGAGCGGTCATGGGGGTGCAAGCTGACCGGGGTTCCTCAACGGCGGGTTAAACCCACGCGCCAAAAGACTATGTTGCCTCCATGAGCCGATCCGATCTGATTCCGCCGAGCCCGGACGCCTTCGAGGCCGACAATGCGGCCGAGAAGGACGTCTTCGCTCACGACGAGCCGTTCCGGCTGTTCGAGGACTGGCTGGCCGCGGCCAAGGCGAAGGAGCCCAACGACCCCAACGCCATGACCCTGGCCACGGTCGATGCGGACGGCCTGCCCGACGCGCGCATGGTGCTGCTGAAGGGCGTCGACGAGCGCGGCTTCGTCTTCTTCACTAACACCGAGAGCGACAAGGGCCGCGAGCTCTCCGGCGCGCCCAAGGCCGCCCTGCTGTTCCACTGGAAGTCGCTGCGGCGCCAGGTGCGCGTGCGCGGACCTGTCGAGGCGGTGACGGCGGAAGAGGCCGACGCCTATTTCGCGACGCGGGCGCGCGACAGCCAGATCGGCGCCTGGGCGTCGGACCAGTCGCGCGAGATGGACGGACCGCTCGCGCTGGAAAAACGCGTGGCCGAGTACGGCCTCAAGTTCGGCCTGGGCGCGGTGCCGCGGCCGCCGCACTGGTCGGGCTATCGGGTGATTCCGCAGCGTTTCGAGTTCTGGCGCGACCGGCCGTTCCGCCTGCACCAGCGGCTGCAGTTCGAGCGCGCGACCTCCGGCGGCTGGACGCGACGGCGGCTCTACCCCTGAAGCCTTATAAGCTGGCGACCCGGGCCCGTGCGGTGGTTCCGTAGCGCGCCAGGAAGGTGTCGACCGCATCCTCGGCGATGTCCTCGAGGCTGCGCGCCGCGTGGGTTTCGTCGCCGGTGACCATCGGCACCAGGAAGGTCGGGTGCTCGATCATTCCCATCAGCTGGCCCGCCGCCCAGGAGGGCTTGTCGATGCGCACGAGGCCCTCGTCCTCGAGCCGCTTGAGGATGGTAATCAGGGTGCCGCCGAAATCCGTGCGGCCGCGTTCGAAGAAATAGCGCGCCACGGCCTCGAACCGGCGCCGCTCGGCCGCCACCAGGCGGAATACTGACCGCACGAAGGGCTCCGCCATGAACCGGGCATAGGCCAGGGCAAAGGCGCGCAACTGCGAGGACCCGTCGCCGCCCGAGTGCGCCACCTCGGTGATGTGATGCGAGAACGACCCGGCCGCGTCTACCACCACATGCTGGAAGAGGTCCGCCTTGCTCGGGAAATAGCTGTAGAGGGTCGCCGTCGATACCGCGGCCTCACGCGCCAAGGCCTCCATGCCGGTCGAGGCATAGCCCTCGACCATGAAGCGCCTGCGCGCGGCGGTCAGGATGTCCCGGCGTTTTCGCTCGGATCGTAGTTCGTGGTCGTCAGTGACTGTCATCGGTACCGCCCCACTCCCCAGTGTGTGGCCCGGAAGCATTGTCGGACTACTCTAAACTCGGCACAAGATGAATTAGGTAAAGCGCAGGAACAAGCCGCTTGCCGATTACGCCTGTTCTCTTCCTCGCCCCAGGGTTCCCATTGTCGCAACCCTGGCTTGCCCCTCGCTGTCCGGCCGTGGGAGGGTCGAGGCCTGTGCGACGGACTACCTCAAGTTGGGGATAAGCGTATGGCGACGCGGCGGGAAGCCCTGGGCGGACTCACGGCGGCGGGTGCGGGATTGCTGGCCGGCCGGGCCTCGGCGGCCGGCGCCGAGGACGTCGTCGTCCCGTTCGAGCTGACCCACGACCGGGCCTGGACGATCGTGAAGTTCGACGGTCACGGTTGGTACAAGCTGATCATCGACACGGGCGCCGACCTCTTTTCGCTCGAAGAAAAGATTCTGCAAGGAGATCGGGCTGACGCGGCGTTCGTCCGACCCGATGGTCGGCGCGACAGGCGCCGAATATGTGAACACCTATCTCGCGCAGACCGTGAGCATCGCCAACGTCGTCAGCGACCCGAACGCCTTGGTGGTCGGCCTCGGCCACAGTCTCGACGACGGGCTGCAGGGGCTGATACCCGCCGCACTCCTCGGCAATGTGCTGTTCGATTTCGTGCAGAAGCGCATGCACCTTTCGCACAAGGCGCCGACCGATTTGAAGACCTTCATGGTGCTTCCTTTTCAAGGCCCTCCGAACGGCAACAGCGGGTCGATGGGCCACGTCCAGGAAAAATCGCCATATCCGTACGTCAAAGCAGAGTTGGACGGTCATCCCGTCACGCTGCGGGTCGATACCGGCGCGCCGGACGCGGCCTATATGTTTGCGAGTTATGTTGACCGCGCCGGCCTGTGGGAGAAATACAAGGACGGTCGCGACACCAAGGCCGCCGGCATCACCAGCCAGGTCAGCGCCGCGCGCGACGTGAAGGTGGAGAGCCTCAAGCTCGGCGACATTGTTTTCCAGGCGCCGCGCATCACGTTGCAGGATCCGAAGGACAAGTCGCGCGGAGACTTCGACGGGCGCGGAGACACGTTCGCAGACGGCCTGATCGGCATCGAAGCGCTACGCCGTCTGGACGTCGTGATCATGCAGACGGAGTCGAAGCTGTACGTGCGCAAGAACGCCATGTTCGACGACGTCCAGCGCATCAACCGCGCGGGTCTCATCGTCCGCTCGGTGAACGACAAGCCGACGGCGGTATGGGTGTATCAGGGCGGTCCGGCCTGGGCGGCGGGAATCCGCCAAGGCGACCTGATCGTAGGCTACGCCGGCGGCGACGGGACCATCGCCGGCCTCGACTGGAAGCTGAGCGGGCCGCCGGGCGACCAGATCGACATCGAGTTTTCCCACGACGGCCAGACCAAACAGGTCTCCTTCAAGCTCGTCGAAGTCGAATAGCGGGTTCGCCCCTTTGGCGCGGCGCGTTGCCTTGCGCCGCCTGGGGTTCTAGGTTCATGGCGGGGATTAATAAGACGACGCCCTCGGTAAGCGGGCGGGCGCGGGGAGGAGCTTCGAATGCTGGGCCTGATGCAGGACTGGCCGCTGACGGTCGACAAGATCCTCGACCACGCCAAGGCCTGGCACGGCCACCGCGAGGTGGTGACGCGCACGGTCGAAGGGCCGATCGTACGCACCACCTATGCGGAGCTGCACGAGCGCGCCAAGCGGGTGTCCAACGCGCTGAAGGCCTGGAACATCAAGCTCGGCGACCGTGTGGCCACCCTGGCCTGGAACACGCACCGGCACATGGAGTGCTGGTACGGCATCATGGGCATTGGCGCGGTCTGCCACACGCTGAACCCGCGCCTGCATCCCGACCAGATCGCCTGGATCATCAACCACGCCGACGACAAGGTCATCTTCGTCGACCTGACCTTCGTGCCGCTGCTGGAAGAGGTGCTGCCCAAGTGCCGCGGCGTCGAGCGCGTCATCGTGCTCACCGACGACTGGAACATGCCGCAGACCCGACTGCCGCGGGCGGACTGTTACGAACGCGTGCTGCGCGCCCAGTCGGCGGAATGCGAATGGGGCGGCTTCGACGAGAACACCGCCTGCGGCCTCTGCTATACCTCAGGCACGACGGGCAATCCGAAGGGCGTGCTCTATTCGCACCGCTCCAACTTCCTGCACATGCTGGTCGGACTGCAGGCGGACGTGCTGGCCTCGTCCGTGCGCGACACGGTGCTGCCGGTGGTGCCCATGTTCCACGCCAACGCCTGGGGCATCGCCTTCGGTGCGCCGGCGGTGGGCGCCAAGCTGGTGATGCCGGGACCGAAGCTCGACGGCGCCTCGGTCTACGAGCTGCTCGAGACCGAGAAGTGCACCTATTCCGCCGCCGTGCCGACGGTGTGGCAGATGCTGCTGCAGTACGTGCAGGCGAACAGGCTGAAGTTCTCGACGCTGAAGAGCGTGACTATTGGCGGTTCCGCCTGTCCGGAATCGATCATCCGCGCCTTCCACGACGACTATGGCGTGGACGTGCTGCACGCCTGGGGCATGACCGAGACCTCGCCGCTCGGCACCACCGGCTCGCTGACGCCGGAAGTCGCGGCCCTGCCGTTCGCGCAACAGATGCCCTATCGCCTGAAACAGGGCCGCGCGCCGATCGGGGTGGAGATGAAGATCGTCAACGATGCGGGCGAGCGCCTGCCGCACGACGGCAAGACGCCCGGCCGGCTCCTGGTGCGCGGCCTCGCCATCGCCAAGGCCTATTTCCTCGGCGACGGGGGAAACATTCTCGACAAGGACGGTTTCTTCGACACCGGCGACGTGGCCAACATCGATGCAGGCGGTTGGATGCAGATCACCGACCGCGCCAAGGACGTCATCAAATCCGGCGGCGAATGGATCAGCTCCATCGACATCGAAAACATCGCCATGGGCCACCCCAAGGTGGCGCTGGCCGCGGTCATCGGCGTGGCGCATCCCAAGTGGGACGAGCGGCCGCTGCTGATCGTCAAGCTGAAGGACGGCGAGACCTCGACCAAGGACGAGATGCTGCAGTGGTTGAACGGCAAGATCGCCAAGTGGTGGATGCCCGACGACGTGGCTTTCGTCGACGACATCCCGCTGGGCGCCACGGGCAAGATCGACAAAAAAATCCTGCGCGAACGCTTCAAGGACTACAAACTGCCCGCGACGGAGCCCGTGCGTTGACGCCCGCACGGAGACCCGCATGAAGAAACCGGCCACCCTCGTCGCTTCGTCGCTGTGGCTGTCGCTGCTGGCGCCTCTGTTGATCGTGGTCGGCCTGATCGGCGCGCGCACGGGGGTCATGCGCTTCGACGTCGCCGTTGGTATCGCGACCAGGGCCGCGGACGGCGCGGCGCTGGTTTCGGCGGTCGTCGTGATCGGGGCGCTGTTCGCGGCCCGTTCGAATTTCAGGGCGCTTGGCATGACGGCGCTTACCGCGCTTGTGATCTCCGGTGCGACGCTGGCCGGCGAGGCGCGCTGGTTTCTGATGACGCGTGCGTCGGTCCCGGTGCACGACGTGTCGACCAACTGGAGCGACCCGGTCGGCTTTTCCGACCTGCTGATGAACGCGCGCGAGGGCGCGGAGAATCCGGTCGAAGACGATCCGCGCGTGCCCGCCTCGGTGGGTCCGCCCTGGGGCGGGATGCGCGTGGCTGATGTGAACGCCAAGACCTGCCTTGGCGCCAAGGCAATCCCGCACGGCGTCGACACCGACAAGGTGACCAAGGTGCTACAGGCGAACGGCTTCCAGGTCCTGGGCGCGCAGGTGTTCCTGGTCGAGGGGACGACGACCGGTTTCTGGTTCGGCGCCACCGACGACATCGCCGTGCGCATCCGGCCCGAGCAGACCGACATCCGCATCGTTCGCCGCGCCGGCCTTTCCGATAACGGCGACAACTGCGCGCGGATCACGCGCATCGTTCAGGCGCTGAGCCGGTAGGTGTTTCCGATTCCCGGCCCGATACCGGGCGCGGCGTTGCTCGCCACCAGCCCGCGCCGCTGAAGGTCGATCAGGTGCGCCAGCACCGAGCACGACGCTGCGGGCCATAGCCGTGAATCCACCTGGGCGTAGATCACCGGGACCATCGCGGCGATGCGGTCGCGGCCGGCGGCGATCTGGTCGAGAATCTGACGCTCGCGCTCGCGCCGATGCGCCAGATAGGCGCCCAGAAACGGCGCCACATCGGTCACCGGCGGACCGTGGGTGGGCCACAGCGTCGTGAAGTCGCGCGCTATCACCGCTTGCAGGCTCGCGTAATAGGCGTTCATGTCGCCGTCGGGCGGGCTGACCACGGTGGTCGACCAGCCCATCACGTGATCGCCGGAGAACAGCGCGTTCTCCTCGATCAGGGCGAAGGCCATGTGGTTCGAGGCGTGGCCGGGTGTGGCCATGGCCTCGATGGTCCAGCTCGGGTCCCTCGATCCGCTCGCCGCCGCGCAGGATCACATCGGGGCGAAAGGCTTCGTCGGAGTCCTCTTCGGTCTTCACATCGCCGCCGCCGGTCGGCTCGGGCGGCCGCGCCGCCAGGATCGGCGCCCCGGTCTTGCGCGCTAGCGGGCGGGCCAGCGGCGAGTGGTCGAGATGGGTGTGGGTGACCAGGATGTGGCTCACCCGTTCGCCTTCGACGGAGGCGAGCAGCGCGTCGAGGTGGTCGTCCATCGCCGGGCCCGGATCGATGACGGCGACATCGCCGCGGCCCACGATGTAGGTGCCGGTGCCGGTGAAGGTGAATGGACCCGGGTTCTTCGCGATCACCCGTCGGATGCGCGGCGAGACCTTGTCCGAGCGCCCGTAGGCCACATCGATGTCGCGCACATAGGGAATCCGGACGCTCATGGGCTGCGCTCCAGGTCGGCCCGAACCTTGCGTTTGCGAGTCGTAAACCCGTTCAGTGAGGCCGGCATGGCGGTCGCCGCAGCGCTTTTCGTTTCAAAACGGCTCCAGATGATCACGGCGGCCCTGTTCTGTCTCATGGCGGTCCAGCTCGTCCTGGCCAGCTGCACGCCCGAGATCGCGACCTATCCGACCAGCGCCCGCGTGGCGATCACCCGCTAACCCAAGAAAGCTCCTAGAGCACCTGCGACAGGTCGTAGCCCGCCTCACGCGCCAGGCCGACCAACTCCATTCGGCTGTGGGCGCCGGTCGACCCTTCGCTGAGCGCCCAGGCGGCGATCGCGCGCATTCCACTGCGGCAATAGGCGAGCACCGGGCCATCGGCGGTCTGCAGCGCCTGGGTCGTCGCTTCGATCTGACCCGGCCCGGGCCGCCCGCGGATCGGCACCGACGCATAGACCAGGCCCGCCGCGTGCGCCGCCGCCTCGATCTCGGCGCCCGCAGGCTGTCCCGGCTCCTCGTCATCGGGCCGGTTGTTCAGGATCATGCGGAAGCCCTGGGCCGCCGCGGCCTGCACGTCCCCAGCGTCGAGCTGGCCCGCCACCGAGAAGCCGTCGGTCACCTTGTGGAAGGTCTGGGTCATGGCCGCGAGCTTAGGCCCTGGCGGACGATTAACAACCTCGGACCGGGCGGCCGGTGCTTTGCCGTTGATCAGCGGTCGCGCCGCGTGCACGAAAGCGTCATGACCGCGACCCCGAACCCGCAGGACCCGGCAGCGCCAGGACCGGACGCCCAGGCGCAGGCGCGCCTCGGCGCGGTCGTGCGCGCCCTGCAGGCGGGGGACACGAGCGGCGCGACGCGGCTGGCCGTCGCCGCGCTGGCGGCCGGCGACGCGCATCCGGCGCTGTTGAACCTGCGCGCGCTCGACCACGAGGAGGCGGGCCGCTTCGACGCGGCGCTTGCGGACCTGCAGCGGGCGCGCGCCTTGGCGCCGCGGGATTTCGCGCTGGCCAACGCCGAGGGCCTGTGCCTGGCGCGGCTCGACCGCATGGTCGAAGCGGTGGGCGCCTTCGAGGACGCCATCGCCCTGAAACCCGATTTCGCGCCGGCGCACTTCAACCGCGGCTGGGCGCTGGAGCCGCTCGGCGAACTGAACCAGGCGCGGCGATCCTACGAGGCGGCGATCGCGATCAAACCCGACCACGTCGACGCGCTCGCGCACCTCGCGACCCTGGCGGCGCGGCGCGGCGACTTCGCCGAGGCGCGGCGGCTGGCGCAACGCGCGCTGGCGTTGGAGCCCGGGCGACCGGGCGCCGAACTGGCGCTGGCGGCGGCGGAGCTGGGCGAGGGCGATGCGAAAGCGGCGCAAGCTCGCCTGCATGTCCTGGCTGCCCGTGACGATGTCGGCCCGCACGATCGCGCCATGGCCGAGGGTCAGCGCGGCGACGCGCTCGACGTCATCGGCGACACGGCCGGCGCCTTCGACGCCTACAGGCGTTCGAACGAAGGCTTGCGGGCGTCCTATGCGCCAAGATTCGCCGCGCCGGGTGTTCCCACGGTTTCCGGCATGCTGGAATGGCTGATCGACTATTTCGACAAGGCCTCGCCCGAGGCCTGGTCCGCAGCGCCGACGCCGGGCGCGCAGGCGGAAAGCGTGCGCGGCCACGTCTTTCTACTTGGGTTCCCGCGGTCGGGCACCACCCTGGCGGAACAGGCGCTCGCCGCCCACCCGACCGTCGTGTCGTTGGAGGAGCGTGAAACCCTGCACGCAGCGCTGTGCGACTTCATGCGCGGCCCGCAGACGCTCGACCGATTGCGCGACGCCGACGAGGCCGCGCTGGAGCCCTACCGGCGCGCCTACTGGGACGCGGTGCGGGCGGCCGGCGTCGAGCTCGAGGGCAAGTTATTCCTCGACAAAAACCCGTTCAACACGCTCAAGCTGCCGCTAATCGCCAGATTGTTTCCCAAAGCCCGCATCGTGTTCGCGATCCGCGATCCGCGCGACGTGGTGTTCAGCTGTTTCCGTCGCCGCTTCGTCGTCAACGGCGCCACCTTCGAGTTTCTGACGCTCGCGGGAACGGCGCGCGCCTATGACCTGACCATGACCCTGGCGGAGCGCTACGCCGCGGTGCTCAGGCAGGCGCGGTTCGACCTCGTCTATGAGACGCTAGTCGGTGATTTCGAAGGCGAAATGCGCCGGTTGTGCGCGGCGATCGGACTCGAGTGGACGGCGGCGATGGCGGCGTTCGCGGGCCGCTCGCGCGCCGGCGCCGTGGCGACCGTCAGCTCGGGCCAGGTGGCGCGCGGCCTCTATGGCGGCGGCGAGGGCCAGTGGCGTCGCTTCGCCGAGCCGATGTCCGGCGTCTTGCCTCGCCTGGCGCCGTGGGTGCGACGCTTCGGATATGAGGCGACATGACCGACGCCTATGCCGCCCGCGCGCAGGAGCATATGCGCAGCATCGAGGCCGCCCTGGCGGTCAACGACATTCCGCGCGCGGCCGATCTCGCCGAGGCCGCCGTCCGCGACGGCATCAGACATCCGTTGCTGCACAACCTGATCGCCCACCGGCTGGAGGAACAGGGCCGGCTCGACGACTCGATCGCCGAGTTGCGGCGTGGTCTCGAACTGACGCCCGATGACGTGCAACTGCTCACCACCCTCGGCTTCTCTCTGATCCAGAAGGAGGCGCGATCCGAGGCGCTGGAGGTGTTCGACCGCACGGTTGCGAAATATCCGAACTTTGCGCCGGCGCATTTCGGTCGCGGCTCGGCGCTCGAACGGCTTGGCGAGCTGCTGGGCGCCGGCGGGGCCTATCAACGCGCGGTCACGCTTGCACCCGACTATGCGGACGCGTGGAGTGGGCTCGGCGACCTCGCCGAGCGACGCGGCGAGCACGACGAGGCGCGAGCCATGGCCGCGCGCGCGCTCGCGATCGCGCCGCGGCATCTCGATGCGCGCATAACCCTGGCGCGCCTCGCCAATGCGACGAAAAACTACAGCGGCGCGGAAGCGACGCTCCGCGACGTGCTGGCCGATCCACGGTTGACGCCGATCGCGAGCGCCAACGCGCGCATCCTTCTTGCCGACGCGCTGGACGGTCAGCGCCGGATCGACGAGGCCTGGGCGTCCTACACCGACGGCAACAACGCGCTTCGCGATCTCTGCCGGCCGGTCTTCGAGGGCGGCAACCTTTCCTCGCCTGCCGCGGCCGCGACCAGGCTGGCCGGAGAGTTCACCGAAACGGAGCCTTCCGACTGGATCGGCAAGACCGATGCGACGGCGCGCGGCGACGCGAAATCGCACGCCTTCCTGTTCGGTTTCGCTCGATCGGGCACGACACTGCTCGAACAGATTCTCGCGACCCATCCCGACGTCGTCGCGCTGGAGGAGCGGCCGACGCTGCATGACACGGAGATGGACTTCGTCACCCTGCGGGGCGGACTGCAGCAGCTCGCCAAATTCGACGATGTGGCGCTTCGTCCCTACCGCGAGGGCTATTGGCGCCGCGTGCGCGGCTTCGGCGTCGAGCCCGGCGGCAAGGCGTTCCTCGACAAGTTTCCCCTGAACACCTTCAAGATTCCCTTGATCGTGAAACTGTTCCCGGAAGCAAAACTGCTGTTCGCCTTGCGCGATCCGCGCGACGTTGTGCTGAGCTGTTTCCGGCGCACCTTCCGCATGAACACCTCGATGTACCAGTTCACCGACCTGATGGCGGCGGCCCGTTACTACGATGCGGTGATGACGTCAGCGGTGCTCTATCGCGAGCGGTTGCCGCTCGACCTCTACGAGGTGCGTTACGAGGCGCTGGTTGACGACTTCGAAGGCGAGGCGAGACGTATCTGCTCGTTCCTGGGACTCGACTGGATCGATGAGCTGAAGGATTTCGCCGCCACCTCCAAACGCCGGGGGGTGGCGACGCCGAGCGGCGTGCAAGTCTCGCGTGGTCTCTATCGCGACGGCATGCAGCAATGGCGCAGATACGCGCGCCAGCTCGAGGCGGCGCGGGACATTCTCGCGCCCTGGGTTAAATACTACGGATACCCGGCTGACTGAGGCAGATCAGGCGGGGACCACGTCGAAGGCGATGGTCAGCCGGTCCTCCGCCGAGGTGAACGGCACGGTGCCGTGCCACATGTACGACGGAAACAGCACCAGCAGCCCGTGCTCCGGCCGCACGAAATGAGCGGGCGGCTGCGCGGGAACCGTCTTGAACGGCGGTTCGCCGAACTTGATCCAGCCCTCGCGCGCCTCGCTGTTCAGCGCCTCGTTCGGCAGCCGCACATAGAAGGCCGAGGAGAGCCAGCCCATCGGATGGTAGTGGTTCACGTGAAAGCCGTTGGGCTTCAGCAGCACCGACCAGGACGATTCGATCCGGTAGGCGCCGGTGTTGCGTGAGCACAGCGGGTCGTCGCCGCGCCCGACCTCATCCATGTAGCGGCGGATGGGATCGTCGATGGCCTTGAAAAAAGCCTTGATCGCAGGATCGTCCGACTGGCCAAAGTCGACGTTGGTCTGGGTGCCCTCGCGTAGTGATTGCTCCGCGGGATGAACCTTGAAGCGGTGCAGGTCGCGCATAGCGCGCTCCAGGTCGGCGAGATAGTCCTCGAGACTTGGCCAACCCTGTGGCGTCTCGATCCGATAGGGCCGCACGAAGCGCTCGTAGTCATGGAGTTGCGGATAGACCGGGTCGCCGGTCGCCCGCGCGGCGGTGGCGAGCCAGCCCCAGGTGGATTGGTCGAGCGGTGCGATCGTAGTCGCCAGACGCGCCGCCTCCAGTGCGTCTGCGCCGCGTCCCTGCGCGAGTCGGATGGCGGCGAGTTCAATCAGAGCCGGGGCCGAACGCGGAGCGAGGCGCACGGTCCGCTCGACCAGGGTCGACGCCGTGTCGAGGTCGTCGTCCTCGAGCCAGGCGTGAGCGGCGGCGCGGGTGATCACCGGGTTGTCGGGCTCGCGGGCGAGCGCTCCCTCGAGGAGCGCGTGAAGGGCATCCCGCTGGCCGGCCGCCTCGAGAATTTGCCTTCCAGGAGGAGGAGCGCCGTCGAATGGGCGCCGGCGGCGCGTGCGTTCTGGAGGGGCATCGTCGCGGTTCGCCAGTCCCCGGTCTCCATCCAGAGCACACGGGCAAGTTCCTGGCAGGCCGCGTCGTGCGTCGGACTTCGGCGCAACACCTGGCGATAGGCGGTTATCGCGGCAGGCAGCTCGAACAGGTGAAGATGGACGTGAGCCTTGACCAGCCAGGTGAGAGGTCCGTCGAGGCCCAGCGCGAGGGCCCGGTCGATCGCTAGCCGGGCCTCGGCAAGTTGCCCGAGATCATCGAGCGAGCCCGCGATATTATGCCAGGCGATACCGCTGTCCGGGTTTTCCCGGACCGCCCGGCGTTCGAAGGCGAGCGCCTCGCTCTTTCGGGACAGCGCCTTCAGCGCCGAAGCGTGGACAGCGAGCGCGGCGTGGGACGCGCCAGCCACGTCCGCCAGGGAAGCGGTCACAGGCAGGGCCTCGGCGGCCCGCCCCGCCTCGATCAGCTGGTACGCCCGGTCTACGGCGGGCTTGATGTCCATCACGGGAGGACCTCGCCGCCGCTTACTGGTCGCGGTGCGCGCGCATCGACCGGTCGTGGCCGACCTTGAGGAAGAAGCTTCCGAGCGAGCCTTGGCTCACCACCGCCGATTCACCGGCGCGGGGCGCCTCATCCAGCGGATCGCTGTCGATCTGGCGCCAGACCTGCCCCTCGGAGGTGGAGATGATCCACTTGCCGTAGCCGTCCTGATGCGCCTCGGCCACGGTCAGGGTGACCGAATTCGACCTTTTCCGCGTGGATCCCGCGGTCGAATATTCCCAAGGCTCCGTTGAGGTTGAGGCCGAAGGCCTGGCGCTTCACCTCCCCGGCCTGGGCCTTGTCCACCACCACGATGTCGCCGGCCTTTTCGGCCTCGTCGAAGGTGGCGGCAGCCTTGTCGAAACAGGCCAGCCGCGCCTGATCGTCGGTGATGGTGCGACAGCGGGCGAGGTCCTGCAGCGCCTGGGCGCGGCCCACCTCGGGCGCGTGACGCTTGTCTTTGGCGAGCAGGGGCGTGGCGGTCAGGGCGGCCAGAACCGCCGCCGTCGCCGCCGAACGAAGCCCAAAATGAAACCGGTGCATGGGTTTGCGGGTCCTTCCCGAAGCGATGACCCTATTGGAAATCAATGCGCGCCGCGGCGCAATCGCTTCCAGCGCGGGCTCGTGGCGCGCGAGCCTGGGACGGGGGGGGGCGGCCGCCGTTTTCATCGGCGTTCGGTCTCCCGCCCCGGATTTCGCGTGTGGAGCGTGTCGGACGGCCGGAGAGGCCCCAAACTCGCGGCCATGCTGTGTCAATATTGCGACATACCGTGCGATATAGCGTGCAAACTGAGACCATGTCGTTGACCCATTGAAACGACCACACCTAACGTGGCGGCATCCGAAGGCGTCTCGCCGGCGGAGTTGATTTGGCTGTGGCGCGGCGTGGGGGGAACGAAATCTCCCGCCGGGGGCCTCGCTCAGGAGGAATGATCTTGATTAGACACACGGTACGCGAGCGCCTGTTGGCCTCGACGATGATCGGCGGGGCGACGCTCTTGGCGTTGTCGGCCGCCCCGGCGTTCGCCGCCGACCAGCCTGCCGCCTCGACGGTGCAGGAAGTGGTCGTCACCGGTTCGCGCATTCCGCACCCGGGTCTCACCAGCGTCAGCCCGCTGACGACGGTCGGCTCCCAGGACATCAAGCTTCAGGGCGTTCAGAACGTCGAAGACCTGATCAACTCGCTGCCCCAGGCCTTCGCCGACTTCGGCGCCATGGAATCCAACGGCGCCACGGGTACGGCGACCGTCGACCTGCGCGGTCTGGGCGACAAGCGCACCCTGGTGCTGATCGACGGCAAGCGCCTGCAGCCGGGTGACCCCGGCCTGCCGGTGGCCGACCTGAACTTCATCCCGTCCGCCCTGGTGGACCGGGTCGACATCGTGACCGGCGGCGCCTCGGCCGTGTACGGTTCGGACGCCGTGGCCGGCGTGGTCAACTTCATCATGAAGAAGGACTTCGAAGGCCTTCGCATCGACGTGCAGTACGGCTTCGACCAGCACGACCAGCACTCGGGCCAGATCGACAACGACGTCGCGCTCACCAACACCTTAGGCGCCGCGCCGGTGAAACTGCCGACCGGCTCGCTCACCGACGGCGGCCGCGTCACGACCACCATCATCGGCGGCGCCAACTCCGCCGACGGCAACGGCAACGTGACCTTCTACTTCAACTACCAGCACACCGATGCGGTGTTGGAAGCCTCCCGCGACTGGTCGGCCTGCGGCACCCAGGACACCTTCGTCGGCACCACCCTGGAGCAGTTCTGCGGCGGTTCGTCGACCTCCTTCCCGGGCCGTTTCAACGCGGGCACGGGCAGCAAGACGCTCACCTCCACCGGCCAAACGACGCCGTACACGTCTGCGGACGCCTACAACTTCGCGCCGCTGAACTACCTGCAGCGTCCGGACGAACGCTACACGGCCGGTGAGTTCTCGCACTACCAGATCAACCCGCACCTCGACATCTACTCGTCGTTCATGTTCATGCATGACACCAGCGACGCTCAGATTGCGGGTTCGGGCGCCTTCTACGGCTCGCCGTACAGCATCAACTGTAACAACCCGATGCTGACGTCAGGCAGCCCGACGTCAGAACTCAGCACGTTCTGCGCCGGCGACAACTCCGACCACCTCGTGCCGATCCTGATCGGCCGTCGCGACGTGGAAGGCGTGGGTCGCGTCAGCGACATTCAGCACTTCGACTATCGCTATGTGATCGGCGCTCGCGGCGAAATCACCGACGGGTGGAACTACGACGTCTTCGCCCAGTACGGCCACACCAGTCTCCAGGAGCAGGAACTCGGCTATTTCTCGGTCGCCAAGACCAACGAAGCGCTGAACGTGGTCAACGTCGGCGGGGTTCCGACCTGCGAAAGCGTGGTCGACGGCAGCGACCCCGCCTGCGTGCCCTGGAACATCTGGCAAAACCCGGCCTTCCCGGGCGGCGTGACGGCGCAGCAGCTGAAGTTCCTCGAGACCAGCGCCATGTCGGACGGCGAGTCCTCCGAGCAGATCGTCGGAGCCAACATCACCGGCGACCTGACCAAATACGGCATCAAGTCGCCGTGGGCCAAGGACGGCGTCGGCATCAGCCTCGGCACGGAATACCGTCGTGAGTCGGAAAGCTTCAACTTCGACGCGGCCTTCTCGTCCGGCGACCTCGCCGGTGCGGGCGGCGCGCCGCAGAACGTGGCCGGCGCTTTCGACGTGAAGGAAATCTTCGGCGAAGTGCGGATTCCGCTGATCCAGGACATGCCGTTCGCCAAGGAATTGTCGCTCGAAGGCGGCTACCGCTACTCGGACTACTCCTCGTCGGGCGGCGTTTCGACGTACAAGGAAGGCCTCGACTGGCAGATCACCTCGGACATCCGTCTGCGGGGATCGTTCCAGCGCGCCGTCCGTGCGCCGAACGTGAACGAACTGTTCGCGCCTGAGACCTCCGGTCTCGCCTCGGGCACCGACCCGTGCGCGGCGACGGCGGCGGGTCCGAGCGGCGCGGCGCTGTTCACTTTGGCTCAGTGTGAAAACACGCACGTGACCGCGGCCCAGTACGGCAACGGTCAGCTGGCGCCGGGCCTCGGCGGCAGCGCTGGCGGCACGGACATCATCCCGCAGTGCATCTCGTCCCAGTGCGATATCACCTCGGGCGGCAACCCGGAGCTGGCTCCGGAAACCTCGAACACCAAGTCGGTCGGCTTCGTGTTCACGCCGACCTTCCTGCCGGGCTTCAACCTGACGGTCGACTGGTTCGACATCAAGGTGCAGGGCGCCATCGGCACGATCAGCCTGACCACCGCGCTGACCACCTGCGCGAACTCGCCGACGGCGGTCGCCTTCGGCGGCGCCACCTACTGCAGCCTGATCCACCGCGACACCAGTGCGCTGAACCCCGGCGCGATCTTCGGCAGCGGTTTCGTCAACCTGCCGCTGCTCAACGCCAATGAGCTGCACACCAGCGGCGTCGACATGGAAGCCAACTACCGCGTCAATCTCTCCGATTGGGGTATGGGCGACCACGGCTCGCTGGCCTTCAACATGGTGGGCACCTACACCGAGACGCTCTACACGGCGGAGCCGGGCGGCAACGCCTTCGACTGCGCCGGTCTCTACGGCACCACCTGCGGCACGCCGACGCCGAAGTGGCGTCACAAACTGCGGGTGACCTGGATCACGCCGTGGAACCTCACTCTGTCGGGTCAATGGCGCTACATCTCCGGGACGAGCCTGGACTTCAACCAGACCAACCCCGCCTTCGGCGGCGGCCCGGGCAGCGACACGCTGTCCACCGACGCGCACATCCCGGCCTACAGCTACTTCGACCTCTCGGGCGAGTGGCGCATCCGCGATCACCTGGTCATGCACGCGGGCGTGAACAACGTGTTCGACAAGGATCCGCCGATCCTCGACTCGAACGCGTTCGGCATCTCCGCGCCGCCCTTCGGCAACGGCAACACCTATCCGCAGGTCTTCGACTCACTCGGTCGGACGATCTTCGTGGGCATCACCGCCGACTTCTAAGACCGGCGGTCCGAAAGGATCTGACTATCCTGGCGGCGGCCCGAAAGGGCCGCCGCTTTCTTTTTGTCCGATCCCTCCGGGCGGCCCTCACGGGCCGCCGCTTTCTTTTTGCAGCAAGCCCTGGCGCAGCGGAGGCAAAGAGCTATGGTCGCGCCGGTTTTTCCGCGCAGCTCCATGACTTGGCTCCCTAAATCCCGCAAAGCCCGCCGCCGGCTCATCCTCGTAGCCGCGGCCGCGCCGGTCCTGGCCGCCGCCGTCGGCCTGTCGCTCTACGCCATGCGCGACTCCGTCGTGTTCTTCTACGATCCGAGCGAAGCCCAGGCCCGCCACGTGCCGGCGGGGCGGACTGTGCGCCTGGGCGGCCTGGTAGAGCGCGGCAGCGTCACCCACGGGGCGGACGGCGCGATCCGCTTCAAGGTCACCGACCGTCGTTCGGACACGACCGTGGTTTATGCCGGCGACCTGCCGGACCTGTTTCGCGAAGGGCAGGGGGTGGTGGCTGAGGGCGCCTTCGAGCCGTCCGGCGTGTTCCGCGCCAGCCAGATCCTCGCCAAGCACGACGAGCGTTACATGCCCCCCGAGGTCGCCCGCGCGCTGAAGGCTCGCGGCGAATGGCGGCCCGACCCCGCGCCGGGACCCGGCGGATGATCGCCGAACTCGGCGCCTTCTCCCTGATCCTCGCCCTGGTCCTGTCGTTCGCCCAGACGGCGCTGGCGGTGGCGGGACGGATCACCGGGTCCGAGCCCCTGCGCCGGGCGGCGGAGGGCGCGGCGTCGGCGGTCTTCCTGGCGGTGGCGGCGGCGTTCGCGGCGCTGACCGCCGGCTTCGTGACCTCGGACTTCTCGATCCTCTACGTCGCGGCCAACTCCCACACCGACAAGCCGCTGATCTACAAGATCGCCGGCGTCTGGGGCGGGCACGAGGGCTCGCTCCTGCTCTGGTGCCTGGCGCTGACCGGCTACGGCGCCGCGGTCGCCCTAACCGGAGAGCGGCTGCCGCGCGGCCTCAAGGGCCTGACCTCGATGAGCCAGGGGGCTCTGGGCCTGCTGTTCATCGGCTTCGCGGTCTTCGCCTCGAACCCGTTCCTGCGCCTGGCCGACCCGCCGGTGGAGGGTCGCTCGCTCAACCCCCTGCTGCAGGACCCCGCGCTCGCCCTGCATCCGCCGTTCCTCTACGCGGGCTACGTCGGCCTCTCGATCCCGTTTTCCCTGGCCGTGGCCGCCTTGATCGAAGGCCGGGCGGACGCCGCCTGGGCGCGCTGGGTCCGGCCCTGGGCGCTGGCGGCCTGGAGCCTGCTCACCGTCGGCATCACCCTGGGGTCCTTCTGGGCCTACTACGAGCTCGGTTGGGGCGGCTGGTGGTTCTGGGATCCGGTTGAGAACGCGAGCTTCATGCCCTGGCTCGTCGCCACGGCGCTGCTCCACTCCGCCATCGTCACCGAGAAGCGCGGCGCGCTCGCCGGATGGACGGTGTTTCTGGCGCTGATGGCCTTCAGCTTCTCCATGCTGGGCGCCTTTCTGGTGCGCTCGGGCGTGCTCACCTCGGTCCACGCCTTTGCGGTCGACCCCCAGCGCGGGGTGATCCTGCTGGCGATCCTGGGGATCGCGTCCGGATCAGGCTTCGCGCTGTTCGCCTGGCGGGCGCCGCGCTTCGCACCGGGCGGCGTTTTCGCCCCGATCAGCCGTGAGGCGAGCCTGGTGCTGAACAATCTGTTCCTGGCCACAGTCGCGGTCGCCGTACTGTTGGGCACGCTCTATCCCCTGATCGTCGAGGCGGTCACCGGCAAGACCATTTCGGTCGGCCCCGCCTACTACGCCATCGTCTTCGTCCCGATCATGGCCGCCGCCCTGCTGATCCTGCCCATGGGACCTCTGCTGAGCTGGAAGCGCGGCGATCTTGCGGGCGTGCTGCAACGACTGGCCGCAGCCGGCGGCATCGGCCTGGCCTCGGCGCTGGGCGCATTCCTGCTCTCAGAACCCAAGAAGGCCCTGTCGGCACTGGGTGTCGGGCTGGGGGCCTGGGTGGTCGCCGGCGCCCTCAGCGAGGTGGTCGAGCGCGCCCGCATCGGCCGCAGCAGCTTCATCGAGACCCTCCGCCGCCTCGCCGCCCTGCCGACCGGCGCCTGGGGCATGACCCTGGCCCACATCGGACTCGGCCTCTTCGTCATGGGCGCGGCCTATGAGACCGCCTGGAAGCTCGAGGCCGCCGCCGTCCTGGTCCCCGGCGCGGACCTGCGTATCGGCCAGTACCGCCTGGTCCTGGATCACCTGGAACAGGTCCAGGGACCGAACTTCACCGCCGACCGGACGGTGGTGCGGGTGATGCGTCACGGGCGCCTGGCCTGCAATGCCGAACCCGAGCGCCGCTTCTATCCGGCCAACCGCCAGTCCACCTCCAAGATCGCCCTGTGCTTCGAGGGCCTGAGCGACCTCTATGTGGTGGCCGGCGATACGCGTCCGACCGCGAGCGGCCGGCCGGGCCAGCTGATCCGCGCCTACTGGAACCCCTGGGTGCGCTTCATCTTCCTGGGGCCGGTGCTGATGGCCCTGGGCGGGCTGATCTCGCTCGCGGACCGCCGGCTGAGGCTGGCGGTAGGCCGTCGGTCCGCCGCCGTCCCGCAAGGCGCGCGGGCGTGAGGGCGCGCCTGGTCCTGATTGCCTTGCTCAGCCTCGGCCTGGCGGCCGCGGCGTCCGATCCGTCCGAACGGTTGCCCGACCCGGCGCAGGAGGCGCGCGCCAGGCATCTGTTCCAACAGATTCGCTGCGTGGTCTGCCAGAACGAGTCGATCGACGATTCCGAGGCGGGCCTAGCCCACGACCTGCGCGGCATCGTCCGCGATCAGGTGCGCGCCGGCCGCTCCAATGCCGAGATCAAGCGGTTCCTGGTCGCCCGCTACGGCCAGTTCATCCTGCTGCGGCCGAGCTTTTCGCCGGAGAACGCAGCGCTTTGGCTCACCCCGTTCGCGGTTCTGGCGGCGGGCGGGGCCTATCTGCTGCTGCGCGCCCGAGGGTCGCGCCCGCCGGAAAGTCCGTTGTCGGATCGTGAAAGTAAGGCGCTTGCAGCGCTGGTCGGGTCGGGGAACGACCTTGGGGACGGGCGTCACGGTTTCGCCCCAACCCCGTTGCAGGAAAAGCGCGACAATGATCGGACGGAGGCCTGACCCTCGCCCATTTGCACGCGCTGCCACTATATGTGGTCTAGTGCGTTCGCCTGGGAGGGCCCGGTCGCCGGGCTGACGGGTGACGGCGCGAAAGGTGCGGCTCTGAGGATGGTACTCAAAAACAAGACGTTCATTGCCGGCGCGATCGCCGGCGCAGGCGTAGCCTGTGCGGCGCTGGCCGGCGCGGGACTGCAGTGGCCGACGGCCGCGGCCCAGGAAAGCCAGAGCGCCCAGCTTATCAAGGCGGCTGTGGTGGCCCCGCCCCCGGGCGCGCCGATCACCTTCGCCGACATCGTCGACAAGGTGTCGCCCGCGGTCGTCTCGATCGAGACGCGCTCCAAGGTCAGCGCCGAAACGCTGCGCAAGATTCCCGGCTACGAGAATTTCCCCTTCGCCGTGCCGCAGCCCGGTCAAGGCGGCGCCGGCGGCGGCAAGGACGATCAGGGCGGCGCCGACGACCAGCAGGAGCCCCCCGAGCAATTCGGCGCCGGCTCCGGCTTCTTCATCTCGCCGGACGGCTACATCGTCACCAATAACCACGTGGTCGAAGGCGCCGACGAAATCACCGTCAAGCTTCAGGACAACACGGAGCTGAAAGCCAAAGTGGTCGGCGTCGATCCCGCCACCGACCTGGCGGTGGTCAAGGTTGAAGGCCACGCTTTCAAATACGTCGACTTCGAATTCGAGCGCCAAGCCGCGCGTCGGCGACTGGGTCATCGCCATCGGCAACCCCTTCACCCTCGGCGGCACCGTCACCGCGGGCATCGTCTCGGCCTATTCGCGCGACATCGGCGAACAGTACGTGGACTACATCCAGATCGACGCACCCATCAACCGGGGCAACTCCGGCGGCCCGACCTTCGACATCTACGGCCGGGTGATCGGGGTGAACACCGCGATCTATACGCCGAACGGGTCCTACGCCGGCATCGGTTTCGCCATCCCGGCCGACGTGGCGAACTCGATCACCAAGGAGCTGATCGCCAACGGCAAGATCGCGCGCGGCTACCTCGGCGTGACCATTTCCAGCATCACCGACGACATGGCCGCGAGCCTCAGCCTGCCCAATCACGCCGGCGCCTATGTGACCGAGATCGTGCCGGGCGGTCCGTCCGACAAGGCCGGGATCAAGGTCGGCGACATCATCACCAAGCTCAACGGCCAACCGGTGAAGGACAACACCGAACTGACCCGCCGCGTGGCGCTGGCCCGCGTGGGCGACGTGCTGCACCTCGACGTGCTGCGCGCCGGAAAGGCCGTGACGCTCGACGTGAAGTCCGGCGTGCGTCCGTCGGAAGAGGAGCTGGCGGCCCGCAACGCCGGCGGCTCTGAGCACCCAGCGCCGGTCGTTCCCAAAGAAGCCGGGACCTCAGTGCTGGGCCTGAACGTGGCGCCGGTCGATGCGGCCTCGCGCCAGCACTACAACCTGGGCGCCGCCGCCACCGGTGTGGTGATCACCGGCATCGTCCCCCATACCGAAGCCGCCAAGCGGGGCTTCCGGCCGGGCGACGTGCTGGTCATGGCCGACGGCCATCCCCTGTCGGGCGTCGAGGATTTCGCCGCCGACGTGAACGCGGTGAAGGCCTCGGGCCGGCCCAGCGTGCTCTTGCTGGTCCAGCGCGACGGGCAGAATATCCCGACGACGATTCCGTTCGACAAGGCCGCCAAATAGGTTGAGGGCGGACGCGTCCTTTGGGAATCGTCCGCCCAGATCTTGAGGAGCCGGGGGCCCTATGCGGGTACTGATCGTCGAAGACGACATGGAGGCTGCGGCCGCGATGATCCGCGGCCTCACCGAATCCAGTTTCGAGGCCGTGCACGCCCCCGACGGGGCCGAGGGCCTGCTCGCGGCCCAGAAGGGCGGGTTCGACGTTTATGTGGTCGACCGCATGCTGCCCAAGCTCGACGGCTTAGCCATGGTCGAGACCCTGCGCCGCGAGGGCGATCAAACGCCGGTGCTGTTCCTGTCGGCCCTGGGCGAGGTCAATGACCGCATCACCGGGCTGAAGGCCGGCGGCGACGACTATCTGGTCAAGCCCTACGCCTTCGCCGAACTGGTGGCGCGGGTCGAGGCCCTGGCGCGCCGGCGCGAAACCGGCTCGGTGCAGACCGTCTTGAAGGTCGGCGACCTGGAGATGGACCTGATCGGCCGCACGGTCACCCGCGCGGGCCAGGAGATCGATCTGCAGCCGCGCGAGTTCCAGCTGCTCGAATTTCTCATGCGCCACGCCGGTCAGTCGGTGACGCGGACCATGCTGCTCGAGAAGGTCTGGGAGTACCACTTCGATCCCCAGACCAACGTCATCGACGTGCACATCTCGCGGCTGCGCTCGAAGATCGACAAGGGCTTCGACCGCCCGATGCTGCAGACCGTGCGCGGCGCAGGATATCGGCTCGAAGCGTAATCGATGCGCTTCGCCTCGCTGCTCCGGCGCACGCCTTTCCGACTGACGCTGCTGTTCCTGGCGCTGTTTGCGGCCGTGTCGAGCGCGCTGCTGGCTTACATCTATATCGCCACCCGCTCCGAGGCGCGGCAACGCGCCGATACGGAAGTGCGGCTGGAGATGAACGACCTGCAGTCGCTTTATACCGCGCGCGGCGGCGACGCCCTGAACCAGGCGCTGGTGGAGCGTATTCTCCGCGGCGGCTCGTACCTCTATCGCTATACCGACGCGAAGGGGAAATCGATCACCGACAACATTTCGCCCAGCCCGATCACCGGCTATCGCGGCCAGCCGATCTGGCAGAGCTTCATCGTCACCGAACCCGACGCCTCCGGCGAGGTGCAGCGCAAGCGTGCGCGCGGCGAGGAAGTCCCGCTGCCGGGCGGCGGCGCCCTGTTCGTCGGCGTCGATCAGGGCGACGCGGACCGGCACCTCGCGCGAGTGACGCACGCGCTGTGGGGCGCGGGCGCCCTGGTCCTGTTCATGGGCCTCCTCGGAGGCTTGGTGATCAGCCGCAACGTCGAGCGCAGCATGGGCGAGCTGAACCGCGTGGTGGCCGCTGTGGAGGCGGGCGACATCGGCGCGCGCGCCAAGGTGCGCGGCGGCGGCGACGAACTCGATGAGCTTTCCATCGGTCTCAACGCCATGCTGGCGCGGCTGGAGCAGTCCATGGCCTCGATCCGCCACGCCGGCGACGCCATCGCCCACGACCTGCGCTCGCCGCTCACCCGCATGCGCGCCAAGCTCGAGGTGGCCATGCTCGACGCCGAGGACGGCCGCACCGATCCGAAGAGCGCGCTGTCGATCGCGCTCGACGAGACCGACGAGTTGCTGAAGACCTTCAACGCCGTGCTGGCCATCTCGCGCCTGCGCGCCGCGGGCGAGGCGCCCAATCCGGAGGTGTTCGACGCGGGTGAGCTGGGCGCCGACATGGCCGAGCTCTACGAACCGGCGTCGGAAGACATGGGCCTCGACTTCAAGGCCGAGGTGCAGCGCAAGCTGAACCTGAAAGGCAACCGCGAGTTCATCGCCCAGGCCCTAGCCAATCTCATCGACAACGCAATGAAGTACACCCCCAAGGGCGGTGCGGTGATGCTGCGCACGCGGCGGCGTTCGAACGGCGAGATCGAGTTCTCGGTGACCGACACCGGGCCCGGCGTGCCCGAGGCCGATCGCGACCGGGTGGTGCAGCGCTTCGTGCGCCTGGAAAACTCGCGCACCAAGGCGGGCTCGGGTCTTGGCCTGGCGCTGGTGCAGGCGGTGGCCGAGGTGCACGGCGGACGGCTGGAGCTCAGCGAAGGGCCGGGCGTGGTGGGCGATACGGGGCCGGGCCTGCGCGCCGCCCTGGTGTTCCCGCCGGCGCCCTGAGCGGATGAGCCAAACCCTCGCCCGCCTGATTCGACCCTGTGGCCCCGTCACCGACGCCGCCGCCGCCGAACGCACGCTCGAGGCGCTCGCCGTTGCAGCCGACGCCGCCGGGTGGCGCGCCGTTCTGGACGCGGCGTGGCCGGCGCTGGCGCCCGTGTTCGCCGCATCGCCCTATCTGTCGAGCCTCGCGCGGCGCGCGCCCGAGCGCTTGCGCAGCATTCTCGAAGCGGAACCCGGGCGGCGACTCGAAGACCTGACTGCGGCGACGCGCGCGGTCGGCCGCGAGCCGCTGGAACTCGACGAGGCCAAGCGGCGCCTGCGCGGGCTGAAGGGCGATGCGCACCTGCTCGCGGCGCTGGCCGATCTCGGCGGCGTGTGGGGGTTGGACGACACAACGGAGGCGATCACGCGCTTCGCCGACGCCAGCGTGGCGGCGGCGCTGGAAGCTGTGGCGCGAATTGAGCGGGGCAGGGGACGTCTGCTCGCGTCGCCCGATGCGCCGGAGGGACCGGTTCCGGGCCTTTTCGGCTTCGCCATGGGCAAGTGGGGCGCGAGCGAGCTCAACTACTCCAGCGATATCGACCTCTCGTTGTTCTACGAGCCCGACGCGCTGCAGATTTCCGACAAGGTCGAGCCCCAGGCTTTCGTCGACCGTTGCGCCCAGACGCTGGCGAGCCTGCTGTCGGAGCGCACCGCCGAGGGCTACGTCTTCCGCGTGGACCTGCGTCTGCGACCCGATCCGTCCACCACCCCGCCGGTCGTACGCGCCAAGGCGGCGCTGATCTACTACGAGACCGTCGGCCAGAACTGGGAGCGCGCGGCCTTCATCAAGGCGCGGCCCCTGATGGGCGACGTCGCGCGTGCGCGCGCCTTCCTGGGCGAGTTGGAGCCCTACGTCTGGCGCCGCAGCCTCGACTACGGCGCCGTCGCCGACGTGCATTCAATCAAGCGCCAGATCCACGTCCATCGCACCGACGAACGGCTCGACGCGGCCGGCGCCAATCTGAAGCTCGGCGCCGGCGGCATCCGCGAGATCGAATTCTTCGTCCAGACCCAGCAGTTGATCCTCGGCGGCCGCGACCGGACGCTGCGATCATCGCGCACCCTGGAGGCGCTGGATGCGCTGCGCGTCGCGGGCCATGTGGACGATGACGCCGCGCGCGACCTGACCGCGGCCTACCGCGACCTGCGCGCCTGGGAGCATCGCATCCAGATGCTCGAGGACGAACAGACCCACACCTTGCCGGAGGATTCCCACGCGCGGGTGCGCGTGGTGGCCCTGGCGGGAGACGCGGACCTCAAGCGATTCGATGCGCGCGTGTCGCAGACGTTGAGGACGGTGAACCGCCGCTATGGCGAGCTCTTCGCCGAGGCCGAACCGCTGTCCTCGCCGCTCGGCAGCCTGGTGTTCACCGGCGTCGACGACGATCCGGCGACGATCGCCACGCTCACGCGCATGGGCTTCTCCGACCCGTCCCAGGTCGCAGCGACCATCCGCGCGTGGCACCACGGGCGCATCTCCGCCACGCGCAGCGAGCGCGGCCGGGAGCTCTTTACCCGCCTGGCCCCGAAACTGCTGGAGACCGTGCGCCTGACCGGCGCGCCGGACGTCGCCTTCGCGCGCTTCTCCGCCTTCTTCAGCGGCCTTTCGACCGGGGTGCAGATTCAGTCCCTGTTCCTGGCCCAGCCGGCGCTGTTCGACATGCTGGTCGAGGTGATGGCGCTTTCGCCCAAGCTCGCCTCGACCCTGGCGCGGCGCCCGGCGGCGCTCGACGCCCTGCTCGATCGCGCCTTCTTCGCGCCGCTCGGACAGGACAGCGGCGTCACCGCCCAGATCGTGGCGGAAGCGTCGAGCGGCGAGTTCGAGACCGCCATGGACGCGGTGCGCCGCATCCATCGCGAGCAGGCCTTCCGCGTCGGTTTCCAGATCATCTCGGGAACCGCGAGCGCGGTCGAGGCGGGCGAAGCCTATGCCGATCTCGCCGAAGCCTGCGTGCGTGGCCTGGCGCCGGCGTCGCTCGCAGAGACGGCGCGGATCGGCGGCGCGCTGGAGGGCGAGGTGGCGGTCGTGGCGCTGGGCAAGCTCGGCTCGCGCGAGATGACCGCGACCTCGGACCTCGACCTGATGGCGGTCTATGCGCCGGGGGACCCGAACGCGGTTTCGCTCGGCAAGGGTTGGGCGGCGGAGACCTTTTTCGGCCGCTTCACCCAGCGCCTGATCGCGGCCTTGTCGGCGCCCACGGCGGAGGGCGAACTCTACACCATCGACATGCAGCTCCGGCCCTCCGGCGCCAAAGGCCCGGTCGCGGTCACCCTGAACGGTTTCGATCGCTACTACGCGGAGGACGCCGACACCTGGGAGATGCTCGCGCTTACCCGCGCGCGCGTGGTCTGGGCCACGTCGGAGCGGTTCGGCGCATCGGCGACCCGGGCGATCGAGACGGCGCTGCGCCGCCCGCGCGACCGCGCCGCGGCGGCAGCCGACGTGCTCGACATGCGCCGCCTGATGGAGCGCGAACGGCCGCCCAAGGGGTTCTGGGACATGAAGCGCATCCCCGGCGGCCTGATCGACGCCGAGTTCGCCGCGCAGTTCCTGCAGATCACCGCCGCCGCAGGCGGAGCCCCCCTGCGAACCGGGACCCTCGCCGCCTTCGAGGCGCTGGCCGGGAGCGGCGTGGTGTCGCAGGCGACGGTCGGGCCGCTCGCGGCGTCGTGGGCGCTGCATCAGAGCCTCAGCCAGCTCGCGCGTGCGGCGTTCGGCTCTCAGACCGATCCGGGCCAGGAACCGCAGCCTTTCCAGCGCAGGCTGGCCCGCGCCGGGGGCTGCGAAAGCCTTGCGGCGCTTGAAGATCGGCTGGCCGAAACCCGGTCCCGGGCCCGCGTCGCCTTCCTGGCGCTGCTGGCTTAGCGCCGGGGCCTAACCGACGGAAAACTTGGGGATCGCCGTTTACTGGGATGGCGCGGCCGACGCCGCGTTCTGGCGGAACAGCAAGCGACGAGGGACGATCGCTCACCCGGCGGATAGGATAGCGGCTCGAGTTGAGACCTAGGTGCGACTTGGGACGCGAGACGGCCGATCCTGACGAGGAGCTGGTAGAGCGCATCGGACGCGGCGACGCCGCAGCCGTTCAGGCATTCGTTGCGCGAAAACTTCCTCGCATGCTGGGACTGGCCCGCCGGATGCTTGGCGATGGGTTCGAGGCGGAAGACGTGGCGCAAGAAGTGTTCTTGAGGGTTTGGAAGCAGGCGCCGGCGTGGAAGCCGGGCGCCGCGCGGTTCGACACCTGGATGCACCGGGTGGCGCTGAACCTCTGCTACGACCGGCTGCGCCGTCGTCGCGAAGACCCGGTGGCCGAGGCGCCCGATCGCCCCGATCCGTCGCCGCTGCCCGATCGAGGCCTCGAACAGCGTGAGCTCGGCGTGCGCGTGAATGCACAACTCGCGCTCCTGCCCGAGCGCCAGCGCGAGGCGATCGTGCTGTGCCACTACCAGGAGCTTTCCAACATCGAGGCCGCGCGCCTCATGGACATCAGCGTCGAGGCCCTGGAGAGCCTGCTCTCCCGTGGCCGCCGCACGCTGCGCACCGGCCTGGCGGATATGCAGCCGGTCAAACGGTCGAAAGGATAGCCAGCAATGGACGCCCCCCGTTTCGAACAACTCGCGAGCGCCTATGGCGCGGACTTCAGGCGCTGGCCCGCGGCCGAGCGCGAAGCCGCCGGCGCTTTCGCCGCCGAACATCGCATCGAGAGCGAGCGGTTGCTGTTCGACGCGCGCATGATCGACGCCGCGCTCGAAATGGTTGCAGCGCCTCAGCCGACCTATGAGCTGCGCCAGCAGGTGATCGCCATGGCGCCGCGGCCGCGCCCGCGCCGCCTGCGCGCCAACGCCTGGTTCTGGATTCCGAGCGCCGGTATCGCGGCGGCCTGTGCGGCGGGCGTCATGGTGGGCGTGCTCGCCATGGATCGGGTCACGGCGACCAACAGCGCCGACATGGTGATCGCCGCTAACGCCGACGCCGGCTGGAGCGACAACGACCTGGCGGAGATCCGCTGATGAGCCGAAATATGAGGCTTCTGCTGACGCTGTCGATCCTGCTCAACGTCTTTCTGATCTGCGCCGACGTCGCCGGCTGGCTGACGTGGCAGCGCCGGATCGAAGACGGCGCCCTGCGCCAGCCGACGCAGCTGGCCATCGCCGCCCGTTCGCTCGATCCGCAGGTGCACGTGTCTCTGCGTCACTTCATGCGCGCGCATCTGGCCGCCATCCGCCCGGATTTCGACGCCGCACGGGCCGATCGCCTGCAGGCCGCGGCCATCGCCTCGCGTCCGAACTTTGACCGCGCCGCCGTCTCCGCTCTCCTGGCCAAGGCGCGCGCCGAAGAAGCATCGGGTCACGCCAAGGCCGACGAGGCGGTGCTCGACTTCATGGCCACCATGCCGGCCGATCAGCGGGCCAAGCTCGCCGAAGGCCTCAAGGCGCGCCCGCAACACCTGAAGCGCACGGTCACCAGCCAGGACTGATCTTTAAGCGGCGTAAGCCGCGCCCGTCTCCGGACGGCGGCGCAACGGCAACGCCACGCGCACCGTCGTGCCCATGCCCGGCTCGCTGTCGATGCGCAGGCGACCGCCGTGCATCTCGATCAGCGACTTGGTCAGCGCCAGGCCCAGCCCGGTGCCCTGCTGGGTCTTGGCGTGCTGGGTCTCCACCTGCTCGAACGGCTGCGCGAGGCGTTCGAGGTTCTCGCGCGAAATGCCGATGCCGGTGTCCTGGATGCTCAGCTCGAGTTCGGCGCCGATGGCTTCGGCGCGCACGGTGACGGCGCCGCCGCGCGGGGTGAACTTCACCGCGTTGGAGATGAATTCAGCAGCACCTGCTTTAGCGCGCGATAGTCCGCCTCGACCTCGGGCGTGGCGGAGAGCTGGGACGACAGGATCAGGCCCGCGTCCTCGGCGCGGTTGCGCATCAGGCGCAAAGCGTCCTCCACCACCTCGTCGATGGAGATCGGTTCGAACTTCAGATTGAGCTTGCCCGCCTCGATCTTGGCCATGTCGAGAATATCGTTGATCAGCGCCAGCAGGTGCTGACCCGACATCAGGATGTCAGACGCATACTCCTTGTAACGCCGGTCGCCGAGCGGACCGTAGAGCTCACCCACCATGATCTCCGAGAAGCCGTTGATGGCGTTGAGCGGCGTGCGCAGCTCGTGGCTCATGTTGGCGAGGAATTCGCTCTTGGCGCGATTGGCGGCCTCGGCGCGGGTCTTTTCGATCTCGTACTTGCGCGCCAGCACCTCGAGCTCGTGCTGGCTCTGCTCCAGCTTCTGCACGATGCGCTGCAACTCGATCTCGTTCTTCGCACGCGCCGCTTCCTGGCGCTTCACCGCGGTGATGTCGGCGGCGGTCAGCACCACGCCGCCGTCGGCGGTGCGGCGTTCCGACAACTGCAGCCAGCGGCCGTCGTGCAGTTCCGCCTCGCGCACGCCGTTCTCGTCGCCTTCGCTCTCGCGCGAGATGCTCAGGCGCGCGATCTTCATCAGGACCTCGCGTGCGGCGCCGGGCTTGAGCGCGCGCGGGTCCATGTTGAACCACAGGCGGAAGTTCTGGTTGGACAACAGGAGGCGGTCGCGGCGGTCCCACAGGGCGAAGGCCTCGCTGGCGCTCTCGATGGCGTCCTTCAGGCGCCGTTCCGCCGCCTGGGCGCGGGCCTGGGCGATACGTTCGTCGGTGACGTCGAGGGCGACGCCCACGATGCGGTTGAATTCGCCGGCCTTGTCGGCCAGCGACTGGCCGCGCGCGTCGATCCAGGCCGAGCGGCCGTCCGAGCGCGGCACGCGGAACGACACGTCGAAGGCGCCGTACATGGTCGCGCTCTTCAGCGCCTGCAGTACGCGGTCGCGGTGGTCGGGCGCCACCCGGGCCAGCACCTCGTCGCCGGCGACGAGCCCGCCGGCGCCCCAACCGAGCATCGCGCCCATCAGGTCGGAGACGTAGACCCGGTTGTCCGACAGGTCCCACTCCCACACGCCGCAACGCGCCGCCTCCACCGCCGAGCGGAAACGCCGCTCGGTGTCGACATAGGCCTTGCGCGCCGTCTGCGCGCGCTTGGCTTGCACCCAGATCACCAGCGCCAGCAGCAGGCCCAGCGCCATCGGCGCGATCAGGGGCAGGACATTCAGCACCGAGGCCAGGGTGACGCCGGGGTGCGGCGTCGGCGCCGCCGAGATGGCGACGAGCGAACCGTCGTCGCTGCCGGCGGCCGAGGCGGTGAAGGCGTCGCCGGCTTCGGTCTTGCCGGTGAACGGCGCCGCGTCGCGCACCGCGGGCGCGATCTTGTCCGGCGGCAGGCCGAGCTTGTCCGTCGGGGCGCCGATCAGCGACGGATCCGACGCCGCGACGATGCGGCCGTCCGGACTGGCCAGGGCCACGATGCCGTTGTGGGGGGCGGTGAGCTTCAACGGCGGCAGGGCGGCGATCAGGCGCTCGTCGCCGCCGACGGGCTTTGCCAGGAACAGGTAGGGGCCTTCGGCGCCGATCCAGACGCCGTGTGCGTGCGCGGCGCGTCCGGCGGCTGCGCGCCATGCGGCGCCCTCGGCGTGACCGGTTTCGGTAAGGATCGTATCGGGCGTGGCCAGCGCTACGGCGAGCGCCCGGCCGTCCGTCGCCTTCAGTGCGGTCTCAGCGCCGTCGAGCGGCTTGTCGGGGTGGCGCGACAGGGCGTCGGCGCCGGCGTTCAGCGACGCATCGACGCCCGCCAGAGCGGCGGAGGCGCGCGCCGCGTCGAGTTCGGCTTCGTAGCGCACGCCGTGGGCGACGGCGCTGCCGCCGACGGTCTCGGTGTTGAAACGCCGGGCGAAGAAGACGGTGTAGGCGACCACCGAGAAGGCGATGGCGAAGATCGCCACCCAGACCCACACGGGCGTGACCGCGCCGAAGCGCTGGGCCGGGTCCTGTCCCTCAGCCTCCCGCTGTCGTCCGGTGACCCGACCGCCTTCGGCCACCTGTGCCCCGCTCTGGTGATTCGAACCGATTCCAGAAGGGTAAGGTGCGTCGGCTGGGCCTGTCGACCGCCCGCAGCCTTAGGTTTCCAGGGATTTCGCCGCCAACTCCAACACATTCTTGGAGATGGCCGGGTGTGCGACGATACGCTCCAGCTCGGCGCGCATCTTCGCCGCCAGCTCGGGACGATAGCGGCGCCAGCCGCCCAGCGGCTCGATCAGCCGCGCGGCGATGTTCGGGTTCAGCGCGTCCATCACCAGGATCTGGTCGGCGAGGAACCGGTAGCCCGCCCCCGACGGATCGTGGAAGCGGACCGGATTGTTCACCGCGAAATTCTGGATCAGGGCGCGGAAACGGTTGGGGTTCTTCATGTCGAAGGCGGGATGGGCGGTCAGGCCCATGACGCGGCCGAGCACACCCGTGTCCGGGGCCCGGGCCTGGATCGAAAACCACTTGTCGATGACCAGGGGTTCGTCCTGCCACTGTCGGTAGAAGGCCTCCAGCGCGCGCTCGTAGTCCTCGCCGCCCAGCAGCATCAGCGCGGTCAGTCCGCCCATGGCCGCGGTCATGTCGCGCGACCCCTCGAAGTGCCGCTGCGCGCGGTCGCGATCCGCCGCCGAGCCGCGGGCCGCCAGCACGTCCATGGCCGCGTTGCGCAGGGCGCGCCGGCCGGCGCTATCGGCGTCCGGCGAGAAGGTCTCGGCCGCGCCATAGGCGTCGTGGATTCGCTCGAGGTCTTGGGCCAGGGCCTCAGCCATCGCGGCGCGCAGGGCGTCGCGGGCGGCGTGGATGGCGGCGGGATCGGCGGGCGACATCTCGAGCGCCAGGTCCTGCTCGATGGGCGGCTGCAGCAGCAGCGCCTTGAAGGCGGCGTCGGCGGACTGGCCGGCGATGGCGCGGCCGAGCGCCTGGGCGTAGTGCGCCTCGCCCTCCGGATCGGGCCTGCCTGCGGCGCGGGCGAGGATCAGGTCGCGGGCAAGGGTCTGGCCGGCTTCCCAGCGGTTGAACAGGTCGGGATCGGCGGCCAGGCGCACGAAGCGATCGTCGACCGCCTCGTCGAAGGCGAGTTTCACCGGCGCGGAAAAGCTGCGCAGCGCCGAGAGCACCGGCGCGCGTGCGACACCGTCCAGACGGATCGTGCGCGCCGCGTCGTCCAGCATCAGCAGCAGCTCGTCGGTCTCATCCTGGCCTTCGAGGCGGAAGCGCTGCACGCGCCCATCGGCGTCGAGCAGGCCCAGGCGCACCGGGATCGGCAACGCCCGCTTCTCCGCCTGACCCGGCGTCGGCGCGGTCGCCTGTCTGAGCGTGAGCGTGACCGACTTGGCGTCCGCGTCGTAGACGCACTCGACCTTCACCTCCGGCGTGCCCGCCTGGCCGTACCAGCAGAAGAAATCGTCGAGGCTCTTGCCGGTGACCGCCGTGAAACAGCCGATGAAGTCCTCGACCGTCACCGCCTGACCGTCGAAGTTTTCGAAATAACGGTCCATGCCGCGTTTGAACGCGTCGTCGCCGACGATCTCGCGCAGCATTCGGATCAGCTCGGCGCCCTTATCGTAGATGGTCGCGGTATAGAAGTTGTCGATCTTCACATAGCTCGACGGCCGCACCGGATGGGCGAGGGGGCCCTGGTCTTCGGGAAACTGGCGGGCGCGCAGGTTGCGCACCGCCTTGATGCGCTGCACCGCGTGGCCGCGCATGTCGGCCGAGAAACCCTGATCGCGGAACACGGTCAGGCCTTCCTTGACACAGAGCTGAAACCAGTCGCGGCAGGTGATGCGGTCGCCGGTCCAGTTGTGGAAGTACTCGTGCGCGACGACGCCCTCGATGCGCTCGTAGTCCATGTCCGTCGCCGTCGCCGAATCGGCCAGCAACAGCGACGAGTTGAAGATGTTGAGACCCTTGTTCTCCATCGCCCCGAAATTGAAGTCGCGCACGGCCACGATCATGAACAGGTCGAGGTCGTACTCGCGACCATAGGTGTCTTCGTCCCACTTCATCGCGCGCTTCAGCGAGTCCATCGCATAGGCGGCGCGCCCGGCCTGGCCCGGGTCGACGTAGATGCGCAGGTCGATCTTGCGCCCGCTCAGGGTGACGAAGTCGTCGGCCAGCTCGTCGAGCACGCCCGCGACCAGGGCGAACAGATAGCAAGGCTTGGGGAACGGATCGCGCCACACCGCATAGTGGCGATGGTCGTCGATATCGCCGTGTTCGATCAGATTGCCGTTGGACAACAAACGCGGATAGGCCGCCTTGTCCGCCTCCATCCGCACGGTATAGCGCGCGAGCACGTCGGGGCGGTCGGGGAAATAGGTGATCTTGCGAAAACCCTCCGCCTCGCACTGGGTGCAGAAGCGGCCGCCCGACATGTAGAGGCCTTCGAGTGCGGTGTTACCCTCGGGATCGATCTCGACCTCGGTCTCGAGTGTGAACGCGTCCGGCGGCAGGACCAGGGTCACGCCCTCGTCAGTGAGGATGTAGTCCTTTTCCTCGAGCGCGCGTCCGTCGATGGCGAAACTTACCGGCTTCAGCCGTTCGCCGTTCAGAAACAGCGGTTGCGTCGGGTCGCATGCGAGGTTGCGCCGCAGGGTGAGCCTGGCCCGAACGCGCGTGGCCCGGGGCTCCAACGTAAAGTCCAGCTCCACCTCGTCCACCAGAAAGGCGGGCGGACGGTACTCGTCCAGGCGGACGGGCGCGGGCGTGTCGGTGCGCATGGAAGGCTCCGGCGGCGGGGCATTCTCTTTGGCCCACCGTGACGCGGGTTTCTAGCGTGACAGGACGATTTCGCCTGTCGTCCGTCGCGCAGGCCTATTCAGCGGCGTGGGACTGCTCTTCCGCCGGAACGACCGCGTGGGGCGGCGCTTCGGGGCTGCGGACCGCGTCCAGGATTTCCTGGGCGACGTCGGCCAGGCGCGTCATCTCCGGCGGCGCTTCGCCGTGGGAATCGCGTACCGCCGCCAGCATCTCCTGCGCCAAGCGCATCAGCTTCGGCGACGCGGTGATCAGGCGGCCCTGGAACTCGATCTTGTAGGGGTCGCGGTCGTATTCCGCGCCGGGCACGCGCCAGCCGCCCCAGTCGTTGGGGTCGGTGACCACCACCGGATAACTGCCCGGGAAGGGGTGATGGCCGCACTCTTCCGGCTGCTGCCACTTGTTCTTGGCGCGCAGCATCCGCCAGTTGCCGGCCTCGACGGCGGATTCCGCCAGGTCGCGGCGCTCGGGCTCCAGCTCGTGGGACAGGAAATCGCGGCCCAGGCCCACCTCGTAGGTGATGCGTACTGGCTCGTCGAAGCCCTTGGCCCAGACCGGGACCACCTTTTCGATCACCGCCCAGGTGCCGACCGTGTCGACCCAGACCTTCTGATTCTTATGAAATTGAGCCTTGGCCATACCTGTCCCGTCGGTCGCGCGCCGTTGTTAGCGGGGAGTATCGGGGACAAGGGTTAGCGTTCGGTTTGTCCGGCTGAAGATTCCCATCTTGAACCGCTGCGGCGAAACCGCCAAGGACGGGCAGCTTTGGAGAATAAGCATGGCGAACACGGCCGCTCTGGCGCGAGAAACCCTTGATCGACTTGGGGTTTCGGTGAAATCCACCACCGGCGGCGACCTCCTCGTCCGCTCGCCCGTCGACGGCGCCGAAATCGGAGCCCTGGCGCAGCACACCGCCGCCGACGTCGCCCAGACGGTCGCGCGCGCCGACGCCGCCTTCCGGGTCTGGCGCGAGGTTCCCGCGCCCCGGCGCGGCGAGCTGGTCCGGCTGTTGGGCGAGGAGCTGCGCAAGGCCAAGGACGACCTTGGCCTCTTGGTCACGCTCGAGGCCGGCAAGGTGCGCTCCGAGGGCCTGGGCGAGGTCCAGGAGATGATCGACATCTGCGACTTCGCCACCGGCCTGTCGCGCCAGCTCTACGGCCTCACCCTGCAGTCCGAACGCCCCGGCCATCACATGCAGGAGCGCTGGCAGCCGTTGGGTCCGGTAGGCGTGATCTCGGCCTTCAACTTCCCCGTTGCGGTGTGGTCGTGGAACGCGGCCCTCGCGTTGGTCTGCGGCGACCCGGTGATCTGGAAGCCGTCGGAGAAGACGCCGCTCACCGCGCTCGCCACCCAGGCGGTGTTCGAACGCGCCGTTGCGCGCTTCGGCGATGCGCCGGCGCATCTGTCCCAGGTGGTCATCGGCCGCGCCGAGGTCGGCGAGGCGCTGGTCGCCGATCGCCGCGTGCCGCTCATCTCAGCGACCGGGTCGACGCGCATGGGCAAGGCGGTCGGCCCGAAGGTGGCGGAGCGGTTCGGCCGCTCGCTGCTCGAACTCGGCGGCAACAACGCGATGATCGTGGCGCCGAGCGCCGATCTCGACATGGCCATGCGCGCGGTCGCCTTCTCGGCCGTCGGCACCTGCGGCCAGCGCTGCACCAGCCTGCGCCGCCTGATCGTGCACAAGAGCGTCGCCGACACCCTGGTGGAGCGGTTGGGCCGCGCCTACGCCACCCTACCCATCGGCGATCCGCTGGAGGCCGCGACGCTGGTGGGCCCGCTGATCGACGAAGCGTCGGCGCAGGGGTTCGACAAGGCGGTGGCGCAAGCCAAGGCCGAGGGCGGCGAGGTCGTGGTCGGCGGCGGCCGCGCCAAAACCGATCTCGGCGGCGCCTACGTCGAGCCCGCCATCATCCGCATGCCGTCGCAGACCGAGGTGGTGAAACGCGAGACCTTCGCGCCGATCCTCTACGTCCTGACCTACGACAGTTTCGAGGACGCGCTGGCGCTGCAGAACGACGTGCCCCAGGGGCTGTCGTCGTGCATCTTCTCCAACGACGTGCGCGAGACCGAGCAGTTCCTGTCGGCCGGCGGTTCCGATTGCGGCATCGCCAATGTGAATATCGGGCCCTCGGGCGCGGAGATCGGCGGCGCCTTCGGCGGCGAGAAGGAGACCGGCGGGGGTCGCGAGAGCGGCTCGGACGCCTGGCGCGCTTATATGCGCCGCCAGACCCAGACGCTGAACTATTCGCGTAGCCTGCCGCTGGCCCAGGGCGTGCGCTTTGACGTTTGATTGGCATTGGCTGCTGCTGTTCGCGGCGGCGTTGTGGGCGGGCGCGCAGAACGCGCTGGCGGGCGGCGGATCGTTCATCACCCTGCCGGCGCTGATGTTCACCGGCATGGACGCGCGCGCGGCCAACATCACATCGACCGTGGCGCTGTTTCCGGGCCAGGTCGCGACCGGGTTCACCGGCCGCAAGTTGGTCGCCGGCGCCGAAGGCCTCTCGTTCCGCACCCTGGCCGTCCTCAGCCTCGCGGGCGGCGCGGTCGGCGCGGGCCTGCTGCTCTCGACGCCGGCGTCGTTCTTTGCGTTGCTGGTGCCCTGGCTGGTGCTGTTCGCGACCACGGTGTTCGCCTGGGGCAGCTTCGTTCCGCGCAAGAGCACCCGCGTGCTCGGGCCGTGGGCGGCGGGCGCGGCCCAGTTCGGCATTGCGATCTACGGCGGCTATTTCGGCGGCGGCATCGGCTTTCTGATGCTGGCGGCCCTGACCCTGGCGGGTCAGTCGGTGCGCACGGCCGGCGCCACCAAGAACGTGCTGGCCGGCGTGATGAACGCCTCGGCGGTGGTAGTGTTTCTGATCCTGTTTCCGGTGCGCTGGTTGCAGGCGGGCGTGGCGTGCGCCGGCGCCCTGATCGGCGGCGTGCTCGGCGGTGTGCTGCTGAAGCGGGTGAACGAGAAGGTATTGCGCGGCGTCGTGGTCGTGATCGGCCTCGTGCTGACCGTCGGCCTCTTCGTGAAAGCCTATTACGGCTAAATTCCCACCGTCAGCGCGACCGCCCCGAAGGCGATCACGGCCAGCAGCACCAGGCAGACCGTCGCCGCAGCGCTCGCCCGAACGCCTGCGCGCGCCACGGCCCGCAGGTCCGTCGACAGGCCGAGCGCCGCCATCGACAGCACGGTCAGTACGGTCGTCGCCTCCGCCACGGGCTTCAACAGCGGTGCTGGAATAAGGCCCAGCGAACGCAAAGCGGCCAGCGCAAGAAAGCCCACAATGAACCACGGCACGAGCTTGCGCACGTCGAGCTTGGCGTCCTGCGCCATTCGCGTCCGTCGCCGCATGATGATCGACAGCGCCACGGAGACCGGCCCCAACATCAGGACGCGCACGAGTTTCACTAGCGTCCCGGTCTGCGACGCGACCGAGCCGAGCGGCGAAGTCGCCGCCAGCACCTGCGGCACCGCATAGATGGTCAGCCCCGCCCAGGCTCCGAACCCGACCGGCGCCATGTGCAGTCCCACGCCCAGCAACGGCATGCCCACCACCGCGATCACGCCCAGCAAGGCGGTGAAAGCGATGGAGGTCGCGATGTCCTCGCCGTCGGCGCCGATCACCGGCGCAATGGCGACGATGGCGGAGTTGCCGCAGATGGCGTTACCGCACGCGATCAGCGCCGCCATGCGCGGTTTCAAGCCGACCGCGCGGCCGAAGGCGTAGCCGAGACCGATCGCGACCACGACCACCACGGCGATCACCAGCAGAAGGATCGGGCCGATCGACCACAGGGTCGCCGCGCTCACCGAGGCGCCCAGCAGCACGACGGCGAGTTCCAGGACGGGCTTGGCGGTGAAGGCTATCCCCGGCGCGGCGCGCAGGCCCGGCCGCCAGAACAGGCGCACCGCGGCGCCGATTAGGATGGCGAGCACGAGGCTTTCCAGCCAGGCCCGCCCGAACGCCTGCTGTTCGCCCATCTGCAGCGCCGTGGCGACGAGGCTCACCAAACCACAGGCGATAAAGCCCGGCAGCAGGCGCAGCATCAGCCGCGGCAGGGCGGCCAAGCCGCCCGCCCGCGCAGTCGCCGCGGAGTTCCGATCTAACCAAACGCTCCAGCCTCAAGAACCCTGGGAGATGATCGCCCCCCCGGTTCCCTCCCATGAACCGATCCGCGCCCAACCGCCAGTCGCGCGGCCGACGCCTTCGCCTAGCCGGCCGATCCGCGCTTTGCCGCGAACGCGAGTGCAAGGAATCCCGCGCCGGAGGTCACGAAATTGATCCCGATCAGGATGCCCAGCGTGATCAGCGAGGTCGCCGGCCAACCGACCAGAATGAACAGCGACAGCAGGATGCTGGCCAGCGCCGAGAGCATCATCCCCGACCACCCGGCCGCGGGACGCAGTTCGAAGGCGAAGTACAGTTCGGACGCGCCCTGCAGCATGAACAACAGGCCGAGTGTGAGCGTGATCACCGCCTCGCCGGTCAGCGGCCTGGACGCCATGAAGGCGCCGGCGCCGATGCACAGCAGACCGAACAGCAGGGCGGCGAAGAACGGGCCGCCGCCCCGGATGGAAAAGGCCATATAGACGCTGGCGACGCCGGCCAGGATCAAGAGCCAGCCCACGAAGAAGGTGACGGCGAGCGTGGACACGACCGGGAACACCAGCGCGGCGATCCCGATGAGAAAGAACGCGATGCCGAGCCCCATGAGGCGGCCCGAACCGGCGTGGACTTGCTGAGCGAATACGCTTTGCGCGGGGGACGAGGTCATCGGCCAATCCTTTCCTGATGAAGGCCTGCCAGACGCAACGCTTGAGACTCGACGGAGCCCTTTTATCACCGACCGTTCCGCAGGCGAATCCTGTCGGCTGAGGCCGCCGGATGGGCTCCGCCCTCCGACCCTGCCTGTCCTCAAGGTTGGAAGCGGTCGCTCATCCATTGCTGATAGGTCGCGGTCGGCAGGCCACGCGCCGTCGGGCGGCATCGTGCCGGCCGCGAGCCGGGCGTGGACGATCCGCGCATTGCCGTGATCCGCAAAGGCGTGCCCCGCGGCGGCGTCACACATCCAGGTCGCGTCGCCGAGCCGGACCCCGGCGCGCGCCATGCAGGCGATGTCCTGCGCGCGAAACAGGGGGCGGATGTCCGCGCCAAAAGTGGTCGGCATGTCGCGATCTCCTCTCGTTGCGTCCTCGACCGGTTCGTCGCGGGCTAGTTCGGGAGCGGGATCGACCACACCTTGCCGGCGCCGCGTTCGGAGAACCACAGGGCGTCGCCCGCCGGCTCGACGCCCGTCGGCGTCTTCAGGCCGTCCTTCAGCACCGTGACATGGGCGGTGTCGCCGGTGATGGTGAGGGCGTCGATCCGGCCGGCGCCGTTCTCGGCCAGATACAGCTTGCCGTGGGCGGCGCGCATGCCGTCCGGGCCTTTGACCGGCGCGTCCATCCAGATGTCGACCGGCGTCTGCGGCTTGCTGGAAGGGTCCAGCGGAATGCGATAGAGTTTGTTGAACACCACGCTGTTCACGTAGAGCACGCCGTCCAGGAAGGTGATGCCGTCGATCCCGGTCAGCAGGTGGTTTTCCATGAACAGTTCGGCGGACGACGCGCCCGGCGCCAGACGATAGATCCGCGCGTTGGCGGTGTCGGTGATGTAGAGCGCCTTGTCCGGCCCGACACTGAAGTCGTTGCAGGTCGAGGTGTCGCCCGGCGGGGTCCAGCGCAGTTTTTCTTTGCCCGACTGGAGATCGAAGCCGCGCAACAGGGTGCGCCGCCTGACGGGCGTTGTCCCCGCTATGGGCGTGAGCTGACAGGTCCACAGCGTGCCGGTCTCAGCGTCGGCCAACTGGCCGAAGAAGAAGGTCCCAGGCCCTTCGGCGCTCGCGTCGACGAAGCGTTCCGCCGTCGTCGCGCCGTGCTTGACCACGTACACATAGGGCGAAGAGGCGCTGCCCGCGTAGACGCTGCCATCGGGCCCCACGCTCAGGCTCTCGGGCTGAGACTTGTCGTCGTGAATGAGCACCTCGCCGGCCGCCGCCGAGGTCGCAACGCCCAACAGCACCGCGGCAAACGCCGCCGCGCGCATCATGACTTCGGCGTCAGGCGCCACAGGGCGCCCGATTTCGAGTCCTCGATCATCCACAGGGCGCCGTCGGGGGCGACTTCCACGTCGCGGATCCGGTGACCGACGCTCCAGCGCTCCGCCGACTTGGCGCTCGCCCCGGTGATGACGATGCGGTTCAGCGATTGCGTGGCTAAACCGCTGACGAACGCCGACCCGTCCCACTGCGGGAACATCTTGCCGTGGTAGAACATGAGGTTCCCCGGCGCGATCACCGGCGTCCAGTAGAGCACCGGCTTCTCCAGGTCAGGGCGCGTGTCGGGGCTCGCAATCGGGACGCCATCGTAATTGACCGCATAGGACACCAGCGGCCAGCCGTAGTTCTTGCCCGGCTCGATCAGGTTGAGTTCATCGCCGCCGCGCGGGCCGTGCTCGACCTCCCACAACCGGCCGTCGGGCGCGAACGCGAGGCCGTAGGGCGTGCGATGGCCGCTCGTCCAGGTCTCAGACGGCGTCAGGTTCGGGCCGGGGAAGGTGTAGGTGCGCACCACCGGGGCGGTCTTCGCCGCCTCCGTATCCTGCGGCGGATTGATGATCGGCAGGGTGGCCGCGCCGGTCTTTCCGGCCATGGGATTGCCCGGCGCCGGTTTGCCGTCGAGCGTCAGGCGCAGGATCTTGCCGAGCGGCGAGTTGGGGTCCTGGGCCGGCGTCATGCGCTGGCGGTCGCCGACGGTCAGGAACAGATATTTGCTGTCGGGCGAAAAGGCGATCTGAGCGCCGAACTGGCCGCCCTCGCCACCGGCGGCGTCGTGCCAGATCACCTTGAGGTTCTGCAGGCTCGCGCCGGCCTTCTCGAGCGACAGGGTGGCGCGCGCGAGCGCCAGGCTCGAGCCGCCTTCATTGGGCTCGGCATAGGTGAGGTAGACGACATGGTCGCTCGCATAGTGCGGCGACAGGAACACGCCCAGCATGCCGCCCTGTCCGTGGGCGACCACGGCCGGCACGTTGGCGATCGGCGTCTTTTCACCCGCCTGAGTGACGAGCCAGAGGGGGCCGACCTTCTCGGTGATCAGCATGCGCCCGTCGGGCAGAAACGCGATGCGCCAGGGCAGGTTGAACGTCGCCACCTGGGTCATGGTGAAGGGAAGGCTGCTCTCGGGCGCCTGACTCCCGATGTTGACCTGGGCGGCCGCGACCGTGGCCGTGGCGGCCAGGCCCAGCAGGAAGGTGGCGGCGAGCAGGGACTTCCGCATCTGGGTTCTCCGTCAGAGGAGCTGGGTCGTGCGCCTACTGTAGCGCGGTGACGCGGCGGCGTCAGGCGCCCCTGACGCCCGTGCGGATTGCCCCGGACCCTTGTGCGGCCTATGTCGTCGCCGTCATGAACACGCTTGGCCACCGCTTTTCCGTCGCCCCGATGATGGACTGGACCGACCGGCATTGCCGGGCGTTCCACCGCACGCTGACGCGGCGTACGCGGCTCTATACCGAGATGGTCACCACGGGGGCGGTGATCCACGGCGACCGGGCCCGGCTGCTCGGCTTCGACGCGGTGGAGCATCCGGTGGCGCTGCAACTCGGCGGCTCGGAGCCAGATGATCTCGTCGAGGCGGCGCGGATCGGGGAGGGCCTGGGCTATGACGAGATCAATCTCAACGTCGGCTGTCCGTCCGATCGGGTGCAGTCGGGGCGTTTCGGCGCCTGCCTGATGCGTGAGCCGGCGCTGGTGGCCCAAGGCGTGCACGACATGCTGGCGAAGGTCGCGGTTCCGGTCACCGTGAAATGCCGCATCGGCGTCGACGACCAGGAACCTGAGACGAGCCTGTTCGACATGGTCGACCGTTGCGCCGCCGCGGGTGCGAGCGTGTTCGTGGTGCATGCGCGCAAGGCGTGGCTCGACGGGCTGAGCCCGAAAGAGAACCGCGACGTGCCGCCGCTCGACTATCCGCTTGTCTACCGGCTGAAGCGCGAGCGTCCTGCGCTTACGATCGTGATCAACGGCGGCATCGCTTCGCTGGATGATGTCGCAAGCGCATCTTGTGCACGTCGACGGCGCCATGCTCGGCCGCGCGGCCTATCACGAGCCGGCGATCCTGGGCGAGGCGGACCGACGCTTCTTCGATCCGACCGCACCGGACGTCGATCCGTTCGATGCGGTCGAGGCCTACAAGCCCTATCTCGCCGCGCGTCGCGCCGATGGCGTGCCGATGCACGCGATGACGCGGCATATGCTGGGACTGATGCACGGCAGGCCCGGCGCGCGAACGTGGCGTCGCATTCTCACCGTGGAGACGATCGACCGGACGGCCGGGATCGAGGTCGTCGATCGTGCGCTCGACGCAGTGCGCGCGGCGACCGAGGCGCGAGATGCGCGCACGCCGTATGCCCGAGCGGGTTAAAGCGGGTCGAGGAAGAGTGCGAAGCGGTTTTCCGCCCGCGACCCGCGCCTTTACGGCCTGAGGATCAGGGCGTTCTGGGTGGCTTCGAACTTCGACAGCCGGCCGAGATAGGTCATGCCGAGCAGCGAGGTGGAAAGACCGCTCTGCAGCACCAGGGCCGAGACGTGGTCCACCCGCGCGCCCGCCACCGACACATAGTCGAGGTCGACGTGGGCGGCTTTGGACATACCCGCGGCGGTGGAGACGTCGCGGTCGAAGGTCAGGGACGAGAGATTGACGCCCAGCCGGCGCGCATCGTCGGCGGTCAGGGCCACGTCGGTGGCGCCGGTGTCGACCAGGAAGCGGACCTCGCGGCCGTTCACCTCGGCCTCGGCCCAGAAATGGCCGTCGGCGGCCTTGGAGACCTCGGCGGTGGAGGCGTGATGTTCGACGACGACGGCGTCGGCGGTAGATCCGGTCGCGCCGGGCGCGTCCACGACCACCACACGGTTCTGGCCGTAGGTGGCGTTGAACAGGGCGACACCCTTGGCGGCGCCCACGGCGCAGACGACGGCTGCGCCAAGGATAACGAAATGCTTCAACATGGCTCCGCCCGGTCGCGCCGCTTCTCAGCGCCGTCCGACCCTAGCGGGGTGTGGTTTGCATCCGGTGAACGGATCAGCCCGGTTTGAGCCGTGCTGGGGAGACCCGGCTCCGGCGGCCGGGCAGGGCCTGCATGATCTCGGCCCGTTCGACGTCGGTGAGGGCGGCCCAGCCGGCGATTTCCCCCAGTGTCCTCAGGCAGCCGACGCAGAGGCCGCTGGCGCCGTCGACCATACAGACGCGGGTGCAGGGCGAGGCGATGACGGGGGCGGGATCGGTCATGAAACGGCGATAACACAAGATTACGAGAAAGTCATAAGATTACGCTCGAGTAATAACTGCATATGACCTATTCTTAATTTGATACAGATCGACGAATAAAGCATGTAACCGGCCAACAACAACTCTCACAGAGGAATTGGTCACATGCAAACCTTCGTCGCCCTCACCACGTTCTTCCTGGCCGCCTGTCTCGTCGTCGCCACCAGCGGCGTGGTCTGATCCAGGTTCGTCGGGCCGGGCCGCCGAATTGGCGGCCCTTCGACGGATGTCCGGCAATCGATCCGCACAGTTCGATCGCCGATTCACTCGTCTCTTCTGATCGAAGTCTTTCGCTCGATTAGGCGTATTTTCCCGGTCCCTTAGGCCCCAAAATCCCCTCCGGCGTTAAGATTTTAGCTACTTTTGTACCCAAACCGGGTTGCTAGGAATTCGCCCATATCATTGTTTTTTATACATAAAATGTGATTGCGACATTCTGACACCGATTTTTTTTCGCTCCGAACCCGGATTAGTTCTTGCGTTTTATGACAGATGTACGACATTGGTCATCGACGCGCTGACGACTGGGAGGGTGAGAGTCCCTGGGAGCCGCGACGTGTCTCTTTCTGGCTTCACCGCTGGTCAAGGAGACCCGGACATGAACAAGAACGACGAAAAGATCCTGCAACACGCCATGACGTCTTTCGCCCTGATCGGCGGAATGTTTGGCAATCCGCGTATTCCCGGCCGTGGCCGGGTGGAAAGTCGCCCCCAAGACTTCGTCCCTGCTCCGCGCAAGGGCCGTTGATCCTCACATGAGTTGATCGCTGCTGCGGCGGCGAACTGAGCCCCGGCCTGCGAAGGCCGGGGCTTTCTCTTTGGGACCAGCCTTTGCAAAGGCCCGGGCTTCGTGTTTTCAGGGCGCATGGTCCTTCAGACGCCCTTCCTCACCGTCGAGCGGCGCGGCTTCGTCGCCGTCCTCACCCTCAATCGACCCGACAAGCTGAACGCCCTGCCCGAGTTCAAGGACGGCGAGGCCTTCCGCGCGACGTGCGAGGCGCTGAACGCCGACCCCGATGTCCGCTGCGTGGTGATGACCGGTGAGGGGCGCGCCTTCTCCGCCGGCGGGGATGTGAAGGCGATGCTGGTCCGCACCGACCTGTTCGAGGGCTCGGGCGTCGCCATCCGCGAGCGCTATCGCCGGGTGGTGCACCGCATCGTGCGCTCGGTCTTTGAGCTCGAGGCGCCCCTGATCGCGGCGGTGAACGGGCCGGCGGTGGGCCTGGGCTGCGACCTCGCGGCCCTGGCGGACCTGCGCATCGCCTCGGACCGCGCCCGCTTCGGCGTGCCGTTCCTGAAGCTGGGGATCATCCCGGGCGACGGCGGGGCCTGGCTCTTGCCGCGCACCATCGGCTATGCGCGCGCCGCGGAGCTTTTGTTCACCGGCGACCTGATCGACGCCGAGACTGCCGAGCGCTGGGGCCTGGTCAACCGCGTCGTGGCCCACGACACCCTGATGGAAGAGGCGCTGTCGCTGGCCGAACGCATCGCCGGCCAGGCGCCGCATGCCTTGCGCTTGGCCAAGGCGCTGCTCCGTCAGGGCCGCGAGGCGTCCTACGAAGCGGTGCTCGAAATGTCCGCCTCGGCGCAGGCGCTGTCGCATCTCACGAACGATCATATCGAGGGCGTCAGCGCCCACCTTGAAAAGCGCAAGCCGGACTTCCGCAACCGATAGGAGGACAGAGTGCTCGATCACATCGGCCTCGGCGTCGCCGACTACCAGGCGTCGAAGGCGTTCTACCTGAGGGCGCTCGAACCGCTCGGCATCGGCCTGGTGTTTGAGGTGCTGCCCGAAGAGACCGGCGGCTATGGGCCCGCAGCGGGGTTCGGATCCAATGACAAGCCCTATTTCTGGTTCGGACCGAAGACGCCGCCCACCGGCGCCATGCACCTCTGTTTCGTGGCGGAGACGCGCGCGCAGGTCGACGCCTTCTACCAGGCGGCGCTGGCGGCGGGCGCCGTGGACAACGGCGGCCCGGGGCTCAGGCCCCACTACCATCCGAACTACTACGGCGCCTTCGTCATCGACCTGAACGGCGTCAACCTCGAAGCGGTCTGCCACAAGCCATAGCGTTAGGACGCTGTAGCCACCGGGTTCGCCGTATCGCGCCAATCCGAGGCGATGGCCACGTACAGGCGCACCACGTCGGCGTAGCGCTGGGCCACGGCGGAGGCGTAGTCGCGCCGCGCCATGTGCAGTTGTCGCTGGGCGTCAATGATGCGCAACACCGTGCCGGCGCCGTCGCGATAGGCAAGGCGCTCGTCGTTTAGGTTGGCTTGCGACGTCGCCTGCGCCTTGGCCTCGGCCTTCACCTCGTCGTCGTCGTGGGCCAGGGCCTGCAGCACGTCGGCCACCTGCACGAAGGCGGTGAGCACCGTCTCCTGGTAGCGTGCATTGGCGGCCTGGGCGGCGGCCGCCGCGGCGTTGCGGTTGGCCTTCAGCGTGCCGCTGTGGAAGATCGGCAGCGTCAGGCTGGGACCGAAGTTCCAGCCGCTCGAATTGTAGCTGAAGATATTGGACGGGGTCAGCGCCGTCTGGGTCAGGGCCGCGCTCAGCTTCACGTCGGGATAGAGTTTTGCGGTCTCGACCCCGATCTGGGCGGTGGCCGCATGCAGGTCCGCTTCCGCCGCGAGAATGTCGGGCCGCTGGCGCAGCAGTTGCGACGGCACCTCGACCGGAATCGACCCCGGCAGGGCGATCTTGTCGAAGTCGAAGTCCGGCGGCGTGTAGTCGGCCGGCGCCTTGCCCACCAGCAGCGCCAGGGCGTGACGATGCTGCGCCAGCTGCTGTTCCTGCGGCGGCAGCAGGGCGAGGTCCTGGTCGAGCTGGGTCTGGGCGGTGGTGGTCGCCATGTTGGCTTCGCCGCCGAGCTGGGCGGCGCGGTGCACCAGGTCGAGGTTCTTGCGGTCGTCGTCGATCATCGACTGGACCGCGGCGATCTGGGCGCGAACGCCCGCGATCTGCATGGCTTCGAGCGCAACGTTGCCGCTGATGCTCAGATAGGCCGCGTCGGCGCGGTTGGCCTGGGCCTCGGCGCGGGCGCGCGCGCCTTCGAGCGAACGCTTGCCGCCGCCGAACAGGTCGAGGTCGTAGCTCACCGCGCCGCCGATGGAATAGAGGGTGACGGTCGGGCTCGCAAAGCCGCTGATGCCGAAGGCGGCGATGTTGATGCGCTCGCGTTGAACGCCCGCGTTGGCGTCGGCCTGGGGGCCGAGCTGGCCGCGCACGGCGGCTTCGTTGGCCTTGACCTGGCGCAGGGTCGCGTCGGCTTCGCTGAGGGTCTGGTTGTTTTCCAGCGCGAGACGCACGGTCGCGTCGAGCTCGGGCGAGTTGAACGCCTTCCACCAGGCGCCCTGCTGCTGCGCGGTCGCGGCGTCGACAATGCGCGGCGAAGCGGCGTCGCCTTGCATGGCGTAGCCGGCGACGTTGGGTGTGTTCGGCCGCGTGTAGTTGGGGCCGACCACCGCACAGGCGGTCAGGGCGCTTGCGCCCATGAGGGCGGCGATCAGGGCGATGCGGGGGGATTTAATCGGCGACGGCATGGGCGGGCTCGACCTTGGTGGATTTGGGTTTGCTGAGCAGCAGGAGCAGGGGAATGACGCAGAGGGTCATGAACACCATCATGCGGAACACATCGACGTAGGAGACCATGGTGGCCTGGCGCGTGATCTCGCCGTTCAGGCCTTCGATCGTCGCCGACAGGCCGCCGGAACCGCCGCCGGGCGGCAGGACCTGCGCCGTGGTGGGATTGGTGGGATCGAGCTGCGCCGTCTGGTCCCCATGCGACACGCTGGCCAGATAGGTCTGCAGCGCGATCATGATCGAGATGCCGACGCTGGAGCCCAGATTCCGCACCAGGTTGTAGACCGACGACGCCTCCGCGCGCAGGTTGGGATTGAGCGTGGCGAAGGCGAGGGCCGACAACGGCACGAAGATAAGGCCGATGCCGAAGCCCTGGATCAGGCCCGAGACGACCACCGGCGTGATCCCCATCTCAAGCGAGAAGTTGCTCATCTGCCAGAGCGCGATGGCGCTCAGCGAAAAGCCGACGAGCAGGATAAGCCGCGTGTCGACCCGGCCCATCAGCCGCCCGACCACGAACATCGACAGAAGCGTGCCGATGCCGCGCGGCATGGTGACCATGCCCGAGGTCATCACCGGATAGCCCATCAGGTTCTGCAGCATCGGCGGCAACAAGGCGAGCGTGCTGAACAAAAGCACGCCCAGGCAGAAGCCGAACACCGTCGCCACCACGAAGTTGCGGTCGCGCGACAGGGCGCGGTCGAAGAACGGATGTTTCGCCGAGATGGTGTGCACGAGGAACAGGTAGAGCGCGACGCCGGCAATGATCAGCTCGGCCCAGATCTCCTTCGAGGAGAACCAGTCCTGGCTCGGGCCGCGGTCGCAGAACATCTGGGCGGCGGCGACGAAGGTGACCAGCGTCCCGAAGCCGAAGAAGTCGAACGGCTTGGGATTGTCGTGCTTGTTGTCCTTGATGAACAACCACACGCCCATGAAGGCTAAGATGCCCGACCGGCAGGTTGATGTAGAACACCCAGCGCCAGGAGAAGTTGTCGGTCAGCCAGCCGCCGAGGCCGGGCCCCAGGATCGGGCCCAGCATCACCCCCATGCCCCACACCGCCATGGCCTGGCCGTGCTTGGCCACCGGGTTGATGTCGAGCAGCACCGCCTGCGACAGCGGGATCAGGGAGGCGCCGAACAGGCCCTGTAACAGGCGGAACAAGACGATCTCGAACAGGCTGGTCGCCGCGCCGCACAGCATCGAGGCGATGGTGAAGCCCACGATCGAAATCAGGAACAGAAGCTTGCGCCCGATCCGGCCCGACAGCCAGCCGGTCATCGGCGTCATGATCGCTGCGGCGACAATGTATGATGTCAGCACCCAGGTGATCTGTTCCTGGGATGCCGAAACGCTGCCCTGGATGTGCGGCAGGGCGACGTTCGCGATGGTGGTGTCCAGCGCGTTCATCAGGGTCGCGAGCATGATCGAGATCGTGATCGGTAGTCGGGCGATCTGCTCGGACTTCGGGGCGACGACGCCGGCTGCCGTTGTGGAGGTCATGGCGCGCGCGTCCTCAGCGCGCCCGCGCGGCCGCCAGCTGCTGTTGCGGACCTGAACGCGTATCCACCTTGGTCTTGGCGCTCAGCCCCGCATGCGAGGCCATGTCCGGCGGCGGCCGGTCGAAGTTGATGCGCACGGGCAGGCGCTGAACCACCTTGACCCAGTTGCCGGTGCCGTTCTGGGCAGGCAGCGGGGAGAAGGTCGTGCCGGTGCCGGGGCTGAACGACGCGACGTAACCCCTGAAGGTCTGGCCGGGCACGGCGTCGACCTTGATGTCCACCGGCTGGCCGATGCGCATCTTGGCGAGCTGGTTTTCCTTGTAGTTCGCTTCGACCCACGGCACGCCCGACACCAGCCAGAACACCGGCTGGGCGGCGTTGATGAAGCTGCCGACCGGCATCTGGTCGACGTGGGTGACCACGCCCGACTGGGCGGCGACGATGGTTGTGTAGGACAGGTTCAGCTTGGCGCGGTCGAGCATCGCCTGGGCCTGCATCACCGTCGGGTGCGCGTCGGTGGCGATGTTCGGATTGCCGCCGAGGGTGGCCAGCGCGCCCACCGCCTGCTCACGCGTGGCGTTGGCCTGGGCCTTGGCCTGGTCGGCGGCGTGGACGGCCTGGTCGTACTGCTGGCGCGAGATGATGCCCGCGTCGGCGAGCTCCTTGTCGCGCGCCGCTTCGCGCGCGGTGTAGTCGATGGTCTCCTGCGCCGCCTGGACGCCGGCGACCTGCTGGCTGTAGGCGGCCTTTCGGGCGCCGACCTGCAGACGCGCGGCCGCGAGTTGCGCCTGGGCGTCCTCCAGCGCGGCGGCGAAGGTCTGGGAGTCGAGTTTGAACAACACCTGGCCGGCTTCGACGTGCTGGTTCTCCCGCACGTCGACCTCGACCACGCGGCCCGAGACGCTGGCGCTGACGGGGGTGCGGTCGGCCTGGATGTAGGCGTCGTCGGTGGACTGGTAGCGGCCGCCGGTGATGATGAACCAGGCCACGACCGCGAGCACGATCACCGGCCCGCCGATCATCAGCGGCCAGCGCAGGCGCGACATGAGGCCGGCGCGCTCCGGCGCCGCCACGGCGGCGGGCGCCGTAGCCTGGGCGGTTGCTTGTTTCGGCCCGAGTTCGTCCAAAACCCACGCTCCTGGTTCACAGATAGGCGCAAACGGCCGCGCGCCCGGTCCGGGTGCGCGGCGTCGTTCGAGAAAACGCCCAAGGGCCGCGAATCGACGCGATCCGCCTGGGACAGGCCCTAAATAGGGATGGTCTGGGAATGTGCCAAATGATAATCTGTCACGCGTAAAATGAGCGAGCTGCATTTCAATAGCCTCGACCTGAACCTGCTCCGGATCTTCGACGCCCTGCTGGACGAGCGGAGCGTGACCCGGGCCGGCGCCCGGCTGGGCATGACCCAGTCGGCGGTCAGCCATGCGCTGAACCGCCTGCGCCATGCGCTCGACGACGAGCTGTTCGTGCGCACCTCCGACGGCATGCGCCCGACCGCCCGGGCGGTGGAGATCGGACCCGCGGTCCGCGCGTCCCTGGCCAGCCTGCAGACCGCGCTCACGCCTGCGGTATTCGAGGCGGCGACCGCGCACCGGCGCTTCACCCTTGCGGCCGGTCCTTACAGCAGCGCGGTGCTGCTGCCGCAGGTGGCGGCGCGCCTGCGCGACACGGCGCCCTTCGTCCAGCTCCGCATCGCGACGCCCGACACACGCCTCATCGAGAACCTCGACGCGGGCGAGATCGACGCGGCGCTGGTTCCGAACAAGCCGTTTCCCCGCCGCCTCACCTACGAGAAGCTGTTCGAGGAGACGGTGGTCTGGGTAGTGCGCGCGGGCCACCCCGCCGCCCGCGGCCCGGTGTCGCTCGAGGCGCTGTGCGCGATCCCGCACATCATGGTGGCGACGCCGCGCCTGTCGGTGGATCGTCCCGACGTGGACGAAAGCTCCAGCGTCCAGGCCCAGCTCACCGACGACGCGGACTTCGAAAACATGCTGGCCCAGCGCGGCCTCTCGCGCCAGGTGGCGATGATCGTGCCCGACACCTTTTCGGCGCTCACCATCGTGTCGCGCTCTGACATGGCGGCCCTGGCGCCACGGCGCCTTGCGGACATCTCGGTGGAGGCGGGCCGCGCGAGCCTGCTCGACACCCCCTACGTCTCACCCGTCGGCGAAGTCGGGATTTTGCACCGCCGCGACCGCCTGAAGGACCCGGCCCAGGCTTGGTTCGTAAACCTGGTCGCGGAAACCGCGCGCGCGCTGAAGGGCGTGCGGAAGAAGGCGGCCTAGGGCCCGCGTTACAACGCGGCGTCGCGTGAGAGTTTTCCGGTTCCCGGAACACAAAGGGTTCACGTCCGTTAAGCTTTCCAGCGCCGCACCCGCCGCGCCCAACTGTGGAGGCGATAGTGGCTTTGGAATCCCTGATCATCTTTCTCATCGTCGGCGCTGTCGCCGGCTGGCTCGCCGGTCTAATCGTCAAGGGCTACGGCTTCGGCCTGCTCGGCAACATGGTCGTCGGCGTCGTGGGCGCGTTCATCGGCGGCTGGTTGTTTGGGCATTTCAACGTCATGCACGGCCAGGGCATCATCGGCGAACTGGTCGGCGCCACAGTGGGCGCCGTGATCCTGCTGCTCATTCTGCGCCTGGTCCGACGCACCGCCTGACCCACGTCGAACTCTAAATCCCCCATCTCCGGAGACGGGCGGCGCGCGTGAGCACGCCGCCCGTCGCTCCGCAAAGGACGCCCTATGAAATCAATCCTCAAGATCGCCGTGGCCGGTTGCGCTCTCTTGGCGCTCAGCGGTTGCATCGCCGGATCGCCCGAGGCGCAGCATGCGGTCAGCCAAGGCGCTTTGATGCAGTTCTTGCTGGGCCTCTGGCACGGCTTCATCGCGCCGTTCACCCTGATCGGCGAGATCATCAATCACTTCGCACCCAAGCTTCTGCCCTGGACCTTCCATCTCTACGAAGGCCGCAACACCGGCATCGCCTACGACATCGGCTTCTATCTGGGCCTGGTGGGCAGTCCCGTGCTGGTCCTCCATCGCAGCTACCGCCGTCCCCGGGTCTGACGCGGGTCGTCGAGCTGAAAAAAGGCCCCGGTCGCGTTCTGACGCGACCGGGGCCTTTCTATGGTTTGAAGTTGATCGCGCGGCGGCGCGTTAGCGCCGAGTCCGCTGCTATCACTCGCCTTCGTTGGCGTGCAGCGTCAACTCGCCGATGCCGGCGGCGACGTTGACGCCGGTCATGCCCTGGATGCTGAGCGGCTGCAGCACGATGCTGCGCGAGGAGCCGCCGATCAGGGCGTTGGCGTCGGCGCCGACGCCGAGCGATGCGCCCGCGGTCAGGCCGCCGTAGTGCCCGTCCAGCGCGCCGCGCTCAGGATGGTCGTGCGCGGCGACCACTTCCCACAGGATCACGCCCGACTGCTGGTAGCCGACATCCACGCCGAACTTCGAGATGCTGCCGGTGTAGTGCTCGACGCGCTTGCCGTCGGAGAAGGTGCAGTGCACGTCGTGCGAGGAGCCGAAGATGAAGCCCCAGCCCTTGGCTTCATGACAGGAGAGCGTGCCGACGCGGACGCCGGGGTCGGCGGCCTGGGCCTGCATGGCGAAGCCGAGCGCGCCCGCGAGGACGGCGGCCGTCAGTAACTTTTTCATTTTGAGATATCCATCGCCGTCCACGCCGGAATGGCGATGACGGTGCGAGTGGCCCAGAAACGGCCGAGGCGGGGTTTGGTTCCCGTGAGTCCCGCTAAGGGACCGTCTGTTCTGCGGTCGCGTCCTTGATCGCGTCGAGGACGGTCTGCGGATCGGACGGTTTCGACATGGCGCGCGCCTCGTTGTCGATGCGGTTCGAGATCATCGGATTGTCGCGCCGAACCTCCTCGATCAGTTCGATGATTTTGGACGCCTTCTGCTCGTTCAGAATGGCGAGTTCGAGGATCAACTGCTCGCGATGGGCCTGCAGCTGATCTTCGCGGCGCTGGGTGGTGAGAATGAGGGCGGCGATGAACAGACCCGCGACGCTCACCATCATCTGAAGGGCTGCAAACGGCGCCGGATCCCAGGGTTTGAAGCCGAGCATCGATACGAGTTGGTCGGCGGCCATCCATCCGAACACGCCGAAGGCGAGGACGGCGACGAAGCCCGGCATCCCGGCGACGGCGGTGAACCGGTCCACCTGCCGCTGCAGGCCGCTGGTTTCCCGCTCGTGGGCGGCGCGGAGCTGGGCTGTCGCCTGGGCGATGTCCTGGCCGGTCAACAGCGGCGCGCGCGGTTGCGGCGTTCGGTCGGCGCGCGTCCTGCGAACAGTCATTGGAGGGTCTTGGAACGCGCTGGCGGCGACTCCAGCGTGATCCGCGCGCCGGGCGCTGCGTTGGCGATCACGACCTTGGCGTTCAGTTGTTTCGCCAGCGCTTCAACCAGGCTCGTGCCCAGGCCCGTCTTCACGTCGGGCAAGATGATCGGACGTCCGACGCCGTCGTCGCTCACGCTCAGCGTCCAGCCGCCCGGCGCGGACTCATAGCCCACGACGATGCGGCCGCCCCGATCTCCGGGAAAAGCGTATTTCAGGGCGTTGATCACCAGTTCGGTGACCACCAGCCCCAGGCTCACCGTGTCGCGCGAACTGACCGTCGCGTCGCCGGCGCGCACCTCCAGTGTCACACGTCTCGAATCCCCGATCATCGAAGCGCCGAGGCTGTTGCACAGCTTGGTCAGATAGGGCGCGATCTGCACGTCGCCCAGGCTCATCTCGAGGTGCTTCTGCACCGCGGCGATGGAAAGCACGCGGTCGTGGGCGTCGCGCAGATGTGCGCGGGATTCCTCGGACGTTACCTTGCGCGCCTTCAGCAAGAGAATGCTGGCGATGATCTGCAGGCTGTTGGCGACGCGGTGCTGCATCTCCTCCAACAGGATGGCGCGCTCGCGCAGAAGATCGTCCTTCTCGATCATGAGGACGGCGTTGGAAGCCTCCATGCGGCGATGGTCGGTCACGTCGGTGACGCTGAGCAACAGCCGCACCAGGGCCGCGTCATCGTTCTCCACGTACTGGACATTGATCACCAGCCGACGGTCGGCCCCGCCCGGCCGCACCAGGTCGATTTCCTGGTCGCCCATCTCCGAGCCCTCGCGCGCCGCGCTCTCCAGCAGGCTGTGCATCGGAGGGATGTCCCATTCGCCACCGCCAAGCTCGGCCAGCGGGCGGCCCTCGGCCTGGGCGGGGTCGATGCCGAAGGCTTCGCAGAAGGTACGGCTGGCGCAGATCACGCCGAGGCCGCCGTTCAACAGCAGGAGCGGGGTGTGGGAGTTGACGATCAGGATGCGCGTCAGGCTCAGGGCGCCGCTGCTGCGGCCTCCGAGAATTGGCATGGCTGGACCCTTCGGCGACCGGGAGCTTACGAGACGAAAGCCTGCAGGAGAGGGGGGTGCGGCCCGCGTAATACGGCCCGCGATCGAACACCCTCGTTCGGCCGCTGCATCCCCCAATAGCACAAATCGACATTCAAAGCGGGTTTATTGCGCCTTCCTCCGGACTTCTCAGGAATGGGTCGGGCTGAATTTCAAAGGCCGTGCATCCTTAACGCGCGCCGAACGTTTCGCTGGTGGGCCTCGACATTCCGTTTGCCGCCCGGAGCGGCTTCCGATCCCGGAGCGACCGGCCGATTGCGACAATTCAAGCGCGTCGCGCATCACCCGATGCGCGGGCGCTGACCCATCATGGAAAGATCCACAAATGAAAAACCTTCTTCTGAGCGTCGCCGCGGCGACGTCGCTCTTCGGCGCCGCGGCCCTTGCCACCAGCGCGCAAGCCGCGCCCCAGGCGTCCGTCGTGTTCGGCGTCGACCAAGCCGGCGGGTCGCTCGCCATTACGCCCGCACAGTTTATCTATCTCGGCCATAACTACTGCTGGTACGACGCCGGCTGGCAGGGTCCGGGCTTCTACTGGTGCGGCTACGCCGAACGTCGCGGCTTCGGTTGGGGCGGCGGCGCGGGCTTCCGCGGCTGGAACCACGGGTCGGGCGGCGGCCGCGCGATTGTCACCGGCGGTCGCAGCGGCGGTCACGGCGGTCGCACGACCGGCGCGCGCGGCGGCGTTCGCGTCGCGGCGGTCCGGTCCGGCGGCACGACCCATGGCGGCAGTCATCCGGCGGGCGGCCATCTGGCCGGCGGTCACACCGACGACCACAAGTAGTCAGCGTTGATCTGAGATGAGAAGAGGGCGGGGCATCGGCTCCGCCCTTTGTCTTGCGTGTGAAGCGGCGCCGGCTGCGCGCGCCGAAGGGCCTCCACCTGCGAGAGCGGGTCTTCAGGTTGGGTCTCAGGACGCCGTCAGTAGTTTCAAAATCTTCTGCGACTGTTCGAGCCCCGCTTTCGGTTCGACCTCGCCCGTCGTGTTGGTGATCTGCGCCCACGCGTCGCGCACCATCTCCGGTGTCGCCGAAGCGCCCAGGTTGACGCCGATGGTCTCGACCAGGCGAGTGAGCGCGAACACGCCCGCGCCTGCTGACAGGATCGCGCCGGTGGGCGCGTCGTCGCTGGCGAGGAAGAGCATGCCCGGCGTCACTTCCGCCGCCTGGAACTTGGGCAGGATCTCCGGCGGGAAGATGTCCTCGGTCATCCGCGTGGCCGCGACAGGCGCCAGCGCATTGACGCGGATGTCGAACTTCTGGCCTTCGAGCTTCAGGGTCTGCATCAGACCCGCAATCCCCAGCTTCGCCGCGCCGTAGTTCGACTGGCCGAAGTTGCCGTAGAGGCCCGAACTCGACGTGGTCACCACGATGCGGCCGTAGGTGCGCTCACGCATGCCGTCCCACACCGCCTTGGCGCAGATCACTGTGCCCATCAGGTGGGTTTCGACCACGAAACGAAAGTCCTCGATGGTCATCTTGGCGAAGGACTTGTCGCGCAGCACCCCAGCGTTGGCGATCAGGATATCGACCTTGCCCCAGGCCGCCACGGCCTTGGCGACCATGTCGGCCACCCCCGCCTCGTCGGTGACCGAGGTTCCGTGCGCCAGGGCGTCGCCGCCCAGGGCCTTGATCTCGGCAACCACCTCGTCGGCCGGTCCGAGGTCGTGGCCCTCGCCGTCGCGCGCGCCGCCGAAGTCGTTGACCACCACCTTGGCCCCGCGCCGCGCCAGGCCCAGCGCATGCTCACGCCCCAACCCGCGCCCCGCGCCGGTGACAATGGCCACGCGTCCGTCGAACCGAATATCGCCGCTCATGGTCTGGTCCCCTCGATCTGGAAGAGACCTATATTAATCCGCTCACCCCCGCGAAAGCGGGACCTAGGGCTTTTTTGCTTCCAGGCCGGAAACGGGCTCTCGACCTCAATGGGCCTTGGCCACCGGTTTCGCCGCCGGCGCGGGATGCTCGCCCGCGTGGCGGCCCGGCTTGAGGAACTTCACCAGGACGCGCTGGCCGATCAGGAACGGCGCGGTGTCGGCGGTGACGACGACCTCGACCACGCGTTCGTCGGTGCGCTCGTTGGGGTCGTCCGACTGCAGCTTGCGCGCGCCGAACTGCGGCGCGATGCGCAACACCTTACCGCTGAAAGTCTTGGTGGCGTCGTTCTCGGACACCAGCTCGACCTCCTGGCCGGTGGAGACCAGGGGCAGCGCGGACTCCACGACCTCGGCGCGCACGACGCGGCCCGTATCGGGCTCCAGGTCGAACATGTTGGAGACGTTCAGCGTCGAGGCGCCGGCGCCGGGATTGGCGTAGCGGCGTACGATCATGCCGTCGACCGGCGCGCGGATCACGCTCAGATCGACGTTGTACCGCGCCGAAGCGACAGCGGCTTGCGCCGTGGCGATGGCCGCCTGCTGGGACGCGAGGCTGGCGTCCGCCTGGCGCACCGAATCGCGCGCATTGTCGACCTGTTGGCGCGCGACAAAGCTCTTGGCGATGAGCGGTTCCAAACGCGCGAGCTCGCGCTGGGCCGTCGATTTCTGCACCTGGATCAGCGCGACTTGCGCCTTGGCTTGACCCACCTGGGCGATGGCGCTGCCGAGCGCAAGGCGCGCGTCGTCGTCCTCCTGCTGGGCGAGGACCTGGCCTTTTTTCACGCGCTGGCCTTCTTCGACGTAGACCGCCTTCACCACGCCGGCTCTACGCGCCGCCACGTTGATGATGCCGCCTTCGACATCCGCCTTGCCGTTGGCGATCGTCGCATAGGGCGTGTTCGAACTCTGCGCCACGGCCGCCGCCGCCTGCGCCTTCATGACCGCCGCCTTCTTTTGCAGCAGCATGTAGCCGCCGCCCGCAAGGACGATCAGCACCACAACGATCCAGAACCAGGGCTTCTTGAAAAACATCGGTTAAGTCCTTCAGTGCGCAGGCGCCGGATCAGCGGCCGGCGTGCGGCGGACGTCGTCGAGGATACGTCCGTCTTCGATATGAATGACGCGGTCCGCAAATGCCTCGAGCCGCGGATCGTGGGTGACGCAGATCACCGCGGCGCCGTGGTCGGTGGCGGCGCGGCGCAAAAGGCGAATGACAAGCTGGCCGTTCTCGCTGTCGAGCGCCGAGGTCGGTTCGTCGGCGAACAGCAGCTGCGGGTCCTTGGAAATGGCCCGCGCGATGGCGACGCGTTGTTTCTCGCCGCCGGAGAGCGAGTCCGGACGCTGGTTGATGCGCGGGCCCAGGCCCACTTCCTCCAGCGCCTCGCGGCTGCGCGCACGCGCCTGTTCGCGCGTTAGGCCCTTGTACTTCAGCACCACCTCAACCTGTTGCAGCGCCGTCAGCGCCGGGAACAGGTTGAAACCCTGGAAGATGAAGCCGCAGTGGTCGAGACGGAACTGGTCGATGCCGCCGGGAGACTTGGCCCAGAGATTGTCGCCAAGGGCGGTGACGCGGCCTTCATCGGGCTTCAGCAAACCGGACAGCGCGGCGATCAGCGTCGACTTGCCCGACCCCGATGGTCCCATCACCATGGTGAGCTCGCCGTGATTGCAGTCGAAGTCGAGGCCCTTGAGCACCTCCACGAAAGTGCGTCCGGTCTTGAACCGTTTGGTCAGTCCCTTGGCGTCGATTGCGGTCTTGCTCATCGCAGCAGATCCGCGGGTTGGCCTTTTTTGAGCACGCCGAGCGAGAGGAAGCCCGATCCGATCGCGACCACGAGAAGGACGATGACGACGGCGCTCACCCACTGCATGGGATAGGCCATGGGCAGGCCGCTGGCGTTGGCGACCATGGTCACCACGGTCACCAGGATCGCCGTCATGCCCAGCGCGGCGACCCCGACCCAGAACGACAGCTCCATGATGACCCAGCGCAGCGAGCCCACGGACACGCCGAGCGCGCGCAGGCTCGCGAATTCCTTGATGTTGGCGAAGATGGCGCCGCGCAGCGTCTGCCAGGTGACGACCAACCCCACCGCCCCGCCGATAACCAGGGCGCCGATCAACATGATGCCGATGATGTTGTCCTTCAAAAGCTGCCCGCGGTTGGCGTTCGCCATCTGCGCGCGCGTCCACGCCCGGTACTGGCCGTGCGCGTGGGCGTTCAGCATGTCGACGACCGCCGACGCGGTGGAAGGATCGCGGACCTTGATGAGCAGGGGCCCGCTCTGCGATCCCGTGTGCGCGAGGCCGACCAATTGTGCGGTCTGGCGCGACATGAAGATGGTCTGAATCGCGACGTTGGCGTAGCCGTGGAGCGTTGCGCGCACAGTGACCGACGTTCCGTTCAAGGCGGCCTTGTCGCCGACTTTTACGCCCAGCGGCCCGAGCGCGCTCTCGTCGACGGCGATGGCGAACGGTTCGTCGAGTGCGGCGCGCACGTCGGGGCCGAAATCCGTGGGCGTGGTGACCGAGCCCGGCCGGTTGTCGATGGCGTAGGCGACGACGCCGTTGCGCTGGGATCGCGCGTCCGCCTTCTTCCCACCCTTGCCGCCCGCGTTGGGGTCGTTCTGCCAGGCGGCAAAGTTGGTCTCGAGATCCTGGACCTGGCTGATCTCCGGATACATGTAGAACTCGGGGATCAGGCGGCGCGGAACGCCGGTATTGCCGCTCAAGAGGGTGGTCGAACTGGCGTTGGTGACCATGATGTCGGCCGGCGAGCGCTCGATCGGCGCGTTGAAGCTCTCGCCGATGCCCATGAACAGGCCCACGACCAGCAGCACCAGCAGGCCCGCGAACGCGAGCGCCACCACGGCCGCCAGGTAGCGGCGCCATTCATAGATCAGCGTTGAAAGCGCCAGCGACATTGGAAAACGGCCCCGCAGGCTTTGTGACGCAAGGGCGCGCCCTCGCATAATTAAATCGCCTTAAGACTCCGGGTGCGTCCTTGCGTCCCGCAGCCCGGACGGCGCACGGCTTCCCCCGCGGGGCGACGCGCCTAGCCAAGACATGCCCCAAGGCGGTAGGTGTCGGGGCGAAATGCGGCATTTTGAGCCGCAAAGGGGACCTTTGCTGTGACCTTGAAGACGTTTCTCGCCGCCACGGCGGCCGGTGCGCTCGTGTTCGGATCGACCGCGGCGCAGGCCGATGAGGGCATGTGGACCTTCGACAACTTCCCTTCGGGCAAGGTGAAAGCCGCCTACGGGGTCAACATAGACCAGGCCTGGCTAGACCACGTGCGCAAGGGCACCGGCCGCATCCCGGGCTGCTCCGCCTCGGAGGTGTCGGGCAACGGGCTGGTGCTGACCAACTACCATTGTGTCGCCGGCTGCGTGCAGGCGCTGTCGACCGCCCAGGTCGACTATCTGAAGGACGGCTACCTCAAGGCCACCGAAGAGAAGAAGTGCCCCGGCATGTGGCTCGAGGTGCTGCAGTCGATCGACGATGTGACGAACCAGGTGAAGGCCGCGGGCCTCGGCAAGACCGGCCGCGACCTCGTGGCGGCTACCGCCGCGGCAACCGCCTCGATCGAGAAGGCGTCCTGCGCCAAGACGCCGGAGGACCATTGCCAGGTGATCGACCTGTACAACGGCGGTCAGTTCAAACTCTACACCTTCCGCCGCTACAACGACGTGCGCCTGGTGTTCGCGCCGGAGTTCAAGACCGGCTTCTTCGGCGGCGATCCCGACAACTTCAACTTCCCCCGCTACAACCTCGACTTCGGCCTCTTGCGCCTCTACGCCGACGGCAAGCCGATGGCGACACCGGACCACCTGCGCTGGAATCCGGAAACGCCTAAGGCCGGCGAGCCGATCTTCGTGGTCGGCAACCCGGGCTCGACCTCGCGCGACGACACGGTGGCGGAACTGGAAAACGATCGCGACTGGGTCCAGCCGTTGTCGGTCATCCGCCTGTCCGAGCGTCGCGGCCGCCTGATCCGATTCACCGAGGAGTCGGCTGAGAACGACCGCGTCGGCCAGGACGTACTGGAGGGCCTGGAGAACAGCTTCAAAGTCTTCAACGGTCGTCTCATCTCGCTGACACAGGAAGACGTCTTGTCGGTGAAGCGCCGCGAAGAAGCCGATTTGCGCGCCCGCGTCGCCGCCGATCCTAAGCTGGCGGCCGCCACCGGCGACCCGTGGAAGGACATCGCCGACGCCGAGCGGGCCTCGCACGACCTCTATCTGCCGTACTCGACGATGGAACGCTCCGGCGGCGGCTCGGCTCTGTTCGGCTATGCCAAGACCCTGGTGCGCGCCGCGGCCGAACGCGAGAAGGCTTCGGCGGACCGGCTGCCGGAATATTCCGAACTCGCGCCTGGATCAGATCGCGCGCGGCCTGATGGCGCCGCGTCCGGTCGAGGCGGGGCTCGAAGAACTGAACCTCGAGTTCTGGCTCAGCAAGGCGCGCGAGGGTCTGACCGCGGACGATCCCAACACCAAGTTGCTGCTCGGCAAGGAGTCGCCCGAGGAACTCGCCGATCGTCTGATCAAGGGCTCCAAGCTCGCCGACCCGGCGGTGCGCAAGGCGCTGTGGGACGGCGGGGCGGCGGCCATCGCCGCTTCCGACGATCCGATGATCAAATATGTGCTGTCGATCGACCCAGCGGCGCGCGCCCTGCGCAGAGACTGGGAGGCCCGCGTCGTCGGCCCGATCGCCGCGGCTGAAACCAAGATCGCCACCGCGCGGTTTGCTGTCTACGGCGACAGCATCTATCCGGACGCGACCTTCAGCCCGCGGATCACCTACGGCGCCGTCGCCGGCTGGACCGAGCGGGGCCATGAGGTTGCGCCGGTGACCCACCTGGGCGGCTTGTTCGATCGCGCCACCGGCCTGCCGCCGTTCGATCCGCCACAGAGCTGGTATGCGGCCAAGGACCGGATGAACCTCGACACCGTGTTCGACTTCTCCGGCACCCTCGACATCACCGGCGGCAACTCCGGCTCGCCCACGCTGAACGCCAAGGGCGAGGTGATCGGCGCGGTGTTCGACGGCAACATCCATTCGCTCGGCGGCGACTACGCCTACGATCCGACGGTGAACCGTTCGGTCTCGGTCTCGGCCGCGGCGATCCAGGAAGCGCTCGACAAGATCTACGGACGCGCGGACCTGGTGCGCGAACTGAACGCGAGCGATCTGAAAGCGAACTGATTTACCCCCAAGAAAGCGAAAAGGCGCCCGCGGATCGCGGGCGCCTTCTTTGCGTAAGGTCATCGGCGCCGCTCGAGCAGCGTCCGTCGACGTGGGTCGGGCTTACTTGTGGCCCTTGTCGTCGTGGTGCTTCATGTGATGGCCGCCATGATGGTGCTTCATCATGTGGTGCATCATGTGGTGGTGCGGCCTTTCCGGCGGGTTCGGAATGGGCTGCATGGTGTCTTGAGCGACAGCCATCGCGGGGATGGCGAGCGCCGCGAGGGCAACGATCACGACCAGAGACTTCATGGGATCCTCCCGGGATTCAAACACAACTCGACCCCCCGTCGGGGGCATACGCCTGAGTCGCCCGCGCACGGTAGTCCCTCGCGGCGGTTCCGGCACGTCCCCGGAACCATCTGCCTGTGCATTGGTTGCCCGAAAAGCACACTTTCGCGACGCAAAGCTTGCGCCAGGGCGTCCGGCGATGTCCGATACGCCTGCCCGGCGAGCGACCCGTCGGGCGACGCGGGCAGGAAGGCCCTTGGCATGGCGACGGCCTACGGCATTGTGGAGACGGTCTATGGCCCCTCGATCGGCTGGGCCGACGAGGACGGGGCCCTGACCGACTTTTACGTCGGGGTCGACCGGGGCCTCGAGCGCGCCCGGGCCCACGGCGACCCCCGCGACGACAGCCGTTTCACCGAGATCGCCCGCCAGCTCGCCGAGTACGGCCGCGGCGTACGCCGCCGCTTCGAGCTCACGCTCCGCCCCCGCGGCACCGGCTTCCAGCTCGCGGTCTGGAACGCCCTGACCGAGATCCCCTTCGGCGAAACCACCAGCTACGGCGCCATCGCCACGCGGGTCGGGCATCCGGACAAGGCCCGGGCGGTGGGTGCGGCCAACGGGGCCAATCCGATCACGCTGATCATCCCCTGCCACCGGGTGATCGGCGCCGACGGCAGCCTGACCGGCTTCGGCGGCGGCCTGCCCCTGAAGGCGCGGATGCTGGCGTTCGAGCGGGAATACTCCCTGGCCGCCGACGACCTGTTCGCCGGGGTCGCCGACGCAGGGTAGGGCGGAGCGGCGACGCTTGCCCCGGCCCGCGCCGAAGCTCAAAATGGAAGGGCGTCGGGGGCGCCTGTTCAAAGGTCCGACCATGAAAAATGTTCTCCTCGTTTCGGTCCTCGCCTTCTCGGCCTTGGCCATGAGCGCGCCCCTTGCCGCCCAGGCGTCGGGCGAGCCCACCGCCACCGTTTGCCTGAACCTGGACGGCTCCACCCGCGGCCCGGTCTGCCACAAGACCTCGACCTGGCGGCAGGACGACATCTGCAACTGCCCCGGCGCCACCGACCAGGTCACCGCGCCGCTCTGCGCCGCCGGCGAAAGCCCGGCTCCCGAAAGCGCCGACGCCAACCGCGCCCGCCACGACGCCGTCCACAACGGCAGCCTGGCCGGCGGGACCTACAAGGGTCACCGCTTCTGCGTGCGGCCGGAGCCGACGCCGCGCTGAGACCGGTTGTCTGCAGCCCTGCGCCTGCCTAATCTGCCCGCAGGTTTGACGCGCGGGGGAGCGCGGGCGTGCGACGTCTGGTGTTTTCGGCCTTCTGCCTTGCCGCAGTCGTGGTTTCGGCGTCCACCGCCGTGTCGGCGGGCGAGGCGAAAGTGACCATGTGCATTCGCCACGACGGCTCTCTGTACAACGTGCACTGTGCGCGATCGAAGCCCGGGAAGGCCGTCTGCGATTGCGGAAGCGACTATCACGTCGCGGTTCCGGTCTGCGGCGCCGCCGAACAACCGGCGCGGTCGAACGCCGAGGCTTCCAAGGCGCGCTTTGCCGCCGCCGCCGCGGGCAGTCTCGACACCGCGACCTATGAGGGCCGCCGATTCTGTCTGTCGCTGCTCAAACCGGGCGGCCGCGGCTTCGGCTCGACCGACCTGACGTTCCGGGACAGCGGAACATCGAACATGCGCAGCGTGCAGTCTTCGCAGGGACAGGCGAACCACTGAAGGCGGCGCCGGAGTTCGCGGCGGCGAACCGCGCGCGAGCGCGACCGCCGCGGCACAAGGGGACGTGAGGACCGCCCGGTACGAGGGGCGTCGCTTCTGCGTGGTCTACTATCCGTAGTCCAACCGTCAGCGAAGCAAACGCGCGCCGCTCACTTCGTCTTGGTCTGAAACAGGCCCACCATCTCGCCCTTGGCGACGGTGTGGCCCTTCATGGCGGCGACCAGGGTGTCGCGATCGGCGCCCGGCGCGACGTTCAACGCAGGGACGTCCAGCGCGAAGACCTGGACATGATAGTGGTGCGCCGGCCCCGCGGGCGGTTGCGGGCCGGACCAGCCGATGGTGCCCGCGCCGTTCCTGCCCTGGCGCATGCCGGTGGTTGTCTGCGCGACGTTCGGCTGGCTCGGCGCAAGACCGGCCGCGTCGGCCGGGATGTTCCACGCCAGCCAGTGCACGAAGGGCTCGGGCGAGGGCGCGTCGGGGTCCTCGACGATCACCACATAGGATTTGCCGTCCACCACCGGGCTCCAGGTCAGTTGCGGACTGCCGCCATGGGCGACCGCGCTCAGCCGGTCGGGGATGATCCCGTTGTTCCCGAAGTCGCTGGACCCGACGTCGATGGATTCCTTCTTGGTGGTGGGTAGTTGGCCGACCGCCAGTTGCGAGGCGCGCGGCGCCGGATCGTGACCCTTGCATCCGGCCATGGGCGCGGCCAGGACCAGAGCGGCGGCGACGGAAACAATCAGGCGTCCGCCGGTTCGGCGGGGCGGGACTTCTCAGCTCGAGCATGGGGTTTTCCTCGCAGGCGCGGCTCAACAACGCCAGGGGGATTGAAAGGTTCGTGTGGGGCGAGGGAGGGCCCGATCCATGCTGCAGGCGCGAACATTGAGCGCCGCTGTCGCAAATGGTACATACTGCACGTGCGAACAGCCGGTTTCGCGCCGCCGAAGGTAGCCCCCGTGCTCCTGACCCTGATGAAGGCCAAGCTTCACCGCGCCACGGTGACCCAGGCCGACCTTCACTACGAGGGCTCGATCTCCATCGACCAGGACCTGCTCGACGCCTCGGGCATCCTGCCGCACGAGCAAGTCGACGTGCTCGACATCGACAACGGCCAGCGCTTCACCACCTACGCCATCGCCGCGCCGCGCGGCTCGCGCGTGATCGGTGTGAACGGCGCCGCCGCGCGGCTGGTTCAGCCGGGCGACAAGCTCATCATCATCACCTACGGCCAACTCGACGCCGCCGAGGCGCGCAACTACGCGCCGACCGTGGTGCTCCTCGACGAGGGCAATACCGTCAAGCGCGCGGCCTAGGGCTGGCCGGCCGAGGTCGGGGCGCTGCTTGGACCCGGCCCGCCGCCCATGCTACCCGACCCCACCGCCGCCACGGCGCGGGCCCGTAGCTCAATTGGTTAGAGCCGACCGCTCATAACGGTCTGGTTGCAGGTTCGAGTCCTGCCGGGCCTACCAGCCTGTCGCGCTACGGCTCGGCAAGCCAGCAGCCGAAGCAAAGGCGCGCAGGCTGTCGCGCCGAAGCCCGTCAGCGCGTAGGCGGACCGTCAGCATGAAATAGGACCCGCGATCCGTGCGCCGAGGCTATGTTAGGCGCGCGGCTGCAGTCGAGGCGTAGGGGGAGACGAACATGGACGCCTATGAGGTGCGCCGCAGCCTTGCGGAAAAACCGTCCGCCTACCGTCTCGACGGAGCGGTCCTGGTGCGGTCGGTGGAGGGGCGCGAGGCCCAGCGGATCGGCCTGGGTGACGTGCGCAAGGTAAGACTGGCCTACCAGCCCGCAAACCTGAGCCCTCGCTGGGTCTGTGCGGTGGAGGGGCCAAGCGGCCGCGTCTGGCTGCCGTCGGTGAGTTACGTGAGCTTCGGGCGCTTCATCGATCAGCGCGTGGCGTTCCGGAGTTTCGTCGAGGCGCTGCATCGCGCCATCGCCGCCGAGGCTGGCGCGGCGCGGGTCGAGTTCATCCAGGGCGGCGGCTGGTCGCCCGTCGCCGCGCTGGTCATGTTCGTGGCGTTGGTGATCATGGGCGTGCTGCTGGTGATGGGCGCGCTGGGGTCGATGACCGAGGGCGGGGGTTTGCAGTCCGCGATCTGGGCGGTGTTCCCGCTGTTCATCGTCGCGTACGCCGCCCGCATGGCCTGGCCGATCTGGCGCAGGAACCGCCGCCGCGTCTACACGCCCACGGCCCTGCCCGCGGACTTCGCGGCCGGCGGCTAGGATCGGCGGTATCGCCGCCCGGCCGGAGTCCTGTAGGAAGGCCCGAACGGCCCTCCTGGTCACGCGACAGCAGGAGAGGTCTGAGAGGTCCCTGTTCGAAGTATGGTTGTCGTTCCGAATACAATAGCCGTGATCGGTTGCGGGACGATCGGCCTCGCCTGTGCGGCGGCTCTGGCCGAAAGCGGATTTCGCGTGCTGGGGCAGGACGTGGAGGCTTCGCGCGTCGCCGCGCTGAACTCCGGCGTCGCCGTGGGGACCGAAGCGGACCTGGCGCAATCGATCTCCGCCGCGCGTGAGCAAGGCAAGATCGTGTTCTCCGACAGTCTGGCGGTCCCGACCTTGCAGGGCGAACCCGGGCCGCGAGGCTTTATCGTGTGTGTGCCGACGCCCTGGAACGACGGCGTGGGTTTCGACGCCGGGCCGCTGGAGTCCGCGATTGCAGCCATTGCGGCGGTGGCGCGCAGCGGCGACCTGCTGCTCATCCGTTCCACGGTTCCGGTCGGGACGACGCGCGCGATCGCCTCGCGCCTCGCCGCAGCCGGGCTCGAGCTGGACGTCGCCTCGGCGCCCGACCGCAGTATCGAGGGGCGCAGCTATCGCGAACAGTTCGAGGTCCCGCATCTGGTCGGCGGCGCCACACCGGCGGCCGCGGCGCGCGCGTCGGCACTGCTGTCCCGGCTCGGACGGGTGCGGGACGCCGGCGGCGCCGAACAGTCGGAGGCCGCGAAGCTGTTGTGCAACGTCGTCCGCGACGCGGCGTTCGGCGTCGCCAACGAGGTCGCCGCCTGGTGTGAGCAACGCGGCCTGGACATGCACGCCATCGTCGCGGCCGCGGGCGACGGCTACCCGCGCTTCGTTCTGCCCCGTCCCGGCCCGGTCGGCGGCCCCTGTCTCGCCAAGGACGTCATGCTGTTGCTGGACGGCCTCGACCTCAGCGTCGCCCCCGCCATTCGCGGCGCGCGGGCTGCCAACGCCGCGGTCCCTTTGCGCGCCGCCCAGACCATCGCGGCCTTTCTCACCGACGCGAGGGCGCCGGTCATCGCCATCGCCGGGATCGCGTACAAAGGACATCCGCCGGTGGACAATTCCCGCGGCAGCGCCGCGCTCGACCTTGCGGCGCATTTGCGCGCCTTGGTTCCCGCCGCCCGCCTGCGCGCCTGGGATCCCGAAATCGCGCCTGATCGCATCGCGGCGCTCGACTTCACCGCCGCGCGTGACGCCTACGACCTGGCTCAAGGCGCCGATGTCTACGTCCTGGCCAATGACCATGCGGCCGTCGCCGCGTTGGACCTGCAACGCCTGGGCGCCGGTATGTCGCCGCACGGCCTCCTATACGACATGAGCGGCGTTACCGCCGGAAGCCAAACCCAGCCGGCCGCCGGGATCGCCTTCCATCGCATCGGCGTCGGCGCAAGCCTCCCATGATCGGCATGAAAACGGCTCGGCCGGGCGACCACGGACGCCCCTTGAAGGTGAACCTGCTGGATTCCACGCTCATCGGTTTTGCCGGACACCACTTCGACCGAACGACGAAGATCGCCGATGTCCTGGCTGAGCGCGGGCACGACGTGCATGTCTACGGACACCGCCAGATGACCCAGGCCGTCAGTGCGGCCCTGTCTGCGTCGTCAGGCGTCACGGCGCTGTTCAAGAGCAATCCCTACGCCCGGCCGCTCGACGAAGGCGGCCTCCGATCGATCCTCGCCTATCGCGCCTTGAGCCGGCAAACCGCCCTCGACCTCGCGGCGGTCCGTGAGGCCGACCTGTGGATCTGGCACTCGTTGTTCGCCGCCCAATTGCACGCGTGCGCGCGGGTGCGGCCGGACGCGGTCATCAGCGGGGTGATCCACGAACCGCCGAGCGGGGCGGTCCAGCCGTTGCTCTGGCGTCATGCCTTTCGATCAGCCAGGACGGCCGGCCTGGCGCTGGGCGCCGTCGGCACGATCGAAGCGTCGCTCACAAGACGATTGCGACCGCTCGCGGGCCGGATCGAGGTGAGGACACTGCCGCTTCCGCACGACGCGGCTCGGCCGCTTGCCGCACCGAGGCCGTGCCTGTCGACGGTGGGCTTTTTCGGCCATCAGCGCCTCGAAAAAGGCAGCGCTCGTCTGGACGGCCTTGTCGATGAATTCCTGGCCAACGACTTCGACGTCATCGTTCAGGACAGTGGCGCGCAGACGAAACCGCCGCAGACGTCGCCGCGGGTGCGACGCTACGGATTCGTCGGCGACCTGGCGGCGCTCCTGTCGGAAACCGACTTCGTGATTCTGCCCTACGATCCCCGGGCGTTCCGCGAGCGATCCAGCGGGATAGCGTCCCAGGCCATCGCCTGCGGCGTTCCGGTTCTCGCCCCGGAAAACACGGCGATCGCCCAGGTGCTGGCGCACTACGACACGGGCCTTACCTATGCGGATCCGGCGGACATTGTGCCGCTCATCGCGGAGGCCCGCGCAAACTACAGCGGGTTCGCCGACCCGGCATGGCGCGCCGCCGCTGCATGGGCCCGGGAAAACGGCATCGGGCGGCACACCATGGCGCTGATGAACCAAGCCGTCGAAATTGGATCGCAACCCTGACTGCTGAGCGAGGCCAGGACGCCGCGCGATAAATCGGCCGCGTCAGGGCCGGTGCGCGACGCAGGCGGCCAAGTCGTCCTTCTGCAGACGGCATAGGGCGAGCGCGCCCGCGTCCTGGCCATAGGTCGCGACCACGCGGCGGCGAAAATAGAGCCATTTCGCGTGGGTGTCGGCGACGGCGGCGAGCACCGCTCGACGGAAGTTGCCGTCCACCGCCCCGCGCGGGGAGGTTCCCGCTCCAACGGTTTTCGCCTCGGGATCGATAAGCCCGGTATCCTTGTTCAGGTCGCGGTGCTGAACCCGCGCTTGGTCGCTGCCGTAGCCACAGTGGTATGTCTCGGGGAAGCCGTCGTAGCACCCGGAAATCAATCCGGGCGGAAACGGCGCGCGCACCTCCGGGTCGAGCCACGGCGCGGGACCATCGTGCCCGAGTCCGGGAGGGTTGTGCGGCGAGATCGCGCCCGGCGCTGCGGCGTCCACCCAGTTAGTGTGCGAATAGAAGTCCTGCGCCGCATGCAGCGCCAGACCGAGATCCTCGAGCACCAGGCATTTTGCCGAGCCGTCGCGCTTGCCGTCGAAGCGGCAGTGGAACGGCTGTTCAGTCGGCGGGGCTGTGTCTTTCGTCAACGGCGCCATGTCGGCCACGGCGCGGGCGAGTTGGTCGAACGACCAGTCTCGGCAGGCTTCGAGATCCTTGCGCGCGTCCGCCTCGCTCTGGCGATATCCGGGCGTGTCGAGATAGTCTCCGCCGTCGCAATGCGCCGGTTTGAACTCCGATAATCCGCGCGAGGGATTGTCCGCCGCCCCGATGGCGCCGAAGCTGAAACCGCCGGGACCTGCGAACTCGCGCAGGGTCTGGGCGCCGAAGCCCTCCCCCGACAATGCCCAAAGCATGATCTGCCGATGCTCGGCGTGCTGGCCCAGCCCCTCGACGGTGCCGAACGCGACGACTGGCACCGGCGCGAGCGCCGCGGCGATCGCCAGGGTCAGGATAAGAGCCGTACATGCACGGGCGGGCCTGACCATCTCAGCGCCCAAGGTCGGCATGCGCGCGGCGTTCGACGTCGGCAAGCGCGCGCTCCTCATCCTGGCTCTGGTCGAAGGCGTCGTAGAACGACGACAGCTCGCCGGTGTCGATCTTGCGTATGCTGTTGTCGCGCGACCATTCCATCCCGATCAGCCGTCCGAGCTTGCACGCCTTGGCGGTGAGCGCCGCGCGGCGCGCTGGCGGTGCGCGGTCGTGGATGAGCTGGACCGCCTCGTTCCAGTTGGGAGAACCGGGCGAGCAGAAGGCAAGGTCGCCGCAGTCGCCGTTCCAGAACCGGTGATACCAGGCGCGGTGCTGTCCGTCGTCGAACCGCGCCGCCGGTTTGGCGACCAGAGCGCGACAATCGGCCCGCACATAGCTTTGCGCCGCGGCGGTCGCGGGAATTCCCATCATCGCGGCCATCATCGCCGCCACATGCCACTTTCGCATCGTCAGCCTCCCTTGGCCCTTTTGGTGCGTGGTTTCCGCGGCGGCGCGGGTGTTTGCCGACGGCGGAAAATCAGACGGCACAACTCAATCGCCACCTTGACCATGAAACTGAGGATCGTCGGCGTCATGATGATCAGAACGATGGTCGCGACGACGATGACGATCTTGTAGGAAAAGATCGAAAAGAAGAAGAGCAGCATCAGGAGCTGCAACGGGATTTCCGGAATCCACGCGACCGGCCAGAACTGCATCAGGTCGAGGCGCTGGCTGGTGACGCGTTCGCTCTGGTGAATCTCCGCGAGACGCTGCGCAGCTGTTTGCGCGCCAGTTTGCGACTTTCCCGCGCCGCGCTGCCGAGCAGCAACATGCTGAGCGCGACTGAGCCGTAGGAGAGCAGACCGACCAGATAGGCGCCGATCTGGCCCTTCTTACCGAAGTCGTGGAACTCGGTGGATTGCAGAAGCCACTGGGCGAACGCTGCCGGCATGTCGGGAACGTCGTGAACGTCCAGGGTAATCCGCATCGGGCCGTGCGTCGGCGTGAAGATGAACTGGAGTATGTCGGCGCTGCCGTCGTTGCGCAGGTAAGCGTTCTGCACGATCATCAGCCACAGTCCCGCCAGCACGATCAGGGCGAAGACCAGCAGGTGGAAGTAGAAGTCGGAGAAGGCCTCCCATCCGCAGCGCCGCTCGACCTCGTCGTGGGGCATGGCGACGATGCTCCAGCCGCGCTCCTGGCGGCTGAACGGCGCGAGCAGGGTCACGAAGCTGAACACCACGACCACGGTCTCGAGCGTGAGCAGGGTGCTGACCAGGGGAATGCCGGCGTAGGCGATGAAGGTGAAGACCAGAAGCAACGCCGTCGAGGTGTGCGACCCCGCGTAGAGCGACGAGATCGACCAGTCGTATTCTGAATCCGGCGCGTTGAGCTTATGACCGACAAGCGCCCGCGGATCGAGCAGCGGCCACGCCACGGTTTGCCACCAGTCGCCCATGACGAAGATCGTCCCGAGCAGGGCGACCACGACCAGCAACAGGCGAATTGAGCGGACTCTCCGGTTCCAACGCCGTTCCAGGCGGTCGCAGTCGACGAGCGCGAAGGTCTCGTCGCGCACCATCTTGGAGTCCGTCAGACGGCGCAGGACTTCGGGAATGTCGCGCCAGATGCTCAATGCGGCCCAAGCGAGGATAGGAAGGACCCCGACGCTGTAGAGCGACCAGTTCAGCGCCGCGAAATAACCGACCTCCTTTGGGGTCTTCAGCGCGATGGCGTGCAGCGCCGGCGCCTGGAACTGCCCCTGAAAGCTTACCGTCGTCAGCTGCAGGAACGCCGCGGTCATCAGCATGGTGATGCTGAACACCACTGCAAGCATCCACGACATGTGGTGACGCTGCGCCATTTGCGGCAGCACGTCCTCGACCGCGCCGAGCGCGCCGGCGACTTCCGCGAACCGCGCCCGAGAAGCGCGGAGGTTTCCTGTGCCGATGTCTCGCCATGCGATGACCTGGCCGCCGACGCCCTTACGGGCTGAAAACACTGGACAATCTTTATACGCCGCACGCCTTTCCCGAGCTTCACGGTATGAGGGCTACACGTCAAGGTCGAATGGGTCCCCGGAGCCGGCCCCATGGGCCTCGACCGACGTGAGGGGCGGGCTCTGACGATCTCCTGGCGAGGGTTCGACGCCCTCGGGCTCGACGGTGGGAGCCGCCCCCAGCGCCGCCTCGCAGGCTCAGCCCAGGCTGGGCGGCGGGGTCACGCGGAAGCCCTGGAGCGCGCGCTGTTCGGTGGAGCGCGCGGGCAACGCCAGCCTATTTCTTCGACTGACAGAAGACTTTCGGCGAAAAGGGACTGTACGTCGGCGGCGGCAGATTGGTGGCGCGGTCGATGAGCGACAGGCGGCAGGCCGTGCTGTCGCTCGTCTGCTGCACCTCATAGCTGTGCCCGGCTTCGGGAACGAACTCCGCGGCGTTCTCGCACATGCGCCGCCTGCGATATCCCGCAGGTTCGTTCTCCACCATCCAGAGATGGGCGACCTTGCCCGCGGGGATGGGGACCAGCGGCCCTCGTTGTTGCCCCAGAGCATGCCGAAGGAGCCAAGGATCCTTGCCCCGAAGATCAGGCTCGCGCAGCGGGTGTCCTTGACCAGGGAGAGGTTCTCCGTGGCGGCGCCGATGCCGACGGCGACGCCAGGATTTGGCAGGAGCTCGATCTGAGCCGTCTGCGGCGGTGACTCGGCGGGCGCGGACGTGGGCTCGGAGCCGAGAGCCGAGCCGGCCCCAAGACACAGGAGCGGCGCCGCCAGAGCAGCGGAGACAAATCTATCGGCTAGGCGCATGCGAAATCCCCCTGCGCCTAATCTAGCGATCAATTCCGGGCGTCGGCAAGCGAACCGGGCGCCCGGTATCAGTGCGTCGCGCCACCGTCCGCCACCACCGGCAGCCACACCGCACTCGCCTGGTCGCCGCCGCGCAGCACCGTGACGGTGGCCTTCTGGTAGTCGGCCGGCTTGGCGTCGAAGATGTTGGGAACGAAGGTCTGCGGATTGCGGTCGTAGAGCGGGAAGGCGCTCGAAGTAACCAGGATCATCAGCCGGTGGCCGGGCTTGATCACCGTGTTCACGTCGGGCAGGGCGAACCGGTAGTGCTGGGGAACGCCCGCCGGGATCGGGGTGGGATGCTCGAAGCTCTCGCGATAGCGCCCGCGGAAGATGTCGGTGGCGAGCGGCAGTTCATAGCCGCCGAGTTCGGGCTGGCTGCCGACTTCCGGCGGATAGACGTCGATCACCTTCACCACGAAGTCGCCGTCCGTGCCGGTGGTCTCAGCGACCAGGTCCACGATCGGCTTGCCCTGCAGCCGCATCGGCGCGGTCAGCGGCGCGGTCTCATAGGTCAGGACATCGGTGCGGCCGTCGATGAAACGCTGGTCGCGCAGCAGCCAGGTGCGCCATGCGTCACTGTCGGAGAAATGCACGGGCCGCGGCGTGTAGGGCACGGGCTTGGCCGGATCGGAAACGTACGAATCGCCGGCGCCGGCGTCCGCGCCGGGCTTGTCGAAGCCCAGGGTGAAACCGGCCTGCAGATAGATCGGCGTCAAGGGCGCGCCGCAGCCCTGGGCGCAGGCGCGTGGCCAGTCGTCGAAGCGTTCCCAATGGTTCACCGCGGGATTATAGATCGCCGCGCGCGCCAGGTTCGCCGGCGGGCCGCCGCGCAGGTGCTCCTCGAAGAAGGGCAGCACCATCTCTTTGCGGAATTGAGCGGCGGTGTCGCCGTTCCATTTGAACACGCCCAGCATGTCGCCCGGACGGTTGATCTGGCTGTGGAACCACGGGCCCATCACCAGCCAGTTGCTCGATTCATAGCCCGCCGCCTTCAGCGCTGCGAAGACGTGGTTGGCGCCCCACATGTCTTCCTGGTCCCACAGGCCCTGTTCCCATAGCGTCGGCACGTGCGACGGATGCGCCGCCACCAGCTTGTCGAGCGCCTGGCCCTGCCAGAAGGCGTCATAGGCGGGATGCGCCATCATGCGCTTGTTCCAAGGCAGGATGTCCACGCCGTGCGCGCGCATATAGTCGCCGGCCGAACCGGCCTCGAGAAACTCGGCGTAGTCGTCGCCGGCGGTGCGCGGCACGCCCTTGCCCTCACCGGTCTGGCCGGTCTGGCCCACGGCGTAGTCGACGTTGGGATTGCGGAAGGCGCCGTAGTGGAACCAGTCGTCGCCCATCCAGCCGTCGACCATCGGGCTCTCCGGCACGGCGGCCTGCAGCGCCGGGTGCGGGTTGAGCAGCGCCATCACCACGGTGAAGCCCTCGTAGGATGAGCCGATCATGCCGACCTTGCCGTTGGACTCCGGCAGGTTCTTCACCAGCCAGTCGATGGTGTCCCAGGCGTCGGTGGTGTGATCGACCTTGGTCGGGTTCAGCGGTCCGACCGGCGGGCGCGTCATCACATAGGCGCCTTCCGAGCCGTACTTGCCGCGCACGTCCTGATAGACGCGGATATAGCCGGCCTTGACGAACTCTTCGGACTCGAGCGGCAGGGCGTTGAGCAAGGTCGGGCTGGTCTCGTCGCGCACGTGCTTGGCGGCGTTGTACGGCGTGCGCGTCAGGATGATCGGCGCATCGTGCGCGCCCTTGGGAATCCAGATGACGGTGTAGAGCTTCACCCCGTCGCGCATCGGGACCATCACCACGCGCTTGACGTAGTCGGCGTTGACCGGCGGCAGCTTGAAGTTCGCCGGAATATCGTTGAAGTCGGCGTCGGCCGCTGTGGCGGGCTTCGGCGGCGCCTTGGCGAGCGCCTGGGCGGCGAACGCCATGAGGCAGGCCGAGGCGAGGATGGCGAGGGTGCGGCGGGCTCGGGTCACGGGTCGCTCCGGGCGGGGGGTGACGACAGGGTCTGGCTTCGCCATTGGCATAGTTTCGCAGGCTTTGCGAGCCGGACCCCTTGAACGGCGAAACGGTTGCTGCAAACCGACCCGGAACGTCCGCTAACCGCGCCGGGCCGTCGGACTTGTGCACCGTCGTTTCAACGCGGACCTGGACTGGACCCGTGGCGGGCGGCGGGCGAAAAAGCGCAAAGGCTCATCGCCCGTTCGATTCCCGTGCGAGCGCCGCCTTCTGCGTCCGGACGCCCCATGCCTGCAAAGCTCACGCGTTTCTCCGTCCTGGTCCTCGTGTTCGGGGCGCTGTGGCTCGCGGGGGTGTGGCTCGTCGCGTCGCGTCAGGCGAGGCCGACGGCGTACGGCTGGGCGGCGCAGATGACCACGGTGGCGGGCAATGGCGCGCGCGGGTTCGCCGACGGAGCGGGCGCCAAGGCGCGGTTCAGCGATCCGTTCGCGGTGGCGATCGATGCGAAGGGGTCGCTCTACGTCGCCGACGCGGGCGACACGAACCGCATCCGCAAGATCACGCCCGACGGCCGCACGACGACCCTGGCCGCGACCTTCGATACGCCGTCCGGCGTCGCGGTCGATCAGGCCGAAAATGTCTACGTCGCCGACACCGGCGCGAACCGGATTTTCAAGATCGGCCCCGGCGGCGGCGTCACGACCCTCGCCGGCGACGGACAGGCCGGCTTTCGCGACGGTGCGGCCGGCCAGGCGGAGTTCAACGGGCCCATCGGCGTAGCGGTGGACGCGCAGGGGAATGTCTATGTCGCCGACACCTATAACGATCGCATCCGCCTGATCACTCGCGACGGCCGGGTCAGGACGCTGGCGGGCGGCGCGGCGCCGGGCTTCGCCAACGGCTCAGGATCGGTCGCGGCCTTCGACACGCCGTGCGGGATCGCGCTCGGCAAGGACGGCGTCCTGTTCATTGCCGACGCCGGCAACAACGCGATCCGCCGGTTGGACAAGGACGGTCGGGTCACGACCCTCGCACGCGCCGCACCCGACGACGCCAATCCCGCCTTGGTCGGCCCGCTTGGGGTGGCGGCGACGGCGGACGGGTATCTCTACGTTTCCACCTTCCGTCGCGGACGCATCCTGGAGATGTCGCCCAAGGGTGACTTGCGTATCCTGACCGGGCGCGACGCCTGGGCGCCGCAGAACCGGCCGCTCGAATTGTTTCGACCCGCGGGCCTCGCGCTGGACGGACACGGCGGGCTCTATGTGGCGGAAACCGCCCGGTACGCGATCCGCAAACTCACCCCGCGACGCCCCGGCGACACCCGCACGACGACGGCTGAAATCACCCCCGCGCCACCGGCGCTCACCCGCGCGGCCTCGGTCCCCTGGCCCGTCGACCCGCAAGCGAGCTGGCACGAGGTGGTGGGCGACATGGGAGAGGTGCGCGGCGACTACCAGGGCGATAGCCGGTCGCACATTCACGCCGGCCTCGACGTGCACGCCGACGTCGGGGCGACGGTGCGGGTTGTGGCGGACGAGAAAGTCGAGGCGCCGCTGCCTACCTGGGACGTGGACGGTCTGAGCGAGGGACTGCAGATCGACCAGTTGACCTATATCCACATGCGCGTCGGTCGCACGCCGCAGGGCGATCCGCTCGATCCGGGCCATTTCCAGCTGGTGCGCAACGCGGCCGGCAAGCTGGTCCAGGTGCGGGTGAAGCGCGGTACGCGCTTCCGCGTGGGCGATCCGCTGGGCACGGCCAATCGCATGGCGCACGTGCACCTGGAACTCGGCGCGCGGGGCGGCGACGCCAATCCGATGGCCCTGCGCTTTCCGGGTCTGGCGGATCACATCGCGCCGCACATCGACGACATCGCGCTCTACGACGCGTCGGGCCAGCGTCTGACCGAGCGGTTAAACGGGCGCATCGTGATCCCGCGCGGCGCCGGCGTGCTGAGCATCGTGGCGGATGCGTGGGACCAAGTCGACGGCGACAACGCGCGCCGCCGGCTCGGTCTTTATCGCGCCGGGTTTCAGATTCTCCGGGCGGACGGGACGCCGGTGAAAGGCTTCGAGCGCCCGCACATCGACATGGAGTTCGATCGCCTGCCGCTGGACCGCGACGCGGCGAAGATCGCCTATGCGCCCGCGAGCGGCGACACGGTGCACGGCGCGCAACAAACCCGCTTCCTCTACGTGGTGACCAATCGCGTGCGCGCCGGTCGCGCCGAAACGGTCGGCTGGCGCCCGGCCGACCTCGCGCCCGGCGATTATACGGTGCGGATCCTCGCGGCGGACTACGCCGGCAATGAAGCCGTCGACGGCCGCGATCTGCCCATCACGATCCTTGGCCAACCGAGGGCCGCCACGCCGCCCGCGGAGCGCCCGCCCCCGGGTCCGGGCCCGGGGCTCAAGGATCAGGGCCGACCAAAAAACGGGCGAATCCGGGCCTCGGGTCTCCTGCCGTTGGCCATTAATTGGCGGCCAGCCGCTTCCAGCATGATTCCGCAACATCCCGAAATTACGACGAAAAAGCGCACCGGGCGCCAGGCCGTCGACCTACTGATTCGCTACCCGGCGGTACGCGAATTGTAAAAGACTGATTTTTCGTTAAAAACATCTCGGTGAACGCGGTCAGTGCGAACTGGGCGCGCTCTACGCTGTCTCCTGGGGGGGACGGTGATGAGGGGGGTACTCCATGACGAAACGCGCGAAGGCGAAGCCTGTCCGCTTCCAGCCGGCGAACATTCTGGTCAGTCAGCGCGTGGCCCGAACAGCGCTCTACATCGGTACCGCGCTCGGCTGTTCGATCGCGATCAGCGCGACCCCCAGCACGTCCCATGCAGGGACCCCCAGCACCTGCACGGGCCTCACCACCGCCGGCGGCGTCGATTCCGCCACCTGCACCGGCGCGGGCAACCCCTACCCGAACGGCATCCAGTTCATCGACACCACCAATGCGTTGAACGTCACCATCACCGGCGCGGCGCACATCCATGCGACGGCCGGCTTCGGCATCAACGTCGAGGAGTCGCTGGCCAAGTATCTGTATCTGACGACCGATGCGGGCTCGTCGATCATCGCCACCGACGACGGCATCGACGCGATGGGCGGCACGCCGCTGGTCATTACCAACAACGCGTCGATCACGACCGGGGGCCTCGGCATCAACGCCTACTCCCAGTCCGGCGACGTTACGGTGTTCAACGACTCGGCGGTGTCGGATCACGGGTTGACCACGCGCGCCTTGAGCGGCGGCGTTTATGCCCACAGCATGACCGGCAACGTCACCATCACCAACAACGCCAGTGTCACAGGCTACGCGACGGGTTCGGCCACGGACTTCGGTACGGTCGGCAAGAGCACGAACGGCTACGTCTATATCAGCAACGACGGCTTCACCTCAGAGAACAACGCGGCCGGCAACGTCGTCGGCGTCGCCGCCGAGGCCGGCTCGGACTCTTACCTGAAGAACACCGGCAACGTCGTCACCACCGGCATCGCCGCGGGCGGGCCGTCCACCCACTATTATACCACCGGCGTCGAGTCCCATTCGACCGGCGGCAACGCGGTTCTTCGCCAATACGGCTACGTCAAATCGACCATCGGGACCGGCAACACCACCGCGATCGGCGTGTCCACCCTCTCTGACGGCACGGGCTTCACCAAGGTCGTTGGCGACGTGAGCGTCTACGGCGGCGATGTTGCGGGCGGCCTCTACGCCGCCACCGGCACGCTGAACCAGGTTCAGATGACCGGCAACCTGAAGGTCCAGGGCGTCTACAACGCGACCGGCGCTCGCGTGGAAGCCTACAGCGGCGGCAATATCTCCTTCGCCCAGACCGGCAATATTCAGGTCACCGCCACGCCCGGGACTGCGAGCGGTCTGTTCGAGTACGGCGAGGCCCTGCACAGCTCGATCACCGGCAATGTCGCCGGCGCGATCACCGTCACCGGCGCCGAGTATGCCTCCGGCGTGCTGCAGGAAGGCTCCGGCGCCGTATCCAGCAACGTCACCGGCCCGATCAACGTCACCTCCAGCGCCGGCGAAGCGTTTGGCGTCACCGCCGCGAGCGGCGGTGTGAAGCCGGGCAAGTACGGCGGCTATTTCACCTACGACTTCACCCATCACGTAACGCCCGGCGCCTACAACGTCAGCGTAACGACCGGCAATACCGTGACGGCGTCGGGTTTCGGCATCACCGGGGGCGTGCTGGCCTACGGGGGCGGCGACGCGACCATCGTGACGAACGGCGCGGTTTCGGCGACGAGCAGCAGGTACGGCGCCGCCAAGGGCGTCGACGCCTACGGCGAGGACACTGTGAGCGTCACGGCGAAGGGTGCGGTCACCGCCTCCGCCGACCAGGGACCCGCTGTCGGCGTGGGCGCAACGTCCTATACCAAGGGCGCCTACGCCAACGTCACCGGCAATGTGTCGGCGAACTCGACGCTCTACGACGCGACGGCGGTGAAGGTGAATGGCTACAGCGACGCGGTCGCCAATATCCACGGCCCCGTCGCCTACAGCCTCACCGCCAGCGCGCAAAACGGCGTCGCCACCGGCGCAGATATTACCAGTCACGGCGCCGGCAGCCTGACCACCAACGGCAACGTCACTGCGACCGGCGCCCAGGCCTACGGCGTGACCATGACCACGGTCGGTGACGGAGACATTTCCGTGCAGGGCGCGATCAGCGCCACGTCTTCACACGGAAACGCCGCGGGCGTCAGCCTCTCGGCGGGCTATGGCTAGTACCTACGTCAAACATTCGGTGACCGCCTATGCGACGGGCGGCGACGCGACCGCAGTCCACAGCTATGGGTCGGCAGGAACCTATTTCCACACCGGCGGCGATGTGACCGCCACCGCGGTCAGTCCGACGTCGGCGAAGTATGGCGCAGCGACCGGCGTCCTGTCGGTCACCACCTCCGGCTATACCAATACCGTCAAGGTCGACGGCAACGTCACCGTCAACGCCGTCTATGCGGCGACCGGCATCGACGTCGAGAACGGCTATGGCCTCGCGAGCGTCGGCGGCAACGTCACGGTCACGTCCTCGGCCGGCGATGCGATCGGCGTCGAGATGAACCACATCGGCGCTGGGCCCACGGGCGCCAACTACTATATCCACCTCGGCGCCAACATCGCCGGCGCCGTCACCGTCGACTCGCTCACCGGAAACGCGACTGGCGTGTCGATCAACGGCGTCACCGCTCCCCTGGGCGATATCGTAGATCCGACACTCTACGCCTATGTCGGCGGCACCGTGACGGTGCACGCCAACCTGACGGCGACGGGGGTCGAGGTCAGCGGCTACGGCGATATCGCGGTCAAGGCCGGCGCGGTCTCCGCGATCTCGCAGACCGGCACGGCCACGGCGATCACGGTGTCAAGCGCGGGCGCGCCCTACGACGCCGGCTACTCCGTCGGGGACGGCGCGATTTCGGTGCACGTGGCCGACGGCGTCTACGCCGACGGCGTCACCGGCGCCTATGGGGTCATCGCGTCCGGCGGCTACACCACGGTCGACGTCGGCGGCAGCGTCGAGGCGCTCGCGAGCGGCAACGCCAGCAAGGCGGTCGGCATCGACACCACCGGCGGCAATCCGGGCAGCTCGAGCATCGACGTCGGGACCTTTGTCTACGTAGTGGGTCACGACGCCTATGGCATCAAGGCCGGCGCGACGGGCGTCTCGACCATCGTCGTCGGGGACGGCGTATCGGCCTACGCCGGCTACGCGGCCGGCAACAGGGGCAACGCGGTCGGCATCTCGTCCTTGTCTGGCTACGACACCAGCATCAGCGTCGGCCGCTATGTCATCGCCTACGGCGGTCTCACGGCGACGGGCGTCACCGCGACCGCCGGCGGCAACCTCAGCATCAAGGTCGGAACCTTCGTCGATGCGAGCGCCATCACAGGCGATGCGACCGGCATTTCCGCAGTCGCCAGCTATAATTCCTACATCAGCGCCGGATCCGTTCTGGCGCGTTCAACCGACGGCGCGGCTCTGGGTATCGGTAGCCAGAGCGGAACCTATTCCTACTACAGCAGCAACTTTACCGGCGTCATCAAGGTAACCGGCGATGTCTCGGCATTCGGCGGCACGTCGGCGGAAGGTATCAACGCCGTCGGCGAAGCGATGGACATCCACGTCGGCGGCAACGTAACCGCCGTCACCGCCATCGGCGAAGCCGACGGCATCGTGAGCAAGAGCTACGGTAATTCCACCATCAGCGTCGGCGGCAACCTCACCGCCACCGGGACGACTTACGCCCGTGGGGTGCGGACGCAGACCTACGGGAACTACTCGAGCACCGTAACCGTGGGCGGGGCCACGACGGTGACTGCGGGCGAAGCGACGGGCATCTACGTCGAAGGCGGCGGAGCGGGCAATATCGCCGTGGGCGACGTGACCGCCACGGGTAACACTGGGCGCGGGTTCGGCGTCCTCGACTTCACCGCCTATGCGACGGTGTCGGCGGGCAACGTGAAGGCGACCGGCAAGACCGGCGCGACCGGCATCGGGCTCTACGTCGATCAGACCGGCACGGGCGTCAACACGATCAGCGCCGGCAGCGTATCCGCCACCACCTATTCCGGGTACGCGATCGGCGTGCGCGCCGCCGCGAACGGCGTCGATATCGAGCTCTCCGGCGACGTGACTGCGCTGGCCAATGCGACGTCCGGCGGCGCTACAGCGATAGGCGTCAAGTCCCACACCTATGGCAATTACACCAACCGCGTTTATGTCGGTGGCAACGTCAAGGCAGTCGGCTACAACGCGTCCACCGGCATCGACGCGCAGGGTAATGCCGCGGTTCAAGTGGTGGTCAAGGGCGGTGTGACCGCCGGCAGCTACGCCGACCCGGGCGCCGCCACCGGCGTCAAAGTCACCGGCTACGGCGCCGCCTACACCGCCTCGGTGCATGTCTACGGCGGCGTGACGGCCCTGAGCGGCAATTATGCGGCGCAAGGCGTCGAACTAACGAGCGCAGGCGCCGGCAATATCGTAGTCGGCGGCGCGATCACCGCTGGTTCGAAAAACAGCGCGGCTTACGGCGTGGTCGCCCAGACCGCCGCGGGCGACCTTTACATCTCGACCGGCGATATCAGCGCCACCTCGGGCGACACCCACACCGCGTTCGGCATCGAGGCGCAGGCGCACGGCCAGCTCGCAATTTACGCCGGCAATGTAACGGTGCATGGCGCGGGTTCGGCCTATGGCGTGCAGGCGCAGACCTATGGCGCCGGCCACGACATCTATATCGACGTGAGCTCGGTGTCGGCCGTCGGCGCCATCGCCCCCGCATTTGGCATCGAGGCCAATGCGACCGGATCGATCGATATCCGGTCCTCGGGCGAGGTCAGCGCCAGCGGCGAAGGCTATGCGGTCGCGATCAGGGCCGTCGCCACTGGCAACGTCACCACCGACGTGGGTTACGTCCATGCGGTCGGCGTCCCGGGCGCCGCGACCGGCGTCTACGCCGCGAGCACCTCGACCGGCTACCTCAACGTCACCACCGGCGCGGTGCACGTCAGCGCCAGCACGACGGCCTACGGCATCGAGCTCGTGGGCGGCAACCGGCTGAGCGCGGCCTATGTGAACGGTGACATGACCGTGACGGGCGAGACGGCGACCGGCATCCGCTCCACCGGCGGCGTGGTCGCGGTCGGCGACGTGTACGGCAACGTCTCGGTCACCTCGACGGCGGGCAATGCGACCGGCCTCTACCTGGATGGCCAGAGCCATTCCTACGCCAACGTCACGGGAAACCTGACCGTCAAGGCCGCGGGCGGGGACGCCCTGGGAATTTACGCCCGCGGGGATGGCGCAGTGACCGTCTACGCCGGCGCAGTCTACGTCGCCTCGACCACCGGCAACGCGACCGGGATTGACGCCCCCAGCTTCTCGCAACACACTACGATCTACACCACGGGCGACGTCACGGCGCACGCCAACGCGACAAGCGGGTACGCCATCGGCGTCGAGACCAGTTCGCTCGGCAACGTGCTCGTCACCCTCGGCGGCAATGTCACCGCGACCGGCGCCTATGCGAGCGGCGTCGCCGTCAGCGAAGGCCAGCACATCAGCGTCGACATCGCGGGCGGTGTCTATGCGACGGCGTACAGTGGCGGCGCCGAGGGGGTTAACGTCAGTTTCGCCGCCACGGGCCAGTTGAGCGCCACGGTCACCGCCGGCAACATCGTGGTCTATGCGCCGGGAAGCGCCCTGGGCGTCGAAATCAACGGCGGCGGCCTCGGCAATGCCGCCATCGTCAACACGGACAATATCACCGTCACCAGCCTCCACGGCTATGCTGACGGCGTCATCGCTGTGGCTGCTGGGTTGTCGGGAAATGCGACGGTCGATGTCGACGGCGCCGTGAAGGTTTACGGCTCGTCCGGCGCCGCTGGGATCGAGGCGCACGGTCTGCAGATCGCGTCGGCCAACGTCAGCGGCTCCGTCTACGTCACCGCCACTGACGGCGATGCGCTGGGCGTTTCGGTCGGCGGCAACCACAGCCTGCAGGGCTACGTCGCCGGCAATCTGATTGTGCACGCCAGCGAGTATGCTTTGGGCGCCAACGCGGTCGGCGTCGGCAACGCTTCCAGGGGCGACATCACCGTAAAGGGCGACGAGGGCGTCTATTCCACGGGCGGCGCGGCTGTCGGCGTCACGGTCACGACCGCGCTTGGGGCCAGTGCTGAAGTCTACGGAAACCTCACGGTCTATTCGAAGACCGGCGGGGCGACGGGCATCGAACTGACAGCGAGCGGAAACGTCGGCCCCGGCGACAGTACGTTCGCCAGGATCGGCGGCGACGTCTCGGTGCACGGCTATGGCTATAGCACCGGGGTCATCACGCACGGGCGCCTCGGGTCCTACGTCGACGTCGGCGGCAACCTGACGGTCGTCTCCACCGACAACAGCGCGATCGGCGTCAGCGAACTCGGGTCATCCGACGGGGTCAAGATCAGCGGCAACGTCAGCGTGATCGCCAAGGACGGCGACGCGACGGGCATCGGCGCCGGCATCGCGCCCGGCACCGGCGGCCCGGGGACCGGCGGCTTCGGCATCCACGTCGGCGGCTATGTTTACGCCTCAGCGACCGGCACGGCCTTCGGCGTCGACGCCTACACCCTGGACGGCAATGCCAGCGCGGTGGCGAACGTGACCATCGGCGGCGGCGTGACCGCCAAGGGTGGCGCGGCCTACGGCGTCGACGTCACCGACGGGCGCGTGGACATAACCGTTACGGACGACATCTACGCCTATGCGACCGCCGGACCGGCGATCGGGGTCGTCGCAAAAGCGACCACGGTGGGGGTGACCGAGGCGGACGTCGTGGTGTATGGCGACGTGACGTCGGTGTCGAAGACCGGCGTCGCCGGCGGCGTCAGCGAAACCGCCAACAGCGGTATCGCCGCGGTCACCGTCTATGGCGACGTGGAAGCCAAGGGCTATAGCTACACCTACGGCGTCAAAGCGACCGGCGGCAACAGCCGCGTCTATGTCCACGGCAACGTGTCGGCGATGAGCAAGACCGGATACGGCGTGGGCGTCTACGCCCACGGCTCGGCCTACAACATCTTCAAAGGTCAGACCGGGGTTGACGTCACGGGCAACGTCTACGCTTCGGGCGTGGAGGCCAGGGGCGTCTGGGTCGTGGCCAGCGGCTCCACCCCCTTCGCCTCCGGCGGCGTCCTGGTGGGCGGCAATGCGACCGCGATCGCCGGCGCCGGCCCCGCGACCGCCGTGTTGGTTACCGCCTACGGCAGCGCAGATGGCAACATCGGCGGCTACCTGCGCGCCAGCTCCACCGGCGGCGCGGCCACCGGCATGTCGCTGATCGCCGGGACCGGCAACGCGACCGCCTATGTGGGCCGCTACGTCGACGTCTACTCTGGAGGCTTCGGCGATGCGACGGGCGTCGTCGTCAGCGGCAACGCGGTCAGCAGCACGGTGAAGGGCGGCGTCAACGTCTACGCCTATGACGGCAACGCCGTCGGTCTGAAGAACACCGGCGGACCCTCGTCGACCGTGTCCGTGGGCGGTTATCTGCACGTGATCTCGGACTACGGCTCAGCCGAAGGCGTGGTCAGCCACATCACCGGCATCGGCGACAACACCATCAGCGTCGGCGACGCCGTCGTGGTCCGCGCCTACGATGACGCCACTGGCGTGGACGCGACCGGCGGCAATGTGTCGGTGACGCTCGGCGGCGACGTTCGCGTGCTGAGCGGTTACGGCGCGGCCATGGGCGTGCACGTCACCGGCGACGCCTATACCTACGTGAAGGGCAACACCTCCGTCGTCGGCGCCACCGACGCGACCGGCTTCAGCACCACCAGCACGGGCTACGCCGGGGTCAAGACCGGCGGCTATGTCTACACCCACGCCGGTACCGGTAACGCCACGGGTTTCTACGTCAGCGGCGCGGGTGTGAAGGTCGGCGTCGGCGGCTATGTCACCGCGATCGCGGCGAATGCGGGCTCCGCCATGGGCGTCGATGCGGTCTCGACCGGCTACGCCTACGTCACAACCGGGAGCATCGCCGTCAAGAGCACCAGCGGCAACGCCACGGGCGTCGAGATGACGACGGGCTCAAGCTTCACCGGCAACGTCACCGCCGACGGCGACGTCATCGTGCAGGGCGGGGCCGCCTCCACCGCCATCTCCGACAACTCCGGCGGCGCCGCCAATGTCTATGTGCACGGCAACGTCATTGCCGGGTCGCTGGCCAGCACGGGCGCGTCCGAGGGAATCTATGCGCAGAGCGGTACGGGCTATAGCGCCACCGTGCACGTAACGGGCGGTGTCTACGTCACCAGCGGCAATTCCAGCGCGACCGGCGTGGACGTCCAAAGCGGTTACGCCTCCCATGTCAATGTTGACGGCAACATGGTCGTGAATGCGGCCACCAACGGCGATGGCATCGAGGTCACCTCGGCCGGTTACGCGTCGGTCGGTGTCGGCGGGACCTTGACGGCGTATGGCAAGACCGAAGCCACCGGCATCAACGTCAACAGCGGCGGCAATTTCAGCGTCGGTGCGGGCGATATTTCAGCGGACAGCCTGGGTGACGCCACCGGCGTCGCCATTCACGCCGGCGGGGCCGGAAACCTCACCGCCGGCAACATTTCCGTGATGGCCGGCGGCGACGCAGTTGGCGCCACGGTGACCGCGAACTTCACGAACGGCAGCACCCACGTCCACCTCGGCAGCGTTTATGTCGAGAGCAGCGGCGCCGGCGCGGTCGGCGTGTACGTCTCGGGACAGACGGTTGGCGGCTATGCCGGCGACTTGACCGTTCATGGGAATACCGGCGCGACCGGTCTCGAGGTAAGCGGCTATTCTGTGGCGTTAGCCATCGCCTATGGCAACGTGACGGTGACCTCCTCACACGGCGCTGCGACCGGCGTTGAGGCGTCGGACTTTCGGGGTGTCGCTTCGGCTTACGTCGGCGGCAATCTTACCGTCGCCGGCTATGGCGCTGCGACCGGCGTTTCGGTTGTTGCAAACTATGGGCCTGCAACGGTCGGAACCGGGAATGTGACGGTCACGAGCGCGACCGGCACGGCGACGGGCGTTTATATCGACCAGGAAAGCCATGATTACCGAGCCTTAGCGGAAACGGGCGTCGTCTACGTCAAGGGCGCCGGCGACGCCGTAGGGTTTGACGTCTCCGGCGAGGGCCTTGCCGTCGTGTACATCGGCAACCGATACTACCCTGCTGATTTGTACGTGCGCAGCACCGGCGCCCGCGCCATCGGCGCCGAGGTCGTAAGCGGTGGCTATGAACCCGCCTTCTTCACCGCCCATGGCAACGTGACGGTCGAAGGCGCGACGGGCGCGACGGGGGTCACCATCACCTCCGATGGCTACGCGAACGCGGAGATCTACGGCAACCTGAGCGTCGTCACCGCCGCGGGCTCCGCTCAGGGCGTGACCGTGACCGCCTATCACGGCTCCGCCACCGTCGAAATTTACGGCGGCGCCGACGTGACCGGCGTCACCTACGCCGGTGGTGTTCGCGTGGCTTCCAACATCGACGCCACGGCTGCGATCTACGGCGACCTCGACGTGCATGCCTCCGGCGGCAACGCCACGGGCGCCATCGTCACCCCCGGCGACGGATACGGCGGCGGCATCTACGTCGGCGGCGACGTCACGGTCGCCGGCTCCAACGCCTCCACCGGCTTGGAGCTCAGCGGAGAAGGCACAGGCGGCGTCATTGTCGAGGGCAATGTGACGGTCGGCGGCAACGCCAGCACCGGCGGCTCGATCGGCGTCGAAGTGTTCGCTGCCAACGCAGGTCTCCCGTCAGACGCCAGCGCGACGGTGTACGGCGACGTGACCGTCACCGGTAATACTTCTGCCTCCGGCGTGATCGTGGACGGCGACGGCTACGCGGCGGAGGGCCGCGTCTACGGCAACCTGACGGTTCACGCCAACAGCGGAACCGCGGTCGGCATGTCGGTGACGGGCGACGCTCTCGCCTATGTCAAAGGCAATGTTTCGGTGATCGATGGGGCCGGCGACGCGTCCGGCGTCACGCTCGGCTCGGTCGACTACGGCAAGATCCAGGTCGGCGGCAACGTCTACGTATCGGGCGGTGGCAACGCCACAGGCGCCACGCTCACGGCGCAGGGTGACGGCAACATTTCCATCGGCGGCTATGTCGATGTGAAGGCGGCCGGCAATGCCTATGGCGTGATCGGCAATTCGACTGGCGGCAATTTCGTCGCCAACGTCGGCGGCTACGTCAGCGTCGTCTCCACCGGCGGCGGCCTCGCCGAAGGTGTCGGCATTACGGCCGGCGGGAACACCGCGGTCACCCTTGGCGGCTACGTCGCGGCCCTGTCGCACAAGGGCGATGCGGAAGGCGTGGTCATCTCCGGTGTCGGCGGCGGCAATCTGACCGTGGCCGGCCAGGTCTACGCCAGCGGCGGCGCCGACGGCCTCGGCATTTCGGAAATCAACACCGGCGGCGGCGCTCTCGCCATCACGGTCGACGGCGACGTCACCGCCATTGGCGGCACGGGCCACGCGGTGGCGCTCTACGCCAGCAACGCGGGCGGCGGCGCGACCACGGTGGATGTCCACGGCAATGTAACCGCCAAGGGTGGGACCTATTCCTACGGTGTCAACGCCAAGAGCGACGGCGCTATCGACGTATCGGTGACCGGCGCGGTCACGGCGATGGCCGGAAGCGGGGATGCCATGGGCGCGTACGCCGCCAGCACCGGCGTCGGCGACGCCGTGGGCGTCTATGCGGCCAGCGTCTCGGCCACCTCCACCGGCGGCAATGCGACGGGCGTCGACGTTACCGGCGAGGCCGTGGTGACTGTTGGCGTAACCGGCGACGTCGTCGCCGACGCCAAGGGCGGCGTTGGAACCGGTGTCGAGGTGACGGCCAACTTTGGCTATGTCACCGTCGGCGGCAATGTCTTCGTGGAGGGCGACAAGGGCGCGACGGGCGTCCGCGTCGGCGTCAATCAGTACGCTTCGGTCTATGTCGGCGGTAGCGTCATCGTCAGCTCGATCGGCGGCGCCCCGGCGCCGATGCCACTGGCGTCGATGTCGGGAGCGGTTACGCCGGCGACGCGGTGACGGTAAAGGGCAACGTCGACGCCTTCACAACGACGGGCAATGCGACGGGCGTCAGCGTTCGGTCGCCTGGCGCAGGCCAGATTTACGTCGGCGGTTACGTGACGGCCGACGCCGCCGGGACCGCCAAGGGCGTGTTCCTGTACGGCGGCAGTGACACCGTTACGCTCATGGGCAATGTCAGCGCGTCGGCCGCGAACGGCAACGCCTATGGCGTCTACGCCAAGAGCGGCGGGACGATCGACATCACCGCGCACCAGAACGTCTATGCCTATTCCAGGCAAGCCGACGCCTATGGCCTGCATCTGACGATCAACGGTACGACCGAGGTTGACGGCGACGTTTTCGCCAAGAGCTACAACGGCGACGCCACCGGCGTTTATCTGCACAACTTCCACAGCGCGGGTCTCACGGTGGGCGGAAACGTCCACGCCTATTCGGCTGAGGGCGACGCCACCGGCGTCCTCACCTACGGCTACACGGGCGCCGACACCGTGATCGACGGGCATCTCCTGGTCCAGGCTTACAACGGATATGCGACGGGCGTGTCGTCCAGCGTCTACGGCGGCGCGGACCGGGTCTCAATCACCGGCTTTGTGACCGTCGTCGGGACTGAAGCGGTCGGCGTCAATATCGCCGACGCGGGTGTCGACAATACCGTTTCCGTCACCGCGGCCGGAAATGTTGTCGTGAGCGCGTCCGGCAACGCAACCGGCGTCCATATCGCGACCGGCGGCTATGCCTACGTCTCACTCGCTCAAGACCTGAGGGTCGAATCGTCGGAAGATGTCGCGACCGGCGTCTTCGGCAATACGGCCGGCGGCGGCAACTTCTCGGTCGGCGGCGACGTCACCATCCGCGGAAACTACGGCGCCTACGGCTTCGACCTGCACAACGCGACCAGCGGCGCCGTGTCGGTCAATGTCGGTGGAAACATCGACGTTCACAGCGACTATGGCCTCGCGGAAGGCGTGCGCACCGAAACCGCCGGCTCGACCAGCGTCAACATCGACGTCACCGGCAATGTAACCGCCAAGACGCTCGAAGGCGGCGACGCCTTCGGCATCAACGCCTACGGCTGCAGCACCGGCGCGATCGACATCACCGTCGGCGGCGCGGTCTACGCCGGCGCCCTGTACGGCAATGCGACGGGCGTGCGCGTATTTGACCTGAACGACGACAACGCCATCGACCTCGACAGCGTCACCGTCAAGGCCTCGTACTATGCGACGGGCGTGACCAGCCACACCTCGGGCAACGTCACCATCAGTGTGACCCACGACGTCTACGCGCGCTCCTACCTTAGCGATGCTATGGGCGTCTACGCCAAGGTTGGCGCTGGCAGCCTGGCGAGCGTCACGGTCGGCGGCAATGTGGTGGCCAAGGCCTACGGCTACGCCACGGGGGTCGACGCCTATTCCGGTGGCGACGCCAATGTGGCCGTGACCGGCGACGTCAAGGCGACGTCCTCCAACGAGGGCGCTTCGGGCGTCTATGTGTTCGCCGCAGGCAACGCGACCGCGACGGTGGGTGGAAACGTCCTCGTCACCGCCTATTACGGCGCCTATGGCATGACCGTCCACGCCTACGCCGGCGACGCCTACGCCGGTGTGACCGGCAACGTGCAGGTGATCTCCGCTAACGCCGCCGCCCGCGGCGTGAATGTCGGCATCTACAACAAGAGCGGAACCGACGGTACGGCCGAAGCCAACATCGGCGGCCACGTCTACGTCTCCGGCTATACCGCCAACGGCGTGACGGTGACCGGCGACGCCGAGGGCCTGGCCTACGTCGGCGGTTACGTCCACGCGGTCGCGCAGTCGTACGCGCAGGCGCTGCAGGTTTCGGGCAACCAGGTGGTCGTCGACATCAAGGGTTCGATCGGCGCCAAGAGCTATGACGCCGCCGCGACAGGTGCGGTGTTCTTCATCGGTTCAGGCGGCGCGCTATCGACCATCGCGCTCGAGGCGGGCGTCACAGCTAACGCTTACGAGCTGGCCAAGGGCGTCGTGATCTACAACGACTCAGCATTCCAGGCCAATATCACCGGCGACGTCAGCGCGACGTCCACCGACGGTGTGGCGACAGCCGTTACTCTGGGCGCCGACGCGGACGGAAATACCGTCGTAAGCGGCAACGTCGCCGCCACAGGCACGTCCGCCACCGGCTTCCAGGTGAACGCCTTGACCGGCGATCAGTCCATCACCGTGGACGGCAACATCACGGCCAACGGCGACGCGTTCGAGGCCTCCGGCGTGGCAGCCGTGCTCACGGGCAACAGCAGCCTCAGCGTCGATGTCGGACAGAACGTTTCCGCCATCGGCGACACGGGCGCCTACGGCTTCCTGGTCAGCGGAAACACGACCGGGAACGTCTCGATTGCGGTCACCGGCCAAATCTACGCCTACACCGAAACCGGCAACGCGACGGGTGTGCGGCTCTACAACCTCCAGGGTGCGACCGACACCGTTGACGCGGGCAGCGTCGTAGCGATCGCCCCCGAGGGCAACGCCTTCGGTGTTTCCGCCGCGGACCTCTCCGGCAACCTCACGATCGACATCACCGGCGATCTCTACGCCCATGCGGCGACGGGCAATGCGACCGGCATCTATGTGGATATGATCGGCAACCTGGTGGCGACCATCGGCGGCAACGTACTCGTGAAAGCCGAGAACACCGCTTTCGGCCTCGACGCGAAGGTGCTTGCCGGGACCGCCTACGCCAATGTCGACCACAACGTGACCGTGATCTCCACGTCGGGCGACGCGACCGGTGCGCACGTCTACGGCTACTACGGCGCGACCACCGAGGTCGGCGGCAACGTCATCGTCAAGGCGGCCGGGAACGCGACCGGAATCGAAACCTTCGCCCTCGGCGGCTTCGCCTATTCCGAGGTTGGCGGCGATGTCTACGCGAACGCCGCCGCCGGAAAGGCCGTCGGTGTCGTCAGCGATGGCGAAAGCGCCGGCGTGCACGTCGGCGGATCGGTCTATGCCTATGGCCACGCGTCGGCCTACGGCGTCGAAGTCTTTGCCGAATTGGGCCTCGCAACCGCGTACGACGGCGGTGACGTGACCACCATCGCCAAGACCGGGGAGTCGGCCGCGGTCATAATGAGGGGCGGGTCAATCCACGCCGATTTCGCAGGCAACCTGTCGGCGACCACCAGCAACGGCTTCGCCCGCGGTCTCTACGCGGGCACGACGGACGGCGCCACGTCTTCCTACGTCAACATCTACGGAAACGTCAGCGCGGTCGGCACGACGGCGGCGATGGGCATGGAGCTCAAAGGCGTCTCGCAGATGTACGCCGATGTCACTGGCGACATAACGGCGACGGCCCCCGGTGGCTTCGCGCAAGGCGCGGTGATCGACCAGTACGCAAACGCCGTTTATCTGACCGTCGGCGGCAATATCACAGCTCTCGGCGGAAGCGCCGAAGGCGTGGAGTCGGACATTTCGTCGGCGGCGCTCTACCTCACCGTCGACGGCGGCGTCAGCGCGACCGGAACCAGCAGCGGCGCCTGGGGCATCGAAGTGAATGCGTCCGGCGCCAGTCCGGTGACCCTCGACGTCACCCATGGCGTGTCGGCCGTCGGCGCGACCACCGCCTATGCCATCAAGGTCGAGGGCGGCACGACCGGTAACATCGCGATCGACGTCGGCGGCCAGGTTTATGCCTACGCCGGGAGTGGCAACGCGGTCGGCGTGCGCCTCGGCGGCGACTACGGCGCGACCGACACCATCGACGCCGGGTCCGTCACGGCCATCGCGCCCAACGGCGCGGCCTTCGGCATTCAGATCGGCGGCCCCGCCGCCGGAAACGTTTCAAGCAACGTTGTCATCGACGTGACCCACGACATCTACGCCCATGCGGCGACAGGCTCGGCGTACGGGATCGACGTGACGATCGTGAACGATGGCAACCTGACCACGACGGTCGGCGGCAACGTCCGCGTTAAGGCCCAGAACATCGCCTACGGCGTCTACGCCAACGTGACCGAAGGAACCGCCAACGTCACCATCAGCGGCAATCTGACGGCGATCTCGACCGGCGGCTACGCCTACGGCGCGGACGTCAGGGGCCGCTACGGCGCCTACGTAGGCGTCAACGGCAATGTGGCGGTCACGGCGCCGGATAACGCCTCGGGGGTCATCGTGACTTCGGGCAATGGAACCGCCTACGCCAAGGTCGGCGGCGACGTTTACGTCAAGTCGGGGCTGGAAGGCCTGGGCGTGAGCGCCTACAGCGGCGGCAACGACGCCAACATCTCGGTCGCCAAGAACGTCTACGTCTATGGCGCCGCGACGGCCGAGGGCGTGGCGGCGTACAGCAACGGCGGAAACGCGCACATCTACGTCGGCGGCTATGTGACCGCCAAGTCCGACACCGACTTCGCCACCGCTGTCTTCGCGCACGGCAATATCGCGAGCGTCGACGTGAAAGGCGACGTCACCGCCGACAGCTTCGAAGGCACCGCCACCGGTGTGCTGGTCAACGTCACCTACGGCGGCGCGACGGTCGACGTGGGCGGCAACATCGTCGCCTACGCGCCGCAAGCCACGGCCACCGGCCTGTCGATGACCGGCGCTGCCCCGCTGGCCGCCAATGTCACGGGCAATGTCACCGCAGAGGGCTTTACCTACGCGACCGGGGCTGAGTTTATCAGCTACAACGCCTACGGCGCCGGAGCGAACGTAAACGCCTATTTCGGCGGCGACGTCAGCGCGCAAGCCAAGTATGGCGCGGTCGGCATCGACGTCGTACAAAACCACCGCTACCACTACGGCAGCGCGTCCGCTTACATCACTGTCGCGGGGAATGTCTCGGCGACGGCGTCCCAAGGCGCTGCGACCGGCATCGCGCTCAGCCACTACTCGTACGGCAATCCTCCGTCCGAACATGTGTCGGTCGCCGGCGACGTCACTGCGTTTACCGTCACGGGCAATGCGACGGGGGTGGACCTCGGTAACGACGTCGACGCCTACCTGACGGTCGGCGGCAACGTCTCCGCGACCACCACCACGGGCACGGCGACCGGTGTGCAGTCCGACGGCTACGCCGCCGGCCAGTCGCAAATCGACGTTACCGGCAATGTCAGTGCGCGCACGGCCCACGGCTATGCGACGGCCATATACGTAAGAGCCGGTGGCTACAGCGAAATTTCCGTCGGTCAGAACGTATCGTCGATCAGCACCTTCGGGAGCGCCGTGGGCCTGAAGATTAACGGGAGCCCGGACGCCTATAGCGCGGTGTCCGGAAACGTAACCGTCTATGCGGGCGGGGCCACCGCCCGCGGCGTCTACTTGCTCGACACGGGGGTCAGCACGACCACGGTGGGAGGCGACATCAACGCCGACGCGCCCAACGGCAAGGCCTATGGCTTCGTCGCTTTGGGGGGGCAATCGGCCAACCTGACCGTGGGCGGCAACGTGATCGCGGACGGCTACTTCTACGCGGTCGGCGTCAAGATCACGACCAACGACAGCGATATCGCTGTGACCGGCAGCGTGGGCGCCTATGCCGCGGACGGGAACGCCATCGGCGTCTCCGCCCACGACCTCGACTACACGCATGTCAACGTCGGCGGCGATGTCCGCGCCACCGGCCTGACTGCCTACGGCCTCGACGTCGCGGCGGGTTACGGCAATGTGTCGGTGACCGGCAACGTGGTCGCCACCGCGTCGTTTGGCCAGGCGACCGGGATGCGGGGCAATTTCCGCAACGGCCAAGTGTCCTACGTCACCCTCGGCAACGTGGCGGCCTACGCGACTACCAGCACGGCCACCGGCGTCTGGGTCATCGGCCAACAGGACGACATCCAAGTGAGCGGCAACGTGCTGGCGCAATCGAATGGCGGCAGCGCGGTCGGTGTCTATGTGGGCGACGCCTACCATGTCGGCGGCGGCTACACCCACCTGGCGATCGGCGGCGACGTCGGCGCGTACGGCAAGTACGGCACGACGGGCGTCGAGTTGCGCGCGTCCTACTTCACGGCCTCCATCACCGGTAATGTGACGGCGATCGCGACGGACGGCGCCGCCACCGGCTTGGACGCCGTGGATGATGGGAACGCCTACGTCTACGTTGGCGGAAACGTTTATGCCAAGGCGACAGGCACGGCGCAGGGGGCAAACCTCTTCGGCGAGAATGGCGTGTCGATCACGATCGCCGGCGACGTGACCGCAAGGTCGAGCGACCTTGGGGCGTTCGGCGTCGTCGTTGGCGACAACCATGGCGCGGCGAGCGTCGTCGTCGAAGGCAATGTCCTGGCGGTCAGCGCGGCCAGCCGGGCGATCGGCGTCGGCGGCTACGTTTATGGGCCGTCGGCCTACTTTGGTGTAGGCGGCGATGTGACCGCCAATGGCGTCAGCGAAGCCACCGGCGTGGTGCTCTATGCGCGCAATTCCGACGATGCGATTGTGCACGTTACGGGCAACGTTACTGCCTACGCCTCGAAGGGCGACGCGACCGGCGTGAGGATTGTCAGCGACGCCTATACCTACATCGGCGGCAACGCCATGGCGATGACCCCGACCGGCAACGCGACCGCAGTCTCTATCGATAGCGCGGGTTACGCCGGCGTTCACGTCGGCCACAACGTCTATGCCGATGCGCCGGGCGACGCCGCCAAAGGTCTGGACATCTCCGCCGATGGCGAGACCGACATCTACGTCGGCGGCAATATCCACGCCGTGGGCAACGTCAGCGCCTATGGCGCCTTGGTCAAAGGCAATGTCAGCGTCTCGATCGACGTGCAGGGCGACGTCTACGCCCGCGCCACCGGCGCAGGCGCGCTCGCCGCGGGGGTCTACTCGGTCAACAAGAGTGGCAGCAACGACGTCTATGTGGGCGGCAACGTGACGGCTATCGCGTTTGGCTACGCGCAAGGCGTGAACGTCAGCGGCGGCGCCGGATACGGCAATGTGACGGTGAAGGGCGGCGTCTTCGCCGCTTCTTACGACGACCGCGCCTGGGGCGTCATAGTCGAAGCGAATGGCGGCGTGACTGTCGACGTGGACCACAGCGTGACGGCGATAGCCTACTACAGCGCGCAGGGCGTCCTTGCGCAGGGCAACGGGACCGTAACGGTGACCGTCGCCGACGACGTCACTGCCCAGTCCTCGAACTTCTACGCGGACGGCGTCAAGGTGTCCGCCGGCGCGGACGGCGTCGTTTCGGTCGGCGGCAACGTCACCGCGCTCGCGGGCCGTGGCTATGCGCGCGGCATCGTGGACTCGGGCAACACCTCAGCCAGCGTTACGGTGGGCGGCGACGTCTATGCCAACGCGAGAAACGGCGTGGCGGTCGCGGTCGACGTCTCCACCAGCGGTGGCGCGTCCAGCGAAGCCTCCGCCAAGATCAGTGGCGATGTAACAGCTATTGCCCGCGTCAAGCCTGGGTTCGGCGGGACCTACGGCGATGCGACCGGCGTCATGCTGACCGGCGGGACCGGTTATCTCGATGTCGGCGGTAACGTCCTGGCGCACGCCTATGGCGCCTCGGCGATCGGTGTAGACATCTACACCACCGGCAATACGACGGCTGATGTGCACGGCAACGTGACTGCGATCGCCAATGGCTACGCCATGGGCATCCACGCCTTCACCGGCAACGTCACCATCGACGTGGGCGGCAACGTCTATGCGAGCACGGGCAGCGGCCCGAGCACCTATTACGACACCGCCACAGGCGTCTTCGTTAACACGACCCTCGGCTCAGGCGTGCACAGCGCCAACGTCACGGTAGGCGGCAATGTGACCGCGATTTCCGGCGATGCGGCACATGGCGTCAACATCGACGCCTCCGGCGCGGTTGACCTGCACGTAGGTGGTGATGTCCTGGCGGCGTCGACCTACGCCACGGCCTACGGCGTCTCGATCTTCAATCAGACGGGCGCTGACGGCGCCTACGTGACGGGTAACGTCAGCGCGCTCGCGAGGGAAAGCGCTGTCGGCGTCTACCTCAGCGACCAGGGCGGTTCGGCCGATGTCGAGATCGGCAAGAACGTTTACGCTGACAGCACGCTTGGCGCGGCTGCGGGCGTCAATGAGGACGCGGCGGACAACACTAAATTGAATGTTGGCGGCAACATTCTGGTCAAGGCGCTGCAGTTCTACGCCACAGGCATCGCTGACGAAGCTCAGGGGAACGCCACTGTGACGGTGGGCGGCAACATCACCGTCCTGGGTCTGTACGGCGCAATTGGTGCGGACATCGGAGGTGTCGGCGGCACCGACATCGTTATCCACGGCGACGTCTATGCCAAGGGCGGCTTTGCACTGGGCGTCGCCGCCTATGCGCTCGGCAACCAGTATGTCGAGATCGACGGCGACGTCACTGCGCTGGCGACGACCGCGGGAGCGACCGGTGTCGACATTGTACACGGTGCGAACGACACCATCGTCCTCAAGGGTAACGTCACCGCTATCGCCGCGGCGGGCAACACCGCGGTCGGAAGTCGTGGCGAACGGGGTCGGCAATGCGACGATCAGCATAACCGGCCTGACCTACGCGTCCGGCCGCTACGCCTTCGGCGTCTTTGCCGACAGCGCGACCGGCGGGACGCTCGACATCACCACCGGCGATGTCACCGTGAAGGCGACCGGCGGCAGCAACGTCGACCGCACCGCGGGCATCTACACCTTCTCAACCGGCGCGACCACGATCAGCACCCACGACGTCTATACGTCGGGCAACTACAGCGATGGCGTCCGTGCGGGCAGCTACCACGCGGCGAGCGGCGACGTGTCGGTCACCGACACCCAGATCGTCACCAAGGGCTTTAACTCCGACGGCATCCGCATCTATTCCACGGGCACGGTGACCGTCGCCTCGGGAACCATCGAGACCGTCGGCAATAACAGCGACGGCGCCCGCATTTACACGACGGGCGCGGCCAACGTCACCTCGGGCACAGTCATCACCCAGGGCTATGAGGCGCTCGGCCTGGATGTGCACGCCGAGGGCCCGGCCACCGTCCACTCCACTTACGTTGCGACCTATGGTCAGTACGCCAGGGGCATAGCGGTCTACGATACCGGCGGCGTCGGCGCGGATGTCGCAAAGATCTATTCGGGCTCCGTCGTCACCCACGGTGACTTCGCCAGCGGCATCGCGGTGACTGCCTACCAGGGCGGCTACATCAAGAGCGGCTTTGTCAAATCCTACGGCAATCGCAGCTACGGCATCACCGCTGAAGGCGGCAACGGCAACCTGGTCATCAACGCCAACACCACGGTGACCCTGGGCGACTACAGCAAGGGCATCTACGCCTACGGCGGCGCAGGCAACGTCAGCGTTACGTCCACCGCGGTCCTGACCGAGGGCTATGAGGCCACGGGCATCGACGTCTTCGGCGACTCCGGAAACCTTAGTGTCACGTCCGGCTATGTGCGCACCTACGGCGACCACGCGGCGGGGATCAGCATCGGTGGCGGCGGATCGCTGTCGGCGACCTCCGGCACGGTGATCACTTCCGGCTACGAGTCGGACGGCGTCATCGCGACCGCCGGCGCCGGCGCGGTCGACATCACCACGACCTACACCAAGACCAGCGGCGACCGCTCCACGGCGGTCTTCGCCACGTCGGGCGCCGGCGACATCGTCATCGACAACGGCGTCGCGATTACCAGCGGCTACAAGAGCGACGGCGTCTATGCGCTGAGCAAGACCGGCGGCGTGTCGGTCACGTCCAAGGGCGTGGTGACCTCTGGCGACTACTCGACCGGCATCGTGGCAGAGGCCGGCGGGCCGGTGGTGGTCAATTCCACCTATGTCTCGACCTCCGGCTACAAATCCGACGCCATCGACGCGATTAACCTCCTGACGACGCCCACCGATACGGTGAGCGTGACCTCGGGTACGGCGATCACTCACGGCGACTACTCCGTGGCGATCTTCGCCAAGGGCGACCAGTCGACCTATGTGAAGAGCACCGGCTACGCCTTCACCTACGGCAACCACAGCACCGCGATCTACGCCTACAGCCTGAACGGCCCGGTGACGGTGGAGTCCTACGAGGCGCGCACCAAGGGCGAGAGCTCGGTCGGCATCGAGGCCGGCTCCATCTACGGCGATGTTAGTGTGACCAGCGGCAAGGCTTTCACCTTCGGCAACTACTCGCAGGCGATCCTGGCGTCGAGCGCGGATGGCAACGTCAGCGTCACCTCGGGCGCTGCGCGCACCTATGGCTACGAGTCCGACGCGATCCAGGCTGACAGCGGCACGGGCAACGTCACCGTCGTCAGCACGGCGGCGGTCACCAGCGGGACCTTCTCCGACGGCATCCGCGCGCTCGGCGACGCCGGGGTTAACGTCACCAGCACCTACGCCCGCACCTACGGCTATCAGTCGGACGCCATCGGCGCCCAAAGCGACCATGGCGGCGTGGTCATCCACAGCGGGACCGCGATCACCAGCGGCGACCAGGCGATCGGCATCGCCGCCTTCACCTACGGCGGCGCGACCGCGATCTACAGCGCTTACGTGTCGACCAGCGGCAACCAGGCCATCGGCATCTACGCCAAGGACCCCGCGGGCGACATCTATATCAACAGCGGCGTGGTCAAGACAGCGGGCTTCAACGCCGTCGGCATCGACGCGCAGGGGAACTACGGCGTCAACATCGTCAGCGACATCACCATCACCGGCGGCAACGCCAGCGATGCGATCTACGCCCTGGGCGCCGACGCAGTCTCGGTCAGCGTCACCGGCGGGGTGATCACCCACGGCAAGGACTCCGACGGGGTCGACGCCCGTTCCAGCGGTGGGACGGTCAGCATCTCCAGCGTCTATGCGCGCACCTATGGCGACTACGCCATAGCGCTGAACGCGGTGGGCGCGGGCGATGTGAGCGTGACCGGCAACACCGCGATCACCGGCGGCCTCTACAGCGACGGCGTCTACGCCCACTCGACCGGCGGCAACGTCTCGGTGAGCATGGGCGCGGTCCTGACCAAAGGCCAGGGCTCGATCGGCATCGATGTGGTGGCGGCCGGCGACGCGTCGGTCGCGGGCGCTTACATCCGCACCTACGGCGAGGGCGCGCCGGGCGCTTCGGTTACGGCGACGGGCAATGCGTCCTTCGTCGGCAATACCGTGCTGACTGGTGGAAACAATTCGCGCGGCGTGTACGTCGATGCCGGCGGCGCGGCTTACGCCGACACCACCCTGGTGAAGACCTATGGCCAGAACAGCACGGGCGTCTGGATCCACGGCGCCGCCGACGCGACGGTCATCTCTGGCACGGTGGTGACCGAGGGCTCTAACGCCGACGGCATTTACGCCACCGCCATCGGCAACGTTTCCGTGACCAGCGGGGGTGTCGTGACGAAGGGCGACACCTCGGTTGGCATCGACGCCGAGACGGGCGCAAACGCCACCATCGCCTCGACCTATGTGCGGACCTACGGTATCGCCGCCGACGGGATCTATGTCAGCGCAACCGGCAATGCGACCGTGACGGCGAACACCACGCTCACCAGTGGCGACGGAAGCGACGGGATCGTCGGCGAAAGCGCCTCGGGCGGGGTGAACATCACCTCCTATGCGGTGAAGACGACTGGCGAGGGCGCCGTCGGCATCCTGGCCGAAGCGGGCGGCCCCGTGGTGGTAGGCTCCACCTACGCCTACACCAAGGGCGACTATGCCGATGCGGTTTACGCAAAGAACCTTCTGACCACGGCGACCGACACGATCAGCGTGACTTCAGGTACCGCGCTGACCCACGGCAACCACTCCGACGGCGTCTTCGCCTACGGCCACGCGTCCACCTACGTCAAGTCGGGCCTGGTGAAGACCTACGGCGCCTACAGTTACGGCATCGACGCCGTGGGCGACCTGGGCGTGACGGTCAAGTCCACCACGGTGGTGACCACGGGCGACCGGTCCTACGGCATCCTGGCCCAGTCCAACTCCGGCGACATCAGCGTCAACAGCGGCGCCGTGCTGACCGAAGGCGCCTATGCGGAAGGCATCCGGGCGAGGACGCTGGGCAACATCAGCGTGGCCTCGACCTATGTGCGCACCTACGGCTATGCCGCTCCGGGCATCGACGTCAGCGGCGACGGCAACGTGACGGTGAACGGCAACACCACCCTGACCGGCGGCAAGTACAGCGACGCAATCCTAGCCACCAGCAAGGACAGCGGCGTGAGCGTGACCTCCTACGCGATCAAGACCACGGGCGCTTATTCGACCGGCATCTACGCCGCTGCAGGCGGCCCGGTGGTGGTCAACTCGACCTACGCCTCGACCTCGGGCGATCATTCCGCCGGGATCATAGCGACGAACACCGCGGACACGGCGACCGACACGGTCAGCGTGACCTCCGGCACGGTGCTGACCCACGGAAACGCGTCCGACGGTATCTATGCCAACGGCCAGCAGTCCACCTATGTGAAGTCGGGCCTGGTCAAGACCTACGGCCTGCACAGCGATGGCATCGTCGCAAACGGCGCCCAAGGCGTGACGGTCAATTCGAACGTCGTGGTCACCGAAGGCGCCTATTCGATAGGCATCAGCGTCTCGTCGGGTAGCGCCGGCGTGAGCATCACCAGCGCGGGCGTGGTGACCGAGGGCCTCGACTCGACCGGCATCAGCGCCAGCGCCTACGAAGCGATCGACATCGCCTCGACCTATGTGCGCACCTACGGCAATACGGCGTTCGGCATCAGCGCCGACTCGAACATCGGCGACGTCTCGGTAACCTCCGGCACGGTGCTGACCGGTGGCGTCGCATCGACCGCGGTGTACGCCTACAGTTTGCACGGCAATGTCACCGTCGCCTCGACCTACGCCGCGACCAAGGGCGACGGTGCGCTCGGTCTCTACGCCGAAACCTACGACGGCAAGGTGTCGGTGACCTCTGCCGCGGTGAAGACCTACGGCGACGGCTCGGACGGCATCCTGGCGCGGTCCTTCGGCGGCGACATCGACGTGACCTCGACCTATGTGGCGACCCACGGCAACCACGCGCCCGGCATTGACGCTTTCGGCGATTACGGCGACGTCACGGTGACCAGCACGACGGTCAAGACATACGGAAACAACTCCTACGGCGTGGGCGGTCAAGCCGGCTCAGGCAATGTGTCGGTGACCAGCACCTATGCGGGCACCCACGGCGACGGTTCGCCGGCGGTCTCCAGCCTCACCACCTCAGGCAATGTGACGATCTCGAGCTATGCCGCGATCACCCACGGCGCCCACTCCAACGCCGTCCAGGGTGAAAGCGCCTCGGGCGACGTGGCGATCACCAGCGACATGGTGTTCACCTACGGCGACCACTCGGCGGGCGTCTACGCCTACGATGGATCCGGCAACATCACCGTCACCGGCAACCAGTCGATCACCCACGGCAACTATTCCGACGGGGTGGAGGCGAAGTCCTTCAGCGGCTCGACCGCGGTCACCAGCGGCCTGGCCAAGACCTACGGCTACGGCTCGGCGGGCGTCTATGCGCTCGGCGGCGTGGGCGTGAGCGTGACGTCGACCGCGGTGGTCACCGCCGGTCACAACGCCGACGGCATCGATGCGGTCTCCACCGCAGGCCTCGCGACCGTGACCAGCAGCTATGTCTCGACCGTGGGCTACCAGTCGGCCGGGATCTTCGCCTTCGGCCACACGGGCGCGAGCGTGAGTTCCGACACGGTGCTGACCACCGGCGACAATTCCGACGCGATCCATGCGGTTTCGGCCGTCGGCGACGTCGCGATTACCAGCCGTTACGTCTCCACCACCGGCGCCTATTCCGCCGGGCTCGTGGCCTATGCCGGCGGCGCCGCCTATGTGCACAACACCGCCCTGGCGAAGACCGCCGGTTACGAGTCCGACGCGATCAGCGTCTCGTCCGGCTCCGGCGCGGCGACGGTGGTGTCCGATATGGCGGTCACCTACGGCAATTCGTCGGCGGCGATCTTCACCTTCTCCGATACCGGCGACACGGTGGTGACCAGCAACATAGTCTACACCACCGGCGACCACGCCGCCGGCATCGACGCACTGTCGAAGGACGGCAACGTCTCGATCACCTCGACCCAGGCCGTGACCAAGGGCGACTATTCGCCGGGCGTCTACGCCTACGCCGAGTACAAGGGCTCGACTGTCATCCACAGCGGCCTGGCGATGACCAGCGGCGCCCACTCGCCGGGCGTCGAAGGCGTGGGCTACGACGGCCTGAAGATCTATTCCGGCCAGACCCTGACCAGCGGCGCCTATTCCAAGGCGATCTTCGCGGTCAACTACACCGGCGACGTGCTGGTTCAGACCACCGGCCTGACCGCCGCCTACGGCGCCGGGTCCGACGCGATCTTCGCCCAGAACTTCCTGAACGGGAACGTGACGGTGAAACCGGGATCCGACGTGTTCTCGGCCTACGGCGTGGGCATCCACGTCAGCGCGGCCGGCGGTCACGCGGCGATCTACAACGCCAATGCGATCTACGGCGGCGCGGGCGCCATCGTCTCTTATTCGAAGTCGGGCAGCTACATCGACAACACCGGCACGCTGCACGGCGGTAACGGCTATGCGATCGGCGTCTCTGGCGGCGGCGCCCTGATCGAAAACCAGGGCGCGATTTACGGCTACGTGCATCTGAGCGGCGGTGGAACCGAAAAGGTCGTCAATGACGGCGTCTGGTTCGTCTACGGCGACTCCACCTTCGGCGCCGCCAGCGAGGTCGACAACGACGCCGGCCACGCGATCCTCATCGCACCGTTCAGCTCGTCGGCGGTCACCGTCAACTGGACGGGGCTGGAAGTGTTCAACAATTCCGGCCTGATCGATCTGCGCAACGGTCATACCGGCGACGTCTTGAACATGACGGGCACGGCGTTTAACGGCACGGGCAACTCGACGCTCGCGCTGGACGTCTCGCTGTCGGCCAACCTCAGCGCGGACGAGCTTATCGTCGGCGCGGTCAGCGGCTCGACCAGGCTGATCCTGGACGACGTGTCGCCTGGCGCGCTCCCGGGCGTGGACATCACCGGCGTCACCCTGATCCACGGCGCGTCCGGCACGGCGTCCAACTTCACCTGGGCCGGCGAGCGCAAGGGCTTCGTGCTTTACGAACTGGAGTTCAACCCGACCTTGGTGGATTGGAACCTCGTGGGCCTGCCCGACCAAGCGGGCGTGCAGATGCTGAAGGCGCCGTTGGCGGGCCAGGACTTCTGGCGTCATGGCGCGGACGGCTGGTCCGACCATGAGCAGCAGTATCGCAACTCGATCTGGAGCCCGGGCGGCACGGGTCGCGGCGAGGGCTGGTCGATGTGGGCGAACGCCCAGGCCGGCGGCGACAAGGAAGGCGGGGAGCAGACCTTCAACCTCGGCGGCAGCAATGTGGCGCCGCTGGTGACGCCGGCGCTGGCGACGCCCAACACGGCGCCGAGCTCGAGCGGCACGCCGGTGTCGCTGAACCTGCGCACCGACAACTCCTGGCGCGGGTTCCAGATGGGCGCCGACACGCGTACCGCGGGCGACTTCCAGTTCGGCTTCACCGGCGGCTTCCTCGAGCAGAACACCTCGTTCGAACTCGACCGGAACTCGTTCGATCTGACCGGCTGGAACGCGGGCGTCTACGGCGGCTACACCTCGAAATGGTTCTTCGCCAACGGCCTGTTGCAGGGCAACTGGTACGACGTGCGCGCCAATATGCACACCGTGCCCACGCTCGCGACCTTCTCGGGCGACACCTTAGGGGCCAAGCTCGAGACCGGCGGGCGGTTCGGTGGTGCGAGCTTCTTCGTCGAGCCGGTGATCTCGCTCGCCTACAGCGACACGCACCTTAACAACTCGGCCTTCAGCCAGGCGAACACGTCGTTCAGCTTCGGTAACGCGCAGAGCCTGCGCGGCGAGATCGGCGCCCGCGCGGGCGGCCAGTGGGGCTCGTTGATCCCCTACGTCGGCCTCTACGCGGTGCAGGAGTTCGACGGCAAGAACAGCGCGACGATGTTCAACGGCGTCGGCTGTCCGAACTGTCTGACCATCACCGATCCGCGCCCCGGCGCCTACGGTCGGGCCGACGTCGGCCTCTCGACCACCAGCTGGCAGGGCCTGGAAGCCTACGTGCAGGGCGACGCGGAGTTCGGCGGCCACGTCGAAGGCCTGTCGGCCAGCCTCGGCGTACGCTGGAAGTGGTGACGGGAGGGCCGGCTACGCCAGACTCTGCGACTTCAACACCGTCGTCTCGCCGGCCGCGTCGGTGACCGCATAGGTGAAGCCCGGCTGCAGCGCGAAGGCGCCGTAGCGACCGAGCCGGTCGATGGCCAGGAAGCCGACCTGTTCGTCGCTCAGGCCCGCGCCGCGCAGGCGCTTGATGTGCATCACGGCCTCGCGGCAGGCGGCGGCGGGCGACAGGCCCGCGCGCATCGACGCACACACTCGCGCGGAGCCGGCGATGCGCATCACCTCTTCGCCGACGCCGGTGGAGGTTGCCGCGCCGACGCCCGGTTCGACGAACAGGCCCGCCCCGGCTATGGGCGAGTCCCCGACACGTCCCCGCATCTTGAACGCCATGCCCGATGTGGTGCACGCGCCGGCGAGGCGGCCGGCGGCGTCGAGCGCCAATATGCCGATGGTGTCGTGATCGAGCGCCGAGCCCGGCGGTGCGATGCGGCTGCTGTTTTCGATGTTAGCCCGCGGGTGATAGTGCGCGGTCTTCAGCCATTCGCGCCACGCCTTTTCCGCGTCGGGCGTGAGCAGGCTTTCGCGCGGGAAGCCTTCCGCCAGCGCGAACTGCAGCGCGCCTTCGCCGACCAGCAGGGTGTGCGGCGTCTTCTCCATCACCCGGCGCGCCACCGACACGGCGTGAACGATGTCCTCGAGTGCGGCGACGGAGCCAAGGCGGCCTTGGTCGTCCATGATCGAGGCGTCGCAGGTGACATGACCATCGCGATCGGGATAGCCGCCGAGACCCACGGAGTGATTGTCCGGATCCGCCTCCGGCACGCGCGCGCCGGCTTCGACCGCATCGAGCGCCGTTCCACCGGCGTTCAGCTTGGCGAACCCCTGGGCGTTAGCCGCGCGGCCGAAGTCCCAGGTGGAAACAATCAGGGGCGCCTTGATGCGCGACTTCGGCGCGCCTGCGCCCGCCGTCGCCACCGCCCCGCCTAGCGCCAAGCCTGCGCCAAGGACCGTTCTCCGCGTGCCCGCCATGGTCGTTCCTCAAACCTTGACCGCCGCGACGAGCGCCGCGACGTCTGCGACCACCGTGACACGCGCGGACGGATTGGAAAAGCCGAGTTCGACCAGGCGCAGGTTCCGCTCCGTCGGCGGTCCGCTGCACGAACCGTGCACCTCGCTCACGCCGGTGCGCCGGATCAGATCGACGGCGTTTTCCGCCTTCACCCCCGAGCCGGCCATGATCGAGATCCGGCCGCTCGCGCGTTCGACCATGGCGGCGATGGTTTCCGCGCCCGCCGGCGCCGTGCGTCGGCCGCCGGAGGTCAGTATGCGTTCGAACCCCGTGTCGACCGCGATGTCGACGGCGGCCACCGGATCGGGCGTGAGGTCGATTGCGCGGTGGAGCGTGACGCCGAGCCCCGCCTTGCGCGCGTGCGCCACCAGCGCGGCGCAGGTCTCTACGTCCAACGCATCCGACGCCGCCGACACGCCCAGCACCACGCCCGCCAGCCCCGCTTCGGCGGCGGCTTCTGTGTCACGCCGGATCAGATCGAGCTCTTCGGCGCTGTAGACGAACGATCCGGCCCGCGGCCGCATCATGGCGTAGACGGGGATGAGCGCTCCCGCCGCCAACCGCATGAACCCCAGCGACGGCGTCAGCCCGCCGATGGCCAGAGCCGAGCACAGCTCGATTCGGTTCGCGCCGCCCGCGATGGCCGCGGCCAGACCAGCGGCGTCATCGACACAGACTTCGACGGTGATGGGGGGCACTATCCGATCTCTCCCTGCACATCGGCTTCCTGCGATAGGGCCATGTCGTGGCCCGCTCTCGGCGACAAACGTGCAAACACCGCGATGCTTGTCAACGACAGGACCGCGATGATCGCGAACACCGGCGACACGTCTTCCCAGGTGAGGTGGCTTCCGGGCGTGCGGAACGCCTCCACCAGGCCCGCGGCCAGCGCCACGCCCAGGCTCTGGGTGAGTTGGTGGGCGACGCTCCACAGGGTCGAGGCGCGGCTCAGGGCTGCGGGTTCGATGTCGGCGTAGGCGAGCCCGTTGATGGCGGTGAACTGCAGCGAACGGAACAGGCCGCCCAGCAACAGCACGCCGACGACCATGGCTTCTGGTGTCGCAGGACGGAACAGGCTCGCGGCGGCGAAGGCGGCGGACGCCAGAAGGGCGCCCACGATCAGGACGTTGCGGAATCCGAACCGCGCGATGATCGGCGGCGCTAAGGCCTTCATGATCAGCGCGCCGATCGCGCTCGCCAGCGTCAGAAGCCCCGCCCGGAACGCCGACAGGCCAAACCCCACCTGCAACAGCATGGCGAGCAGGAACGGACCCGCACCGTTGATCAGCCGGCCAAGCGCGCCGCCCATCACGGCCGCACGGAAGCTCTGTATGGCGAACAGGCCAAGGTCGAGCACCGGCGCGCGCTTGAACCGTGCGTAGAGGGCGTAGAGCAGCAGGGCGCCCACGCCGCCGCCGAGGACATAGGCCTCGCCTTCAGTTGTGAACACGCCGTGGTCGAGATTGGCGAGACCTTCGATGAGGCAGCCGAGACCGAGCCCGCACAACAGAAAGCCGAACCAGTCGAACGGCGGCGCGCGCTCCGGCTCGAGCTTGGGCACGAACCGCCGGATCAGCCAGATCGCGATGACGGCCAGAGGCAGGTTGATGAAAAAGATCCAGCGCCACGACGCGACCGTGACAATGAAGCCGCCCACCGGCGGTCCCAGCATCGGCCCCAACAGCGCGGGCAGGGTAAGGTAGGAAAGCGCACGCACGTAATCGCTCTTGCGTGTGCTGCGCAACAGCACCAGCCGTCCCACCGGCGTCATCAAGGCGCCGGACGCGCCCTGCAGGACGCGCGCGCCGATCAACTCGGGGAAGGTCTGGGAGAGGCCGCAGAGCAGCGAGCTCAGCGCGAAAGTGAAGATGGCGAACTGGAACACGCGCTTGGCGCCGAACCGGTCGGCGACCCAACCGCCCAGCGGCAGACACGCCGCCGTCGCCAGCAGATAGGTCGTCACCGCTGCGTTCAGCGCGAGCGGATCGCGCCCCAGCGCCTTTGCCATGGACGGCAGCGCCGTTGAGATCACCGTCGCGTCCAGCACCTGGATGAACAGGGCGGAGCCGATGATCAGCGGCACAAGCCGGCCCGATCCTTGCGGATTTGTAATGTTCTGCGACGTCGACACAGCCATCCTTCCGCTAGGATACCGGCCGATGGCAAGCCTCTTTGTGAGGCGGGGAGCGAACCATGGCGGGCACGCGGCGGAATGTCCTGGAGGGTGCGGCGGCGCTCGCCGGCCTGGGATTATTGGCCGCGAAGCCCGCGGCGAAACCGTTGCGCATCCTGATTCTCGGCGGCACCGGTTTCACCGGCCCGCACCAGGTCCGCTATGCGCTCAGCCGCGGCCACCAGGTCACCATCTTCAACCGCGGCCGCCAGAAAGAGGACTGGCCCGGGAAGGTCGAAGAGCTGCTCGGCGACCGTAGTACCGGCGACCTGAAGTCTCTGGAAGGGCGCGACTGGGATGTCTGCATCGACAACCCGACCACCCTGCCGTTCTGGGTGCGCGACGCGGCCGGCGTGCTGAAGGGTCATGTGAAGCAGTACATCTTCATCTCGACCATCTCGGTCTATAACGACAACGACAAGCCCGGCGCCGACGAGACCGCCAAGGTCGCGCCCTATACCGGCAAGGACGCCTTCGCCGAGAAGAAGGTCGCGCCCGAACTCTACGGCCCGCTGAAGGCCGTCAGCGAACAGGAGGCGCAGGCCCAGTTCGGCCCAGCCGCGACCGTCATCCGCCCCGGCCTGATCGTAGGGCCGGGCGATCCGACCGACCGCTTCAGCTACTGGCCCGTGCGCATCGCGGGCGGCGGCGACGTGGCCGCGCCTGGAGACGGCTCGGACCCCGTGCAGATCATCGACGCGCGCGACCTCGCGGAATGGACCATCCGCATGGCCGAGACGCATCAGTACGGCATCTATAACGCCACCGGCCCCGCCAAGCCGATGACCATGCGCGCCATGCTCGATGCCATCGAGCAGGGCGTGAAGTCGAAGCCGAACCTGATCTGGATCTCGCGCAAATTCCTCGACGACCACAAGATCGAAGCCTGGTCCGACATGCCGGTGTGGGTTCCGGGCGACGGCGACACCGCCGGATTCGGAAGCCGCAGCATCGCGCGCGCCTTGAAGGCCGGCCTGACCTTCCGCCCGACCGTGACCACCGCGGCCGACACGCTCGCGTGGTTCAAGACCCAACCCGCCGATCGCCAGAAGACCCTGCACGCGGGCCTGACGCCCGAACGCGAAGCGGACTTACTGAAGGCTTGGCGCGACACGAAGAAATCGTGATCTTCACCAAACGCCTGCGTGATCCGATCAAGCGCGGCGAGGTGACCTTGAGCGTGCGCGTCTGGAAAAGCCCGCGCGTGAAGGTCGGCGGCCGATACGCCCTGTCGCCCGGCTATGTAGAGGTGACGTCGATCCATGAGATCTCTCTGGCCGACGTGACGCCGTCTCTGGCGCGGAAGTCCGGCTTCGCCGGCCTCGTCGACCTGCTGAAGGTCGCCAAGCACGGCGCGGGTGAGCGCGTGTTTCTTGTCGCGTTCGAGTACCACGACGCCTGAACATACAGGCCCGCAGCCTGCAGTTGACGCCTGTACGGTGAAGGGTAGGGTGTGGTGTCACGTCAGCTCGAGGACCGATGTTCCGATCGCCCCGAAACCGGTTGATTTTCTTCGGGATATTCGTCGTCGCGCCCAACCTGTTCATCGTCGCCAGCCTGCCGTCGGACGCGCCGGTCGTGAACGATTTCAGGGGCGTGTTTTTGGTGTCTTCAAATATTTGCGCCCTGATATTTTCTGCGCTCTGCCTTTGGAGCGCGCTCAAGACCGGCGTCGACCGTCGCACCCTGGTGGTCCAGACGACCTTTCCTGCCGTCGTCGTACCGTTTCTCGTCCTGACCGCCTTCAGTTGCGCGGTCCTTTGGCTCAGACATCATATGCTCGGCGTTCCAAGATATGGGATCTTCCTGTCCGCCGAGTGGCTGGTTGCAGCCGCCCTGTACGTGCTGATCCTGAGCATGTCGAAGCCGCGGCCGCAGTCCGCCGCCGGATAGTCACGGACGTTCAACCTAAGACGTGACTGACTTCAAGTCGTCGAACCTGCCGCCGCTTCGGCCCAAGCTCGCAAGCAACGGTGACAGCGCGAAGTCTGCGCCGAACTGCGCCTCGAACGCCGTCATCCGATCCGCAATGGTCTTCGCGCCCACCAAGTCCGCCCAGAACATCGGGCCGCCGCGGTAGACCGGCCAGCCGTAGCCGTTGATCCAGACGATATCGATATCGCCGGGGCGGAGCGCGATTCCTTCCTCGAGAATCTTCGCGCCTTCGTTCACCATCGGATAGAGGCAACGTTCGCGGATCTCCTGGTCGGAGATCGCGCGCCGCGTCACGCCCTGTCTTGCGGCAAAGTCGAGGATGACTTTCTCCACCACGGGCGAGGGCGTCACCTTGCGGGCCTCGTCGTAGTCGTAGAAGCCCGCGCCGGTCTTCTGGCCGCGCCGGTCCATCTCACACAGGATTTCGCGGATGGTCGAGCTGGTCGACGTCTCGCGCGTCCAGCCGAGATCGAGGCCCGCGAGGTCCGCCATGGCGAACGGTCCCATCGGGAAGCCGAAGTCGTAGATGACCCGGTCCACGTCCCAAGGCATGGCGCCTTCGACGATCAGCTTCTGCGCCTCGCGCTGGCGCGCCGCCAGCATGCGGTTGCCGACGAAGCCGTGGCAGACGCCCACCAGCACCGCGACCTTGCCCAGGGTCTTGCCGAGCTTCATGGCGGTGGCGACCACCGGCTTTGACGTCGCCGTGCCGCGCACGACTTCCAGTAGGCGCATCACATTCGCGGGCGAGAAGAAGTGCAGGCCGATCACCCACTCCGGTCGCGAGGTCGAGGCGGCGATTTCGTTCACGTCGAGATACGACGTGTTGGTGGCCAGGATGGCGCCCGGTTTGACGATCTTATCGAGCTTGCCGAAGACGTCCTTCTTGATCGCCATCAGCTCGAACACCGCCTCAATCACGAGATCGCAGTCGGCGAGGTCGTCGAGCGACAGGCTGGGGGTGAGCAGCGGCATGCGCTTTTCCACGTCGCCCTGGGTCATGCGGCCCTTCCTGGCGGTGTTCTCGTAGTTCTTGCGGATGGTGGCGACGCCGCGGTCGAGCGCCTCTTGTTTCATCTCCACCAGGGTCACCGGAATCCCCGCGTTCAGGAAGTTCATGGTGATGCCGCCGCCCATGGTGCCGGCGCCCACCACGCCGGCTTTTTTAATCGGCAGGATTTCGGTGTCGGCGCCGATGTCGGGAACGCGCGCCACCTCGCGCTCGGCGAAGAAGACGTGGCGTTGGGCGCGCGACTGGTCGCCGGTGATCAGTGTCATGAACAGGTCGCGCTCGCGCTCGATCCCTTGCGCGAATGGCAGGTTCACCGCCGCCTCGATCGCCTGGACGCAAGCCTCCGGCGCCTCGAAGCCGCGGAACTTGCGCGCATTCGCCTTGCGGAACGCGGCGAAGATCTCGGGCCTGCCGCGCGCGGCGGCCACCTTGTCGTCCATGGCGCTGATCTTGCGCAGCGGTCGGCTCTCCGCGACCACGCGTTTGGCATAGGCGATCGCGCCGGCGGTCAGGTCGCCGTCCACGATCTCGCCGATCAGACCCGCGGCCAGCGCCGCCTTGGCGCCGACGGGCGTTCCGGAGGTGATCATCTCCAGCGCCGCCTCGACGCCGACCAGGCGCGGCAGCCGCTGCGTGCCGCCGGCGCCGGGCAGCAGGCCCAGCTTCACCTCCGGCAGGCCGAGCTTTGCGTCCGCCGACGCCACGCGCCAGTGCGACGCCAGCGCGGTCTCCAGCCCCCCGCCCAGCGCCGTGCCGAAGATCGCCGCCACGATCGGCTTGGGCGAGGCCTCGATGGTCTCCAGCAGCGTCGGCAGCGAGGGGTCGCGCGGCGGTTTTCCAAACTCGGTGATGTCGGCGCCGGCGATGAAGGTGCGCCCGGCGCAGCGCAGCACGATGGCGTCCACGCCCGCGTCTGCGCCGGCCCGCTTCACGCCTTCGTCCAGACCGGCCCGCACGTCGGCGGACAGCGCGTTCACCGGCGGATAGTTCACGGTCAGGACCGCGATCCGGTCCTCAGTGGCGAGGTCGACGACGGCGTTGATGGCAACCATGGGGAGGGCTCCTTTGCCCGGAACCCTCTACCAAGGCCGCGAGCTAGAGCCTAGTCGTGCAGCGCCTCGCCGTGCAGCGTCCAGTCCAACCCTTCGATCTCCTCGTCCTTGGTGACGCGCAGGCCGGTGGTGAAGCGGCAGATCATCAGGATCACGAAGGCGCCCGCCCCGCTCCAGGCGATGGTGGCGGCCAGGCCGAGGGCCTGTTTCAGCACGGTGGCGCCGGCGCCCGCCGGGTTGATCGCGGTGCTGGCAAGGGCGCCGGTCAGCAGGGCGCCGGCCATGCCGCCTATGCCGTGCACACCGAAGGCGTCGAGGCTGTCGTCGTACTTGAGAAGCCGCTTCAGCCACACCGCGCCGGCGTAACAGACCGGCCCCGACACCAGGCCGATGATCATCGCCCCCTTCGGATCGACGAAGCCCGCCGCCGGCGTGATCGCGACCAGGCCCGCGACGATGCCCGATAGCAGGCCCAGAAGGGTCGGCTTCTTCCGCTCGATCCACTCGACCATCATCCAGGTCAGCGCCCCGCCCATGGGCGCGAGCACGGTGTTGAGCAGCGCGATGGAGGCGATCTGGTCCGCCGCCAGGGCCGAGCCGGCGTTGAAGCCGATCCAGCCCACGAACAGCATGGAGGCGCCGACCATGGTCAGGACCAGATTGTGCGGCGCCATGTTGTCGCGTCCGAAACCGTGGCGCGGCCCCAGCACCAGCGCGCAGACCAGGCCCGAGACGCCCGCGTTCACATGCACCACCGACCCGCCCGCGAAATCGATCACGCCGGCGGCGCCGAGGAAGCCGTTGCCCCACACCCAGTGCGCGACCGGCGCGTAGACGAACACCGTCCACAGCGACATGAACAGCAAGAGCGCCGAGAACTTCATCCGCTCGGCGAAGGCCCCGCAGATCAGCGCCGGCGTAATCATGGCGAAGGTGAGCTGGTAGGCGACGTAGAGTGTTTCGGGAATGGTCTTGGCCAGTCCCGACGCCGCGTTCGGTTTCAGGCTGTCGAGAAACGCGGCGTCGAAGCCGCCGATGTAAGGCTGCAGCGCGGGCGAGCCGTTGGTGAAGGCGAGGCTGTATCCGCACATGAACCACAGGATGGTCACGACGGCGGCGACGGCGACGGTCTGGGTGATCGTGGACACGACGTTCTTGCGCCGGACCATGCCGCCGTAGAACAGCGCGAGCCCGGGCAGGGTCATGAACAGCACCAGCGCAGTCGAGGTGAGCATCCAAGCCGTGGCGCCGCCGTCCAGCGCGAGGGGCGCTTGGTACGACGCGAGGTGCGGCGTGGTCGCTGTCGCCGCGTGCGCAGTAAAGCCCGTGAGGATCACCGGAAGTATCGCCAAGGCGCCCAGCCCCAGCCGTGTCGACGTGCGCGCCATCCGATTCCCCGATCCCCAAACTCAGCCCGATCGGGGAGTGATGCTGCACTGCAATATTGTGCACCGCAACCAGAACCGTCGCAAAAGTGTCGCCTTGCCGCGCGTCGCCCCAGCCGCGTCTGGCCCGGTCTTCGCAGTCCTTTGACGTCGACGGGCGGCGACGCCCGGCGCCATCGAAGGATCCCGGTTATGCAAGTCTCGGGTTTATCTAACAATTCCTGGCTGCAGCAGCTGCAGCAGGACCTGCTGGGCGCGAGCGCCAGCAGCGCGACCGGCGGGCAATCCTTGCCGGTCGGTGGGCAAGGATCGACCGGGTCGGACGATACCAGCACGACGGCCATCCAGGCCTCGAGCCCGTCGCCCGTGTTCGGCGGCAGCCTGCTGAGCTCGTTCATGCTGGGCGCGCTCTTCGGCGCCCAGGCTCCAGCGCCGACGCAGTCGCCCGCTTCGGGGACCTCGTCCCCGGACGGATCGTCGAGCGCCGCCGCCGCGGTTCAGCCCGCCTCGACCTCGGCGACCACGCCCGGCGCCAGCCTGCTCAACGCGAACATGCTCGGCAACCTGTTCGACGTGCAGCAACAGCAACCGGCGGCGCCTGGGACCTTCATGGCCGGCCAGATCATCAAGGCCGACGACAGCAACGGCGACGGCGAACTGAGCCTGTCGGAGATCACCTCCGCCCTGACGTCCGCAAACGGCGTCGCGCCCAATGCGTCCTCGCTGCAGTCGGTGTTCAACCAGCTCGACACCAACGGCGACGGCGAACTCAGCCAGTCGGAGCTCGCCGCCGGCCTTTCCCAGATGATGCAGCAGCAGAGCCCGCAGCAAGCGCAGGGCATGCATCATCATCACCATCATCACGGCGGCGGCCCGCAGACGATGCAGCCGGATTCCACGACCGCCTCTTCGTCGAGCACGACAACCGCCTCGGCGGCGGCGACAGATGAGACGGACTCGGCCGAGGGAACATCCGCGACCACACCCACCCCGACGCCCGCGGCGAGCTGAAGTCGGCATTGGTGACAAGCGAAAGGCGGCGGAGCTGATCGCTCCGCCGCCTTTTGCATTTCAGCCTCGAGGCCTCACCCCCCAGGCGGCGGCGGCGGCGGCGCGGGCAGCGGCGGGCGGGGCGGCGGCGGGCCGACCCAGGGGCCCGAACAGCAGCAGGCGGCGAGCTGCAGGGCCACGGCCGCCAGGCCCAACGTCGTCAGAATGCGCTTCAGCGTCATGACCGACCTCTACTTGCGGAACCACCCGTGACCGAACTCGCAGTCGGCGCAGACGTCGTGGCCCGGATGCCAGGGACTGTTCCAGTCGTACTTGTCGAAGGGTTCGCCGACACGGTCGACGACGTCGGGCCACGGCGGCTGATTGCCATAGAAGCCCACGCTGGTCTGCGGATCGAACCATTCGGACTCTTCGCCGAAGTTGAACTGCGCCGGATCGGCGCAGTCACCGTACTGGCCCTGATGCGCGCCCGGCAGATAGTGGAAGTGGTGCCAGCCCTCGCCGCGCCACGGCCGGCGTTTGCCGCCGAAGTAGCTGTCGTCGAGCACGCGCCACTGGCAAATGCCGTAGGACGAATAGAACTGGTTGCCGCTGATGCCGGTCTCCGCGCCGCCGGGTTCGATGTAGATGAAATACTCGTCGCCGCCGCGGTGGTGACGGCCTTCGGCCTCGCGACCGGTGGCCGTGCCGTAGATGCCGTTGGCCGACACATTGATCGGGCTCGCAGCGCCGATCTGGATGCCGATGTTGGACACCGCAATTTGGTTGCCGGTGGCCGAGATTTGGCCGCCCGCGGCGTAGATGCCCTTGGCCGCGCGGCAGATCAGGTTGTTCTCCATGTGCACGACGTTGGCCGATTCCATGAATACGCCGATGCCGAAGCCGCAGATGGTGCTGTCGCGGATGGTCAGGTCTGCGTGGCCGTGACCGCCGATGGCGATGCCCGCCTGGCCCGGATCGAAGGCGCGACCGTTTTCCGACGACGGCGGCTGGATAACCGCGATGGCGTCGATGGTCGAACCCTTGTCGGCGGAATCGAAGTTGATGCCGGAGCCCACGATGGTGGTATCGCGCAGCTCGATCTGGCCGCCGTCCACTTCCAGCGCTTCTTCGGCGGAGGGCGCCTGGATGAACACCCGGTCGCGGCGTCCGCCGGTGTCGTAGTGGGGATCCTCTTCCCCGCGCGGATCGCCGGTGATCAACGTGCCGTCGCCCACGTACACCGCCGCGCCGTGGCCCTGGTAGTCGATCATGGCGGTCTCGAGCTTCACCACGCCATGCTCGATGTCGAGGCAGGATTCGTCGCTGTCGTGGCCGGACTGAAGCGCGACGTTGCGCAGCACCACCGCGCGTTGGCTGTCGTTCGCCAGGTCGTCCTGAATGCGCACCACCATGCACGGCGCGCGACCGTCGGGCGGGCCGATAATGGTGGAGACGCCTCGCTCGGCGACGGCGGAATCGTCGGGCCCGATCGGGATGTCCTTACCGTAGGGCCGGTCGCCCTGGCCCTCGATGATGATCGGCTTGTCGATGTAGAGCGTACCGACGCAGGCGGCGCCGGGCTTTATGATCAGGGTGCCGCCCGGGTTCAGGCGGCGCACCAGCTCGCCGATATGCGCGCCCTGGGCCGGGTCGTCGCAGTCCACCGACGCGGCGTCGAGCATCGGCCCGATCGGACCGCGGTCGGGACCATAGTCGGGGACATACGTCGGTCCGCCGTAGCCGCCGCCGCAGTCGACACAGCCGCCGGCGCCCCAGTGGTGGTGATGGCGGTGCAGGTGCGGTTTCAGCAGCAGGCCGAAGTCGGGCCGCAGCTGCGCCTCGACCCGCGCGTCGGGGAAGGCCGCCGCGGCGCCCGAAAGCGCCAGGGCCGACAGGCCGAGCAGCGCGGGCGCGATGAAGTGTCGGATACGCACACTCATGGGCGAGCCTCGTCGTCTGGATGACCGTCACCGCCGTCAGGGCGGCCGGGGTGCGGCGCCGGGTAGGCGCCGCTCGGGGAATAGTCGGGGCGTCCGACGTAGTCGAAGCGCGGTCCGTAACCGCTCGGCGCCGGAATGCCGCCGCCGTGGCGCGACGCGCGCGACACCTGCTCGAGCACCGCCTGGATGCGTGACACCGTCGGCTTGAAGCCGGAGAGCGCGGAGTCCATGCGATAGACCACGGCCTCCGCCTTGTTCTGGTCGGCCACGCCCTGAACCCCGAGCGCGAAATAGGTCGACATGGCGAACTTGGCGTCGGGCGAGCCCTGGCGGTCCGCCTCGCTGAACCAATAGTAGGCGCGTGCGTAGTCGGCCGGCACGCCGACGCCTTCGGCGTACATCACCGCCAGCACCAGCTGCGCCCGCGCCGAGCCGTTCACCGAGGCGTACTGGATCGCGCGCACCGCATCGATGGGAAGGAAGCGGCCGCCCTGGGGCTCGCCGATCATGCCCTTGAAGGTGTCGATCTCGCCCTGGGCCATGTTGTCGGGGCTGTCGACCGGCCGAGTGATCACGCCGAGATAGAGCAGGGCGTCGGACACATGCTTGAACGGCAGCTCATGCATGCGCGACAGCGCGTACTCATAGGCGTCGCCGCGCGGATGGCTCTCGTCGGAGTGCGGCACCGCGCCCGGCAGATAGGTCTCGGGCGGATAGAACTCGTAGGGCGGGATCCAGCGGTTGGCCTTGGCCTCGACAAAGGCGCCGTAGCTCGCGCGCTCGGGCGAGGACCGTTCGAAGTCCTTCAGCAGGACATAGGCCCCCACGTCGCCGGTCTGCATGGCGAGGTAGTTGTAGAGATAGGCGTCGACGTCATTGCGCGTGAACAGGCTCGCCACGGCATGTTCGCGATGCAACTCGATCTCGCCCTTGCCGAGCGCTTCGAGCGCCTGCTCGTTGTCGGCGGGTTCGCCGAACGGGCCGTAGAGGTCGTCGTACAGCCGCGCCAGGGTGCGGAAGCCGTCGGCGCCCTGGGTCGACAGGACGTAGATGACGCGGTTGCGCACCTTGTCCTGCTCGGTAGAGGACATGTGCGCGAGCTGATGGTCGAGGGTGAGGTAGGCCTCATGCCGCTCCCACGCGCGGCAGTCGTCGTAACGCGACAGCGGGCGGAAGCCGAAGAAGCCCTGGCGCACCGCGCGGTTGATCGGGGCGTAACCTTCCGGGTTGGCGAGCGCCATGGCGTACCAGACCGAGGATTCGATCGGGTCCTCGAGGTTCTTGTCGGTGGCCTTGATCGCCTGGTAGCGACGCCCCAGCTCGAGCTGGGCGAAGAAGTCGTTCTGGAAGGCCAGCCGGCGGAGATGGCGGGTCTCCTGCTCCTGCTGGTTGAAGCCGGGCTGGTCGCCAGTGAAATAGGCCGGGCGTGGGCAGGCGAACCGCTCTTCCTTGGCGGCCCACAGCGGATGGCCCCCGCCCTTGAAGGCGCCGCAGCTGGTCAGGATCAAACCGATGACGAGCAAGACGGCGATGACCGCCGCCACCACCCAAAGCGGACTGGCCGGAGACCCTCGCGAAGAGTTCCCGAAATCGGTCATCGACTTCCCCACACCACCGCCGTTAACCATTTCTTAAGGCACAAGTGCGGGCGGCGGCTTCCCGCTGTCAAGGTTAACACGGAACCCGCCTCAGTGGTTGCCCGGAAGTTGTTCGCAGAACGGCGAAATTGCGACCTGGGGGCCACACTTCTTGGGGATTGTGGATAAATACCCCAACTGATCAATATTGATCGCGTGATGAGAGAAAAACTCGCGCGAAACTAAGGCCCAGCGTTGCTTTTAGGCGAGTCGGTCGCAAGGCTTGGACGCAAGTCCCATATCTGGTTTCACAGAATGCCCGTTTCCGAGAAATTTCGATGAGCCATGTTCAGCGCGACGACCGCCCCGCCGACAAGGCCCTCCGCTACGAGGAGATCGCCGCGGAGATCGCCGCCGTCCTGGACGGCGAGCCGAACCTGACCGCGCGCCTGGCCACCGTGGCGTCCATGCTGCACGACGCCATGCCGACCTATTTCTGGACCGGTTTTTATCTTGTGGATAACCCGGGGGGTAAGCCTGGGGAACTCGTGGTGGGGCCCTACCAGGGCACGCTCGGCTGCCTGCGCATGCGAATTCGGTCAGGGCGTGTGCGGCAAGGCGGCCGCGGAACGGCGCACGATCATCGTCGACGACGTGCATGCCTTCGACGGCCACATCGCCTGCGACAGCCGCTCGAACGCGGAGATCGTCGTGCCTGTGGAAAATTCCGACGGCGACCTCATCGGCGTGCTCGACGTCGACTCCACGACCTTCGCGGCCTTCGACGCCGTCGACGCCGAGTGGCTCGAACGGATCGTGCGCGACAGCTTCGCCCGATGACCGTCGTGCGTGTGCGACCGGCGACGCCCGCCGATCGCGACGCGTGGCTGCGCATGCGCGTCGCGCTGTGGCCGGAAGCCGCCGCCGATCTGCCCGCAGAAACCGACGCGCATTTCACGGGTCAGGGGGAGGGCTACCAACTCGACGCGGTGTTCGTAGCCGAACGTGCCGACGGCCGCCTCGGCGGCTTCGCCGAGGCCGGCGTGCGCCCCTTCGCCGACGCCTGTGAGGAAGCGCCCTGCGCCTACCTGGAGGGCCTCTACGTCGACGAAGACCTGCGCCGCACCGGCGTGGTCCGCGCCCTGGTCGACGCGGTCGAGGCGGGGGCCGCGCCAAGGGCCACCAGGAACTGGGAAGCGACTACCTGATCGACAACGACGCGAGCGCCGGCTGGCACGCCGCGGCGGGGTTCGAGGTGGTCGAGCGGCTGGTGATGGTGCGCAAGAAGCTAGGGTAGCGCGCCACCTTTCTAGTTTCCGTCACACCGGCCTTGTGCCGGGGCCTGCGCGTCAGCCCGCTGTTAGGGCTGTGCTGAGCGCTTGCGCGAACCTTCCACCAGAAGAGCCCAAACGCTTGCCGCGGGTCCCGGGACAAGCCCGGGATGACGGAGATTATAGATAGCGAAGCGCCCCTTACTTCGCCGGCTTCAACCCCGCGCCACGTCGACCAAGGCGTCCGACGTCTTCGCATAGGTCGGCGGTCGGCGGCGGTGCGTGCGTTGTTCGTACGCATACCCCAGCCCGAGCAACCGCGCTTCCGACCACGCCGGGCCGATGAAGCTCAACCCCACCGGCAGGCCGTCGATCTGACCCATGGGCACGGTCAGGTGCGGATAGCCCGCCACGGCGGGCAGCGTCGTATCCGATCCGGAGAAGTGGTCGGCGTTGACCACGTCGATGGTCCAGGCCGGGCCGGTGGTCGGCGCAATCAGGGCGTCGAGCTTGTTGTCGGCCAGCAGCTTGTCGATGCCTTCGGGTCCCGCGAGCCGGTACGAGGTCTCGCGCGCCTTCTTATAGTCGGGATCGTCGAGACCCTTGGTCTTGTCCGCCTGTTCGAAGGTCTCCTGGCCGAAGAACGGCATCTCCTCGTGCGCGTGCGCATTGTCGAAGGCGATCAGGTCCGCAAGCGTGCGCGACTTAACCGCCGCCGGAGTCGAGGCGAGATAGGTCGCCATGTCCGCCTTCAACTCGGTGTTCAGCACCAGGCCTTCGTTCTTGCCGATCTCGGGCTCGCTGGCGAAGGTCTTGATCTCCACCACCTCGGCGCCCGCCGCCTTCAGGTCGGCGATGGCGCGGTCGAGCAGGGCGTCGACGTTTGGGTCATAGCCCGCGTCGAAGCGCATCACCCCGATCCGCTTGCCCTTCAGCGCGTCGGGATCGAGTGCGGAGGTGTAGTCGCCCTTGTGCGCGTCGGCGTCGGCGGTTTGCGGATCGCGCGCGTCGGAGCCCGCCATCACCGTCAGCATCGCCGCCGCGTCCGCCACCGAGCGCGCCATCGGCCCCGGCGTATCCTGGCTGTGGCTGATCGGCACGATGAAGGTGCGCGGGATCAGTCCCACGGTCGGCTTCAGCCCGACGAGACCGTTCATGGCCGAGGGACAGCTGACCGAGCCGTCGGTCTCAGTGCCCACGGCCGCCGCCGCGAGTGACGCCGCCGCCGCCGCGCCGCTGCCCGAACTCGACCCGCACGCGGAGCGGTCCGCCGAATAGGGATTGCGCGTGAGCCCGCCCACCGCGCTCCAGCCCGACGACGAACGCGACGAACGGATGTTGGCCCACTCCGACAGATTGGTCTTGCCCAGGACGATCGCGCCCGCGGCGCGCAGGCGCGCCACCAGCGGCGAGTCGCGATGGCCGATGTTGTCCTTCAGCGCCAGCGAACCCGCGGTGGTGGCGATCGGGTCGGTGGTCTCGATATTGTCCTTGATCAGCACCGGGATGCCGTGCAGCGGCCCGCGCACGTGACCGGCGCGGCGTTCCGCGTCGAGCTTGCGCGCATCGGCGAGCGCGTCGGGATTGAGCGCGAGCACCGCCTGCAGCTTCGGCCCGTTGCGGTCGAGCCGTTCGATGCGCGCGAGATAGGCGCGCACCAGTTGCTCCGACGTCACCCGCCCGACGGTCAGGTCCGTCTGCAGTTGGGCGATCGACTTCTCCTCGACGGCGTAGGCAGCCTGGGCGTGATGAGCGGCGGGTTTGGTCGGCGCGGCGGCCGGCGCCGGCTGAGCGGCCATCGCCAGAACCAGGACGGCCGGGACAATCAAAAGCTTGGACATGCGTTCCCCCTGCAAACTCCGCCCAGACCTTGGACCGGATAGGGGAGAATTTCACCCGGAATCTTCACCCGCCGGCGAGAACGCTTCTAGCGGTGCGAAAAAAACACTGATCACGAAGAAAGAAAAAGAAGCAAACAAGAACCCAAAGAAGCAAGGAGCGCGGCTTCGCCGCAAAGTAGGCCGCGCCGAAGGCGCAGTCAGACCTGCACAGAACGCAGCCCTTGTTCTTTCTTATCTTCCTTGGAGTTCTTCGTGATCAGTGTTTTTTTGACTACTCCGCCGGCGGCTGAAGGTGCTTCAGCTTGCGGTCGAAGAAATCCAGATACGTCCGCCACAGGTGCAGCTGACGCGGGTTGCCGTGGACGCCGTGGCGTTCGCCCGGATAGTCCATCACCTCGAACGGCCGGCTCAGGCCCTGCAGCGCGTACATCACCCGGGTCGAGTTCTCGAACGCCACATTGTCGTCGGCCATGCCCTGCAGCAACAACAGCTGACCCTTCATCTGGCCGAGTTTCGGCACGACTTCCGACGCCTTGTAGCCGCCCGGATTCTCCGACGGCTGGCCCATGAACTGCTCGGTGTAGTGGGTGTCGTAAAGCGTCCAGTCTACCGGCGGCGCACCCGCGGCGCCCGCCGCGAACGGTGAGTTGGGCGCCACCAGCAACGACAGGGTCATGAACCCGCCGTAGCTCCAGCCCATCACTCCGATCCGGTTCGAATCCACATAGGGCAGGGACTTCAGATAGTCGACGCCGGCGAACTGATCCTCAACCTCCAGCTTGCCGAGGTTGCGGTCGATCGCCGACTTGAACGCGAAGGAACGGTTGTACGAACCGCGGTTGTCCAGGCGGAAGATGACGTAACCGTCCTCCAGCAACAGCTGGTCGGTCATGGCGCCCCACTGGCGGCGCACCATCTGCGCATGCGGCCCGCCGTAGACCGAAACGATCACCGGATAGCGCTTTGACGGATCGAAATCCGGCGGCGTGGTGATCGAATAGTACATGTCCGATCCGTCGGCCGCCTTGATCGATCCGTAGGTCGGCGCGCGCAGACGTCCGGCGTACTTCCACAAGGGATGGGTCGCGTCGAGCGTGTTGGGCTCGATCCAGCGCACCAGATGCCCGTCTTCGCCGAACAGGCCGGTGCGCGGCGGCGTCTTCGGGTCGGAATAGACGCCGGTGAAGGCGCCGCCGGTCTTCGCCGTCTCGGTGGTCCACCAGCCTTCGCCGCTGGTCAGCTTCTGCGGCGCGCCCGGCGCAGTCCACGACACGGCGTAGAGGTGCCGCTCGAGCGGCGTGTCCTTCGACGCCAGGAAGAAGACCGTGTGCTTCGCCTCGTCGAGGCCGCTGATCGAATCCACCGGCCAGTCGCCCGAGGTGATCTGGCGCACCAGATGCGCGTCGCGGTCGTAGAGATAGAGGTGATTGTACCCCGACCGCTCCGACGCCCACAGGAAGCCGCCGTCGGCGAGCGGGCGGAAGTCGTTGTTCAGCTCTACCCAGTGCGGCGAGGTTTCGGTCAGGATCACATGGCCCTGACCGGTGGCGGGGTCGACCGCGATCAGGTCGAGGCGCTTCTGGTCGCGGGTCTGGCGCTCGACGTAGAGCGTCTTGCCGTCCTTCGACCAGTTGACGCGCGCGAGATAGATGTCGCTGTTCGCGCCGAGATCGACCTTCACCCGCCCCGTGCCGTCGACGTTCTCGACATAGAGTTCGACCACCGCATTGGGCCGCCCGGCGCGGGGATAGCGTTGCGGCACGACCTTGACGCCCTCGGGTCCGATGTCGAGCCGCGGCACGATGTCGACCTTGGTCTCGTCCACATGCGTCAGTGCGATGCGACGTTCGTCCGGCGACCACCAATAGCCGGTGTTGCGGCCCATCTCCTCCTCGGCGATGAACTCCGCGAGGCCCCAGGACTGGGTTCCCTTGCCGTCGCTGGTTAGGGCCTGCTCATGACTGCTCTTCAGGTCGAGGACATAGAGGTTCTGGTCGCGCACGTAGGAAACGAAATTGCCGTGCGGCGAGACCTTGGCGTCGATCTCGTCGGCCATGCCGTTGGTCAGGCGGCGCACCTTCCCCGTGGCGCGTTCGGCCAGGTAGAGGTCGCCGTCCAGCGGCACCAGGATGAACTTGCCCTCCTCGTCCCAGCCGTAACTCACCACCCCGCGTTCGCGGATGCGCATACGCTCGCGCCGCGATTTCTCCGCCTCGGACAGTTCCTTGCCCGGCTGCTCCAGCGCCTTGGCGTCGATCAGCTTGAACGGCGCGCCGCCCGCGGTGTCGGCCGCCCACAGGTCTAGTGTGTTCTGGTCTTCCGCTTCGCCCTTCAGATAGGTGACCAGCTTGCCGTCGGGCGAGAGCTGGACGTCGCGTGCGCGCGGTCCGTTCAGGTCCGGGTCGGAGAACACCCGCTCGGGCGTCAGCCGCTCGGTCCCCGGCTGAGCCATCCCCGCTGAAGACTGGGCCAGCGCGGGCGAACCCGCGACGACGACGGCGACCGCGACCCCGGCCGAAACGGCCGCAAGCATGAACGACATACGAAGTCCCCCTGGACACGACTGGACTGGACGCTCGCGCCGCGGCGCTTCCGAGTCAACGGCCGGGTCGCGAACGTTACGCCTTCAGCCGGTATCCCGTCGCGAAAATGCGCCAGACGATGACGATGCACACCGCCAGAAACACCGCGATGGCGCCCAGGCTGGCGCCCACGGCGACGTCGGCGTGGCCCGCGAATGACCAGCGGAACCCCGAGATCAGATAGACCACGGGGTTGAACAGGGCGACCTTGCCCCAGATCCCGGGCAGGGCGCTGATCGGATAGAAGCTGCCGCCGAGGAAGCTCAGCGGCTGCACGATCAACAGCGGCACCATCTGCAGCTTCTCGAACCCATCGGCCCAGATGCCGATGATGAAGCCGAGCAACGAGAAGGTGAACGCGCTGAGCACCAGGAACGCCAACATCCAGATGGGATGCGCGATCTGTAGCGGCGTGATCAGCGCCGCGGTGCCCATGATAATGAAACTTAGGATGATCGACTTGGTCGCCGCCGCGCCCACATAGGCCAGCACGATCTCGAGGTACGACACCGGCGCCGACAACAGCTCGTAGATGGTGCCCACGAACTTCGGGAAATAGATGCCGAACGACGCGTTGGCGACGCTCTGCGTCAACAAGGTCATCATCACCAGGCCCGGCACGATGAACGCGCCGTACGAGCCGCCGCTCAGATGGATGCGGCTGCCGATGACGCCGCCGAAGACGATGACGTAGAGCACGGTGGAGAGCACCGGCGCCACGATCGACTGCCACAGAGTGCGCAGGGTGCGGTGCATTTCGAACAAATAGATGGCGCGGACGGCGTAGAGGTTCATGGCGTCTCTCTCAGCGGAACGCGCCGGCGCGTTGTTTCACCAGGCCCACGAAGATCTCCTCCAGCGAGCTCTGGTCGGTCGACAGGTCCTTGAAGCGGACGCCCGCGTCGGTCAGGGCCTTCATCAGGGTGGCGATGCCGGTGCGCTCGGCCTTGGTGTCGTAGGTGTAGGTGAGCAACTGGCCGTCGTCGGACAGGGCCAGGCCATAGGCCTTCAACGCGTCCGGAATGGAGCCCAGCGGCTCGGCCAGCTGCAGCTTCAGGTGCTTCTTGCCGAGCTTGTGCATCAGCTCGGCCTTGTCCTCCACCAGGATGATCTCGCCCTTGGAGATCACCCCCACGCGGTCGGCCATCTCTTCGGCCTCTTCGATATAGTGGGTGGTCAGGATGATGGTCACGCCCTGGGCGCGCAGTTGGCGCACCACCTCCCACATGTCGCGGCGCAGCTCGACGTCGACGCCGGCGGTTGGCTCGTCGAGGAACAGGATCTCCGGCTCGTGCGCCAGGGCCTTGGCGATCATCACCCGGCGCTTCATCCCGCCCGACAGGGTGCGCAGCTGGTTGTCTTTCTTGTCCCACAACGACAGCGACTTCAGGGTCTTTTCGATGTGGGCCGGGTGGCGCGGCTTGCCGAACAGGCCGCGCGAGAACGAGGTGGTGTTCCACACCGTCTCAAAGGCGTCGGTGGTCAACTCCTGCGGCACCAGGCCGATGCGCGAGCGCGCCGCACGATAGTTCTTGACGATATCGAAGCCCGCCGCCTTCACCGTCCCCTGGCTCGGATTGACGATGCCGCAGATGATCGAGATCAGGGTGGTCTTGCCCGCCCCGTTCGGGCCGAGCAGGGCGAAAATCTCCCCCTTCTCGATCTCCAGATTGATGTCCTTCAGCGCCTGGAAACCCCCGCTATAGGTCTTGTCCAGGTGCGAAACGGAAATTACAGGCTCGGCCATAGGGCGCTGTTATGCGGGGACGCGCGCAAGGGCAAGGGAAGTGTTGCGGGCCGGGGAGGGACCCGGTCTGCGGGCAAGTCCCAACCTCCCGCTCCCATCCCAAGGTGCTAAACAGCCCCTCGATGGACGCCCCCTCCGAAACCGCCGCGCCGACGCCGGACCGCAACGCCCTGGCCAAGCGCTGGGGTTTGCGGCTGTTGGCCGTGATTCTTCTGGCGGGGGCGGCCTGGGTGATCTGGCGCCAGCTGCACCACCTGTCCTGGCATGAACTGAAGCACGCCTTCGCCGCCTGGGGGCCTTGGCGCATCGGCGCCAGCGTTGCGGCGGTGATCGCGAGCTACCTGTCCCTGGCGATCAACGAATGGGCGGGCCTGCGCTGGGCCGGCGCGCGCGTGCCGCCGCTGACCACCCTGTTCGGTTCGTTCTGCCTGAACGCCTTCGCGCACAGCCTGGGCACGGCGGTGGTGGTGGGCGCCGCGGTCCGTCTGAAAGTCTACGCCGCCCACCGCGTAACCCTGGTGGAGATCGTCAAGGTCACCGCCTTCACCAACGTCTCGTTCAGCCTCGGCATGGCCGGCATCGCGGGCGGCGGCCTCTTGACCGCGCCGGCGTGGCGGCTGCACGCGGTGCACATGCCGCACGAGCTCGCCCGCGTCCTGGGCGTCGTCCTGCTGCTCGCCATTCCCGCCTATGTGATCCTGTGCGCCAGCGTGCGCGGCGTACTCAGCATGCTCGGCCACACGTTCGTGCTGCCCACGTGGAAGTGGGCGCTCGCCCAGGTGACCATCGGCGTGGTCGACAATGTGCTGACCGTGCTGATCCCCTGGGTGTTGCTGCCCAGCGCCCTGATCGGCTTCAGCGCCTTCACCGGCGCCTTCGCGGTGGCCACCGTCACCGGCGTGGTCTCGTCCGTGCCGGGCGGCGCCGGCGTGTTCGAGAGCGTGCTGCTGACGCTCTTGCCCCACGTCGACCGCGCCCCCCTGGCCGCGGCCTTCGTCGGCTATCGCCTGTTCTATTTCCTCATCCCGCTAGGGATGGCGGGCTTGATGCTCGCCGTCATGGGCCGCACGACGCCGGCGGAAAAAAAGAATTGAGTCCGTGGAGCTCTCTTCACTTCCTAGCGCGCGACCTTCCACCCGTCGTCCTTGCCGACCCAGATGACCCGCTGCGTCAGATCCGGCCGCGCCGTCCCGTTCATGGTCTCGTCCGCGCGGAAGCCGTCGCCGTCCGCCGTAAACGTCACACACACCAGCGTGCCGTCGACGCCGGCCCAGCCGTTGGCCACCGCTTGGCGCAGGTGATCGGTGGTCGCGTCGTCGGCGGGCGCGCCGTTGATGCTGAACTTCGCCTCGACGATGTCCTCGACGCGGATCGGGCTGCACACGGCGCCGTCCTTGATCGCGGCGGACTTGTCGACGCTCATCACCACCGCCGCGTCCTTCGACGGCAGGGCGACCTCGAGGTGGTTGGTGAGATAGCCCTTGTCGTCCCAACCGTACCAGGCGATCGAGGCGCAGGTCTTGGCGTCGGCGTTGGGCTGAAAGCACTGGCCCTTGCCGTCCCGCGCCGGCGCCAGCGGCCCGTCGTCCGCGGCGAACGCAGGCAGGGCGGACAAGGCGAAAACGCCGGCGGCGGCAGAGAGAGCGAGCCCGTTTTTCATGAGGTGCTTCCGATCCTGAGGCGCCCCCAGTCTCCTAGCCTCCGCTCGGCAAGTCTACCTTGGCCGTACCGCGGCGCCCCGGCGCCCGTTCCGCCGCAATCGGGTTATGCTGCGCCCCATGAGCGTCGCATTCACCAAGGAAACCGACGTCGAGGCGCATGCGGCTGACCTGCCGGACCGCCCGATCTCGCCGCATCCGAACCTGGTTACCGCCGAGGGCTTGGCCGCCATAGACGCCGAGTTCGCGACCGCCCAGTCCGCCTACCACGCCGCCCGCGCCGGCGGCGAGGACGTTCAGGCCGACCGCACCGCGCTCGCCCGCGCCGTGCGCGACCTGCGCTACTGGCAGGCGAGGCGCGCGTCCGCCCAACTCACCGAACGCGACTCCGCCAAGACCGTCGTCCAGTTCGGCGACCGCGTCGGCGTCGAACGCGAAGACGGTCGCCGCCAATCCTTCCGCATCGTCGGCGAAGACGAAGCCGACCCGAAGGCGGGAACGGTCTCCTGGGTCTCGCCCCTGGCCCAGGCGCTGCTCGGCAAGTCGGTCGGCGACGTCGCCACGGTCGCGGGCGGCGAGGTGGAGTTGATCGAGGTCAGCTGAGCAGGCCTCACCCTGGGCTTGCATTTTCGGTCGTCAGGCCATCAAGCTGCGCGGTTTCTCGGGGGAGGTTGCGTTATGGCGTGGTGGAGGACGGCCTTGGCGGCCGGCGTCTTGGCTTCCGTTTCGTTAGGCGTATCCTCTCACGCCGGGGCGGGCGAACCCACTCAATCGCCCATGGATCGGCTTCGCGCCGCCGCCACGGCCGCCGACGACAAAGATTGCCCCAAGGCGCTCGAGATCATCCTGCCGCTGATCGATGCACCGGCGGAAAAGGTCCTGCGCCCCGACATCGCCGCCTTGGCCTACGCCATCGCAGCCGGTTGCGAAATCGGGACTGACCGCGACCGCGCCTATGCTTACGCGGTCCACGGCACGACGCTTGCCGGCGCGACGCCGGAAGTTTGGAAGATGCGGTTCGCGCTCGAACTCGACGCCAAGCAGAACGAGGCGGCGGTCGCCACCGTCGAGCTTCTGGCGGCCTCACGCCCGGAAGTGCTGAACGCGATGCCGTACCGGTGGATGGCGCAGCTGCAGAGAACCGTGACCGCCGGCAAGGAAGCCGCGTTGCGCGAGCGCCTGCTCAAAGTGCTCGCCGCCGACGCCTATCGCCCCGAAGAGCCTTTCGCCTCCAACGACTACTATCGCGTCGAATATGCCCACATCCTCGCTGACAAGGGCGACCTCGCCGGCGCCAAGGCCCTGGTCTTAAAACTCAACTCGCCCGACGCGATCGAGCGGGCCAGCGTCGACGCGCGCCTGCGCACGGCCTTTAGCAGCGATCCCGATCTTCGATCCCTGGTCGAGCGCCGCCTGGTTTCCGATCGCGCCATCCTGGCCGCGCACAAAGACCTGTTGGGCGCGGTCGTCGAGACCGCAAGCGACCTGCGCCTGATCGGACGCTACCAGGAAGCGCTCGCACTGATCAATTCGGTGGGCGCGCGGATCGACGATCCCTCCGCCTTTTCGGACCGCGACGACCGCCTGCCCTGGTGGTCCGACGTACGCGCCCGCACCCTGCTCGCGCTCGGGCGCTACGACGAGGCGGTGGCGGTCTACCGCAAGGCGGCGGCCGGCAAGGAGCAGGGCTCGCGCGACGTCAGTCAGGTGATCAACCTCGCCGAATACCAGAACGCGACCGGCCACGGCGCCGATGCGCTGGAAACGCTTGAGGCGTTCGCCGAACCCGGCCGCGGGGTCAGTCCTTACGGTGAGATGGAGATGCGGTTCGCGCGCGCCTGCGCGCTTGCGCTGACTCACCGCGCCGGTGACGGGGCGGCGGATCTCGACTTCATGCGCGCCCATGAGCTCGATCACCCGCGCGCCCTGTTCGACACCCTGGCGTGCATGGGCGACCTGGATGGCGCCGCGGCCGCCATGATCCGCCGCCTCAACGACCCCGCACGTCGCGAGGACGCGTTGCTGCAGCTCGCCGACTACGACGCGCCGCCGGCGGCGCTGGCGGCCGATCCGGTGACCAGCCGGCTCGACGCGATCAAGCATCGCCCCGACGTCGCCGCCGCCATCGCCCGCGCCGGCGGCCTCCGCCGCTTCAACATCCAGCCGGCGGAATCTTTAGGGCCACCGGCTCGCGGAGTGTCCGTCCCGCCACATCACCGCCAAGCTTGGGCGCGATCATGACAAAAGCCTCATACCCCGTTGCTGGCGCGCGGCCGAGAGTCTCCCTAGTCTTGCGCCTGTCGCCATGCCCGTTACCGGAGCCTCCCGCGTGTCCGTTCGCCCCACCGCCCGCGCCGTCCTGATCGCCGCCCTCTGCCTGGCCGCGGCCGCCTGTCACCGCTCGCGCGACGAGAAGTCTCAGGGCCAGCTCACCACCACCCAGGCCCCCCGCGAAAACCCCGCCGCGCCGGTGCTGGTGCCCGGCCTGACCTGCAACACCGACGGCTTCCTGACCGAGACCGCCAACCCCGGCGTGGCCAAGATCACGGCATCCGAGGTCCATTTCGTCACCGACCACGGCGACGGCTGTCCCTCCGACGGTCCGGCCTGCCAGGCCAAGGCCTATGTCATGAAGGGCGACACGGTGATGACCGGCGTCGCCAACGGCCCCTACGTCTGCGCCTTCTTCCCCGGCAAGGGCGGCGGCAGCGCCGGCTGGGTCAAGCCGGCCGAGATCGCCGAAATGACCGTTAGCGCAACGCCGCCGCTGGAGACCTGGGCCGGGACCTGGCGCCTGGGCGACGCCGTGATCACGCTGGCGGTCCGCGACAACGCCCTGGTCGCCGACGGAACCGCACCCGTTCCCAACGCCGCCGCCGCGCCCAAGCCCGCGACCCCGGTCGGCGACGCCGCCCAGTCCGCCACGCCCGACGCGACGCCGGTCGCCCCGCCGCCCGCCGGCAAGATGAGCGGCGTGGCCCAGCCCGTCGGCGACGCCATCGAATTCGCCGCCGCCGACCCCTCCGGCTGCCGCGTCGACCTGCGCCTGATCGGGCCGTACCTCGCGGCCAAGGACAACGGCCAGTGCGGGGGAGGGGCGCGGTTCGCGGGTGTGTTCCGGAAGCCGGGCGCGGCGAGCGCCGGCGGCGGGCCGGTGAAGTCGGGCGCATCGAAATCGAACCCGAACAAGAACGTGTTCTACTGAGGTCGATAACGTCGTTATCTGGTCAGAGACCCGCGGTAGGACTAGGGTGGGCGTGACCGGGAGTCCGGGGAGACGCCGACCATGCCGATTTCCGACTATCTGCTGTCGCTCGCGCTGGCGCTTCACCCCGCGGCGGACGGCAAGGCCCTAGGTGCGGACGTTCTCATCCAGCCTGCCGGCGGCGTCCAGGTTCAACTCGGCGCGATGGAAAGCGCCTCCAAGGACCCGCAGACGTTCGGGAAGGCGAGCTACAAGAAGGCCAAGAAAAAGGGTCGTTCAACCCCGCCCAAGAGCGACCCGAACACTCTAACGCGGCACGGCGTCGAGGCCGATACCAAAGCGATCAAGAGCCCGCCCGATCCCACCAAGGGCCCGAAGTAACGCCGCCCGGCGACGTGGCCCCGATCGAATGAGCGACGCCCCGGCCGTTTCCGCGACCTCCTACGAACCCCTGCCCGAACTCTATGCCCGCTGGCTCGGCGACTTGCTGGGCGGTGGCATCCCGCGCGAGACCCGCGCCACCTGCAGTGACTGCGCCATGTGCGCCAAGGGCGCCGAGCCGCCGGACCCGCGCGCAACCTTCTTCGATCCGGCGGTGAAGTGCTGCACCTACGTGCCCGAGCTTCCCAACTATCTGGTCGGCCGCATCCTGAACGATGCGACCCCCGGCGGCGCGGCCGGCCGCGCGGTGCTCGAACTCAGGCTCGACGAGCGCGTCGCCGTCACGCCGTTGGGCGTGGGCAAGGCGCCGGTCTACGCCCGCCTCTACGACGACATCAGCGACTCCTTCGGGCGCAGCCCCGCCATGACCTGTCCCTATTTTATCCAGGACGGCGGCGGGTGCGGCGTCTGGCGCCATCGCAACGCGATCTGCACCACCTGGTTTTGCAAGCATGTGCGCGGCAAGACCGCGCGCACCTTCTGGCGTCAGTCGTTGCAGCCGATGCTGGAAGAGCTCGAGGCGGACCTGAAAGTCTGGTGCGCGCTTCAGCTTGGATTGGGCGATGCGGCCCTGCGCGACGTTACCGACTCCGCCGCATGGTCGGGCCGCCGCGACACGCTGACGCCCGAGGCGTTGGACAACAAGGTCGAACCTGTCGCCTACGCCAAGCTCTGGGGCGCCTGGGCCGGTCGCGAGGCCGAGTATTTCCGTCGCGCCGCGGACCTGGTGGACGCGTTGTCGTGGCCCGAGGCCCTGGCCATCGCCGGTCCGCGCGTCCACGCCCTCGCGCAACTGATCCGCGAGGCCTTCGCCAGGCTGACCTCCGACACCCTGCCGCCGCGCCTCGAAGCCGGCGCCATGAACATCGTCCGCGCCGGTCCCCAGACCACCCGCGTCGCCACCTACAGTCCCTTCGACCCCATCGACGTCCCCAACCTGGTCCTGGCTCTGCTCCACGTCTTCGACGGCCGTCCGACCGAAGACGCCATCAGTGAGATCGAGACGCGGACCGGCATCGGCCTGGAGCGGTCCCTGGTGCTGAAGCTGGTGGACTTCGGGTTGCTGGAGGAGCCGCCGGAGCGAGCGGCGCCATCATCGACGGCGATTGACCCCTTCCCCTGACGCCCCCGCGTCGCTAAATCCCCGCGTCTCCCCCGTTACCCACCGTAACGCCACCTCCAGCCGCGAGCGTTCGCCCATGGCCGCCCAGTACATTTTTCAGATGCAAGGCCTGACCAAGGCCTTTCCCGGCGGCAAGAAGGTGTTCGAGAACATCTGGCTCAGCTTCTATCCGGACGCCAAGATCGGGGTGGTGGGCGTCAACGGCTCGGGTAAGTCGACGCTGCTGAAGATCATGGCCGGGATCGACAAGGAATTCTCCGGCGAGGCGCGGGCCGCCGACGGGACCAAGATGGGCTACCTGGAGCAGGAGCCCCAGCTCGACGCGTCGCTCGATGTCTGGGGTAACGTCATCGCCTGGTGCGACGAGAAGAAGATCTTCGACGCCTATAACGATGTCGCCGCCAAGCTCGGCGAAGACTACTCCGACGAACTGATGGAGGAGATGACCCGGCTGCAGGAAAAGCTCGACGCGGGCGACCTGTGGGACATCGACAGCCGCATCGAGATGGCGATGGACGCATTGCGCTGTCCGCCCGACGAGTCGAGCGTGTCGAACCTGTCGGGCGGCGAGCGGCGCCGCGTGGCGCTGGCGCGTCTGCTGTTGTCGAAGCCCGACATGCTGCTGCTCGACGAACCGACCAACCACCTCGACGCCGAGAGCGTGGCGTGGCTGCAGCATCACCTGGAGAAATTCCCCGGCTGCGTAATCCTGGTCACCCACGACCGTTATTTCCTGGATCAGGTGACCAAGTGGACGCTCGAGCTCGATCGCGGCAAGGGCATTCCGTACGAGGGCAACTATTCCGCCTGGCTGGAGCAGAAGGCCAAGCGCGTGCCGTCGAGGAGAGCCGAGAGCGAGGCACGCAAGCGCGCCATGGCTCGCGAACTGGAATGGGTGCGCTCGTCGCCCGCGGCGCGGCGTTCAAGTCCAAGGCGCGTCTCGCGGCCTTCGACGACATGGTGCAACGCGGCCGAGCGCGAGAAACCAGACCTTCGCCACGATCCAGATCCCGCCCGGTCCGCGGCTCGGCAATGTGGTGCTCGAGGTCGAGGGCCTGGAGAAGGACTACGGCGACAAGGTCCTGTTCAAGGAGCTCTGCGTTCAAGCTGCCGCCCAGGGCGGCATCGTCGGCGTCATCGGCCCGAACGGCGCCGGCAAGTCGACCCTGTTCCGCCTGATCACCGGCCAGGAGAGGCCCGACGCGGGAACCATCCGCCTCGGCGAGACGGTGAAGCTCGCCTACGTCGACCAGAGCCGCGACAGCCTCGATCGGTCCAAGAACGTCTGGGAGGAAATCTCCGGCGGCCTCGACATCATGAAGGTCGGCAGCCGCGAAATCCCCTCGCGCGCCTACGTCGGCTCCTTCAACTTCAAGGGCGGCGACCAGCAGAAGAAGGTCGGCCAGCTGTCCGGCGGCGAGCGCAACCGCGTGCACCTGGCCAAGACCCTGGCGGAGGGCGGCAACGTCATCCTGCTCGACGAACCGACCAACGACCTCGACATCGAGACCCTGCAGGCGCTGGAAGACGCCCTGGAGGACTTCGCCGGCTGCGCGGTGGTGATCAGCCACGACCGCTGGTTCCTCGACCGCCTGTGCACCCACATTCTGGCCTTCGAAGGCGACAGCCACGTGGAGTGGTTCGAAGGCAACTTCGAAGCCTACGAGGAAGACAAGAAACGCCGCCTCGGCGCCGACAGCCTGATCCCGCACCGGATCAAATTCCAGAAATTCGCGCGGGCCTGAGAGAGTCGACGGCTTGCCCGCCGAAGCCTCGGCGAAGGCGGGCGCGGCGTTAGCTTGACCATAAGGCGGGCGCGAAGCGTTGCCGTAAGGTCTTGTTGTTCGTGCGCCTTTCCCGGTGAGGTGTTCGCGCAACGAAGGAAAATTATCGCAAAAGGTGAGTTGCGATTGCGGACTGAGGCTGAGGGCCGGACCAGGGAAAAAACCCAGGAAATCCAGAGGCAACGCGGCGCGATTATTCCCCAATACGCCCTGCGTGCATGACTTCGGTCTGACGAACGCGTTCGTCTGCGTATTGAATTCAGGGATTTTCCAGGCGACATAACGGTGTTCGACGCGCGGCGCGGCCGTGGCGTCACGCCGTGCATTCCGCGCGGCGATCCTGAGGGGGTCACCCATGACCAAGCGCGTTTCCCGGACGAGCCCGTCTTCCGTCGCCGCCACGGCGTTCACCCTCAAGCGTAGCGGGGCGGCGACCCGCGCCGGCCTGCTACTGGGCACGGCGCTCGGCTGTTCGATCGCCGTCTTCTCCCTCGGCGCGCCAGGCACGGCCTGGGCCACGAACGAGTGCGGACCGCTGGTCGCCAGCGGCGGCGTCGACCAGGTCACCTGCGCGCCAGGCGGCTATCCCTCGGGCATCACCTACGTCGACAACAGCGGCAACCCGGTGGTCGTCACCCTCGGGTCGGGCGCCGACCCGGTCGCGACCAACGGCGTGTTCCTGGAGAACCAGGCGGCTAACGCTTACGCGAGCGTTCTTATTGACGCCGGTTCCACCATCAACGCCACAAACGTGGGGGTCGGGGCCTATACGTCGGCCGGCGGCAACGTCTTCATCACGAATTCCGGCACGGTGTTCGGGAACAGCATCGGCCTGTACGGAGACGCGATCAACGGCGGCAGCGTCTACATCACGAACTTCGGCAGCGTGTCGGGGGCGAACTCCATCAAGGCGACCACGTCCGACGGGAATGTAGGCATCTTTACCTACGGGATTTCGGCGTTCGGCGGTAACACCACGGCGACCGGTATCTCCGCCTATGCAAAATTTGGAACGGCCTACACCACGGTTCGCGGCGACGTCGCGCTGACCAATATCAGCGGCTATGCGACCGGCGTCACGTCCGCCGCGACCTTCGACGACACACAGAAGATTTATGGCAACGTCAGCGTAACCGGCTACTCCGGCGCGCTCGGGGTCAAGACGTCGTCGGCCAACAACGCCTATACGACCGTCTACGGCAACGTGACCGTCGCATCGGGCTATGCGGGCAACGGCGGCGGCAACGCGACCGGCATCATTACGGTCGGGTCGAACATCGCGTCGGCCAGAGTCTACGGCAGCGTGAGCGTCACGGCGATGAACGGCGTCGCACTGGGCGTCGAGTTCCTCGAGCCTCAACGGCAGCTATGTGTTCGTTGAAGGCAGCGTTTCGGCGACCGGCGATCTCGGCGCCACGGGCGTCTATGACAAGACGATCTATAATCACAACGCCGGGGTTACCGTCGGCGGCAACGTCGGCGCCTATTCCAGCCAGGGAACGGCCACGGGCGTCGTCGCCGTGGCCGGCAACGCGGTCGCGAACGCCGGAACCTACGTCGACGTCACGGTCTCCGGCAACGTCACCGTCCACGGCTACACGGAAGGTGTCGGAATCGTAGCGCAGAACTACGCCGGCTCGGTGGACATCGACGTCGGTGGCGACGTTACGGTGACAGCGACCCAGGGCATTGCGGTCGGCGTCGAGTCTGTCACCTCTTACGACAACACCGTCACCGTCGGCGGCAGCGTCTACGTCAAGGGCGGCGCGGGCGCTTACGGCGTGGTGGCCGGGGGCGGGAACATCTCAATCGGGATCACCGGCGACGTGACCGCCATTGCTACGGCGGGCGATGCCATCGGGGTTTACTCGGCCGGCGACAATACGGTCCACATCGGTGGAAACGCCAGCGCCTTCGCCACTGGGAACGCCATCGCCGTTCAGGTCGGCGGCGTGGACGGGTACGCCTACGTTGGCGGCAACGTCACGGCGATTTCCACCGGTACGGGCAACGCTGAAGGATTCTACGGCAACGCGACGGGCGACGTCGGCGCGCACATCGTCGGCGACGTCTACGCCAAGGCGGCGAATGGCATGACGTTCGGCGTGGCCGGCATCAGCTCCGGCGGCAACGTCACCCTCTATGTCGGCGGCGACGTCTATGCGGCGAACGCGCAGGGCATCGCGGCGGGCGCGTTGACGGAAGCCGCTGTCGGGTCGGGCGACATCACCATCGAAGGCAACGTCGTCGCGCGCGGTTACGCCGGGGCGATCGGCGTTGCGATCGAAGGCTACGGCAACATTCACGTCGGCGGCAGCGTGGGCGCCTATTCCTCGAACGGCAACGCCTACGGCGTGGCGATCGTGGGCACGGGCGGCTACGCCTTTGTCGGTGGCAACATCACCGTCGTCTCGGACTACACGGACCCCTCGGCCAAGTCGGACGGCTTCTACGGCAACGTTTCGGGCGATGTCAGCGGCCACATCGACGGCAGCGTCTCGGTCATGGGCGCGAACGGCACGACGTTCGGCGTCGCGGGCGTCAGCTCCGGCGGCAACGTCACCCTCTATGTCGGCGGCGACGTCTATGCGGCGAACGCGCAGGGCATCGCGGCGGGCGCGTTGACGGAAGCCGCTGTCGGGTCGGGCGACATCACCATCGAAGGCAACGTCGTCGCGCGCGGTTACGCCGGGGCGATCGGCGTTGCGATCGAAGGCTACGGCAACATTCACGTCGGCGGCAGCGTGGGCGCCTATTCCTCGAACGGCAACGCCTACGGCGTGGCGATCGTGGGCACGGGCGGCTACGCCTTTGTCGGCGGCAACATCACCGTCGTCTCGGGCTACACGGACCCCTCGGCCAAGTCGGACGGCTTCTACGGCAACGTTTCGGGCGATGTCAGCGGCCACATCGACGGCAGCGTCTCGGTCATGGGCGCGAACGGCACGACGTTCGGCGTCGCGGGCGTCAGCTCCGGCGGCAACGTCACCCTCTATGTCGGCGGCGACGTCTATGCGGCGAACGCGCAGGGCATCGCGGCCGGCGCGTTGACGGAAGCCGCCGTCGGGTCGGGCGACATCACCATCGAAGGCAACGTCGTCGCGCGCGGTTACGCCGGGGCGATCGGCGTTGCGATCGAAGGCTACGGCAACATTCACGTCGGCGGCAGCGTGGGCGCCTATTCCTCGAACGGCAACGCCTATGGCGTGGCGATCGTGGGCACGGGCGGCTACGCCTTTGTCGGCGGCAACATCACCGTAGTCTCGGACTACACGGACCCGTCGGCCAAGTCGGACGGCTTCTACGGCAACGTCACGGGCGACGTCAGCGGCCACATCGACGGCAGCGTCTCGGTCATGGGCGCGAACGGCACGACGTTCGGCGTCGCGGGCGTCAGCTCCGGCGGCAACGTCACCCTCTATGTCGGCGGCGACGTCTATGCGGCGAACGCGCAGGGCATCGCGGCCGGCGCGTTGACGGAAGCCGCTGTCGGGTCGGGCGACATCACCATCGAAGGCAACGTCGTCGCGCGCGGTTACGCCGGGGCGATCGGCGTTGCGATCGAAGGCTACGGCAACATTCACGTCGGCGGCAGCGTGGGCGCCTATTCCTCGAACGGCAACGCCTATGGCGTGGCGATCGTGGGCACGGGCGGCTACGCCTTTGTCGGCGGCAACATCACCGTAGTCTCGGACTACACGGACCCGTCGGCCAAGTCGGACGGCTTCTACGGCAACGTCACGGGCGACGTCAGCGGCCACATCGACGGCAGCGTCTCGGTCATGGGCGCGAACGGCACGACGTTCGGCGTCGCGGGCGTCAGCTCCGGCGGCAACGTCACCCTCTATGTCGGCGGCGACGTCTATGCGGCGAACGCGCAGGGCATCGCGGCCGGCGCGTTGACGGAAGCCGCTGTCGGGTCGGGCGACATCACCATCGAAGGCAACGTCGTCGCGCGCGGCTACGCCGGGGCGATCGGCGTTGCGATCGAAGGCTACGGCAACATCCACGTCGGCGGCAGCGTGGGCGCCTATTCACCGGGCGATACCTATGGAGTGGGCATCGTCGGCACGGGCGGCTACGCCTATGTGGGCGGCAATGTGGTGGCGATTTCGACCACCAGTGCGGCGACCAAGACGTTCGGCTTCTACGGCAATGTGACGGGCGACATCTCGAGCCATGTGGTCGGCGACGTTTACGCGCGCTCGTACACGGGCAACGCCGTCGGCATGCACAGCTATACGAGCGACGCCGGCGGGACCAACCAGGTCTATGCCGGCGGCGTGGCCGCAGTGGGCTACACCGGCGCGATGGGCGTCGACGCCGAGGGCGGCTATGTCACCGTGCACGTCGGCGGGAACGTCTTTGCGGACGCCACCCATTCGGGCGACGCCGTGGGCGTCTATGTGAAGGGCGACAGCTCGATCTTCATCGGCGGCAACGCCGTCGCGCTATCGGTCGCCGGCAACGCCACGGCCGTGCAGATGCAGAGCACCGCCGACGGCTACGTGACCGTCGTCGGCAACGTCTACGCAGGCGGCGACATCAACGCGACCGGCATCTACAACTATTCGACGGGCTATTCGAAGACCGTCGTCGGTGGTGACGTCGAAGCCAGGGCGGTTCTTGGGCAGGCGACGGGCGTGTACGCCTATTCTGAGACGGGCGCCGCTTACGTGAGCGTCGGCGGCAATGTGACCGCGATCTCCGAACTCGGCGACGCGACCGGCGTGTACGCCAGCGGCCCGGCCGGCGGGACGGTGAATGTGACGGGCAGCGTTGGGGCCCAGGCCTATGGCGACGCCATCGGCGTCGAGGTCCTCGGGCCGTCCTATGCCAATGTGACGGTTGGGGGAGATGTTACAGCGATCGCCCTCAACGGCGACGCGACCGGCGTCACGGCGAGCGGCGACGACGTCCACGTCCTCGTCGGCGGCACGGTCACGGCCTATTCGAAGTTCGGCGACGCGACCGGCGTCAGTGCGGTCAGCACCGGCTATGCCGGCGCCGGCGTTGACGGCGACGTCTATGCGATCGCGCCGGACGGCAACGCCATCGGCGTCACGGTCAAGGGCGAACTCGGGGGCTTCTATGCGGGCGCGTACGTCGGCGGCAACGTCACGGTCGAGGGCGAGTACTCTGCGATCGGTGTATCGGTGACGTCCTCCGGCAGAAACAGCGCCACGGTGGGCGGCAACGTTCTGGCGATCGCGACCGACGGCAGCGCTACGGGCGTCCTCGCGACCAGCGGCTACAGCAACGTCACGGTGTCCGTGGGCGGCAGCGTGACCGCTGCAGCCTCGGCCGCCGCGACGGGCGTCTACGCCGACGCCGACGGGACCGCCGGCGGCGTCGCCAGCGTCACGGTCACCGGGGACGTCAGCGCCACCGCCGTCAACGGAGAAGCCGTCGGCGTCCTCGCTGAGGGCGGCAATGCCGATGTCAGCGTGGGCGGCAATGTCTCGGCCCTCTCGGGCGCCAGCGTCGCCGTCGGCGTCGAAGCCGTGGGCGACTACGGCGTGACCGTGTCGGTGGGCGGCAACGTGTACGCCCGCAGCATCACCGGGCCCGGCGCAATCGGCATCATCGCTGAAAGCGAAGACAACGTGAGCGTCACCGTCGACGGGACGACCGAAGTTATCGGCAACCTCGCGTTTGGCGTCTATGCGGAAAGCGTCGCCGACGGCGGCGTGACGGTCGATGTCGGCAACGTCATCGTCCATCAATACGACGCCACCAACCCGTATGAGGGCGCCGGCGTCGTCACCTACACGACCGGCGCGACCAACATCACCGCCGGCGAGATCTACACGACCGGCAACTTCACCGACGGCGTCCGCGCGGGCAAGGCCGGCTCGGACAACGGCGACACGACCATCACGGTGGGCTCGGTCGAGACCACCGGAGCCTATTCGCCCGGTGTGTGGGTGTCCGGACTCGGCAACGCCACGGTCACCAGCGGCACGGCCTACACCAAGGGCTACAAGTCGGACGGTATCTACGCCGTCTCGTCCGCCGGCGGCGTGACCGTGACGTCGACCATAGTCAAGACGCTCGGCAACTACTCGGCCGGCATCTACGCCGCGGCGGGCGGGCCGGTTGTCGTGAACTCTGGCACGTCGGTCACCTACGGTTACAAGTCCGACGCTGTGTTCGCCCTCAACACGGGCGTGACCGCGTCCGACACGGTCGCGGTCTACTCCGGCAACGCGATCACCCACGGCGCGTACTCGATCGGCATTTACGCGTCGGGCTACAACTCGACTTACGTGAAGTCGAACCTCGTCGTGACCTACGGCTTCGGCAGCGACGGCATCGTCGCCGAAAGCCACAACGGGCCGGTCACGGTCATCTCGGGCGCGGTGCACACCTATTACGAGTCCGCGGACGGCATTGTCGCGGAGACCTATAACGGCAACGTCAGCGTCACCAGCGGCACGGTGCTGACCGATGGCGACTACGCCGCCGGCATCTTCGCCGCTTCGACCAACGGCAGTGTCTCGGTCGCCTCGACCTACGTCAGAACGCTGGGCAACTACTCGTACGGCATTGAGGTGGAAGCCGGCGGCGACGCCCTGGTCACCTCCTATGAGGTGAAGACCTACGGCGACCACTCCGACGGCATCGGCGCCCGCAGCCTGAACGGCAACACGACGGTCAACTCTGTCTTCGTGTACACCAAGGGCAATTATTCGACCGGCATCTATGCGGAGAGCCGCAACGGCAATGTGACGGTGAACTCCGACACGGTGATCACTGTCGGCGCCTACTCCGACGGCGTGCACGGCTACAGCTACAACGGCACGACGACGATCAACTCGGACTATGTGAAGACGTCCGGCTATCACTCCGAAGGCATCTACGCGTACGGCAGTGACGGCGTGAACGTGAACTCCGGCACGGTGAAAACCTACGGCGAGTTCGCCACCGGCATTATGGCGGTCGCGCCGAACGGCGCGGCCAACGTCACCTCGCACTATGTGCAGACATCGGGCGACTTCGCGCCGGGCATCAGCGCCTATGGCTACTATGGCGCGACGGTAAACAATACCGGCCTGGTGCGCACCGACGGTTACCGTTCCGACGGCATCGACGCCATCGCCTACGACGGCGACGTCAATGTGACCTCGGACGAGGTGGTGACCTACGGCGACTACTCGACCGGCATCTTCGCGAAGACCTACAACGGCGACGTCAATGTGACGGTGACCGGCGGCGTGTTCACCTACGGCTTTGACGCACCGGGCGTGGTCGCGGAAACCTACAACGGCAACGCCAACGTCTATAACTACGGAGAGATCCGGACGCACGGCGACTACTCCGACGGCATCTTCGCCGGTGCGATCGGCGGCACCGCCTTCATCTACAACGGCGGCCTGATCCGGACCTACGGCTTCGAATCCGCCGGCGCCTTTGCCGAGAGCATCGGCGCCGACACCTACGCCGTGGTGGTCAACACCGGTACGATCGAGGCCTACGAAGGCCCGGGCATCGTCGCCGAGAGCATCGGCGGCCACGCCGAGGTCTACAACTTTGGCCACGTCTACGGCGCCTTTGGCGGCGTGATCCTGGACTCGAGCGAAGGCAGCTACCTCTACAACAAGGGTAGCATCATGGGCGGCAATGGCTTCGCCATCGGCGCCTACGGGGCCTCGGTCTATATCGAGAACAAGGGCTCGATCTACGGCTATGCGATCCTGAACACCTCGAACAACACCCTGAACAACCAGGGCCGCTGGTTCGCCTACGGCAACTCCTACTTCGGCTACGGCAACGACGTGGTGAACAACCACGGCATCATCGAGGTGGCGCCGTTCTCGTCCACGCCCACCACGGTGGTGTGGAGCGGGGTGACGGTGTTCAACAACTCCAACCTGGTGGATCTGCGCAACGGCCACACCGGCGACGTGTTCATCCTGGACGGCAACGGCGGGGTAGGCACGGTCTGGAACGGCCTGGCGGGTTCGACCCTGGCGGTCGATGCGTCGCTGACCACAGCGCTCACCTCCGACGAGATGATCGTCGGCGCAGCCAACGGCTCGACCTCGCTGGTCGTGCACGATGTGAACCCGGGTTCGCCCGGTTCGCTGAACTTCGTGGGAACCACGGTGGTGCACGCGGCCTCGGGCACGGCGTCGAACTTCACCTGGGGCGGCGAGCAGAAGGGCTTCATCCAGTACGAACTGCAGTTCTTCTCCGGCCCGGTGGACTGGAACATCGTGGCCCTGCCGGGTCAGGCCGCCTTCGAGATGCTGAAGGCGCCGGAGATGGCCCAGGACTTCTGGCGCAGGACCGGCGACGCCTGGTCGGCGCGCGAACAGGAGGTCAGGGACTCGATGTGGGGCTCCGCGCCTCCGACCCGCGGCGAAGGCTGGGAGATGTGGGCCCAGGCCCAGGTGGGCGGCGAGCAGCTCGACAGGACCGAGACCTTCAACGTCCAGGGCATGAACTTCTCACCCAACCTGTCGACCGACTCAGACTGGCGCGGCTTCCAGATGGGCGGGGACAACTGGACCTCGAAGAACTGGCTGTGGGGCTTCACCGGCGGGTTCCTCGAGCAGAACTCGGTGTTCCACTTCGACAAGAACTCCTTCGACATCACCGGCTGGAACGTGGGCGCCTACACCGGCTTCACCTCCGGGGCCTTCTTCGCCAACGCGCTGGTGAAGGGCGACTGGTATGACATCAAGGCCAATATGCACACGGTGCCGGCGCTGGAGACCTTCTCGGGCGACACCTGGGGCGCCAAGGGTGAGACCGGCTTCCGGTTCGGAACGCCGCATCTCTACTTCGAACCGCTGGCCGACCTGGCCTGGACCTCCACCCACCTGGACAACGCCAACTTCACCGCCCAGGACACGGTGTTCACCTTCGGCAATGCGACGAGCCTCCGGGGCTCGATCGGAGCCCGGGTCGGCGGCCAGTGGGGACAGCTCTTGCCCTACGTCGGCCTCTATGCGGCCCAGGAGTTCGACGGCAAGAACAAGATGGCGATGATCACCGGCGGCGGCTGCACCGGCTGTGAGATGGACATCGAGGACCTGAAGCCCGGCGCCTACGAACGGGCTGACTTCGGGTTCACCACCACCTCGTGGAACGGCCTGGAAGGGTTCCTCAAGGGCGAGACCGAGTTCGGCGGCAAGACCAGCGGCTTCACCGGCCGCCTGGGCGTCCGCTGGCGCTGGTAGGCCACGCCAAACACCACCGACGGCAGGGGGCCGGACGCAAGTCCGGCCCTTTCTGTTTTTGTGGCTGGCGAAGTGTTTTGAACCACGAACCACACGAACCACACGAACAAGAATTGGTATTGCGGCGCTTCGCGCCGCCCTAAGGCAGGCTAGGCGCGACGCTCCGTGATCAGCGTTCGTGTGGTTCGTGTGGTTCGTGATTTATCCTTCTTTTCTTTCCGTGATTTCCGTGTTTTCCGTGGTTCCCAATTCTATCCCCGTCCGAGCGAACGTGCGCCCATGACCGACAAGCCCGCCATCCTGATCATGCAGCGGCTGCTGGGCCCCATCGGCCTGCTGCTCGAGGGCAACTACACCGTCTACCGGTTCTGGGAGGGCCCGCCGCCCGAGGCTGCGCATAACATCCGCGCCGTCGTCGTGGCGGGTGAGTTCGAGCTCGACAAAAAGCTGCTCGAGAGCCTGCCCAACCTGGGCCTGATCGCGGTGTTCACCTCGGGCCACGACCGCATCGACGTCGATTGGGCGCGCGGCCGCGGCCTGCAACTCTCTCACGCGCCGGCGACCAACCACGAGGAGGTCGCCGACATGGCGCTGGGCCTGCTCATCGGCGCGCGCCGCCAGATCGTCCAGGGCGACCGCGAGATCCGCTCCGGCCTTTGGATCGACGGCAAGAAGACCCTGACGCGCGCCATGCGCGGCCAGAAGACCGGCATCGTCGGCCTGGGTCTGATCGGCCACGACCTCGCTAGGCGCAGCGAACTGATCGGCATGGAAACGCGCTGGTGGGGCCCGCGACTGAAACCTGACGCGCCGTGGGCGCGCATGGACAGCCTGCTCGATCTTGCCAAATGGTGCGACAACCTGGTGATCGCCGCCAAGGTCGATGCGTCCAACGTCGGCCTGATTTCACGCGCGGTGATCGAGGCGGTCGGCCCCGACGGCCTGATCGTCAACGTCTCGCGCGGCCAGATCATCGACGAGGATGCGATCATCGCCGCGCTGAAGTCCGGCGCCTTGGGCGCCGCCGCCCTCGACGTCTTCGTGGAAGAACCCACCCCCTACGACCGCTGGCGCGACGTCCCCAACACCATCCTCACCCCCCATACGGCCGGCGCCACCACCGAACTCGGTGCAACGCATGCTGGCGCTCTTGCTGCAGAACCTGTCGGCGTTCCTGGACGGCAAGCCGTTGGCGACGCCGATACCGTAAGGATAGAGAGTCCACGGACCCACACGGATGCACACGGATGGCGTCGCGCACTTGGCCGGCCCGGGTTTTGATTGGCCCACGAAAAGCACAAAAAGAGGAATTGGATTGCGGCGCTTTGCGCCGCTTTGAAGGTTATCCTGCACGCCGCTCAGTGAGTGGCGTTCGTGATTTTCGTGGGCAATCTTTCTTCTCTTCCGTGTGTGTCCGTGTGTGTCCGTGGACTCATTTTACGCCCGATCACGGCCGCTTCAGCTTGTTGGGATAGTCGAGGTCCTTCACCGACTCGACGAGCTCGCTCGGAAAGTCTTCCGGCTCGAAGAACCGCCGCAGTTCGATCTCCCCCACCTCGCCGTCGGGCGCGGGGTTCGGCGCCTTCAGCGCCCACTCGCGCGCCTCCTGCGGCGACTTCACATTGATGATCCAATAGCCGGCGATCAGCTCCTTCGAACTCGGTGAACGGCCCGTCCAGCACGGTCTTCTTGCCGCCGTCGAAACGGATGCGCATGCCGTGCGTGGTCGACTGCAGGCCGGACAGGTCGACCAGCACTCCGGCCTTGGACAGCTCTTCGTTGTAGGCGCCCATACAGGCGAACTGCTCGGCCGTCGGCATGACGCCCTTCTCGCTGGACGCGGTGGCCTTCACGATCATCATGTAGCGCATGTCGGTCTCCTCGAATGGCAAGCATAGGACGACCGGCCGGCGCGGGTCCCGACAAAGTTGCTCGCAAAAAAGCAGAGAAGGGGACCGCGCTCCGTCTTGCCGTGCTGAGCGGTGACTTCACGGCGCAGGGATCGAGCGCGGTCCCCTCATCCCCCGTCCAGACTGGCGAACGGGTCCCCTCCTTCTGCGATCCCCGGGGGCTGGCATTCCGGGGAAGGGCGGGCGGAGAAGAAAATTCGAGGATCGAACGGCGATCAGGTCGCGCCTTGCCCACGGCCGAGCTTTGGCCGCACTGTGACGGAAATGCGGCCCGATCTGAGCTATTCGTGATCGGCGCGTGAAGAGCTTGGCCGTAAGGGGCTTCGTGAGTGGACTTTTCCCGGGTTTGACAGCGGCTTCTGTGTTCCCTATATGTTCCAGGTTTCGGGGGCGTGGCCTCACCCGTTCGGGTGAATAGCGCGCCACCGTAAAATACGGTGATTTACGGTGACGCCCGGGACGAATACCCACGGTCGGCAGACACAGACGGAGACGACGATGGCGGCGGTGATCGGACTGGGCGGCATATTCTACAAGGCCGCCGATCAGGCGGCTGTGAAGGACTGGTATTCACGGGTTCTGGGCGTGAAGTTCACCGACTGGGGCGGCGCGATGTTCGAGCACCCCAAGGTCGGCGTCACCCAGGTCACCCTGTTCAAGGCGGACACCGACCATTTCAAGCCGTCGGAACAGCCCTTCATGATCAACCTGATCGTGGACGACCTCGACGGCCTGCTGGCCGCCGCCGCCGCCGCGGGCGAGACCCCGTTGAGCCGCGAGGACCACGAAGGCTACGGCAAGTTCGCCTGGTTCATGGACCCGGCCGGCGTGAAGCTGGAGCTCTGGCAGCCCGCTTAGGACCGCGCCGCCACCGTAAAATACGGTGGTTTACGGGGCGAATTCCCTTGCCATAAGGATATAAAGATATCTTTATATCCCCATGTCGATGACGCGGATCAGGCTGTGGACGTCCTGCGCGCGGCGGGCGAGCCGACGCGCCTGCGTATCCTCGCCCTGCTCGCGCTCGAGGAGCTGGCGGTCCTGGAGCTCACCCGCATCCTCGGCCAGAGCCAGCCGCGCGTCTCGCGCCACCTGAAGCTGCTGGCCGAGGCCGGGCTGGTCGAGCGCTTTCCCGACGGCGCCTGGGTGTTCTATCGCCTGCCCGCGCACGGCTCGCGCCGCGCCCTGGTCGACGCCGTGCTCGACCTGATGAGCGCCGAGGGCGCGACCCTGCTGCGCGACTGCCGAGCGCCTCGATCGCGTGCGCGCCGAGCGCGCCGCCGAGGCCGCCGCCTATTTCGACCGCAACGCCGGCGCGCTGGGACGAGATCCGCTCGCTCTACGTGTCCGAAGGCAGCTGTCGAAGCGGCGATGCTGAGCGCGCGGCAGGGCCCGGTCCGTTCGAGCGCCTTGTCGACCTCGGCACCGGCACGGGCCGCATGCTGACCCTGCTCGGCGCCCGCGCGAAGAGCGCGGTCGGTCTCGACCTGTCGCAGCAGATGCTGAACATCGCGCGCACCAACGTCGCGCGCGCCGGCCTGAAGCCGTGCGAGCTGCGCCACGGCGACATCTTCGCCACGCGGCCTGCCGCCGGCGAGGCCGACCTCGTGGTCGTGCACCAGGTGCTGCACTATCTCGGCGAGCCGGCCGCGGCCGTGGCCGAGGCCGCGCGGCTGGTGGCGCCCGGCGGCAAGCTGCTTGATCGTCGACTTCGCGCCGCACGACCTGGAGTTCCTGCGCAGCCGAGCACCAGCATCGCCGCCTCGGCTTCTTCGACGACGAGATCGAGCGCTGGCTGGCGGCCGCCGGGCTCGAGCCCGAGGCGCCGGTCGGCCCTGCCGCCCGAACGCGGAGGCCTGACGGTGAAGATCTGGACCGGCTGTGCCGGCGGCCGCGCGCCAGGTCGTCGGGGCGACCGCAATCGGTCAAGGCAAGGCGGCGCGCATGAGCCTGTCCGCCGCGCGCAGTCGTTGCTCTCGCCGCTCGGCCCTGTCGCCCGCGCCGGCGGCCGTGCGGACCGCGAGGTTCGCGTCTCGTTCGAATTCTCGCCGCCCAAGACGCCGGAGAGCGAGGACGACGCTGTGGACCGCCATCCGCCGGCTCGAGCCGCTCGAACCCGTCCTTCGTCTCGGTGACCTATGGCGCCGGCGGCTCGACGCGCGAGCGCACCCACCGCACGGTCCAGCGCATGTTGAGCGAGACGACGCTGAAGCCGGCCGCGCACCTGACCTGCGTCGACGCCTCGCGCGACGAGGTCGACGAGGTGATCGCGCGCGACTATTGGGAGACGGGCGTGCGCCACATCGTGGCTCTGCGCGGCGATCCGCCGGGCAGCATCGGCGCGAGCTATGTTCCGCGCACCGACGGCTACGCCAACGCCACCGAACTGACCGCGGCGTCTGAAGCGCATCGCGCCGTTCGAGATCTCCGTGGCCGTCTATCCGCAGATGTCATCCTGAGAGCCCGTCGATCGACCACGATATCGATGTGCTGAAGGCCAAGGTCGACGCCGGCGCCACGCGCGCGCTCAGCCAGTTCTTCTTCGACTTCGACGGCTTCCTGCGCTTCGGCGACGAAGGTGCGCGCCGCGGGCGTCACCATCCCCATCGTGCCGGGCATCATGCCGGTGACCAACTTCGCCGGCCTGAAGCGCATGGCCTCGACCTGCCGCATCGCCGTCCCCGTGCTGGCTCGCCAACCTGTTCGAGGGCCTCGACGACGATCCCGACACGCGCCGCCTGATCGCCGCGTCGGTGGCGGCCGAGATGTGCGCGCGGCTGGAGGAGGAGGGCTTCGCCGACTTCCACTTCTACACCCTGAACCGCGCCGACCTGGTCTACGCCATCTGCCGCGTCCTGGGCGTGCGCGAGCAGCGACCGAGGCCGGCGCATGACCCGCGCCGACCGCATCGCCGCCCTGAAGGCCGCCGCGCGCGAGCGCATCCTGATCCTCGACGGCTCGTGGGGCGTGATGATCCAGCGGCGCGGCCTCGCCGAGGCGGATTTCCGCGGCGAGCGGTTCGCGGACCACAATCATGCCGCTGAAGGGCGACAACGACCTGCTGTGCCTGACGCGACCCGACATCATCGCCGACCTGCACGACGCCTATTTCGACGCCGGCGCCGACATCGGCGAGACCAACACCTTCAACGCCACCGCGATCAGCCAGGCGGACTATGGGCTGCAAGAGCGCGGTGCGCGACATCAACCTCGCCGCCGCGCGGCTCGCCCGCGAGAGCGCCGACCGCTGGACCGCGAAGACGCCGGACAAGCCGCGCTTCGTCGCCGGCTCGATCGGGCCCGCTCAACCGCACGCTGTCGATGTCGTCCGACGTGAACGATCCCGGCGCTCGCGCAGGTGACCTTCGACCAGGTCTATCGGCGCCTATCGCGAACAGGCGCAGGCGCTGCACGAGGGCGGCGTCGACCTCTTCCTGGTCGAGACCATCTTCGACACCCTGAACGCCAAGGCGGCGATCAAGGCGATCCTCGACCTGGAGGACGAGGGCTATGAGCCGCTGCCGATCTGGATCTCCGGCACCATCACCGACCGTTCGGGCCGCACGCTGTCGGGCCAGACGGTGGAGGCGTTCTGGAACTCGGTCCGCCACGCGCGGCCGTTCGCGGTCGGGCTGAACTGCGCGCTGGGCGCCGAGCTGATGCGGCCGCACATCGCCGAGCTGGCCCGCATCGCCGACACCCTGGTCGCCGCCTATCCGAACGCCGGCCTGCCCAACGCCATGGGCGAGTACGACGAAGGGCCCGCACGAGACCGCCTGCGCAGCTGGAGGAATGGGCCAAGAGCGGCCTCGTCAACATCCTCGGCGGCTGCTGCGGCACCACGCCGGACCACATCCGCCACTGATCGCCGCGCGCCGCGAAAGGCGTGCCGCCGCGCGCGATCCCCGAACGCGCGACCGCCATGCGGCTGGCGGGCCTGGAACCGTTCGAACTGGCGGTGTGATTTGGGCGCCTGGGACAGCGGACCTTTCGAGAACGACGACGGCGCGGAATTTGTCGAGCAGCTCTGCGCGGCGCCGAACTGGGGCACGGTGCGCGAGGCGTTGCAGCTGGCATTACGGCCGGACTACCTCGAGGCGCAGTTGGCGTCCGAAGCGGTCGCCGCAGCCGCCGTCGTCGCCGCCGCCTACAGCGGCGACCGCAGTCTCGCGCCCGCGGCCGGCAAGGGCTTGATGAGCCTTTTAGGCCCCGCACCGGTGGAGCTGCGCGTGCTCGCGGCCGAGGCGCTGCCGCGCATCGCCGAACGGTCCGAACTGGCGGAGCTCTGGAGCGAAAGCGAAGACGGCGGTCTGCGATGGATCGAGAGCCTGTCCGCCATCGGGGCGAGGCTGTAACGCCGTGAGACCCATTTTCGTCAATATCGGCGAGCGGACCAACGTCACCGGCTCGGCCCGATTCCGCAAGCTGGTGGTCGACGGCGACTATCCCGCCGCGCTCGCGGTCGCGCGCCAGCAGGTCGAGGCCGGCGCGCAGGTGATCGACGTCAACATGGACGAGGGCCTGCTCGATTCGAAGCAGGCCATGATCACCTTCCTCAACCTGATCGCCGCCGAGCCCGACATCGCCCGCGTGCCGATGATGATCGACAGCTCCAAATGGGAGGTGATCGAGGCCGGCCTGAAGTGCGTCCAGGGCAAGGCCATCGTCAATTCGATCAGCATGAAGGAGGGCGAGGGGGCCTTCCTCGAGCACGCGGTGAAATGCCTGCGCTACGGCGCCGCCGTGGTGGTCATGGCCTTCGACGAACAGGGCCAGGCCGACACCGCCGCGCGCAAGGTCGAGATCTGCGAGCGCGCCTACTGCATCCTGGTGGATGAAGTCGGTTTCCCGCCGGAAGACATCATCTTCGACCCGAACATCTTCGCCATCGCCACCGGGATTGAGGAGCACGACAATTACGCGGTCGACTTCATCGAGGCGACGCGGCGGATCAAGCAGATGCTGCCCTATGCCCGCATCTCGGGCGGCGTGTCGAACGTCTCGTTCAGCTTCCGCGGCAACGAGCCGGTGCGCCGGGCCATGCACAGCGTGTTCCTCTACCACGCTATCGCGGCGGGCATGGACATGGGAATCGTCAACGCCGGCGACCTGCCGGTCTATGACGAGATCGACCCTGAACTGCGCGAGGCGGTCGAGGACGTGATCCTGAACCGCCGGAGCGAAACGGGATCAACCCGACCGAGCGGCTGGTGGACCTGGCGCCGCAAGTACAAGGGCGAAAAGGGCCAGGTCCGCGTCGTCGACCTGGGGTGGCGCGACCAGCCGGTGGCGGCGCGGCTCAGCCACGCCCTGGTGCACGGCATCACCGAGTTCATCGAAGCCGACACCGAGGCCGCGCGCCTCGAGGCCGAGCGGCCGCTGCATGTCATCGAAGGCCCGCTGATGGACGGCATGAACGTGGTCGGCGACCTGTTCGGGTCCGGCAAGATGTTCCTGCCCCAGGTGGTGAAGTCGGCCCGCGTGATGAAACAGGCAGTGGCCTATCTGCTGCCGTTCATGGAGGCGGAAAAGGGCGGCGAGAAGCCGAAGGCCGCCGGGAAGATCGTCATGGCCACGGTCAAGGGCGACGTGCACGACATCGGCAAGAACATCGTCGGCGTCGTGCTCCAGTGCAACAATTATGAGGTCATCGACTTGGGCGTCATGGTCCCCGCCGACCGCATCCTCGACGAGGCCGTGCGCGTGGGCGCCGACATCATCGGCCTGTCGGGCCTGATCACGCCCTCGCTGGACGAGATGGTGTTCGTGGCCGGCGAGATGGAGCGGCGCGGCTTCGACATCCCGCTCTTGATCGGCGGCGCCACCACCAGCCGCACCCACACGGCGGTGAAGATCGAACCGGCCTACCGCCGCGGGCCGACGCTCTATGTGCTCGACGCCCGCCGCGCCGTGGGCGTGGTGTCGGGCCTGCTGTCGCCGACCGAGGGCCCGCGGATCGTGCAGGCGACACGCGATGAGTATGTGCGCGTGCGCGAGACCTATGCGCGCGGGACGCAAAAGCCGCGCGCGCCCCTGGCCGACGCGCGGGCGAACCACTTTGCCTGCGACTTCGAAACCTACACCCCGCCCAAGCCGTCGTTCATCGGCGTGCGCGCCTTCGAGCGTTATGACCTGGCCGAACTCGCCGCCTACATCGACTGGACGCCGTTCTTCGCGAGCTGGGAGCTGGTCGGCCATTACCCGGAAATTCTCGATGACGAGATCGTCGGGGAGGCCGCGCGGCCCCTGTTCGAGGACGCCAAAGCGATGCTCGACCGCATCGTGCGCGAGAAGCTCTACACTGCCTCTGGCGTGGTCGGCTTCTGGCCCGCCAACGCCGACGGCGACGACATCGTGCTCTATGCGGACGAGACGCGCACGACGGAGCTCGCGCGCCTGCATACCCTGCGCCAGCAGATGCCCAAGGGCGAAGGCAAGGCGAACGCGGCGCTGTCGGATTTCGTCGCGCCGGTTGGAACTAAGCCCGACTGGGTCGGCGCCTTCGCAGTCACCGCCGGCCACGGCGAGAGCGCGTTCTCAAAAAACTTCAAGGCCAAGGGCGACGACTATTCCGCCATCCTCGCCTCCGCCCTCGCCGATCGCCTGGCCGAGGCCTTCGCCGAGGCGCTGCACAAGCGCGTGCGCCGCGAACTGTGGGGCTATGCGTCCGACGAGACCGCGAACATCGACGACCTGATCGCCGAACGCTACCGCGGGATCCGCCCCGCGCCCGGCTATCCCGCCCAGCCCGACCACACCGAGAAGCTGACCCTGTTCAAGCTGCTGGACGCCGAGGCCAACACCGGCATGCAGCTCACCGAGAGCATGGCCATGACCCCGCCCGCGTCGGTCTCGGGTCTCTATTTCAGCCACCCGCAAGCCCACTATTTCGGCGTCGGCCGCATCGCCCGCGACCAGGTCGAAGACTACGCCCGCCGCAAGGGTTGGAGCGTCGAACACACCGAACGCTGGCTGGCGCCGATCCTCAGCTACGACCCGGCGGCGGAGCGCGATCGCGCGGCTTGAGTTGGCATTCGGCTGCTTGCGGACGGCGCGCGCGTGCTACGGCGCGCTTCTCGTCCAGTGGTCGCACTGGAGCGTCAGTTGCTCGGTGACAGGCGCGCCGTTGGCGTCGAGCGCGGAGAATGCCCGGTAGGCTGAGACCCAACAGCCTGACAGGCCAAAGACGACGATCGGGTTGCGCTGCTGGTCGAGCAGGATGACGTCCACGTCCCTGCGAAAATCCGACGCTGTCGCCGGTTCGTCGGCCCAATGGGCGAACGTGAGGTCCTGGCTCAGACCACGTTCCAGCGTGATCGGTTCGATCGAGCTGAGGCCGGGCGACTTGTCCACAAAGCCCGTCGCCGATCCGCCCGGGTGCGCCGAAACCGTTTCGGTTTTCTGGATCAGGTTGCCGACGCGGTCCACCTGCACCGACTGAGTCTGGCCTGCCAATCGCACAAGGAACGTGACGTTCGTGAACGGGGGCGACGGCGGTCCCGCGACGGCGCCCGACCAACTCGCACTCACGATTGCGAAAGCCGCAACCGCCGCCAGAACTTGCTTCATCGTAGCCTCCCCTCGCTTGCCAGCCGCGCGGTCGTGCTCGCGCAACCGGCCGAACAGCCTACTGCGGCGATCCCGCCGCCGCCGCGTCTTCTTGCGCTTCCTTTTCCTTCGACGCCTTGCTGCGCAGGAACCCCGGCAGCAGGTGGCCACGCTTGGGCATCGGGGCGCCCGCGGCGGTCTTCACCGTCTGTGCAGGCGCGGCGACCGGCGCCGGAGCGGGCGGCGGCGGTGCGGCCTGGGCGGTTACCGGAGCCGGCGCGGGTTGGGTCTCTTCGGTCATCTGCACCGAGATCTGGCCGGTCGGGCGCGCGGCGGGCGGCGTTGGCGCGACGTCTGCGGCCATGGGGGCGGGTTGCGGCGCCGGCATTTGCATCGGCGCGGCGGCGGGCGGGGGCGTCTGCGCGGCGACGGCGTCGGCGCGGCTGGTGATGTTGTTGGTGCCCATGGCGGCGACCTCGTCTTCGCTGGGCGCCAGGCGGAACAGGTGCGGGTCGTGCGACAGGCGTTCGGCGGCGTGCTCGCAACGGCCGGGGAGCTGGTAGGCGAGGTAGGTGTTCACCGCGAGATTGCGGTCGGGCGTATCGCGCGCCGCTTCCCAGCGGCTCCAGCCGTCGAGCCGCGCGGCTTCCGCTCGCTTCTTGCCTTCTGCGGTCTTGCCCTCGGACGATCCCGCCATCGCCTTGGCGTAGGCGCGCAGATAGGCGTGGCCGATGGTCTGCTGCACGTCGTCGAGCGGCAGCACGTCGGCGAGGTGGGCGGCCAGGTCCATGTGCCCCGAGAGCACCCCGTCGCACCAGGCGACAAAGCCGAAGTCGTCGGACGGTGCGCCCTTGGGCAGGTAGTCGGGATCCTCCTGGCCCTGGGTGGCCACCGGCGTGGCGTCGGCGGCGGCCGGGGGCGGCGCAGAGGCCACAGGCGCGTCGGCCTGCATGTCGGCGGTCAGGAGCGCGAGCGCGAAGATCAGGGACATGGGAAAACCTCGTGACCGGCCCGCCCCCTCGGGCGGCCCTCGATAGAGCCTAGGGTTCTAGCCCGGCGGGCGGGCCGCGCCAACGGTCGCCCCAAGGGTCGTCAACGCCGCGCCGTCTACTGCGGCCTGCCTTGCCATGCCCAGAAATCCGGGCCATTCGAGGGCCGCAATCGCCTGCGAGCAAGCGTTATGGGCTTCTGGAGCAAGATCGCCGGACTGGCCGTCCGCCGCCCCGACGCGGCAGAATGCGACCAGTGCCCGCCCGGCCTGCCGGGCGAGGACCCGGCCTTCACCACCGCGGTGACCGCGCTGGGGGCCAAGCTCGCCAAGGCCGACGGCCGCGCCGAGGCGGGCGAGTACCAGGCCTTCTCCGAGGTGTTCCAGCCCGAGCGCGGAAGCGAGCGCAATGTGCGCATGCTCTACGACCTCGCGCGCCAGACCACCCGCGGCTACGAGAGCTACGCGCGCCGCCTGGCCAAGCGCTACCGCACCTGTCCGCAGCTGCTGGAGGACGTGCTCGACGGCCTCTTCCACGTGGCCGTGTCCGACGGCGTGGTCACCGGCGAGGAGGTCGACTACCTCGAACGCGTGTCCGGCCTGCTCGGCCTCTCGCCGCTGGTGTTCCGGCGAGTGAAGGCGACCCACCTCGGCGCCGCGGCCGACGATCCTTACGTGGTGCTGGGCGTGGCGCCCGACGCCTCCGATACGGTGGTGCGCGAGGCGCGCCGTCGCCTGCTGGCCGAGTCTCACCCGGACCGCGTCCGCGCGCGCGGCCTGCCGGAGGAGTTCATCGAGGTGTTCAACGCCAAGGCGGCCGGGGTGAACGAAGCCTACGACGCCGTCATGCGCGAACGCCGCGACCTGGAAGCTCGCTCGGCCTGATCTACCGCTCACCCACGAGCTTTCCCAATGCCGCCAGATAGTCCGCGAAGGCCTTGCGTCCCTTGGGCGTCATGCGCGAACGCGTCAGCGGCTTGCGGTCGAGGAAGCTCTTGTCGATGGCGATATAGCCGGCTTCCTCGAGCTTGCGCAGATGGATCGAGAGGTTGCCCTGGGTGGCGCCCAGCGCCGTCTTCAGCTCGGTGAAATCGGCGACCTCTGCATCGGCCAGATAGGCCATGACGCCCAGCCGCAGGCGGCCGTGGATGACGTCGTCGATGCCTTCGATGTCGTAGCGGCGCACCCCCGCGCCTCAGGCTTCGCGCCGCGCCATGGACAGCATGACCCAGCCCGGCAGCGCCATGAAGAGGATCAGCGCCGCGCCCGCAACCAGGATGTAGGTCGCGGTCCCCAGGAGCAGGCTCAGCGCCACTGCGGTGGAGAACCAGCAGAGCGCCACTCCCAGGCGCCACACGCGCTTGCTGAGCGCAAAGGACACTAGCCAGGCGGCGCCTTGGAAGGCGAAGACCACGCAGGCGTACATCTCCCAGATCGTCCAGTCGCGACGCTGGGTCGCGACGATGCCGAACACCGCCACCATCGAAAGGTTGGCGAAGCCCATGGAGGTGAAGACGGCGTTGAGCGCCCGCTGGGTGCTGGTCTGGCCCAGGCCGCGGTTCATCACCGACATGACGACGATCACCGCCACGCACAGCACCGTCGGGCCCACACCCACCCACAGGTTCAGCACCAGCGGCGCCGGCACGTAGCCGGCAATGCCGGCCCACTGCGCCAGACACTGGGCTCCGTAGATCAGGCCGGCCGCCAGGAAAATCCGGCCCGCCGCCGTCTGGGCGCGGCGTCCGTCGGGTTCCACCAGGGCGCGCATGAAGGCGAGGTCCTCGTGGGCGTTTGCGACGTCTTGGGTCATCTCGGGCTCCGGGTCCGGCCGTTGTCGTTCGACGCTTTATACATAGACAAGTTTAAAATGTAAACCAGAAAGACGGACCGGCCGCGCCTCGGCCGTTTAGGCCATGTGGAACGGTCCGTTTACGAGGCTGCGACAAGGTGAACATTCGCCCCGCGGGCGCGTTGCCGTTGACGGACGACCGCTGCAGGACGACATAATCCAGAGCGTCCGGGCAGGGCGCCTTCGAGGTGAGCCATGGAGACGACCCCGCGTCTGGTTCTGGGGAGCAGTTTTGCCGGCACGGGCGGCCCGTCGCCGCGCCGCGAGGGCGACGGCCTGAGCCGTTTCCTGGCGGGACTCGGCGGGTTCCTGGCCACCGGCCTGGCGCTGGCGGTCGGTGTGGTGCTGGCCGTCTTCGCCGCCGCCGCCATGACCCTGTTCGCCGTCGTCGGTTCGATCTTCGTCTTCTTCACCGGCATGGCGCTGCGCGCGCGCAGCCGCGCCGTCGTGCGTCCGCAGGTGCTGGAGGCCCGCAAGGTCGGCCACGCCTGGGTCGCCTACGGCTGGGACCGGAACGGCCGCTGAACGCGTGACGCCGCTTCTGATCCTCGAGACGCCTTCGCCCAATTTCAACGCCCGCTCGGCGCCGCCGGACATGGTGGTGCTGCATTACACCGGCATGCAAACCGGCGAGGCGGCGCTGACGCGACTGTGCGACCCCGAGGCCAAGGTGTCGTCGCACTACCTCATTGAAGAAGATGGTCGCGTGTTCCGTTTGGTTCCCGAAGAGCGGCGCGCCTGGCACGCGGGCAAGTCGTACTGGCGCGGCGAGACCGACATCAATTCCGCCTCGATCGGCATCGAGATCGTCAATCCTGGCCATGAATGGGGCTATCGCGCCTTCCCTGACGAGCAGATCGACAGCGTCATCGCCTTGCTGTCCGACATCCGCGAACGCTGGGACGTGCCGGACGGGCGCATCCTCGCACACTCCGACGTGGCGCCCGCGCGCAAGGAAGATCCGGGCGAGTTGTTCCCGTGGAGACGGCTGGCGCAGGCGGGTCACGGTTTCTGGTTCGAGCCTGAAGCGGCGCCCGGCGCCGATCTGACTATCGGCGACAACGGGCCGGGCGTTTTCGTGCTGCAGGCGGGCCTGCATCGCCTCGGCTACGAACCCCTGCCGTCCGGAACCTACGACGAAGCCACCGCCACGGTGGTGCGCGCTTTCCAGCGCCACTGGCGGCCCGAAGGCGTCGACGGAATAGCCGACGGCGAAACCCGCGCCCGGCTGATGGCGATGCTCCGGCTCGCCTCGGTCGAGACGGTGACGGGAACGCTCTGACGCCGCGCAGTCAGTGCTGGTAGTGCACTCGCAGGCCGAACACCGACACCGGTCCGCGGTCGCGGTTGAAGGCCGGGTTCTCGAAGAACTGATAGTCGGCGCTGAGATGCACGCCCTTGGCGACAGGGACGCTGTAATAGGTCTCCATCACCTGTTCCGACCCCTCGTGCGGCAGACGTCCGTCACCGATCAGGATGCCGAGGCCGCCGTCGGCGAGATAGGCTTCATGCGCCTTTGAAATCGAACCCACTTCGCCGGCCAGGCCCCACACGTCCTCGGGTCGGCCCCAGCGTGCGCCCTTCACCGACACGCCCGCCGCGTAGGTCGTGTCCATGTCCTCGAACTCATAGGGCTCGACATTGCCCTGGTCCCGACCAGCGCGTGCGAACACACCCACGTCCTTGGTCACCTCCTGCTGCCAGTCGATCGCAATACCTGTGCGGCTGCGATACTGGCGCACCAGGGCCACGTCCGGCGTCGTGTGTGTCGCTGCGGCGAGCGCCAGAGCGTCCGCATAGGTCCCCATCCGCCCGCGGCTGAGGAAGCCGTTCACGCGGAACTTTCCCGAGTGTCCGCCCCAGCTGTAGTCGCGCTCGATCTCCCCCAGCGTCTGAAACTCGTCGAAGCCCGACTCGAGCCGCGTGGAGTTCGGCACGTCCGACAGGTCGAACACGCCCAGGCGGAAAGCCCACTTGCCTTGGTACAGCTCCACCGCGCCGCCCGCACTGTAGCCCCAGGCGTCGGCGGCGTAGTCGAAGGTCGCGGTGTCGACGATCGCCCAGTTCATGAAGTCGTTGCGCGGATCGTGCGCGTAGTCGTTGTTGTCGAACACATCGGTCACGGAGAATTTGCCGAGCGTCACCACCACCCGGTTCGCGCTCTGCGATCCGCCCAGCACGTTGAGATCGGGATCGACGTTTGACTTCTCGCCGTCGAGGTTGAAGGTCTGGCGCAGGAACAGCCGCTGTATCCGCACGTAAGGCGACGACTTGCCGACCTTGTACGCCTCGCCGCTCGGGAAGGCGGCCAGGCCCAGGGTGTTGCTGAGGCCGAAGCCCTGGTCGATCTCCGGATCGATCCAGATCTCGCCGCCCTTCCACGGACGCACGCCGGCGTAGAGGGTGAGGTCGGCGGTCTCGTTGCCGCGCGCGGCGGGGTCGAGGCTGTGCGCGTCGCGGTAGGGCGAGGTGAAGGCGGGGTGCGCCTGCTCGGTGAAGGTGCTTTGCCAGTGCAGCGCCCAGCGCTGGTCTTCGGCGGCCTGCGGCAGAGCGTCTTGCGCGCGCACGACTTCGGCCGCCAACAGGGCGGCTGCGGCGAGCGCCGTCACTCTCAATCCAGCCATGCGAACTCGATCCCAATCAGCCGTCAGCTTAAGTGCAGCCGGCGTCGGTAGCGTTCCCCACTGTCTTGGCCATTACCGCCGGACCGTGACGGTTTGCCTTTTTGGGTCTTAGCCTTCAGTTTGCGCGCGGATCAGACGGCCGGGCGGTCGCGGCGCTTTAGGGCGTCGAGGAAAGTCCGGGCTCCACGGCGACAAGGCGGCGGGTAACGCCCGCCGGGCGCGAGCCCAGGGATAGCGCCACAGAAAGCAAACCGCCTCGAGGCCTCGGCCTCGCGGTAAGGGTGAAAGGGTGGGGTAAGAGCCCACCGCGTTCCTGGCGACAGGGACGGCATGGCAAGCCCCGCCTGGAGCAAGACCGAATAGGGATCCCGCGTTCCGGCCTCGGCCGGGACAGGACCGTCGCTGGTCCGAGGGCTCCGGGTAGGTCGCGAGAACCGTCCAGCAATGGGCGGTCCAGAGGAATGATCGTCACTTCGCCTTCGGGCGGAGCACAGAACCCGGCTTACAGGCCGTCTGATCCGTTTCACTGACGCCAAGCCTTTCCGGGCCGCGTTAACACATTCGCGCGGGGCGGCGTGATTAACCTTCGTGAACATAATGCTTACGGCCTGCGGCGGACTGCCGCTCTATACTAGTGATGTTCTTCCAATGTTCTCATTTATTCAGCAAAAAGACGCCCAAATCCGGTCACTGTGGTTAAAAATGTCATCTGGTGTCATTGCGACCCAGCACAGCCCATGTTAACCCAATTGTCGAGGGGCAAATCAGGGGCGGGCTGTGATGACGGTCCGGTGGGTAAGTGTTTCTCTCGGCCTTCGAGAAACAGTTGGACTCGAAGCGGCGCATCGTTGTGCCGCAGGAGTTCCGCGCCGCCGCCGCCTCGTCCTTCGACGGGGTGTTCTGTTTTCCGTCGATCGAAGCCGACTGCCTGGAAGGCGGCGGCAAGGCGCTGTTCGACCGCTACGAAGCTCTGATCGAGGAGTTGCCGTTCGGCGACCCGCTGCGCTCGTCGCTCGAGTTCACCGTCTACGGCGGCATGAGCCAGCTCGCCTTCGATCCGGCCGGCCGTATCATCCTTCCGGAGAAACTCTGCGAGGAGCTCGGCATCACCGACTGGGTAGTGGTGGTCGGGCTGAAGGACCGCTTCCAGATCTGGGCGCGCGACGCCTATCGCGTGCGCCGCGAGGCGGAGAAGGCGGCCGCCCGCACCGGGCTCGCCAAACTGCGCGAGCAGCAGCGCGCGGCCAAACTCGGTGGCGGCGCATGAGCGAGACGCCGGCCCACGTCTCCGTACTGCTGAGCGAGGTGGTCGAAGCGATCGCGCCTCAGCCCGGCGACCTGATCGTCGACGGCACCTTCGGCGCCGGCGGCTATACGCGCGCCTTCCTCGACACGGGCGCCCAGGTGCTGGCCTTCGACCGCGACCCGAATGTGAAGGGGTTTGGCGAGGCGCTGTCGGCGATCTACCCCGACGCGTTCGAGCTGGTCGAGCGTCGCTTTTCCGAGATTCCCAACGGGCTCGCCGAGTTCGGCCGCGACGCGTGCCAGGGCGTGGCGCTCGATCTCGGCCTGTCCTCCATGCAGGTGGACGAGGCCGAACGCGGCTTCTCCTTCCTGCGCGACGGGCCCCTGGACATGCGCATGGGCGGCGATGGACCGAGCGCAGCCGACATCGTCAATACCGGCGACGAGGCGGAGATCGCCCGCATCCTTTATCAATACGGTGAGGAGCATCGCTCCCGCCGCATCGCCCGCGCCATTGTGGCGCGCCGGGTGGAGCAGCCGTTCGAGCGCACCCTCGATCTCGCCGAGGTGGTGGAGCGGGCGTTGGGCGGCCGCAAGGGTGCGCCGGTGCACCCGGCGACACGGTCGTTCCAGGCGCTGCGCATCGCGGTGAACGACGAACTCGGCGAGCTGGAAGCGGGCCTGGTCGCCGCCGAGCGCGTGCTGACGACCGGCGGCCGCCTGGCGGTGGTGACCTTCCACTCGCTGGAAGACCGCATGGTCAAGACCTTCCTGAACGAACGCTCGGGCAATGTACCAGGCGCCTCGCGCCACCTGCCGCAGAGCGCGGCGGGCCCCGCGCCGTCGTTCGACCTGCTGTTCAAGGGCGCCCGGGCGCCCAGCGACCTCGAAATCGCCCAAAATCCGCGCGCCCGGTCCGCCAAGCTGCGCGCGGCGCGGCGCACGGCGGCGCCGGCCTGGGTTGGGAGGGCCGCGGCATGAACATCCTGGGCTCGATCTTCAACAGCCGGGTGCGCGGCATCCGCATCGTCGAGATCCTCAGCTTCGGCCTGCTGGTGGTGCTGGTGTTCAGCGTCTACATCGCCAAGGCGCGCGCCAGCCGCGAGCGCGCCCAGATCGCCGACGTGGAACAGCGCATCGGCGACGAACAGCGCCGGGTGAAACTGTTACGCGCCGAAGACGCGCGCCTGGAGCAGCCCGAACGCATCGAAACCCTGTCCGAAGGCGCCGGCCTGAAGCCGGTCGACGCCGCCCAGGAATCGAGCCCGACCGCGCTCCCTGCGGTCGCCGCCGAGAAGACCAAGCCCGTCGCCAAGAAGCCCGACGCCAACCCGCCGGCGCCCGCTGCACTCGCCACGGAGCCCGCACAATGAGCCGCTCCGACCTCGGCGGCGATCGCACCCGTTCCGGTTTCCGCTGGCCGGGCGAACGGCTGTGGTCGGTGGACGAGACCTGGAAGCGCGCCAAGGCCGAGACCGCCGAGGGTACAGACGCCCGCACGCGCATCTATGTGGTGCTCGCCGTGTTCGGCGCCGTGTTCGCGATTCTCGCCGTGGGCGCCGTACGCGCCGCCCTGTTTTCAAGGGCTTCCGAGGAAGCCGAGGTCTCGACCGCGCCGGTGGTGTCGCGCGCCGACATCGTCGACCGCAACGGCCAACTGATGGCCACCAACCTGGTCGCCTACGGCATTTACGTCGATCCCGACGAGGTCTGGGATGTGGAGGGAACCTATGGCGCCCTGCTGCAGGCCGCACCGCAATTGAACCCCGGGCGCCTGCGACAAGGCGCTCACCGCTGACCATCAGTCCTATCTCATCGGCGGGCTGACGCCGCAGGACCGCGACCGCATCCATGCGCTCGGCCTGCCGGGCCTGTCCTTCGCCGAGGAAGACAGGCGCGTCTATCCGCTCGGCATTTCGGCGGCGCACGTGATCGGTTTCTCCGATTCCGGCGGCCGGGGCATCGCCGGCGTCGAACGCGCGCTGGATCCGGCGATCCGCGCCGACGGCCGCACCGGCGCGCCGGTCGCACTCTCCATCGACATGCGCGTGCAGGGCGCGCTCGAAGAGGAGGTCGCCAAGGCCGCCGACGCGCTGCACGCCAAGGGCGCCGTCGGCATCGTCACCGACACCCAGACCGGCGAGATTCTGGGGATGACAAGCTGGCCCGCCTATGATCCGTCCGCGGCCGGCCGCGCCAGCGACGATTCGAAACTGAACCGCGCCGCGACGTCGGACTACGAAATGGGCTCGACGTTCAAGGTCTTCACCCTGTCGGCGGGTCTCGACACCGGAATCGCCACGCTGAACAGCCGCTTCGATGCGACGCAGCCGCTGCGCATCGGCGATCGCACGATCCACGACGACGATCCCGAGAATCGTGTGATGACGCTGGCGGACGTGTTCATTCACTCCTCCAACATCGGAACCTCGAGGCTGGCGCTGACCATGGGGAGCGACGTGATGACGCGTTACTTCCGCGCGTTCGGCCTGTTCCGCCCGGCGCCGGTCGAACTGCGCGAGAGCGCGCACCCGTTCCTGCCGCGCAAGTGGGACGACAATACGCTGGCGTCGGCCGCCTTCGGCCAGGCGATCATGATTACGCCACTGCAGGAGGCCGCAGCCATGGGCGCGGTGATGAACGGCGGCGTCTATATTCCGCTGACCATCAAGAAGCTCGCGCCGGGCACGCGCCCGCTCGGCCGCCGGGTGCTGAAGCCCGAGACGACCCAGACCATGCTTGAATTGCTGCGCCTGAACGTGCTGAAGGGCACCGGGACCAACGCCAATGTTGAGGGCCTGCGCGTGGGCGGCAAGACCGGCTCGGCCCAGAAGGCGATGGGCGGCCACTACCAGCAGACCAAGCTGGTCTCGTCCTTCGCCGGCGTGTTCCCGACCGACGGGCCGATCGGGACCAAGCGCTATTTCGTGATGATCCTAATCGATGAACCGGTGGCCGGCGCCTACAGCCACGGCCAGCGCACCGCCGCCTGGACGGTCGGCGCCCTCGATCGGGCGTCTGATCAACCGCATCGCGCCGTTCCTCGGCGTCGAGCGCGGCCCCGACACCATGACCGACGCGCTGGCCAAGGTTCCGGTGAAGAGCCACGACAGCGGGGCGGAGCGATGATCGCCCAGCGCCTGTCCGACATCCTGCGCCGCGACCTGCCGGTCGACCCCGAGATCACCGGGATCACCGCCGACAGCCGCAAGGTGAGGGGCGGGACGCTCTTCGCTGCACTGCCCGGCCATCAGGCCGACGGCCGCGTATACATCTCGCAAGCCCTGGCGCAGGGCGCCGCCGCCGTGCTCGCATCCGAGGACACGCCCGCCGAAGCCGCCCCGGTGCTGGTCAAGTCAGGCGACGTGCGCCGTTCGTATGCGCTGGCCGCGCGCGCTTTCTACGGACAACAACCGAAAACCTGCGTCGCGGTGACAGGCACCAACGGCAAGACCTCGGTCACCGTCTTCTGCCGTCAGATCTGGGCCAGGCTCGGCAGGAAGTCGGCGAGCATGGGCACGCTCGGCGTCACCCTGAACGGACCGAACGGCGAACAGTCGGTCACCGGCCCTGGCCTGACCAGCCCGGACGCGGCCGACGCGGCGCAACTGTTGGCCGAACTCGCGGCCCAGGGCGTCACCCACCTGGCGCTCGAGGCATCGTCGCACGGCATCGAACAGCGGCGCATCGACGGCGTCGCGCTGAGCGCGGCGGCCTTCACCAACCTGACCCAGGACCACCTCGACTATCACGGCGACATGGACGCCTATCGTGCGGCCAAGCTTCGCCTGTTCGAGGCCCTGGCGCCGCGCGGCGGGTCGGCGGTGCTGAACGCCGACTCCCCCGCCTACAACGCCTTCGCCGCAGCCAGCATCCTGTCGGGCCTCAACATCCTCACCGTGGGCCAGCGCGGCCGCAACCTGTCACTGACCTCGCGCACGCCGACGCCCGAGGGCCAGCGCCTGAGCATCGACGCGGACGGGCGCGCCTACGACATGCTGTTGCCCCTGGCCGGCGCCTTCCAGGCCTCGAACGCCATGGTCGCGGCGGGTCTCTGCGTCGCCACCGGCGAAAAGGTCGAGGACGTGCTCAGCGCCTTCGAACAGCTGAAGGGCGCCAAGGGTCGGCTGCAACGGATCGGGACAGGGCCCCGTGGCGGCGAGGTCTATGTCGACTACGCCCACACTCCCGACGGGCTCGAAACCGTGCTGCGGGCCCTGCGCCCCCACGCCCAGGGCCGGCTGCTGCTCGTGTTCGGCTGCGGCGGCGACCGGGACCGGATCAAGCGGCCCCTGATGGGGGCGGTGGCCGAAAAGCTGTCCGACACAGCCATCGTCACCGACGACAATCCCCGGGGCGAGGACCCTTCGGCCATCCGCAAACAGGTCCTGAACGGGGCCCCGACCGCCCGGGAAATCGGCGATCGCGGCTTGGCCATAAGGACCGCCGTCTCCGAGCTGCGACAAGGCGACATCCTGGTGGTGGCCGGAAAAGGTCACGAGCAGGGTCAAATTGTCGGAGAAACCGTCTATCCCTTCGACGACGCGACCGAGGTCGCCCGCGCCCTGAAGGGGGAGACTGTCTGAATGAGCGAGCCGCTGTGGACCTCCGAGGAGGTCCTCGCCGCGACCCGGGGGAGACTGGCGGGGGACGCCTTTTCCGCGACCGGAGTGACCTTCGATACCCGTGAGCTCGAGCCCGGGGACCTGTTCGTGGCCCTGCAGGGGGAACGCGACGGGCATGACTTCGTAGCGCTTGCCTTCGAGAAGGGCGCAGCCGCGGCTGTCGTCGTACGACCCGTCGAGGGCGGACCGAACGTCGTGGTGGGCGACACCTTGAAGGGCATCGAGGACCTCGCCGCCTTCGCGCGCGACCGGGCGCCGGATGTGCGCCGCGGCGCGGTGACCGGATCGGTGGGCAAGACCGGCGTCACCCAGGCGATCTTCGCTGGCCTCGAACTGGCCGGCCGCGCGCACCGCTCGGCCAAGTCGTTCAACAACCATATCGGCGTGCCGCTGACGCTGGCGCGAATGCCGCGCGACACCGAGCGCGCGGTGTTCGAGATCGGCATGAACCATCCGGGCGAGATCGGCCCGCTGTCCAAGCTGGTGCGTCCGCACGCGGCCTGCATCACCACCGTCGGACCCGTGCACATCGAGAACTTCCCCGACGGCGAGACCGGCGTGGCGCGCGCCAAGGCCGAGATCTTCGAAGGCCTGGGACCGGGCGGCGTCGCGGTGATCAACGCCGACAATCAATGGTTCGAACTGTTGAAACAGGCCGCCCTGCACGTCGGTGCGCGGGTGATGACCTTCGGCTCCGACGAGACCGCCGACGCGCGCCTGCTCGAGCTGAAGACCGAGATCAACGGCGTGCGCGCCTCGGTGCGCATCTGGGGCCGTGAGTATGTCTACACCCTGGCGCAGAGCGGCTTTCACTGGGGGCTGAACAGCCTGGCGGTGCTGCTCATGCTCGAGGCGCTGGACGTGCCGATCGACACCGGCCTGGACGCGCTCGCCAACTTCCAGCCGTTGGAAGGCCGCGGCCGGGTGCGCCGCATCCGCGTCGAAGGCGGCGAGTTTGTGCTGGTCGACGAGAGTTACAACGCCAATCCGCTGTCGATGCAGGCGACCCTCGCCAGCCTCGGCGCGCGCCGGCCCGAAGACGACGGCCGGCGCATCGTGGCCCTGACCGACATGCTCGAACTCGGCCCCGACGCGCCGATACTGCACGCCGACCTCGCCGCCGAGATCGAGGCCGCCGACGTGCATCTCGCCTTCCTCGCCGGGCCGCACATGCGCGCCCTGTGGGAGGCCTTGCCTGAATCCCGCCGCGGGGCCTATGCCGAGACCGCGGCCGATCTCGCGCCCAAGGTCATCGAGGCGGTGCGGCCGGGCGACGTGGTGATGGTCAAGGGCTCCTTGGGCTCCAAGGCGTCCATGATCGCCAAGAAGCTGACGGCGCTCGACTTCTCCGAGCGGGAGACGGCCTGATGTTTTATCTGCTCTACGAGTGGTACGCCGCCTCTCACGCGCACGTCCCGCCGATCCTGAACCTGCTGCATTATCAGACCGTGCGCGTGGGCCTCTCCATGGCCACCGCCGGTATCGTCGCCATCGCTATGGGCTCGCGCTTCATCCGCTGGATGCGCTCGAAACAGGGCCGGGGCCAGCCGATCCGTACCGACGGTCCGGAAGGACACCTGCTGACCAAGCAAGGTACGCCCACCATGGGCGGCCTGATGATCCTCGCGGGCATCACCGTTTCGACCCTGCTGTGGGCCAATCTGAAGGATGTTTACGTCTGGGTCGTCCTGGGCGTGACGCTCGGTTACGGCGTGCTCGGCTTCATGGACGACTACGCCAAGGTGACGAAACAGACCTCGGCGGGCCTCACCAGCGTCCAAAAGCTTATCTTCCAGTTCCTCATCGCCATCGTCGCGGTGGTGGTGCTGATCATCTTCTCGCCGAAATCGCCGGACCACGGCCTCGAGACCTCGATCGCCATTCCGTTCTTGAAGTCGGTGGTGTTCGATATCGGCTGGTTCTACGTCGCGTTCGCCGCGGTCTGTATCGCGGGCTTCTCCAACGCGGTGAACATCACCGACGGCCTCGACGGCCTGGCGGTGGTGCCGGTGATGATCTGCGCCGCCGCGTTCGGGATTATCGCCTACCTGGTCGGCAACGCGGTCTTCTCCAAGTACCTCGAGCTGCATTTCGTGCCGGAGTCAGGCGAGATCGCGGTGATCTGCGCGGCCCTGATCGGCGGCGGCATGGGCTTCCTCTGGTACAACGCGCCGCCGGCCAAGATCTTCATGGGCGACACCGGCTCGCTGGCCCTGGGCGGCGCACTCGGCGTCATGGCGGTCGTGACCAAGCACGAGATCGTGCTCGGCATCATCGGCGGCCTGTTCGTGGTCGAGGCGCTCTCGGTGATGATCCAGGTCGGCTATTACAAGCTGACCAAGCGGCGTGTGTTCCTGATGGCGCCGATCCACCACCACTTCGAGAAACTGGGCTGGGCCGAGCCCACCATCGTGGTCCGCTTCTGGATCGTGGCCGCGGCCCTGGCGCTGCTCGGCCTGTCGACGCTCAAACTTCGATGATCCCGGTCTTCCTATGATTCCAGTTCGGGGCTTCACCGGCAAACGTGTCGCCGTCTTCGGCCTCGGCCGCAGCGGCCTTACCGCCGCGCGCGCCTTGAAGGCGGGCGCCGCTCAGCCGGTGCTGTGGGACGAGAACGAAGCCGCTCGCCAGACCGCGGCGCTGGAGGGTTTTCAGGTCGTCGACCTGCACGACGTCGAGTGGTCGGATTTCGTCGCCCTGGTGCTGGCGCCCGGCGTGCCGCTGACCCATCCCGAGCCGCACTGGACGGTGCAGGCCGCCAAGGCCGCGGGCGTGCCGGTCATCGGCGACATTGAGCTCTACGCCCAGACCGTGGCGCTGGCGCCCGACGTGAAGAAGCCCAAGACCGTCGCCATCACCGGCACCAACGGCAAGTCGACCACGACGGCCCTGGTCAGCTGGATCCTGAAACAGGCCGGCAAGGACGTCCGCATCGGCGGCAACATCGGCGTGGGCGTGCTCGGCCTCGAAGACACGCACGCAGGCGCGGTCTATGTGCTGGAGGTGTCGTCCTACCAGCTCGACCTGACGCGCACGTTCAAGCCCGAGGTCGCCGTCCTGCTGAACCTTTCGCCGGACCATCTTGATCGGCACGGCGACATGGCGGGCTATATCGCGGCCAAGCGCCGCCTGTTCATGAACCAGGGCGCCGGCGACATGGCGGTGATCGGCGTCGACGACGCCTGGTGCCAGCAGATCTGCACCGAGCTGCGCGGCGCCAATCGTCAGACCACGCGGCCGATCTCGGCCGGCCGCGCCGTGGGCGGCGGCGTCTATGCGCTGCAGGGCATGCTCTATGACGCGACCGGCGAACGCGCCGTGGAAGTCGCCGATCTCCTGCGCGCACGCTCGCTGCCCGGCAAGCACAATTGGCAGAATGCGGCGGCCGCCTACGTCGCCGTGCGTGCGCTGGGTCTCTCGCTGGAAGACGCGGCCGAAGGCCTGATGAGTTTCCCGGGCCTGGCGCACCGCATGGAAGAAGTCGCGCGCATCGGCCGCGTGCGCTTCATCAACGACAGCAAGGCCACCAACGCCGACGCCGCACGCCAGGCGCTGTCGAGCTATCCCAAGGTGCGCTGGATCGCCGGGGGCCGCGCCAAGGCCGGCGGTATCGTCTCGCTCGCCGACCTGATTCCGCGCATCGAGCACGCCTATCTGGTGGGCGAGTCGGCCGACGACTTTTCTCGCACGCTCGGCGACCGAGCGGCGTGGACGATGTGCGGCGATATTGGAACCGCGACGGCGCGCGCTTACGCCGACGCGGCGGCGAGCGGGGAAGAGTCGGTCGTGCTGCTCTCGCCCGCCTGTGCGTCCTTCGACCAGTTCCTCGATTTCGAGGAGCGGGGAGAGGCCTTCCGCGCCGCGGCGATGGCGCTTAGGCCGAAAGCGGCGCTCAGCGCCTAGGAGAATCCGCCATGAGCCGTTCCGTGTTCTTCGCCGCACTTGCTGGCTTGACGCTCGCCTTTTCGGCGTTTAGCGCTTCGGCTGATCCCGCCACACGAATCGAAGAGCTCCCGCTCGTTTGCCCGATGCCCCATCGGGCTCCTGCGCCGCCGTCATTTGCAATGGTGCGTTTGGTCGGCCAGTACGGGACAGCAAATTCGGTCCTCGACATCTCTGAGCAATGCGGAAGCCTGTTCATCAATGGTCGGGGCTTCTCGTGGGCCGAGCTCGTTCCTGCGGAAAACGGCGCTTGGCAAGCGGGTGGGAAGCGGCTCACTTTTGCGCCAGGCGACCCTGCGCCCGCGGTAACGATCGACGGCGAGCAACTCGCTCGCCACGACTTCGGGGCCGAGGTCGAGGCGCGCATCCATGCGGAGGTCCACGCCGACCTCGATCGCGTGCGCAAGGCGGCGCTCGCGGCGACACCGCCGACGGAGCCGGCGCCCAGGCATGCGTCCGATCTCGTACCGCTGAAGAGCATCGACCCGACCATTCATGTCGATACGATCTACGCCTCGACACGCAATTTCATGGGCATTCCGATTTACGAGCGCGCCGGCGCCTACATGCAACGGCCCGCGGCCGAGGGGGTCGCACGGGCGTCAAAGGCGTTGCACAGGTACGGCTATGGCCTGCTGGTCACAGACGCCTACCGACCCTGGTACGCGACCAAGATGTTCTGGGACGCGACCCCGCCCGAGGACCACAACTTCGTCGCCGACCCGAGCCAAGGCTCGCGCCACAACCGCGGCTGTGCCGTCGATCTGACGCTCTATGACCTGAAGACCGGCAAGCCGGTGGAGATGACCGGCCGTATCGACGAGATGTCGGCCCGCAGCATCGCGAACTATCCCGGCGGCACCACTCGCCAGCGCTGGTTCCGCGCGCTGTTGCGCCAGGCGATGGAAGCTCAGGGCTTCAGCGTCTATCCCGATGAGTGGTGGCACTTCGACTACAAGGACTGGCCCGACTACAACATCGGCACGGCGACCTATACCGACCTCGACACCGGCCGCGCACACTGACCACCGCGCCTCGCCGATTTGATGTCGCGCCCTGGCCGGGCTAGTCCTGGCGGCCGGGGACTGACGGAGGCTGGGGATGACCCACGCGCTGGACGCCATGACGGTCGCGGCGGACCACCATGCGGTGCTGCTGGAGAACGAGCGGGTGCGGGTGCTGGATACGCGCCTCGGCCCCGGCGAGCGCACGCCGGTTCACACTCACGAATGGCCCGCCGCGCTCTATGTCCTGGGCTGGAGCGACTTCGTTCGGATGGACGGCGACGGCAACGTACTCGTCAATTCTCGGACGCGGGAAGCGCCCGCGCCCGGCCAGGCGCTGTGGCTGCCGCTCCTGGAGCCCCATTGCGTCGAGAATGTCGGCCAGGGCGTGCTGCACATCATCGCCGTCGAGCTGAAACCCACCGGCGGTTAACCCTTCGCCAACCATCGCTTAACCCTCTTCGCCGAGATTGGCCCCTTCGCGCTCCCGCACCCGAAGGCGTCCATGACCACGGCCTACGCCCATCCGTTCGCCAGGACCGACCGCTCGGCCATGGGCCAGTGGTGGTGGACCGTCGACAAGTTGCTGCTGGCGGGGGTCGGCGCCTTGATCTTCGTGGGCGTGATGCTGTCCTTCGCCTCGAGCCCCGCGGCGGTGGCGCGGATCGGGCTGGAGGGGCCGTTCCACTTCACCATCCGGCAGGGAATCTACGCGAGCATCGCGCTGGTCATCATCGTCGCCGTCTCGATGATGTCGCCGCGCGGGGTGCGCCGCGTGGCGGTCCTGACCTACGCCTTGTCGGTGCTGGTACTGGTGGCGCTGCCCTTCGTGGGGCACTCGGCCAAGGGAGCGCAACGCTGGCTGCAGCTCGGCGGCTTCTCGCTGCAGCCGTCGGAATTTGTAAAGCCGGCGCTGATCGTGCTCGCCGCGTGGATGTTCGCCGAGGGGCGCAAAACCAAAGGCGTGCCCGGCGTGGCCATCGCCTTCGGCCTCTACCTTATCATCGTGGCCCTGCTGCTGATTCAGCCGGACGTGGGTCAGACGGTGCTGCTCACAGTCGCATTTGGCGCCACCTTCTTCATGGCGGGCGTGCCGATCCGCTGGATCCTGGGCCTGTCGGCGGTCGCCATCCCGAGCCTGATCTCGACCTATTTCTTTATGGGCCACGTCGCCGCGCGGGTGCAGAAGTTCCTCTCGCCCGACACCACCGACACCCACCAGATCGACCGCGCCTCCGAAGCCATCGCCGCCGGCGGCCTGTTCGGCCGCGGTCCGGGCGAAGGCGTCATGAAGCGCCACGTGCCCGACCTGCACACCGACTTCATCTATTCCGTGGGGGCGGAGGAGTTCGGCCTGGTCTTTTCCATCTCGCTGATCGCCCTGTTCGCCTTCGTGGCCCTGCGCGGCCTGCGCCAGTCCACGCGCCTGAACGAGCCGTTCGAACAGGTGGCCTCGGCGGGGCTGTTCGTGCTGTTCGGCCTGCAGGCGATGATCAACATCGCGGTGAACTTGAACTTGATGCCCACCAAGGGCATGACGCTACCCTTCATCTCCTACGGAGGGTCGTCGATGCTGGCCATGGGCCTTACGCTCGGCTTCGCGCTTGCGCTCACCCGGCGCCGTGCGGGCGCCTACGCTCCCACCGAAGGAATCGCCCAAGCCGGCTTCTTCGGGTGAGCCCCGGTTCGAAAACCGTCGTCGTCGCCGCCGGCGGCACCGGTGGACACCTGTTTCCCGCCGAAGCCTTGGCGCGGGAGCTCGAGGCGCGCGGCTGGAGCGTCGTTCTCGCCGCCGACGCGCGCGGCGCGGAATACGCCCAGACCTTTCCCGCGGCCGAGCGGCTGGCGCTGAACGCGGCGACCTTTAAGACCACCGATCCCATCGGCGCCGTGCGCGGCGGTCTGAAGATCGCCCAGGGCGTGATCCAGGCGCGCAAGGCGTTCCGCCGTCTCGACCCTGCCGTGGTTGTGGGCTTCGGCGGCTATCCCTCGTTGCCGGCGCTGCTCGCGGCGATCAGCCAGAAGCGCCCGACCGTCATCCACGAACAGAACGCGGTGCTGGGGCGGGTGAACCGCCTGCTGGCCAAGCGCGTCAGTGCGGTCGCCTGCGCCTTCCCGACGCTCGCCAAGGCGCCGGCGGGCCTCAAGGTGGAGGTGGTGGGCAATCCGGTGCGGCCCGACATTCGCGCGCTCTACAGCCACGTCTACCAGGCGCCGACCGACCGCATCCGCCTGCTGGTCACCGGCGGCAGCCAGGGCGCGCGACTGTTGTCCGAGACCGTGCCGCTGGCGGTGGCGCGGTTGGCCCAGCCGATCCGCGAGAAGCTCGTCGTGCAGCAGCAGACGCGCACGGAAAACCTGGATGCCGCGCGTGGGGTCTACGCCGAGGCCGGGGTCGAGGCCGAGGTCGCACCCTTCTTCCGTGACATGGCGGGACGGCTGGGCGCCGCGCACCTGATGATCGGCCGCGCGGGCGCGTCGACCGTATGCGAGCTCGCCGTCGCGGGTCTGCCCTCGGTGCTGGTGCCGCTGAAGATCGCCATGGACGACCACCAGCGTTTCAACGCCAAGCTGCTCACCGACGCGGGCGCGGCCGATGTGGTGCTGGAGGACGACCTGGATCCCGACACCCTGGCGACCCTGCTGCAGGGCCTGCTGGAACACCCCGAAACCCTGGCCGCCATGGCCAAGGCCGCCCACGCCGCGGCGGCCCCTGACGCCGCCAAAGCTCTGGCCGATCTGGTGGAACAGACCGCCGGCCGGGCCGCGACGGCTTAGCCTTAAACGGTAACTCGGCTTTCACGGGACGGGCCTTCACAGTCCCGCTGAAACCGCTACTGATGCCGCCATGATCGCCCGCTCGCATCCGCGCCTGCGCCCCATCCCCTTCCCCATCGGGCCGGTCCACTTCGTGGGCGTCGGCGGCATCGGCATGAGCGGCATCGCCGAGATCATGCTGAAGATCGGCTACCAGGTGCAGGGCTCCGACGCCAAGGCGAGCGGCAACACCGAGCGGCTGGAAGCGCTGGGCGCCAAAATATTCATCGGCCACGACGCCGATCACCTGGGCGACGCCTCGGCGGTGGTCTATTCGACCGCGGTCAAGCCGGACAATCCCGAACTCGCCGCCGCGCGAGAGCGGCGCATTCCGCTGGTGCGGCGCGCCGAGATGCTGGCCGAACTGATGCGACTTCAGTTTTCGGTTGCCGTGGGCGGCACCCACGGCAAGACCACCACCACCTCGATGGTGGCGTGCCTGCTCGACGCGGGCGGGCTCGATCCGACGGTGGTGAACGGCGGCATCATCAACAAGTACGGCACCAACGCCAAGGTAGGCGAGGGCGACTGGATCGTGGTTGAGGCCGACGAGAGCGACGGCTCGTTCCTGCGGCTGAAGTCGACGGTGGCGATCGTCACCAACATCGATCCCGAGCACCTCGACCACTACGGTGAGTTCGACGGCGTGCGCCGCGCGTTCCGCGACTTCGTCGAGAACATTCCGTTCTACGGCTTCGCCGCCGTCTGCCTCGACCATCCCGAGGTGCAGGCGATGGTGGCCCAGGTGGAGAACCGCCGCCTGGTCACCTACGGCGTCAATCCCCAGGCGGAAGTGCGCGCGGTCAAGCTCGCCATGAACCAGGACGGCGCCCAGTTCGACGTGCTATTCACGCCGCGCGACGGCGAGCCGATCATCATGGCCGACCTACACCTGCCCATGCCCGGCTGGCACAATGTTTCCAACGCCCTGGCAGCGATTGCGGTGGCGCGCGAGCTCGGTGTGTCGGAGGCCGCGATCCGCGAGGGCCTCGCGGGTTTCGACGGCGTGCGCCGCCGCTTCACCACCGCGGGCGTCGCCGACGGCGTGCGCGTCATCGACGATTACGGCCACCACCCGGTGGAGATCGCGGCTGTCCTGAAGGCCGCGCGCCAGGTCACCTCGGGCAAGGTGGTCGCGGTGGTGCAGCCACACCGCTACACCCGCCTGCGCGACCTGATGAGCGAGTTCTCCGCCTGTTTCAACGACGCCGACACGGTGATTGTCGCCGACGTCTACCCGGCGGGCGAAGCGCCGATCGAGGGCGCCGACCGCGACGCCCTGGTGGAAGGCGTGCGCCGCTACGGCCACCGCCGCGTGCTGGCGCTCGAAGGACCGCAGGCGTTGGCGTCGGTGATCGCGGAAGAGGCCGAGCGCGGCGATCTCGTCGTGTGCCTGGGCGCCGGCGACATCACGCAATGGGCCTATGCGCTGCCGGGCCAACTCGAGGCGCTGAAGGGACGCGCCGCTTGAGCGACTGGCGCGACAATCTGCCGAGCGTGCGCGGCAAGCTGCTGCGCGACGCCGAACTTGGGCCGTTCACCTGGTTGCGGGTGGGCGGCGCAGCCGACGTGCTGTTCATGCCCGCCGACGCGGACGATCTCGCCGATTTCCTGAAGGCCTTGCCGCACGCGATTCCGGTGACGGTGCTCGGCGTTGGCTCCAACACCATCGTGCGCGACGGCGGCGTCGAGGGCGTGGTCATCCGCCTGGCCGGCCGCACGTTCGGCGCGGTGACGGCGGACGCGGAGAGCGGTCGCGTGACCGCGGGCGCGGCGACCCTCGACGCGGCGGTGGCGCGCGCGGCGGCCAACGCCGGTATCGCGGGGCTCGAGTTCTACGCGGGCATTCCTGGCACCGTCGGCGGCGCACTGGTCATGAACGCGGGCTGCTACGGCGGAGAGACCAAGGACATTCTGGTCTCCGCTCGCGGCGTTGACCGCAACGGCGCGCGTCGCCAACTTGCGCTCGCGGGCTTCGCCTATGAATACCGCAAGAGCCACGCACCCGGCGGCATCATCTGGATTGAGGCGACGTTCCAGGGAACGCGTGACGATCCCGAAGCGGTGAAGGCGCGCATGGACGCGATCACCATGCGCCGCGAGAGCACCCAGCCGATCCGCGAGAAGACTGGCGGCTCGACGTTCAAGAACCCGCCCGGCGACAGTTCCTGGCGGCTGGTCGATGCGGCGGGCTGGCGCGGCCGCCTGGTCGGCGGCGCTAAGTTCTCCGAACTGCACTCGAATTTCCTGATCAACACCGGCGAAGCCACCGCCGCCGATCTCGAAACCCTGGGCGACACCGTGCGCGCCGACGTGAAGGCGAAGTTCGGGGTGGAGCTCGAATGGGAGATCAAGCGGATCGGGCGGGCGGCCTAACCACACACACTCCGTCATCCCGGACTTGTTTCGGGGATCCATGGTGGTCCTGGCAGAAGAGGTCGCGTGAGCGCTCTGCGCGAACCTTTCGCGACGGCGCCGCTTCTCCGAGCGCGATGGGGCGCCATTCGGGCTTGGTTCGCGCGAAGCGCTCACACAACCATTCGAGTTTGCGGAACGATGGACCCCCGGAACAAGTCGGGAACTATCCGCTTGACGTACCACACACCACATATGAGCGGAACGATCCTCCCGAGATTGAGGTTACGCCCGCGATGGTGGAAGCGGGCGTACACGCTTATTCGCTGTGTTGGGATTTCGACGGTAGCTTTGTGGGAAACAGTGGCCCGGCCGGTCTGGTGTGTGACGTGTTCCGCGCAATGATTGAGGCTAGGGAAGCAAACGCTGCTTAAACAATTCGGATTAGCAGATTGGCGAAACACTCTTGATTTAGCTCAAAGGTCGAAATGCCGCTGGGCGCAAATGCAAGGTTCAGCAGAACGTTTTCTCCAAGCGCGTCCCATGTCGCCGCAATTTGAGCTACAGGCGTCACATACATCGCACCTTCAACAAGCTGCATCTTTGAACGCGCAGCCTGTCGATAGCTTGGAGCAACATTTGCAAGCCCAAGCACTTCCTCGGGAGAAAGCTCGGTGAGCACGACCCCGTCACGACACAGCGTGAAATGGTCACTTTCGACTTCTAGGGTGATGTGCCCGCTTGGCCCGTTCATAGCCACATACTACAGGTAGATCATGGTACGTCAACCGGATACTTCCCGAACAAGTCCGGGGGTGACGGAAAATAGAGGGGGACGTCAGGCGCTGACGTTCACCAGGTCGCCGTTCCGCGGCGGGCGCTGCATCGGGGAGCCGTTGCTGTTGGTGTCGAACGCGCCTTCGACGCCGGTCAGGGCGCCGCTGAGACGGACGGCCGGGTCGTTGCGCGTGGTCCCGGCCTGCGGGTCGTACTTGGGGCTCTTCGGATTGTCCTGCGGCGCGCGCGCCGGGTCGATGTCCTGGTGGGCCAGGGACACGTCCGAGCAGGTCTGGCAGACGAAGCCGTTCACCACCTGCATTTTGCAGGACCCTTTTGTTCGACGGCCATCCTCGCGCGACGCGGTTAAGCTTTGGTTAGGACCTCTGACCAAAATCGAGCGTCTTTCCCGTGCGCGCGCCAGCCGCTAGAGCCAGGGCGCAACCAGCCTGGACGCCGCCGCCCATGACCAAGCCGCTCGCCGATCGCCATGTCGCTGTCCTGATGGGCGGCCTGTCCCCCGAGCGTGAGGTCTCGCTGGTCTCCGGCCGCGAATGCGCCGACGCCCTGGAGCGCCTGGGCGCCAAGGTCAGTCGCATCGACGCCGGGCGCGATCTCTGCGAGGTCCTGACCCGCGACCGGCCCGACGTGGCGTTCAACGCGCTGCACGGGGTCTGGGGCGAGGACGGTTGCGTCCAGGGGATCCTGGAGACCCTGGCCATTCCCTATACCCACTCGGGCGTGCTGGCCTCGGCCCTGGCCATGGACAAGGCCAAGGCCAAGTCGGTGCTGGCGGCCGCGGGCGTGGATGTGCCCGGCGGCGGCCTGTTCGACCGGCGCGAGGTCGCCAAGCGCCATGTCATCGAGCCGCCCTATGTGGTGAAGCCCAACGCCGAGGGCTCGTCGGTCGGGGTGTTCCTGGTCTTCGAAGGCGCCAATTCGCCGCCGCAGGAGGTGATCGCCAAGAGCTGGAAATTCGGCGAACAGGTGATGGTCGAGCCTTACATCGCGGGCAAGGAGCTGTGCGCCGCCGTGCTCGGCGACAAGGCGCTGATGGTCACCGAGATCCTGCCCACCACCGGCTTTTACGATTATGACGCCAAATACGCCGAGGGCGGCTCGCGCCATGAGGCGCCGGCGAAGATTTCCGAGGGCGTGGCGGCGCGAATTCTGCGCATGGCCGAGCGCGCGCACGCCGCTTTAGGTTGCCGCGGTCTTACCCGAAGCGACTTCCGTTATGACGATGTTAAGGACGTCCTGGTCCTCCTAGAGGTCAACACCCAGCCCGGCATGACGCCGACTTCGCTCGCACCCGAGCAGGCGGCAAAGGCGGGCATGGGGTTCGATGACCTTGTCCGCTGGATTGTGGAGGACGCCTCATGCCCGCGGTAGTGCGGGGCGGCAGACGACAGAGTTCGAAACCCGCGCCGAAGAAGCCGGCCAAGCAATCCTCCCGCAGGACCAAGAGCCAGGACGGCGATTGGGGCGAGGCCGGCAAGCTGAACGCCCTGAACCGTATCGGCCTGTCATCGATGGTGACCGGTGCGCTCGCGGTCGCGACCCTGGTGCTGGTCGGCGGCGTGATCCTGTTCACCGGCGGTCGCGCCGAGGCGCTCGGCGGCGCGGTCAACGGCTTCGTCGACGACCGCATGGTCGACCTGGGTTTCGGTCTCGAGAAAGTGCACGTGGAGGGCGCCTCGCCCGTGGCCCTGGCGGCAATCAAGGCCAAGCTCAAACTCTATCGCGGCCAGCCGCTGACCAGCATGGACCTGGACGACGTCCGGCATCGGGTCGAGAGCGTCGGCTGGGTGCGCGACGCCAAGGTGCTGCGGCTGTTGCCCGACACCCTGGTGATCGCAGTGAATGAACGCGAGCGTCTGGCGGTGTGGCAGCACAACGGTCGCACGGTGGTGATCGACACCACCGGCCAGCCGATCCCCGAGGCCGACCCGACGCGCTTTTCCGACCTTCCGCTGGTGGTGGGCGAGGGCGCCAACGACAACGCCGGCGAAATCCTGCCGCAGCTGCGTCAGCGTCCGCTGTTGATGGACCGCATGCTGGCGCTGGTGCGCGTCGACGACCGGCGCTGGGACCTGCGCCTGAAGGACGGCAGCCTGATCAACCTTCCGGCGTCGAAGGGAGACTCGGCGCTGATCCAACTCGACCAGCTGGAGCAGAAGGACCGCCTGCTCGAACTCGGCTTCGCGCGCATCGACCTGCGCGATCCGGAAATGATCACCGTGCGCCGGCGCGACGCCGCCACAGACACCACAACGACCACGCCGCAGGGGGCTGCGGCTGAGACCAAGGATCCGACGCCGGCTACGCCTGCGAACTGAACAGCGTTTTTGGGGGCTTGAATTAGATGTCGCGGCTCGAAGACCGGCGCGGTGCGAGAGACAAACGGGCTGGGCTCGGGGGCGGCCGCACGCCCGTGGTGGCGGCGGTCGACATCGGCGCGTCCAAGATCAGCTGTTTCATCATGAAGCCCGACGGCGTGCGCCGCGCCGACCAGACCGTGCGCGTGGCCGGCGTGGGCTACGTCCAGTCGCGCGGCATCAAGGGCGGCGTCATCGTCAACATGGAAGAGGCGTCCCAGGCGCTCGCCCAGGCGATCGAACGCGCCGAGGTGATGGCCGGCCAGCCGATCCACCACGTCACCGCCGTCACCGCCGCGGGCCAGCTCGCCAGCCACCGCGTTTCAGCCCAGGTAACCCTCGGCTCGCGTCCGATCGGCGACCAGGACCTGGCGCGCGCCATCGCCGCGGCCCTGTCGCAGGTGCGTTACGCCAACCGCCGGCCGATCCATTTGCTGCCCGTGTCCTGGTCCGTCGACGGCCAGCGCGGCGTCGCCGATCCGCGCTCGATCTACGGCCGCGTGCTGGGCCTCGAACTGTTGGTGGTCAGCATGGCCGACGGGGCGTTCCAGACGCTGGGCCACTGCCTTGAACTGGCCCACGTCCAGCTGCAGGGCGTGGTCGCGGCCCCCTTCGCCTCGGCCCTCGCCGCGTTGGAAGACGACGAGATGGAGCTCGGCTGCATCTGTATCGACATGGGCGCGGGCTCGACCTCCGCGGCGGTGTTCTCCGGCGGCGCCCTGGTGCATGTGGACTCACTCGCTGTGGGCGGCGCCCACGTCACCGCCGACATCGCGCGCGGCCTGTCGACCACCATCGCCGGCGCTGAGCGGATCAAGACCCTGCACGGCTCGGCCATCGCCTCCGCCAACGAGGACCGCGAAAACGTCGAAGCACCGCCGCGCGGCGACGAACCGGGCGCCGGCCCCATCGTGGTGCCGCGCTCGATCCTGAAGAACGTCATCGCGCCGCGGGTGGAAGAGACCCTCGAGCTGGTGCGTGAGCGCCTGCGCGCCTCGGAAGCACCGATGGAGCCGGGCGCCGGGATCGTACTCACCGGCGGCGCGAGCCAGCTCGCCGGTGTGCGCGAAGCTGGCGGTGCGCGTGTTCGACCGGCCCGTGCGCCTGGGCAAGCCCAAGCGTGCGCCGCACCTGGCCGACGCCGCCTCGGGCCCTGCCTTCTGCGCCGCCGCCGGCGTCCTCCTGCGCGCCGCCTACGGCCCCCGCGAAGCGGTTTCCACAGCCCGCGGCTCGTCACGCGCGCCGAACCCGAACGCCCGCTCCACCGTGGTCGGCCGCGTGGCAGGGTGGCTGAGCGATAACCTCTGAGCGTTCCCTTCCGCCGCCGCGGCCGATTGGGTTGACCGCGGAAATTACCTGTGTAGTTTAGGAAAACTACAGCCGTAAAAACGGAGGATGGATGCGCTTCCCGACCGCGACCGTTGTCGCGTGCTGGCTTGCAGGGCCTGCGGGCGTGATTTGCGCCGCCGCCCTGGCCGGCTGCGACGACGTTGAGCACTACGAGGTCATCGACGGGCCTTACCGGCTGCTCGCCGAGAGCAGTTCCGAGGAGATGTCGGTCTGCTACCAGACGGGTCCCAAGACCTGTGTCTCGCGCGTGGACGGCAGCGTGTTCAAGGTCGGTTTCAACAAGGACTACATCATCGCGGCGCGCCACCCGTCGAACGGACCGGGCGTCTGGGCCTCGGCGGACCGATCCAAGACCGACTACTTTTTCATCGTCCGCGCCATCGACGGGCCGAACGAGGGCCCGACCGCCATCCGGGGGCCGATGTCGGCGACGGAGTTCGAAAAAGAAAGGACGCAGTACGCCCTCCCGCCGTTCAGCCGTGAACTCAAGATCGACTGGGAAGCGCCCTGCAACGCGAAGCCGTGCGAATAGCCAGGCGGAGCTGATCGCCCTTAGCCCGCCTTCTTCACTTCCTCGACCTCGAACGTCCCTTCGGGAGCCGGTTCGAACTTGCCCTTCACCGGCATCGATACGTTCAGCCATTCCGCCCAGCGCGAGCGAGGCAGCACCACCACCTGGCGGTCGTGGAAGGGCTTCAGGTCAGGACCCGGATCGCAGGTGAGAATGGTGAAAGCAACGCCCGGGCCGTCCTTCAACTCGACCTTGCGCCACAGGCCGGCCATGCAGAACCAGTCCTCGCCGCGCACGGTGAACTTCCACTTGGTCTTCGGATATTTGGTCCCGGTGAACTCGTAGAAGTACGACGCGGGCACGAGGCAGCGGCCCTGGGTAAAGGTGCGGCCCTCGGAGCGGAAGTTAATGATTGGCCCCGCCTTCGGCTTCGACGGCGGAAAGCCCCAGCGCATCTCGTCGAACTCGCCCGAGCCGTCGGCCATGCCCTTGATCACTGGCGCGCAGTCGGTGGGCCGGATGTTCTCCAGCGGCTCGAGGTTCGGGGCGCCGCGCGGAAAGATCAGGCTGAATTCAGCGCCAGGGTCTCGTCCAGGTAGCGCCGATACGGGACGTCGTGACCGTAATTGTTGCACATGGCTCGCGCGCCTTTGTGTCGCAGCCAAATCGCAGCAACGCGATCCGCTCGTGACAGTCATTGCGCAACTCGGCAGGAACATCCACAGAACACGGACGCTACAGTTAACAAAACCCTCTGAAAAACGCCAACTCACGCTACCCAGGTAAGAGTCTCTTAAGGATGACGGTTCTTCACTAATCCTGGCCGGAGACGCCCGGCGCACAAGGCGTCCGCGCTCCGCAACACCCAGGGTCCTAGAGGTCGGTCTATGACAATTTCTCTGTCCGCGCCGCGTACGACGGAATTGAAGCCCCGCATCGTGATCTTCGGGATCGGCGGCGCGGGCGGCAACGCCGTCAACAACATGATCGACGCGGGTCTCGGCGGCGTGGAATTCGTCGTCGCCAACACCGACGCGCAGCAGCTGCAGCACGCCAAGACCGACCGTCGCATCCAACTCGGCGCCAGCATCACCCAGGGCCTGGGCGCCGGCGCTCATCCGGAAGTGGGCATGTCCGCCGCGGAAGAGTCCGAAGCCGAGATCGACGAGCACCTCGAAGGCGCTCACATGGTGTTCATCACCGCGGGCATGGGCGGCGGCACCGGCACGGGCGCCGCGCCCGTCATCGCCAAGCGCGCGCGCGAACGCGGCATCCTGACCGTGGGGGTGATCACCAAGCCCTTCACCTTCGAAGGCCGTCACCGGATGCGCCTGGCCGACGCCGGCATCCAGGAGCTGCAACGCTTCGTCGACACCCTGATCGTCATTCCGAACCAGAATCTGTTCCGGGTCGCCAACGAGCGGACCACCTTCGCCGAAGCCTTCGGCATGGCCGACCAGGTGCTGCATTCGGGCGTGCGCTCGATCACCGACCTGATGGTGCTGCCGGGCCTGATCAACCTCGACTTCGCCGACGTGCGCACGGTGATGAGCGAGATGGGCAAGGCGATGATGGGCACCGGCGAGGCGTCGGGCGACGACCGCGCCCTGCACGCGGCCCAGAATGCGATCCAGAACCCGCTGCTCGACGAGACCTCGCTGAAGGGCGCCAAGGCCGTGCTGGTGAACGTCACCGGCGGCCTCGACATGACCCTGCTGGAAGTCGACGAGGCGGCCAACACCATCTCCAACGAGGTGGACCCGGAAGCCAACATCATCTTCGGCGCCGCCTTCGATCCATCGCTGGAAGGCAAGATCCGCGTCTCTGTGGTCGCCACCGGCATGGACTCCGCCGCCATGGCCAAGATCGAGCCCAAGGCCATGGCCCAGCCGGTCCAGGCGGTTGCGCGCCCCACGCCCGCCCGCCCGGAAGTGCGCATCGAAGACGCCCGCAAGCCGGAGCCGGCAATCGCGGCTCAGACGCCGGCGCCGCAACCGGCCGTCACCCAACCCACGATGCGCACCTCCGAGCGCCGCGTGTTCGGTCAGGTCTCCGAGCCCGAGACCGTCCGCAGTTTCGACCCGGAAAAGCACACCGTCACCGGCGGCCGCCGCGTCGACATCCGCGAGCCTCGCATCGAGGAAGTCCGCACCGCCGCGACCGCGGACCAGGACGCGCCGATCGCGCGCATCGTCGATCCGCTGGTGGCCGACGAGGAGGGACAGGGCGATCTCTATCTCTCCAAGCCCACGGCGGTGGAGCGCACGGATCACGCGACGCGCCTGACGCCGCAGCCCGAACGCGTGACCGCCGAGGCGAATCTCGACATGCGCTACGGCGAGCCCCGCAAGAGCGGCTGGCGCGGCCTGTTCGGCGGCGGCCGTCCCCGGCCCGAGCCGCAACAGCGCCTGTCCCAGACCCAGCTGCGCACGACCCAGCAGGCCCAGCCCGTCGAGGCCGAAGCCGTGGAGCCGGCCGGCCAGGACGATCTCGAAATCCCGTCCTTCCTGCGCCGCCTCGCCAACTGATCCCCCTCCAAAGGGGCGTCCGGAAAAGCCCTGGCCGCGAGGCCGGGGCTTTTTCTTTGGAGGAACCGGCGGTATCGAGGGGCGGGGGCCTCATGGATATTCATAAGCCGAAGCCGTTTCACGGCTGGCGCGAGTTCCTGAAGGAATACGGGATCATCGTGCTGGGCGTGCTCACCGCGCTGGCCTTCGAGCAGGTCGTGGAGATGATCCGTGACCACAGCCGAGCCGAGGAAACGCGCCGCAACGTGCGCGCTGAGATCGTCGCCAACATCGGCCTGCTGCAGCGACGCGAGTTCGATCGAGGCCTGCGTCACCCGCCGGTTAGCGGAAGTGCAGGACCTCATCGATCATCCCGTAACGGCTGATGTTCCGGTCTGGATCGGCCACCCGCCGCTTTATCCTATGCACGACAGTCAGTTCCGCGCGGCGGCGCAGGCGAGTCATGTGACCTTGCTTCCGGCCGACGAACAGGCGGCCTATGCGAAGCTTTATTCCTTCTTCGACGAGTACAATGCGGCCGAGATCGAAGAGCAGAAGGCGCTGGCTGACCTTCGGACGCTCGAACAGCATCCGCAGATGACGCCCGATGTGGCCTGGCGCCTTCGCAGCGCGCTGCAGCAGGTGCGTGTCGAACGTTGGATCGAGGAGGCGACCGGCCTCTCGACCCACGCCGTCGCCAAACAGCTCGCCCTGAGCTCGTCGGACCACGGCGCCTTCACCGCCCAGTCGATCTGCCTGCCGCTGCACACCCCGCGTGCTCAGGCCCTGGTGGAAGTCGTCCGCGGCCGGCCGGGGAAACAGGTCTACGACGAACCCTAGACGCGCTCAGGCCGCGCGCCGTTCGCCCGCTTCGTCGAGCGCTTGGCTGATGGCGCCCAGCAGGGTCGCGGCGGTGACCGGCTTGGCCAGGTGTCGGTCGGCGCCGGCGTCGGCGGCGGCGCGGACGTGTTCGGGCAGGGCGTTGGCGGTCAGCATGATCACCGGCGCGCGGCCGAGGCCGTTCGCCGCCTCATGCGCGCGGATGCGGCCGATGGCGGTAGGCCGTCCATCACCGGCATCTGCATGTCCATCAGCACCAGGTCGAAGGGCGTCGCCTCGAAGGCGTGGACGGCTTCCAGACCGTTTTCCACCGAGGTCAGTTCGGCGTCCGCGGCGGCGAGCATCAACTCAACCACCTTGCGGTTGATCGGATGATCGTCGGCCAGGAGGATCCGCAGCGGCCGGTCGGACTGCGGCTCGTGTGCGACGTCTGAGGGCGTAGCCGGCGCGGCGCTCGGGCGCACGCTCGAGCGGCAGCACGAGGGTGAAGGTCGCGCCCTGGCCGGGCGTCGCGTCAGCGCTGATCGTTCCGCCCATCAGCTCGACGAGTTCGCGCGCAATCGACAGGCCGAGGCCCGAGCCGCCGTAGCGGCGCGTGATCGAGCCGTCCGCCTGGGCGAAGCGCTGGAAAATGCGTTCGCGCTCCGCGGGATCGAATCCGATGCCGGTGTCGCGCACCTCGAGGCGCACCCGGTCGTCGGCGACGCGACCGTGAACCGCGACGGTCCCGCGGTCGGTGAACTTCACCGCGTTGGAGACCAGCGCGCCGAGCACCTGCTTCACCCGCACGGCGTCGCCGAGGAACCGGTCTTCGACTTCGGGCGCGAGATCGATCTCGAGCACGATGTCTTTCTCATGCGCAGCCTGGGCGCTGAGGGCGGCGACGGCGCGCACCGTTTCGGCGAGGGAAAACGGTTGGACGTCGAGGGCCACGCGGCCCTTCTCGACGCTGACGATGTCGAGCACGTCCGAGAGCAGTCGCTCGAGTGTCGTCCCCGAAGCCCGCACGATCTCGACCATCTCACGTTCGCGCGGCGCCAGATCGGCCTGGGCCAACAGGTCCGCCATGCCGAGCACGCCGTTCAGCGGCGTGCGTAGTTCGTGGCTCATGTTGGCGAGGAACTCGCTCTTGGCGCGGTTGGCGGCCTCGGCCTCCTCCTTGGCGACGGCCAGCGTCTCTGCGCTCTGGCGCAGGGCGTCTTCGGCAGCCATGCGGTCGGTGACGTCGACGATTGCGCCCACGAAGCGCGGCTTGCCCGCCGGGTCGGGCAGCATCTGGATGTAGGGCAGGGCGCGGCGATGGGTTCCGTCTTTGCGCCGCGGCGACCAGATGCGCTCGGCGTCATAGCTGCGGGTGATGCCGCTGCGGATCATCTCGTGCAGCGCCGGCCAGTCGTCCACCGACAGCAGGTCGAACACCGAGAGCCTGGCGGCCTCCTCGGCCGTGTAACCGAGGTGTTTCAGGCCGGCCGCGTTGATCTCGAGCAAGCGCAGCGACCGATCGCCCTGCCACAGCCACATCGGCACGGGGTTGGCGTCGAACAGCAGCTTGAACGAGTTCTCGCGCTGCTTCAGTTCGGTGATGTCGGTGCAGATCGAGACGATGCCGCCGTCTGAGGTGCGCCGGTCCTCGACGCGGAGCCAGCGGCCGCCGCCCAGGTCCTGCTCCATGGCGCCGGAGGCGCGGGCGCGCTGGGCGATGCGTTCGTCGAGCCAGGCTTGTTCGCGGTGCAGAGCATCGGCGTAGTGGTTGGCCTTCAGGTCCGCTTCGATCATGTCGCGGAAACGGACCCCGGGCTTGAGCAGGCTCACACAGTCGCCCGAGACGTCCTCGTAGGGCTTGTTCCAGAGGTAGAGCCGGTCATGGACGTCGTAAAAGCCGAGCCCGGCGGGGATCACCGAGATGGCGTCGCGCAGGCGCCGGTCAGCCTTGAATTTTTCGCGCAGGACGAGAAATCCGATCCCGGCCAGCCCGACCGTCAGCCCTGCCATGACAAGAAATTGGAGCATGCGTCTACGCCGGGCCCGAAGCTTGCGCCTACCTTACCCGCAGGACGTGAAATTCCCGTTTACGCCGACGCCTCCCAAACCCTTGTCCCGCCTTGGAAACCTCGGCTGTTAAGGTTGCCGAAACAAAGCGAAACGCGACTTTAGTTGAGGCTGGGGGACGGCCCCCCTAACTGGTCCGCTGGGTAAATGCTGCGCTCCGGCGCGGTCCTGGTGAGGTCGGTTCAGTGTCGCAAGCGTCGTCGGAAATCCATGAGCATACCCTGGCCGGCCCGGCGATCTGCGCCGGCGTGGGCGTGCATACGGGCGAGCGCGTCCGCATGGCGATCCGGCCCGCCCCGGCGGGGTCGGGGGTGGTGTTCGTCCGCACCGACGTGAAGGACCGGGACAACCGGGTACCGGTGGGCGGCGAGGCCGTGGTGGCCACCCGCCTGGGCACCGTCATCGCCAATGCGGCCGGGGTCCAGGTCGCCACCATCGAGCACCTGATGGCCGCGTTCGCCGCCCTGGGCGTCGACAATGTGACCGTCGAGCTGGACGGCCCGGAGGTTCCGATCATGGATGGCTCGGCCGAGCCCTTCATCGACTTGCTGGACCGGGCGGGCTTCCGCCGCCAGCAACTGCCTCAGCGCTATATCGAGGTTCTGGAAGAGGTCGTGGTCGTCGAGGGCGACAAATCGGCCAAGCTCCTGCCCTGCGACCGCTTCGAGATGTTTTTCGAGATCGAGTTCCCGACCCCGGTCATCGGCCGCCAGGCCGTGGACCTGGTGGTGACCGAGGACAGCTTCCGCCAGGAACTGTCGGCCGCCCGCACCTTCGGCTTCGTCGAAGAGGTCGAGGCCCTTCGCGCCGCCGGGCTCGCCCGGGGCGGTTCGCTTGAGAACTGCGTGGTGATCGATGACGACGTCATCCTGAACCCGGAAGGCCTTCGTTTCCCGGACGAGTTCGTGCGCCACAAGGCCCTGGACGCCGTGGGCGACCTCTATGTCCTGGGTATGCCGCTTCTGGGCCGTTTCGAGGGCCGCAAGGCCGGCCACGGCCTGAACAATGCGGTGGTCCGGGCGCTGCTGGCCCGTCCGGAGGCCTTCCGGGTGGTCACCTTCGAACGCGAGATGGCTGAAGCGGTCTGACCGCCTTGCCGCCGCATTTCGCCCCTATCGAAAGCCTGCCTGCGGCGCCCGATCCGGTTGGCGCGCCCAGGTCGGTCGTGTAGAAGCGATCCCTCGGGGAAGCCGCGTCAGAAGAGGTCCAAAGTGTTTGGTAAGGTCTCCAGCCGTGGGTTCTTGGCCCTGGCGCTCATCGCCACGGTCCTGGCCGGTTGCTCCCACATACCCTTCCTGCATCATGGCAAGGCCAAGCCGCGCATCGCCTATGAAGAGCGTCCGGTGGACCAGCTCTACCTCGCCGGCGCCCAGAAGCTCGACGCGCACCGCTGGAACGACGCGGTCGACTATTTCGACGAGGTGGAGCGCCAGCACCCCTATTCGGAATGGGCCCGCCGCTCGATCCTGATGGAGGCCTACGCCTATTACGAGGCCAACAACTACGACGACGCGATCTCGACCGCGGACCGCTTCATCTCGCTCTATCCGGGCAACACCCAGACATCCTACGCCTATTACCTGAAGGCGATCTGCTACTTCGAGCAGATCATGGATGTGCAGCGCGACCAGGGCGCCACCGCCAACGCGCTCGCTCAGCTGCGTGAAGTCAGCCAGCGCTACCCGCACACCGACTATGCTGAGGACGCGCGGCTGAAGATCGATATGGTCAACGACCAACTCGCCGGCAAGGAAATGTCGGTGGGCCGCTGGTACCTGCGCAACAGCCAGCCGCTCGCCGCGGCCGGGCGGTTCAAATACGTCATCGACAAGTACCAGACGACCTCGCACACGCCCGAGGCGCTCTACCGCCTGGTCGAGACCGACCTGACCCTCGGCCTGGGCGACGAGGCGCGCCGCAACGCCGCCGTACTCGGTTACAACTACCCGGGCGACCGCTGGTACGCCGACGCCTATAGGCTCATGGCTCAAAACGGCATGCGCCTGGACGTCGCGCCGAACCCCAGCGGCAAGCACGGCCGCGGCGAGAAGAAGTACGATCCCAAGAAGAAATCGGCGCTCCACCCGACCGACAGCTGAGTTGGCAGTGTGGGCGCGGGCCGGGCTCGAATCCGGTTAGGGTGAGCCGATGCTGATCGGGCTCACCATCCGTGACGTGGTGCTGGTCGAAGCGCTCGACCTCGCCTTTGGTCCCGGCCTGACCGTCCTCACCGGCGAGACGGGCGCGGGCAAGTCGATCATTCTGGACGCCCTGGGACTGGCCGCCGGCGCGCGCGCCGACGCGGGCCTGGTGCGTGCGGGCGCCGAACGGGCGGCCGCGACCGCCGTGTTTGCGCCGGGCGCCGACCACGCGGTGTGGGCGATCCTGAAGGACAAGGAACTCGCCTTCGATCCCGCTGAGGACCTGGTGTTGCGCCGCCAGCTCGGCGCCGACGGCCGTAGCCGCGCCTTCGTCAACGACCAGGCGGTTTCCATCGGCGTCCTGCGCGACCTGGGCGAACAGCTGATCGAGGTGCACGGCCAGCACGAGACCGTGGGCCTGCTCGACGCGCGCACCCACCGCGGTCAGCTCGACGCCTACGCCGGCCTCGGCGCCAAGGTCGACGCCGTACGCAAGGCGTGGAAGGCGTGGCGCTCCGCCGTCGTTGCGGCGAGCGAATTGCGCGAACGCGCCGCGCGCGCCTCGGCCGAGGCGCAAGATCTCGGCGAACGACTGGCCGGGCTCGACCGGCTCGATCCGCGCGAAGGCGAGGAGATTGCGCTCGCCGAAGAGCGGGCCCTGCTGGGCGCCGCGGAAAAAGCTTTGGCCGACATCGCCGCCGCCGGCGAGGCCCTGGGCGGCGACGCCCTGACCGGGCGCCTGTCGCATGCGCTGCGCGCGCTCGACCGGGCGCGCGAGCGGGCGCTGCAGTCCGGCGCGGGCGAGACCAACGCGACGATCGCGCGGCTGAAGACCGCCGCCGAAGCGGTGGACCGCGCGCTGGTGGAAGCGCTCGAGGCGGTCGCGGCCGTCGACGCCGCCGCCACGGCGTTCGATTTCGAGCCGGGCCGCCTCGACAAGGCGGAGGAGCGACTGTTCGCGCTCCGCGCCGAGGCGCGCAAGCTCGCCGTCACCGTCGATGCGCTTCCGACTGAGCGCGCGCGCATCGCCCAGGCGCTGCGGCTGATCGAAGAACTCTGCAAGCGCGCTCGCCGCCGCCGACGCGGAGGCCGCTGCGCGCGAGGCCGACTATCGCGCCGTCGCATCGGCGCTCACCAAGGCGCGCACGACGGCGGGCGAACGGTTGACCAAATCGGTGAGCGGCGAGCTGAAGCCGCTGAAACTCGACAAGGCGCGCTTCCGCGTCGCGGTGACGCCGCTGCCCGACGATCGCCACGGCCCTGAGGGCGCCGATCGCGTCGAGTTCGAAATCTCGACCAATTCCGGCGCGCCTTTCGGCGGTCTCGGCGACATCGCGTCGGGCGGCGAGCTCGCGCGCTTCGCCCTAGCGCTGAAGGCCTCGCTTGCCGGCACGGCGCCGGGCGTGGGACCGGCGATGATCTTCGACGAGGTGGACCAGGGTGTCGGCGGCGCGGTCGCCGATGCGGTAGGGCTGCGGCTGAAGCGTCTGGCGGAGACGGGCCAGGTGCTCGTGGTCACCCACAGCCCGCAGGTCGCCGCACGCGGCGATGCGCACTGGCGCGTGTCGAAGCGCGAGGCGTCAGGCGCGGTGCGCACTTCGGTGGCGACCCTGACGCCGGCGGAGCGAGAAGAAGAACTGGCCCGCATGCTCGCCGGCGCCGAGATCACCGACGCGGCCCGCGCCGCAGCGCGGGCCCTGATGGACGCTTAGGTCGCCGTTGGCGCGATCGGCGCCGGGCGTTTCCTGCGCCGCACGAACCACCAGACCGCGCCGCCGGCGAGGCCGAGCGGCAGGAGCACCGACAGCAGCTGAATCATCCCCGCCACCACCATCATGAAATGGCCGGTGAAACTGTGCGCCGCCTGCGACACCGGCCGGAAAGCGCTGTCGGGCGCGAGCGCGGTCAACGAGGTGTAGTCGATCACCAGCTTCTGCGTCTGCACCCGGGTCTGCATGACGGCGAGTTCGGACTGCGCCGCGTCGATCTCGCCCTGGGTGCTGGCGACCTGCTGTTCGAGGCCGACGAGATCGTCGAGCTTGCCCTTGTGCGTCTTGAGCAAGCCTTCGAGCCGGTCGCGCAGCTCGATCTTGGCGCGGATCGCGGCCTGGGTGTCGACCAGCGAGCGGCTCAGATCATCGGTGCTGGTGTCCGAAGTGCTGATCTTTCCGCCGAGCGCACGCACATCGTCTTCCACGCGATCGCGGAACTTGGCGATCCACTGTGGCTGGGCGCGCAACTCGAGATGACCGGTGACGTCGTCGCGGCCGATCGACTTGGTGTTGGCGCCGACCACCTGGCACACGGTCGGGCCCGCAAGATCACACGCCTCCTCGTGCTGTCGGAGCAGATGCGGCACGTCGCGCGAGGGCGCTTCCACCGAATAGTCGTAGGCGTACGCGAGATCGGGCGCTGTAACCGGAAGCGGTGGCCGGTCGGCAGGCGGTGTCGGCGTTTTCGCAGAGGAGGCCGGCGGCGCGGCAATGTCGGCCGAAGTGTCGGCGGGCGCCGCAGCGGGGGGCTTGGCGGCGGTGAGGTCGGTGAAGGCGCCGTTGTGATCGGCGGCCTTTTTACACGCGGCCACGCAGGCGGCGAGCATGAGGGCAAGCACGAGCTTCTTGTTCATCGTGTTGGGTCCTTGCCCCGGCCCCAAGTCAGGACGGTAACGCAACCGTGAGTAAAAGCTACAGAATTATCAAATTTTCGTGATGAATAGCTGATAGATCAGCTAAATCATGGCCTTGGCGGCGCTCTATCTGAGCGCTGTGCGTGATAATTTCGGTTCGGCGGGCCTCAGACGGCCACCGTCTCCCCGCGGTGAAGCGGGTCAGGCAGGGGCTGGCCCTTGGGCGTGAAGCTCAGGGACACCGAGTTCATGCAGTACCTCTGACCCGTCGGCGGGGGCCCGTCGTCGAAGACGTGGCCCATGTGGCTGTCGCAGCGGGCGCAGCGAATCTCGGTGCGGACCATGCCGTAACTGACGTCGCGCACCACCTTGATATGGCTCTCGTCGTAGGGCGCGGTGAAACTGGGCCAGCCGGTGCCGCTCTCGAACTTGCCGCCCGAGCGGAACAGCGGCAGGCCGCAGAGGCGGCAGTCGTAGACGCCCTCATCCTTGTTGTGCAGCAACAGCCCGCAGAACGGCGCCTCGGTGCCGTGGTTGAGCAGCACCTCGCGCTCCTCGCGGGTCAGCGCGGCTTCGAGCGTCTGGCGTTCTTCGGGTGAGGGCGAGGTGAGGTCGTAGCCGGACGGCGAGCGGTGGGGCTGTTCCATGCCCCTGAATTTAGGGTGTCGCGGCGAGCGCCGCCATGGCCACCGAGCCGTCCTGTTCGGACGACCCGCCGCTGACCCCGATGGCGCCGACGATCCTGCCATCGACGACGATCGGAATACCGCCCTCCACCGCCACGGCGCCTGGCAGTGTCATCACGCCGACGCGGCCCTGGGAGACGGTGTCGGAGAACGCTTTGGACGGACGGCGGTAGAGCGCGGCGGACCGCGCCTTGGCCTGGGCCACCTCGAGCGAGCCGTACTGCACGCCGTCCATGCGCTCGAACGCGACCAGGGCGCCGGAAGGTTCGACGATCGCGAAGGCCATCAGGAAGTCGTGCCGGTGCGCTTCCGCCTCGGCGGCGGCAATCAACCGCTTGGCCCGCTCGAGCGTGACCGGCGCGCCGTAGCCGGGCGCCGGAGCCGGCGCTGCGGCGGGGGTCGGCGCGGCGGGCGCCTGACCTGCCGCCGGAGCGGTCGCCGCCATCGCAAGGGTGGCGGCGACGCCGCTCATCAGGGCGCCGCTCATCAATGGCCCGCGATCTGACCGACCCAGGCCTTCAGCGCCGCCTCGTCGGCGAGGTCGCCGGTATAGGCGAGGCCCGCGACCGGCGTGAACGGTACGTTGGACTGACGCGGACGGTCGAGCCAGGCCTTGTCGCCGAACTGGATGCGCGCATGGCCGGACGGCAGAGGGATGGCGGATTGCCCGATGTAGATCGAGTCCGCGGCCGTCGGGACGCCCGCCTGCTGCACGCTCGGCAGACGCGTCAGGGTGTCCATCAGATAGAGGCAGGCGCCCGAGCACCAGTAGTCGGTCAGCACGATGACGCGTTGGGCGTGCATCAGGTTCACCGGCGGCCCTGCGGCGGGAGCCGGCGGCGGCGGCGGCGGCGGAGGCGCGGCGTCGCCCGGCGCGGGCTGGCCGCTCTGATCCTTCGGCATCTCCGGCGCGACGGCGACGGGCGCGTCGGCGGCGGCCTGAGCCGCGTTCTCATTGCGGGTGAGCATTGGCTGGTTCTGCGCGGCGGCGGCGGCCAGCGCGTCGGCCAGCGCCGACCACTGGGTCGCGCCCATGGCGGTTATCGGGTCCGCGGAGAGACGCGCGGCGACGGAGCGATAGAAGTCCTGGTTCGCCTTTGACGTCCGGTAGGCGATCTGGGTCGCCGGCGCGTTGTTCGCCGAGATGAAAGGCGCACCCCACAGGCGGACCAGCACGCGATAGCCGGCGCGCACCGAGCCGCCGTCGGCGCCGCGCAGGTCGATCACCACCACCGGTGCCGCGCGGATCGCGGCGATGTTCTGGTCGATCTGGTTGAGCACCGGCGTCCAGCTCTGGCGCTCCGACAGCGAGTGCATGTTGATCCAGAAACCGCCGGAGCCGAAGCTTTCGATGCCGATGCCCGTCGGGTGCGGTGCGGCCGCGGCGACCGCGGCTTCACGCACCTGTTGCGCGCTGAAGTTCTCGTTGAGGGGGAAGGTGCGCCTGTGACCGCCGCCCACGTCGAAGTCGCACTTCAGCGGCGGCGGCGGCAGCATGGTGTTGGCGCGGTCCCACAGGAGGTAGGGCGCGCTCTTGAAGCGGCCGCTCTCGGTAGTGAGGTCGCCCTCGTAGCGGTCGAGCCGCTGCTTGGCGATGTCGTCGGCGGCGACCTTGTCGCAGGAGATCAGCTTGGCGCCGACCGGCGGCAGGTTCTTCACGCCCGGGTCGTTGTAGACCACCACGTACGACCCGCCGCGCCACGCGGTCGAGAAGCCGGGATAGTTCACCGCGAAATAGGCGGGCTGCTCAGCCCAGTTCGGGTCCAGCGCGATGTTCGCGTCGTGGAATCCCACCGTATAGAATTTCAGCGCGTCGGCGTAGGCCGCCACGTTGTTGACCTTGCCCAGCGGCTGCTTCAGCGCGGCGGCCAGGCCGGCGTCGAGCCAGCTCCGGAACTGGGCGCTGTCGCGGTCCAGATAGACCTCAGGGCTGTTGTCACGCAGGGCGTCGTGGATGGCCTGCAGGTCCTGGGACGCGGCGGCGCTCCAGTCGTCCTGGGCGTTGGCGCTCACGGCGCTCAGCGTCATGGCGGCGCCGATCACGGCGGCGAACAAGGTTCTCATCAAAAGGGTCCTCCTCCCGGGGAGATAAACGTTTTTTCAGCCTGGGGTAAACTCGGCGCCGCCTGACCCGCGAATTGCCTTCGAGGACGCCGCCGTCTAAGCAGCCGCCTTCTGTGCCGGGTCCAGGGAGACCGGATGTTCTCCAAGATATTGATTGCCAACCGTGGCGAAATCGCGGTGCGCATCTCCCGGACCGCGAAGCGTATGGGAATCAAGACCGTACAGGTGTTTTCCGAAGCGGATTCCGACTCCCTGGCGGTCGAGATGGCCGACGAGGCCGTGCTGATCGGGCCGCCCCCGGCCGCCCAGTCCTACCTGTTGATGGACAGGATCGTGGACGCCGCTCGCGCCACAGGGGCAGAGGCCATCCATCCCGGCTTCGGCTTCCTGTCCGAGAACCCGGTCTTCGCTCGCCGGCTCGAGGCCGAGGGAATCGCCTTCATCGGCCCCAATCCTGGGGCCATCGAGGCTATGGGCGACAAGATCACCTCCAAGAAGTTCGCCGCGGCGGCGGGAGTTCTCGACCGTGCCCGGGCACATGGGGCTGATCGACGACGCCGAGCACGCGGTCCAGATCGCCGGCGAGATCGGCTATCCGGTGATGATCAAGGCCTCGGCCGGCGGCGGCGGCAAGGGCATCCGCGTCGCTTGGAACGACGCCGAGGTGCGCGAGGGCTTCGGTTCGGTGAAGGCGGAGGCCAAGGGCGCCTTCGGCGACGACCGTCTGTTTCTCGAGAAGTTCATTGTCGATCCGCGCCACGTCGAGATCCAGGTGCTGGGCGACAAGCACGGCCACATCGTGCACCTGTTCGAACGCGAGTGCTCGATTCAGCGGCGCAATCAGAAGGTCATCGAAGAGGCGCCGTCGCCGCTGCTCGACCAGAAGACGCGCGAGGCGATGGGCGCCCAGGCGATCGCGCTGTGCAAGGCGGTGAATTACGATTCCGCAGGCACCGTCGAGTTCGTCGCGGGCCAGGACTGCTCGTTCTTTTTCCTCGAGATGAACACCCGCCTGCAGGTCGAACATCCGGTGACTGAACTGATCACCGGCCTCGACCTCGTGGAGCAGATGATCCGCGTCGCCGCCGGCGAGCCCCTGGCCTTTACTCAGAAGGATTTGAAGCCCCGCGGCTGGGCGGTGGAAAGCCGCATCTATGCGGAAGACCCCTACCGTCAGTTTCTGCCCTCGATCGGGCGCCTTTCACGCTATGCTCCGCCGAAGGAAGGCGAGCGCGAAGCCCCGTTCGGCCGCTACATCGTACGCAACGATTCCGGTGTGCGCGAGGGCGACGAAATCTCGATGTTCTACGATCCCATGATCGCCAAGCTGTGTTCATGGGGTGAAACACGAGAGGTTGCCGTGGACGGCATGGCGCGCGCGCTGGAAGATCTCAACATCGAAGGCGTCGGCCACAACGTGCCGTTCCTGTCGGCGATCATGGATCAGGCGCGCTTCCGCGAAGGCCGGCTGTCGACCGCCTATATCGCCGAGGAATTTCCCGAAGGCTTCCACGGTCTGCAGCCGACGCCGCAGCAGCGCGATCTGATGAGCGCGGTGGCGATCTGCGTGCTGCGCATGCTCGCACGTCGCGCGCGCCGAGCCACCGGCGCACCGACGCCGGAACGCAGCGACTGGATCTGCATGCTGGGCGCCGAAAGACGGTGCGTGCGCCTTGACGCGAGCGACGCGGGCCTGATGGTCGACTTCCCCGACGACAAGCGCAAGGTGGTGCTGTCGCACGTCGATTGGAAACCGGGCGAGCCGCTGTTCCGCGGCCAGCTCGACGGCCAGGCCTTCACCGCGACCGTTCGTCCCGCGGCCGACGGGGTAATCGTGCGCCACCGCGCCGCCCAGGCCCGCCTGCGCGTGCTCACACCCAAGGTCGCCGACCTCTACGGCCGCCTGCCGCCCCGGGTGGCCGCCGACACTTCAAAACAGGTGCTCTCGCCCATGCCGGGACTGGTCGTCTCCATGAACGTGACTCTGGGCCAGGACGTGAAGGCGGGCGAGATCGTGGCGGTGATCGAAGCCATGAAGATGCAGAACATCATCAAGGCCGAGCGGGACGGGACGGTAAAGAGCGTCGGCCCCAAGGCCGGCGACAGCGTCGCCGCCGACGAGATTCTGGCGGAGTTCGCCTGAACGCTCAGGTTTCAGCCAGGGCCATGTAAACCCTGGAAAAGTTCCCCCGAGGGCAGATTAAAGCCTGGACGCGGTTCCCTTATGGCGCGATAGCAGGACTCCCAGTCGGGGGCTGGTCGTCGCCCCCAGAAGCTACAGTTTGCGTAAGTGCGAATACTTCAAGGATTCGCTTACCTGCTTGAAAGCTAGGGGGAGACTTATGGACATCAAGAATCTGCTGTTGAGCTTCAACGGCCGTACCCGCCGTCTGCATTTTTGGCTGGGCGGCCTAGGTCTCGGCGTCGTGATCGGGATCATCTACTCGATCCTCGGCATGCTGCTGGGACCCAAGATCAGCGGCGGTGTCATGACCGCCGGCAGCCCACTGTTCCTGCCGATCGCGGGCATCCTTTATATCGCCATGCTCTACATGAGCTTCGCGATCTCCTGGAAGCGGATGCACGACACCGACCGCTCCGGTTGGTGGGCGCTTCTGCCGATCTTCAACATCATCGTCTGCGGTTTCTTTCCCGGCACGCCCGGTCCGAACAAGTTCGGTCCGGACCCCAAGGCGGGCGCTGCGGCGCCGGCGGCGGCCTGATCCAGGTTCGATTCCGCGCTTTCATCCGGCCGTTCCGCGCCCTAGGTAGGGGTCGGAGCGGCCGGAATCGTTCATGAACGGCAAGATCGACTGGACCGAACAGTTCTTCTCCGCGGACGGCCGTGCGGGACGCCTGCCGTTCGTACTCGCCTCGGTCGTGCTGATCGTGCTGCTCAGCCTCTACAAGTCGGTGGCGGCGACCTATGCGGTGCTGCACTGGGCCACCGGCCTCTTCGTCTACGGCCTGCTGATCTTCACCGGCGCCTGCGTGCTGTCCAAGCGCCTGCACGACCGCGGCCGTTCGGGCTGGTGGTCGCCCCTGATCATGCTGGCCTTCGTCTTCGTCTGGCCCTACCCGAAGGATTTCTGGGACGTCATCGCGCTGCTGTTCCTGATCTGGGCCTTCGTCGAGCTCGGCCTGATGCCTGGCGAACAGGGCGCCAACCGCTTCGGCCCCAATCCCCAGCGCCCGGCTTCAGTCGCCCCGGCCGCCCCATAGACTTCAGGGGTTGCGGCTGAGCTTAGGGCCGACGTCGCCAAGCTTTCCGATCGTTCACAAACTTACCGATCCTTAAGTTGAGTTGCGCGGCCACGCGCCTAGGCTCCCGCCAACACTCCCCGGGAGGCTGACATGTTGAACTTCTTGTTCGGATTTCATGGCCGTGTCCGTCGCAGCCATTACTTCTTCGCGTCGCTGGGCATCGGCCTCGTGCTGGGCTGCCTCGGCGTTTCCGCGTTTGTCGCCACCGGCCTGTCGATCGGCGATTTCGACGGCGGCGACATCGACTTCGACCCGTCGCCGCTCGGTTTCGGCCTGGTCTCCGTGCTCGGCGTCATCGCCTTCTGGTCGATGCTGGCGATTACGGTGAAGCGCTGGCACGACATCGGCGTCACCGGCTGGTTTTCACTCCTCAGCCTGCCGGGGATCACACACTTCGCGGTGTTCCTGCTGCTCTGCCTGCTGCCGGGCACGGTCGGCGGCAACGTTTACGGCGACGACCCGCGCGGTCGCCACGCGCCCACGCCCTCGCTGCCGGCTCCAGCTGCAGCTTGATCTGAACTAGACGGGTGTTCGGGCCGGCGCGACCGGTCCGAACACCGTTTCGAACGCGGTCTTCAACGCCGCGTCCGCGTCGTCGAGGCCGACCGGCAGACCCAGGTCCACCAGACTGGTCACCCCGTGTTCGCTGATGCCGCAGGGCACGATGCCGGAGAAGTGGCCGAGGTCCGGCTCCACGTTCAGGCTCACCCCGTGAAACGACACCCAACGGCGCAGCTTCACCCCGATCGCGGCGATCTTGTCTTCGCGGCCGTGGCCGCGGTCGACCCAGACGCCGACGCGGCCGTCGCGCATCTCGCCCTTCACGTTGAACGCGGCCAGCGCCTCGATCAGCCAGGCCTCCAGCGCACGCACGAAGCCGCGGGCGTCGCGGCCACGCTCGCGCAGGTCGAGCATGGCGTAGGCCACCCGCTGGCCGGGTCCGTGATAGGTGAACTGGCCGCCGCGCCCGCTGCGGAATACGGGAAAACGGTCGGGCGTCAGCAGGTCGCCCGGCTTGGCCGAAACGCCGGCGGTATAGAGCGGCGGATGCTCGAGCAGCCAGACCAACTCAGAGGCCTCGCCCGCCGCGATCGCGTCGGCGCGCCGCTCCATGGCCTCCACCGCTGCGGGATAGTCCACCGGCGCGGTCGAGACCGCCCAGTCCACAGGCCGCCCGTCCGGCCGAAGAAATCGAACCGGGGCATCGGGTTTACCGGGAGGATTTAACAGGTCGTCAAGCATGCGCACCCAATGTGGCGAGCTGAGCCGCGCGTGCAACTGCGGCTATTGAGTAGAGCCTGATGGTAATGGATTTGGGCCAGGTCGCGGCCGTCAATGTGGAGATCTCGGTGGTCCTGGGCCGCTGCGTGCTGCCCATGCAGCAGCTGCTGCGCATGGGCCGCGGCGCGGTCATCCCGCTGGACGCCGGCGAGAACGACGAGGTCTGGATCCTGGCCAACAACCACCCGGTGGCCCGGGGCGAGATCCGCATCAACGAGGACAAGATCGCCATAGTGGTGACCGGGGTGGCCGACGTCTACGAGTTCATGGCCGGGGCCCGGGCGGCGGCCTGAAGGGCGCTGTCCCGGCGGCAACCGTTGCCGGTAGCGGCGTTATCCAGCTACTCTCCCTGAAGATAAGTCCGGCCGCGGCCAGGTCGCGGGACTGTCGTTCCGGTCCGAGCCGATCGGAGAAGGAGTAAGGCGATGAAACGCTTGCCTTTTACCCTCAGCACGGCGCTGGTTCTTCTCAGTTTCGTGGGCGCGCCGGCCCTGGCCGCCGGCCAAACCAGTGGCGGCCCGTCCCTGGCCGACACCCTGCAGTTCATCACCGCCACCGTCGCGGCCCAGGGACCGGTCTCGTTCTCGGGCGTGGTCCACGATCCCGCCGCCAACACCAGCTGGAGCTACAGCCGCACCGTCACGCTGACCAACTTTGTCGCCGACGCCGCCGCTTGCAAGCTCTCCTTTCATTTCTCGGAACAGACCCCGGGCAATCCCAACACCGAGACCGACGGCCGGCTCCCGTTCAGCGGAATCCAGCAGGTCAAGGTGGAGAAGTCTCCAGGACGAACTCGTCGTCCTGGACGCCAAAGCCGGCCACGCCCAGTGGCAGGTCGTGCTCACGCCGCAGATTTATGTGGTGAGCGCCCAGCGCCCGGACGGCACAACCAACGACTTCGATTTCTACAATTCGAACACCGCCCAGAGCGTCGGCAAGGCAGTACAGCATGCGGTCGATCTCTGCGGCGGGGGCAAAAGCCCGTTCTAACGCGATTACGACGCCGTTTCCGACGCCGCTTCACAAGCCGGACCCTTGTTGCTATTCCCCCCGCCTCCGAGGCGAGCGGTCGTGGCGGAATTGGTAGACGCGCAGCGTTGAGGTCGCTGTGGGGCAACCCGTGGAAGTTCGAGTCTTCTCGACCGCACCAGCCTTCGCCCTAGCGCGCTACGGCTCGGCAAGCCTGCAACATTGCGAAGGCGGACCGGTTCCCGTCTGAGCGGCATTCCCTTGCGCCCAGCCGGATCCTCAGCCTTAAGATTTCGCTAACGGTATGGGCATTGCACCCTCGCCTTCGGGGTGAATGCGCCCGTCTCGTATTGGATCAGCAGGCATGCGTCCGCGTCAGAAGGTTTCCCGCCAGGGGCTCGCGCTGATCGAAGCTTTCGAAGGGCTTCGCCAGACCGCCGCGCGCCTGCCGGACGGCCGCTGGACCATCGGCTACGGCCATACAAAATCGGCCCGGGAGGGGGCGGAAGTCTCGCCCCAGGACGCCGAAGCCCTTCTGCTGTTCGACCTGATGCCGGTGGTCGAGGCCGTGAACGGCCTGGTCTTCACGCCGCTGAACCAGAACCAGTTCGACGGGCTCTGCGCTTTCGTCTTCAATGTGGGGATCGACGCCTTCCGCGGCTCCGATGTGCTGAAGCGGGTTAACGAAGGCCGCCTGACCGAGGCCGCCTGCGAGATCGACCTGTGGCGCAAGGGCGAGGTGGCGGGCGATCCGCTGGTGCTCGACGGCCTGGTCCGCCGGCGCACCGCGGAAAAGGCCCTGTTCCTGAACTCCGCTCGAGGGCCACGCCCCGATCCCTTCGGTCCTGGTTCGCCCGGCCGTGGATGTCGACGCGCCCGAGGTGCTGCCGACTAGCCGCCCGGTCGAAACCGAGGCGCCGCTCGCGGGCCCGACCGCCGAACTGCACCGGACCGATGCGGCCGCCCCAGCCCAATCCGCGCCCGAACCCGAGTCCGACGCGCCGTCCAACGTCGTCACCGCTGTCTTCGCCGCCGCCGAGATCATCGTGGTCCAGGCCACGCCCGAGCCGGCGGCCGACGCCGGCATGCCGTCGGCCGACGCCATCTCCTATTTCGCGGAAGCCCCGCAGCCCGCGGCCGAACCGGAACCCGAAGCCGAGCCTGAGCCCGCCCCCGAACCCGAACCCGCTGCGCCGGAGCCCGCGCCGGTGGACACGGGTCCCGCACCGGTCGAGCCGGTGACAAAGCCTTGGCCGGAAGCGCCGCGTCCCATGATCGGGTCGCCGCCCATGCGCTCGGTGGCTGAGACGGTCACCCAGGCGCGCATCTACGGGCCGATGGCTGCGGCCGCCCTCGGCCGCAACCCGGCCGCCCGAGCCGCCAACGAGGGTCGCCCGGCGGAAGCCAAGCCCGAGCCGGTTCAGCCCGCGCCGCCGTACGCGCCGGTCGTTGCACCGGAACCCGTCTCGTTCCATCCCGGGCCGCCGCCGCCCGTCGTGATCCCCACCCCGTCGCCGGTGGTCGTCCCCCCGGCGCCGCAACCCGCGCCCCAGCCCCAGGCCGAACAAGCGCCTGCCCCTGAGCCGGTTGTCTCTCAGCCGCCGGCCGCCGCGCCGCCGCCGCTGGTCCTGACCCATCCGCCCGAAGACGCGCCTGTCGCCCCACCCGAACCGCAGGTCCAGGCCGCGCCCGAGGCGGCGAGCGACCCGACCTTGTTCCAGGAAGGCTGGACCGGGGGCGAGCCTACCCGCGTCATCCGCCACGAGCCTGTGCCGGTCGAGGAAGGCAAACGCCGCTCTGCCGGGCCCTTCATCCTGATGGCCCTCATCGGCCTGGCGGCTTTCGCCGGGGCGGTGGCGGCGTTCATCCGCGGCCACACCGGCGGGGACCTGACCATCTATGCCGTCGTCCTGGCGATCATCGGGACCGCCTGCGTCGCGATCGCCGTCTTCTTCCTGCTCGGGCGGCTGGGCGGCTCGCAGGACTAGGCCATCTTCGCAATGCGAAGAGGCCCGGGAGAAAGGGTTTGCTCGCGCCTGCGAAATGACCGTGCTATCGGCGAGGCCATGATCCCCAACGCGCTTCCTGAGTTCGATTTCGGCCTGGGCGAGACCGCCGACGCGATCCGCGAGACCACCGCGCGCTACGCCCACGACCGCATCCAGCCGATGGCGGACGAGATCGACCGCTCGAACGACTTCCCGCGCGAGCTGTGGCCCGAGATGGGCGCGCTGGGTCTGCACGGGATCACGGTCGAGGAAGAGTGGGGCGGCCTGGGCCTCGGCTACCTCGAGCATTGCATCGCCATGGAGGAGGTATCGCGCGCCTCGGCCTCGATCGGGCTGAGCTATGGCGCGCACTCGAACCTCTGCGTGAACCAGATCCGCCGCTGGGCGACGCCGGAGCAGAAGACCAAGTATCTGCCCAAGCTGATCACCGGCGAGCACGTCGGCGCCCTGGCCATGTCCGAAGCGGGCTCCGGGTCCGACGTGGTGTCGATGTCGTTGCGCGCGGACAAGAAGGGCGACCGTTACGTGCTGAACGGCACGAAGTTCTGGATCACCAATGCGCCGCACGCCGACACCTTGGTGGTCTACGCCAAGACCGCGCCGGGCGAAGGGTCGCGCGGCATCACCGCCTTCCTGATCGAGAAGGGCTTCAAGGGCTATTCCGTCTCGCGCAAGCTCGACAAGTTCGGCATGCGCGGCTCCGACACCGGCGAGCTGGTGTTCGACGACTGCGAGGTGCCCGAAGACAACGTGATGGGCCCCGAAAACGGCGGTGTGGGCGTCTTGATGTCGGGCCTCGACTATGAGCGCACGGTGCTGGCGGCGGGACCGCTCGGCATCATGCAGGCGTGCCTGGACGTGGTGCTGCCCTATGCGCGCGAGCGCAAACAGTTCGGTAAGCCGATCGGATCGTTCCAGTTGATGCAGGCCAAGATCGCCGACATGTATGTGGCGCTGAACTCGGCGCGCGCCTATGTCTATGCGGTCGCCAAGGCTTGCGATCAGGGCAAGACCACGCGCTTCGATGCGGCCGGCGCGATCCTTTTGGCGTCGGAGAATGCGGTGAAGACCGGTCTCGAGGCGATCCAGGCGCTGGGCGGCGCCGGCTACACCAAAGAGTGGCCCGTGGAGCGCTTCATGCGGGACGCAAAGCTTTATGATATCGGCGCCGGGACGAACGAGATCCGGCGATTTCTCATCGGACGGGAGCTATTGGGGGCATGACCGAAGTTATTGTTAGCGGCGACACGCAGAACCCTGCGATGAAACCTTTCATGGCCTTGCTGGGCCAGATGCAAAAGTCGTGGAACGGCGGCAATGCGCAGGCGTTCGCGGCGGTGTTCGGCGAACAGGCCGACTTCATCGACCTGATGGGCGGGCACAACGTGGGCCAGCAGGCGATCGCCAAGGTGCACGCCGCGCTGTTCGCGAACGCCTACAAGGGCAGCAAGATCGAGTACAAGATCGAGAAGCAGAAACCGCTCGCGCCGACGGTGATGGTGCTGTTCCTGCACATGAAGCTGACCATGCAGCGCGACGGCAAGCCGGTGGACATGCTGGCGCGTCCGACCCTGACCCTGCTCAAGACGCAGCAAGGTTGGCGGGTCGCGGTCTATCAGGGCACGCGCGTGGTGGACGGAACGGCGCGCGCGGCCGGCGGCAAGGCCGGCGCCGAGGCTCCGGCGATCGCGGACGATACCGACGACAAGAAGCCCGCCAAGAAAAAGTGACGACGGCTCAGCTTGCCCGGCCGCAATCTGCGGCCGGGCGGTTTGAGAGACCTTCGTTATTTTTCCCCGCATGATAGTCTGAATGCTCCAGACAGGAGGTTCAGGCATGGGGATTAGGGGCAAGCTCATGATCGCGGCGGCGGCCGCAGGCGCGCTTTCGGCGCCGGCGTTCGCGCAGCAATCGGGACCGATTGCGACCTATTGGGTCAGCGCGTCGACCAGCACAGGCCTGGGCGGCATGATGGGCGCGCTGGGGTCCACGTCCGGCCAGGGCGGCGACCCGTCCCAACAGCAGCAGCAGCCCAAGCCGAAACGGCCGGGCCTCGGCTCCATGCTGGGTGCGGCGGCGAGCGGGGTGATCCCCGGCGCCGGCATGTTCGGCGGACACGGCGGCGATTCGAGCGGCGGCAATGGCGGCGGCGGCCGCAGCGGCTCAGACTACTTGGCGATGATGCAGGGCGGCGGCCCGCCCGTGCGCACGCTCTCGCTGCAGCTCGGCTCGATCGACAAGGCGTCCGGCGACCCGACCGCCGAGCACCTGATTCCGACCGGTCTGAACATGGGGCCGAGCCTGCCCTTGGTGACGCCCGTGGCGCCGCCGCCGGCCAAGTCTGAAGAGGGCGACTATCAGATGCCCCAGCAGATGAAACAGCCGAAGGGCAAGCTGATGATCTACTGGGGCTGCGGCGAGCATGCCGCGGCGGCGCCAATCGTGATCGACTTCGCGACTATCGGCCAGGGCCAGATGCCCAAGATGCCGATGATCGACGTGCGCTCCGAGCATCCGCCGTCCGCGAACCGCAGTGCGACCTACGGTTCGTGGCCCAATGCAAAGGATTCGCAGCGCGTCCCCGACGACGGCTCGCTGGTGGGCGATCACATGGTGCGCGGCGACTACACGCCCGACATCCATTTCCACCTGGACGCCGACCACGACTTCATGGGTCCGCTGACCATCACCGGCAAGGACCCGACGCCCGACGGCGGTCTGCGCCTGACCTGGAACCCAGTGCAGGGGGCCACGGGCTATTACGCCTGGATGATGGGCGTCGACATGCATGACGGCGGCGATGGCGGCCACACCATGGTGATGTGGACATCCGGCATGAAGGCGAGTTCGTTCAGTGCGCTACTCGACTACCTTCCGCCGGCCGAGGTGCGCCGCCTGGTCGCCGAACAGGTGGTGATGTCGCCGCAGACCACCGAGTGCATCATCCCGCAGGAGGTCCGCAACGCCGGCGCCGTGGGCATGCTGTCGATGATCGCCTACGGCGACGAGGTGAACGTCTCCGATCCGCCGCGCCCGTCCAAAGCCAAGGCGCCGTGGGACCTGAAGTACGTGGTCAAGGTCCGCTACAAGTCCACCACCGCGGTGATGATGGGCATGGACCACATGGGCGGGCGCTAGGCCTGCCTCGATACGCAGAAGGCCGCCTCTTGCGGGGCGGCCTCCACATTGTCGGACCGCCAATCGGCGTCGCGACCAATAGCTTGCGCTCGGAGGTGATCCGAAGCCTAGGCTTGAACCTCGTTGTCGGAGATCCAGGTCACGGTACCCGATGACGGCTGGAGACAATGAGACACTGGTCACCTCCTTTCAAAAAGTTATCGACAGCGCCCAAGGTAGGCACGGTTTGGGCGAATATAAAGCCCCTTCGCGCGACGCAGGACGTCGCAGGCCTCATTTTCCCCGGAGTTGTCCCAGGAGAGTCATGCCGGACCGCGCCGTCGTCAAAGCCTTCATAGCCGCCGTGGTCAGCGGCAGGCACGCCGAGGCCATCGAGGAATTTTACGCCGAGACCGCCTCCATGCAGGAGAACCTAGGCCCGCCGCGGGAAGGCCGGGACGTCCTGGTGGCGCACGAGAAGGCGTTCCTGGCGCGGATGGCGAACGTGGTTACGCATCCCGTCGAGCGCTGGCTGCTGGACGGCGACCGGGTGGTGATCAACTGGGTCTTCGACATCACTGGCCAGGACGGGGTGACGCGCCGCATGGACGAACTGTCGATCCAGCTGTGGGAGGGGGACAAGGTGGTGCGGGAGCAATTCTACTATGACCCGGCGTCGATCAAGTGATCCCAAATTTTGTTCCGCTCATCCCGGCGAATGCCGGGACCCAGATCGTATGGCGCGCACCATAGATATTGACCGTGATTATACCGCTTAAATAGCGAAGCGCGGCGCTCTGTAATCTGGGTCCCGGCATTCGCCGGGATGAGCGGAGCATAAGGGGGTTAAGTTACCCCCCCGCCGTGCTGGAAACTCTCGACAAGGGATCCGGCGACCAATCGCCAACCATCCACCAGCACAAAGAATATGAGCTTGAACGGCAGGCTGACCACCACCGGCGGCAGCATCATCATGCCCATACTCATCAGCACGCTCGCCACCACCAGGTCGATGACCAGGAACGGCACGAACAGCAGGAACCCGATCTCGAAGGCGCGCTTCAGCTCCGAGATCATGAAGGCCGGCGTGACGACGCGCAGGGGCAGGTCGATGGCGTGCTGGGGCTTGGCCACCTTGCCCAGCCGCACGAACAGGGCGAGGTCGCCGCGGTCGACCTGGTGCAGCATGAAAGCCTTCACCGGCTGGGACGCGGCGCCGAAGGCCTGGGGCAGCTCCATCTTCTTGTCGAGCAGGGGCTTGATGCCGGCATCGTAGGACTGAGTGAAGGTCGGGCCCATCACCACCGCGGTCAGGAACAGCGACAGCGAGACCAAGACCGCGTTGGGCGGGCTCTGCTGCAGGCCGAGCGCGGTGCGCAACAGGGACAGCACCACGGTGATGCGCACGAACGAGGTGGTCATGATCACGATCGAGGGCGCCAGCGACAGCACCGTGACCAGGGCGATCAGCTGGACCACGCGCTGGGTCAGGCCCGCGCCGTTGCCGAGGTCGAGGTTCACCGCCTGGGCGGCGGCGACCGCGGGAAAAATCATGCAGCCCAGCGTCACGATCAGGCTGAGGCGGAACGCGCGGCCCATCTCGCCGCGCGTCGGCAGGTGGAAGGGCGAGGGCAGGGCGGTTATGACCTTGCGCGTCATCGCGGCGTCCTCACCGGTTCGTGGGCGGGCAATTCGCGGCCTTCGCCCAGAAGAATCACGCGCTCGGCGTCGTCGACGCGGACCAGGAGCATCCGCTGGGTCGGGCCGAGCACCAGGGTTTCGACGATCTGCATCCGCTTCTTCGCCCCGCCGCGGGTCTGCAGTCGGCCTAAGATGCCCGGGGCGAAGCGCCGCACGCCGACGCTGGCCAGGCCGATCAGGCCGAGGGTGACGACAAGGGCCAGGGCGGCCCTGAGAAAATCCAGAAAATCCATCGACCGGGACCCGCGCCAAGCGCTTCTGCTCGCTTAAGGACCCTGAACGAACGTGGTTAACGCCGCTTTACCGAAACGCCTCGTTAACCAAACACGCGGCAACTTCTTCCCACCTTAGGGTTAACGCGCTCGTTGCGCCGCCCGAGACCTGGAGAGTTCGTCGTGCGTGTGGACGACATTCCGCTGCTGGCCGCCCTGAAAGGCCGGCTTCAGTACCTGAACCGGCGCGAGAACGTGATCTCGGAGAACGTGGCCAACGCCGACGTGGCCGGCTTCACGCCCAAGGACATCAAGGCGCCGACCTTCGACCAGCTGGTGGGCCATACCCAGGGGCCCGGGGCGGTGACGCTGGCGGTCACCGACGCCGGCCACATCTCCTCGCCCGGATCGTCGTCCTCGGACGCGCTGCCGATGAAGGCGGTCGACGCGCCCGATTCGGAGACGCGGATGGACGGCAACTCCGTGGTGCTCGAGGAGGAGATGCTGAAGATGGCCGAGAGCCGCATGGACTACGACGCCGCCATCGGTCTCTACCAGCACTCGCTCAACATGCTGAAGACCGCCGCGCGCAGGCCGGGCGGCTGATGTGAAGGGAAGGTTCTAGATGGCCGACACCGTCCCGCCGACGAGCTCCGCCATGGCGGTCGCCGCGACCGCGCTGAAGGCGCAGCAGGCGCGCATGCGCATCATCGCCGAGAACATCGCCAACGCCAATTCCACCGCCAAAACGCCCGGCGGCGACCCCTACCGCCGGCAGGTCCCGGTGTTCGAGACGTCGAAGATCGACGGCGCCTCCGGCGTGAAGCTGGCCCAAGTGGTGCCCGACCGCTCCGACTTCCACACCGAATTCGATCCCAGCCATCCGGCCGCGGACGCCAAGGGCTATGTGAAGCGCCCCAACGTCGATCCCCTGATGGAGGCGATGGACATGCGCGAAGCGCAACGCGCCTACGACGCCAACCTGAACGTGATCGAGACTGCGCGCGCGATGCAGTCCTCGACGCTCAGTCTTCTGAAGTCCTCGTGAGGTCCTGACCGATGGTCGCTCCGCTCGCCGCCCTGAAGGCCTATTCCGCCGCCCAGAAGGTCATGGACGTCGCGCCGGCGGCCGAGGTCAGCCAGGGCCCCGACTTCTCCAAGGTGCTGAGCAATGTGATCGGCGGCCTGGAGCAGAGCTCGAAACAGGCCGAGGCGCAGATGTCCGCGCATGCCGCGGGCAAGGCGGATCTGGTGGATGTGGTGACCTCGGTGGCCTCGGCGGAAACCCAGCTCGAGACCGTCATGTCGATCCGCGATCAGGTGATCAGCGCCTATCAGCAAGTCCTGGCCATGCCGATCTGACGCGCCGCGGCCCGTTGTCGCTTGGCGCCTGAAGGGGGCTGAAGGTGTCCATCTCCGTCTCCGCCATGGGCGAACCCAAGGTCTACGCGCCCGCGCCGATCGAACAGTTCGCGTCGGCGTTCACCGGCCTCGCGCTGATGGGCGCCGGGCTGTGGAGCATCTGGTGGTTCGTCTTCCACCCCCAGCTGAACCTTGCGCCGGCGACGACGCTGTTCGTTCCGCTGGCGTCCCTGATCGCGCTGGTCTTCGGCGGTTGCATCGCGCTGGGCGCCTACCGGGTGCGCACGCTGCTCTATCCGGACCGCTTCGTCGCCGTGGGCATGTTCGGCACGCGCGAACTGTCGAAACACGACATCACCGGCTACCGCATCTATCGGCCCGCGCGCGGCCAGCCGACCATGCAGCTCTACACCACCGGCGAACACGCGACCCTGCGCGCGGCGATGTATCAGACCGACGCGGCCTACACCGACTGGTTTCGCGGCCTTCCCGACCTCGACCAGCGCGAGCGCGACGACATCGAGCGCGACCTCGAGAACCGGCCCGACCTCGGCGCGACGCCTCAGGCGCGCAGCGCGACCATCGCGACCATGACCCAGGTCGCTCACATCCTGAACCTCGTGGGGTGGGCGCTGCTGGTCTGGGTCGCGATCTTTCCGAAGCCCTATCCGGTGGCGATCGCGCTGGCGACGTGGGACTGGCGCCGCTGGTGGCGGTGGGCGTGGTGTTCTGGTCGCGCGGGGTGATCACCATCGGTCAGAACCCGCGGCATGACCCGAGACCCGCGGTGTTCGGGCTTTTCTTCGCCGGGTTCGGCGTCCTGGTCCGCGCCATCTATGATTTCAGCGTACTCGACTGGATGGTGGTCCTGCCGATTGCGGCCGTCGTCTCGCTGGTCTTGACCGGCGTCGCCTATCGCGCCGACACCAAGGCGTTGAGCACGCCAATCACTCTGTTCGTGCTCTGGGCGATCTGCCTCGGCTACGGTTGGGGCGTCGCGGTGGAGGCTAATGCGCTGTTCGATCGCGCGGCGCCGCAGGAGTTCCAGGTCCAGGTGAACGGCAAACACATCAGCTACGGCCGCCGCCACACCAACTACGACCTGGAGCTCGCGCCTTGGGGCCCAAGGACCGGCGGCTCATCCGTCGACGTCGGTTCGCGTATCTACGGTCAGGTCTCGGTCGGCGACAACGTCTGCATCGCGCTGCACCCCGGCGCGTTCAAGGTGCGCTGGTGGAAGGTGCGGGTCTGCGGCGCGCCGGAAGGCTTCTGAGCGTCAGAAGGTCTGCGCCTTGCCGCGGATGAACTGTGACAGCAGCCACTTTTCGCCGCGGGTCGGCGTGCGGCCGGCGTGCAGGGTCCGCCGGTCCAGGGCGCCCGGAGGGTCCGACGTTGTGGAACAGGATGGCGTCGCCGGCCTGCCTTTCCAGCGCAAGGCCAGGATCGGGAACTCGGTCTCCGCCCCGTCGAAATCCTCGCTCAGATAGGTGAGGAAGGTGGCAATCCGCTGGCCCTTCTCGGCCAGGTCCTGGGCGAAGCCGGGATGGTCAGGGTTGATGAAGTCCACGTGCCGGCGAAATTCCTGGCCGACCTCGTAGTGCAGCACGCTCAGCGGCTCCATGACCGGCGGCGAGACGTGGGCGACGCGGCCCATCCGTGCGCGGACCAGGCATGGACCACATCGCTGCGATCGGGTGAAAGACGCAGTTGGTGTTGCTGCGTCGTTCGGAATTGAAGGCGCGCCGGCTTTCGTCGTCGTAGATCGGCGCGTCGGTGAGATTGTCGCGCGCGGTCTCGATCAGCCGCGCGCACTCCTCCGGGCGTAGGAAATCGTCGAAGGTCACGCGATACGAGGCGAGCGCGACAGGTCCTTCACCGCTGGCGTCCTTAGCACGGGCCTGAGGTCGATGCCTGCGCGGGCCTTGGCCCAGGCTTCTTGCGTCGTTTCGTCGCGCGCGGTCGGGCTTTCGCGTCGGGCTCGGCGTGAGATAGCCGTAACTGGTCGCGGCAGCGACGATCGCCGCGTACGGCGCCGGTGGCAGCCAGTCGAGGGCGCGTCCAGTCCTGGGGTACGCCATGCGCCTCGGCGGCGAAGGCGGCAAGAAAGCGCAGGCCTCGGCCTATCCCCGCTCGGCGGCTCGCGCGATCTCGACACGCCGTCCTTGAGGCTTTTGGGCGCGGCCTGGCCGGTGAACAGGCGCAGACCCAGCATCAGGTGGCGCCTCGGCGTCGCCTGCTCGCGGCGCGCCGCAGCCAGACCAGCGCCTCCGGGTGTCGGTCTCTGGTCGTCGAGAGGCGCGCGCAGCGCAAACTGGGCGCCGGGTCGCCGCCCTCCGCAGTCGGGCAGGAGGTTGTCCGCAACGTGGTCACGGACCATTGGTCGGGCCGATCTGGTCTGAGTCAAGTATGGGTTCGTTAACCATAAGGGCGGCAGATTTCGCCGGGTGGCGTGGCGGCGGGGCCGCCCCAATCGTTAACGGAGTAAGGCGTTATGAACGGCGCGGATGTCCTCGATGTCGGTCGCGATGCGATCTGGCTCACCATCCAACTGTGCGCGCCGGTCCTGATCGTGGGCCTGATCGTGGGCGTGTCCATCGGCCTCCTGCAGGCGCTGACCCAGATCCAGGAAGCCACCCTGATCTATGCGCCGAAGATCCTGGCCATCTTTGTGTCGCTCTTGATCTTTCTGCCGCTGATGGGCGCGCTGCTCAGCGGCTTCATGCACCAGATGGCCGCCCGCATCGCGGGCATGTAAGCCGTGGGACACGCGTAACCATGGGACATTGGGCCGCGCCCGAACTGGTCTGGGCCGGCGCTCTGGTGTTCGCCCGCGTCGGCGCGGTGCTCATGCTGCTGCCGGGCATCGGCGAGACGGCGGTGGCGATCCGCGTGCGGCTGAGTTTCGCCCTGCTGCTGACCCTGGCCCTGACTCCCATCGTGCAGAACACATTGCCCGGCTTGCCGGCAACGGTGGGCGCCATGGGCGGCTGGATCCTGCGCGAGGCGACCGTGGGCCTGATGCTGGGGGCCTTGTTGCGCACCCTGATGGGCGCGCTGAACGTGGCGGGCGAAATCGTCTCGATCCAGACCTCGCTGTCCTTTGCCCAGACCGCCAACCCCGAGGCGCCGTCGGAAATGTCCGTGGCCTCGTTCCTGACGGTGACGGGGCTGACCCTGATATTCGCCACCAATCTGCATCACCTGTTCATCGGCGCCATCGCCAATTCCTATGCGCTGTTCGCACCGCACAAACATCTGCTGGTCGGCGACGCCGGCCAGCTCGCGATCAGGCTGACCAGCGAGTCGTTCATGGTGGGCGTCCAGCTCGCCGCGCCGGTGATGGTGTTTTCGCTGGTGTTCAACGGGGCGACCGGCCTGATCGGCCGCGTCATGCCGCAGTTCCAGGTGTACTTCGCCGCCACGCCCCTCAACGTGTTGATGGGCCTGTCGGTGTTTGCGCTCAGCCTCGGGACGCTCGGTCTGGTGTGGGTGTCGCGTTATCGCGACGTCGTCGACCAGTTCCTGAGGTAGGCCGTGGCCGAAGAGCGCAACTCAGCCTCGAAAACCGAAGAGGCGACCACTCGCAAACTCGAGGAAGCGCGCAAGAAGGGCGACGTCGCCAAGTCGCACGACCTGGCCAGCTGGGCCACCCTGGCGGCGGTGTCCACGACCATGCTGGTGGTCGGCGGCCCGATGTCGCGGCATCTGGCGGAAGGGCTCGCGGGCTTCTTTGTCGCACCGCACGCGATGATTGCGGCGATGGACGCCGGCGGCGGGGCGGTGGTTGCGCGGCAGGCCATGCTGATCGGCGCGCCGATGGTGCTCGGGATCATGGGCGCCGGCGCGATCGCCGGCACGTTCGGCAACGTGGTCCAGACCGGCGTGATGTGGACTACCGGCAAGCTCGCGCCGGACGTTTCGAGGGTCTCGCCGCTGTCGGGCTTCAAGCGCGTCTACGGCGTCGACGGCCTCGTCCAGTTCCTGAAGACCCTGATCAAGCTGGTAATCACCGGCTGGGTCGCCTGGCGAGTGCTGCAGCCGCACCAGGCGGAGATGGCCCAGGCCTCGACGCTCGAGCCGGGCGCCATTCTGCCGTTCGCGCGCACCCTGCTTATGGCCCTGACCACCTCGGCCCTGACCTTTCTCGGCCTGACCGCGGGCGCCGACTGGATCTGGCAGCGCCAGCGCTTCCTCGTGCGCATGCGCATGTCGCGCGAGGAGTTGAAGGAGGACATTAAACAGTCCGAAGGCGATCCGCACGTCCGCGCGCGGCTGAAACAGATCCGCACCATGCGCGCGCGCAAGCGCATGATGGCCAATGTGCCCAAGGCGACCCTGGTGGTGACCAACCCGACCCACTTCGCCGTCGCCCTGCGCTATGTCTCGGGCGAGACCGCGGCGCCGATCTGCATGGCCAAGGGCATGGACGACATCGCGCTGAAGATCCGAGAGATCGCCGGCGAGCACAACATCCCGATCGTCGAGAACCCGCCGCTGGCGCGCGCGCTGTTTTCGGTGGTGGACGTGGACGAGGTCATTCCGCGCGAACACTATGAGGCGGTGGCCAAGGTGATCGGCTTCGTCATGAGCGCCAAGGCGCTGCGCCGGCGTCGGCCCGGCGGGACGAAGCGTCCGCTGTGAGCGACCAGGCCCCCGTTCGCGCGCCGGATTTTGGCGAACTCGCGCCGCTGTTCACCGGTGAGATCGACGGTGTCGCCAACTACAACATCGGCGTTGTCGGCGGCCGCTGGATCGTGCTGCAGGTGTTCGGCTCGCTCGCTCAGGCGCCGTGCCGCGACGCCTACCAGCGTGTGGTCGAGCGGCGGGCGATGTTCGACGACCGCGACGCGGCCTATTTCGGCGTCAGCGTCGATCCGTCCGACCGCGGCGCGCCCGGGCAGGGCGCGCGCACGCCCGGGCTGCGTTGTTTCTGGGATTTCGACCTCGCGATCAGCCGGCTCTACGGCCTGGTGCGCGACGGCGGGCTGCAGCCGGCGGTGTTCCTGATCGATCGCGCGCTGCGCATCCTGATGGCCGAGACGATCGAGCAGACCGACGCGGTGCTCGACGAGCTGGCGCGCCGTCTGCAGGCCGAGCGTACTGAGACCGAAGCGCCGTTCGCGCCGGTGCTGCTGCTGCCGCGCGTGTTCGAGCCTGAGTTCTGCACCCGGCTGATCGACTGTTTCGAACGCGACGGCGGTACGGAGTCCGGGTTCGCCGCCGAGGTCGAGGGCAAGACCACCACCGTGGTCAATCCGCTATTCAAGCGCCGCAAGGATGTGGCCCTCGAAGACGAAGCGCTGCTCGCCGAAACCCGCGAACGCCTGGAACGGCGCCTGCTGCCCATGGTGAAGCGCGCCCTGAACTGGCAGGCGACCGAGATCGAACGCTTCCTCGTCTGCCACTACGGCGAGGACGACCAGGGCTTCTTCATGGCCCACCGCGACGACGCCACCGCGGGCACCGCGCACCGCAAGTTCGCGGTAACCGTCAACCTGAACGCCGAGGCCTACGACGGCGGCGACCTGCGTTTCCCCGAGTTCGGACGGCGCCTCTACCGGCCGCCGACCGGCGGGGCGGTGGTGTTCTGCTGCTCGCTGCTGCACGAGGTGACGCCGGTGACGCGCGGCGTGCGCTATTGCTTTGTGCCCTTCCTCTACGACGCCGACGGCGCCCGCCTCCGCGAGGCCAACCTTTCGCGCGTAGCGTGATCGTTCACCCAGATGAACGGCGGTGAGCCAAGCTGGGGGCTAAAACGCTGCACAAGCGAACGGCGTGCGACGGAAGCGGCGAGCGGAACCGTTCAATGGGGCGTCCGCGCGGGGGCGTAGGGAGACTCAATTCATGAATACTTACCGCAAGCTTGCGCCGGCCCTGGCCGCCGCCATCGGGCTCAGCCTGTGCGGCGTGGCCGCGGGCTACGCCCAGGACGGCGCCGCCGGCGCGCGCGCGGCGCCCGGCGCTCAGCACAAGCACTGGGATCCGGCCGCGATGAAGGCTCACATGGAGGCGCGCCGCGCCGAGCATGTGAAGTTCCTGCACGACGCCCTCACCATCCGTCCCGACCAGGAAGCTGCCTTCCAGGCCTTCGTGAGCTCGATGGATCATCACGGCGACCGCAAGGGCGGCCAAGAGCACGGCATGCATCACGGCATGGGTCCGGGCGGCGACCACGCCCAGGGCGGCGCCGATGCGCGCGAGTCGCTGACCACGCCCCAGCGCCTCGACCGCATGCAGAAGCGCATGGCCGACCGCCAGGCGCGCTTCCAGCAGCACGCCGACACGGTGAAAGCCTTCTACGCCGCGCTCAGTCCCGAGCAGCAGCACACCTTCGACGCCCTGATGAAAATGCACGGCCAACAGGCCGGCATGGGTCATCATCACGGGATGCACGGCGGGATGCACGGCATGCATCACCCCGGCGGCCCCGAAGGCGCCGCGCCGCCGGCGCAAGGCTGACTTAGTCCGTACGTTAGGTGGGCGGATCCCGCGCGGGCGGGATCCGCCGCTTCCGCGTTTCGAGGTCCGCCGATGATGCTGCGTCTCGCCCTGCCGATCTTCGCCCTGACCGCGCTCGGCGCCTGTGCCAGCGACCAGCCGGCGCCCGAACCCGAGCATCATCACCATCATCGCGATGGCGGACCGCCGCCGGACGCCGCGGCGCCGCCCGTGCGTGGCGGCGGCCTGTTTATCAGTCCGCTCGGCCAGCCGTTCCGCGCCGGGCCCGGCGAGCCCTATCCCTCGGCGATCTGGTTCCAGACCGCCAACACCGCCCACGATGGCCGGCTCACCCGCAAGGAGTTCCGCGCCGACGCGGCGGCCTTCTTCCGTGTGCTCGACCAGAACCACGACGGCGTCATCGACGCGTCAGAGATCGCCGCCTACGAGCACGCGGTCCCAGAGATCATCGAAGGCTTCCGCCCCGCCCAGGGCGGCGGCGACAGCGGCGCGGGCCAGAGCTCGGGCGGCGGCGGCCATCACGGCCATCACGGTGGCGGAGGCGGCGGAATGGGCGGCGGCGGTCGCGGCGGCGGCGGTTCACACGCCCAGGCCCAGCCCGCCGACACCAAGCCCCAGGGCGCGGCCTGGTTCAGCTACCTCAGCATCCCCGAACCGGTCGCCTCGGCCGACCGCAACCTCGACGGCAAGGTGACCCTGGACGAATTCCTCGACACCGCCGACGCCCGCTTCGACGAACTGGACCCGGAGCACACCGGCTTCCTGACCTTCGACAAACTTCCGAAGACCCCGGTTCAGGGACAGCGGCGGCGCGCCCCTGAATAACAAGGCCAACGCGGCCTTAACCGGTGGTGTTTCTGATCTCTTAGAGAATGCGGGATTACGAAGAATTCCTGGATAGGAGTCATCATCGTGACCGATTCGCCCGCCCGAGGAGGTCGGCTGACTGTGGACGCTCGAGGCGCCCGGGATGCCCTTTTGCCCGCGACGGACGTGAAACCGCCGCGCCGGAGCGGATTTGACCCTTGGTTTCTGGGCGCCGCCCTGGCCTTCGGCATCGCCCTGGTGGCGGCCGGCTACCCCGCCTTTCTGGCCGAGCCCAGCACCGGGCCGGGCCTGCTCTTGCTGTTCGGCCTGTCGGGCGTGGGGTTCCTCAGCCTGTTCGCCTTGCGGCCGGAGAGCGAGCGCAAGGCCGGCGGTGAGCTCGGCAACCTGATCGAAGCGCTGGAGGAGCCTGCGGCGGTCGCCGCCTCCGACGGCCGGATTCTCGCCTCCAACCGCGCCTGGCGCGAGATCGGCGGCAATGGCCCCCGCCTGCCGCGCGGCAAGTCGGCCCCGGCGATGTTCGCGGCCATGGCCGCCGCCCGCAACGGCCGCCCCGGCCGCGCCCTGCTGCGCCTCGGCGACCAGGAGTTCGAGACCATGGTCTCGGCCATCGGTCCGGGCCGCTTTCTGGTGCGCGCCGCCGCCGAAGGCGTGCTGGCCGAGCCGCTGCTGCTGGCCTACACGCCCGAGCCCGTCCAGGCCGCAGCGCCCGTGGCGGAGGATCGCCATCGCAAGGACGCCTATGCGTCGGGCGCGCCGTTCGGCGCCGCCGCCGTCGATCACGACGATCCGTTCGACGGCGCCATCATCCAGGCCAACGCCACGCTCGAGACCATGGCGCCCGAGCGCGCCAAGCCCGGCAAGCGCTTCGCCGAACTGTTCACCCACACCGGCGTCGAACATGCGCGCGCGAAGATCGCGGCCGGCGCGAACGGGCCGTTCGACGTCGAACTTGCGCTCGAGCCGCCGCACGCGGCGAAGCTCTACCTGTCGTGGGACTCGGGCCGGCGGCTGGTCTACGTCATCGACGTCTCCGCCCAACGCCAGCTCGAAATGCAGATCGCCCAAGCAGGCAAGATGCAGGCGATCGGCCAGCTCGCCGGCGGCGTGGCGCACGACTTCAACAACCTCCTGACCGCGATCCAGCTGCGTCTCGACGTGCTGCTGCAGCGCCACCCCGTGGGCGATCCGTCCTACGGCGACCTGATGGAGACGCGCCAGCTCGGCGTGCGCGCCGCCGACCTGGTGCGCAACCTGCTGGCCTTCTCGCGCAAACAGACGGTGCAACGGCGCACCCTCGATCTCGGCGAACTGATCTCCGAGTTCGAAGTGATGTTGCGCCGCATGCTGCGCGAGGACACCAAGCTCGACACCGAGTACGGTCGCGACCTGCCCGGCGTGCGCGTCGACAAGAGCCAACTCGAAAACGCGGTGATGAACCTCGCGCTCAATGCGCGCGACGCGATGAAGGCCCAGGGCGGCGGCATGGTGCGGATCAAGACCGCCCGCGTCAGCGCAGCCGACGCGCGCGCCATGGGCTGGGCCGAGGCGCCCCGCGAGGGCGACTGCGCCCTGATCGAGGTGTCCGACACCGGGCCCGGCGTGCCCGCCGACCTGCGCAGCAAGATCTTCGAACCGTTCTTCACCACCAAGGCGTTGGGCGAAGGCACCGGCCTGGGCTTGGCGACCGTCTACGGCATCGTCGAACAGGCCGAAGGGTCCGTGGTGCTGGAAGAGGCCAAGCCCGGCTACGGCGCCGTCTTCCGCATCTTCCTGCCCGCCTACGCCGCGCCCGCGGTCGAGGCGCCCGCGCCGGTCGTCGCCGGGTCCGCGCCGCCGCGCGCCGCCGCGCGCGATCTCTCTGGCGCCGGCAAGATCCTGTTCGTCGAGGACGAGGACCGGGTGCGCGACATCGCCGCGCGCCTGCTGCGCGAACGCGGCTACGAGGTGATCGAGGCGTGCGACGGCGAAGAGGCGCTGGCGCTTGCGGAAGAGCATTCCGGCGGCATCGACATGATGATTTCCGACGTGATCATGCCGGGTATGGACGGGCCGTCGCTGTTGAAACTGGCGCGCAAGTACCTGGGCGCCGCGCCGGTGATGTTCATCTCCGGCTACGCCGAAGCCGAGTTCTCCGACCTGCTGGAAGGCGAGGCCAACGTCTCCTTCCTGCCCAAGCCGCTCGACATCAAGACCCTGGCCGAGCGGGTGAAGGAAGAACTGCGCGCAGCCTAGCCTCGAGATTGCGCGTTAGGTCTTTGACGCCTACGTCATGTCGGCGTCGGAGGTCCTTCCGTGGATTTCAGAACCCTGTTTCTATCGCCCGCCGGCCGCGTGAACCGCGAGGATTTCTGGATCAGCTTGCTGATCCTCGCCGCCCTGGACCTTCTGGTGTTGCTGGTCCCGCTGGTGGGCTGGCTGGTGGTGCTGGCCTCGACCTATTGCTGGGTCTGTCTCTACATCAAGCGGCTGCACGACATGGGCAAGCCGGCGTGGCTGATCGCCATTCCCTACGGCGTGTGGCTGATCCCGGTCATCGCCGCGGTGGTGATGGGCGGCATGGCGGTCGTCAACGGCCTCCTCAACGGCGACGACAGCGGCACCAGCTTCTCGGTGCTGGCGGGCCTCGGCGGGTTCCTGACCGCCTGCGGCGTGACCTTCCTGGTCGGGGTCGCTTTCCTGCTGTGGATGGGCCTGACGCCCGGGGACCCCAGCGACAATCGCTATGGCGCCCCGCTGCGGGCGCAGCCGGTCGCGCCGCCCGCGTCATCCGAACCGCCTGCCGAGCCGCCTGCGACCTGATCGCGGGGCCGGCCTTGCCTTGGCGCCGCAGCGGCGGCAGGGTCGCGGCCGACGGGGAAGGGCGGGGATTACGAAAGCTTAAGCCGCCGCGCCCTTGCGCCGCCTCCATGGCCGCGCAATGCCAAACCTAACCATCATCGAGGACATCATGCTCGACCGTCGTCTGTTCCTGGCCGCCTCCGCCTCTGCTGCGGCGCTCATGCCCCGCGTCGCCTTCGCCGCCGTCGAATCCGTGGGCGATCCCGCCGAGGCGGCGAAGCTCGACGCGGTGCTCGACCGGATCTTCAAGGAGCAGTTGAAGGAATCGCCCCAGGGCATGACCAGCCTGGGCCTCGACACCGGCGAGGGCGCCTGGGCGCGCTCGCACCTGGACAATGAATCCCAGGCCCAGGTCGATCGCTCGATCGGTTTGCAGCGCAAGTGGATGGCCGACCTGATGAGCGTCGACCGCGCCAAGCTCGCCGGCATGGCGGCGGTCAATTACGACACCATCAAGTTCGTGGGCGACGTCGGTCTCGACGGCGCCGAACACTTCAAATACGGCCAGTCGGGCTATCCGGCGCCCTATCTGTTGAGCCAGCTCTCCGGCGCCTATCAGGGCGTGCCGGACTTTCTCGACAGCCAGCACCCGATCGACAACGCCGCCGACGCCGAGGCCTATCTCTCGCGCCTCGGCGAGTTCGCCAAACAGATGAACGACGAGACCGAACGCGCCAGGGCGGACGGTGCGGCCGGCGTGATCCCGCCCGACTTCGTCATCGACAAGACGCTGATCCAGATGAAGGCGCTGCGCGGCACGCCGTCGGACAAGACCACCCTGGTGGACTCCATCGTGCGCCGCACCGGCGAGAAGCACATCGATGGCGACTGGCGCGCGCGCGCCAAGACGCTGGTGGACGGACCGGTGTTCTCCGCCCTCGACGGCCAGATCGCGCTGTTGGAATCGTGGCGCCCGCATGCGGTGCACACCGCCGGGGTCGAACGCCTGCCGCACGGCGCGGCCTATTACGCCTTCGGCACGAAATACTACACGACCTCGGCCATGAGTCCGGACGAGATCCACAAGCTCGGTCTCGACCTGGTCGGTTCACTGTCGGCGGACGCGGACAAGATGTTCAAATCCCAGGGCATGAGCCAGGGCACGGTGGGCGCGCGCATGGCCGCCTTGTTCAAGGATCCGCGCTTCATCTATCCCAACACCGACGAGGGCAAGGAGCAGCTGCTCGTCTACCTCAACAGCCTGGTGAAAATCGTCTCGGCCAAGCTGCCGCAGTATTTCGGCGCCTTGCCGAAAGCGGGCCTCGAGATCCGCCGCGTGCCCAAGGCGATCGAGGCCGGCGCGCCCGGCGGCTACTACAACGGCGGCACCTTGGACGGCTCGCGGCCGGGCGCCTACTACATCAACCTGCGCGACACGGCGGAAGTGCCGAAGTGGACCCTGCCGACGCTGACCTATCACGAGGGGATTCCGGGCCACCACCTGCAGGGCACTCTGGCGCTCGAGGCGAAGGGCATTCCGATGCTGCGCAAGGTGGTCTGGTTCTCGGGCTACGGCGAAGGGTGGGCGCTCTATTCCGAACAGCTCGCCGACGAGATGGGCATGTATGCCGACGATCCGTTCGGACGGCTGGGTTACCTGCACGACGCGATCTTCCGCGCAGTGCGCCTGGTCGTCGACAGCGGCATGCACGCCAAGGGCTGGAGCCGCGAACAGGCGATCAAGTACTACGTCGACGCCATCGGCGATCCCGAGACGGTCGCGACCACCGAGGTCGAGCGCTATTGCGTGTGGCCGGGCCAGGCCTGCAGCTACATGATCGGCAAGGTGACCTGGCTCAGGCTACGCGCCGCCGCCAGGGCCAAACTGGCCGACCGCTTCGACATCCGCCAGTTCCACGACGCGGGCCTGCTCGCCGGCGCCATGCCGCTCGAGGTGCTGGAGCACCGGATCAACGACTGGACCGCGAGCGTCGCCTGAGATTCCCGAAGCCTAGGGTCTAGGGCCGCAGAACCTCGCTCCGGAGCGGATTTCGCTTGCAATTCCGCCTCTGGCGCGTGCCTATTCCCCCTGGAATTTTTGGCCCCCGTAAGGAAGTCCGCATGCTCGATCGTCGCAGGTTGCTGGCCGGAGGCGCCGGCCTGGCCGCCCTGGGCTTCGCCCCCCAGGGGGCGCAGGCCCAGACCGTCTCGGAGATGGCGGACGGTCAGCTCAACATCGTGCTCACGCGCCAGTTCAACCACGGCGTCGAGACCCACCCCGAGCGCGCCACCGCGCTCGGCCTCGACAAGGGTCCGCTGGCGAAACTGCGCTCGAAGCTCGACGACTATTCGCTCGAAGCCGCCGACAAGGAGCGCAACGACACCGTCGAGAACCTGAACTCACTGAAGCTCTTCAATCGCGATGAGCTCTCCAACACTTTTTCGCTCAGCTATGACATCGAGCTGTTCCGCCTCGAACTCGCCCAGGACGCGGAGCACCGTTTCCCGTACGGCTCCATCGGCGGCCGCACGGCGCCCTATGTGCTGAGCCAGCTCACCGGCGCCTACTATACGGTCCCGGATTTCCTCGCGAAGGACCACAAGATCGACACCCGCGAGGACGTCGACACCTACCTCGCGCGGCTGAAGGCCTTCGCGGTCGCGCTCGACCAGCAGACGACCTATTTCAATCACGACGTCGGCCTGGGCGTGACGCCGCCCGACTTCATCGTCGCCGAGACGATCGGCAATCTGAAAAAGCTCGCCGACGCGTCCGCCTCGTCGAGCGTGCTGGTGCGCAGTGTCGCCGACCGCGCCAAGGCGAAGGGCCTGGCCGATCCGGAAGGCCAGGCGGCGCAGATCTTCAGCGGCGAGGTGGTTCCCGCGCTCGCGCGCCAGATCGCAGCACTGCAGGCGGTTGCGCCGCGCGCGGTGCACGACGCCGGTTGCTGGCGGCTGCCCGACGGCGACAACTACTACGAAGAGGCGCTACTGGCGGCCACCACCTTGAAGGTGACCGGCGACGACATCCACACCATCGGCCTGAAGCAGGTGAAGGACCTGCAGGCCGTGCTCGAACCCTTGCTGCAGGAACAGGGCCTGACCACCGGCACGGTGGGCGCGCGCATTGCGCACCTGAGCAGCGATCCGAAGTCGCTCTACCCCAACACCGACGAAGGCAAGGCGCAGGTCATCGCCTATCTGAATTCGCTGGTGGCGGGGATCACGCCGAAGCTGTCGCGCGTGTTCATGGACATACCGGCGGCGAAGCTCGGAGATTCGCCGTGTGCCGGCCTATATCGAAGCCGGCGCGCCGCTCGGCTATTACAACGCCGCCCCGCTCGACGGTTCGCGACCGGGCGCCTACTATATCAATCTGCAGGACACGGCGAACTGGCCCAAGTGGGGCCTGCCGACGCTGACCTATCACGAGGGCATTCCGGGGCATCACTTTCAGATCTCGCTGGTGCGTGAGGAGAAAGACCTGCCGGACTTCCGCAAGACCCAAGGCTTCCCGGTCTACAACGAAGGCTGGGCGCTCTACGCCGAACAGCTCGCGGGCGAAATCGGCGCGTATGGCGACGACGCCGACGGCAAGCTCGGCCAGATCGGCCTGTACCAGAGCCTGCTGTTCCGCGCCTGCCGCCTGGTGGTGGACTCCGGCGTGCACGCCAAACGCTGGACGCGCGAACAGGGCATCCAGTACCTCATCGACAACTGCGGACGCACCAAGGGCGCGGCGACCAACGAGGTCGAACGCTATGCGGCGTGGCCGGGCCAGGCCTGCAGCTACAAGATCGGCCACGCGGTGATCACGGCCATGCGCGAGAAGGCCAAGACAGACCTGGGCGCCGGTTTCAGCCTGAAGGGCTTCCACAAGGCGGTGCTGAAGGGCGGCTCCATGCCGCTCAGTCTGCTGGAAAAACAGGTCGATGCGTGGAGCCAAAGGCGCGCGCTCGGCGTGCCGGACTGACGCTCCCGTTTCGGGCGAAACCCACTCTCGCGGACGGACGCCTGCGCTGGACCTCGGACGCGGCGCGCGGGATGGTCGGCGCTCGACTGTAGGGGAGGGAACAATGAAACGCTTGCTGCAGATCGTGGGCGTCCTGGTCGTGATCATGGGCGCGATCTGGATTCTTCAGGGCATGAGCTTGATTCCGCCGGGCAATATCCTGGCGCGCAGCTTCATGATGGGCCAGCGCCAGTGGGCGCTCTACGGCGGCGTCGCCGTGGTCGTGGGCCTGGCCATGGTCTTCTTCGGCGGGCGCAGCAAGGCCTGAGAGCGGTGGCGGGGAAGCGGCCGCTGTGGCGCTGTAAGGCCTGCGATCGGGCCTTCGCCAACCGCAACCAGTCGCATGCCTGCGGCAAGGCGGACCTCGAGCATCATTTCGACGGCAAGCCGCCCGAGATCCGCGCCATCTTCGACGCCTTTCTCGCGCGCCTCGAAGCCTTGGGGCCGGTGACGGTGCTGCCGCAGAAGACGCGCATCGCGTTTCAGACACGCATGTCCTTCGCCCAGCTCACGCCGCGCCGCCGCTGGGTCGACGGTCATCTGGTCCTGGCGGAGCGCTGCGAGCATCCGCTGTTTCGGCGCATCACCTGATCAGCCCGCGCAACCTCGTGCACGAGTTTCGCCTGACCTCGCCGCGCGACGCGGGCGGGGCGCTGCTTCCGTTCCTGCGCAAGGCCTATGCCGTGGGTGACCAGAAACATCTCGAGCGCCCATTGCGGCGCGGCGCGCCCTAGGCTCTTCTGACCGCGGCAAGGGAGGAAGGGTCATGCGGACCAGGACCATCGGCGGACTGGCGTGGATGCTGATCGGGCTCGCGGGCGCGGCGGCGGCGCAGGGCAAGCCCGACGCCGGCCCGCAGACCTATGCGCTGCACGCGACGCCCGAGACCGTCGCCTGGGGCAACTACGATTCCAAACATCCGCCGGCGCTGCATGTGAAGTCGGGCGATACCGTAGTGTTCGACACCGTGCTCACCTCCAGCCCCGCCGCGCTCGAAAAGGGCGGCGTGAAGCCCGAAGACGTCGAGCCCAGCCTGCGCCTGCTCTACGACAAGGTCACTGACCGCGGTCCCGGCGGCCATATTCTCACCGGCCCGGTCTATGTCGACGGCGCCGAACCCGGCGACACCCTGGAAATCCACATCGACCGCATCGATCTGGCCATCCCCTACGCCTATAACGGCTTCCGCTACGGCCTCGGCATTCTCAGCGAAGACTTTCCCTACGCGCGGATGAAGATCATCCCGCTCGACCGCGCGCGCATGGTCGCGCACTTCGCCCCGGGCGTGGACGTGCCGCTGCATCCGTTCTTCGGCAGCATGGGCGTGGCCCCGCCGGCCGACATCGGCCGTTACAACTCCACGCCCCCGACCTTCATCGGCGGCAATATGGACAACAAGGAGCTGGTCGCCGGCACGACGCTCTATCTGCCGGTGTTTGTGAAGGGCGCGCTGTTCGAGATCGGCGACGGCCATGCGGGCCAGGGCAATGGCGAAGTGGACGTCACCGCTATGGAGACTTCGCTGGTCGGCCACATCCGCTTCGTGGTGCGCAAGGACCTGCACATCAAATACCCGCGTGCAGAGACGCCGACGCATTACATCGCCATGGGCTACGACGACGACCTGTCGATCGCAGCGCACAAGGCCGTGCGCGAGATGGTCGACTTTCTCGTGAGCGAAAAGGGCCTGTCCCGCGACGACGCCTATATGCTGACCAGCGTCGCCGGCGACCTCGACGTCACCGAGGTGGTGGACCGCAACAAGGGGGCCCACGTGATGATGCCCAAGGCTGTGTTTTTGGGGAAATAGGAGAGGGCGGCGATGCTGGTCGCGATCCTGGCGCTGATGCTCTCCGGCGGAGACGGGGCGTCGCCCGGTCCGGTGCGCGTGTGCAACGCCATGCAGGTCGCGCTCGACGGCGTGCGCTTCGAGGCGGCGCCCGGCGGCGCGAATGTGACGGTCGATGCGAGTCTGAAACCGGACGCCTGCGTCGATGCCCCGTCGATGGCGCCGGGAGACTATACCCTGCGCTTCATTGAACATGGTCCCAACGGCGAGACTGCGATGTGCGCACGCCGGGTCACAGTGAAGGCCGGCGACACGGTGCGGATCAGCCCCGACGACGGCGCTCTGTGTGTGCTTTGAAGATGGAACGTGATTGATGGCTGCGCCCTTGACCATGGAGCACAAGGCGGCGGCGATCCTCAACGCCGTCATGTGCTTTGCCCTGGCCTTGGGTTGCTTGTCGTTGAGCATTTTCGCGTTTCGCGACCTGCTCATCCGCCTAGCCGCCATTCCGCTCGCCGAACGATCTCTTGAGTTGTTCTTTCACTTCGGCCCGCTCACGAATGATTTCGGAGGGGGATCAATTTACTCGCAGGTGCGGCCTTCTTCGTCGTTGTCAGCTACCGGACGTTTCGCTCCGCTATTCCGGCCACACGCCACTAGCCATGCCGACAAACGGCCGCAGGGTGTAGTTTGAGTTAGCGCTCTCTACGGTCTAGGGTCTCGTGAGGTTCTGTCGGGGGGACGTGACCATGACATCAATGAAATCCTGGCTGCGCGCAGCCTGCGCGGCGGCGGCGATGGGGTTGGCCGCGACGGCTGCTCAGGCGCAAACGGTGAAGGCCGCGGACGGTCCGGTGTTGATCGTGGAGGGAGACGCCCAGCTGGAGCACGCGCCGGACTGGGCGCTGCTCTCCATCACCCTGAGGGGCGAGGGCAAGACGCAGGTGGACGCGGTCGCCGCCATGTCCGCTCTACGGGACCGGGTGGAAAGTGATCTGGCGAACCTGCCCAACGCTCCCGTTGTCGGGATCGGCACTGGCGCGCTCGATGTGGAGATCGTGCGTGGCAAGGATTGCGGATTGAATTCCGACGATGCGCCGATGCCCGACCATGCGGTTCTGTCGCAGGGCGTATGCGCGCCGATCGGCGCGGTGGCGAAGGTTGAGCTTCGACTGAAGATATCGCCGGCGACGAGGCTCGGCGAGGTGGCGGCCCACACGGTCGCCGCGGGGGCCGAGCGGCCGGATGTCGTTGGTTCCGGCGTCACGGATATGGATGCGCTGAAACGCGAAGCGATGCGCCAGGCGCTCGCAGAGGCGCAGGGCAAGGCCGAGGCCATCGCGTCCGCCAGCGGACGTAAACTCGCCGCGGTTACGCAAATCGAAGACGGCTCGGCGCACGTCGAGGATGAGGATGTGCAGCGCCGGTACACCTATCACGACAAGGCCGTAAATGTTCGGCTCGAGAAGTTACCGCCGCCGCTGAAGGTACCGCCGCTGTCTCTCACCGCGCCGCCGGTTACGACGGAAGCCTCGGTGGCGGTGATCTATCAGCTGCAGTGAGTTGAGTGGCTACCCTATCCGGGAGCTTCAGCACAACCTTTTGATTTTATTTGCAAAAATAAAATAAGCAGAACATATTGCGAACTGAGAACAAACCGCGTACGGTCACTCCATGGCGCGGGAGACTTTGGGCCCGCCGGCGGATCGGAATCGTGCGATAGGGGAGGCCTCAATGGCTCAGGCGGCAACGTTAAAACTGGTGGGTAAGGACGACAGCGACAAGCAGCGCGCGCTGGAAGCGGCGCTGGCGCAGATCGACCGGGCCTTCGGCAAGGGCTCGGTGATGAAGCTGGGCGCGAAGCCGGCAAGGTGGTGGAGATCGAATCCGTCTCCACCGGGTCGCTCGGGCTCGACATGGCGCTCGGCATCGGCGGCCTGCCGCAAGGGCGCGTGGTCGAGATCTACGGTCCGGAAAGCTCGGGCAAGACCACCCTGGCCCTGCACGTCGTGGCCGAGGTGCAGAAGGCGGGCGGCATCGCCGCCTTCGTCGACGCCGAGCACGCGCTCGACCCCGTCTTACGCGCAAAAGCTCGGGGTCAACCTCGACGATCTTCTGGTCTCGCAACCCGACACCGGCGAACAGGCGCTGGAGATCACCGACACCCTGGTGCGCTCCGGCGCGGTGGACGTGATCGTGATCGACTCCGTGGCGGCGCTGACGCCGCGCGCGGAAATCGAAGGCGAGATGGGCGACAGCCTGCCGGGTCTGCAGGCGCGCCTGATGAGCCAGGCGCTGCGCAAGCTCACCGCCTCGATCTCCAAGTCCAAGACGCCTGGTCATCTTCATCAACCAGATCCGCATGAAGATCGGGGTGATGTACGGCAGCGCCGGAGACGACCACCGGCGGCAATGCGCTGAAGTTCTACGCCTCGGTGCGCCTCGACATCCGCCGCACCGGCGCGGTCAAGATCCGCGACGAGATCGTCGGCAACAACATCCGGGTAAAGGTGGTCAAGAACAAGGTCGCCCCGCCGTTCCGCGAGGTCGAGTTCGACATCATGTACGGCCAGGGCATCTCCAAGCTCGGCGAGATCATCGACCTGGGCGTGAAGGCCGGCGTGATCGAGAAATCCGGCTCCTGGTTCTCCTACAACAGCGCAACGCATCGGCCAGGGCCGCGACAACGCGCGCGAGTTCCTCAAGGCCAATCCCGACATGGCGGCCGAGATCGAAAAGGCGGTGCGCAACCAGTCGACCGTCCTGGCCGAAGAACTGCTGGTCGGACTCCGGAACCCGACGCGGAGGGGACCGAGGAGGCCTGATCCAGCTGCACCCGGTTTCGCCGTTCCCCCGGACGGTGGCCGGACCTCGTGAGCGCGGCTCCGGCGCGACCCGCCAGCCAACCCCCGCGCCCCAGTCGCTGCTCATGAACGGAGGCGCCCGCTCCCACGGGCGCCTCTTGTGCGTTCCGAGGCGTGCGGCTCCATGCTGCACCGCCGCAAAAGGCTTGGCTTGGCCTTCTCCCCGTCTCTATATGTCTGGCCCGTCCGGGACCCTCCCGGACCTCCCCAAGACCCAGAGCCCAAGCCCCGCCATGCCGTCCGTCAATGAAATCCGCAGCGCCTTCCTGAGCTTCTTCGAGCGGAACGGACACGAGGTCGTGGCCTCGGCGCCCCTGGTGCCCCAGAACGATCCCGACCCTGCTGTTCGTCAACGCGGGCATGGTCCCGTTCAAGAACGTCTTCACCGGCGAGGAGACGCGCGGCTACGCCGCGCGCGACCTCGTCGCAGAAATGCGTGCGCGCCGGCGGCAAGCACAACGACCTCGACAACGTCGGCTACACCGCGCGCCACCACACCTTCTTCGAGATGCTGGGCAACTTCTCCTTCGGCGACTATTTCAAGGAGCGCGCGATCGAGCTGGCCTGGGAGCTGGTGACCAAGGACTTCGGGATGCCGCGGACCGGTTGATGGTCACCGTCTATATCGCGACGACGAAGCCTGCGATCTCTGGAAAAAGATCGCGGGCCTGCCGGAAAGCCGCATCGTGCGCATCGCTGGTTCGGACAATTTCTGGTCCATGGGCGACACCGGACCCTGCGGTCCGTGCAGCGAGATCTTCTACGACCACGGCGACAAGGTCCCCGGCGGTCCGCCCGGTTCGCCCGATCAGGACGGCGACCGCTGGGTCGAGATCTGGAACCTGGTGTTCATGCAGTTCGAGCAGTTCGCCGACGGCTCGCGCACGTCGACCTGCCCAAGCCGTCGATCGACACCGGCATGGGCCTCGAGCGCACCGCGGCGGTGATGCAGGGGGTGCATTCCAACTACGACATCGACCTGTTCAGGACCCTGATCGCCGCCGCGGTCGAGCTCACCGGGGTGAAGGCCGAGGGCGAACACGCGCCGTCACACCGGGTCATCGCCGACCACCTGCGCGCCTCGTCCTTCCTGATCGCCGACGGCGTTACGCCGTCGAACGAAGGTCGCGGCTATGTGCTGCGCCGGATTATGCGCCGCGCCATGCGCCACGCGCACCTGCTGGGCGCGAACGAGCCGCTGATGTACCGTCTCGTGCCGACGCTCATCGCCGAGATGGGCCAGGCCTTCCCGGAACTGCAGCGCGGCGAGCACGCCATCGCCGTGACCCTGCGCCAGGAGGAGGAACGCTTCCGCACGCACGCTGGGCCGCGGCATGGCGCTGCTCGACGAGGCGATCGGCCGGTCTCGGCGCGGGCGACGTGTTTTCCGGCGACACGGCGTTCAAGCTCTACGACACCTACGGCTTTCCTCTCGACCTGACCCAGGACGAATGCGCGTCGGCGTGGTTTCGGCGTCGATGTCGAAGGCTTCGAGGCGGCCATGGAGCAACAGCGCACGCGGGGTCGCGAGAACTGGAAGGGCTCCGGCGACAAGAGTGCAGGGCGGCGAGTGGCCGGTCCTGCGCGAGCGGTTCGGCCCCACCAGTTTCATCGGCTACGAGCACGTAGAGGGCTCAGGCGAGACCCTCGCCATCGTCGCCGACGGCCGTACGGTCGACAGCGCGGGCGCGGGCGGGACGGTGGACGTACTGTTCGACGTCACGCCCTTCTACGCCGAAAGCGGCGGCCAGGCCGGCGACGCCGGCGAGATTGACTGGTCCGGCGGCAAGGCGCGCGTGCTGGATACCCAGAAACAGGCCGGCGATCTGAGCGTTCACCGGGTCCAGATCGTCTCCGGGCGAGCTTTCTGTCAGCGACCGGGTCCAGCTTGGGGTCGATGCCGAGCGTCGGCGGCGCACCCGCGCCAACCATTCCGCGACCCACCTGCTGCACGCGGCGCTGCGCCATGTGTTGGGCCCGCACGTGACCCAGAAGGGCCAGATGGTGGACGCAGAGCGCATCCGCTTCGACGTCTCCCACGGGGCCCCGGTTTCGCCGCAGGAGCTGGACAGCATCGAGGCGGAGGTGAACGCCGTGATCCGCCAGAACGTCCCGGCCGAGACCAGGCTCATGGCGCCCGAGGCGGCCATGGAAGCCGGCGCCATGGCGCTGTTCGGCGAGAAGTACGGCGACGAAGTGCGCGTGCTCACCCTCGGCCGCGCCCTCGCAGGCGGAGAAGGCGCCTATTCGGTGGAACTGTGCGGCGGCACGCACGTGGCGCGCACGGGCGACATCGCCCTGTTCAAGATCGTGTCCGAAGGCGGCATCGCCGCGGGCGTGCGCCGCATTGAGGCCCTGACCGGCGAGGACGCGCGCCGTTATTTGCTCGACCAGGCGTCGGTCGCCAAGGGCCTCGCAGATCAGTTCAAGGTGCAGGTCGCCGACGTGCCCGCGCGTGTGGATGCGCTGGTTGCGGAGCGCCGCGCGCTCGAGAAACAACTCTCCGACGCCAAACGTCAGCTCGCGCTCGGCGGTGGTTCCGGCGGCCCGACTGAGGCGGAAGAGATCGGCGGCGTGAAGTTTTTAGGCCGCGTGCTCGACGGCGTCGGCGGCAAGGAGCTGCGGCCCGTGGCGGAGGACTTCCGCAATCAGATCGGCTCCGGCGTCGTAGCCCTCGTCGGCATCAGCGACGGCAAGGCGGCGGTGACGGTTGCGGTGACCGCCGATCTCGCCTCGCGCATCAACGCCGCCGACCTCGCGCGCGCGGCGGTGACGGCCATGGGCGGCCAGGGCGCCGGCGGCAAGCCTGACTTCGCCCAGGGCGGCGCGCCCGACGCCAGCAAGGCGGCGGAGGGTATCGCCGCCGTAAAAGCGGCGCTCGCGGGATGAAACCCCAATACCCTCCGCTCATCCCGGCGAATGCCTGGACCCAGATCGCAGGGCGTATCCGCTCAAATATTTTCCGTCATCCCGGGCTTGTCCCGGGATCCGCGGCGAGTGTTCAGGTTCTTCTGGTGGATGGTTCGCGCAAGCGCTCACACAGCCCTAAGAGCGTGCTGACACGCAGGCCCCGGCACAAGGCCGGGGTGACGGATGAATTGGAGAGTGCGGAGTCTTACGATCTGGGTCCCAGCATTCGCAGGGATGAGCGGATTGAAAAAAAGATTCGCGGAACTCGTTGTCGCAGCGTCCGCTTTCGCCCTCGCGTTCGCATCATCCCAGGCCCACGCCGGCGTCAGCTATTCCGGTTGTCTGAAGGCGGCCGATCCGTCGCTCTGCATCATGGGCAAGGCGATCGAAGGGACCGGCGCCTTGCCGTGGACCGAGCGGATGGACGATCTGGTCGGGAGCGGCGACGTCGAGCGCGCCGTGAAGCTCGCCGGCCAGGTGCGGCCGCTGGGCGGCATCCTGTCCGATTCACACGCGGTTCCGTCCGACAACGACATCGCCGCGCTCGACGATGTCGATCCCGAGGGCGCCAAGATCCTGCGCGACAACGACACCGACCTCGCCTGGCAGCGCGAGGTCGCGGTGAACGGCGCGGAGCTGACCACCCGCACCTTGCCGCCGGATACGGTGGCGGGCTTCGCCCTGGCCGCGGCGGCGTATCGCTCGGCCGATCCGTTCGCCGATCCCGTCGTTCAGGCGCCGTTGGCGGCGGTCGCCAAGACGCCCATCGACGAAGAGCGCGTGCTGTCGCGCGCCATGCGCTCGATCCATCCCGCCGGCCGCGCCTATGCGGTGGCGCCTGCAGGCGCGCGCGCCGTGCTCGACCACGCCAAGGCCCTGGCCCATCCGTCGGCGGAGTTCGATGCGACCTTCGCCGAATTCGCCTGGTGGGCCGGCGACGACGCGGCCGCAGCTACCGCGCTCGATCGACTGAAAGCCGACCCGGCGGCTGAGGCGCGCCACTGGAGCGCGGTCGCACGCATGCTGGCCGCGGTCGGCCGCCCCGCTGACGCCCAGGCGCTGGTCGATGCGAACGGCGAAGGCCGCGACAAGGTGAAGGCCGAACTCGCCATCGGCGACGCGTGGCTGGCCAAGGGCGACAAGACACGCGCGGCGGCGTCCGCACACACGGCGCTCGGCGCGGGCGGTGACGATCCGCAGGTCTGGATCGAATTCACGGCCCTGATCGATCGCGCCGGCGATCACGCGGGCGCGCTGTCGACCGCCCAGGCCTTCGCCGCCGCCGCCGAGGGCGGCGATCCCGCGGGCCGCAGCGCCGGCCTCGCCGCCGCGTCCCAGGCGCTGGCCGCCATCGGCGAGACCGACCAGGCGTGTCGCGCGGCGCATCGCGCGCTGCAGGTCGCCGGCGATTCCGCCGCCGCCCAGGTCGCGGCGTGGAAGCATCGCTATCAAGGGACGCAGGTCCCGCTCAGTCCCTACTACGGCGTCGACTTCTCCGGCGACCCGATCCCGGTCGACGACGTGCGCGACGCCTTCCGCGAACGCGCCGCCGCCGCGCTCGAAGCCTGCGGCGCCGTAGGCGAAGCGGCCAAGGCGCGCGGCGATGCGCACAGCTCCTCGGGCGCCTGGCGCGCGGTGGTTCCGGTGGAGGACGCCTCGCTCACGCCCGCCCAGCGGCTGAAGACCGAGGCCGCGCTCGCCGCTGCGACCCCCGCGCTCGCCGCCCGGCTGGCCGACGCCGCGGCGCTCGCGCCCGAGCCGGAAGATCCGGTGGCCAAACTGATGTGGCGCGACGCTGAGGCCTATGCGCTCGCCGCCGCCGGCCGGACCGAGCCTGCGCGCGCAATGGCGGCCTCGGCCGTGCGCGGCCTCGACGACCTGAGCAACCCCGACGACCGCCAGACCGTGGCGTTGGTCTTGGCCAAGGACCATCGCGCGGTCGACACCCTGACCTCGCCGGGCGGCGCCTTCGGACGCACCCTGCCGCAGTAGATGCGCACATTGCGCGGCAGAGCCGGCGCTCAGGCCACTGGATTTTCTGAAGAAACGAGAAAGCGAGGTCGTCCCGAAAAACCTGGGGACGATGGCGTCAGGCCGGCGGCTGATAGGTCTTGCACATGGCCGCGAGCTTGTTGCCGGTCGGGTCGCGGACATAGGCGAGGTAGTAGTTCGGGCCGTACTTGGGCCGCGGTCCCGCCGGTCCTTCGTCGGTGGCGCCGTTGGCCATGGCGGCGGCGTAGAAGGCGTCGACCTGTTCGGGGGTGTCTGCGCCGAAGCCGACCATGGCGCCGTTGCCGCCGCGCGCGGCCTCGCCGTTGATCGGGGTGCACACCATCAGCTTGACCTGGTCCGGGTCGCCGCCGGGCGCATAGCCCGCCCAGCCGTCCTGGAAGAACGCCCGCAAAATCCCGAGCGGCTGCAATGCCGCGTCGTAGAACTTCACCGCCTCGTCAAAATCCTTCGCCCCGAGGGTCACGTAGCTGATCATGGTCTGGTTCTCCGCCTTGGAGAGGGACCTTACCACCGACGTCAGAACAAAACAAGAACAAAATTTGAGATCAATGAAGTTCAGGGCTCCGCCGGGCCGGGCTTCGGGTCCGCATCCTCCTCGATCTGGTACTCGCGGATGATGTCGAGTTCGGCGGCCAGCTTTTCGCCGTCGATGACGGGGCGCAGCGCCTCCACCAGCGACGTGACGCCGATGGCGATCAGGGTGCCGATGATCACCAGCAGTACGTCGCGCAGCTGTTCGCGCGAGAGGTCGGTCCAGGTCGTGGTCACGCTGTCTCCCGCGTTGAGCACGCGGGTGGTGTCGGGGTCCGCCAGGGTGTCATCGCGACGCCCGCCCATGAAGCCCATCTGGTCAGCGCCTTGGATATTCACGTCGAGCGCGATCGACGCCGGCGGCGCGTAACCGCGGAAGGTCGAAGCCGGCACGTCGAGCAGGCCCGCGCTGAGGGCGGCGGTGATGGTGTGGGCGTGGCCGGGTTCGAGGAACAAAAAGTCGAGCTGACGGCGGATGAAGGTGAGCTTGGCGTAGGTCGGCGTCACGCGGCAGTAGAGCACATAGGGCGTCGTCGACGCGGGAATGGTCATGGCGTAAAGGCGCACGCCCGCGAAGCGTCGGGGCGCCGGCAGGTTGAACGCATAGTACTGGGGCCGCCCGCCGTCGTCCGCGCCGCGGGCGCGCTCCAGGGACGCGATCTTGTCGCTGCGCCGCGCCTTGACGGCTTCGACCGGGAGCGGACCGTCGGTCTTGCACTGGAAGCCGCGCCGGACCTGGGCGAGGTTGCTGAGCGCCAGGGTCGCGCCGTCGTTGGCCGGCATGAAGAAGGAGAAGATCGGCGCCTTCTTCGTTCCAGCCGCGTCGGCGTCGCCGAAGTGTCGCGTTCCGTAGGCGACGGTGACCGGAACCGCCGCTGCGGTCGGGGCGGCGGGCGGGGTCGCAGTCGCAGCCGCAGCCGCAGTCGCGGCGGTCTGGGTGTCTGTGGGCGTCTTGAACAGGACGGCGAACACCTGGGCGTCGCCGAGCCGGGCTTTCTGCGCGTCGGCGCCGCTGCCGTCATCGAGCGCAAACGGTGCGGACCCCTCGACCTGGGTCACCACAAAGGTGAGCCAGCCGCTCACGCCCAGAAGGACGAGCGCCAGGCTCGACCAGATCATCAGTCTCTTCGGCATGCCTGCGCCCCCGCGCCCGCTTCAGTCTCGCCTACGCCGATCCTTATCCTCGACGGCGGCTGTTACCCGCCGCCCAGGATTCTTGCGCGTCGCCAGCGCTGCGGCGCTTTCGAAGGCGGCGATCTGGTCGGGTGGCATCGACGCGATGAAGTGCTGCGTCACCGTGGCGACGCCGCATTGGGTGGCGGCGTCCGCCGTCGCCACGCCGCCGGGCGGCGCGTGCACGCCCTGGGCCTCCATCTGCGCCGCGAGCGCCGACCGCTGGGCGGCGGTGAAGGCGAACTCCGGATAGGTGGTCGGATGGTCCTGGCCCGCCTTCGCTGCCGCGATGTCGAGTGTGACGATATGAGCCAGGATGTCCTGGGTGGCCTCCGAGAGCGTGGCGACGTCGGCCATGTTGCCCTGGGACATCTCGGCGCAGGCAGGGACGCTCTCGGCGCGCACGGCGTCGAAGATGCGCGTGCGTTGCGCGTTGATCGGCAACAGCGCCTCCTTGGGCGCCTTGGCGACATCGTCGGAGCGTTCTGCGATGAAGGTCTTCAGCTCCACGAGCGCTTCCTGGGTCTCGTCTGCGTCGCTGGCGCCGGCCGCGTATTTGTCGGCGAGCTTGTCCTTCATCGTCTCGTAATCGGCCGGAAAATCCTTGCGCATTTCCGCGAAGGCGCCGCCGGCCACGCCGCGCGTGGCCCGGGCATCCATCTCGCCCTTGAAGAAGCCCTTGCGGAAACCCTTGTTGAACGCGTCACAGCCGGCGAGCGAAACAAGAACGAGGCCCGCCAGGAATAAAGCCGCTGTCCGTTGCATGGACGCCTCCTGGGTGATTGGGAACGCGGTCACGACGCCGATGCGGCGCGCTTGGCGATCTGATCCGCTTCGAAATCGGCCTTGCGGTCGGCCGGGAACGCCTTGACGATCTCATCCATGTCGGCTGCGGCTATGCACTGAACGACGAAGCTGGCGCCGCTCAGGCCTTCCTTTGGCGTATTGATCGTGATGTTGTCCTTCGCGAACATCTGGTTGACGCGAGCCTGTTCCGCCGGCGTCCAGGCGAAGGGCTTGTGCGTCGTCGGATGATCGGCGGCGTCGCGCATGGTCTTCAGCTGCAGGCGCCGGTCGGCGAGCGCGTCCGCCGTGTGCGTTCCGACGTCGTCGCTGCTCTGCAGGCCTTCCTGGGCCACATGGGCGCAACTCTCGACATTGGTGGTCCACAATTCGTTGAGCAGGGTCCGCTGCTCGTCGAACATAGCGGCGAGCGAGGCGTCGGGCGCCTTGGCCATGTCGGCCGTGTGCGCCTTCATGAAGGCGTTGAGCTGGGCCAGGGCGTCGGTGCGCGCGCTCTTCATATTGCCGGAGTTGGCGTAGTTCACCTCGAGGTCGGAGCGCATCTTGCTCCACGCCTTGGGGAAGTCCTTCTTGAACTCGCCCATGATGGCGCCGTCGCCGTCCGGTTGCGCCGTCCATTTGTCGAGCGCGGTCCCGATGGCCTTCTGTGCGGGAGATTCCTCATCGCAGGCGCTCAGCAAGAGCGCGCCCAACACCAGCAACGCGGCGGTCTTCATCGTCATCGTCAAAGGCCCCTGATCTCGCTTGGTCGGTTCTTGTCGTCAGTGCGCCGGCGCGGTCGCCGGTGTCGCAGCCGGCGCCAGGCGCGACGGCATGCGGATCTGCACGAGGCGCCAGCGGAACAGGCCCTGGCGCTCGAAGGTAAAGATGGTCTGGTCCCAGCCCGGCGTAGCGGACGCGATGCCGAACCGCGCGCGGTTCACGCCCCAGTACTGGACCTGCGGCCACGGCCCGTCGGTGGCGCCGGCTGAGGCGCCGGCGTCCGGCGTTTTTGCCTTCAGCGCGTCCCAGCCCTTGCCTTCGGTCAGGGCGTAGAGCGACGCGGGTTTGATCAGGGCCTCGACGCGGGGCGTGGGCTCCAGCGGCGAGATCGCATTCTTGATCGCGCCCACGGGATCTTCCCAGAAACTGGGCGGCGCGGCATTGGTCCCGGTCAGCTGGGATTTCAGGCTGGTGCGCACGGCGTCATAGTCGACAAGCTGACTGAGGCCCTGGACATCCTGGGACTGGGCCGCCGAACGCAGGGCGAAGAAGCCGAAATAGGGCGCGCCGAAGAAGGCTCCGGCCCCCGCGATCACGGCCAGCAGCAGAAGGACTGTAAGCAGGCGTTGCATGGTCCCCACCTCCAACGCGGGGACCCGCCGGCCGCTACTCAGGCCGCTTTTTCAGTCCCCATGACCTTTTCCAGGTTTTCCGCGACTTTGTCGAGGAAGCCTTCGGTGGTCAGCCACCCCTGGTGGTCGCCGACCAGCAACGCCAGGTCCTTGGTCATGTCGCCGGATTCCACCGTGTCCACAGTGGTTTTCTCCAGCGCGCGAGCGAATTTCATCAGGGCGTCGTTGCCGTCGAGCTTGGCCCGGTGCTCCAGGCCCCGGGTCCAGGCGAAGATCGAGGCGATGGAGTTGGTCGAGGTGCTCTCGCCGCGCTGGTGCTGGCGGAAGTGACGGGTGACGGTGCCGTGGGCGGCTTCGGCCTCGACCGTCTTGCCGTCGGGCGTCATCAGGACCGAGGTCATCAGGCCGAGCGAGCCGAACCCTTGCGCGACGGTGTCGGACTGCACGTCGCCGTCGTAGTTCTTGCACGCCCAGACGAAACCGCCGGACCATTTCATCGCCGAGGCCACCATGTCGTCGATCAGGCGGTGCTCGTAGGTGATGCCCGCGGCGTCGAAGGCGGTCTTGTATTCGCGCTCGAAGACGTCCTGGAAGATGTCCTTGAAGCGCCCGTCATAGGCCTTGAGGATGGTGTTCTTGGTCGAGAGATAGACCGGGTACTTGCGGTCCAGGCCGTAGCGCAGGCAGGCGTGGGCGAAGTCGCGGATCGAGTTGTCGAGATTGTACATGCCCATGGCGACGCCGGAGCCGGGGAACTGGAACACCTCGTGCTCGATCACCTTGCCGTCGGCGCCTTCGAATTTCATGGTCAGGCGGCCGGGGCCCGGAACCAGGAAGTCGGTCGCCTTGTACTGATCGCCGAAGGCGTGGCGGCCGATGATGATCGGCTGGGTCCAGCCCGGCACCAGGCGGGGCACGTTCTTGCAGATGATCGGCTCGCGGAACACGACGCCGCCTAAGATGTTGCGGATCGTCCCGTTGGGGGACTTCCACATTTTCTTCAGGTTGAATTCCTTCACCCGGGCTTCGTCCGGCGTGATGGTCGCGCACTTGACGCCGACGCCCCACTTCTTGATCGCCTCGGCGGCCTCGACGGTGACCTTGTCGTCGGTCTCGTCCCGGTGGTTCATACCGAGGTCGTAATAGTCGAGCTTGAGGTCGAGGTAGGGGAAGACGAGCTTGTCCTTAATCAACTTCCAGATGATGCGGGTCATCTCGTCGCCGTCGAGATCGACGACCGGGTTCGCCACCTTGATCTTGGCCATGGGGTAGGGGGTCCTTAATGGGGTCCGCTGAGACCGTCCGGGCGCACAGGGCCGGGGCGGCGCGCGATTGTGACGCGCAATGGCGGCGCTATAGCCGCTCCCCGGGCCGGGCGGAAGGCCTGCGGCCCAGGGGCGCGGAAATCGAGGGATCATCCGCCTTGGCAGCGCCGCATAGCCCCTCTAGAAGCGGGACTGCGGCAAGGAATCCCATGACCGGCGCCACCCGCGAACCTGGCTCAAACTCGGCCATTCCGGCGCCGATCGTGGCGCTTCTCGTGCTGGCCTTCCTGCTGCTGGTCACCGTCGCGGTGGCCTCAACCATGGGGGTCATGTCCTCTCGCCGGTTCAACCAGGACGTCGTGCACGACCAGACCGTGCGCGAGCTCGCCCGCAATGTCCTGACCGACGTGCTCGAGGTGCAGTCCGGCGAGCGCGGCTACATCATCACCGGCAAGCCGCAGGAGCTGGGCGCCTACAACGCCGCGCTGGCGCGCCTGTCGGCGGACGTGAACGCGCTGCAGACGGCGGCCAGCCGCGACCCCGATCAGCTCCGCCGCGTTTCCACGCTGAAAATCGACATCGACGCCAAGGTGGCCGAGTTCAAGCGGGTGGTGGCCTTCGTCGCCGCCAACCGCGGGCCGGAGGCGGCGGCGCGCATGCGCGAAGCGGAAGGCCGCGACCAGATCCCGCGCATTCGCGCCCTGATCAACGAGATCGATATCTTCGAGGTCAAACGTCTGCACAAGCGTACGGGCCAGGCCTCGCACGCCGAGCAGAACACCTTCGTCATCAATGTGGTTTCGGTAGTGCTGGTGGCGGGCGTGGGGTCCGTGTCGATCATCCTGCTGCTGATCTCGATCGCCAGCCTCAGCGCCTCGCGCGCCGAGATCGACGAGGTGAACCAGGGCCTGGAGAAGACCGTGCAGGAGCGTACCCGCGACCTGGTGCGCGCCAACAAGGACATCCGCACCGCGCGCGACCGCGCCGAAACCCTGCTCAGGGAAGTGAACCATCGCATCGGCAATTCGCTGCAGCTGGCGTCGAGCTTCATCGCCATGCAGGCGCGCGCGGTGAAAGGCGATTCCGCCAAGGCGGCGCTGCGCGGCACGCAATCGCGTCTGGAGGCGGTCGCCCACATTCACCGCAGCCTCTACACCTCCGACGACGTAACCACGGTGGACCTGCATGAATATCTTGCGGGTCTGGTCGAGGCGCTGCAGGGATCGCTCGCGCCCTATCCGGGCGGCCCGCGCCTCAGCTTCAAGGCCGAACCGCTGCGCGCGCCGACCGATCGCGCGGTGTCGCTGGGCGTGATCCTCGCCGAGTTGGTCACCAATGCGGTGAAGTACGCCTATCCGCCCGACTGCGGCGGCGAGATCCGCGTGCGCCTGCTGGCGCCGGGCGAACAGCGCGGCGTGCTGATCGTGGAGGACGACGGCCAGGGCATGGGCGAAGGCCCGCCCAAGGGAACCGGTCTCGGCAAGCGCATCATCGAGGCCATGGCCACAAACCTGCGCGCGCGCATGGAATACGACGATAGGACGCCCGGCGTGCGCGCGCGTCTGGCCTTCCAGCTATGATCAGTTGGGACACGGATCAATACGCCCGCTACCGCGCCTATCGCGCGCGGCCGGCGGACGACCTGCTGGCGCAGATTCCGGACGATCTCGAGGCGCGCGAGATCTGGGACCTCGGCTGCGGGCCGGGCGAACAGGCGGTGGCGCTGCAGCGACGGTTCCCTAACGCGCGAGTGCACGGCCTCGATTCCAGCGCGAACATGCTGGAAAAGGCGCGCGCGCTCGACGCGTCGATCGACTGGGTCCTGGCCGACGTCGCGACATGGTCGCCGCAAACGCCGCCTGACCTGATCTTCACCAACGCGGCGCTGCACTGGCTGCCCGATCACGCGGTGCTGTTCCCGCGCCTGATGCAGACCTTGCGCCCCGGCGGCGTGTTCGCCTGCCAGATGCCGGTATCCTACGACGCGTCCCAGCACGTGACGCTGCGCGAGACCGCGGCGGACGGCCCATGGGCGCAGCGGCTGTCGGCGATCGACGGCGTAAAGCGGTTGGGCCGGCCTGAGGACTACTACGGTTGGCTATCGCCGCTGTCGGCCGGCGTCGAGGTCTGGACGACGACCTATCTGCACGTGCTCGAAGGCGACGATCCGGTGTTCGAATGGATGCTGGGCTCGGGTTCGCGGCCGTTTCTCGAGGCGCTCAGGGAACCTGAACGGGCGGTGTTTTCTGACGCTTACCGCGCGCGGCTTTCGCGGGCTTTTCCGAAGCGCCCCGACGGCGCGACTTTGTTTCCGTTTGAGCGTCTGTTTCTGACGGCTCGGCGAGCCTGAACGTCGCCACCGCGTCGCGATGCTCGGCGTGCTGCTTGCGGCGCTTCAGGAAGGTCACCGGCCCGTCGAGCTTGGCCATCGCCTCGCGGGTGGCGGCGCGGCCGCTTTCCACCGCCTTGTCGTAGGCCTTCCAGTCGTTGACGCTCAGGCCTTCGGGATTGGGGATGATCAAGAGGTCGGTGGAATTGCGCGCCTCCATCAGGTCGGCCTTGGCGGTCAGGGTGGCGGAGCGGATCATGATCGCCACGATCGGCGGGCCCTTGCGCCAGGCGCCGGACAGAATCCATTTCCACCAGACCGTGGGGATCTCGAGCTCCTTCGGATCGAGGCCGCGCGCACGCGACACGTCGCAGCCGACCACCGGGCCCTGGTGCCAGGCGCGCATGATGTCGACGGGGAAATTGCGCAACACCGCGCCGTCCACCAGCACGGCGCCGTTCTCGACCACCGGCGGCAGCACGCCCGGAATGGCGATGGACGCGCGCAGCGCTTTGCGCAGAACGCCGCGCTTGTGCACCACATAGCCGCCCGAGGTGATGTTCGACGAGACGCAATAGAACGGCACCCACAGGTCGTCGATCATCGTCTCGCCGTAGTGTTCCAACAGCCTGGCATCGACCTTCTTGCCCTTGACCAGCGCCAGGATCGGCAGGGTGATGTCGTCGATCGGGCTGGTGGTTACGAACGCCTTGCGGATGCGCGCGTCGAGCTCTTCCTGGTCCCAACCCATGGCGACGCCTGCGCAGACTATGGCGCCCATGGACGCGCCGCCCACGAAATCGATCGGCACCCCGGTTTCGCGCAGGGCTTTTACCGCGCCGACGCAGGCGTAGGCCCGCGCACCGCCGCCGGACAGCACCAGGCCGACGGAGGTGCCGGTCAGGACGCGCGCAATTCGCGCGGAATCCTCCTTGCTGTCGATGCGCAGGTGGAACCAGCGCGCGGGCGAAACCGCGTCGAGCCATTTGGCCGAACCCTGGGGCCGCGAGGATTCGGGCGTGTGCATCAGGATCAGGTCCACCTGACGGTGGTTGTCGAAGGCGTCGCCCTGCCACGGCCGCGTGTGCTCCGGCGGATCGACCGCGTGGCCGACCAGGAACAGCCGGTCGACCTGGCGCGCGCACAGATGCGACCAGGCCACTTCGTCGCGCTCAGCGACGTAGAGCACGTAGTCGTTCTTCTCCTCCACCGCGGAGAACCACTCTGCGGCGGATTTCAAGGCTTCGGAGGTGACGGTCTTCACCGTGAAGCCGAGCGCGCGGATCTCGGTCTCGATCGCCGCCACGAAACCGCGCACCGGCCGCGGCGACACCGCGATGAAGCCGAACACCGTCGGCTCCGCCAGGTTCGAGGTTGACTGGCGCGCGCGCAGGATCATCAGCCGCGCCAGCTCGGTCATCAGTTCGGGATTGACCGCGGCAGCGGCGAAGAAGGCGTCCCGGGGCAGGGCGAGGATCTCGGAATCGCGCAGCGCCACCACGGTCGCGGTGTGGGCGGTGCCCGCGATCATCGACATCTCGCCCGCGGGCTCGCCGGGACGGATCACGCCGACGAAATGCGGCTCCTGGCCCTCCTCGTGCTTGAACACCCCCAGGCGGCCGGCGCGGACCAGGTAGAGGGTGTCGGCGGGGTCGCCCGCCGCATAGAGCCTGACGCCGCCCGGCAGGGTGAACCAGCTCGCCGCCCCGTGGGCGTCGTTGAACAGCCGCCCGAGGATTCTTTCCAGCGCGTTGGAATGCTCTTCACGCACCATGGCCTTACCTTATCGGCGAATCCGCTGCTGCGAAAACCCCCCCCGAGCCGCGAGGGATAAAGCCGTCCATGACAGTCTGTTCACTTGCGGCTCCGGCGCCCATTTGCGAGCCTACCCGGAAGAGGGGACAAATCATGCTTGTAGTCGAGAAACTGACCCACGTTTATCCGAACGGCGTCAAGGCCTTGGATGACGTCAGCCTGATGGTGCCCAAGGGGATGTACGGCCTCCTGGGCCCGAACGGCGCGGGCAAGTCCACCCTCATGAGATCGATCGCGACCCTGCAGGTTCCCACCTCGGGCTCGATCCGATTCGGCGACACCGCCGAGATCGACGTGCTGAAGGAGCCCGAAGCGATCCGACGGACCTTGGGTTATCTGCCCCAGGATTTCGGGGTTTACCCCCGGGTCTCGGCTTATGACATGCTGGACCACATGGCGGTCCTGAAGGGCATCGGCAACGGCCGCGCCCGCAAAGAGACGGTCGAAAGCCTGCTCAACCAGACCAACCTCTGGGCCGTCCGCCACAAGGCCCTGGCGGGCTTCTCCGGCGGCATGCGCCAGCGCTTCGGCATCGCCCAAGCCCTGATCGGCGATCCCCAGCTGATCATCGTCGACGAGCCCACCGCTGGCCTCGACCCGGAAGAGCGCAACCGCTTCCTGAACCTCCTGGCCGAGATCGGCGAGAACGTGGTGGTGATCTTGTCCACCCACATCGTCGAGGACGTCGCCGACCTGTGCCCGCAGATGGCGATCATGGACGCGGGCCGCATCCAGCTCGAGGGCTCACCCTCGGACCTGATGGACCGGCTGAAGGGCCGGCTGTGGCGCAAGACCATCGATAAGGCCGACCTCGCCGCACACAAGCAGAAGTACAAGGTCATCACCACCCGCCTGTTCGCCGGCAAGACGGTGATCCACGTGCTGGCCGACAATGACCCCGGCGACGGCTTCGAGCCGGTGCCGCAGAGCCTCGAGGACGTTTATTTCTCGACGCTGACCGCTTCGCGCGCCGCGGCCTGAGGCGCGCGTCATGTTCTGGAAAATCGCCGGCTTCGAATTCCGCTATCAGATGCGCCAGCCCGTCTTCTGGGTCGGGGTGTTCTTTTTTGCGCTGCTGTCCTTCGGCCTGATGTGCAGTCCCAATGTGTCGCTCGGCGGCGGCGGAGCGATTCACAAGAACGCGCCCTGGGCCGTCGGCCTGGGATCAATCGCGTTCACCGTCTGGTACATGCTGGTGACTACCGCCTTTGTCGCCAATGTCGTCATCCGCGACGACCAGACCGGTTTCGGGCCGATCGTGCGCTCGACCCCGGCGACGAAGTTCGACTATCTGATGGGCCGTTTCGTCGGCGCGTTCGGCGCGGCGGCGATCGGTTACCTCAGCGTGCCGATCGGCATGTTCGTGGGGTCTATGATGCCGTGGATCGACCAGCAGACGCTGGGTCCGAACGACATCGGGGTTTTTGCCTACGCCTATTTCGCGCTGGCGCTCCCGAGCGTGCTGTTGACATCGGCGTTGTTCTTCACCGTGGCGACCGTGACGCGGTCGATGATGTGGACCTATGTGGGCGTCATCGCCTTCTTCGTGCTGAACACCATCTTGGGCGTCACGCTGTCGCGCAAGCCCGAGCTGCAGACGCTTGCCGCCTACATTGAGCCGTTCGGAGGCGGCGCGTTCGGCTACGCCACGAAGTACTGGACGGTCGCCGAGCGCAACGGGGGGATTCCGCCGCTCGAGGGCGTGCTTCTGTTCAACCGCCTGATCATGACCGGCGTGGCGTTGGCGCTGCTGTTCCTGGGCTACCACCTCTATCGCGCGGGTACGCGCGGCGCGAAGCTGAAGAAGGCGCAGAAGCTGCAGGCCTTGGCGTCCCAGGCGACGGCGCTGCCCGGGCGGGCGGGTCCGCTGCCCAAGCCCGTCTTCGACGGCGCCTTGCGCCGGGCGCAGTTCTGGAAACGCACCAACTTCGAGATGGGTCAGGTTTTCAAGAGCCCGGCCTATGCGATCCTGCTGGTGATCGGTCTCGGGTTGTCGGTGGTCATTCTCTTCGTGTCCGGCGACCTCTACGGCGCGCATCCCTATCCGACCACCCGCAACATGGCCGAGGCCCTGATGTTCGGGCCGATGGGGATCATGGCCTACGTCATCGCGGCCTATTACGCGGGCGAGCTGGTCTGGCGCGAGCGCGAACGCAATGTGCACGAGATCGTCGGCGCCTCGGCCCTGCCGGACTGGGCGTTCATCCTGCCCAAGATGCTGGCGCTCGGCCTGGTGATGGTCTCGATGGTCCTCGCCGGCGTGGTCGGCGGCGTGCTGCTGCAGACGGTCCGCGGGTTCAGCGACTATGAGATCGGTCGCTACCTGCTGTGGTATGTCCTTCCTACCTCGATCGACTATGTGATGATCGCGGTGCTTGCGATTTTCCTGGCGGTTATCTCGCCGCACAAGTTCCTGGGTTGGGGCTTGATGGTGGTGTTCCTGCTGGCGAGCATTATCGCGGGCAACCTGGGTTTCGGCGACCACCTCTACGACTACGGCAGCGGGCCGGAAGTCCCCTTGTCCGAGATGAACGGACTGGGTCACTTCTGGATCGGTTCGGCGTGGTTCCACGCCTATTGGGCCGCGTTCGCGGTGATCCTGGCGACGCTCAGCTACACCCTGTGGCGCCGTGGGGCGGAGACGCGGATCCTGCCGCAGATTCGCGCCTTGCCGCATCGCCTGAGCGGCGCGCCCGGCGTTCTGGCGGGCTTCGCGTTGGTCGCCTTCGTCGCGATCGGCGCCTGGATCTTCACCAACACCCACGTCTGGAACACCTACCTGTCCAACAAGGACGCCGAGAACAAGCAGGCGCTCTACGAGCGGCTGATCTACGACAAGTTCCACGGCAAGGTCTATCCGGAAGGCATCCCGCATCCGTCGATCCTGGCGACCAAATTTGACGTCGATCTGCATCCGCACGAGCCGCGGATGGTGGTGCACGGCTCCTACCTGCTGGAGAACCGCACGGGCCAGCCGTTGAGCGACATCCATGTGCATATGCAGCCCGATCCGGTCGTGGAGTCGTGGACGATCGACCTGCCCGGCGCGACGATCAAGGCGATGCCGGCGGACTACGAGCAGCTGCACTATCGCATCTACCATCTGGCGACGCCGATGCAGCCAGGCCAGCAACTGACCATGGGCTTCACCACGGTGCTGGGCACGCACGGCTTCGGCAACAACGTGCTGAACACCCGCATCGTCGACAACGGCACCTTCATCACCAACTTCGAGTTCGCCCCGATCCTGGCGGTAGAACGGAACAATCTGTTGGGCGACCCGGTCAAGCGGCGCGCACACGGCCTGCCGTCCGAGATCCGGCCGCCGAAGCTGGCCGACGACAGCCCCGAGATCCGCGCGCACAACTATCTGGGGGACGCCGATTGGCAGACTTCCGATATCACCATCCACACCGACGCCGACCAGACGCCGCTGGCGCCCGGCGAAAAAGTGTCGGACGTGACCGTGAACGGCCGGCGCACGGCGCGGTTCGTCAACGACAAGCCGGTGCTCGGTTTCTTCTCGGTCCAGTCGGCGCGCTATGCGGAGAAGAAGGTCCCGTACAAGGGCGTCGATCTGATCGTCTATTACGATCCGCACCACGCCTATAACGTCGACCGGATGATCAACGCGCTGAAGATCGGGCTGGACTACTACCAGCCGAACTTCCACCCGTTCCAGTTCTCGCAGGCGCGCATTTCCGAATTCCCGGCGCTGGTGCGCGGACAGTCCTACGCCCAGTCGTTCCCCAACATCTTCCCGTGGGAGGAGACCCTCGGCTTCTCCGCCGACGTGCGCGATCCCGACAAGATCGACTACGTCACCTACGTGGCCGCCCATGAGTTCGGCCACCAGTGGTGGGCCTATCAGGTGATCGGCGCCGACATGCAGGGCGACACCATGCTGTCGGAAACCATGGCGCAGTACTCCGCGCTGATGACCATGGAAAAGCTCTACGGGCCCACCAAGATCCGCCAGTTCCTGAAATACGAACTCAACTCCTACCTGCGCGGGCGCGGCTCCGAGGAGTTGGAGGAGCTGCCGCTGCAACAGGTCGAGAGCAACCAGGGCTACATCCACTACCGCAAGGGCGCGGTGGCGATGTACCTGCTGCGCGACCAGATCGGCGAGGCGGCGGTGAACCGGGCGCTGAAGAAGATCATCGACACCTACGGCTTCCGCGGCGCGCCCTATCCGGCGTCGACCGACCTGATCGCCCTGTTCAAGGCCGAGGCGCCGCCCGACAAATACCAGCTCATCGACGACCTCTTCAAATACATCACGCTGTGGGACATCCGGACCAGCGAGATGAAGGTGAAGAAGCGCGCCGACGGCAAATACGACGTCACGGTCACCGTCGAGGCGAAGAAGTTCCGCGCCGACGGCAAGGGCAAGGAAACCAATCAGCCGATGAAGGCCGAACCCTTCGACCTGGGCCTCTTCGCCAAGAAACCGGGCGACCACGGCTTCGGACCGGGCGACGTGATCCTGTTCAAGACCGTTCAGCTTTCGACCGGGACCCAGCGCTTCAGCTTCGTCGTCGACAAGGCGCCGACCTGGGGCGGGGCCGACCCGTACAACAAGTACATCGACCGCAACTCCAACGATAACCTCATCGCCGCGAGCGACTAGAGCGGGTGAAGGAAAAGTGTGAAGCGGTTTTCCGCCCGCAACCCGCTCCATCTCTCCAGTCAGCAAGAAATCTCCTGGGGCGGGTCGGCGGTTTCGCCGGCCCGTGGCCTGGGTTAGCTTTCCTCCCGATGCAGACGATCAAACAGTCCGTCCGGACCTATGAAACCTGGCTGAAGGCCCAGCTCGGCGACGAGCTGGTCTCGGCCGACCTGCGCGCCAAGCACCAGGAGATGCAGGAAAACCCCTTCCGCTTCCTGCGCGCCACCTGCTGGCGTTGGGCCGAGGTCGCGCCCGATCTGCTGCCCGGCCTCGCCAAGTCGCCCAAGGTGCTGTCGGTGAACGACGCCCACATCGAGAACTTCGGTCTGTGGCGCGACCTCGAAGGGCGGCTGGTGTTCGGGGTGAACGATTTCGACGAGGGCGCGCCGGCGCCGTGGCCCTTCGATCTCGTGCGACTGGCGGCGAGCGCGCTGCTCGCCTGCAACGACGCCGGACCCGAGGCCGCGGAGATCGCTGCGACCGTGCTCGAAGGCTACAGCGCCGGCCTCGCCGACCCGCATGCGCAAATCCTCGACTTCGACCAGCCGCGGCTGCGCACGCTCCTGACCATGACCGACGCGGAGGAGACCGCGTTCTGGGCCAACCTCGCAAAGCTGAAACCCGCCAAGCCGCCCAAGAAGTTCGTCACGGTCCTGACCAAGGCGCTGCCGCCGCATCCCGGGAAAATCGTCTTTGCGCCGCGCCGCGCCGGCGCGGGCAGTCTGGGCCGCATGCGCTTCGTCGCGGCCGCTGAGGTGCGCGGCGGCCCGGTGGCGCGCGAGGCCAAGTCGCTCGTCCCCTCGTGTTGGGCGCCGAAGGAGACCAAACAGGCCGCGGCCCTGCGGCTGATGCACCTGGCGGACGGTCCCTGTCGGTCGCCCGATCCGTACTTCCACGTCACCGACAACCTGATCGTGCGCCGGCTCGCGCCGGACAGCCGCAAGATCCTGTTCGAGGGCGTGGCGCGCAAACTGACCCGCAAGGCGCTCCTGGCCATGGCGCGCGAACTGGCCGCCATCCACCGTGCGGACAAGGCGTCCAAGGCCATCGACGCCGACCTGGCCCGGCTGAAAAAGCGCTGGCTCGAACGCGCCGCGGTCGAGACCGTCAAGGCGACCCTGAAGGATTTCAAGGCCTTCCAGAAGACCTGACGCCGGGTTTTCCCCGCTCCGGCGAAGCCGGTTGGATCACGTCTCAAGCCCGGGCCTTATCGAAACTGCGGAGCGCCGCTATGGTGGCCGTTCCGGGGGGAAGCTGTGACCTGCGAAGTGATGCTGATGAACCTGGAGGGCATCGCCCTCGCAGCGGACAGCGCGGTCACGATCGTGGATTCGCGCGGCGCCTCGCAGTTCAGCCAGTCCGGCGTCGACAAGGTCTTCATCCTCGATGAGACCGCGCCCATCGGCGCGATGATCTACGGCCTGGCGACCTTTGCCGACTATCCATGGAAGACGGTGGTCGCGGCCTTCCTGGCGCAATCGCGCGCCCGGCCGTTCGAAGGCGTGCAGGACTGCGCCGACCGCCTGATCGCGTGGCTGGGCTCGATGGACGCGTCCGGCGCGCACGGCATCGCGCTCACCGCGCAGTCGGAAGTTCAGTCCTTCCGTCATTACGTCGACGGTTTCGTCGACCGCTTCTTCGTGCTCACCGCGCAACGCGCCAAGACCGGCGACGGGCCGTTTCCGGCCGAGCTGCTGGAGACCGCGATGAACGATCTGCAGGAGGAGATCCTGCAGGAGGCCGACTACGCGCCCGGCCAGATCGTCAAACAGACCTCCGCGCGGGTGGTGCGCGCTTCGATCGGCAAGCCGACCGAACGGTTGGCGAAGTTCCTCGCCCAGTACCAGGAGGCGTCGCTGAACCGCGCGCTAAAGCGCTATTTCGCCAATACGACGCTCGCCCCGGCGCTGCGCGAGCGCGCGACGTCGCTGCTGACCAAGTCGGTGCTGACCGACTGGCTGCCGCCGGCCACCTGGCACACGGGCTTGGTGGCGGCGGGATTCGGGCGCAAGGACTTCACGCCCTTCTTCGTGAACCTGCACATCCTGGGGGCCTTCGGCGGGGTGGTGAAGCACCGCTTCGAGAAGGCCGGCGCCCCGATCGCGGGCCGCTCGCCGGTGGTGTTCGAGAGCTACGCCCAGAACGAGCTGATCACCGCCTTCCGCTCGGGCGCCCAGCAGCGGTTCATGCAGGTCGCCTACTACGCGACCGTCGCCGGCATCGCCCAGACCCTGGGCGAGATGCTCGACCTGGTGGCCAAGAAGGATCCCGTCCTGGCCAAGGAGGCCGCGGTCCTGGCCCGGCGCGCGGTGACCCAGGTGCCGTCGGTGGCCTTCGGCCACGCGGTGGCCGACCGGGAATCGTTCATCGACCAGACCCTGGGGCCGCTTTTGGACAGCGCCTCGCTTGACACCCTGGGTCGCCATGCCGCCAAGCTGGTCCAGCTGTCGATCCTGGAACACGAATTAACCGGCTCGGGCGCCGTAGGGCGTCCGGTGTCGATCCTGAAGATGGAGAAGGGCAAATGTCGTCTGGAAAAGGACGCCTCGGCCTAGACCGGGAAGACCAACGTCAGGAAGGTCTGGCGGCCGCGGAGGCCGACAGCACCCAGGCTCTGCACGAGGCCGCCGACCGGGTGGAGCTGTGGCTCGATCAGGTGGAGGCCACGCGGCTGCAATCCCGCGGTGACGCGGAGGCCGACGAGCCCGCGCCTGAGCTCAAGGCTTACAAGAAGGGCTTCTGGCCCTTCCGCCAGACCATCGATCCGATGGCGGACCGCACCCGCGCGATCCTGGCCGACCTCGAGGCCGTAGGCCAAGGCCGCCCGGACGCCAGCGCCGCGCACGCCGAAGGGCGCGCGCCCAAGCCTTCCAACGTCGTTTCGCCCGCGCAGCCGCGGGTGAAGGCGGCGAGCGAATAACAAACAAGAACCGCGGCTTATCAAGCTGCGGCGTCATGGACCTGCCGCCGGGACCCGGCGGTTGCTAAGATGCGCCCAAAAGCGGGCGTTGGGGCGGAGATAGTCGATGCGTTGTATCGGGCTGGAGCACGATGCGATCAGGTGGAATCCTCTGATCGTTGACGTGTGCTCCGGCATCAAGAATGCGAGCACGCTGTGATCGCAAAAGCGCGATCAAAGCTTGCGCAACGCGCTGTGGTGGCGGCGGGCAGCGTCGTGTTCGCGATCGCCGGCGCGTCGCTGGGCCTTTGGAGCCAGGGCGCGGCGGCTGCGGGCCAGATCCTGCCGGCGCCGACGCCGTCGGCCAATCCGCACAACCTCACCCTCGAACTGGTGATGAGCCGCGGCCACGACGTGCTGACCGTGGTGCTGAAGAACACCGGACCGGGTCCGATCTGCGTCGATGCGAACTACACCGCGCCTGCGCAACTGACCGCCTACGCGCGCAACGGCAAGCCCATCGCCAATCTGAACGCGGCTGCCGCGCCCGCGCACCACGACTGCGAACGGCTGGACGCGCGCAAGGCGCTGCACGCCGGCTATGACCTGCGGCCGATCTATCCGCTCGGCCTGCCGGGCGCGAGCAAGCTCTGTTACGAGGCGCAATGGAAGACCGGCGGCGCGAACTCGCACGACGCCGAGATGCGTTCCACCCGCTGCGTGGTCCTTCCGTCCGAAGGCGTGGGACGGCGCTGACGTCTACGGCCGCTTCGCCACCGCGCGCACGAGGCCGCCCATTCCCACATTGCCGATGTGCCGCGACGCGTCCGCGGGATCGGCCTGCGCGCAGAGCAGCCCGAAGCTGTCCCCGTCGAGATAGTTGAACTTGGGCGCGTCCGACGGCGCGCCGTCGGTGCGCAGGCGCGATCCGTCGGCGGCGAAGTACATGGCCATGCCGAAATAGACGGTCTTCTTGCGGCAGTTGAAACCGACGAACTGCTGGCGAATCGGCTCGTCCGCGCCCGGTTCGACGAAGGTGACGTAGGTCGAGGCGTCTTCCTGGGTCGAGGTGTGGGCGTTCTCGCGCTCGATCAAGTCCTTGTCGATCAGCACCCAGCGCGTTCCGTCGCGCCCCACGATCCACCAGTCGGACGGCTCACCGCCGCCGGATGACGCGGCCAGGGCGTAAGCTGCAAGCAAGGTCGCGATCATTGCCCAACCTCCAATTCCACAACGGCGCCTCATCCAATCCTAGTCGCTTGTCGCCGACGACGGAAATGAACCACGGAAAGCACGGAAAACACGGAAGAAAGAAGAGAAACCACGAACCACACGAACGACACGAACAGGGCGCGCCATTCTATCTCTCGCCGCGCCGAAGGCGCGGCATCATAACTTCCCTGTGGCCACGCCGGGCCTTGAAGCGACGCCCTTCCGTGCTTTCCGTGCTTTCCGTGGTTCCAACTCTTCCGCGCCGAAGGCGCGGCGTTCGTATGGTTCGTGTGGTTCGTGGTCAATCTCTTCTTGAGACGGGTCGACCTTGCAGGGCCACCGCGGGTCGCGCATCCTCCCTCCGGCGGGGAGGGGAAGCCCATGCAACTCGTTTCTATCTGCACGGCCGTCGCGGTCGTCTTGTTCGCCGGCGCGGCGCCGGCGTTCGCCGAAGATCAGCCCACACCCCCGCCCGCGCCGGCGCCCACCGGCGACAAGCTGCGCGACCTCTGCACCGACCGTCCGACCAAGTCGACGGGCACCTGTACGGTGGACAAGGGTCACTGGCAGGTCGAGTCCGACATCGTCAACGTGACCAGTTTCCGCTTCGACGGCATCACCACCCAGACGACCCTGGTCACCAGTCCGGTGGTCAAGTACGGGCTCAGCGACAACAGCGACATCGAACTCGGTTTCACGCCGAACGAGATCGTGCGCGTGACCGATCACGCCACCGGCCAGTCGGGGTCGCTGTCGGGCTTCGGCGACTTGTTCCTTCATTGGAAGTACGAGTTCGTGGGCTCAGGCGGCGGCAATTTCACCGCGACGCTCGATCCCTATGTGAAGGCGCCCACCGCGCGGACCGGCATCGGCAACGGAGACTGGGAAGGCGGCCTGGTCGTGCCGGTGAACTGGAACAGCATCGGCGGCGGCTGGTCCCTGGGCGCCGATCCCGAAGTCGACGACGTGCATGACGCCCTGGGCTCGGGCTATCACTTGGCGCTGCAGGCGCCGCTGACCTTCAGCCACCCGATGGGCAAGGCGCTGACCGGTTCGATCGAGTTCTGGGCCGGGACGGACCTCGATCCCGTGCACACGACGCACCAATATTCCGCCGACGTCGCCGCCGCCTGGGTGGTCGGACCGAACCTGCAGCTCGACGGCGGCCTCAACTTCGGCCTGAACCACGAAACGCCGCAGGTGCAAGGCTACATCGGCATTTCCCGGCGGTTTTGACGGCGCGCGGCGCCGAAAAAAACAACACGGATCACAAAGAACGAAAGGAAGATAAGGACGATAAGGGCTGTCGCAGGCGTTGCGGCCGAAGCCTAAATTGCGCGCCTGAGGCGCGGGCGCCTTGCGGCGAAGCCGCCTTACTTTCTTCTTTGGTTCATGTTTGTTTCTTTGGTCCTTCGTGACCAGTGTTTTTTTTGCGCTTCGCGCGCTCACACCGTCAGACCAAACCGCGCGAACAACTGATCGACCGGCGGCAGTACCACGCGGGCCGCGGCGAAGTCCGCCTCGGCGCCGATGCGGTCGCCCTTGCGCAGTTTCGCGAGGCCGCGTCCGTAGAGCGCGGTCGCCAGCTTCGGCTCCAGTCGGATCGCCTGGTCGTAGGCGGCGATCGCGTCGTCGAAGCGCTTCAGCTGCAACAGCACAAGGCCCCGCGCGTCATAGGTGCGCGACTGATCGGGTTTCAGCTTTTCCGCCGTATCGCAATCGCGCAGCGCTTGGTCGAGGTCGCGGCCGTGGCCGGCGCGCTGCCAGCAGCGTTCGGTCCACACCGAGGCATCGCTCGGATAGGCTTCGACCAGGTGGTTCAGGTCGGCGATCTCGCCGTTCCAGTCGCCCTTCAGGTCGAAGGCGATGATCCGCACCTCCACCGCCGAGCGGTTCTTCGGATCGAGCCGCAGCGCCTCTCCCAGATCGCGGATCGCCGGCTCGGCTGTGCCCTTCAGCACATAGGCGCGGGCGCGCGCGATCAGCACCAAGGGCCGCTTGGGGTCGACGTTCAGCGCCAGGCCGTAGTCGGCGATGGCCTTGTCGTAGTCGCGCTTGCGCAGCCAAGCGTCGCCGCGGCCGGCATAGGCCTCGACCGAGGGCTTGGCGCGGGCGATGACCTGGTCGAAATCGGCGATGGCGCCGTCGAAATCGTGCTTGGCCAATTTGGCGCGGGCGCGGTCGAAGAAGACCAGCGGATCGGGCGCCAGCTTCAGCAACTCGTCGAAGTCGCCGATCGCGTGGTCGAGGTCGCCCAGGTGCAACAGCGCCTCGCCGCGCGCCGCCCAGAAGGTCGGCAGCGTCGGCGCCAGCTGCACGCCCACGTCGAAGTCGGCGGCGGCGGACTGATAGTCGCCCTTGGAGAAATAGGCGCTGCCGCGAATGGCGTAGGCCTGCAATAGGCGCGGCGAAAGTTTGATCGCCTCATTCTCGTCGGCGATGGCGAGGTCGTATTCGCGCTTGGCCACATGCGCGCCGCCGCGCGCGCGCAGCGCATAGGCGTCGTGCGGGTCGAGACGCAGCGCTTCGCTATAGTCGGCGACGGCGCGGTCCCACTGTTCGAGATCGATGTAGACGTCGCCGCGTTGGAGCCGCGCGACCACCAGGTCCGGCTTCAGGCTGATGGCGGTGGTCGCTTCACCGAGCGCATGGACGAGGTCCTGCTTCTCGCGGAACACCAGCGAGAGCGAGACGTGCGCCTCAGCCAGTTTGGGATCGATCTTCAGCGCCTGGCTGTAGTCGGCTGCCGCCGCGTCGAGATCGCCCGCGAACCGGTGCGCGTCGCCGCGCGCAAGCAGGGCGTCGGAGGACCCCGGCACCAACTGGACCAGCCGGTCGTAGTCCTCCGCCGCGCCTTTGAAGTCGCGCGACGCGAGCTTGATGTAGGCACGGTTCGACAGGGCCTCGGCCTGGTCGGGCTTCAGTTTCAGCACCTGATCGAGGTCCGCCATCGCCTTGTCCGGGTGGCCCTGGCGCATATAGGCCTGGGCGCGGTTGTAGAAGGCGTCGTCGGTGTCGGGCGCCAGGCGGATCACCTCGGTGTAGTCGGCGATGGCCAGGTCGAAGTGTTCCAGGTGATAGTGCGCGTTGCCGCGTTCGAAGCGCGCCACCGCCCAGTCGGGCTTCAGCTCCACCGCGCGGTCGAAGTTCGGGATCGAGCCGGCGGCGTCGCCCAGCAGCACCTGGGTCACCGCGCTGTCGAAATACCCGCGTTCGTCGTGCGGCCGCTGGTGCACGAACTCGCCGAAGTCTTTCAGCGCCAGATCGTACTGTTTGGTCTCAAGGTAGAGACCGCCGCGGTTCAACAGCGCCTCGATGAATGAGCTGTCGAGTTTCAGCACCTCGCCGAAGTCGTCGATGGCCTTCGGCTTGTCGCCCTTGTTGTCCCAGGCGATGGCGCGATTGTAGTAGGCGATCGCCGTGTCGCGCGCGCTGGGCCGGCCGGCCTGGATCAGGTCGGAGCAGCCCTGGATAACCTGGTCGGGGGTGAACTCGCCGGGGTCGCCGTCGCACCAGACCACCGACTGGACGGCCTGGGTCCGCGCCTGGGCGGATACGGCGAACACCAGCGCCGCGCATGCGCCCAGGAGGCCGGCTGCCAGACGCATAAAATCCCCCCGGACACGCGTAAACGGTCACCAAACAAATCCACCCTAGCACCGGGCCCAGGCGACCCCAAAGCGGGCGCCTTCGTGAGGCGAATCGGTCCGCTGAACGCATCGGGGATTGCGGCAGAGCGGCTTTGCGCAACCGGCGGGGGAATGCGGCGCCCGCGCGCCAAAACTGCCTACTATGAAAGGCTTGTGACAGGCGGCAGGCTTACCTCGTAATTCCTGCGACCACCGATCATGTTCAACTGAGGCGTGCTGGTTGTCCACGCCCACTAGAACAGCCATTTCTTTAGTTATGAAGGACTGGACGGGGCAGCCCGGGGCTGTATGGTCCCGCGCATAACGGTGGAGTCTCACGGACCATGATTGTCGACAGAACCGAGCAACTTGACCGCGAAGTCGGAGCCCGCGTGCGCGCCCGTCGCCGCGAGCTGCGGATGAGCCAGTCAAAGCTCGGCGACAAATTAGGCGTGACCTTCCAGCAAGTGCAGAAATACGAGCGGGGCGTGAACCGGATTTCAGCCTCGTCACTGGTGCTGATCGCCGAGGCGCTGCAGTGCCGGCCGACCGACCTCTTAGGCGTCGACGAGGGCCGTCCCAAGATCGACTGGTCCAAGTTCCACGACAACGAGGCCAACGCCGCGCTCGAGGCCTTCGCCGCCATCGACAGCCCGCGCATTCGTCGCTCGGTGCTGGAACTGATCCGCACGCTCAGCGACGCGGAACGGGGCGGCAAGCGGCGCTAGAGCGGGCTCAGGAAAAGTGTGAAGCGGTTTTCCGCCCGGAGCCCGCTCCAAGAAAGATCCGGGCTCAGGAAAAGTGTGAAGCGGTTTTCCGCCCGGAGCCCGCTCCAAGAAAGATCCGGGCTCAGGAAAAGTGTGAAGCGGTTTTCCGCCCGGAGCCCGCTCCAGGGTCGTACGCGTCAACGCACCATCCTGCTGCCGTCGCCAGGGCCCGCGCCGCGTACGACCGTTGGCAGTTTCGCCTGGGCTGCAGCCTTGGCCTTGCGCCGGTCCTGCCACAAACCCCAAGCTATCCAGCCGCCGAGGCCGAGCCAGATCGGCGCGGCGATCAGCAGATAGACCTTGGCCCACACCACGAAGGCGATCAGCACGCCGAGCGCCGCCATGCTCAGGACGATGACGACCACCGTCCCGAGCAGCCGCTCGACAACGCCGAAATCGGCCTGGCCGGGCGCATCCGGCCTCAACCAGCGCCAGACGAAGAAACCATAGACCAGCAGCACCGGGCCGGAGACGAACCAGAGCCGCCAGGCGATCTCGAACACGTCGCCCACGGTCGCCGCCGCCGCCAGCAGAGCCGCCGGCGCCGCGAACAGCCAGAACCAGAGCAACCATCCCCTGAACACCGCGGACTCCTCAGCCGATGCAGGCAGGCGGAGGGATTATCGGCGGCCCGGGACGGCAGGACAACCTGAGCCGGACGGGCCGGCTTTGACCGGGCAGGGGCGGTGCGCTAGCCCTGACCCCTCGCGGACGTGGCGGAACGGTAGACGCAACGGACTTAAAATCCTCCTGCAAATAAATACTCCTCAATAAAATCAGCACGTTGTCGTTGATTTTTGGCCGATTTTGTGTTACACAGTGCTTACACAAACTCGGCATGGAGCCCCGCGATGACCGCAGAAAGCGTCACGCTCATGGACGGAAAGCTGCACGTCTATCGACGTCCAGGCAGTCCCTTTTGGCAGTGCGCGACCTTCCTCGGCGCTCGCAACTATCGAGCGACGACGAAGGAGGCTGAACTCCTCCGCGCGGAGGAGTTCGCACGGGGCTGGTATGCCGAACGGCTTGTTGACGAACGTCGCCGCCGCCGGGGCGAGCTCACGGGAGACCAGGCTGTTCAGGCCGCCCGGATCACCAAGCGGAAGACCAAGGCGACCGGCCCTACGTTCGGCGAGGCGGCCGAGCTTTTCATGAGGGAATTCGAACTCATCACGGCCGGCGAGCGCAGCCCCACCTACGTCCGCGGCCATAGGCGGCGGCTTGACGCCCACCTGATCCCCTATTTTGGCGACAGGTCCATCGCCGGCATCACATCCGGGGATGTGACGGCCTATCGAGCCCACCGGATGAAAGAGGGGCTGTCGCGGAAGTCCCAGTGCAAACTCGCCGCGGCTCGGGCAAAGGACCCGAACGCCGAGCTCGCCGCTGGCGACTTCAGCCGCCCCGCACGCACAACCTTGCACCAGGAGATTGTGTGCCTCCGGCAGGTGCTCAAGACGGCCCTTCGCCAGGGCTGGCTCGAGCACCTACCAGATATGTCAGAGCCATATAGAAAGGCTCCGAAGGTCTCGCACCGAGCTTGGTTTTCGCCTTCCGAGTACAAGACCTTGTACGAGGCAACGCGCGAACGCGCCAAACAGCCTCGCAGACCGCGCTGGCGCAAGAACTATGAAGACCTGCATGACTTCATCTTGTTCATGGTCAACACGGGAATCCGTCCAGACGAGGCCCTTCGCCTTCAATACCGAGATGTCGAGGACGTAACCGACGAAGGGACGGGCGAGCGCATCCTTGAAATTGCCGTGCGCGGAAAGAGAGGCACTGGCTACTGCAAGAGCATGCCGGGTGCCGTCCTTCCATTTCGTCGATGGCAGGAGCGCAACAAGGGATCAGGAGCACAGCCGATCTTCCCACGTTTACCGAGTTCAGCTTTTTAGCGCGGTGCTCGAAGAGCTTGACCTCAGAAGCGATCGCGAAGGCAACCCGAGGGCAATTTACAGCCTACGCCATACATACATTTCGAGGCGCCTGCTCGAAGGCGCAGACATTTATCAGCTCGCGAAGAACTGCCGGACGAGCGTTGAAATGATCGAGAAGCACTACGCTGTCCACATCAAGGACATGCTGGACGCGAGCGCCATCAACGTGCGCAAGCGGCCGGCGCCGCCAAAGCGCAAGCGAACACCAAAATCTACGTAAACTTAGCCAATTCAAATATATTGGCGTCGCCAGCGTCCGCCGCTATAACTACCCCTACGTGCGGGCGTGGCGGAATTGGTAGACGCAACGGACTTGAACCATTGAGTGCCCCCGGGGAAACCCGAGGTGCAGAACTGCTCAAACTCGGGGAACCCTTTAACCTGGCAATCCCGAGCCAAGCCCTTCAAGCTTCGGCGGCGAGGGAAGGTGTAGAGACTAGACGGGCAGCACCTAACGCGCACACGCGCCAAGGTGAAGGTATAGTCCAGACCACAAACGCGGAGAGGCGAGAAACCTCACCCTCCGCGGCGGCGAAAGTCGTAGCTGGTAAGAAAATCCGTTGGGCGTAAGCCCGTGCCGGTTCAATTCCGGCCGCCCGCACCAATCAAAGAGACAATGGCGAGCATCGACAAAGCAATTGAGGATCTGAAGGCGGGCAATCTGCACCTCGATTGCCTGGAAATGCGCCTTGAGCAATGCACGGCCGACAATCCAACTCGGTTTGTCGGCAGGGGCTACCTTGAGCAGAACGACCAAGGGCGTATCGCTTACAAACTCTACACCACAGAAAGCAACGTCGATAATTTCCGGTGGCTAACGTCCGCGTTAGACCGCAAGGCCGGAACGATCTTCCCTCCCGAAGACTATTTCACTCTGCGGTTCAGGACGACGGACGGCTTCGAGTGGACGGCTGATCGCAGCTTGCCATCGTGTAATAGCTACCGCGACGAGCCGCCCATCGTGAGCGGTTTGGTCAACTGGATCAGGCATGCCCGTGAAACATCGGACGAGGACCATCGCCTCCGTGTAAGTTTTTTCGAAGAGTTTGAGTTACCGATGCGGCATGCTCCGGAGCCGCCTCACCAGGAAAGCTTCACCTTCGACTCCCTCGGATGCAGGTTTGAATTCAAGAAGCTTGATGGCGAGCTTGAAGTCGAGGTCTCTTCAGGCACCCCGATCGACGAGCACCTATGGGTGCGCATTCAGGAGGCTCTAAAATTTGTTTCCACGCGGCCGGCACATGGAAGAGTTATCGCTCGAAACCTCCGCGGCGAGTTTCAACTCCAACTCATGTCGGCGTCACGTCAAGGGTTGGAGACTTCATCTTATTTTCCTCTGAGTCCCAGAGCGGGCGGCTACCACGACAACGTATGGAGCCTATTCAATCAGTATCTTTCGTTCGTAACCGCCAATTCAATGGGCGCACATTGGCATCCAGTCACGTACCATCTGCACAACGCGACCGAAGCAGGGGCCAACTCAATCGACGCCTGGGGCGCCGGGGTGGGCGTGGCGGTCGAGGGCGTTGCTAACTATGTCCCTTGGGAGGCCGAATCCGACGAAGTCGCTCGGCTTCGAGAAATGTCCGCCGTTGTCTTCGATACTCTGGAGAATAATGAGAACCTCAAGTCACTAATTCCGCGGTTGCGCGGGACCTTCGCGAGCATGGAGAATCCGCGGGTGAAGGATCGACTTTTGCCGCTGATCGCCACTGGCCACGTGCGTAACCGTGACGTTGCGAAGTGGGCCGATCTTCGTAATGCAAACGTCCATCCCAAGGCGCTCGACTTGCAGGACATTGCCTCTCGCGATTATCAGAAGCGTTTTGACGAGATCAATCACGCAATCACGCTATTGCACAACATCGTTTTCCATCTCATCGGTTATGCTGGCACCTACACCGATTACGCCACCCGAAATTATCCGACAGCCCACTATCCAGCAAAGCCCGACTAAGCGGTCATCAGGTTAGTCCTTGCCGCGTGGTGTCTGCACCACATGTGTTTCTGCCATTTAGCTTCATCGCGCAGAGCCGCCTCTCGAACGCGTAACCTCGATAGACGCGAACCCTACCTCCCACCCTGCCGCTCCGGGATAAAGGCTTCGCCCTCGTAGCCGTGTCCCCAACCTTCGGTCGCTGCGCTCCCTGCCAGGTCGGGAGATACCCCTTCGGCTTCTCATCCCTCCGCTGTGCCGGGACCCGGTCCGTGAACGGGTCGCATCGAGGCCCCGCTGTGGCGGCCTCCAGCACAAAGGAGAACATCATGACGAAACCCACTTACACGGCATTCACCGTCCGGGAACGCGGTGACAACAAACCCTTCTGGCTTGGCATTGGCTCGGCATGGATCAATGCTGACGGAAGCCTCAACGTCTCACTTGATGCCATCCCACTGGACGGCAAGCTCTGCCTCCGGGTTCGGAAGGACAAAGACGCCGAACCCTCCCAGGACTGACGCAACTAGGCCCCGCTTCGGCGGGGCCTTTTCGCTGCCAATTTCATCCCTTTTCTGATATAAATGTCGCATGACGGATGCCGGAAATTATCATCTGTTGAAGTCGATGGCGGTTCCGCCCTCCCCGTCGGAGGCGGAGGTAAACGCGCGCCTGGATCGGATCGACGATCGGTTCGCGCGCAAACTTGATCTCGACCATCGCTACCGCCAGATGCTCGAGAACGTTATGCAGGATATTTCAGATCGTCTGGAGCGTATTGAGCTGGCCCTGTTTCCGGGCCTCGTTAAAGACCTTCAGAACGTGCGTAAGCTCCTGGGTCCTGACAGCGGGCCGGCGGTAAACCCGCTCGACCTGCGCGACCGCCGCGGGATCCCCGACTAGTCATCGCCGCCGCGAGAAAGACTCCGACCGATTTGCTGCTCAAAGCGCATGTCGCGCTCGTCAGAGCCGCGCTGAAGAAGCCGATCCATGCGTTCCCGAGCCTTATCGTCGATCTCAAGGCCCCGTGCGGTTTGGAGAGCCGGCTCGTCGGCACGCTGCCTTTCTTCGACCTTCGCTGGGCTAAGCTCCGCTTGACGGACTTGTTCGGCCGACAAAGTCGGACTGTCTCCACTCTTCTGGGACGCGGCAACGGCGTGTTCGCGCCGCGCGGCTATCATCTCCTCGTTATCGAATTGACGAATCCGGTGGCCATATTCAACACGCGAAATCAGCCCCTTTTCCATTTTCTCGCGCTGCTCGCGCTCGAAAGCCGTGAGCCTTACCTCAGCACGCTCCTCGGAGGTGAGCTCCTGAACGACCGGCGTGACAGAAGGGTCTCCGACTTCTTTGTTCGACTCCAGCGCAGGTCCGTGGGCGTCCTTGAGCACGCCATACCTGTTAGGCTGCCTTGGCTCTCGCATGGTGGAGAGGTCCTATTTCTGCTTCTTGAAATGGTCGGGCGACGGCAATTGCTTAAGAGGGGCGGGCAGCCGTTTCCGCTCAGGCGCGGGGAGGGCCAAGCGTCTCTCGCGCCCGATCCGCACCTTTGCTGGAATGCGAACTTTTTCGACTACCGGGCTCGGGCTCGAGCCCGTAATCATATTTGGATAACTCTGGCCGCAGCCGCAGCGCCAGTACATCCCACCCGGTCGGTCCTCATACGTTCCTTGGCACCCGAACGAGCCGCATTTACCGCAAGAGAGTACGACTGCACCGTTTGAGCAGGACGGACATGTGAAGCCGTGCCAGGAGTAATCATCCGTGCTCCTCGTGACGGTTTCGAACTCGCCATCACCCAACCCGGTCACTTGGCGAAGCACCTTGCCAATTTCGCCTTTGACGCGCGCCGCACTCTGGTCCGCAACGTCAATGAGCCATCCCTTGACGTGTGCGCCTGCGAGCATCGTTAGAGAGGGGCCGCCCTCCCGATCCGGTAAACTCTCCACGAGCAATTGCGTCTTGAGCGCAGCTCGGCGCTTCTTGAGGTCAACCGGGTCGTACGCAACGATGGACTCGATAGTGAAGCGCACATCAGGCCTCGACCGGCTCAATCGGACGATGAATGGCTGGCCCGTTCGGCTGCATTTAAAATCAAGGTCGCTGACTTCAGTTTTGGGCGGGTGGTACCACTGTCCCTTGCAGTTGGGGCATGTGATCCTTAGCTGGCCAAGACCATCGGGGACGTTGACGGTTGATGAGCAGCGGGGACAGGCCTGGATTGACATTGATGCTTCTCCACTATCAGCCGCGGTGCGGCGTTCCGCGAAGTTCGTGGTAAGGGTTGGGATCGGCGCGTGAATTAAGCACCGGATGCGTCCAATAGGGCATTGCTTCGAATGGAATCGTCTTCGACGATCCAGTGACGAACATGACCCCGGTTCCTTTGGGTAAAGACATCATCTCGTGGGGCAGATCAGAGGGGCCGACGAACCTGAGCGTGCGTCACTCCTTGATTCTGTGAGGGGTGCGCTGAGCCGCTGCTTTGGCCTTGATTGAACGATGCGGCGACGACTGTCGTATCACCCGATCGCTCCGACAGGTACTTCGCCGTCGGAATGTCGCCGGCCGCGAAGCTCTGAACGACGGAGCAGCTACCCAGTATGGTGTCGGCTGCGTCGTCGCCAAATGACCGTGCGAGTTGGCCTTTCGACTGGATCATGGCCATGATCTGAATACCGGCATCCCGGCTCAGGGCAAAGGCGTCAACGAGCGGATCAAGTCTCCGCAGCAGCGGAAGTTCGTCGAGAAGCAGGGTCACAGGTACGCCGCCAGGCCCATAGAGTTTCTGGGACCACGCTACGTGACAATCATACGTAGCCAGCCGCGGTTTTGTGAAACGCGGTTTACGGGGCACACGACGTAGATTGTTGTCGGCCTTCGCTTTAGATCGCCAAAATCGACATCGTTTGTGGAGAGGTTTTTTGCCATTGCCGCTGCGCAGCCCACGCGAGCTTGCTCGATCGCGTGGCTGCGGATGCCCGCTGTTTCTTCGTTGTCTCTTAAGAATCTTCCCAGAAAGAGTTCAGCCTCCGGGGGCCCTTCGGCACACATTCGCGCAAGTTGGTACCGCGTTCCGCGAACGAGACGCCGCTTCCCGTCATCGTCTGTCGAATGCTCTTCTGCTTCGCAGAGAAGTCTGTGAAGGTCGAGAAATCGCGGAGCGTGCCCGGCCTTCTTCGCATCACCGACGACTCCGATAATCCCGCCCGTCATCATTTGTTGCGCCCCTTCCGGCCAGTGGGGCTCTTTGCCTTCGATAGGGATGTTCGCATCACTCAGGCCTAGTGCGTCGTCGATCAGGAGTTCCGCGTCAGCGTCGAAATCTCCTATCGGATCAAAGCCCGAGCTCTGTTGGCCTATGATTCCGTAAGGATCGATGATCTTCACATCACTTACGGTCCGGCGATAACGCGCCGTCGTCAGGGCAAGAGAGCCTTTGAAGTCGAGAACGAAGAAGCTTTTGTCAGTTTGCGAAAGCAGCGCATTGGTCGCTACCGACGTGGTCTTGCCAGAGCCTGTTGTGCCGAGGAGCATGTGGTGCGCTTCCGGGGGGAGAATTGCAGCAAAGCGCCTCGCTTTCCCTCCGGTGTGCGGCGCCCATACAGGCCGAGCGGAATTTCGTCAGTCGGTATCTCGAAATTCAGCTCAGTCGGACACGGTTGCTTGGGTTGCTGCCTCATCGCCGGCCTCCTCGTGAACCGATCAAGTCGGTTGCTTCTTCTTCCGTCGCTTCGTCTGCGTCGCCGAAGGCGTGCTGCGCCTGAACTGTGGTGAGTCCGAGCCAAGTTGGCTCGTGGTCAAGAACCTTGTGACCTTCCATATCCTGGTAGCCGACCAGATAGGCGAGCTCGGTCATAGCGACGACGAGCCACGGCAGGTCGGCGGTCACGGCGAAGATTCGAAGGAATGCTCCCTGAATTTCTTGATGGTGCGCGAAGGCGCGCCAGGTCCACCAGGTGAGCGCGCTGGCAACGGGTGTGAGTAAGAACAACTTCCAGCGCCGGTCGGTCCTCAGTCGTTCTTCATCGACTACCCTCTGCTTGTAAGTCGTAGGCACAAACAGAACATACCCGCGGTTGGTGCCGGTCACTTTCTGGCGTTCACCCGTATCGGGATCGATGTACCAGCCGAGCGCGTGCCGGTGAGCCACGTGTTGAACGGATGCGCCGCGCCAACAAACGCCAACCAAATCGTTATGTCCATCGAGTGCAGACCGTGATGATGCTTCCAGGCCACGTAACCCAGAAGAACAAGAACGGTTCGCGCGCCCCAGCAGATGCCGGCCCACGCGTTTTGGCCGAGCCCACCCAAAACGCGTAAAGCGCGAGCAACGAGGCAGGTGAAGCACGTCGAGCCGATCCGTAGAGCTCTTCGTGCGGATGTCCGAGCGGGAACCTGACCCCGCTGAGAATGCGCCACGCGATGGAACAGGAAGCCGCTGCGGTCGCGCCAGCAAGCATCAGGCGGGTGATCGAGAACAGCAATACGTAACAAACCGAACGAAGGTGCCAACATAACAC
>CAWIQJ010000003.1:0-60000 GCA_963838235.1 uncultured Pseudomonadota bacterium
ATATCCTGGTAGCCGACCAGATAGGCGAGCTCGGTCATAGCGACGACGAGCCACGGCAGGTCGGCGGTCACGGTGAAGATTCCAAGGAATGCTCCCTGAATTTCTTGATGGTGCGCGAAGGCGCGCCAGGTCCACCAGGTGAGCGCGCTGGCAAACGGGTGTGGGTAAGAACAACTTCCAGCGCCGGTCGGTCCTGAGTCGTTCTTCATCGACTACCCTCTGCTTGTAAGTCGTAGGCACAAACAGAACATACCCGCGGTTGGTGCCGGTCACTTTCTGGCGTTCACCCGTATCGGGATCGATGTACCAGCCGAGCGCGTGCCGGTGAGCCACGTGTTGAACGAGGATGGCCGCGCCAACGAACGCCAACCAAATCGTTATGTCCATCGAGTGCAGACCGTGATGATGCTTCCAGGCCACGTAACCAGAAGAACAAGAACGGTTCGCGCGCCCCAGCAGATGCCGGCCCACGCGTTTTGGCCAAGCCCGACCCAAAACGCGTAAACAGCAACGAGGCAGGTGAAGCACGTCGAGCCGATCCAGTAGAGCTCTTCGTGCGGATGTCCGAGCGGGAACCTGACCCGCTGAGAATGCGCCACGCGATGGAACAGGAAGCCGCTGCGGTCGCGCCAGCAAGCATCAGGCGGGTGATCGAGAACCGCGGCATCTCAGCTCCCCCAGAAGGCGTCATCGAAAGTGGGATCGTCTTCGGAGGTGATTTTCAAAAGGCGCGGTGGCAGCAGCGGCGAGCCACAGATGGGGCACGAAGTCTTTCCTTCGAGCAGGCGTAAGTCATGCGCGCCCGCATCGCATAGGATGCGTGATTTGATAGGCATATGGCGATCCTCGAAAGAGGCGGTGCCGCTGCCCACGGCACCGCCGGGAGTCCGAGTTAGCTAGCTGTTTTGTCGGCTAATGCGTTTGACCCCTGCTTCGTCCCTTGAACTGGGCCGGTCGAGGTGAAGACGGTCACCGGTGCGCTGTTGGTAGGCTTACCGGAGCCATTGCCGGTCACGACCTGACCGGGGCTGTCGTGAAAATCGCCATGTCAGAGATCCTGGCGAGAAGCTACCGCAGCGATGCTTGCGGACGCGCCAACAGCGTGATGGATTCAAAGTCTCAGAGAGCGGGCGAGCTGTCAATCACAAATCACGTTATAAGTTTCGTCACGTGATTTCGCCTGGCTGCCTTCCGTGTCCGATAGGCTGCGGCGCGGCGAGCGTCCGCCTGGCGTTTGGCGGCCAATTCCTGCGCGGCAGTTCCCGAGCCGTCTGCCGCGAGCGCCCTGTCGGTCTTGGTGAGGTACTTCTTCGGCAGGACGGCCGACGGATCCACACCTTGGTCCGCGCAAGCGCTAAGACGGCTTCAAATAGCCGTGGGTCGGCCTTCCGCAGTTCAGTGCGGCTAATCCGTTTCGCTTTGATCGCGTCGCCCCACCATTCCTCCAAGTATGCAATCGGATCGCCCGACGTTTCTCGCGACTCAAAAGGTCTGTAAGGGCGGTGGCTGATTGGTTCGGAGAATTTCTCCACCAACTTTTGCGCGGCCGCTGCAAACTCAGCCTGTCGCGTCTTGGGCACGCTTGCCGCGATCGCAAGCTTTTGGATTTCAGCCTTAATGCCGTGGCTTCCAAGTTCGCGACGTGGTGTCTGACCTTGTCCAACGTCAATCGGAGCCCGCTGGTCGGCAAAAGTCGGTTTCGCAGCAATCACGTCAGTGTCATCGGCCAGTTTACTGTATAAGGATCTTGATTTAGTTTGACTATGCCGCTGGGTCTGTTTTATTGCAAGTTTTGTCAATGATACATGCAGGGAGCTCAAGTAACGCGAGAAATACACTAAGTTGTTCTTGTAATCCTGCAATTTACTGCGCTGTGTCCCCCGGGGTGGCGCAACCACTTCTGCGCCTGAAACAAAACGATCGATATTCGGCCAATCCGGATTAAACCGCTGCCAAGTGGCGCAAATCTTCTTTTCTACGGTTGGGGAGAAAGCGTTTTTAGCGGGGTGAAGGGCGCTGATTTCGTTGTTGGCCGGCGTGTAGAGAAGGCGCGTATGGCGGAGCGCATTATCGCTTACGCTGTCCAACTGTTTGGGACGCAGCCGGACTATTTGGAGCCAGCACGAGTTCAGCTGACTTTGGACTTTCTTATCTAACCTTTCGAGTTCGTCCGCCGTGGTCTCAACGCCGCGGGCAAACTCATGGCCAGGAGTGCCCGCTTCTGGCGGTCTGGGCTGCTGGGCCAAGCGATCACCACGTCAGTGATTGAGGTTTCGAGGGGACGCTATCCTGGTGCGCGATCCGTTGAAAGGGCGTCTTGGAAGCCCGTAGTTGCTCTCGCGCTCCCTCCCGCAAGTAAGAAGTTACCGCTTGCGGGCAGGTAGCCACAGCTATCTCGCGAAAGCATTCTGAGCGCCTGCAAAATCTGGTATAAATCCCACATCTGCGGATGACCGGAGATCGAGGTGCTGCCCGCCTCGTTATCTCTGTCCGGCGCTTACCGGAGCGGACGTCACAGCCACGGTGGCTGAGGGCAAACCAAAATAAAGCGAAGGGCAAGCCATGCGCGGCGTGACCGCAAAGCTCATTGCACTCGCTGCGCACCGCGCGGCTTGGCAGGGGGACCGTCTGTCCCCCGTGCACCCCCAGGACGAAGAGGGCTCGGCCCTCGTTCGATCACCCCGGTCATGGCTCTCCATCCCCGACACCCCAGGGCAAGGGGTGCGCCCCTTTGCATTCCGCGCTCAGGAGCCTTGCCCCCGAGACTCCGCGCCAAGGTGGGACCCGTCCCCCCTTCCGGCCACATCCCCCAGGCGCTGTCATGACCCACGGCAGCGAAAAACGGCAGCGGTCCGTGCAGCTATCGGTCCGACTGACCCCGGACGAGCGCGCAGCCGTAGATGAAGCTGCCGAGCGTGCGGGGCTAACCGTGGGGTCCTATGCCCGCAACACACTCCTCGGCGCTCCCACACCGCGCCAGGTGCGCCGGCCGCCTATCGAGCGGCAGGAGCTCGCGCGGCTGCTCGGCCAGGTGGGTTACGTCGGAAATAATATCAACCAAATTAGTAGAGTATTGAACGGCGGCGGCGATCTTGACTATCCGTCGCTCAATGTGGCGCTCGCGGATCTAGTTGTTGTTCGTGACGCCATCCTCTCCGCCTTGGGACGTGCGCCATGATCATCAAGGGCGCATCGGTCGCCGGCCCTGGCCTCGCCGCGCATCTCTCCAACGCCGAGACCAACGAGCGCGTCGAAATCGTGGAGAGCCGCGGGACGGTCGCGCGCGACCTCCGCGGGGCGCTTTGCGAAATGCAGGCGCTGGCCGCCGGGACGCGCTCGCAGAAACCGCTCTATCACGCCGCCATCAGCCCGGAACCGCCCCACCTGCTCACGCCTGAACAGATGACCCGCGCTGTGAATGCGCTTGAGGAGGAACTCGGCCTGGTCGGTCACGCGCGCATCGTGGTCATCCATGAGAAGAAGGACCGTCAGCATATCCATGTGGTCTGGTCCCGCATCGACCTTGAGAAGATGCGGGCGGTGTCAGACTCGCACAACTATCGGCGCCACGAAAAAGTCGCGCGCGAGCTAGAGCGCCGGTTCGGTCACGACCGCGTCCAGGGCGCCCACTACGAGCCGAAGGCGTTGAACGACCAGACCGAACCCGTCTCGGGCCGAACTTCGCCAGGAGGAGCGCACGGGTATCAAGGGCAAGGACGTCAAGGCCGAGGTAACGGCGCTACCTGCTGGCCAAAGGTGATCGGCGGGATTTCGTCATCATTGATCGCGCCGGCGGAACCCATAGCCTGGCGCGCCGGATCGGCGGACTGAACGCCGCCGGACTTCGGGAATTTATGTCGCCGCTCGACCGCGAGGCGTTTCCCACCGCCAGCCAGGCGCAAGAGGCCCAGGCGGCAAGAAGCCGCGGCGAGCGTTCTGCTTCCGAACAGTTGGCCTGGGAGGAAGCACTGGCAAAGGCGGCCATCGAAAGAGATCGGGCGCCCAGCGGACTGAAGAGGATGAGAGAAAGCGGCAGCTCCGGGAAGATCGGCGCAGGAACAAGCTGGAGGCCGCTTACTCAAGAGGCGAGGGCTACGCGAGCCAGTCGAAAGCGGCGCTACGAGACCACAAACAGCGGCAGAAGCGCCTCGACCGGCTTCTGGCAGGAGAGGGCGGCAATTCCCGCGAAAAGGGGGGGAAGGCCAACAACACGAGATTTCGGGTGGAGGCCGCACCCGGAGCCGATAGGTAAGGCAGGCCGGACGATCTCGGAGATGTTCAAGCAGGCGGCGCGATGGGTCAGCGTCCGGTCACGCCGCCTGCTTAGTGTTGCATTTCGAGGCGGCGCCCGTGACGTAACGCAGCGGCCAACCCCGGCCGTTGCGTCTGCTCCATCTCCCACGCGAGTGGTGATGAACGAACCAGAATGGAAGTCGCCTTCGCGGCCGATGAGCCGCTACGAACTGTACTGCTGGCATCGAGCGAACGGTACGCTCGGCCTGTTCTTTGCGATGTTCCGCCTGTGACATTGGGCGTCAGCTGCCGCTGATGGAGGGGCGCGGGCCAGGTCGATCCACGACGCAGAAATGCCGGAGTGGCCTCACCTTACAGCGGCGGAACCTCTGCGGAAGATCGAGAGTGCGCTGCCAGATAAGCCCGGGCGCGCTCGCCGAGCATATAATCCTCGATCGCGAGTCCGCCGCTCCCCTCGGTCATGAACGGCCGGCCGTATGCGCATGGATAGCCAGGAACCGAACTAGGAGTCATAACTTCCGCTGAGGTGCCACACCACATATCCGGGTCGTGAGGGAGGCCGTCGACCTTGCGTTGCCCCCGCCAATCCGGTGGCCCGTACTTTTGCAGGACCTCCTCGTCCAATTTCTCGTAGTTCTCATGGCCGGCGCTACCGCGCGCGTCGAATTCGCTCACCATGTCATGGCGCAACTCGATAGCAACTCTGTAGGCAACAGGCTCTCGGCTCGCCGTGTCCGGTGTCGGCTCGGCGAATTCCACGGTCAGATCGTATTGTTTGTCGCGGTAAGTGACCGCCGATACAAATGTCGCCCCAGATCGGAAGGCGCTTTGCGACCGGTCGGGCGAGATTTTAATCGCGGATCCAAACCTGGCGCGAAGGGCTGCGCTTGTCTCTTCCGGCGTCATGTAAAGGCGCACACCGTCAATATCGAATTTCCGCACATCCGTCGTGTGCTCGACGAGGTAGTGCGGCGGCTCTAATGCCGAAGCCGGACCTGCGCAGATCAGCGCTGCGGCGGCCATCGGCAGGAGGCGGCTCAGGTAGTAAGTCATTTAACGGCGCTCCAATGTTGCGAAGCAACCCAGCCTCTCGGTTGGACCGCTCGAAAGAGTGTCAGGCTTGATGTTCGTTGTTTCTTTGGCGGTCCTATCCGCGGCTGCGGCAGGGCCAATTGTCGTCGGTGGCGAGGAAGGGCATGGCGTCGTTGAGCGCATTGCCACAAGCCCAACCCTGTCTCTGCGAGATGGTCGAAATGCCGTTGGCGCGCTCATAAAACAAGCATTCACCGCCCATCGACCAGGTCGTATGCGACTGCATCCGTATCGGTACCCGGACAAGGATTTCCCCGTGCTGGGTTGTCCCGTTCATCCGGTCGTCGGTTTCCACGGCTTGGGCCGCGTACCGCATGTTGAGTTTGTCCCAGGCCGCCTCATCGAATGACAGCACGGCACCTTTCCGTGTCAGGCAAGCCTCAGCGAATTTTGCGATCGTCGCGTCACTCCATTGATCAGCGCTCGCGACCTTAGTGACGATTGGATTGGCCGCGCGGGCTGCGACATCTTTCGCCGACAGTGGCGAGAAGAACGCCGCACCGCTCGCAACAGCTCCGACAAACAAGGCGCGCCTCAAGCGGCCGAGAGGCCGATCATTCCGTATGCTAGTCATTGAAAATTCCTCGATGAAAAGGGCGACCCGGCGTGCAGGCCGGGCCGCCCGCATTCGCGTCAGCGCTTGCTGCTGTCGTAGGCCGACTGCCGGTTTTGGTAGGCCAGCCAGCTCTCATTCGACTGCTGCGGGGAGGAGGTCTGACCCTGCTGAGCCTGGTGTTGTCCGGCGGCCCGGGACGAAGCGGTGTCCCAGCCGTTCGGGCCTTTGAAGTTGTTGATCGCGTCGCTCATGTGCGTCGTATCCACTTAAATCCGGAGCAAAGAAGGACGAGTTCTCCTGGCTCCGGACCCAGACGAACGCGCCGTACTTACGCACCAACGAGCGGCTTTTTACTTGGAGCTATTTAGATGCGACGCGAAGAGCGCTGCAACACTATTGCTCATAGTGTTGCCTACCGGCTGTTATATTGGTAAATAAGGGATTCCAGCCAGGCGGCGTTGCAGCGGAGCAACCTGAGGCCCGACCAAGACATTCAAAACGCGCGAAAAAATGCGGCTCGCAACACTATGAGCAACACAGTTGCACACAAAACCACACGCGGGCGGTCGACGCTTGCGAACCCACCAAGCCTCTACGGCGCCGATGGTGGCCGCAAATATCTCAATCGCACAGAGCGCAAGCGCGTGCTCGACGGCGTCGATGCGCTTCCTGCAGACAAGGCGCTCTTTGTATTGACGCTCGCATGGACCGGAGCGCGAGTAAGCGAGGTTTTGGCGCTCACTGGTTCGTCGTTTCAGATCGAGGCCGGCATAGTCAGCATCGTCACACTGAAGCGACGACGGCTCACCGTTCGTGAGGTTCCGATACCCACGCCCCTGATGCTGGCGCTCGACGCTCAATTCCGACTGCGCGGTGCGCAAGCCGATCCAGATCTAGCTGCCTCTCGCGTCTGGCCGTGGCACCGTGTGACCGCTTGGCGCATCATAAAGAAGATGATGATACGCCTGAGCATGACGGGCAGGCCCGCGTGCCCCCGGGGCTTTCGACATGGCTTTGGCGTCAACGCCCTTCAGGCGGGGAGTGCCACTCAATATTCTTCAGCGCTGGCTTGGTCATGCACGTATCAGCACCACAGCGATCTACGCCGATGCCTCCGGTCCTGAAGAACGAGAGCTGGCCAAGCGATTTTGGATAGGGACCTAACCGTTAGCGGCGTTTGCCCTTTTCCGCATCGCTGAGTGTGCGGATCAGTTCGAGGACGGAGCGGCGGATGCGCGGGCTGTCGATGGCGGCGAAGGCCTCGAGGGCCGCGTTGGCCTCGTTGTCGTGGAACTTGGACCAGTCGATCTTCGGGCGGCCCTCGTCCACGCCCAGGAGGTCGGTCGGCCGACACTGCAGCGCTTCGGCGATCAGGACTAGGGACGAGGCGGAGATACGGTTTGCGCCGCGCTCATATTTTTGCACTTGCTGGAAAGTCACGCCCAATTTGTCGCCGAGTTTTGACTGGCTCAGCCGAAGTTCGCGACGACGGGCGCGAACGCGGGCTCCGACTTCCGTGTCGATCTGGTCGGTGCGCTGAAAAGTGGATTTGTTCATCGTTGTTCGCTCTGATCGGAGTCGTGTGCTTAGCAGATGGCCGACCGCCAGGGGTCGTGGAATCGCCTGGAGGTTGAATAGAACCGGCGGTCACAGTTCCGCCGGCTGCTAACTTAGCCGATCCGGCTGAGGCGTAGCGATCCAGAGCGCGTGACCTATTTCTTGAGGGTCGCGGGATGATCACTGGCGCTGGGACGCCACGAGTTTCTTAAAGTCAGTTTCGCGTAGGACGCGGATCAGTTGCCCGTCGGCAATCAATGCCTCGGCCTTCAGATGCTTGGTGCTCTTGGAGTGACCAGGAAGCAGCTTCTTCACGTCCTGATCTCCGACAACCAGGAGAGTCGTCGCCTTCGTCACACTTGCCTGCACATCGCAGCCCGCTGCCGCCGCAAGATCAGCGGCTTCGTGTCGCGGGATTGGCAGCGCACCCGTAAACACCGCCACTTCGCCATAGAGGGGACCGTCGGCATCGCCCTCCCGCGTGATTTTGACGGCGGTGACGTGACCCCCGTTTCTCATCCAGCCATAACGAGAGTCCTGGGTTGATCTGACCTTGGGTTTTGATCGGTGGCAAGAGGCGTCCGGCGGAGCCCCCAGGCTGCGCAGCGCGGTCGCCGGCGTCTGGGCAGATGGCGCGGGCGTAGTCCCTGGGCGTCATCCACCCGAGCTTCGAGTGAGGGCGCTGTTCGTTGTAGTCGCGCCGCCAGGTTTCCAGCACGGCGCGGGCATGCGGCAGCGAGCGGAAGAGCGTCTCGTTCAGCAGTTCGTCCCGCAGGCGGCCGTTGAAGCTCTCGTTGTAGCCGTTCTGCTGAGGCTTGCCCGGCGCGATGTAATGCCAGCCGACCCCGGTCTGGTCAGCCCAGCCGAGGATGGCGTTGGAGGTGTATTCCGTGCCGTTGTCGCTGACGATGGTGTCCGGCCGCCCGCGCTGACCGATGATGGTGTCAAGCTCGCGAGCCACCCTGCGCCCCGATAGCGACGTGTCAGCCACCAGCGCCAGGCACTCGCGCGTGCAGTTGTCGATCACGGTCAGGATGCGGAAGCGCCGTCCGTCCGTCATCTGGTCGGAGACGAAGTCCAGGCTCCAGCGCTGGTTGGCCGCCAGCGGCGTCTCGATTGGCCTGCGTGTCCCGATGGCGCGCTTGCGACCGCCGCGGCGGCGCACCGTCAGCCGTTCCTCGCGGTAGATCCGCTGGACCCGCTTCTTGTTGACCGCGTGGCCCTCGCGCCGCAGCAGCACATGCAGCCGGCGGTAGCCGAACCGCCGTCGCTCTTGGGCCAGGGCTTTCAGGCGCTCGCGCAAAACCCCGTCGTCCGGTCGCGTGGCTTGGTAGCGGACGCTCGCCCTGTCGGTCCCCATTACCCGGCACGCCCGTCGCTGACTCATCTCGTAGGTCGACTGCAGATATTCCGCAGCCTCCCGATGCGCGGCGGGCGTCACCATTTTTTTCCCAGTAGGTCCTTCAGCGCCGAGTTGTCCAACATGGCGTCCGCCAACATCCGCTTCAGCTTGGCGTTCTCATCCTCCAACGCCTTCAGCCGCCGGGCCTCCGACACGTCCAGGCCGCCGTACTTGGCCTTCCACTTGTAAAACGTCGGCGAGCTGAGCCCGTGCTTGCGGCACACCTCCGCCACCGGAACGCCCGTCTCCTGCTCCCGCAGGATCGCAATGATCTGCTCTTCCGTGAACCTCGACCGCTTCATCTGTCCGTCCTTTCCTGGGGCGGACCCTAGTTATTCCTGGCGGAGTTTCAGGGGGTCACGTCAGCGGCTGTCAAGGGCTGGGCGGCGCGTACGAGCCAATCATCAAGCGACATGCTGGTTTCGCGCATGGCGCGCACGAGGATGGTGCCGGTAGCGCGCGCATCCTCGGCCGCGTCATGGTGATTGAAACTGACTCCGAAATCACGACACAGATCGCCTAGTCCATAGCCGGCATGGGCGTATTTCGCCCAGGTGCGGCGGACGAACTCGCGTAGCGTCCAGCCAGCGGCAGGTTAAGGTGTCCAGCCGGTGCTTTTCGGTCGCGCGCTGAAGTGCAGCACGGTCGAAAAGGGTATGGCAAACCACCACAGCGCCCGAAGCCCGCTTTCGAATTTCCGGGTAGATCGCTTCGAACTTGGGCGCCCTCGCACCTTAATGTCGTCGATGCCGTGGATCGAGATGTTGATATAGTCGAAGTAGTCTTCCGGATCGACGAGCGTCGAAAAGGTCTCAGCTGGCTCGCCGTTTCGGAAGGTGACCAAACCGACCTGGCAGATGCTGCTGAGGTCGGCATTCGCTGTCTCAAAATCGAGGGCTACAAAATCCATGGTCACGCCTCCTGGAGGCATACAACCAAAGACTGTGGCTATGGCAAAGCTGTTCTAGAGGCCTGCTGGGCCTGCTAAGGCTTTCACATAAAACGATTTTTATTCGTTGAATTATAGTCGGCATTGATATATAATATCTTTTATGTTCATCGCCGCAAATGGCGTGAATACAAAAGGAATTTTATGGCCACGACGCTCTGGGGGAAGGTCTATTACGGGGACACATATGCTGGCGAGCTCGTCGAAGAGCCGGGCGGCCGATGCGTGTTCACGTACGACCGCACCTATCTGGAGCAGCAGGGCCCGGCTGTAGCCTTCACACTCCCTCGGAGTGACAGACCCTACTTCAGCGAGCCGGGCCTTCACCCCTTCTTTGACAACCTGGTGGCTGAAGGCTGGCTGCGCAACGCTCAGGCGCGCGCGTTGAAGATCCAGCCGGCCAACCGCTTCGCTCTTCTGCTCGCGTTCGGACATGACTGCGCGGGAGCGGTCAAGATCATCGACCCGTCGATCGCGCCAAAGGTGGCCCTCGACCTCGGGGACGATACCGTCTCAGCGGCCGTTGCAAGCCGCGCCTCGCTTTCTGGTGTCCAGCCAAAGCTGCTCGCAGTTAGGGAGGGCAAGAGCTACAGGCCGGCGCGCGGCGACGAGACTTCGCATTACATCGCCAAACTCCCGTCAGGAACGCTACGCGATATCGTCGAGAATGAATACATCACGACGGAGGCCAACCGCGCTCTTCTTCCAGACGATCAGATCGTCTCGGTTGAAGTCGCAACTATCGACGGCGTTCGCGACCGTGCGCTTGTGGTGGAACGGTTCGACCGGCTTCCCGGGGGCGCTAAAATCCACTTCGAGGAGTTCAACCAGCTCCTTGGCCGTCACTCGGGCGCTGAGAAGTACGAGGCCAGCTATGATGACATGGCGGCTTTTGTCCGAACGACGCCGACCTGCGTGCCCGTCGATGCGTGGCGGCTCTTCCGGCGCGAACTGGTCTGTTTTCTGACCGGCAACACCGACGCGCATCTGAAGAACTTCGCCATGTTTCATGCGCCAGGAGGGCTTCGCCTGACGCCGGCCTATGATCTGGTGGCGGCCGCGCTCTATCCCGAGTTTGACACGCTCGCTCTCAAGCTCGGAAATGCGGACAACGTCAAAATCGAAGCGATCCGGCCGAAGCACGTCGTCGCGCTGGGCGAGGCCCACGGACTCGATACGACCGCGGTCCTCGACGTGGTCAGGAAACTCGACCTTCGCCGCGGGCCGGCGGAAAAGGCAATTATCGCAGCGGCAAAGCGTGTCGGTGCGGACGGGCTCGGGCAGAACCTCATCAACTTCATGGAGCACAGATGGAACGGGACTTTCGCCTCAATTGGACAGTTCTTGTCGAAGAAGCAGTCCGGCAGCGGCGAAAGCTGAATCTGACCCAGCAGCAGCTTGCTGCGCTGGCAAAGGTGAGCACGCCGACGGTTTCGCGTTTTGAACAGGCCGAGAAGAACGTCCAGCTCTCGTCGGTTCTGGCCATCCTTGAGATTCTCGGGATGACCGACACGCGCACGCTGGTCTTTCCCGATCCAGAGTATCGCTACGACAGCAGTGAAGGTGTGACCTTTTGGGGCCAGGACGGGAACGCGCGCGTGAAGTGCAAGATCTCCCGCGAAGCGCTCGATGACCATTTCTCCGAACGCGATAAATTGCGATCGGAGGACGCGTTTAAGAAATATCGCACCGAGATCGAAGCCATTGCCCGCCGCAAGTATCTGACGGGGCAGCTTGAGCCCGACGGCAGCGTTCTGATCCGGACACTGGAACTCGTGTAACAGGAAGAGCAGCATGCCACGCATACCTCCCGAACTGATGTCGACGGGTAAGCAACCCGGTGGGCGGGATGACCTGCTCCAGGCTCTTTCGCAGCGAGACACCATCGACCAGCTTGATCGGCTCGGAACGGGCGATTGGACCGTCCTGTATGAGTTCGAGCAAACTGAAGAGGGAAGCCGTTGGGCCTATTCCGCGCTCATTCGCCCAGAGGAGGCCGCGGCATCGCTTGACGATAGTTCATGCGATCTGTCACCCAACGCGGGCGCACCCGGCTTTTCCCAGTCCTACGAAGGTGGGGAAACGAAAACGACCTACGAGCGCTTCGGGTCGGCCGGTGCCGAACCGATAGTCCACATCCGCGCCTTTTCAGACCTGAAACCTCGTCAAATCGAGCTTAGTGAGGAGTTTCGGCACTTCCACAACCTCTATCATGATCGGCACAACGATCGTTATATTCAGATCACGGAAGCGGGTGACGAGATTGTCGTTGCCGAGATCGAGCCCGACCGGGTTCGCGTTCGTACACGCCATCTTCGCCAGTATCTCGCCGCCCGTCAGCTCTTCCTCGGTCTTTTCTTCGACATTCGCATACACCGCCCCGTCGAGTTCCGCTCCGCCAAGGCAGTCTTGCCATCAGAGGAAGTGACGCGGGCTCACGTCCGATACTCGTTCCATGTGGGCGACGACCAGTTCATCGGGCCTTCCCGCGGGTCATTCTCGCGCCTCTACGGTAAGAGGCTGGTCGCGCCGCCACAACAATCTAATGCCGGCGTGTGGCCGTTTGAGGAAAGGGACGAGCGGTTTGTAGAATTCGTCATTGGCACGGACGACGACGGTCGCGCCATCTCCCATAGTTGCGATCCAGGCGGGCTCGCCAATTACTTCGGCGCCAATGAAGGCGCGCCTCACTTCCTCACGCCCGTTTGGTTCAGCAGAGCTGTGCTCGCGAAGTATTACGAGCATCCCGAGAAGTACGAGATCGACGATGGCCAACTCCGCTGCGGCTCGCTCTGGGGTCTCAGGATGGACAATGACCTTCACGACCATGTCGTCGTCTATCTCGGGGACCTCGGAGAGACCCTTACGTATGAGGAGCAAATGTACTGGCGCAACTTTAACGTCACGCCAGCTGCCACGCGCACGAGCGAAACAAATTTTCGTCGTTCGTTCCTTGCCCAGTTCGCGGACGCCTCCTCACCGGACCATGTGTTCAAGCGGCGATACGTTGATCTCAAGGAGGCCTGGGAACGCGCCTATGGCTGGCCCCTATTTCGGCCTCTCCATCCGCAAGATGCGCATGTCATCAGTCGTCTGCGCGTGCCATTGACGGACGCTGTCAACGAGTTCGAGGGGCAGTTGCTCATGCCAAACGCGAATTTCCTTGTCTCTAAGGTTGCGCAAACTTCCACTTACAGTAGAGCTTAGTCCCGGCACAGACAAGGAATGCTGCTCAGTCTCGCAAGAGCCGGTCGGGGTGACCGACAGCCAAGCGCCAAAGGGGCTAGGAGATGACCGCGAAATCACCAGGCAAGAAAGCCACGGCCTCTCGCAGGCCGAGGGAGCGCAAGGACGAGACGCCGACGCCCGAGCATCTAGCGTGGGTCATTGAGCGGCGAGCGGCCAACCAACAGGTGACGCTGCGGCTCTACGAGATATTTCATGCCCGCCGCGTTATTCCCGAGGAACTTCATTACCGTGCACAGGACCTTGTAGCTGTCTCATTCTCGCTTTGGCGGGCGGTCTTTCTGGCAGACCGAACCGGCGTGAAGGAATTCAAGGACGAAGATGCAGAGAAGTTTCTCGCAAAAATGCTGACCGACAACGCGATCACTTACACGCAGGATCGAAACACGCGGGAATGGTCTTGCAACTACTACCTTGGCAATGCGCGTCACCGTTTGGAGACCGCAGCCAAGCGGTGGCCGTCGATTGAACGGCATCTGGGCAAACACGGAAGTGCTAGAACGCGCTGGGACGCACTTCAGGCCGGCTTCACTGAGGGTGTTGCCCATTTGGCGGCCGAGCTGAAGGCGATTTCGAAGAAATCGCCGAAAAAATAAGGCAATTCAATCGGTTGCGGGAATCGATTTACCCCGGCAAACTGGTGCCTTAGATCACCTCCCATTTACACAATCTCTTACACACAAAATTTCGGCCCAGAAAAAATCCAATTATATCAATATATTGGTTATGTCTCAGCGGACTTAAAATCTGCTTCCCGAAAGGGGGTGTGGGGATTCCCTCCGTCCGCACCAGGGGAGAGCGGCGTGGAGAACGTTACTCCCATCATCGAGATTTCCACTTTCGTACGCGCTTGGCTCGCCGAGGAGGGAAGGCTCCCTCCTGGCGCAAGCGCGAAGCGACTGCGCGGCAGCTCAGACTTTTCTGACCGGTCCGCCAACTTAGGCCAGCCCCGAGCGCCGTCGCTTGTTCAGGGTGTTTGCGGGCGGTGCAGCCCGACTAGAATGAGCTTTGGCCAGCTCTATTCGCCTTCCTCGGCAACGCGACACGCGAGGACTGCGAACGCGGCGGCAAGCAGACAACCGCCGACGATGCCGAATGTCAGGCCCTTAGCAACTGTGAGGCCGAAGGTGGTGGTGAGCACCGCAGCCGTGCGCCAGTTGCACAGGAGGCGCATAACCTCCGCCTTCTCCGCCATGTTCCAGGACACCACCACCAACACCCCGGCCAGCGCCGAGAGCGGTACAAAGCTCGCCAGCGGTGCTGCGAACAGCACAAACAGCAGCAGGAAGCCCGAGTGCATCATGCCGGATAACGGGCTACGACCGCCCGCCCGGATGTTGGCGGCGGTGCGCGCAATGGTGCCTGTGACGCTGATACCACCGAAAAGCGCCGAAACCACGTTGGCGACGCCCTGCGCGATAAGCTCCATGTTCGGGCGGTGACGGCGCGCAGTCATGCCGTCCGCTACTTTCGCCGACAGCAGGCTTTCGATACCGCCGAGGAGGGTGAAAGACAGCGCGGTCGGCAGCAGTCGCAGCACAAGATCACGCGTAATCGGCGGCAGGCGAGGCATCGGGAGCCCGTGCGGCAGCGCGCCGAAGCGGCTACCTATAGTCTCAACCGGAAGCCGCAACGCAGCAGCTATGACGGACGCCGCCGCTACGGCGAACAGCATGCTGGGCCAAGTCGGTCGCAGGCGCTTCAGCAGAAAGATCAAGCCGGCTGATCCCAAGCCCAGCGCAAGCGTGATCAGGCTGAGCGTCGGCAGGGCATGCGCCAACGCGATCAGCTTGGGGATCAGCGGGCCAGGTTCTGGACCCGATAGGGCAAGGCCTCCCAAATCCTTCAACTGACTAGCGAGGATGGTGACTGCGATTCCGACGGTGAAACCCACCGTCACCGCATGCGGGATGTGACGGATCAGCGAGCCCAGCCGCAGCACGCCCACCAGCGTCAGCAGTGCGCCCGACATCAACACAGTCAGTAGCAGGCCCTCGACACCGAAACGGCTCACCGTTGCGGCAACCAAAACAATGAACGCTCCGGCGGGACCTCCGATCTGGTAGCGGCTGCCGCCTAAGGCCGAGACCAGAAACCCGCCGATGATTGCCGTAGTCAGGCCGCGCGCGGGCGACACCCCCGAAGCCACCGCGATCGCCATCGATAGCGGTAGCGCGACGATTGCCACCGTCAGCGCCGCCAGTGCGTCCCGGCGCAAGAGGTCAAGCCCGTAGCCCTCGCCAAGGCTGGTGGCGAGCTTCGGTCGTAGCAGGTGAGCGGTGGCGGAACCGTCAGGCATAGGACAACGATCTAAGAGGGTCGGTCGGCAGGCGTTTTCTCGCTAGCCGATCCGGCGCTGAAGGGAACCACAAGCTGCCGGTTTTCCGCAGGCGACCGATTGTCCCTATGAGCTTTCGATCAGCCGCACGCCGCGACCGGTCCCTTCGCTGCGGCCGCCCGGGCCGATCAGCTCGACGCCGGCGGTGTTGAGCGCATTGACCACCTTCTCGAGACTGTCGACCACCGCCCGCACAGTTCCAGTGCTCGCCTCCATCCGCTGGATAGTTGGCAACGATACCCCGGAAAGTCGGGCAAGCTCGCGCTGGTCGATACCCAGGAGCGCCCGCGCTGCCCTCATCTGTGCGGCGGTAATCATACGGCTGCCTATAAAGGGGTTTTGGCGCGCGGCAAGGCGCGCCGGCGGCGCCGGTCGCGCGCTTAGTCATCCCGCACCTGTTGTCCGACGATGATCGTGTTACCCAGGGTCGGCGAAACCACCGACAGCGCCCGGGCGCTGAAGCCCTGATCACGCAGTATCGATACGACTTGGCGCGCTGATGGGGAGTCCGGCCCGTCCGCCACGTTCCAAACGACCAAGCCCCCGTCGGTCGCCTTGATGAGCAGTTCGGCGAAGGCCGGTGTCAAGAAGGGCCCAGGGATATTATGGCCGCGAAACAGATCCACCGCGATCGCATCCCAGCGCCGGTCCGTGGCGCGCAGGAATGCGCTTGCGTCTGCGCATACGCACTCGACCGCCTCCGGCAGGTGGAACCACTTCTTCGCCAGGACGAAAGATTCCGCGAAATCATCCACAGCCGTCACGCGCGACCGCTGGCGGTCCAGCATCGTCGCCAGCGCGCCCCCAGCGGTGCCGAGCAGGAGAACCTCACTCGCCCGGCGTAGGAGGTGCGCCATCGATTTCACATAGTCGAGATGGCTTTCGCCGAGCGGGCCGACGTGGGTGTAGAGGGTCCCGTTCTCGAAATAGAGCCGCGACCGATCCCGCCGCCGCTCGAAAATCGTGACCTCGCGCGACTCGTCGGCGCAGCGCTCCAACTGGACCATCACCCGGTTGCCTCACAACTGATGTGCGAAGCATCATATTACAGGTTTAGTGTTGGATTTATCAATGCTGGTGTCTGACCGTGCGACGAACAGAACGAGAACATAATGTTCCGTACTTTAATCGCTTAGCGCCTTGGCGACCGCTGACCCCTTCGGTGAACCCAGCCCCGTGCAAGCGTCCCAACCGGCCGAAGCCGCGAAGTCGCCGTTGTTGCCGGTGGTGATGTCGCGCATTGCCGCACTGGTCTTGTACAACAGCGGATTGATAAACCCGACCGGTTTGCCCTTCGCCTGGTTGATCCGCGCCAGGAGGCCCGCCCACAGCGGCGCCACGGCGCTCGTACCGCCGTAGACTGTGTCCTGGCCGTCGACGCGGACGCGATAGCCGGTCTCCGGGTCGGCGTCGCCGCAGACGTCGGGCACGCCGCGTTTGGCGAGCGCTGAACTTGTCCCGTCTGCGCGCTTGGCGTTCAGGCCGGTCTGCCACGTCGGTAATGTGAAGAAGCTGCTGACGCCGCCGCCGCTCGATCCGCCGCCGGCGTCGTTCCAGACGACTTCGCTGGTGATCGCCGTCGCGGAGGCTTGCAGGCTGGTGCCGCCGCAGGCCAGGGCGAAGGGGCTCGACGCGGGGAAGTCCACATGATCGCCGCCGTCCGACGCCCCGTCGCTGGAGCCGTCGTCGCCCGACGCGATGCAGACGGTCACGCCCATGGCGGCGGCGGCCTGCAGCGCTTGGTCGAGCGCGGTCATCGACTGGCTGGTCCAGCTCGACTCCGGACCGCCCCAGCTGATCGAGATGATCGACGGCTTGTTGACGCTGTCGTGCGCGGCCTGGCTCACCGCGTCGATGAAGCCGGCGTCGGTGTTGGGCGCGAAATAGACCACGACCTTCGCCTTCGGCGCGACGGCGCCGGCCGCTTCGATGTCCAGCATGACTTCGCCGTCGGCGCTCGACGGGTTTCCCGTCGGGCTGTTCTTCGCGTGATCGACCGAGACCGCGGTCACGGATGGCTCGGCGATGCCGAGGTTGGCGAAATAGGTCGTCAGGTCCTGCGGGCGATAGCCGCCGCCGAGTTCGACGAGGGCGATGCACTCGCCCGACCCGTCGCCCGGCGGAAAATCGTACAGCGCCGCGAGCTGGTCGGGGGTGAATGAGGTCGCCGCGGCCGCTGCGGACGCCGTCGCTTTGAGGATGTTCTGGTGGATGCGGCGCGTGCGGAAGTGCGGAACGGCTTGCGGCCGGTTGTCGAGGCCCAGCACGGCTTCGACGATGTCGCCGAGGTCGTCGGGCAGATCGGATCTCGCCGGTGCGGCCCCGGTAGGTTCCGTTCGGGTGCGCGACCTGTTTCAGGTCGACGTTGAACGCCTGGTTCACCTGCGCGACCGTGCCCGACAGGATCATGGTCCGTCGCGCCGGGTGTTTGGCGACGACGGTGAGACCGTGGGCTGCGGCGAACTGTTCGACGGCGGCGACGTCTTCAGGGCTGGCGCCGAACCGGTCGGCGAACGCCTCCCGCGAGAGACATCCGTCCGAATCGTCGCCGCTCGCGAGCTTCTGGATACGCGCGGCGAACTCATCCGCATGACTGCGCCGCAGCAGGACCGTGACCTCGAGCCGTTCGCCCGGATCGGCGTTGCCGATATCCCGGGCATTCAGCATCGGTTGGCGTTGGCTACCCTTGATCGGCGTCACGGCTTGTCCCTCCAGGCTTGCCTAAGCGGGTACGGAATTATAGCGATCTCGGACGGAGCCTGTGCCGGGATCACGAAGGATTGCTTCGCATGCACGGCGATGGGGGACGCTTAACCAAATTCAGGCGCCCGCGCGACAACTCAGTCATGACGTCAAATTAACCTGACATTTTGTCGGACCCAGCGCATCTCCGATCCGGTATCCGGAGATCGTCGCAATGAAAGCCCTGCTCGCCGCCGTCGTGTCCGCCTTGTCCCTCGTCGGAGCGAGCGGCTTGGCGCACGCTGCCGATACGACCGTCGGCGACTGCCACGTGGGCGCCTATCGCATGGGCGACGGCAGCGTCACGGTGGTCGGGCCGTCGACCGGGGACACCCTGCGCTGGCGCCGGGTCGATGGGACCACCGGCGCGTTGCACAGACAGGCGGACGGTTCGTGGACGAGCACCCTGGGCTGGACCGACCGGCCGGACGGCAAGGTCGTGCGCTTCTCCGACTGCGCCAAGGGCGACATCGACCTCGCCGGGCGGCACGGCCATCGCGTCGAGTTCGAGGTGCGGGATACGACGTTCAAGAGCGGACCGCTGACGCTCGCCGGACGGCTGGTGCTGCCCAAGGGCGTCGGGCGCGTGCCGATCGTGGTGCTGGTGCACGGCTCGGAGAATTATTCCGGCCGCGACATCTATCCGCAGCAGTGGATGCTGCCGGCGAGCGGCGTGGGCGTGTTCGTCTACGACAAGCGCGGCACCGGTCATTCGCAGGGCAAGTACACCCAGGACTTCGACGTGCTGGCCAACGATGCGGTCGCGGCCATGGGCGAGGCGCGCCGGTTGGCCGGTCCGCGCGCGGGACGTGTCGGTTTTCAGGGCGGCAGCCAGGGCGGCTGGGTCGCGCCGCTGGCGGCGTCGCGCACCCACGCGGATTTTGTCGTGGTCGGGTTCGGCCTGTTGGTGGACGCGTTGGAGGAGGACCGCGAGGAGATTGCGCTAGAGATGAAGTTAAAGGGCGACAGCGACGTCGACATCGCCCGCGCCTTGGAGCTGTCGGACGCGGCTGCGGTGATCGTGACCAGCCATCTGCGGCAGGGCTACGAGGCATTTGACGCCCTGCGCACGAAGTACCGCAACGAGCCTTGGTACAAACATGTGCACGGCAACTATCTCGGCGACCTGCTGCCGCTGTCGCGTGAAGAGATGCAGGCCAAGGCGGCGGACCTCGATGTCGGCACAACCTGGCGCGACGACGGCATGGCGTCGCAGCGGAAGCTGAACATTCCCGAGCTGTGGGAGATCGGAGCGGATGATCTCGCGGCGCCCAGCGCTGAGACCTCTCGCCGGCTGAAGGCGCTGATCGCCCAGGGCAAGCCGATCACCGTCGCCCTGTTTCCGCACGCCGAACACGGCATCTACAACTTCGAGACCAAGCCTGACGGGACGCGCGTCGATACCCGCAGCGCCGAGGGCTACTACCAGGCCTGGATCGACTTCGTGCGCGACGGCCGCCTGCATGGGGGCTACGGGGCCGCAACCGTGATCAGGCCCAGGGCTCGGTCGGGTAGTCGACTTAAGCCAATAAATACAAGCCGCTGAGGCTCAGATTGAGGGTTTGGCAAGACCTGTCCAATAAGGGTGCGCCATCCAATTCCTGTCTCCTCGACGGACTGGATGTGCGGCCGGGGACGTAACGCACCTCCGGCCGCCGCTTGCTCTCCCCATCGCCGCCCCGCTTCACCCCGGGCCCCATGCGCCGTAAGACGGGGCGTGAGCGAAACCAAGACCCGCCCCCAGGAGCCCCTGAAGCCTCCCGCCAAGTCGCAGCCGATCGAGCGGCCGCCGCAGCGCGCCGTGAAGCTGAAACCCACCAAGACCATGCCGATCCGGGCCGGGGCGTTCGAGCTGCGCAAAAGCGGGGTGTCGCGCTACGACCTGAAGGACCCGTATCACATCCTGGTCACGGCGACCTGGCGGGCGTTCCTGGCCGGATTGGTGGCGGCCTATGGCCTGCTCAACGTGATCTTCGCGCTGCTGTACCTGGCCGTACCCGGGTCGGTGTCGAACATGCGGCCCGGTTCGTTCCTCGACGCCTTCTTCTTCAGCGTGGAGACGCTGGCGACCGTGGGATACGGCGTGATGGCGCCGGCGACGATCTATGGACACACGGTCGCTTCGACCGAGATCATCTGCGGCATGGCGTTCACGGCGCTCGCGACCGGCCTGTTGTTTGTGCGCTTCTCGCGGCCGCGGGCGCGCATCCTCTATGCGGACAACGCAGTGATCACCGTGCGCAACGGCGTGCCCACCCTGATGCTGCGCATCGCCAACGGACGCATGACGGTGCTGACGGACGCGCGCGCGAAGTTGAGCGCGCTGATGCGCGAGGTGACGCTCGAGGGCGCGATCTACCGCCGGCCGCGCGACCTCGTGCTCGACCGGCCGCACCTGCCTATCTTTGCGTTGACCTGGACGCTGATGCATCCGATCGACGAGGCGAGCCCGCTCTACGGGATGGACGCGGAGGAATTGCAACGCGAATCCGTGCGCCTGTTCCTGGCGGTGCACGCCCACGACACCGCGCTGAACGCCGACGTGCAGGACATGAGGGACTGGGGCCCGGACACGATCCTGTTCAAGACCCGCTACCAGGACGCGGTGTCCTTCGACGAACAGGGCCGCACCTTCGCCGACCTGACCCGCATCAGCCTGGTCGAGGACGACGTCTGAGCCGAAACTGGGGACCTTCCGCCACGTTCGAATAGCCCAGGGTCTGCTCCGGCCAAGCTGGCTGTGCCCGGCGGCAGGTGTCTGAACCTTTCCGGTCGCCGGGAGTTTCAGGGGTGCGGGCCGGAGAGGAATTCGTAGTGGCAGCGCTTGAACTCTGGGGCGGATGCGAATGCACCGTCAATCGGGTCGGCGACCGCTTTTTCGACCAGACCGCAAGAACCGGCCGCGACACGCGCCGCGGGGACCTGCAGCGTTTCGCCGAGCTCGGCATCAAGGCGTTCCGCCTGCCGGTGCTGTGGGAACGCGTCTCGCCCGAGCGTCCCGACGAGCGCAACTTCACTTGGAGCGACGCCCAGCTTGAAGAATTGCACACGCTCGACATGCGGCCCATCGCGGGCCTCGTCCACCACGGCAGCGGCCCGCGCTACACCAGTCTGATCGACGACAGCTTCGCGCCCGGTCTCGCGGCGCACGCGCGCGCGGTGGCGGAGCGTTATCCGTGGATCGACGCCTGGACGCCGGTGAACGAGCCGCTGACCACCGCGCGCTTCAGCTGTCTCTACGGCCACTGGTATCCGCACCAACACGACGACCGGTCCTGGATCGCGGCGCTGCTGAACCAGATCGATGCGACGCGGCTGGCGATGGCGCAGGTCCGCCGCGTGAATCCCGACGCGCGCCTGGTGCAGACCGAGGATCTGGGTTTCGTCCATTCGACCTGGACCCTGAAGGACCAGGCGCGGTTCGAGAATGAGCGGCGCTGGCTAACCTGGGACCTGCTCGAAGGCCGCGTCGATGCGGACCATCCGATGTTCGCCTGGATGTCGGGCCACGGCTTCGCCGACCGTTTGAAAGCCTTCGCCGACAATCCCTGTCCGGCCGACGTGATCGGGGTGAACCACTATCTGACCAGTGAGCGCTTCCTCGACGAACGCACAAGTCGCTATCCCGATGTCGTTCCCGCCGGCAACGGCCGCGAGCGCTACGTCGATGTCGAGGCCGTACGGGTTGTGCGCGAAGGCCCGCTGGGCCTCGCCGCCCTGCTCGGCCAGGCCTGGATGCGCTATGCCCGTACGCTGGCGGTCACCGAGGTGCACAACGGTTCGACCCGCGACGAACAGATGCGCTGGTTCCACGAGGCGTGGCGCGATTGCGAGCGTTTGCGCGGCGAAGGCGTGGAGGTCGAGGGCATGACCGCCTGGTCACTGCTGGGCGCCTACGACTGGCCGAGCCTGCTGACGCGCGACGACGGCGACTACGAATGCGGCGTCTTCGACCTGCGCGGCGGCGAACCACGTCCGACGGCGATGGCCCCGCTGTTGCGCGCGCTGGCGAACGGCGAAGACACAAGAGCGCACGACGTCGCCCTGGCGTCGCCCGGCTGGTGGCGCCGGCCACAGGTCCGTTATCGCTTCGAGCCGGTGGGTGCGACCCATCCGCATGGCGTGGCGCCGGACTGCCGCATCGAGCCCCGCGAGACTGCGCCCTTGTTGATCGCCGGCGGCGGGCCTCTGGCGCGGGCGTTTGCGCGCCACTGCCGCTTCCGCGGCCTGCCCCATGCGACGCTCGACCTGCGCCCGCATATGGGCGTCGACGCGCTCGATCGCCTGTTCGACACCTTTGAAGCCGCCGCCCTGATCGATGCGACCGACCACGGGATCGCGACCGATCGCTTCGCGGCGCGCGGCCTTCGCGTGTTGAGCGTCGCCGCACATGCGCCGGGACATCTGCACACGCCGGTCGAGGCCGGTTTCTGCCATGACGACGAGCACGGCTTCGTCACGCGCGTGCTCGACGCCCTGGCGGAGGGGCGGCCGTTCACGGTCTGCGACGAGGCGCCCGTCGCGCCGGTCTATCGCCCGGACCTGGTGGACGCCGCCCTCGACCTGTTGATCGACGGGGCCCAGGGGCGCTGGCGCCTGGCCGCGCCCGACCGCCTGACCTGGGCCGGCTTCGCCCGGCTGCTGGCTGAGGCGGCGGGTCACGATCCGTCGCTGGTGCGCGCCGCGCCGCCCGGCGCCCTGCGCGCCGAGCCCGGCGAGGCGCCCGACTGGGACGGCCACATCCCGCTGCCGCCGCTGGAAAGCGCCGTGATCCGCCTGTTGAGCGAACGCGCCGCCGCCCGTGCGCGCGCCGAACCGGGCCTTCTCTACGCGGCGGAATAGCGGCGGGCGTGCGCGCGCGCTAAGCTCGCGAACTCTTTGCTTTGGCCTCTTTCTGACGAAAGTTGGCGCAGAGTCCCGAGGGGAGCCGCGTCCATGAAATCCGTCCTCATCTGCGCCGCCGCGACGCTGGCGGCCGCGTCCTTCACGTCCGCAGCCCGTGCCGAGGCGCCGCCGCACGCGGTGCTGCTGCGCCCCGCCCAGGTCTGGAGCGCCGGGGCGCCCGCCCACCCGGGCTGGGTCGTGCTGGTGCAGGGCGACCGCATCGCCGCCGTGGGTCCCGCGGGGTCGGTGACGGCGCCCGAAGGCGCGGAGGTGATCGACCTGCCGGGCCAGACCCTGATCCCCGGGATGATGGACCTGCACTCGCACCTCCTGCTGCATCCCTACAACGAGGAGCTCTGGGACGATCAGGTGCTGAAGGACACCGAGGATTACCGCGTGTTGCGCGCGGGCAAACAGGCGGAGGCGACGCTGATGGCGGGCTTCACCGTGCTGCGCGACCTCGGTACCGAAGGCGCGGGTTCCGCCGATGTATCGATCAAGAAGGCGATCAACGACGGCCTGATCCCGGGACCGCGGATGTTCGTGGTGACGCGCGCGATCGTGGCCGAGGGCGCCTACGGGCCGCCGGTGAAGAACTTCCGCTCCGACATCGACATGCCTCAGGGCGGCCAGGAGGCCTCGGGCGTGGACGGCATCGTCAAGGCGGTGCGCGAACAGGCGGCCCGCGGCGCCGACTGGATCAAGCTCTATGCCGACTATCGCGTGGGTCCGAACGGCGAAGCCGAGCCGACCTTCTCGCAGGAAGAGTTGAACGCAGCGGTGAAGACCGCCCACGACCTCGGCCGTCCCGTCGCCGTGCACACCGCGACCACTGAGGGCATGCGTCGTTCGGTGCTGGCCGGCGCCGACACCATCGAGCACGGCTACGGCGGCACCGACGAGATCTTCAAGATGATGGCGGAGCGCGGCACGGTCTATATGCCGACTCTGACCGCGGTGGCGGCGACCAGCGAGTACTTCCAGCACTATGTCCCCGGCCAGTCGTCGCCGACGCCGGGCATGGTCACCGCCGAACACGCGTTCCAGCTGGCGATGAAGGACGGCGTCACTATCGGCATGGGCAGCGACGTGGGCGTGTTCACCCACGGGACCAACTGGCGCGAGCTGGAATGGATGGTGAAGGACGGCATGACGCCGGTTCAGGCCCTGACCGCGACCACGGCGACGGATGCCAAGGTGATCCGCCACGAGAAAGACCTGGGCCGCGTCGAGGCGGGCTACCTCGCCGACCTGGTGGCCATGCCGGGCGACCCGACCCAGTCGATCGACGCGACGGAGCATGTGGATTTTGTGATGAAGGGCGGGAAGATCTATCGCCGGCCCTAGCGGCGTCAGTGGCCCTTCGCTGCTGCGGGTCGCGCCTGGGCGGCTTCCAGATCGGCGAGCATGGTCTCCACGATCTCCGTCGCCGGCGCCTCGCGGGTTCGCGCCACACCTCGGCCCGCCCACAGCGACAGACGGCTCGCGTCGCCGCGCGCGGCGGCGGCCTGGCGCATGGGGCGGGTGAGCACGTTCTGCAGCGGGTAGGGCGGAATCTCCGCCTCGCTGGCCTCGACCGCGCGCACGAAGCTGTTGCGCAGACCTCGGGCCGGGCGGCCGGAGAAGGCTCGGGTGACGACGGTGTCGTCCTCCTCGGCGGCGAGGATGGCCTGTTTATAAGCCGCCGACGCGCCGGATTCGGGGGTGGCGAGGAAGGCGGTGCCGTGCAGGGTCGCCGAAGCGCCGGCCGCAAGCGCGTTGGCGACGTCCTGTCCGTCCATCAACCCGCCCGCGGCGAGCACCGGCAGATCGATCTCCGCACGGATCGCGCGCACCAGATCGAGCGTCGGAACCATCGACTGTTCGAAGGTGCCGGCGAAGGTGCCGCGATGGGCGCCGGCCTCCTCGCCCTGGGCGATGATCGCATCGACATTTGACGAAGCGAGGATGTGCGCCTCGCGCAGGGTCGTCGCGGTCCCGAAGACGGCTATACCCTCGTCCTTCAAGCGCACGATGTCTTCCGTACGCGGCAGGCCGAAGGTGAAGCTGAAGGCGGCGGGCTTGGCGTCGAGCACCGCCTCGAGTTGGCCCGGGAACGGATCGTTGGGCACGCCGGGCACGGCGGGCGGCTCGAGCCCCAACTCGGCGTGCATGTCTCTCAGCAGCTTCATCATCGAAGCCACCTGGGCGCGGTTGGCGCTGCGCGCCCAGCCGCCGACGAACAGGTTAATGCCGAACGGCCGATCGGTCAGGGCGCGGATTGCGCGCACCTGGTCGCGAATCTGCTCGGGCGTGAGGTACGCGCCGGCCAGCCAGCCCATGCCCCCCGTCTCACAGACAGCCGCGATCAACGCCGGAGTCGATGGGCCACCACCCATCGGCGCCTGCATGATCGGATGCGTGAGGCGTAGGCCCGTAAGGAATTTATTGGTCAGCATCCGCTGCCCTGTTTTCGCCTTCAACGGCGGGGCGAGGGGGTTCCGTCGCCGCGGCGACGGTTTTTCCAAGCGGAGCGGTTCGGTTGACCGCGGGGTCACAAGGGCAGATTTTTCGTTGCGCCGGATCCCGCGCCGCGGTCGCCGGAACGCCATTGGTTCAGGAGAGCCTCCCCATGCGGTCCAAGTCCTTCGATTTCCAGAACGCTCGGGGTGAAAAACTCTCCGGCCGCCTGGACCGTTCCGACGGCGAACCCCGTGCCTGGGCGCTTTTTGCGCACTGTTTCACCTGCGACAAGACCGTGAAGGCGGCCGTCCGAAATCAGCCGGGCGCTCGCCGATCAGGGGGTGGGCGTCCTCCGCTTCGATTTTTCAGGCCTGGGCCAGAGCGAAGGGGTTTTCGGGCGCGGCGGGTTCAGCGCCAATGTCGACGATCTGATTTCCGCGGCGCAGGCGATGGTCGCCCACGGCTGCGCGCCGCAACTGTTGATTGGTCACAGCCTGGGCGGGGCGGCGATTCTCGCCGCCGCGTCACGCATCGAAAGCGCGAAGGCGGTGGCGACCGTGGGGGCCTGCGCCGATCCGGCGCATGTCCTGTTGTTGCTGAAGGACGGTGTCGAGGCGATCGAACGCGACGGCAAGGCGGACGTCACGATCAGCGGCCGAACGTTCACCGTCGACAAGGCCTTCGTCGACGATGTGCGCAGTCAGCATCTGCTGGACGACGTGCGCCATCTCGGCCGCGCCCTGCTCATCATGCACTCGCCGGTGGATCAGACCGTCGGCATCGAGAACGCCAGCGAGCTGTTCCTGGCGGCGAAACACCCAAAAAGCTTCGTTTCGCTCGACAAGGCCGATCATCTGCTGTCGCGTCCCGAGGACGGCGACTATGTCGCGCGCATGATCGCGACCTGGGCTTCGCGCTATGTCGGCATGGCGGCGGACGGCGGGATGAAGGCGGCCGACGGATCGGTGCTGGTCGAGGAAACCGGCGCCGGCAAGTTTCAGGTGCAGGTTAGCGCGCACGGCACGCATTTCTTCGCCGACGAGCCCGCCGACGTGGGCGGCCTGGGCTCGGGCCCCAGTCCCTACGAACTGGTCAGCGCGGGCCTGGGCGCCTGCACCGCCATGACCGTGCGTCTCTACGCCGACCGCAAGGGTTGGCCGGTGAAGCGGACGCGGGTGGCCGTGCGCCATGACAAGATCGCAGGCAGCGTGCCGCCCGACCAGTTCACCCGCCGCATCGCCTTCGACGGCGATCTGGACGCGGAACAGACGGCGAAGCTGTTCGAAATCGCGGAAAAGTGTCCGGTTCACAAGACGCTGGAAATCGGCTCGAAAGTCATTACCGAACCCCTGACCCGCGAGGAAGCGGCGGCCGCCGCCGCGCCGGAAACCCCGGCTGCCTGCGCCGCCGCCGAGGAGCACTTCCGCGACATGGACGCGACCTGCCGCGCGGCCGGTGCGGCGTGAACCCGGCCGGGGCTTGATCGGGCCGGGTCCAGGTGACATTCGAGGGCATGACCCAGATCCCCCTCGCGCAGCCCGTGGGCTCGCTGATCGACCTGATCGGGCGCACCCCGGTGGTCGAGATCAAGAACCTCGACACCGGCCCCTGCCGGCTGTTCATAAAACTGGAAAGCCAGAACCCCGGCGGTTCGATCAAGGACCGCATCGCGGTCTCAATGATCGAGGCGGCGGAAAAGGAAGGCTATCTGAAGCCCGGCGACACGATCGTCGAGGCGACTGCCGGCAACACCGGCCTGGCGCTCGCCCTGGTCGGGGTGCTGAAGGGCTACAAGATTCTGCTGGTGGTGCCCGACAAGATGGCGCGCGAAAAGGTCCAGCACCTGCGCGCCCTGGGCGCCGACGTGCGCCTCACCCGCTCTGACGTCGGCAAAGGCCACCCGGAATACTACCAGGATCTCGCCGAGCGCCTGGCGCAGGCGATCCCCGGCGGCTTCTTCGTCAACCAGTTCGCCAACCCGAACAATCCCGCTGCGCACACGCGCACCACCGGTCCGGAAATCTGGGAGCAGATGGAGCACGACGTGGACGCGGTGGTGGTGGGTGTCGGCTCCGGCGGCACGCTGTCGGGCCTTGGTCACTATTTCCAAAAGGTGTCGCCGAAAACGCAGATGGTGCTGGCCGATCCGGTCGGCTCGATCCTGTGCCACTACGTTGAGACCGGCGAGCTGATCGAAGCGGGATCGTGGACCGTTGAAGGTATCGGCGAGGACTTCATCCCCGACAACGCCGATATGGCCCTGGTCAAGCGTGCCTTCTCGATCTCCGACCGCGAGAGCATGGACACCGCGCGCGAGCTGTTGCTGAAGGAAGGCATCCTCGCGGGATCGTCGTCTGGCACATTGCTGGCGGCGGCGCTCAAGTTCTGCTGCGAGCAGAAGACGCCCAAGCGCGTGCTGACCTTCGTCTGCGACACCGGCGCCAAGTACCTGTCCAAGGTCTATAACGACGCGTGGCTGGCGGAACAGGGCCTGACCGACCGCGACCTGCACGGCGACCTGCGCGACTTGGTGGCGCGCAAGTTCTCCGAAGGCGGCGCGGTGACCATCGGGCCCGATGAAACCCTGCTCGCGGCGTACAACCGCATGCGCGGCGCCGACGTTTCCCAGCTTCCGGTGATCCAGGACGGACGCCTGATCGGCATCCTCGACGAGAGCGACATCCTCAAGGGCGCCGAAAACGAAGACGTGGTGCGGGATGCTCGCTTCAAACAACCCGTGAAGAGCCAGATGACCACCAACCTGCGCACGGTGCAGGCGCACGAAGACCTGGACGCGCTGGTGGCCATCTTCGAACGCGACGAGGTGGCCCTGGTGCTCGACGGCGTCGAGTTCGTGGGCCTGATCACCCGCGTCGACCTGATCAACCACCTGCGCCTGCATCCCCAGGCGGCCTAGGCCGCGAATCCGGAACCCGACCCCATGTCCGACCACCCCAACCGCCTGGGCTTCTCCACCCGCGCCATCCACGCGGGGCAGTATCCCGATCCGACCACCGGCGCGGTGATGACGCCGATCTACGCCACCTCGACCTTCGCCCAGGAAAGCCCGGGCGTGAACAAGGGTTACGAATACGCGCGAGGCAAGAACCCCACGCGTGAGGCGTTCGAGCGCGTGGTCGCCGACCTGGAGAGCGGCGTGCAGGGCTTCGGCTTCGGCTCGGGCCTTGCGGCGACGTCAACGACGCTCGAGTTGCTCGACGCGGGCGCTGAGGTGCTGGCGGCCGACGATCTCTACGGCGGCAGCTATCGCCTGTTCGAGCGCGTGCGGCGCCGCTCGGCGGGTCTGAGCTTTACCTACGCGGACTTCTCCGACCTCGACGCGGTCGAAAAGGCAGTCACGCCCAAGACCAGGATGCTGTGGGTGGAGACGCCGACCAATCCGCTGATGAAGCTCGCCGACCTGGAAGGCCTGGCGCGCATCGCCCAGAAGCACGGCCTGCTCTCCGTCGCCGACAACACCTTCGCCACGCCTTACATCCAGCGCCCGCTCGAGCTCGGCTTCGACCTCGTGGTGCACTCGGTGACCAAGTACCTGAACGGCCACTCCGACATGATCGGCGGCGTTGTGGTCGCGCGAACCGACGAGCTCGCCAAGGAGATGAAGTTCCTGCAAAACTCCGTCGGCGCGATCATGGGCCCGTTCGACGCGTTTCTCGCAAACCGCGGCGTGAAGACCCTGGCCATCCGCATGCAACGTCACTGCGAGAACGCGATGAAGGTCGCGCGCTGGCTGGAGAACTGCAAAGGCGTGACGCGCGTCTGGTATCCGGGCTTGGAATCACATCCGCAACACGCTTTGGCCAAGCGTCAGATGCGCGGCTTCGGCGGCATGATCTCCTGCGTCATCGACGGCGACCTGGAACGCACCCGTCGCGTGCTCGAACGCTTCCAGATCTTTACCCTGGCCGAAAGCCTGGGCGGCGTGGAGAGCCTGGTGAACCACCCGGGCATCATGACCCACGCCTCGATCCCCCGAGAGTTGCGCGAAGCCCGCGGCGTCACCGACAGCCTGATCCGGTTCTCCGTGGGCGTGGAGGACGCCGACGACCTGATCGCCGACCTGGAACAGGCGTTCGCGGCTTAGGTCATGAGTAAGCTAGGCCGTACGCGAATATAGGATTAGGGTCGCCTGGCCTCGAGGGGAAAGCCGGGATGAGTCCCGTTTCCAGGCGTCCCATCTGCAAAGACGTCCGGCGCCTGCTGGCGACGGCGGCCGTGGTTTGTCTGACTCTTGCGTGCCCGGCCTTTGCCCAGGCGCCGACTCCGGCCGCGCAGCCGGTCGAGGCCGACGCGGCATCCCTCGACCAACTGATGGTTCTCAATAGTCAGGCAATGCGGCTTTTATCCCAGGGCCGTTATGCCGAGGCCGAGCCGATTTTTCGCCGCGCCCTGACGCTTGCGGAGAAGACCTGGGGGCCGGACAACTATGATACTGGGTCGCTCCTGAACAACATCGCCGAGTCACTGCTCGACCAGGGCCGCTACGCCGAAGCCGAACCACTCTACCGTCGCGCCCTGGCGATCCGGGAGAAGGCGCTCGGACCATACGATCCCGGCACCGCGACGAGCCTAAATAATCTCGCCACATTGCTGCAAGACCAGGGCCGGTACGCCGAAGCCGAACCGCTCTTCCGCCGTGCGCTCGCGATCCAGGAAAAGTCGTCGGGGCCTGACGATCCTAACACTGGGCTGAGCCTCAACAACCTTGCCGTATTGCTACAAGTCGAGGGCCGGTACGCCGAAGCCGAACCGCTCTTCCGCCGCGCCGTCACGCTCGCGGAGAATGTGATAGGCTCCGACCATCCTGACACCGCGACGAGCCTGAACAATCTCGGCACAACACTGGAGGAACAGGGCCGCTACGCCGAAGCTGAACCGCTCTTCCGCCGCGCCCTGGCGATCTATGAGAAGGCGCTGGGGTTCGGTCACCCTCTTACGGCGCAGAGTCTGAACAACCTTGCCGCAGTACTGCAAGACGAAGGCCGGTATGCCGAAGCAGAACCGCTTTACCGCCGCGCCCTGGCGATCCGGGAGAAAACGCTCGGGCCCGACCACCCTGGAACCGCGGAGAGCCTGAACAATCTCGCCGATGTACTGTCGGATCAAGTCCGCTACGCCGAAGCCGAACCGCTCGACCGCCGCGCCCTGGCGATCTACCGGAAGGCGCTCGGGCCCGAGCATCCCGCCACGGCAACCAGTCTCGAAAATCTCGGCGACGTGGCAGTGCTCCAAGGCCAGTTCCAGCAGGCGGTCGAGGCTTTCCGTCCGGCCTGCAGAGTGAGAGCGCGCGCGGCGTCTGGGGTGCAGGCTAGCCGGGCAATGAAGGACGCGGCGGGATCAAGCTCGAACTCGTGCTCAGAGACGCTTGCGCGCGCGCTATGGGGCTGGTCGACCAATGGCGACGGAACAGCAGAACAAGATCAATCACACGCGTTGCGCGCCGAAGCCTTTACCACCGCTCAGTCGTCCACGGCGTCCTCGGCCGGCGAAGCGCTCGCCCGGGCTGCGGCGCGGGAGACGGCGGCCAAGTCGGGAGCGGGCGGCGAGGCCGTCGAATACGAAGCTGATCTAGACCAGCTCAACAATCTCAACGACGCGTTTGCTGAGGCCGCAGGCTCCGCATCGACGGAGCAGCAGCAGACGTTGGGCAGGGCGCGGGACGAGACTCTGGCTCGTATCTCCGCCTTGGAGGCGATACTCAAGTCAAAGGCGCCACGTTACTGGGACTATCGCTCTCCGCAGCCGGTCGACGTGGTCGCGCTGCAGGCGACCTCGGGCGATGACGCCAAGCTGTTGCACGCCAACGAGGCGGTCGTGCTGTGGATGGTTGCGCCGGGCAAGGATAAGGGCCTGGTGTTCGCGGCGTCGAAAACCGGATTCGCCTGGGCTGAGATCGAACTCACCGGCGACGAGGTGAAGGCCGGTGTCGATACGCTGCGCTACAAGATCGATCCGATTTCTTTTGGTCGCGGACCCGCGCAGGACCGTGGCGAGAGCGCCGAGCCGTTCGACCGCGGGGCCGCGCACGAGCTCTACGTCGCGCTCTTGGGCAACTCGAAGATTCAGGCAGTGATCAATGGCGGCGGGATCGACACCCTCATCATCGTCCCAACCGGACCCTTAACCAGCCTGCCGCCGGGCTTGCTGGCGGTGAATGCGCCAACGCTACAGGACAGAGATCCCGGCGCCCTCGCAGAGATGCATTGGTTGATCGAGGACAAGGCGATCGCCGTGTTGCCGACGGTCTCCTCGCTGCGCACCCTGCGCCAACTGCTGCCGGCGTCGCGCCCGGATCACCGATCTGAAGTTGCGCGCCTTCGCCGACCCGGACTTCAAGGGCACGGGAAAGATACCGGAACTACCGGCGGGCGAGGCGGCGCCGGAAAGCATGGTGCTCGCACCGGCGAGCCATTTCCAAAGCGATGGGCGCGGCGCCGACACTCTGCGGACGCTCGATCCGCTTTACGGAACCTTGTCGGAAGGGCGCAAGCTCGGCGACATCCTCGATCCCGGCGACGCGTCGGCTCTGTTGCTTGGACCGCAGGCGTCGAAAACCAACCTGTTACGCATGGCGGACCATGGCGAATTGGCGCGCGTGCAGGTGCTGGACTTCTCCACCCACGGCCTTCTGACCGGCGAACTCAATGTGGCGGAGCCCGCGCTCGCGCTTGCCGCGCCTCCGGCGACAGGCGCCGATCCGCGCGACGATGGGCTTCTGAAGGCGTCCGACGCCGCAGCGCTGACGCTCAACGCCGAGTGGGTCGTACTATCCGCTTGCAACACCGCTGCGGGCGACGGCAAGGGCGCGGACGGTCTGTCAGGTCTTGCCCGCGCGTTCTTCCACGCCGGCGCGTCCACGCTGCTCGTCTCGCACTGGCGCGTCGACGACAACGCGACCGAGCAACTGATCACCGACACCTTCAAGAACCAGAAGGATGGCCAACCCAAGGCGAAGGCCCTGCAGACGGCCATGGTCAAGATGATTAGACATGACCCCACTCACAAATACGTCGACCCGCGCTTCTGGGCGCCTTTCGTCATTGTGGGGGAACCCGAATAGGCGCACGTCCGGCGGGGTTTCAGCCTTGCCGGGACATGGTAACCTTCACTTGGCGTCGGAGCCCGATCCATGAAAACAAATATAATCGTCTTCGCGACTTCCTTGTGTCTGCTGGCGGCCTGCTCCCAAAAGGCCAGCGAGTCTTCGGCGGATGGCGGCGCCAAGAGCGCCGGCGCGGCCGCATCGGATGTGGAAACGCCTGTCGTGGATATTCCGGGGTTGCCGCGCGTCGCGGTCGGCTATTGGGAGCTGACGCAGACCGAGGGGAGCAAGGCTCCCGTGACATCGCGTTTCTGCCAGGCGGATGAGCCGCTTTCGGCGAGGTTCGTCGATAACACCGGTTGTGTCATCCAGACGTTCAAGCGCAACGGTCGCGGTGACATCATCGACTACGCGACCTGCAACAAGAACCCCTACACGGTGATCGACCGTTCAGTCTATCACGGCGACCTGAAGCAGGCCTATGTGGTTGACGAGACCATACGAACCACCAGCTCGATAGACCCGCCGCAACTCGTCACCTACCACATGACCTATCGCCTGGTCGGGCCGTGTCCGCCCGCGGGCAAGCCCTCGAAGTGAAGCCGATTAGAACACTGACGTGCGCACTCGATAGATGACGCTGTGCATGACGCCCCGTCCCGACTACGCATCACCTGGAGCACGCCATGCCAGAGTTTGGGCCGCGATCAACCCCCGCCAAGCGTTCTGTTGACAATGTCATCTCATTCGGCATGGGGGTTCTGCTGTTCCTGGCCGTCACGATCTGGGCCGCTCTGAATCACCATCCGGGCTGGGCCGTGGTCGCTGGGCTGGTGACGCTGGGCGCCGCCTTCGTCACCTTCAAGGGATCATTTGCGGCGCCCTGTCCGGTCTGTGGCCAATCGATCGATGAGCTGAGCGAAAACGAGGCCGCGCAATGCCCCAACTGTTTCGCCTATTCGGTGATGATCCGGAAACAGTTCCACGAGCTGGATCCGGGGGCGACCAAATATGGGCCGTTCATGATCCCGCTGCCGCCCAGCCTGCGCATGCCGCCGGTCTGCTGCGCGTGCGGCGCTCCGGCGACGCGGACGCGGCGCGTCAGCCAGTCCGTCAACCTCGCCGATGTGCCGAGCCTGCCGCCGCCGGGATCGGTGAAGCAGTTCGAGTTGGACTTGCCGGCCTGCGACGTTCACGAGCCCGGCGTGACATTGCGCCCAAACGCCAGCCGCAACAGGATCGGGCTGCACCGGGTTGGAATCATAGGCCCGACGGTCTCAATGACCAAGTCGCCGCTCTACGTTGCGATGGAGGTGAGGTCCTACCGCTTCTATGGCGAATTCATCCGCCTGAATGGGATGGACCGGTTGTAGGCCGACGACCAGCATGGCGGCGATGTCCGTCGAGAGGTATAATTCACGAATGTCTCAATCCGAGCGAAGTCGCCGGCAACAATTGATCGATGCGCGGACAAGCGTCCAGCGGCAGATCGAGATGCTGGAGTCCGGCCCGACATCCGCCGATGAGGGTTGTGCGTTCATCGAGCCCGAGATAGCGATTTCCGACTTCAAGAAAGCCCTCCGCGAGATCGAGGACAAGTTAGCCAAACTTGGACCCGACGACGCTTAGGACCTCTCGGAGAGGAACGTCACCGCACGTCTAAGGGCTCCGACCGGGAAGCACATGAACTGCGCCAACGGAGCGCCGATCTGGCCATTCGGAGCGAATCGACATTGGAGTCAATCCGGCGGGGCGCTGCTGATGCGACATTCGAGCCGTCCCTCGGTTGAGCAATGGGCCGCGCCGGGTTCAGATAGATGATGGTCGCACCCGTGGGCGCTAACGCCGCGACGGCGCGCCTGACTATAGGCGACCGGAACTGCGACATAGATGCGCGACTGCTTCAAAGCGTTCGGCGCCAACTTGCGCACCGTGGCCGTCGGCACCTTGATCAGATTTTCCGCGGGACGCGGGCGAAGCGAACATGATGATGTCGCTCGGCAGTCCCTTACCGGTAAGCGCCTCGCCAACCCATGTCTTCGAGGCGGCATAGTCCGGGGCGCCACGCGCGCGCAGAACGATCGCCGACGGCGTGCCTTCCACGCAGTCCGGATCGACGCGATCGAACGCCATGAACAGATAGATGGCCCAAGCCGTGTCATCGGCCGTCGCCGCGGGACCCAGAGAGCGGCGCGATTGAAGTCTAAATCTTCCGCGTCGTCAGCTCGTGCGGCGGCGGCCCCTGCGCGAGGTTTTGGCTGCGTCAGTCGGGGCCACGACAGCAACGCCGACGCCAGAAACAGGCCGCCCAAGATCCGGGTGTTCCGCATCGGCAAACTCCTCGTGCGCCCATCGCCGCATGACCCTAGTTCCTTTCAGGTGAAATTGGCTAAGGCCGGGCGCGCAGACGCTCGGGCGCTGCGCCAGCTCAATGTCCGAAGGCGAATGGCTACCGTCGCATTGGGCGGTACATTGAAGCGACCGGGCCTGTGCTACGATCCTCAGCTCCGGGAGGGAACAAGATGCGCGCGCTTCTGTTCGGATTGACCCTGGCTTTCCTTGCGCTTCCAGCCTGGCTCAGACGAGATCAAGACTTGACCTTGTGGAATAGCGCCGCGAGGAACGCCAACGCCGACGCGGTCATTAAAGGGTAGCACATGGCTCGCGGTACACAATCGTCCGAATCTGTCGATCGTCTACTATGACCTCGGCGTCGCCTACGACAGCAAGGGTCTCTACGATCAGGCCATCGCCGACTACACCCAGGCCGTCGCGCTGAAGCCCGATTACTTCTCCGCCCACTTCAATCGTGGCACCGCCTATTACCGCAAGGGGCGCTAGACCAGGCCATCGCCGACTTCACCCGGGCCATCGCGCTCGATCCGCGTGACGCGCGCGTCTTCACCAATCGCGGCGTCTCCTATGACCACAAAGGTCTCTACGACCAGGCCATCGCCGACTACACCCAGGCCATCGCCCTTGATCCGCGTCGCGTGCTAGCCTTCACCAATCGCGGCGTCTCCTATGACCACAAAGGTCTCGACGAGCAGGCCATCGCCGACTACACCCAGGCCATCGCGCTCAAGGCCGACGACGCCGATGCCTACAATGGTCGCGCCTGGGACAATCATTTCGCGGGCCGAGACGCTCAGGGGCTGCCTGACGCCGAGAAAGCCATGTCACTGGCGCCGACAGACGCCAATATCATCGCAACGCGGGCTGAGATATTACGAAAGGCTCGGCCGACGTGACGAGGCGGTCGCCGGCTATCGCGCGGCGCTGATGATTGACCCTAACAAGAAGTCAGCGAAAGACGGCCTTACGACGGCTCGGCGTCGCAATAGCGGGAACGGCAAGCGACCGGATCGAGGCGTCCTACAACACCGCCTTTTGTCGACCGCCTCGACCGGAAGAACTGCAGTTCTGGTCGAGTGACGCGCGAAGCGCGAGCCTGGACGGGCTGATCGCCGCCCATCGCGTCTGGTTGAAGCAGACGTCCGCTGATCGCCAGGCGATGATCACCCGGAGCTATCTGATGGAATTCCAGCGCGCGCCCCACGCGGACGAAATGACTTTTTGGGATGGCCAGGTCGTCGAAAAGGGCTACACCTGCGCCGACCTGCTCGCGCTGCACGAGGCCTGGAAAAAGGCAAACATGGCAGGCGCGCCTCACTAGGTGGGCGGGGAGGAATGTAAATGGTCAAACGATTCACTGGTATTGCAGCGAGCGCGATAATCGTTTCTCTGTCTCTGTGGTCGTCAGCTCCCGTGGCGACGGCGGCCGACTCATCGGACATCGACGAACAAACCCTTACAGCGGATTTCCTGGTCCGCTGCGCCGCTGACGAATTCTGGTGCGGAGGTCAGATCGAAAGCGTGCAGATTGTTACGATGCTGAACCAAACGATGAGCAACCAGCCGCACAGTTTCTGCGTCCCGAAAAAACCTGACAGTCAGACCGTCAAATCGTGGGTAATCAGCGAAGGCGTGATAGTCAGCAACCGGGTCAAGCAAATGGGGGATTTGGCCCGGCTCACGCCATTCCGGCGGTGGTGCAGGCCATGAATGCGCTTTGGCCATGCCGCTGACGGAACCGGGAAACCGGCCCTAATGAGAACCTAGCCCACGAACCGTTTTGCGAACTCCGCGAGCGCCTCATCGAATTCGCGCGTGAGTTCGCGCTACCAGTTCCGCCGTCGGCAACACGTCCTTCACCGACCCCACCCCCTGGCCGGCGGACCAAACTTCCTTCCAGGCCTTCACCTCGTGATCGAGTTCCTTGCCGAGGTCGACCTTGGTCTTTTCGGGCAGGTTCTTGGGGTCGAGGCCGTTGTTGATCAGCGACTGGCTCAAAAAGTTCGCCGGAATGCCGGAGATTGCCGGCGTGTAGGTCACGTCGGCGGCGTGGGCGTCCACGATCATCTGTTTGTACGCATCGGGCGCTTCGCTCTCGGTGGTGTTGATGAAGCGCGTGCCGAAATAGCCGAAGTCGGCGCCCAGCATCAGGCCCGCGGCGAGGTCGCGGCCCGTGGACAGGGCGCCGGACAGGATGATCGTGCCCTTGAAGAACTGACGCACCTCGTCGACCAGGGCGAAGGGCGACCAGACGCCTGCGTGACCTCCCGCGCCGGCGCAGACCAGGATCAGGCCGTCGACGCCGGCTTCCGCGGCCTTCTTCGCGTGGCGCACCGTCGTCACGTCGTGGAACACCAGCCCGCCGTAGCTGTGCACCGCATCGACGATGTCCTTCACGGCGCCGAGCGAGGTGATGACCAGCGGCACCTTGTGCTCGACCGACACCACCATGTCGGCCATCACGCGGGGATTGGTGTTGTGCACGATGATGTTGACGCCGTAGCGCGCATCGTCCGGGCCAAGCGCCGCCTTGATCTGGTCGAGCCACTGGGAATAGCCCTCGGTCGAGCGCTGGTTCAGCGCCGGAAAGGTCCCGATCACGCCCGACTTGCAGGCCGCGATCACCAGCTCGGGCCCGGAGACCAGGAACATGGGCGCGGCGATGACCGGGAGCTTCAGCCCCTGTTGCAGGGCGGCGGGGATGGCCATGGACGGTCCTGGGTTGTGGGCGGGTTTGGTTGCGCTCCATAGCCTTACGGCCGGCTGCGGCAAAGGTCACCTAAGGGAAGGGCTTCCCGCCGGGCCCCGATGGCCTTAAGGCGCGGTCATGACCACCGACACCTCCAAGCTCACCCAGCTCGGCCACCCGAGCGCCATCCCGGACGGCCCCGAGCACGCGACGCTCGAGCGCGTGCCCAACCCGCACCCGGAGGCGCTGTACCTGGCGCGCTTCACCGCGCCCGAGTTCACCTCCATCTGCCCGGTCACCGGCCAGCCGGATTTCGCGACCCTGGTGATCGACTATGCGCCGGGCGCGTGGCTGGTCGAGAGCAAGAGTCTGAAGCTTTATCTTCAGAGCTTCCGCAACCACGGCGCCTTCCACGAGGACTGCACCGTCGGCATCGCGCAAAAGATCGTCGAGGTCGCCGACCCCAAGTGGCTGCGCATCGCCGGCTTCTGGGCCCCGCGCGGCGGGATTCCGATCGACGTGTTCTGGCAGACGGGGCTCATTCCGGAAGGGCTGTGGGTTCCAGACCCGGGCGTGCCGACGTATCGGCTGCGGTGAGCCAGACCGCCCGCCTTCCACTCGAACAGTGGGGCCGCGAGCTTCTCGCTCGCGTCCAGGCGCGGGCCGACCGCACGCGCCTCGGCGGATGGGCGTTCGAGTTTCTGATGTTCGGCCTGAAACAGGGTTGGGCCTGCCTGTTCGGCGGGGTCATGCTGGCGCTGTTGTTCGGCACCAGCCTCGTCTGGCCGCAGCATGCGCCGATCGCACGCTACGATTTCCTGGTCTGCGCCGCGCTCGCGGTGCAGGTCGCCATGCTGGGGCTGAAGCTGGAAAGCTGGGAGGAGGCGAAGGTCATCCTCGTCTTCCACCTCGTGGGCACCGCGATGGAAGTGTTCAAGACGCACGTGGGCTCGTGGGTCTATCCGGAGCCCAGCCTGTTGCGCATCGGCGGCGTGCCGTTGTTCTCGGGATTTATGTACGCGTCGGTGGGCAGCTATCTCGCGCGCGTCTGGCGCATCTTCCGCTTCAGCTTCACCCACTATCCGCCGCCATGGACCACTTGGCTGCTGGGCGCGGGCGTCTATGTGAACTTCTTTACCGACCACTGGCTGTTCGATGCGCGCTATGTGCTGTTCGTGTTCGCGGCTGTGATTTACTTCCGGACCTGGGTCTGTTTCACGCCCGATCGCGCGCAGCGGAGGATGCCGTTCCTGCTGGGGCTGGTGCTGGTCTCGCTGTTCATCTGGTTTGCGGAGAACATCGGGACGTTCTCGCGCGCCTGGATCTATCCGTCTCAGGCGCACGCCTGGGCGCCGGTCGGGTTCCAGAAGGTCGGAAGTTGGTTCCTGCTGACGGTGACCAGCTTCGTGCTGGTGGCGCTGGTGCACCGGCCCGAACGCTCGTCCGAGCCCGCGCTTCAACCGGCCCAGTAGGTGGTCAACTGATCCACGTCCGGCCGCGCGCGTTCAAGCGGCGGCTCCGCGGGCGTGCCGACGTGTACGATGCCGGCGACGCGCTCGCCCGGCGCCAGCCCCAGGATCGCGCAGGTCTTCGGATCGTAGGCGTACCAGTCGGTGATCCAGTTGGCGCCGTATCCCAGCGCAGCGGCCACAGTCAGCAGCTGGGTGCACACGGCGGCGGCGGACAGTTGCTGCTCCCACTCCGGAATGTCGCTCTCGCTGGTCACACGTGACACCACCACGATACTGAGCGGCGACGCCGACAGCTTGGCGAGCTTGGCGACCGCCTTCGTCGCGTCTTCGCGTCCGGCGGCGATGGCTTCGAAGCGGCGCACGAGATCGGCCTTGGCCGGCGCCTGCAGCACGATGAAACGCCAGGGTGTGAGTTTGCCGTGGTCGGGAACGCGCGCGCCGAGGCGTAACAGCAGCGTCAGCTCATTGCGATTGGGACCGGGTTCGCGCAGCGTTTGAGCCGAGGACGACCGCCGGCGCGCCAGCAGCGCCAGCGTGTCCGGACTGGCCTGGGGCGCCAGCGGATCGCCGAATTCGGGCGCGGCGGGGACGGGCGCGGTCTTCGCGTCCATTAAGCCTTGATGCCCTTGTCGGCGTCGCCGTTGACCTGCGGACGCAGGTCGAAGCCGTCCGCGCCGTCGTGCAGACGGTAGACGGTCTCCAGGTCCTTGCGGCGCTTGCCGTCCACCGTCACTTCCTCGCGCAGCTGGTTGGGGTCCGTACCGCGGTAGAAGGTCTGGCAGATGGTCTTGCCGTCGAGCTCGGCGAGCGAATTGACCAGCACCTCGCGCAGGCCCGCCGACGCGTCGGCAGGCACCGAATGACCTTCGAGGGTGAAGGCGATGGGAAGCCGGGCTGCGGCGACCTTGCTGCACACCTTGTCGCCGTCGACGTCGTCCACCTCGCCGATGTAGGCCTGAAGCCGCGGCCCGTCGCTCAACAGCAGGGTGGTGGTCTCGGCCAGCCGCCCGTCGGGCGCCAGCGTGATCAGGGTGATGGCGTCGCAACTGCCGTTCTGGACGTGAAAGTCGTCGCACCAGAGCAGTTCGCGCTTGGCCAGGTCCCGGATCTCCTGGGCGTTCAGGCGATGCTCGGGGCCAACGGGGGCGACCGGCGCGGCGCCCGCGGAGGTCGCGATCGCCAGGGAGGCGGCGAGGGGGAGGAGAACAATCGGTTTCATGCCGCGATCCGTTGAGGGCGCCTGCGGCCCGGGCCATAGCTCGGGTCGAAGCTGCATATAGGTACTGACGACAAAGGTGAGCAGGGCATGAACGAAGAACCCTTTTGGGGCGCAGGCCTGGCCAAACCGCCGTCCTGGCGGCGCGGCGAGGGTCGCACCCATTTCGAAAACGCATGGCTGGCGTTGGTCGAATACCCGGCAACCGCCCCCACCGGCCATGAAACGCGCTTCGGCGTGGTTCGCTTCAAAAATCGTGCGGTCGGGGTCCTTCCGGTGCATGCGGACGGTACGGTCGTGCTGGTGGGGCAACACCGGTTCCCGAGCATGACCTATTCCTGGGAGATGCCGGAGGGCGGCTCGCCCCTGGGCGAGGACCCGCTGGCGGGCGCCCGGCGGGAGCTGGCGGAGGAGGCGGGCCTGAGCGCCGGGACCTGGCGGCCGGCGCTGAAACTGGAGCTCTCGAACTCGGTCACGGATGAAGAGGCCTTTTGCTGGCTCGCCTGGGACCTGGCGCCGGCGGCGGCCGAGCGGGACCCGACCGAAGCCCTCAGTCTGGCGCGTGTTCCTTTCACGGCGCTGCTGGCCGAGGCCGTCGCGGGCCGAATCCGGGATTCCCTGACGGTGGCGACGGCGCTTCGGGCCTACCATATGGCGCGGGAGGGCGAGCTTCCGGAGGGGCTAGCCCACGCTATGCTAGGCTGATTTGCGAAGCGGAGGAGAGCGCCATGCCCCAACTCGAAGTCCTTCCCGGCGGCAAGACCGTCTGGTCGGCGCTCCGCGAGGAGGCCCAGGCCGCCGCGCGCACCGAGCCGGCCCTCGCCTCGCTGATGCACTCGGTGATCCTGTCCCACGGCGATCTGGCTGCCGCCCTGAGCTTCCAGCTCGGGCGCAAGATCGGCGACGCCGCGGTGGGCGCCATGACCGTCCGCGAACTCTGCGCCGAGGCCTATGCAGCCGACCCCGCCATGGTGGCGGCGGCCGAGGCGGACCTGGTCGCCGTGCTCGAACGCGACCCGGCCGCGCGCGGCTATCTGCAGAGCTTCCTGTTCTACAAGGGCTTCCTGTCGCTGCAGACGCACCGGGTCAGCCACCACCTGTGGAAGCGCGGGCGCGAGACCATGGCGCTCTACCTGCAGAGCCGCATGTCGGAGCTGTTCCAGGTCGACATCCACCCGGCCGCCCGCGTGGGCTCGGGCGTCTTCATCGACCACGCCACAGGCGTGGTGATCGGCGAGACCGTGACGGTTGGCGATGACGTCTCCATGCTGCACGGGGTGACCCTGGGCGGCACGGGCGCTCAGCGCGGCGACCGCCATCCCAAGATCGGTCGTGGCGTGCTCCTGGGCGCCGGGGCCAAGGTGCTGGGCAACATCACCGTCGGCGACCACGCCAAGATCGCCTCGGGCTCGGTGGTGCTGAAGGCCGTGCCGGCCCACTGCACCGCGGCGGGGGTGCCCGCGCGCCTGGTCAAGTGCCCCACCTGTGAGGAGCCGTCCAAGAGCATGGATCACACCATGCCCGAGATCCTCGACTACGTGATCTGAGGCGTAACAGGCGCGTTGCCCTCGCCGTCCGGACGGCCTAAGGGTCGCGCGAAGACAGACGAGGCCCCGACCGTGACCGAGCAAGATATCCAGCGCGTGGAAGCGCACCTGAAGCGGACCTTCGGCAATCCGAAGATCGCCGTGAAGCTGCGCACGAAACCCAAGGATTCGGCCGAGGTCTACGTCGGCGACGAATTCCTGGGCGTCCTCTACCAGGACGAGGACGAAGACGGCTCCTTCATGTTCGAAATGGCCATCCTCGCCGAGGACCTCGAAGTCCTAAAACAATCCGCTCATCCGCGCTTGCGCGAGGATGAGCGGACCCCTTGAGGCTTAGGCGGGCGACAGCCCGTAAACCACGCACGCCTGCGCGGTCAGCACTTCCATCGGCGGTTCGAGCGGCAGCGGCGTGTCGGCCAGATCGCCTTGTTGCGCCCGCGTGCGCAACTGCTCGCCGCGTGCATCGAAGCCTCTCTCCGAAACGTCCTGGTCGTAGACGCCGTTTCCATCCGCCATGTCGGCGCCGCCCATGATCGCCATGCCAGAGGTTGCGCCCGCTCTCTCGTCGATGAGCCGTTTTCCGTCGACGTTGATGACGCCCGCGACGGCGTTGCTGCCGTAGATTCGACCTGTGGGCAAAGGCGTCGGCGTCAGCTGCGCGGCGCCATAGGACGGCCAGCCGGCGAGCACGTCGGTCTGGCAGGCGCGCCCGGTCTGATCGATCAGTTTCACAGTTCCGCGTTCGGCGCCGGCCGCTTCGACCGACAGGTCGGCGCGGCGCGCCGCGTCCTTTACCGCTTCGACGTATAGCGCCGACTTGGCGCGGTCGTCGGCATCGAGCCGGAAGGTGACCGTGCTGGTGTAGGTCGGTTTCGCGCCGATCACCGTCGCATAGGTCTGTTCGAGGACGCTCATGTCGCGCACCTCGATCGCGACCATGGCCTGCACTTCGTAACGTTCGATTTTGTCGGCGCGGCGGTTCTCAACAAGGTTGCCGTCCTTGTCACGATACTGCTCGTAGAGCGGGCGCGAGGCGAAGGTGGTCTGGATCTGCACCTTGCCGGCGCCCTCCGCGCGCAACGCCTGGGCGAGGTCGCAAATCTTGTCGGCGGCTTTCGCGGTCGCGGTCGCCGCGTCGCGGTCGACGACCTGGAAGCTGGTGCTGAAGTTCGCGCGGTTGGCGGGAACCTCGACCCGGACATAGCCGATCGACGGGATCACCGGCTGGTTCATCCACCACGGCGCCGGCACGTTCGGCGCGCCGATGGTCGCGGGCGGGGTCTGGGCGAGAGCCGAGACGGGCAGGGCGGCGAAGGCCGCCAGCAGGCTTGAAGCGACGATGCGCATGAGAACAGCTCCTCGTGACGGCCGAAGCTCGGCCGCAGGGAAGCTCATCCGCAAATGGCGCCGCTTCACGCCCCTGCGACGGCGGGTTGTAGGTCGCAATGGCGCGACGGGGCGTCGGCGCCGCGGCTGAAATGCGGCGCGCACCCCGCACTCAGGACGACAGCCCGTACACCACACAGGCCTGGGCGGTCATTTCCTGCAATGGCGGCTGGATCGGCAGCTTCATCGCCAGCGCCTCGCTCGTCAGCACCGCGCCCGGCGGCGGCGGAGCCGCCCCGACGTCCGCGACCGACATCGGCGAGGCCGCCTTCATCGCCTGACCCGACATGCGGCTGCCGGTCACCACGACCTCCTGAACCTCATTTGCCTTGACAGTCCTTGGTTGCGGCAGGCCCTGGCCGTAGGACGGCCAACCGGCCAGCACGTCGGTCTGGCAGGCGCGGCCGGTCGGATCGATCACCTTCACCCCGCCGATCTTGGCGCCCGCGTCCTCCGCAGCGGCGTAGGCGCGCCGGGCGGCGTCCTTGACCGCCTGGCTGTAGAGCGCGGTCTTGGTGTCGTTCTCCGGATCGAGACGGAAATAGACCGGCGTGGTCGATGTCGGTTTGGCGGCGATCACCGTCGCATAGGCTTGTTCCAGCAGCTCCGTGTCGCGCACCTCGATCGAAACCTCCGCGCTGACCTGATAGCGTTCGATCTTATCGGCGCGCTGGTTGTCGATCATATTGCCCTCCTTGTCCCGGTACTGCTCGTAGAGCGGCTGGCTGTTGAAGGTGGTGACGATGCGCACCTTTTCCGCGCCGATCGCCTGCAGGGCTGCGCCCAGCTCGCGCACCTTGTCGGCCGCCTTCTGGGTCGCGTCGGCCGCGGAGCGATCGACCACCTGGAAAGACGCGGAGAAAGTGGCGCGGTTGGCCGGCAGCTCGACGCGCACATAGCCGATGGAGGCGATGACCGGCTCGCGCATCCACCAGGGCGCGGGAACGTACTGGTCCCCGAGGGTCGCCGGCGCGGTCTGAGCGGCGGCGGGGACGGCCATGAGGGCGGCGAGAAGGGCGAGGCTGAAGGCGCGCATGTCCGGCTCCAAGAAAAAGGGCCAGCCGGAGACGGCTGGCCCTAATCCTACGCAGGAGCGCGAGGTTCGGGGTTAAACCCTCAGATCACGCCGATCATCGAGGCTACCAGCGGGTGGCGGACAATGTCGCCCTCCGCGAGGCGGACAACGGCGATGTCGGAAAGCTGTTCGAGCTTTTCGGCGATGTCGTTCAGGCCCGACAGCGAGGGCAGGAGGTCGGTCTGGCCCGGGTCGCCGGTCACCACCATGGTGGAATGCCAGCCCAGGCGCGTGAGCAGCATCTTCAACTGGACGTAGGTGCAATTCTGCGCCTCGTCGATGACCACGAAGGCGTTGTTCAGGGTGCGCCCGCGCATATAGCCCACCGGCGCGATCTCGATCAGGCCCTCGGCGATCAGCGCGCGCACGCGCTTCATCGACAGCCGGTCCGACAGGGCGTCGTAGAGCGGGCGCAGATAGGGCGCGAGCTTGTCCTCCATGTCGCCCGGGAGATAGCCGATGGATTCTCCGGCCTCCACTGCCGGACGCGACAGCACGATGCGCCCGACGCGGCCGGCTTCGAGCGACTCGACCGCCTTGGCGATGGCGAGATAGGTCTTGCCGGTGCCGGCGGGACCGAGCGCGAGCACGAGGTTCTTGCTGTCGATCGCGCTGATCAGCTGTGCCTGGCCTTCCGATTTCGGTTTTATGGTTTTGAGATAGCCCTGGTCCCTCTCGCCATGATGTCTGTCTCCATGACTTTGACGCGCTCCGTCGTGTCCGTGCGGAGTCCAGCCGCTGCGATCGAGAGGCAGCCGACAAATCTTGGCGTCCTCGTAATCGACGGTGTTGAACTCGCCTTCGCGGGCCATACGCTTGAGCGCTCGCTTGGTCATGAACAGCTCCTCATGGGACAAGAAAAAAGGGCGAGACCGGAAAGGTCGCGCCCTCGACTGGGGTGAAAGATAGGGGAGACGGATGCGCCTTCACCGGGGGGTTCCGGGTTGGCTAGAGATCCAGGTCGTGCACCGATCACTCCGGTGAAACGCGACACCCGTTACTCCGTTCGCTGGCCGAAGCGGACCGCTCCGGCTACGCATTCGACCGGGCAAGGGCCCGTCTCAAATCGCAGACACAGTTTGATCCTAACGACCTTTCTGAACGGTTAAATTACAGAATTGTCGCAGTTACGGGGTGTTCTGATGAATATTTATGACCTGAATGGCAAGCAACCGCAGCTGCCGCCTGAGGGCGAATACTGGATAGCGCCCAATGCCGTCGTGTTAGGAGATGTGATTCTGAAGCAGAACGCCAGCGTCTGGTTCGGCGCGGTGGTCCGCGGTGACAACGATCCGATCACCATCGGCCGGAACGCCAACATCCAGGACGGTTCGGTCCTGCATTCCGACCGCGGCCTGCCGCTGACGATTGGCGACAACGTCACCGTCGGCCACATGGCCATGATCCACAGCTGCGACGTCGGCGACGGCAGCCTGGTCGGCATCGGGGCGGTGATCCTGGCCCGCGCCAAGATCGGCAAGAACTCGCTGGTGGGCGCCGGCGCCCTGGTCCCCGAAGGCAAGGAATACCCGGACGGCGTGCTGATCCTGGGCTCCCCTGCCCGCGTGGTGCGCGAACTCACCGAAGGCCAGATCGCGGGACTGAAAGCGTCAGCCGACCACTATGTGGCGAACTGGAAGCGCTATGCGACGGGTTTGAAGCCCGTGCGGTAGGCGGAGTCAAAAAAACACGCCCGTCGAACGCTTAGCTGCGTCAAGCGATCCGTCGCCCGTCGACCGCGGCGAGGCGCAGGTTTGGGCCCATGCCGCCGGGCTTGCTGGCGCCGGCGTAAACGGTGAGGCGGTGGCAGAGTTCGCTCACCGTTTCTTCGTGCAGGCGCACCAGGGCCGAGATCGGCTGGCAGAGGCCGATCAGGCGGTCGACCGTGGCGTCGGGGCCGGTGAGCGGGGCGATCACCATCTCGAACCCGGCGCGACGATCGTGGTCGGTGCGGCCTTCGGCGTAGAGGATGGCGGGACTGACGCCGCGGATGGCGGCGACGGCGGCGTCGCGCACAGCGGCGCGGCTGTCGGAGGCCCAAAGATTCAGGAAGCTCTCGCCGTGCAGCGGCCGGCCGTGCAGGTCCTCGAGCAGGCCGCCGGCGAGGCGGAACGGCAGCCCCGGCGTGCGCGCCAGCATGAACCCCTGCGGCAGCGCGCCCCCCAGGGCGCCCGGGTCGAAGCGAGACCGCAACGGCGCCGGTCCGATCCCCTTCAGGTCGGCCCACAGGTCGATCAGCCGCTGTGTATTACTATGAAACACGACACGCACTCCCGGTCCGTCCGCCGCAAGTCCGGGGCCGGGGCGCCCGGCGGGGTTTGGTAAAGGATTTCGGAAGGTTTGTTGGGTGTAATCGGCGGTCGAGCGGGAGCCTGCCAATGCACCACCTCCAGAAAGCCTTGCTGGCCCTGGCCGTCGCCGGCGCATCCGGCGCCGCGGGCGCGGCCCAGGCTGCGTCGCCGCCCCCGCCGCCTCCGCCGCCCGCTCACCACCATCACCACCGGCCGCCCGAGCGGCGCCGGCCCGAAGACTTCAAGCTGAACGTTGAGGCCCAGGCGCAGGCCGGGGCCCAGGCCGCCGCGGGCGCCGGCGGCGGCTCCTGGTCCGAGGAGGAGGGTTCGCCCGGTCTCATTGGCGCGCTCAATGTCGACACCGGCGAGCAGACCGAAAAGCGCCGGGTCGCCTACGAGGCCAAACACAGGATCACCGAGCGAGTGGTCATCCAGTCCGTCTGCATCGACGACCGCACGGTGCCGCATCCCGCCTCGCAGGTTCATGCCGAACGCGATGTGGAGGACGCCTACGAGGGCGAGCTGTTCCGCTGCATCGCCGGCACGCGGCTGCAGGCCACCATCGCCAAGTTCACCGGCGAGGTCCGCTTCGACGGCGGCCAGATCGTCGACTGCTCGAAGAACCAGGCGCTCTACCGATCCGCCCACGGCGAGGTCGCCTGCCGCGACCAGATCCCGCAACGCGACTGCAACGAACGCAGCCTGCTCCGGCGCTACGGCGCGGGCGTGAAGGTGCTGACCATGATCCGCGAAGAGACCTACACGGCCTACCGCGAGGAAACGGTCACGACGCGTGAGAAATCGCAAAGCTCGAGCATGGTCCTCGACGGCGGCGTCGGCGGCGTGGTGCGCTGAGTAAGATTAGCCACGAAAAACACGAAAAACACGAACGGAGCTAAACCCTCGCAAACTCCGCTCATCCCCGCGGAGGCGGGGACCCAGGTTTTTTCGGATCATCAGCGACGTCGCTGGTCGTGCGAGCTGCGGGCGCGAGACAGCCTGCGGGGTTTTCTATTTCAAAAACGCCTGGGTCCCCGCCTCCGCGGGGATGAGCGGAACGGAGGTGAATATCACGCCTTCTGTTCGTGCTTTCCGTGTTTTCCGTGGTCTCTCTTCTTACGACGCCGGAGCCGCCACGACGGCAGGCGGCTTGCCGGCGTCTGCGGTTTTGGTTTCCGGCACCACTTCCAGCTTCCACGCCTTCGCGTCCACCAGCCACTTGCGCGCGGCTTGCTGCACATCGGCGGCGGTCACGCGCTCAAGGCCGGGGATGCTCGCACGCACAGCGTCGAGGCGGCGCGGGTCGGCCTGGGCGCCGATGAGCTGGCCGATCCAGTATTCGTTGGTTTGCTGCGCCTTGGTCAGCAGCTCCACCCGCGGCTTCACGGCGCGTTCCATCTCGTCGGCGGTCGCCGGCTTGTCGCGTAAATCCTGGGCGATCGTCTTCACCGTCGCGTAGAAGTCGTCGAGCTTGTCCGGCGGCGCCTCGATCGAGGCGGACAGATAGCCGTAGCCCGGGAAGCTCCACGCCATGTTGAGCCCCGTATTGGGCGAATAGGTCACCGCCTGCTTCATGCGCAGGTCGTCGATCAGACGCAGCTGCATGATCTGCTCGAGCACGCGCAGCGACCGCGCGCCCTGCGGGTCGCTCGGGAAGTCGGTGGTGGGCCAGGCGATATAGCCGATGGCCTGATCGGCGCGGCCCCGGTGGGTCAGGCGCACGGGCGCCGCTAGCGGCGCCGGGAAGCTGATCTTTGTCGCATCCGCCGGCGGGGTTTCGTCGTGGCGCGCGGGCAGGGCGCCGAAGGTGTCGCCGACCAGCTTGATCGCCTGGTCCACGTCCACGTCGCCGACGATGACCAGCTCCAGCGGGTCCGTCGAAAGATGCTCGCCGATCGCGGCCTTCAGGTCGGCGAGCTTGCCGTCGGCCATCTGCGCCTTGGTCGGGAAGGCCCAGCGCGCGTCGCCCGAGTGCAGCAGCGCGCCGCCCTCGCGGCTGAACACGCCCTCGGGCGTCGAGGCGAGCTGGGTCTGCAGCGTCTCGCCGTAGACGCGCATGCGCTCGAACGGATCGGGCCGCCAGGCCGCGTCGGTGACGTAGGCGGCCAGCACTTGAAGCTGGGTCTGCACGTCCTCGCGCCGCGTGGCGCCCGACAGGGTGAAGGTGTCTTCGCCGACGCCCAGCGAGGCGCCGTAGATCTTCGAAGCCAGCACCTTGTCCATGTCCTCGGCGGTGAACTTGCCGACACCGCCTTCGCTGAACACCGAGCTTGCCGCCCAGGTCGGGATCACGTGGTCGCGCGGCAGGTCCTCGAACCCGCCGCCGGCGCTGACGGCGACCAGCACCTGGTCGTCACGGAACTTGGTCGGCTTGACGGTCAGGCGCACGCCGTTGTCGAAGCGCACGAAGGTCACGCCGAGGTCGGCGACGTCCTTGCGCTCGGCGACGTGGCCGGCCTTGCCGAAATCGAGATAGCTCCACGCCTTGGTCGTTTCGGCCTTGGGCGGGGTGACCTGGGCGAGCTGCGCGTTGGAAAACGCCTGCGCGACCGCCTCCTCGCCGCCGTCGACGGGCGTGGGGCTGGTCATGAACACCAGCGGGCCCTGGCCCTCGAACTCGCTCTTCAGCAGGGCGGACGCTTCCGCAGCTTTAAGGTCCTTCACGTCGGCTTCGAACTCGCGCAGGTCCTCCGCCGGCGTGGTGATGACGTCGCCGTCGTTGATCTCCTCGACCATTTCGCCGGCCAGCTCTGAGGTCTTGCGTGTCGCCGCGCCCGCCACCGCTTCCTGCAGCGCCGTGCGGGTCTCGGAAATCTCGCGGTCGAGTTCGTCCTGGGTCACGCCATACTGCGCCGCGCGGCGCACTTCCGTCTCCGCCGCGCCCAGGGCTTCACGCCAGCGGCCGGGTTGCGCCGAGATCGAGACCTGGGTGATGTCGGCGCTCTTCAACTCGGTATAACGCGACGCGCCCGCGGCGATGAAGGCCGGATTGTCGCCGCGCGCCAGGGCCTCCATGCGGCGGTCGAGCACCGCGAAGCCGAGCTCGCGCGCCACGTGCTCGCGCCGGAGCGCCAGCGTGTCCGGACGCAGGTCCGGCGGGTTCAGCCACGAGATGTCGACCGTGGTCGGACCGCCCGGTTCGATCATCAGGTGCGTCTCAGACTTGCGCGGAACCGGTGCACCGAGGTCGGGGTTGGCGTGGTCGGGCGCCTTGGCATTCCAGTCGGAGAAGCCGGCCTTGATCTTGGCCTCCATCCAATCGACGTCGACGTCGCCCACCACGACCAGGGTCGTGCGGTCGGGGCGATAGTAGGTGGCGTAGAGGTCCTGCAGCCGGTCGCGTTGCGCGGTCTTGATGATGTCGACGTCGCCGATCGGGAAGCGCTTGGGCGCGAGCTGGTCCTTGAACAGGAAATCGTACTGCTGGCGCGCGATGTGCAGCCCCGGGGTGTCGCGCAGGCGCTCTTCCGACAGGATGACGCCGCGCTCCTTGTCCATGGCGGACTGGTCGAGGGTGAGCTCGCTCGCCGTCTCACGCATCAGCATGAGGCCCGTGTCGAGCGTGTCCTGATCGGTCTCGGGCAGGTCGAGTTCGTAGACCGTTTCGTCGAAATTGGTCGACGCGTTGGTGTCGGGACCGAAGGCCAGGCCATGGCGCTCGAGCGTCTTGATCATCTCGCCGCGCGCCACATGGGTCGAACCCTCGAACGCCATGTGTTCAATGAAGTGCATCAGGCCGAGCTGGCTGTCGTTCTCTTCCAACGAACCGGCGGCGACGCGCAGGCGCAGCGACGCCTGACCCTTGGGCGTGGCGTTCTTCAGGATCACATAGTGCATGCCGTTGGCCAGCACGCCGGTGCGCAGGGCGGGGTCGACCGGGACGTCGCTGGGACCTGCGGCGGGCGGTGTGTCAGCTTGGCGAAAGGGGTTCGGCAGGGCGCCCGAGGCAGCGGACGCCGCACCGGCAAGGACCAGAGCGGCTGCGGCGACCGTGGCGGCGGCCACGCGCTTGCTTTTGTTGTTCAAGACAGTGGACTCCCGACCGACACCTAAGCCGAGGGTGATCCTGTCGAGAGCCCGAAACAAGGCGCCTGCGTCGATCCGCGCTGCGCCTTACAAGATCAGGAATTCTTCCCGAAACCCCACCAAGCCATCTTCGCAGGGAAAATAGGGCTGGGGGCGATCACGCCGTCAGTAGGCGAACCAGGTGAAGAGCCTGAAGGTGTTGTTGGCTGACGCGTTATGGCCGAGGCCGTCGTAGTCGCGGCTCGCGCCGTCGAACTGGTTGTAAAGCGTGTACTGGGCGCCAACGCGCATGTTGAAACGCTTGCCAAACGGCGAGTTGCCCGCCCCCCAGGGGGTGCCGTCCACCTGGAAGATCAGGCCGGAACTGTCGGGCTTGAGGGTGCGGTTGCCGGCGTAAACGAGGGGATCCGCCGATCCAGTGGTGTCGAAGGCCGCCACTGTCCCGCCGACTTTGTTGCGCCAATAGTAGGAGGCGTCGACGCGGAAGTCGTTCAGCGAGTTGTTTCGGAACCGGGCCAAGTCCAGGGCCTGGGAAGCGTTCAGCTTCTGCACCTCGCGAGTGAATTGGGCGTTGACAGTGAACGCGTCCTTGTTCTCCCAGAAGTGCTGGTACGAGGCGTCGAGACCGGTGTCAGCGTAGTGGTCAGAGGTTCCGGTGGTATTGTCCCGGCCAGGAAGCACGTCGGCCCAAAGTCCGAAGAGGCCGAGCTGAAGGTTGCCACCGGGAACGTCCTGCACATAGGCTACCCGTGCATAGGGCGCGGCGTTGCGCAGGGAGCCCGGATCGGTGGGGTCGACGCCCGCCCGGGTCAGGAAGGTGGACCCGGGCGAGCCGTAGGCGCCGATCTCTGCGTAGAGTTTCGCGTCGATCCAGGCGTAGCCGGTCAGGCCCAGTGTGTTCTGGGCGAACGACCCGATGATCGGGGCCGCGCCGGGCGTCGGCGCGAGGCTCGACGTGGTGTAGGGATAGCCCCATCCGGCAAGGGTATTGAAAGGGTCCTGCACGGTGGGTGCATTGTTCAGGCTCGTGCCGAGCGTCATGTTGTGTCCGGCCAGCGAAGTCGAAGTCACGGCGCGCAGGTCGAGGTTGTCCCAGTGGAAGGCGCGGGCCACGCCGTCGTAGGTCGCCTGGACGAACCCGCCCAAATGCTGACCCAAGCCCCCAGCGAGGAATAGACTGGCCTGATCGAGCGAGACATTGTCGTTCCCAGCGTAGTGCGGGGCCGGTGTCTGGGCCTCCTGAGTGCGGATGTAGGACGCGACCGCCATGGTCGAGAGCGGCACATTATCGGTGGTCCTGAGCGTATAACCCATGAGCTTGAACTGCCGCCCGAACGGCGTGAGCTGCGGTCCAAAGCCGCCCACGTGGCACGCGTTACACTTTTGGCCGGTCTGGATAGCAAACGCCGGCACTGCGGCAGCCGGCCCCGCGAGCAACGTCGTCGCGGCGAAGGCGGTGGCAACCGCCGCCGCGCCACGCCAAGTCTCACGCCGGATCGAATAGCGCCCCATCTTGGCCTCCCCTATTTCGGTGTGAACAACGTGCACCAGCCGTGCGGACTGACCGTGCCTTCCACGACGTTGCAGAGGTCGGGCGCCTGGAACACGCTGCATTTCACGCAAGAGGCGCCGTTCCTGGGCCCGGCCTGATAGTTCACGGCCGCCTGTGCCACCTTCTTCTGCGCCTTCTGGGCCGCGAAGCCGGCGGACGGCCAGACTGCCGCGGTGGTCGCAGCGGCGGCGGCGAAAGCGCCACCCCAGAGGATGCGTCTGCGGGAGACAACCCTGGTTTCGTCGATTTGGTTGTAGGTCATGGTCTGAACCTCCTTTTTCGAAGCGAATGTCCCGACGTCCCGGCGCTCACTCGCAGATCCTGGCGAGACGGTCCCGGTTGGGAATGGAGATGCGGCGGCTGGTGAGGATCGCGATGTGGCCGGACACCTGCAGCTGGGTGAAGGTGCGCGAAACCGTCTCGATCGTGAGTTCGACGTAGTCGGCGATGTCTTGACGGGACATCGGAAGCTCGACCACGTACGGAGCCTCGGTGCGGTCCGCCAGCTCAAGCAGGAAGCCCGCAACGCGCTCAACGGCGCTACGCCGGCCGAGCGTCACGATATGATCGCGGGTGCGGTTCAGGTCGTGGGCCGTGAGCTTCCAGAGGCGGCGGGCCATCTCGTTGTCATTGAGCGCGCGCTCTGTGAGGGCCGCTCGCCGGGTCACGTTGACGACGGTCTCCGTCATGGCCTCGCACGTAGCACGCCGCTCGACATTGGCCTCGAGCCCGAAACAATCGCCGGGATAGTAGAACTCCTCGATCTGGCGGCGGCCGTCGCTCAGCAGACGGTAGGTCCGCACGGCGCCGGAGACGACCTGATAGACACAGTCGGCAGCCTCGCCCTCGCCGAAGATTTCATCGTCGCGCTGAAAGGTGAGGCGCGATCCCTCGAATTCGAGCCATCCGCGGTCAAGCTCGCCGCCCCTGCGGCGCATTTCCGGCGCCGACCGCGAACCCCAGTCTGGACCGACAGTTTGGACGGACATAACTTCATCTCCCGGCGACTTTCATCGCCAGCGAACCTGCGCCTTCGTTGAGTTCGAGGGAAATTCCGGCTGAACCCTTAAGGCGGTTGACGTAAGGGGTTCTACTTACCTGTTTCGGGCTGGTCCGGCCGCTTGCGCCAGGACGTCGCGGCGGCAGGCAATGTACTCTTGTCAAAGGACCTCGGCGCGCATCGGCGTAGTCAGCCGCGCGATGGCCGACGGTGCGCTCGGCGTTCGAACGCTATCCTCGAACGCTTCCTGCCTGCCAGGACGGCGGCCCGATTCTACGCCGATCTCTAAAGAACCGTGCTGGCGATCAGGAAGGACACACCGCTCAGCGCTAGGCCGAGCACGAAGGAGATCAACGGTGTGTACGTCGGGCGCGGCGCATCGCGATCGATGAGGAACGGCAGGACGACCCATTCGCTCAGGATGCACACTACGGCGGCGGCGACCGCGACGGCGAGCCACGTCATGGCCGCGCCGGGCTCGCCCCGCGCGACGTGGAGGTCGAGATGGGCTACGTAGGCGTACCAGAGCACGCCGATCAGAAGCATTGGCCCAAACAGCAGGATCAGGCCGACGTAGCTCAGCAGGGAGAAAGTGCGGGTTTCCGGCGCCATAGGATGAATTCCCGATTTTCAGGCATTCTACGGGCCGCGGTCAGATCACGCCTTGATCTACCTCAATCGGGGGTCAGGCCGCTCGCGATCGCCAGGCGGATGAGCTCGGCGAAGCTCTCCGCCCCCATCTTGGTCATGACCTTAGCGCGATAGATTTCGATCGTCCGGGGGCTGATGCCGAGGTTGCGCGCGATCTCCTTGTTCGGCTCGCCCCGCACCAACCCCTCGAGCACCTGTCGTTCGCGGACGGACAGGGCGGCGAGACGCTGTGCCCAGGCGTGATCACGCGGCTCGCCGCGGGGCGCTGTGAGGGCCGCCTCGACGGCGGCGACTAGAACCTCGTCGCTGAACGGTTTTTCGATGAAGTCGACGGCGCCGAGCTTCATTGCTTCGACCGCCATGGTGATGTCGCCGTGACCGGTCATAACGACCACCGGCAGCGGCGAACCGGACGCCCGCAGGCTGCGCAACAGATCGACGCCGCTCATCTCCGGCATGCGCACGTCGGTGATGACACAGCCGTCGCCGAGGCTCGCCGCTTGCTCAAGAAACATGCGCGGTGACTCGTGGCCAACCGCCTTGTGGCCCATCGACGTCAGGAGAAATACGAGCGAGTCGCGCAGGCCCGCGTCGTCGTCGACTACATGAACCGTCTGATCATCAGTCATGTTCGGCACCCTGGTCCGCTACGGTCTGGAGCGTGAACGCGAAGACTGCACCGCCTTGGGGCCGGTTCTGCGCCCATATCTTGCCGCCGTGCGATTCGACGATGGTGCGGCAGATAGAAAGACCAACGCCCATGCCCGCTTCCTTCGTGGTCACGAACGGTTGGAACAGCTGGTCCCGGACTGATTCCGGAATGCCCGTTCCCGTGTCGGCCACGCTGATGCAGACCATGTTGTCGTCCTGGGCGATGCTTCGCAGTTCGAGGTTGCGCACGGGGGCGCCGGCCATGGCTTCCATGCCGTTGCGGATAAGGTTGAGAATTACCTGCTGGATCTGAACCCGGTCGGCCAGCACCAGATCGACGCTGGGATCCAGGGTCGTGCTCACGCGCACCGACTGCTCCTTGGCCCCGATGAACGCCAAGGCGCCTGCTTCCACGATCAGACGGGAAAGGCTTTCCACCCGACGCTCCGCCTCGCCGCGCGACGCGAAATTGCGCAATCGACGGATGATTTCGCCGGCGCGCATCGCCTGCTCGGCAGCCTTGTCCAGAATGTCGTCGAGCATCGCGGGGTTGGGCGCATTCCCCGACCGGGCCATTCGCTTAAGCCCGTTCATATAGTTGCCGATCGCGGCGAGCGGTTGGTTGAGTTCGTGCGCGAGCGCTGAACTCATTTCGCCGAGCGCGGTTAGGCGCGAGATGTGCACAAGCTCGGTCTGAAGCTCCTGGATGCGGGACTCGTGTTCCTGGCGCTCGGTCAGGTCGCGGACGAAGCCGGTGAAAAACCTCTGCTCGCCGCTTACCTCGCCCACCGACAACTCCATGGGAAACGTACTCCCGTCCTGTCGCAGGCCCACCACCACGCGCCCAATTCCGATGATCCTTTTCTCGCCGGTCGTCAGGTAGCGCTCCAGATAACCATCGTGCGATTCGCGGTAGGGCGACGGCATCAGCATGCTGACATTCCGCCCGATGACCTCACCAGCGTTGTATTGGAACAGCCGCTCGGCCGCCCGGCTGAAGGAGGTGATCAGGCCGTGGGCGTCGATGACCACCATGGCGTCTGGCACAGTATCCAGGATCGAGATCAAATGCTGTTCGCGACCCTTCAGCGTCTCGTCTCCGCGGCGGGCTTCATCCCGGCTGCGGGATAGCCATTCTCCGAACACGACGGACAGCATTCCCACGATCAGGAAGGCCAGCGTATCGACCACGTAACGCCCGTTCGGGCCGGCCGAGGACGGGACGCAGAAAATCGACAGTGCGACGGCCAGGACGCCAGGTCCCATGCCGCCGAAGCCACAAGCGGCGAGGACGAGCGGCGCCACGAGCATGTAGTGTGCGCCCGAAGGTGCGCCAGGGAACACCAGGCGAAGCATCAGAAGGAAGGGCGCCGTCGCGAGCGCAAGCACCCAGGCGGCGATCCGTTCGCGCGGCCGGCGCCCCGCGATGACCTTCCATATCCTGTGCGCCGCGCTCGCGGTCACCTGAACCGTTCCGACGATGATCGTCCCCGCGAATGACCAAAGCTAAACGGCTTGATTAGCCCTATTCGCCCGGGCGGGCGAGTCACGCGTCGGGCAGGCTGAAGTCGGCCGTCGCCGTGCCTTTCGGCGCGCGACCCGACCAGATGGAGATAACCGCAAGGACCACAGTGAAGATCACGAACGGGGTAGCGAAGACGACGTAGACGACGGACTGGGGCATGACTATCTCCCTGCAAGAGATCCCTTGTCGTCACTCGCCCACTGCGTTGCCTTGATTCTGGTCAAACCGCATTGCGCCGGGGAGCTCCCGCCACTGCGACAAGAGGAGGTGCGGGCCGTCGCGCGCCTCAAGGAATGACCGCTTCGAGTTTGATCAGGTTGGCGTGACGACGAAAATGCGCCCCGGAGCATCGGCTCCGGGGCGCGCGGCGCGTCAGGGGAGAACAGGCGCGCCGATTGAGGTCAGGCGATGGCGACGAGGTCCTCGACGGCGCGGACGCCCGGCGCCGACCAGGCCGCCTTTGCCGCGAGATCGCGCTCGCGCCGAGTGTGGACACTGCCGCGTAAGGTCACCTTTCCGTCGCTGACTTCAACCGTGACGGCGGCGGCGTCCAGGCCGGCGTCGCGTTTGAAGGCATCCTCAATGCGAGTGTGGATGTCCTGTGGCAACTCGCGACGCTTGAGCTCGATCTGATTGATGACGCCGACGACATCATTCAACTTGTGCACATCGGACTCCGCGCTGCGTCGCTGGCAGTCCCATTCCAGTTCGCCGGAGAGAGTCGCCCAGCCGCGCGTTACCTTGACCTTCACCCGGTCGAGCGGTAGCAGCACGTCCCCCTTGAGCGCCTCGGCGGCCTGCGCCGCGATTTCCTCGTCGGTCGGATAGGTATCGCCGGGGTAGCGGACTTCGATCTCCTCGGCGATCGCCTTTACGCCTCTGACATTCTTGGTGACGCTCTCGGCTTCGAGCTTTTGCGCATAGTTCGGTACCTGGCCGCTCAGCGTAATGACACCGTCCCGGGCGGCCACGCCCATGTGAGCTGATTCGATGGAGGGATCCCAATCCAGCGCGTCAACGGCAGCTTGGCGAAGATGTTTGTCGTCCATGGTCATCACCTCACGATCTGATCGAAGCCGAGCGCGTGCGTCGACCTGCCAGATAATTTCAGATGGTGATCCGCCTGCTGCTCGTGCGCGTTGATCCAGCGCAAATCGCGCGGATTTCTTCGCAAATTGCGCGCTCTACGTCCTAGTAACGCCCGCGCTTGACGTCGTCGTCCCGGTCGGCGCTCCAGCGTGCGGGGTCGGCCCGGGTTGCGCCGTTGTTACTCTTGGCGTTGTCGTAGGCGGGGGTGAAGCCGCCGGTGACGCCGGTGGTTCCCAGCGGATCGCGCCGCGCGTCGAGACAGACCTGCGGGCCCGGCGCGCCGTAGAGGTTGGCCATCATCTCGAGCACCGCGCGCTCGACGGTCGAGCGCACCGCGAGCTGGATCGGCTCCATGCCCGCTTCGCCGACGATCGGTTCGAAACCGTTGTGGTTGATGATCTGGAAGGCGCCGACGCCGACCTGACGGGCGATGATCTGCTTTTGATAGGACACGACATCGACGACCTCGAGGGTGCGCGTCTCCACCAGGCGCAGATCGAGGCCCACGTTCATCACGTAGAGCTGGCCGCCGGCCTCAGCCTTCAGGTCCTTCAGCTTCGGACCGCCGCCGGCAATGTCGAAGCCCGACGACTTGATGTTGTAGTTCAGCTCGGTGATGCCGCCGACCAGATAGAAGTCGGAGCCGGGCACCTGGCCCGAGGTAATGCGGCGATAGGTCCCCGGCGTGCCGGGCGTGGCGTCCGGCGCATCGGTGATCAGCTTGTTGTTGGCGTACTTCAGCTCGAGCTCGGAGATCGAGGTGTCATAGCGCTCAACCATTCGCGCGCCCGACTTGGCCAGGGCCGACATGGCCATCAGCGAGGCGCCCTGGGTCAGTTTGCGGCCGCCGTCGGGCTCGTCCTTGGCGGTGTAGTCGCTGATCCGGCCCACGGCGATGCGCGGCGAGGGCAGGTTGTGTGCGCGGGCGTAGTCGCCCAGGCAGACCAGGGCTTCGGAATAGGGCGTCGGATTGGGCGTGACCGGCGCATTGCCGATCGGCTGGGCGTAGAGGCCGTCGGACCCCGCCACCGGCGAGACGCAGCTCGACAGTGTCAGCGCCGCCGCGGCGGCCAGCAGCAGCGCGCGCGTGGGACGCAGATCAGTTCGGGCCATTGAGGTCGATCTTTCCGTTGAGGTCCGCGCTCGCGGTCGCATCGGCGCCGGCCGACGCCGAAGCCTGGGTCCGGGTATGCCAGTTGCCTTGGGTCAGCACCGTCAGGTGGTCGGCCGGGACGATGGTCGTTCCGCCTTCGCTGGCGCCGAGCGCGAGGTCGGCCACGCCCGAGATCGCGACCGGCGTGTCGATCGGACCGCGCGGCAGGAGCGAACTGTCGGCCAGGGTGGTCAGCCGCCCGTCCAGGTCGACAGGACGGTTCTCCTGGCCCGGCGTGCGGCCGAACCCGGCGTTGAAGGACGACGCGCTCGTGGTCAGGCTCTGGCTCTGGGCCGCGCCGCAAAGCCCCATCAGAGCCAGGGCGAGGCCGGCGCCCGTCAGGCGCGCCGCAATACCGATCATGGGACGAACTCCCGCCGTTAACCGCTTTGGTTCCCGGCAAGGTCCGCCCTCTAGGTTAAGAACCGCTTGAGACTGACGTCCTTTCAGCGAGCCGCGGGCAGCCCCGACCCGGCTGCCGCGTTCACCTCACAGACGGAGCGGGCGCGCGCGTCCGTGGAATTTCCGGTAAGAGTTAACGGGCTTGGGGCGAGGCGGTTCGGGTGCGAGATCGGCTGAGGCAGTTTCTGATCGCGCCGTGGCCGTCCTATGTGGCAGCCGCCTCGATTCCGCTGCTCTACCTTTTCCAGATTCAGGCGCACGATCAGCCGGCCCTGATCGCGGCCTTCGGCCTGTCGTCGACCGGCCTCAGGGCCGGGCAGTGGCAGGAACTGCTGACCTTCCAGATCGTGCATGCGAGCTGGGTGCATGTGGGCGGCAATGCGCTGTTCGCCTTCGTCTTCGCCTTCGCCTGCGGCGGGGCGATGAGCCGGCTCCTGGGCCTGGGCTGGCGTGGGGTCGCGGCCTTCTTCGGCTTCTATGCCTTCTGCGGGATCCTGTCGGGGATGGCCTTCGTCGCCGCCAACCTGAACGGCGAGTATGCGGTGATCGGGGCTTCCGGCGCGGTCTCGGGCCTCCTGGGCGCCAGTGCTCGGGTGTGGGGCCGCGAGCGCCGCGTGGGCCCGATCCTGACCCCAGGCGTGTTCCTGGTGACGGTCGCCTTCATGGCGCTGAACCTCAGCATCGTCGCGGTCGGTCCCGACACGGGCTGGAGCAGCGACGACGACATGCCGGTGGCCTGGATCACCCACGTGGCGGGCTTCATTGCGGGCCTGCTGCTGATCGGGCCGTGGGTTAAGGTCCTCGGCGAGACGCGGCGCGAACCCGAGCCGATCGAGAGCGGGCAGGAGCCCCTCGCGGAGCCGCCCGCCCCGGTCGAGCACCCATCCGAAGGCTTGGTCCCGCTCGAGGATCATCTGCTGGACGATCCGGTCTGAACGCCCCGACCCGGGGACATTTCGGTCCCGCTTACGCTCATCGATTGATTCCGCGGGCGGTCTGAGCGACCCTGCGGGCCTCGGGGTGTGCGTTCAGTGTTGGGCACGACGCAAGGAGGCGAACATGCTTGTCGCCCAGAATTCTCCACGATAAAGGCCATGACGTCTTCACCTGCGCGCCCGGCGATACGGTGGCGCGCGCCGCCTCGGCCCTGGTCGAGAAGCGGGTCGGGGCCATGGTGGTCATGGCCGGCGACCGCGTGGTCGGCATCCTGTCCGAGCGCGACCTGGTCCGCGCCATGGCCCGGGACGGGACCTCATGCCTGGACAAGACGGTCGAGGTCTACATGACCGCCGACGTGATCTACGCCCGGCCCCAGGAGACCGTGGACGAGCTGATGGAGCGGATGACCGACCGGCGGATCCGCCACCTGCCGGTCTGTGAGAACGACCGCCTGCT
>CAWIQJ010000003.1:65000-299894 GCA_963838235.1 uncultured Pseudomonadota bacterium
TCCTAAAGTGTAACGGAGGCGCGCGATGGTGGGCTCAGAACGGTCGGAAATCGTTCGATGAGTGCAATGGCATAAGCCCGCCTGACTGCGAGACTGACAAGTCGAGCAGAGACGAAAGTCGGCCATAGTGATCCGGTGGTTCTGCGTGGAAGGGCCATCGCTCAACGGATAAAAGGTACTCTAGGGATAACAGGCTGATTTTGCCCAAGAGTCCATATCGACGGCAAAGTTTGGCACCTCGATGTCGGCTCATCACATCCTGGGGCTGGAGCAGGTCCCAAGGGTTCGGCTGTTCGCCGATTAAAGTGGTACGTGAGCTGGGTTCAGAACGTCGTGAGACAGTTTGGTCCCTATCTGCCGTGGGTGTTCGAGACTTGAGAGGATCTGTCCCTAGTACGAGAGGACCGGGATGGACGTACCTCTGGTGGACCTGTCGTGGCGCCAGCCGCGCAGCAGGGTAGCTAAGTACGGAAAAGATAACCGCTGAAAGCATCTAAGCGGGAAACTTACCTCAAAACAAGGTCTCGCTGAGGACCGTGGTAGACCACCACGTTGATAGGCCAGGTGTGGAAGTGCCGCGAGGCATGAAGCTTACTGGTACTAATCGTCCGATAGGCTTGATTGTTACTCATAAAAGCCCATGTGCGGCGACGAAATCGTCGTCGTCTGGCTTTTCTCCAGACAATATCTTCTCAGCATCCGCCCAGTTGACCTGGTGGTTTTGTCGGAGGGTCCCCACCCGATCCCATTCCGAACTCGGTCGTTAAGCCCTCCAGAGCCGATGGTACTTCGTCTTAAGACGCGGGAGAGTAGGTCGCCGCCAGGTCTACCGGACGGATGCAATAGATCCAGATCCTTCCTTTTCAACGCTATCGACGCGGGGTGGAGCAGCCCGGTAGCTCGTCAGGCTCATAACCTGAAGGTCACAGGTTCAAATCCTGTCCCCGCACCCACCGTTGGCATAACTCGCGCTCGTCCTTTGCAGGATGGGCGCGAGGTCGCCTTCCATCTCGACATGATAGACGCCGCGGACGGCCGTCCAGGTCACGCGCACGCGCTGGACCAGGGCGCGGAAGGCAGTTCGGGCCGTTTCGCGTTCGACCATGTCCTCGTCGCCGGCGCCCAGCACCGTCTGAAGCGCTTCGAACTGGCGGCGATACTCCGCCGCTGCGCCGGGATGCAGCCGCACCACGTCGGGCGCGGCCATGGCGCCCAGCTCGGCCTCGATCTCGCCGCGGCGGCGTTCGAGGAACTCGAGTCTCGCCTTGACCGCCGGGCCCGACAGCTCGCCCTCGACCACCTGGTCGACCAGGCGCGCGGCCCTGCGGCCGGCCTCGGCCAGCTCGCGCTCGAGCCGGCCACGATCGCCTTGCTTTTGCTTAGACCGCCGGGTCGCCTCGGTGTGAAATTCGCGGACGTACTCTTCGACCAGCTCGGGTCGCAGGAGATTCCCGCGCAGCGCCGCCAGCACGCGGCGCTCAACCTCGGCGCTCAGCGCCGTTGCGCCGTTGTCACAGACGGCCGAGCCCTTTTCCCGAAACGTCGAACAGCCGATCCGGCCCTTGGCGCCGATCACCACCAGCGCGCCGGCGCAGTGTCCGCACCTTAGAAGCCCCGACAACAGCCGCACGGGCCGTCTGGCGGCGTTGGCCGCGCGCGGGCCCTGGACATGGGTCATGGCGGCATGGCGCGCCTGTACGGCAGCCCAGGCCTCGTCTGAGACGATGCGCAGCTCGGGCGCGTCGCGGCGCAGGATCTCGCCCGGGTCGCCGGCGCGGGCGCGGCGCTTGCCGCTGCGGCGATCCTTGGCCCAGGCCTGCCGGCCCCACACGATCACCCCGCGATAGAGCTGGTTGTGCAGCACGCCGTTGCCGCGCCCGGCGTTGCCGTTGATCGTCGAGGCGTTCCAGGTCCCGCCGCGCGGCGACGGCACGCCCTCGGCGTTCAGCCGCTGCACGATCGCGCGCGGCGACAGGCCGGCGGCGTACTCGGCGAAGATGCGGCGCACGATCGCGGCCTCAGCCGGGTCGATGCTGCGCAAGCCGGCGATGCGCGCGCCGTCGGCGTCGAAGCGTCGGCTCACGGCATAGCCGTAGGACCGGCCGCCGCCCGACAGGCCCTCGGCCACGCGGCCGGCGAGCCCGCGCCGCGTCTTGCGACCGGTCTCGCCCAGCGCCATGGCGTTCATCGTGCCCATCAGGCCGACGTGCATCTCGGATACGACGCCTTCGGAGATCGTCCGCACGCCGACGCGCATGAACCGGAGGTCATCGAACAGCACGGCGGTGTCGGCCTGGGACCGTGACAGCCGGTCGAGCGCCTCGGCGATCACCACGTCGAACGCGCCACGCTCCGCCGCGCGCATCATGTCGAGGAAGCCCGGCCGGTTGGCGATCGACGCGCCGGAGATCGCCGCGTCGCTGAACCGCGCGACGACGGTCAGGCCCTCGCGCAGCGCCAGCCGCTCGCACGCCGCGAACTGGTCGGGGATCGACGCCTGCGACTGCTGGTCGGTGGAGAACCGGGCGTAGAGGGCGGCGCGCATCACTTGCCCGATAAAGTCCGGATCGGGTCAGTCTTCGCGAAGCCGAGCGCTTCCAGCACAAGAGCAGCCTTTTCCGTCGCCGTGTCCCAGGCGCCTGGGTTTTCAAACGGCCCGGCCTCAGGCTCGATGATGCGAGCGGCGACGTAGATCGCCCTTTCGTATGCGGCTTTGAGCCCATCGACAGCTGCCGCAAGTTCGCGCGCTTCCGGCGAAGGAATTCTAAGGTCCAACAATGTGCGCTGGTCGGCCATGGGAGCGGGAGGTCTCCGGGTTGGGCGCAAGGGCCCGAGAATGTTCCGCCGCCGCCAGACGCGCAAGGGCCCGGACGAAGGCCAGCTCCGCCTCAGTGGGCGCGTCGGGGCGCGGGATGGGGACGGCGCGCGTCATCGGCGCACCTGGGCGTCCAGGGTGTTGAACGCGCCCAGCGCCAGGCGCAGGGGGTCGATGCCCAGGCCCCAGGCCAGGGCGCGCAGGGTGGCGATCGAGACGACGCGGTCGGCGCTCTCGATGTTGCCGATGGTCAGTTTCGAGACGCCGCACGTCTCGGCCAGCGCCTTTTGCGTCAGCCCGCGCGCAGCCCGCGCGTACATGACCTCCTTCGCCAGGGTCTGCACCTGAACGAGCGGCGCTCGCAGCGCCACGGCGACGGCCTCGTCCATAGCCGCGCGCAACTCGACCATGGCGATGTCGAGGCGGTCCGTCATCGCCGGCGCAGCTTTCGCGGCTTGCCGACCGGGCAGTCAGCGCCGGCAGTGTCCGGCGTCAGCAACGCGGCGGGATAGGTGAAGGTCTCGCCCTCTGCCTCGACGGCGGCGCTTTGTGCGGCGTGGAAGTATGGACGATGGCCGCAATCGTGCTCGCCCGGGCGCCACGTGCAAGACCCATAGCGTGAGACCTTGCCGCGGCCGGGCGCGTTATAACGAACCCAGCGGATGCACACGCCGCAGGAAAGGGCCGCGGGCGCCATCACGCGACCCGCTCGAAGATTTCGTTGAGCAGCGCGTTCGCGCCATCGGGCGCGCCGGCGAGCAGCGTGGCGCGGTCGGTGTCCTCGCCGGCGCAACAGGTTTCCAGAGCCTCGTCGGACAGGCCGCTCAGCCAGGCGTCGATCGGGTCGAGCAGGGCCTGGGTCGGATAGCCGGCGAGGTAGAGCACCAGGGCGTCGCGCACGGCGCGCTCAGGCCGGTCGCGGTTCACGCCGCCGTTGTCGTAGGCGATGGCCAGCGTGGCGCGCAGGATTCCGGGGTAACGGTCGCCTGAGGCCATCACACCGCCTCCGCCAGCTGTTCGCTGCCGTCGGCTTCGGCCTGGGCTTCGATGGCGCGAGCGACGGCTTGGCCGAGCGCGGTGAGGAAGTAGCGGCGTTCGTTGCGCAGGACGTTGTCGACGAGGCCTTTGGGGGTCAGCGCTGCGCCGATCATGGTCGGGTTCAGTTCGGCGTCGTTGCTCTTGCCGATCGCGGTCGCGGCGTCATTGGCGGCGTGTTTCACCAGGATCAGGATCTGGCGCGCCTGCGATGGCGTCAGCGCATCGGCGATGCGCGCGGGCTCGAAGGGATCGGCCTCTTCGGCGTTGACGGTCCCGACTATGACAAAGCCTGTCGCTTCGGCCAGCCGCGTGGTGCGGTAGGACAGCGCCTCGGCGATCAGCATGGCGGCGATGCGGGCCTGCGCTTCGGCGGCCGGTTCGCTGAGCATGTCGTCGGGGTCGATGCGGATGACCACGCGTTCGCCCAGCTGGAAGCGGCCGATGTCCATATCATCGAAGCTCAGTGCGCCGTCGAAGCCCGCGTCGCGCACCAGTTCGTCGAAGTCGCCATCGTTGCGGTTCGCGTAGGCCACGACGCGGGCGAGCAACGCCGCGTCGTCGGCGAGGGCGCGGTCCTCTTCCTCGCGTTCGGCCACGAGCGCATCAGCGGTGAGGGGCTTGGCCTCCTGGGGTTCGACGTTCAACCACGGCGTGACGTAGCCAGGTCCGACCCAGCCGGCCTGGGCGACGGCGTTGCGCAGGTTTTCGAGCATGCCCGGGAGATCGTCGGTCGTGTAATAGCGCTCGACCGCAGCCTCGGCGGCAAGCGCGATCTCGCCCGCTTCGGTGAGGCAGACGAAGCGGGCGTGCGGCGTCGGCAGGAAGCGGATCAGCCGCTTGGCGATCAGCGTCGCGGCGCTCTCGTGCAGCCAGTCCTTGTCGCACGGCGCAAAGCGCATGTTGCCGTCCGCGTGACCGCCCGGGCGGTTGAGGGCGTCGGCGATTTCGCAGAGCGCGAGGGCCTCGCGAGCGTCGAGCGCGATGGCGGGGCCGGCGTCTGCTCCAAAGGGAAGCGTCGGTTCGTCGGGCGCGGCGACGGGTTCAGCCTGCGCCGCGCGCGGTGGCGAAGCGCTGCGGCCGGAGAGATCGCGAAGCCACGCCGTGGCATAGGCGCCGCTGACTTCGAGCGCTTCGGTTTTGGCGTCGCCGAACACCACGCCGCGCGCCTTGAAGGCGCAGTCACCGGGCAATTCAGCGAAGCGAAGCTCGTCGAGCCAACGCAGGGCGCGGCCCGACAGGGTGATGATGTCCAGGCCGCCGGGACCCATGCTCAGGAGGCCGGCGTTGATCAGGGCCTGCAGCGCGCCGCCCGGGACGGGGTCGGCCGGGGCGCGGAACTTCCACACATCGGGTCGATCGTCCAGCCGAGCGCGCGGGTTGCGGTGACGGAACAGAGCCAGCTCGATCAGCAGCAGCGCCATCTTGGGCGTGACCTCGGGCGCGGCCTCGTCCACCAGGCGCGCCTCGCGCACGCCCATGCGCAGGCCTTCCCAGGTCGGAAAGCCGGTCGCCTCGTGCGCGGCGAGCGCGTCCGGATCGGCCTCGCGCAGCACCTTCAGGCCTTCCTGCACCACGCGGATGTTTTCGCCGCAGGCGCGGGCGATCTGGGCGCCGTCCCAGCCTTCGCTGTCTTTGAGCTTCAGGAAGGCCCGCGCCTTTTCCAGATTGGTCAGGCCGACGCGGCGGCAGTTCTCGATCAGCGCGATCAGCTCGGGCGGTTCCTCGGCGGACAGTTCGGTGAACTTGATGGGGAGGTCGCAGGCCAGCACGCCCTCGGCGATCAGTTCGCCGGCCAGCCGCCAGCGGCGTTCGCCGGCGTAGAGCATGCGCACGCCGTCCGCGTCGGCCGGCGCGGTCAACAGCGGGACCAGAATGCCCTTGGCGGCGATCGACGCCTTGGTGTTGGCGTCTTCCTCCGGATCGGTGGACTTGCGTGGGTTGTCGGGGTTGGGGCGCAGCTTGTCCCAGGTGGTTGTCGACGCGGGGTCGGCCGGGACGACCTGGGAGGGTGCGTCCTGGGAGGCGACCGCCCCCGCGCCATCGCCTTCAGCCGCGCTCCCGTGCAGGGTTGCGCGGCCTTCGGCGACCTCGATAGCGGAAAGGAACATGCGGGCCTTGTCGGTAACGACGAGGCAGCCACGCTCGACCGCGGCGTAACCCTCTTCCTCCAACTTGAGCGCGGCCTTGCGCAGGTTGGCGGGGTCGCGGCCCAGGGTGCGGGCGTAGGAGGCGAGGTTGGTCGCGCCGTCGATCAGGCGCAGGAAGTCGATGTTGGCGAGGGCCAAGGGGGTCATCTGCTAATCCTCGAAAGGGTTGGAAAGGTCGGGCGACCAGCCGCTCTTGCGGATCTCGCCGAGCGCGCGTTCGGCGCCCTCGACCGTCAGGCCGTCGTGGATGAATGCGAGCGGCGCGCGCCCGTCGGCGTCGAGCGAAAGCACGTAATCGGCGCTGCCCACATAGGGCCCCCACAGCGCCACATCGCCGTTGGCCTCACGCTCGATGCGGCAATCGCGCGGACGCACCGCCAGCCGGCGCAGCGTGGCCTTGAGCGCCACCACAGGGCCGACCGCCCAGAACATCCGCCACCGCCGCGGGTCGCCGATCATCAGATGGCCGCATCCCGGGGCGTAAGGGGTCAGGTGAACCCCGATCGGCGGAAACGAGCGCCGCTCGTCGGCGGACGGGACGGGCGTGGCCGCAGGCCGGTGAAGCGGCGCGAAGATCGCCTCGGCGTCGCTCACGCCAGGAACCGGGCGGACGTCGGCGTCGCGCGACAGGACGCCCGCGGCGCGCCGACCCGGACCATGCGGCCGTCGGCCAGGGCCCCGCTCTTCAGCCGCGCGCCGAAGCGGCGCAGGCCGTCCACGGTGATGGCAGTGACCCGCACCCCGTGGTCGGCAAGCGAGCGCTTGAAATCGGCATAGGGCCAGGGCGCGCCGCCGCGCTCGACCATGAAGGCCTGATAGTCGGCGAACAGCTCGATCGCCGGGGTCAGGGCGCAGCCGTCGAGCACCAGGCGCGCCCGCGCCCAGGTCTGAAACGACGGCGGGGCGCGGTAAAGCCGGCGCGCGGCGCGGGCCACGGCGGCGCGAAAGGATGAAAGCATGGGACCTCCCAGGTCGCCCGCGCCATCCGTTGGCGGAGGGGGCCGCCGGTCTCTGCAGGAGGGCCGGACGGCGCGGGGCTGGGTCAGGAGCTACCAAAACGGTATTGACGTCAAGTAAGAAATACCGGACCGGTCTAAGCGCCACCGGATCGGATTGCTCATGGGGAGCCGCAAACGTAGCTAGGCCAAGGAGGCAGGGCGCCCTAGTTTGACCGAGGCAAAGGGGGCGAACATGCGACGCATTGCAGCTTGGGCGGCTCTGGCCGTGGCTATTTCCGCGAGCGGATGCGCTACGGCACCCCCCCGATTCCCATTGACAACTCCCGGGTCGTTCCCAAGCCTGAGGAGGAGGTCTGGTCCGACGCTGTCGAGTTTTTCGCCACGGGCGACGTCTCCATCAAGACAATCGACAAGGCGTCTGGCTTGCTCGTGGCCGATCGCGCTTCGATAGGGCTGATGGATATGACCAGGTTCAAAGGCTGGGCGGATTGCGGCGGCGTAATTCCGAACACCAGCATGCGTGGTTATGGCGAGGTAAGCCTGAACGTCTTCATGAAGCCGAAGGGGCCGACGGCGACGGCGGTCACGGTCACGGCGCGCTTCACCAGCCACGCACCGAGCTGGCTCTCGACGGCCCTGGACAGCTATCCGTGCTCATCTACCGGGCTCCTCGAGGACGAAGTGCTCATGAAGCTCGGGGCGCCCCCTAAGAACAGGGGCCCGTTCAAAGTCGATTAAATCGGCAGGAACTGGGTTCTGATCGTGCGCAGCAGCACGCCGCGGATGCGGACCTCTATGTGATCAGCGTCATCGATGCCATCGGTCAGACAAAGAGGCTCGCTCCATCGCGCGTTGCTGGACCGCGGCCAGAGGAGAACCTTTTCGGGCGTCACCTCGACCTGCTTGATAGATAGTTCTCGCTCGCGGCCGTCGAAGCGCGTGCGGACGACCTCGACAACGTCCCCGGTCCGGGGATGATAATCGATCTCATAGGCGTCGACGAACTGGGCAAGGTCCCCGTCGAAGATCCTGAGCAGATCGACGCTGTCCCCCCGCACCTCGTCGAGCCATTGGGCGGCGTTGCGAAAGCGAGGATCGCGGGCGCAAGGGTAGGTGCGCGCGACCTGGCTGATATCGTCTGCGGGGAAGAAGCCGCCTGCCTGGACTGTGTCGCGGATATAGAGGGGCTCCGAAGGCCGCGAGCGCCGTCCACCCCTGCCAGGGTTTGAGATCACGAGCTGCGGACTGCCCGCGACCTCGGCGAGTTCCGACATGACCTCGAGCAGGGTGAAGCCGATGGCCTCACCGGCGGCGACGAGCTTTGGCACCGTCAGCTCGCGCATGCCCCATTCCCAACGCTGCCACGTTACCTCGGCGACGGGGGGCGTAAGCCGGGACGCGGCGGCCTCCTGGGTCAGGTTGGCGCGCTCACGAAGGGTTTTGAGCACTTTTCCGGCGAGGTTGTCGGACGGCCGTCCGTCTTGGTCTTTCGGCATGGGCCGAAAGGACACGGGGCCGGAAATGCGCGCCAGAGCCTGCATGGTGTTTCACGTGTAACACCGACGGGGCTTGTCAGAAATACCAAATCGGTATGTCGTCCGTCATCGACGCCTGATTCGGAGCGCTGATGACCCTTCGCAAACCTTTCCTTCTGCCAAGGCCCGGCTTGGCTCATTGGCTGGCCGACCGGGGGCTAATGGCGAAGGACGCCGCCGAGCCGCTCGGCGTGAACAAGCAAACCGTTCGCCGGTTCTGCCTCCCGTTCGGCAACCCTGAGCGGCGCGTCCCTGACGAGGAAATGCTTCGCAAGATCGTCGTTTGGACAGACGGTGCCGTCACGGCGGAAAGCTTTTACCCGCCTGAGCTGACCCGCGACGCAGGCGCGGAGGCCTCGGCGTGACCGTCGCGCCCATCCTGTTCGAGCCGCCGTCGCCGGTGGCGTTGGCCGGGCGCCGGGCGCGCCAGGACCTGGTTCAGGCCGCTTTCCGGCGCAAGTCTGCGCGGGGGGTGCTGTGGACGCCGACGGCGCGGGCGCAGTTCGAGGATTCGGCGGAAGCCGGCGATCCGGGCGCGCTGATCGCCTTTGTCCGCGACCTGTTCGACGACACCGCCGACGCCGCGATGCTCGAGGCCGGCCGCGGGCCTGAGCCCAGGACCGTGCGGGAGGGGCCATGAGCCGCTCCGACCTCGCCGACATCGCGGTCCGGTTCTGGCACGAGACGTCGGGTGCGATCCTGGTGTCCGAGACCGACAGTTCGGACGACGGCGTCTGGCTGCCGAAATCGAAGGTCGAGTTCGTTTGCCGGGGGCGGCCGGAAGGGCCGCTGCGCGGCGACCTGATCGAAGTCACCCTGCCGCAATGGCTGGCGACCGAAAAGGGGCTGGTCTGATGGCGCGCGCCAACCGCGCGGCGCGGCGCAAGGCCGCCCTGATGCCGGCGCGCACGCCCGAGCGCGTGGCCGGCTATCGCGCCCAGTGGCGCGGTCTCGCCGAACGCGCGCTGTCGATGGTCGGCTGGCCCAAGTTCACCGACGCCGAGGCTGAGGCGGCCGTGCGCGAGTCCACCGAGGCCCAGCATCACTGGGGCCACCCTTTCGAAGGCCACGAAAACCACGCCTGCGAACCGCTGACCGTCATGGTGCGGCGTATGGCGCGCGCGCCGCTGGGCGTGCGCCTGGTGCTGCTGGACGCCTGCGAAGCCGCGGCCCGCGCGATGATCGAGCTGCTCGACGCGGCGGCCCGTGACGCCGCGGTCGCCGCGCCGGCGACCGAGCGCGCGCCCGACCCGCCGACCGAACCCGCCGTCGACCGCTGGCGCGACCGCGCCGATCTCCGCTGACCTCACGCTGAAGGGGCGTCGCCACCATGGCCTGGAACACGTTACAGCCTATCGCGAAAACCGGCCGACCGATGGTCAGCGCCGGGGTGCATGCGATCGGGCGCACCGGCGCGTTGCGGCTCGGGCTCAACTTCGCCGCCATGTTCCACGACGAGCTGGGTGCGCCCGAGCGATGCAACATCGAGGTCGGCGACGGCGAGAACCTCGGGATGCTGCGCCTGAGCTTCGCCAAGGACGGCGCCTTCAGCATCGGCAAGTCGGTCGCGGGATCGCGACGCATCTTTCTGACGCCGGTTGCGTGCATGCCGCCGGGCGCGCTGCCGACCGTGGCGGCGAAGATCGTCGAACACGACAAGAAGGCCCTGACCATCGCCCTGCCGCTCGATGCCTGGACGGCCGCCGTAGAGGCGCGCACGCCGGCGAGGGCCGCACACGCCGAGCCCCCCCCCCGCAAAGCCCGCGCCGCCCGGGCGGCAGGACCTGCTCGACGCGGAGGCCTATCTTCAGGACAAGGGGTTCAAGGTCGGGCGTCTCGCCGGCGGCCGTTGGAGCCTGAACGGCGAAACCGTTCTGCTGCCGCACATCCTCGAAGTGGTCAACAAGAGCCGCAAGCGCGCCGATCTGCCGCCCTTGTCGCTCGACCGGATTCGGTGAGGCGCCCATGACCCGCGCGCTTCCCGCCGGTTCGCTGAGCGCCCAATCGGCCTTCACCCCGTCCACGCGCCGCGACGGCGTCTCGCCGTTCGAGATCGCCTTCGCCCGCAACAAGCGCGCCGCCGGCGTCAGCTGGGACGCCATCGCCAACATGCTGGGGCGCCGCATGCACGATCTGCGCGAAGTCTGCCGCGCCGCGGGCGTGCTTTAGCCATGGCCGATGGGAGCGTCAGTCGGATCGTCAGGCCCGCAGCGAGCGGCGCTCGCCCTCGCGTGTTCGACGGGCGCGGCGGCTTCAATGCGGTGATGGCGTCGCGCGAGGTCGCGACCGACGTTGCCGATCTCTACATCACGCCGCCGTGGGGCGCGCGCGCCGGCGGCGAGATCATCCGCTCCATCGACCCGGCCGCGCGCAGCCTGTGGGAATGCGCGTGCGGACCTGGCGTCATGGCGCATGGGTTGGCGGACTATTTTCCAACCGTCGTCCAGTCCGACGCCTTCCTCTACGACGGCAACGCCATCTTCGACTTTCTGAGCGACGGGGACGCGCCGATCGAGGCCGACTGGATCGCCACCAACCCGCCGTTCGTCGAGCTGGAGCGGTTCATCACCCTGGCATGGCGCCGCGCGCGCCGGGGCGTGGCGCTGTTGATGCCGCTGCGCGCGCTGGAAGGCATCGGCCGCCACGCCGTGCTCTATGGCGCAGCGCCGCTGTCGCGCCTGCATGTGTTCGCCGAGCGCCTGCCGATGCTGAAAGGCCGCTACGACCCGGAAGCCTCGACCGCCAGCGCTTACGCCTGGTTCGTGTTCCTGAAACCCCGCCTCGAACGCCACCCCGGCCACTGGCGCGGCGCCGCGATCCCGCCCGGCACGCGTGCGCGGCTTGAGCGGGCGAGCGATCAGATTTTTGCCTGCAAAGGAGCCTCTCGATGAGAACGGCGGAAACGGCCCACGATGCTTTCGACCTGTATAAGGATGCGCTCGACCACGACGCGCTGATCCAGAACGGCTGGCACGCGTCTGGCGAGGAAGGGCGCACGCTTGCCTGCGCACTGGGCGTGCTTGGCCCGAACGTGAAGTCCGCGAGCGATTGCCCTGCGGCTGTCATGCCGCGCTGGCTCGCGAAGATGGTGGTGTGGTTCTTCGACGCGCAGTCGTTTGAGGGCGCGAAGGCTTGGGGGTTGAAGTTCTACGCGGAACTGGATCGCTTAGACGGCGTCGTGCCGTTCAGCGTCGTCTATGATTGGCTCGCGACCGTCGTCTGTCAGGGTTGGATCGATCTCGCGAAGAAGCGGGAAAAGGACACCGCGCCTCACGCCGAGCTGCAGGACCTTCACCGTCGCGCGCTCGCGGGCGAGAAGTTCGACCGCGACGTCTGGCACGGGGCGCTGAAGAAGGCCTATCGCATGCGATATGCCGATGCCGATGCCTATGCCGATGCCTATGCCTATGCCTATGCCTATGCCTATGCCTATGCCGATGCCGATGCCTATGCCTATGCCTATGCCTATGCCGATGCCTATGCCTATGCCTATGCCTATGCCTATGCCTATGCCGATGCCTATGCCGATGCCCGGCGACTGAGGATCAAGTATCTCGCCGATGGAATGGTCGAGTGCCTGCAGCGGGTCGTGGTGTAGTGGTGGCGGCGCGGGGCTCGTTACCGCCCGAAGACACAACGCGACCCTACGGGCCGCGCCGCGCCTTCGACCCTGGGCTCGCCCCGCGCCGCCACCACACTTTTGATGAACTGAACTCCTCCGCCGTGCGCCGTGCGCCGTGCGCCGTGCGCCGTGCGCCGTGCGCCGTGCGCGAGCTGCGTCGGGGACGGGCGAGCGTCAACTGCGCGCGTGGCTGGAGCACGTCGCGCAGACGGCCATCGACTGGCTGGACGAGCTGGACGCCGCGCAAGAGGGCCTGGAAGCCGACGAGTTGGAGGTCCTCGCTTATGAGTGACCTTCGGCGCCCGGCGCTGCGATACCTCGGCGGCAAGTGGCGGCTTGCGGCCAAGATCGCGGCGTTCTTTCCGCCTCATAGGCTCTACGTCGAGCCGTTCGGCGGCGCGGCGTCGGTGCTGTTGCGTAAGCCGCGCGCCTATGCCGAGGTCTACAACGATCTGGATGAGGATGTCGTCAACCTGTTCCGCGTGCTGCGCGACAGGCCCAAGGCCGGTGAGCTGCGCCGTCAGTTGAGCCTGACGCCCTTCGCGCGCGTCGAGTTCGAGCAATCGTATGCCTTCACGCCCGAGCCGGTCGAGCGCGCGCGGCGGCTGATCGTCCGCTCGTTCATGGGCCACGGGAACGTGTCCTACCGTGCCGATCGTACGACGGGCTTCCGCTGCGACAGCAACCGGAGCGGCACGACGCCGGCGCACGATTGGCGCAACTATCCCGAGGCGCTCGATGGCCTAGTCGAGCGGCTCACCGGGGTCGTGATCGAGAACCGGCCCGCGGCGGATGTCATCCGCCGCTTCGACCGACCTGACGCGCTGTTCTACGCCGATCCGCCCTATGTGCATTCCACCAGGTCGGAAAAACGAACGCGGCTCGCGCCCTCGACCGGCTACGTCCACGAGATGGACGATCAGGCCCATCTGGAGCTGCTGGAGCAGCTCGATCGCGCTGTGGCCTGCGTTGTGCTCTCGGGGTACGCGCACCCGCTCTATGACCATCGCCTGTCGCACTGGCGGCGCATCGAGATCAAGGCTCACGCCGACGGTGCGCGCCCGCGCGTCGAAGTGCTCTGGATCAACCGCGCCGCGTGCGACGCGTCCGGCGGCCTCTTCGGAAGTGACGCATGATCCGCACAACCCTGTTCGAGGACGCAAAGCGTCAGAACAAGATCGAGGACATCGCCGGGAAGTTGACGACGCTGAAGAACGCGGGGGCCGAGAGGCGCGGGCAGTGTCCGCTGTGCAAGGCCGGGAAGAATAAGGGCGTCGGTGCGCCGTTCGCGGTGCGGCTCAAGCGCGGGGATTTCGTCTGTTACGTCTGCGGCAAGCATGGCGACGTCGTCGATCTGGTGGCCGAACACGACGGCCTGACCACGGCGGAGGCGGCGCGCAAGCTGTTGGGCGCGGGCTATGAGCCGACGCGGCTGGACGGCGCGCCTGCGCCGCGTGCGCAGGCCAAGACGCCCGACGAAAGCCAGCTGCGCAAGATCGAGCGCGCGGCGTCGCTGTGGGCGGCGTCGAGGCCGATCGAGGGCACGATCGCCTGGGCCTATCTGCGCGCGCGCGGCATCTCCGACAGCGTCATCGCGCGCGCCGCGCCGCGCATCCGGTTTCATCCCCTGACCCATCACGCCTGGGACGAGGGCGCGCGCGCCTGGTCGCGGTTTCCGGCCATGCTGTTGCGGCGCGAGACGGAGCTTGGCGGTCCCGTGGCGGGCATCCACGCGACCTTCCTGCTGAAGGACGGTTCCGGCCGCGACAAGGCGTTGGGCAAGCTGATGCTCGGGCCGCAGAAAGACGCCGACGGCCTGCCCGGCGGCGCGTGGCTGATCGGGCCTGCCGGCGACGGCGATCTCTGCGTCGCGGAAGGCTGTGAGACCACCCTGGCGATGGCGACGTTGGCCGAGCGGCGCGGCGAACGCGTGCGCGCGGTTGCGGCCTTGTCGCTGAACGACCTGCAGGGGGGCGCGCTCTATGACGACGGCTGCCTCGACGTGAACAATGTCCAGGCCGATCCGGAGCGCGCGCCGTTCTTGTGGTCGCCGCCTGCGGACGCGCCGTGGAAGCGCGTCGTCGTCGGTTGCGATCACGACATGAGCCCGATCAACGTCATGGGCCGCACGGTGCGCGGCAAGCCGTGCCGGATGGAGCTGGACCGGGCCGCGCGGGCCAAGCTGTGCGGCCGTCTGGCGACCCAGGCGTGGCGACGCACCGGCATCGACGCCATCGCCATCGCGCCGCCGCCTGGGTTCGATTTCTGCGACGAACTGATGCGCGCGAGGGTCGCGGCATGAGCGAAACACCCTTCACGTCCGACTATGACACCCTGGCCTGCGATCCCATGCAGGACGCCGACGAAGGCACGGAGGCGAAGCTCGGCGCGTTCCCCAACCCCAAGCTGGAAGAATGCCCCGTCGTGCCGCTCGGCTTCTCGCGCGGCTATGTGCATTTTGCCATGCCCGAGGGTGAGCTGCGCAAGGAGGTGGCGAGCAAGGTCGCGGGGATGCTGCGTACCGACATCTTCGCCTGTCAGGCGGGCGTGTCGTTCCTGACGCCGTGGCGCGACGCGGATCAGAAGTTCCAGCGCGAACTGTGCGCCATCTGGTTCGTGCGACAGTGCCGTCTGGCGGGCAAGTTCGACACGCGGCGACCGCAGCGTTCGCTCGGCGTCTGGCCGGGGCCTGCCGGCGGCGTGGTGCTGCACAAGGGCGACCAGATATGGGCGTTCCCGCTGGCCGGCGAGCCGATCAAGCTGAGTGTGGCGGCGGCGCTGCGCCAGGCCAGGACCGGGCCGATCTATCTGCTCGAACCGCCGTCGCCTGAGCCTGAGCCCGGCGCGAAACGCGCGAACGGCGAGTGGGTGCGCCAGAAGCTCGACCTGTGGCGTTTCGAGAGCATCGGCGACGACGGCCTGACCGGCGCGGATGCGTGTCTCGGCTGGATCGGCGCGGCGTTGCTGGGCGCGGTTCCTGCGTTCCGCGTGCATATGCTGATGTACGCGATGGCCGGTTCCGGCAAGACCACCTTTCTGATGTTCGTGCATGCGCTGTTGAGCGCTGTGTCGGGCGATCTGTTGACCAGTTTTTCCGACGCCGGTTTCCGCGAGGATATCTCGGGCATGGCGCGCCCGATCGTGATGGACGAGATCGAGGCGCAGGACACGCGCGAGGCGCAAGGCGCGATCGACCGGGTGCTCGACATCCTGTTGCGCATGGCGACCGGCACCGGCGCGACGCACAAACAGAGCGACAACGCCGGCGGCACGCGCACGCAGACGGCGGTCGGCGCGGTGATGATGGCCGCTGTGACGCCGCCGGCCTTGTCGACGGCGTTGGCGACGCGTGTCGCGGAACTGCGCCTGTTGCCGCTAAACACCCCCGCGCCCCCGGGTGAAGCGGCGCGCGTGTTGGCGACAGAGGTCGAACTCAAGGCGTTGATGGCCGACGCCACCAAGCTCTCGCCCAAGCTGTTGTGGCGCGCCATTACGCACGCGCCGCGGTTCCGCGATGACGCCGCGGCGATCAAGGCCGTGCTGACCGAAGACGGCGAACAGCCGCGCACGGCCGACCTGATTGCGACGCTCGCCGCCGGCCGCCGGCTGTTGCTCGCCGACAAGCCGCTCGATCAGTCGACGGCGCGCGAGGAAGTGCGGTTGTGGCGCGGCTTGCTGGACGAGCGGGTCACGGAATCGACGGTTCGTAACGACGGCCAGGACGCCTTTGCGCAGCTGATGGCGTCCGACGCCGGCGTGGCGCGCAACGATCGACGCCTGTCGCTGGGCGACGTGGTGCGGCGCGTGGTGATCGACAATCGCGACGACGAGGACCTGCTGCGCGCGTGCGGCTTGCGCTCGATGAAGGTCGACGGCGCGCCGTGGCTGTTCGTGGCCAACCATCATCCGGCGCTGACGCGGATCTTCGGCAACACCCGGTTCCGCGATTGGCGACGCTCGCTGCTCTACCTGAAAGACCTGGGCGAAGAGTTCGCCCCGCGGCCGTCCAAGGCGTCGCTTCGCTTCGGCGTCGGTGTGCAGGAGCGCGCGTTGGGCATTCCCCTGACCCCCTGGCTGAAGGGCCTGGAGCGCGCTGGGACGGTGCGGGACGGCGATCAACAATGGGAGCGTACCAGCGATGGCACTGAATTCATGGCGTAAAACCGTCGCTGGGACGGTTGGGACGATTGGGACGGTCAAAAACAACTCCCGCACGCCCACGGGCACACGTACGCGTGCGCACGACCGTCCCAATCGTCCCAATCGTCCCAATCAATGAATCTATGAATATATCTAAACACTTAGCTGGGACGTTTTGTGGGACGCCCTGGGACGGTCGGGCTTGAACGCCTTATGCCCTAAGGAAAAGCCGCGCGAATGCGAGCTTGTGCGCCTGGGCGGCGTCACCATGGTGCTGCCGTTGATGCGGCCTGGCGCTTGGCTCGAAGGCGCGCTGTCGGATGTCCAGCTGCAGCTCGATCGCCGCGACGTGGCGAGCGCCGCTCGTTTGGCCGCACGCATCGAGCGACGCCTGCACGTCACCGACGAGGAGCGAAGTGCGACGCAGGAAGTGCTCGAACCCTGGCAGGCCGATCTCGAGCGGCTGTTGCCGCGCTTCGTCCTCGCCGCCAAAGCGCCCAAGGGCAAAGCCGGTCGCAAGGCGTCGGGCCTGCGCGACCTGTCGCCCGAAGCCGCGCGGTTCGTGATCGCCGGCCATGCGCTGAAAGCGGTTCGCCAAGCCGTCGGCGTGAAGACAGAGGCCGAGAAGATCGAGAACGGCTCGGCCGGCGTGCCGACGCTGGATCGGTTGCTGCGCGGCGATCTCGGCTTCGACCGGGTGATCAAGGAGATCGCCGAAGACGGCGCGCCGATCTACATCCGCGTGCTGCGCGGCGACGGCGGTCTCAAGCGCTTGAAGGACACCGGCCTGTCCGCCCTGCTGGTCCGTGTCGCCGAACGGTTCATGCGCGACGTCGAAGGCGCGACGATCGGTAAGCTGGTCGCTGGCTACGATGGGTTCAGTGGCGGCTCAGGCTATTGGCGGGGCGAACCTGAACGCGTGATCGCCGCCCTCGACCGATTGGGACGTTCCCAGCAGTACCTCACCCGCAAGGAACGGCTGTCCGTGTGGGGAACCCTGGTCTTCGGCCTCTCCCTGACCGACGTGGGCCACGCGACGGATGGTGACCGGATCTCCAACGTGCGAGAGCTGCGCACCGCCGCCGCCATCCACACCGAAAGCGCCCTCGACCGCATGGCCGGTTACTACCTTCGACGCGAGACTTGATTGCGCCCCGGAATCACCCACACAAAGCGCATGTTGTTCTCCCTGCGCCCGCCCGGCTCCCGCTCGGCGGGCGCAGTCGCGCCTACCGCGAAGCACTCCCCACCGGCAAGCCTCCCCCACCCACGAGGCCCCAAAGCCCGCGGGTCCTTCCCCGAACGCCAAGCCTTATACGGCATTTCGAGGTCCGGGGGTCTTTTAGTGGGGGATTGGTGCGTGCATGGCACGGATGGCGCACGGGTCGCACGGGTCACGCATGAATGCGCACGGGATGGTGAGTTTGGCGCAGGCGAGCGCGGCGCTCGGCGCCGCGGGCAAGCCCGCGCATCACTCGACACTGTCGCGGTATCTGGATCGCTTCCCAGAGATCCCGAACGAGAAGCGCGGGCGGGTGCGGTTCGTCGATCTGGGCGTCCTGCTGAAGCATCGCGGCGAGAATATCCTCGTCGCGGAGAAGGCGGCGCAGGTCGGGCAGGGCGCGGACAGCGTCGAGACTGAGCTCGAGCCGCAAATCCACGGCGGCGCGCTGAAACGCCAGCACGCGGTCGACGGTTTTCAGACCAAGGCCCTCGGCGACGCCAACCTGCGCATCAAGGAACTGCGGATTGCGCGCGAAGAGCGCGAGTTCGCCCTCGAACAGGGGGAGCTGGTCCCTGCCGGCGAGGTTCAGGCCCTGCTCAACGCGACCATCCAGGCGCTTCTGAGCGAATTGGAGCGCGCCGAAGCCGGTTTGGCCGCGAAATTCGGCCGCGATGTCGCCGCCGCCGTCCGCCAGGCGCGCAAAGCCGCCCTGCAGAAGGCCTCCGACCGTCTGGCCGAGCTGGCGACCAAGCATCTGGCCGATCCGAGCGCCGCTCGCATGCCGGTCGAGGAAGACGTCGCCCTCGAAGCCGCCGAATGAGCGTCCAACTCTCGGCCGCCGCCGCCGCAGTGCTGCTCAGCGTCGCGCAAACCCTCGCGCCGGCGCCCGATCAGTCGATCAGCGCCTGGTGCGAAGGCCGTCTGGTCATGCCGCCCGAGTTGGGGACGCCCCGGCCCGGGCCGATCAGCTTCGAAGGCGTCGAATATCTGCGCGAGCCGCTCGACCGGCTGCATCCGGACGATCCCTGCACGCGGGTGACCGGCATCGGGGGCGCTCAGTCGGCGAAATCGACCATCGGCCAGTGCTGGGCGGCCTGGAAGATCGTCAACAACCCGCGTCCCCTCGCGATCGGCCTGCCGTCGATCACGGAGATGCAGAAATATAATCGGATGAAGTTCCAGTGCGTGGTCGACGCCACGCCGGAGCTGCGCCACCGCGTCAAGCCCGTCTCGACCCGCGACGAACAGGGCTCGACCTCGACCTACAAGCGGCTTCTCTCGGGCGGCTACATCCAACTCTTCCCGCTGAGCAGCCCGAAAGAGCTGCAGATGATCTCCGCCGGGGATTCTGATCCTCGAAGAGGTCGCCAACACCGACAAAGAGGTCGGCTCCCGCGGCGCGCCGATCAAACAGGCGCGCGAGCGCCAGGCCGCCTACAGCGTGCTCGGCTCCAAGGAGCTGATGGTCTCCACGCCGGGGATGATCGGCGAATGCCCGGTCACCGAGGCTTACGAAGCGAGCGACGGTCGCCGGTTCTACGGCTGTTGCCCGCACTGTGACGGCTTCTTCGCCTTTGAGCCCGAGGGCTTCGTCCCCGGCGGCGAAACCTTCGGCCATCACTTCGTCTGCCCGGGCTGTCACGCCCTGGTCGAGGACACCGACCGTCCGACGTGGCGCCAGCGCGGCGTCTGGATCGCGGGCTTCCGCGCCGCGGACGACGAGGCCAACCCGCAACCGCCGGCCTTCATCGAAGCCGCCGACATCGACCACTGGCGCGCGCGCGCGACCGAAGGCCGCGAGCCCGGCTACTACATCTGGCAGGCCATGTGCGGCCTGATCAGCTTCGACAAGATCGCGACCACCATCGCAGAGGCCAAGACGCCCAGCGACAAGATCGCGCTCGAACAACAGACCTTCGGCCGCGCCTACGACCCGTCGATCGACGCGCTGGCCTGGGAAGACCTGCACCGCCTGCGCGAAGACTACGACCGCGAGATCGTTCCCGCCGGCGCCGGCGTCCTGACCGGCTTCGCCGACGTGCAGGGCGGCTACCTGGAATGGGGCGTCATCGGTTGGGGCCCCGGCGCGGAGTGGTGGGTCGTCGACCGCGGCGTGATCGACGGCGACACCGCCGGCGACGACGTCTGGCGCGCGCTCGACGAGGTCACGCGCCGGCACTATCCGCACGCGGACGGCGGCGCGCTGCCGATCGAGGCGTTCGGCCTCGACACGGGCTTTCGGACCCAGCGCTGCTACTCGTTCACGCGCGGGCGGCCCAACTGCTACGCCATGGACGGCCGACCGGGCTGGAAAATCCCGATCCTCGGCAAGCCCAAGATGGTCAAGGTCGTCCAGTCCGGGCGTCTCTCCGGCCGGGTAAAACTCTGGCCGTCGGGGACCTGGGAAACCAAGAGCCTGCTGGCCTGGTCGCTGAAAACCTCGATCGAGGCCGGCTACGCCGTGCGCCTGCAGGGCCGCGGCCACTGGTCGCGCGCCGAAGACGAAAACTGGTGTCAGCAGATCACCGCTGAACACCTGATCGAGGAACGCAACGCCAAGACCGGCCAGACCGATCGCCGCTGGGCCGTGATGAGCGGACGGCGCAACGAATGGGTCGACATCTGGGTCGGCGCGCGCGCTCTGGCCTGGTCGCTTGGCGTCGGCGCGCCGCCGCGCAAGGGCGGTCCCGGCGAGGGCATCGACTGGGCGACGCGCGCGAACCGCGAGGGCGCGCCGGCGCCGACGCTGTTCGACAAGCCCGCGCCTGTGCCTGAGCCCGCCGGCCGCAAGCCGCTGTTCTCCTGAGGTTCACCATGGCCCTGTCTTCCGACGATCAGACGCGGCTCACGAACCTGCGCGCGGCGCGCGACAAGCTCGCCACGGGACAGCAGATCGCCAAGGTGGTCTCCAACGGCCGCACGGTCGAATATGGCAAGGCCGACATCGCCGTGCTCACCGAGCTGATCGAGCAACTCGAGGCGCAGGCCTGTGCGCCCGTGACCAACCGGCCCTTCCGCCCGCGTGGGCGTATCCGCTTCAGCGTCTGAGGGTCTGCGCATGGGTGGTCTCATCGACGCCAAGGGTCGTGCGATCTCGACGCAAGAGATCGCGCGCGTGAAGCGCACCGCTGAGATGACCGACCGCGAGGGGCGGTTCTTTCATCCGAACGACGGCGCGTCGCATCGCGGCACCTTCATGCGCGGCTGGTATGCGAACATCCAGAGCGCCGACGCCGACACCTTCTGGGACCGCGACACCCTGGTCGCCCGCGCGCGCGACATCGCGCGCAACACGCCGGTCGGCAAATCGGTCACCCAGCGCAAGGTCAACGCCGTCGTCGGCTTCAAATGGCGTCTGTCGCCGCGCCTGTCGGCCCGCGCGTTGGGCGTCACGCCGGACCAGGCGCGCGAGCTGCGCAGCCAGATCTCGGCCAAGTTCAACGCCTGGGCCTACGGCCCGACCTTCACCGCCGACGCGGAGCGCACCAAGACCTTCGGCCAGGTGCTGCGCGCCTCGGCCTTCCACCTGGTGCAGGACGGCGAAGCCCTGATCCTGGTCGAATACGCCGGCGACGAGCCGACCAAGTATAAGACCCGCGCCCGCATCGTCGATCCGGACCGCCTGTCCAACCCTGCCGGGCGTCCGAACACGCTCTATCTGCGCGGCGGCGTCGAGCGCACGCTGAACCTGATCCCGTGGCGCTATTGGATCAGGGAGCGTCACCCCGCCGACCTGATCGGCACGATCGAGACGTTCCAGTGGCGTCCGTGGCTGCGCCATGCGACGCCCGAGGGCCGTCCGCAGGTGTTGCACGCCTACGACCAGAAGCGCGCGGGCCTCACCCGCGGCGTGACCGAATTCGTCGCCTGCCTGCGCTACATGAAAGCGCTGGACAAGTTCTCCGACGCGACGCTGCAGGCGACCACGCTGAACGCCCTGCAGCTCGGCGTGATCAAGACGCAAAGCGGCGTCGACGCCATCAAGGAAGGCTTCGACGTCGAGGACTTCCGCGGCTACACCGAAGACCGCTCGGCCTGGCACGAAAAGAACACCGTCAAGCTCGACGACGCCGCCTTCCAGGTGCTGGCGCCCGGCGACGAAGCCGAGATGCTGACCACGGCGCGCGAAACCGCCGGCTTCGCCGACTTCACCCGCTCGATTCTTCGTCTGATCGCCGCATCGCTCGGCGTGACCTACGAAGAAATGACCATGGATTTCAGCCAGACGAACTATTCGTCGGCGCGCGCCGCGCTCTCCATCGCGTGGCAGGAAATCCTCGCCCTGCGCGGCCTGATCAAGGCCCAGATCGCCGATCAGCTCTACATGGCCTGGCTGGAAGAGGCGATCGAACTCCGGCGAGATCGAACTGCCGCCCGGCTGCCCGACCTTCTGGGACAACCCCGACGCCTGGGTCGAATGCGAATGGATCGGCCCGGCGCGCGGTTACATCGATCCGGTGAAAGAAGTGCTCGCCGCCGCCGCCCGCATCGAAGCCGGCACCTCGACGCTGCAGAACGAATGCGCCGACCAGGGCATGGACTGGGAAGAAAACCTCGAACAGCAGGGCGCCGAGCTGCAGACCCGCAAGAAATACGGCCTCGAGCCCACCAACACCGCCGACGCCCAGGCCGTCCAGGACACCAAGAACCCGACCAAACAGGCGCCGTCCCCCTCCGACGCCGCCGGCGAACCGGCCGGCGAGCCTGCGCCCGAAGACGAGCGCCCCGGCGACAAGAAGGAAGGCCGCCGTAGCGTGCTTTCGCCGGCGATGGCGGCATCGCTCGAACGAGCGGCGCTCGCTCCTGAACCGCTCGCGCCCGTCGCGGGCTGAAGGAACCGACCATGAAAACCTATCGCGAGCTGCCGAAGTCGCGCGCGCCGATCGCCGGCGTCCCGGTCGCGGTCAGCCGACTCAACGCGCAGATCCGGGCCGACGTCCTGAACGGCCGGTCCCGTGCTCACCTGCTCATGCACCAGGCCGCGCTCGCCTCGCGACCGTCGCGCGCCTGGCGTCCCCGCACGGTCTGAAGGAAACGACATGCGCTTCAACCCCGTTGTCTTCGCCGCGCGTTATGCGGGGCGACCGCTGCTCATGCGCTCCACGGCCGTCGAGGCTTACGCGCACGAGCTGCGCGCGCTCGATCCGTCGCGCGGTCGGCTGCAGTTCGAGCGCCCGGTCGGCCGCTTCGGCGCGTTCTTCAGCCGCGCGAAAGCCGCCCTGGCGCCTGCGCGTGCGCCCGAGGCCGCAACGCCCGCAACCGGCGACCAGCGCCCGTCGCCCGAAGCCTATTGGCCCGTCTGGCTCGAAGATCTGTCCGGCGAGCCCGACGACGAGGGCTTCGGCTGGGCGCTCTGCGACGGCATCGCCCTGATCGACATTTCCGGGCCGCTGATGACCCAGGGCTTCGCCTATGAGGACTGGGACGGCAACGTCACGGTTTATTGGGGCTATGACCTGATCTCCCGCGCCCTGGGCGAGATCGCCGCCGACGAACGGGTCAAGGCCGTGTTCGTCCACTACGACACGCCCGGCGGCATCGCCGGCGACGGCCTGATCGCCTGCGCCGCGCAACTGCGCGCCCTTCGCCAGCTCAAGCCCGTGTGGGGCTTCTGCGAAACGGCCTGCAGCGCGGGCTACTGGCTCGCCGCGTCCGGCGGTCGCCTGATCGCCTCACAGCTCGGCCTGGTCGGCTCGATCGGCGCCGTGATTACCCATTGCGATATGTCCGGCGCACTGGCCAAGGACGGTTTCACCGTCCAGCACATCCAGTTCGGCGCCAAGAAGACCGACGGCTCGCCCTACAAACCGCTCAGCACCGAGGCCCAGGCCGACCTGCAGGCCGAGATCGACGAGCTGGGCGCGATCTTCGTCCGCGACGTCGTCGCCGGTCGCCCGAGCCTCTCGGCCGAAACCGTCATCGCCACGCAAGCCGGCGTCTTCCTCGGGCAGCATTCCGACCCCGCGCGATCCGCCGTCTCGATCGGCCTGATCGACGCGGTGATGACGGAGCCCGAGGCCTTCGCCGAACTGCAGACCCTCGTCCAAACGAGCGGCGCTCGCTCTGCCGTTCAACCTCAACCCGCGGCTGCCGCCGCATCCACCACGGAGAACAAGCCCATGCGCCGCAGCGCCCTACGCACCGCCGCCGCCAAGGTCGGCATCGAAGACACCAAGGCCGTCGCGCTCGCCGCGGCGATTAAGGAAACCGCCGACGACGACATCGACAACGATGACGCCGACCCGGACGATCCCGACGCCGACCCGGAAGACCCTGAAAAGAACCCGGACGGCGAGCCGGAAGCCACGAAGATCGCCGCGTCGCCCGAGGCCGCGGCGCATCCGCAACTCGCCATGGCCGCGATCGCCTCGGGCCAGACGCTCGCCCAGTTCAAGGCCAGCGCTGCCGCGACGCCCAAGGTCGGCAAGCTCGCCGCCCAGATGCAGGGCGCTCCGCGTCTCGGCGCCGACTCCGTCGCCGAACCGGGAACCGTCGTAACGGCGCCCGGCCGCGGCGCGCCGGCCAAGCTCGACCACAAGGCCATCTACGACCGCCGCGCGCAAAAGCCCGCGCGCGGCGCTCGCGCCTGACACCGATCCCCGGGCCAGGATTCTGACCCGGCCTTAGCCGGCGACGGCGACCCTCCCGCGCCATCTTTCGTCAGAAAGAGGCCAACCAGGATCGCCGTCGTCACCCTGAAAGCTTTGGCCGCAACCCCGGCCGAGGAGAAAACATCATGACCATTTTCACTGAAGGCGCCTGGAGAGGCGAGTTTCTGATCTCCGAAGGCCCGCGCACCTTCTCGCGCGGCTCGCGCACGCAGGATTCCAGCGTCACGACCAAGCCCGGCACGGTGCTGGGCATCAAGACGCTCGGCGCGGCGACCGTCGTCAAGACCGCGAAGGTCGGCAACATCGGCGACGGCGCGATCACCGCGATCACCAGCACGGCCGGCGCGCCGGCGGGAACCTATGTCGTCAAGTTCGACGCGACCGGCGCGACCGCGGCCTTCACCGTCTACAAGCCGGACGGCACGATCGACGGCGTCGGCAAGGTCGGAACGGCCTACGTCGGGTCGATCAACTTCACGCCTGCCGACGATGCCGGCGCGCACTACACGGCGGAAGACGAGGTCTATTTCGCCGTGTCCTACGCCGCGGGCACAGAGCGCGTCGTGCCGTGGAATCCCGCCGCTACGGACGGCAGCCAGCTCGCCGCGGCCATCGCCTACGACGGCGGCGTCACCGCCGGCGGCGCCGCGCTGCAGATCACCACGATCGAGCGTCAGGCCGAAGTCGATGCCGCGCTGCTCGACTGGGGCGCCGACAGCGCCGAGAGCGCGCTGGGGACCGCCCAGCTCGCCGCCCTGAACCCGCCCATCATCGTCCGCTAACCGCGGGCGAACCCGAAAGCCTGAGCGCCGCCGCACCCACTTGCGGCGGCGCTTGCATCTCAACGGCACGACCGCCCAGGCGGTCGCCCTCGAAAAGGAAATCGCCATGGACAACCTCGTCGATATCTTCAACTCCAACATCTTCGCGATGGCGACGCTCACCGACGCCGTCAACCTGCGCTCGATCGCGCCCTCGCGCATCTCCGATCTGGGGATCTTCAAGGAAAGCGGCATCAACACCACCTCGGCGATCATCGAGCGCCGTGGGACCGAGCTGATCATCGTGCCGAACGCCCCCCGCGGCGGCCCGGCGACCAGCATGCGTTCGGGCAAGCGCACCGCCATTTCGGTCGAAGCGCCGCACCTTCCCGTCCGCGACCAGCTCCAGGCCGACGAATTGCAGGGCGTGCGCGCCTTCGGCTCGGCGGACGAGATGCAGGGCGTGCAGCAAAAGGTCGACGAAAAGCTCGACCAGATGTCGATGTCGCTCGACAACACCCTGGAATATCACCGCCTCGGCGCGCTGCAGGGCCAGGTGCTCGATGCGGACGGCGAAACCGTCATCCTCGACATCTTCGACGCCTTCAACGTCAGCCAGCCGGACACCGTCTTCCTCGACCTCGCCGCCGACCACGATCCTGTCGATCCGTCCTCGGTGAACGGCGTGCTGTTCACCATGCGCAACAACCTGCGTATCGCGCTGAACAACCAGCCGATCGTGAAGGGCGTCTGGGCCCCCTGCGGCGACGCCTTCTGGCAGGACCTGATCCAGAACCCGGAACTGCGCCAGACCTACCTGAACCAGCAACAGGCCGCCCAGCTGCGCGAAGACCCCACCACGGAGATCATCAACTACGGCGGCGTGACCTTCGAACACTACCCCGGCTTCGGCAACGTGGAGATCCCGACCGACGAATGCCTGTTCGTCCCGCTCGGCGTGCCCAACCTGTTCCGCACCTATTTCGCGCCGGCGGACTGGTTCTCTGCGGTGAACCGGCTCGGCCTGCCCAAGTACGTGATGGCGACCCTGGACGAGACCAAGGAAAAGCACATCAACATCGAGGCCCAGTCGAACCCGATCAACATCTGCACCCGTCCCGAAGCGCTGTTCACCGGCTCGCGCCTGGCGAGCTGATCGCGCTGAGCTGAAGCCTTCTACGCCTTCGGCTTGCGGGCCCGGATGGCGTTGGCGTCTGCGCCCGCATTGCGAGGGCGTCCGGCTCACCCCGGGAGTCCTCGCTCCCTCTTCCGCCCTTGAAAGGTTCCCGCCATGACCCCGACCGACACCGGGCCGACCGCCGCCGCCGCTGCGGACCCCAAGCCCGACCCCAAGCCCGCGACGCCCTCGAAGCGGGTGTCCCTCGTCACCACCTCCTCGCGCCTGCTGCATCCCGCCACCGGCGAGCGCATCCCGCGCAAACGCCTGGTCACCGCCGCGCCGTCCCACGCCGACACCCTGGTCAAGTCGGGCCAAGCCCGCAAACTGGTGAAGGGCGAGCAGGCCAAGCTCGCCGCCGGCGGCGGCGCTGCGCCCATCGATCTCGCGGCGCCCTCCGCGACCTGAGCCTCCACGCGCGCCCGTCGTCACCGTCCGGCGCGCGTGGCGCGGGCGAGGGAGGGAGGCCCTCGCCCGCAACCTCTTTCCCGGTACGCTTTTGGACTTTGGGGTGAGCCATGCCGTTCAGCGATCAGCTCGCCCTGGTGAACGCTGCGGTTCAGGCCACGCTCACCGACCCCGCCATCTTCCGTCCGGGTTCCGGCGACGACATCGCCGTGGATGTCCAGATCACCCGGCCCGAGGACCCCGACGTCATCGACCGGATGAACGTCGTCTCGTCGCACCCGATCGCAGAGTTCCTGGTCGCCCAGGTCGCCTGTCCCAAGGGCGGCTCGATCCTCTGCCCGGTCGATGTGGCGAGCGACGGGACGCGCACGGTGAACGCCTGCACCCGCGTTTACGCCATCCAGGGACAACCCACGGCGCCCGGCGACGGGACCTGGTGGCTGGCGAAGCTGTCCGCCGGCGTGGCGCTGTCCTGATGGCCTTCGACGCCTTTTCGGTTCAACTCCACGCCGCCTTCCGCGGCGACTGGGACCGCCAGGTCGAGGGCGGTCTGCGCCGCATCGAAGCCGCGGGGCGGTATGCCGTGGCAACCACGCTCGGCAACTGGCAGGGCAAGCTTCGCCAGGACCTCGCCGCGTCCGGCCTGGCGCGCGGCGCACAACTCGCCAAGACCTGGCGCATGCGGGTCTATCCACGCCCCGGCACCCATACCCTGTCGCCGGCCGGCGTCATCTATTCGACCATGCCCAAGGTGGTCCTCGCCTTCGAACAGGGCGCGACGGTCACCGTCCACGGCAAGCGCGGCGCGCTGGTGCCCAACCCTGAAGTCTGGGGCGGTCGGTTGCGCCGTCCCGCGGGCCGCGGCGCGGCGGCGACCTCGAGCTTCGATGTCGCCAAGCGCGCCTTCGGCAAGCTGCAGTTCGTGGCCTCGAAATCGTCAGGCGGCGGCAAGCTGCTCGGTTTCTTCATCGCCGAGGTCGAACACGGCCGCCAGGCCAGCCGCCGCCGCCGTTCCGCCGGCGTGCGCGGCAAGATCGGGCGCAAGACCGACCAGGTGGTGGTGTTCTGGGTGCTGCACGAGCCGCGCCTGCCGCGCCTGTTGCACGGCGGCGTCATCCGCACGCGCTTCAACGCGAGCGCCCCGGGCGAAGCCGCCGGCCACTTCGTGATCGGCATGCAGAAAGCCATCGCCGGCGCTTCCTTCCAGCTCACGGGGCCGTCCGATGCCTAATCCGATCGAAGACGGTTACACCGCCTTCACCGCCGCGGTCGCGGCGGCGCTGGTGACGGCCGGGTTTCTGTCCGGTCCGACCCAGCTCGACATCGACGATTCCGCCGACAAGGGCCTGACCCAAGACGCCGACGCGATCGGCTTTCTCGCCACGGTGCAGAAGATGAAAACCGTCGTCGTGCGCCAGACCCTCGGCTCCGGCGCGGCGCGCTACGTGGTCGACCGCTATATCCAGGTCGTGCTCGATGCGAAGTCCGCGTCGCAGCCCGACCGCGAGGCCAAGCTGCAGCTCGGACGAGCGGCGCTCGCTCAGATTCCGGTGGCGAGCTTCACCCTCGGCGGCGCCGTCGAGCGCTGTTTCATCGGCTCGCCGCTTGGCGACGGCCAGGAAGACGACGATCCGAGCCCAACTCCACCGCCAACATCATCCCATTCACCATCCGGGTCCGCTCGAACGATCCGCTGGGCCAGACGTGAGCGCCCCGGCCGCATCCAGCGCCGGCATCCTGACCCTGCTCAAGCGCGAGCGCGACCTGTTGGCGGCCTCCAACCCGGCCGCCGCGACCGTCGTCGACATGGCGATCGGGCAGATCGCCCAGCTCGACGCCGCCGTCGCCCGTAAGGACGCCAAGATCGCCGAGCTGAAACGCTCGTCTCCGGCGCTCGCGCGCCGCATCGGAGAGACCGACAATGACTGAAGCCCTCACGCCCGAAGAAGAAGCCGCGGCCCTCGCCGCCGCGCCGCAACCGGCGCCCGAGCCGCAAGCCCGCACCCGGCGCCACGGTGACCATGGTCGTGCCCCCGCACGGCTTCCTGCGCGCCGTGCCGGTTTCCGAACAGGCCGCCATCGAGAAGGCCGGCGGACGCGTCGCGACGCCGCTCGACCTCGGCGTCGGCGGCGCTCGCTGACCACACCCCCATAAACCCCGAGCGCGATAAACCGACGGGGGCGGCATTCCGGCCGCCCCCGTTCTGCGCTCTGATGAAAGAGGACGTCGTCCATGTCCGACTCCCAAAATTATGGCTCAGATATCGAGGTACGGGTCGGCATCATGGCCGATCTGGATACCGATCCGACCGCGTGGCAGAACATCGAAGGCCTGACCTTCGATTTCATGCCCAACCGCCAGCGCAAGGAACGCCCCAAACTCGGCGCGCCGACGCGGCAGAACCCGCTCGACCCGACCAAGCCGCGCGACGGGTTCCTGAAGGGCAGCGCCAGCGCCAAGCTCGACCTCGACACCCGCCAGCTTGGGCTGCTGCTCTACACCTTCCTCGGCGACCCGGTCAGCGAGACGGGCATGGGGCCTTACGTCCACACCTGGGACTCCGGCCAGAAGCTGGTGCGCTACGGCTGCGTGCAGCTGCTCAACGCCGGCGCCCAGGTGCGCATCTATCGCGGCTTCCTGTTCGAGGCCCTGACCCTTTCCTTCACCGGCGAGAGCGTCCAGGATTTCGATCTCGACGCCAAGTTCCGCTGGCTGTCCATGGCCCTGGCCGACGATCCGCTCGACGGCGCCGTCACCGCCGTTCCGGCCGAAGCGCCGGTCAATCGCGGCCTCTACAAGGTCAACGAACCGCCGCCGCCAACTGCCTGTCCGGCAACTACGGCTGGGACCGCAAGGTCGAGGAAGACGCCTTCCTGTCCACCACGGCCACCCTCGCGGGGCTGCGCCCGGGCGTGCCGCAGGTCATCAACGGCGGGGCGGTGTTCCGCGACAACGGCGAGAGCTTCGACACCCTCGATAACGCCGATACGGTGTTCACCTCGCAGTTCGCCATGCTGGGCGCGATCGAAGGCCACGAGATCGACCTGAACATGCAGAACTGCCTGCTCGACAGCCCGCCGGTGAACATCAAGGGCCCGGACCTGATCGAGCGCACCATCGCCTTCAAGGGCTTCCAGGACGAGACTACCCGGCGACCACCATCGCCATCACCAACGACGTCGCCGCCTACATCCCGGCGTAACGCCACCCTTCAACCTGGGACCTCCCGCCCATGATCCTCCTATCCCAGCTGCGCGATCCGGAACGCAGGGACTTTTCCGACTTGTTCGGCGCGCCGCCCGGGACCGTCTGGCTGACGCTGAAGCGGTTGGAATCCCCCGACTTCGCGCTCGCCAAACAGCGCACCCTCGAGGCGATTTTCAGCGCGCGCAAGGGCCGCACCGCGCTCGCCGCCTACGGCTTCGACAAGCCCGACGAAACCGGGGCCTATCTCGACGCGACCGACGCCGACACCATGACCGGCATCGGCCTCATCATCGGCGCAGTCGAGATCGGGATGCTGGCCGTCGCCGGGATCGAGGGCATTCAGCAGGAAGTCGAGCGCGACGGACGGGTCGTCGTCGAACCGGCCGAGGTCTCGCGCGCCAACCTCGCCATGCTGATGCGCCAGGAATCGGTGCGCGAGCGCTTCATGCGCGCTGTCGAGGAGCTCGAACGCATCCTGGTCATCGAAAAAAAAGGCTTCGGGCCCTCGCCGCCTGGCTCTTCCCAGGCCGAGGAGACGTCGGACCCGAATATTGTTTCGGATGCAGAAACGCCGACGCCGCCTGCAGCCGCGACCTCCGCGGCGCCCGAGGAAAATTTTGCCCGGCGGTAGAGAACGCGCCGATCACTGAGGAGGGCCTGGCGCTGTGGCACGCGCTGGCGCCGCCTGAGATCGTCAAGGGACCGAACGGGGATTTGACGCCGCGCCGCCCGCTCGCCCCGTCGCTCGGCGTCTGGACCGGCGGCGGCTTCGGCGCGCCGCGGCTGGATCGCGCTGAGATCGCGCGGCGCTGCCCCGGTGTCGCGTGGCCGATCCTGAGCGTGCTGCTCGACGCCTTCGAGGCCTGCGCCGTGTCGCGGCTGCAGAAACCCAAAGACAAGTGAAGAGGACGGCGAGCGCCGCTCGCCGACGCGCCCATGAGCAACCTCTTCGAAGCCGGCGTGCGCCTCGTCGTCGAGGGCGGCGCGCTGGTCAAGACCACCTTCAACGAGATCGCCGCATCCGGCAAAAAGATGTGGGCCGAGATCGCCGTTGGCGAGGCGGCGGGAAACGCGGCGCTGAAGGGCGTCAGCGCCGGCGTCAACGAAGCCAAGCTGGGCATCCAGGGCCTCGCGTCGGAAGCCGGCGGTCTGGGCCGGGTGTTCGGCGCCATGGGCGCGGCCGGCGTCGCCGCCGCGGCCGTCATCGGCGCGGCCTTCCTGGCGGCCAAGTTCGCCGTCGACAAGGCGCGCGGGGGCATGGCCGACGCGCTGGAAATCGACAACGCGTCGAAGAAGCTGCAGATCTCCGCCGACAGCCTGCAGGAATGGCGCTTCGTCGCCCAGGAGGCGACGGGCGACGGCAAGAACTTCGACACGGCGCTGGCCGCGCTCGAGGACAGCATCGGCAAGGTCACCGGAAAGATCGGCCGGTTCAAGATCGTCGCCGCGGCGTTCAAGGAACTGGGCATCCCGCCCGAGACCTTGGGTTCTTACCGCGACGCGGAAGACCTGATCGCTGTCGTTTCTGAAAAGTTCCAGGGGCTCGACCAGAACAAGCGCAAGGCGCTGGCCGACAAGCTGGGCCTGGGCCCGATCCTGCCTGTGCTGGTGGAGGGCACGAAGAAGATCGCCGACCTGAAGGAAGAGGCCAACCGCCTCGGCCTGGTCATGGCCAACTCCACCGTCAAGGAAATGGCCGAGCTGGAGCGCCATACCAAGCTCGCCTCCGAAGTCATCGACCATAACCTGAAGATGGCCTTTATCGGCCTCGCGCCGGTGATCGCAGAGGTCGTCGGCTGGCTGGCGCAGGCGTCGGGTAAACTCGACGATTTCATCGAGAAGTTCAAAAGCCTTTCGGATCGCTCCGAGCACGCCATCTCGGATCAGATCGACGAACTATTGCAACACCGCGCCGATCTCGTCGCCAACCAAAAGCGCGCTAAGGCCGGGGATATACTCTATCTCGCTGCCGCCGGCGTCTCCACCGTGGCCGGCCAGGGCGGTTACGACGAGGCGATCAAGAAGACCGACGCGAGGCTTGCGCTGCTCGGGACGGAATATGCCAAGCGCGGGGCGCAAGACGACGCAGATCGGGCGAAGTTCAACCCGGTCACCGACACGGGCGGCGACGCCAAGACGAAGGGCGGCTCCGCAACCGCCGCGAACGACCGGCTGCAGCGGGCGAACGACGAGGTCGAGGAAGCCGAACTCAAGGGCATCGACGCGCGGATCAAGCTTGCGCACGATGCAAAGACGAAACTCGACCTCGAGCTGGAAAGGATCTCGCGCGAGGCGCTGAAGCGCGACGCCGATCTCGACAGTCAGGCCCGCGACTATCTGCTGTCCAAGGGCAAGAAGGGAATTTCCCCCGACGAACGCTCCCGCATCGGCGCGGCCAATGCCGACGTCAACACGGCCAACCGCCAGGAGGCGCAGCAGCGCTACGACGACGCCGTGCGCGAACTGGCCCAGAAGGAACAGACCTATCAGCTCGAACTGAAGCTGAAGGAAGCCCAGGCCGGCGGCGACAAGGAGGCCGAACAATCGCTGAACGCCCAGCTCGATCTCGTGCGCCGCATCGCCGAGATCCGCGAGCACCTGATCGACATCGGCGTGGCGTCGAGCGATGCGGACAACCTGTCGCGCCTGAACGCCGCCTTCCAGGTCCAGGCCATCGGCGCGGCCAGGACCACAGCCGACCTGCAGCTCAGCTATCACGCCGCGACCGCGGATCAGCCGGCCGGCGTGCGCAACGACCTGGTCTCCACCGATCAGCAGATGGCCGCAGAGCAGAAGGGCAACGACGAGGTCGACGCCGAACGCATCAAGAAGATCAGCGACGAGGTCGGCCATGCGTTCGAGTCGGGCATCGAGGGCGCTCTGAAGGGCGAAAAGCTGAAGAAGGTCCTCGGCGAATTCTTCCTGAAGGGCGCGGAGGGAGCCTTCGACAACATCGGTAAATCGCTGACCTCGGGCTTGCTCAACGCGGGCCGCGACGGCAATGCGGGTCAGGCCGGCTCGTGGATCGCCAGCCTGCTGGGCGTGAACCACCAGGCTTTGCCCCAGCCAGGCACGTCGGGCGCACCCGGCGCGCCGTCGTCGTGGTTTTCCGGCATCGAGAACTTCTTCGGCTTCGGCGGCGGCCACGCGGCGGGCGGCGATCTGCATTCGGGCATGCGCTATGACGTGGGCGAGGGCGGCCGGCCCGAGCTGGCCATGGTCGGCGCCGGCGGCTCGATGTTCAGCCAGGACCAGACCGCCAACATCCTGCGCAACGCGGTCGGCGCAACGAGCGGCGCTCGTCAGCAACCGTCCAACCTGACGATGAACTCGCACTATCACGTCGACGGCTATGTCTCCGACCGCGACCTCGACGCCAAGCTCGGCGCGCTGCACCGCCAGACCGTCGCTGACACGCTCGCGGCGGTGCGCGAGAAGCTGCCGGAAATGCAGACCACCTTCCAAGAACTGAAGAACTGACCATGACCACCCGCGCATGGCCGCTGTCGGCCTTCCCGGTGGAGTCGAGCCAGTGGAAGCGCACCCGCGCGACCGTCGCATCCGGTCCCGCGCTGCAGGGGCCCGGCCAGACCGGCCTGATCGACGGCGGCGGATGGTGGAGCGTCGATCTCGGCCCGACCCTGGTCGGCAACGACGCCGACGATCCGACATCGGAACGCGACTGGCGCGCGGTGATGTTCAACGCAGACTTCGGCCTGGGACGGTTCGAGGTTCCGTGTACCGAGGAAGCCGTCCTGTCGCGCACAGCGACCATCAGCGCCGACCTGCCGCTGCGCGCCACCGCCCTGAGCCTTGCCCTGACCGACGGCGACCCCGACGTCGAGGCCGGCGAACTGTTCTCGATCGTGCATGCTTCGACCCTCGTGCGGCTCTACGCCGTGGCGACCGCAGCGGCGTCGGTCGACGGCGTCCAGGCCATCACGGTCCGGCCGCCGCTGCGCGAACCGACGGCGGCGACAACCGCGCTCGATTTCGCCAATCCGCGTTGCTACATGCGCCTGATCGACCCCCGCGGCGAAGCCTGGGGCCAGTTCAGCGAGAACTACATGGCCTCGCCCAAGGCCCCGATGCTGGTCGAAGCCTTCGATCCGCCGACGGCCGCCGACCCGGGCGACAGCGATGACGGCGGCATGGGCGACGGCGGCGGCGGCGGCGCCTTCGTCTGCGAAGCCGTCACCTTCGACGGCGCCACGGCCCTGACCGGCACGGCGCTGCTGACCGCCGGCCAGAAATTCGCCTTCTCCGTCTGGGTGCGCATGACGACCGCGCCGACGGGGTATGCGGGCTATGTCTGGGCGACCGAGACCGACGATGTCGAGCGCCAGCTGATCGGCCTGGGCATGGGCCCGGACGGCTCGGACACCGACATTCAGTTGATCGCCGGCAACGCCGACCTGACGCTCGAATATCTGTCGCTCGCCTCGGCCTTCGATATTGCGAACTCGGTATGGCGCAACATTGTGGGCAGCGCCGATTCCTCCGCCGGCAAGATCGCCATCGCCATCGACGGCGCCGTGGTCAACGCGACGACCGGCGCCGGGACCCTGGATTTCGATCTCGCGGAGACCATCCTGATCGGCACGGAATCCACCGGCGCGGGCGAATATTTCACCGGCGACATGGCCGAGTTCTGGCTCGAGACGGGCGTCTCGCTGTTGAACGGCGCGGGTTCGTTCGACGCCGCGACCCTGGAAAAGTTCCGCGACCCCTCCACCGGCAAAGCGGTCGACCTCGGCACGGACGGTTCGACCCCGACGGGCACGGCGCCCGGCGTCTACCTCAGTCGTCGCAGCGGCGACGCCGTGGCGGCCTTCCTGACCAACCGCGGCACGGGTGGCGCATTCACCGCGGAAACCGGCGCCCTGACGTCTGCCGCCACATCGCCGACGAGCTGAGGGCACTATGACCGCGACATGGCCCTTCGACACATTCCGGGTCGAGAAACAGGCGTGGACGCTGATCGACGGCGCGGCCGGGGGTGGTTCGCCGACATCGGGCGCGGAGGAAGAGGCGACCAACCTGCTCAAGGGCTGGTGGACGCTCGAGGCCGGTCCGACAAAACTGACCACGCCGGCGCAGACGCGGGCGTGGCGCGCCTTGCTGCTGACCGCCGACGACGGCCTGACGCCGTTCGAAGTGAGCTACAACGAATTCGCCCGCACCGCCCACAGCGCCACGGTCAACGCGGACGCGGCGGCTTTCACCGATCAACTGCCCGTCGCCGCGGATGTCCCCGTCGCCGAAGGCGAACTGTTCACCCTCGTCCACGCCAGCGGCGAAGCGCGGCTCTACGGCGCCATGCTCGCGCCCGACGCGGTCGACGGGGTGCAGATGCTGACCATCCGGCCCGCCTTGCGTGAGGCCACGGCGTCGACCACAGCGCTCGATTTTGCCGACCCGCGGTGCGTCATGGTTCTGGAAGCCTCCCGCGCCGGTTCCTGGCCGACCACGGACGAGGCGTTCAACGCCGCGCCGTCGGTCACCCTGCGCGAGTATTTCGACACGCCCGGCGGGATGGTGGCGGCGTGACCGCCTGGATTTCCGAAGACGCCGCGCTGGAGACGCAGAAACAGGGCTGTCGCCCCGTAGTGCTGTTCCGCATGACCGGGCCCGACATCATCCGCGCCTGGACCGGCGTGGGCGATTACGATCCGTTCGGGCCGTTCGAGACCAAGACCGACGACATCGAGATCGACGCCGGCGCGATCTACAAAGGCGTCGGCCAGGTCGCCTCGATCCCGGTGCTGGAGAACCTGATCAACGGCGTCGCCGCGCGGCTCGAGCTGGGCGTGAGCGGCGTCGACATGGCGATCCTGGTGCAGGCCCAGGCCGCGGTGTCCGAGATCGCCGGCGAGACGGTCAATATCGGGCTGCAGTTCCTGGGAGCCGACGAGCAACCCGTCGCCGCGCCGTTCTGGCCGCTGGAGGGCACAGCCGACGAACTGACCAGCGACTGGAGCCTTGCCCTGCGCAAACTGGGTCTGAGCGTCGGCTTCGGCGAGACCGACCGTCGCCGGCCGCGCTTCTCGTTCTATTCCGCCTCGGACCAGACCGCGATCAGCCCCACCGACGATTTCTGCGCCCAGGTCGCCCGCTATGACCCGGGCTCGACCACCACCTGGCCCAAGTGGACGTCATGACCTCCCTGCGCGGCGTACATTCCAAGGGACGCGTTCCGCGGCCCGATCGGCGCATCGCCGCCATGCTGCCCGGGTTTCTGTCGCAGCTGGCGCGAGCGCCGCTCGTTTGGGGGCGCACGACTGCATGATGAATGCGGCGGACTGGTGCGTGCGCTGCGGCCACGCCGACCCCGCGGCGGACTTCCGCGGAGCGTACGGCACCGCCGAGGAGGCCGACGCCATGCTCAGCGCCAACGGCGGCCTCGTCGCCCTGATGCAGCGCCAGGCGCGCGCCCTGGGGCTGCGCGGGGTCCAGCGGCGGCAGGCGCGCGACGGCGACCTCGGCGCGGTGCGGGTGATGACGCGGCTGCGCGGCCACGCCGTCGAAGGCCTCGCCTGCGGCATCCGCATCGGCGAGCGCTGGGCCCTGTTCAACGCAGATGGCGTGATGATCGAACGCGCAGACACCGCCTCGGCCTGGCGCATGACGCCCGGCCCGAACTTCGTCGAGGACTGACCCGTGGCCGAAGCCATCGAAGCCATCGCGGCGGCCGTGGCGAGCTACGTCGAGGTCGCGGCCGACGCCGCTGTCGCCGCCGGTCTGCCCGCGACCATCGGCGCGTCGGCGGCGACGACCATCCAGGTCGTCGTCAACAACGTCATCTTCTATTCGACCGACGCCCTGGTCACCGTCGGCATCTACGCCGGCGCGACCGCACTGCTCACGCCCAAGCCGCCCAAGACGCCGTCGGGCGAGATCCCGGTCAGGCAGCCCACGCCGTCGCGCCAACGCCTGCTGAACACCGCGCGGATGTCCGGTCCGTTCATGCTGCACGAGGCGCTGAACAATCTCTACACCGTCATCGCCATCTGCGATCCGGGCCCGGCGCCGTTGTTGAGCTTCGACCAGTTCTGGCTCAATGACGATGAGGTCACCCTCAACGCCACCAAGGATTTCCGGATCATCCCGCCCGGCCCCGAAAGCGGCCGTTACAAGGGCCACGGCATCTGGATTCCCCAGCGCCTCGGCCTGGCGACGGAGACGTCCTACAACGACGGCACGGTCTATGACCACGAGACCTTCGACCAGCTCGGCGACGGGATCTGGCCGACAACGGCGCGCGGCGACGGCGTCGCCTCCATCTCCATGATCTGTTCGCCGGTGGAATTGAAGGATTTCCGGGCCGTCTTCCCCAACGGCGAACCGCAACCCTCCACCCGCCCGGTCGGCGCGGCCTATGACTGGCGCGACGAGGACCAGTCGCTCACCGACCCGACGACGTGGAAGGCCAGCACCAACCCATTCGTCTGGCTCGCGGCCTACGAGACCGGGGTGATCCGCGGCGACGCCGACTATGTCGCCAACTTCGGCAAGCGGGTCGAACCCTTCATCGACAACTGGACCCAGGCCGCGAACGACTGCGACGACACGATCGATCGCAACACCGCCGGCGGCACACTGACCTATCGGCGCAAGCGCGGCGACAACAAGATCTGGGTCGACAACATCGACGGCCTCGCCGTGGATTCGGTCATCGACATCGGCGTGCCGCTCGGCTCCGAGATCATGGGCGCGCCGGCGGAATCCTTCACGGTGACTGCGATCGGAGGCAGCAAGACCGGCTCGCCCGAGTTCGGCTGGGAGCTCGATCTCTCCGGCGACCTGCAATACATCCACCTGGTCGGCGAACAGGTCAGCTGGGACATCGCCGAGGGGCTGACCGTCACCGAGCCGCGCTATCAGATCGCGGGCTGGTTCAAGGACGAGAACCACCCCGCCGACATCCGCAAGAAGATCCTGGACTGCTGCGACGGCTTTACCTGCGAGACCGGCTCCGGCGGCCTGCGCGTCCAGGCGGGCAAGTATCGCGCGCCGTATTTCACCCTTCCGGGCAGCCAGGTGCTGGGCTTCACCTGGAAGAACGGCATCCCGTTCGAGAAGGCGGTCAACGAATACAAGATCAACTTCCTGTCGCCCGGCTACAAATGGACGACTGTCCCGGGCGTGCCCTGGGACGATCCCACCGACCAGGACTCCCGCGGCGCGATCATGTCGCAGCAGCTCGAGTTCGACTGGGTCCCGTCGCACGGCCAGGCCCGTCGGCTGGCGAAGCGCTCCATGCTACGCGGCCTGCGCAACGGCCGCGGCACGATCCGCGCCACCCTTTACGGCCTGAACGCGCTGTTCGACGAGGCCAACGACAGCCCGCGGTTCATGACCGTGCAGATACCGAACAGCCTGCCCGACCTTGCCGACGTGGTGGTCGAGATCCGCGCCGTGCGCATCATCCTCTCCAAGATGAGCGTCGAGTTCGACGTCATCCTCGCCGCCGCGTCCGACGACGACTGGGACCCGGCGACCGAAGAAGGCGTCATCCCGCGCCTGGGCGGCATGGCGGCGCAGGCGGGCGTCACCGCCACGGGTCAGGTGCTCGGCGGCGGCGACCTGGTCAACGAAGCCGTCTTCGACGCGCAATCGGCGGTGTAGCGCATGCCCTGGGACGTGAACGGCGACTGCCTCACCCGCACGGCGATCAGCGACCCGGACAGTCCGCGCGCCTATGCCATGCAGCTCGACGACGGCGACGTGGCGCTCAGCGACCCGGATATGTCGATGGCCGTGCGGCCGGGAACGACGATCTATATCTGGGGCCGCGTCGGCGTTCCGGCGTCGGGCGGCGCGGCCTCGCTCGACGGCGGCGTGCAGACCACGCCCGCGGACCGCTCGTCGACCACCAACACCACGGTTTCGATCCCGCTGCCGGGCGCGGGCGATTTCGCCGACTTCTCCGAACGGGTGACCGTGCCGGCCGGCGCGGCCTGGGGAAACGCCTACTTCTCGCCGTCGGGAGGCTCGGTCTATCTGTTGGAAGTCCACGCCACCGGCGCGGCGCCGTCGAGCACGGCGGACATCTCGGATTTTTCGACCGGCGTTTCGACCGCCCTGTCCGATGTCGATCTCGACAAGGTTCCCGTCGCCTGGGCCTTCGACGACATCTCGACCCTGCCGACCGGCGCGCTGATCCCCGGCGACATCATGGGCTTCGCCTACACCGTCCCGTCGGGAATGGGCGGCTCCCAAGCCAAGGTCGACACGGCTCCGAGCGGCGACACCGTGATGGAGCTGCAGCTCGCCGGCACGTCATACGGCTCGCTGACCTTCCACGCGGACGGCACGCACACCTTCGCCGCCGCCGCCGACCAAGCCTTCGCCGCCGGCGACGCGCCCGACCTGCTCACGCCTTCGAGCTGGAACGGCATGGCCGGCAAAGCCCGCATCACCCAGATCGGAACCCGCTGAGATGAGCTTGACCGTCGCCGAGCGCGCCAAGTACGAAAAAGCCTGGGCCATTCCGGCCTATCGCAACAAGTCTCCCGGCGCGAAGCTGGTCGATGCGTTCTTCGACATCGTGAACCCTGCGCCCTGCGCGAGCGTGATCGATTTTGGCGCAGGCGCGGGCGCTGCGTCGCGGTTGCTGAAGGATCGCGGCTTGGACGTGTCGGCGGTCGACCTGACCGCCTCGGCCTGGGACCAGCCGGACATCCAGCTCACCGTCTGCTCGCTCTGGCATTACCTGGGCGAGCGCGGCGCCGACCATGCCTACTGCTGCGACGTGATGGAGCATATCCCGCCGGCCTTCGTCGCGCTGACGGTCGAACGCATCCTCGACGCCGCGCCGTCGGCCTTCTTCTCCGTCTCGTTCCAGCCGGACGCCTTCGGCGACTGGATCGGCGAGCCGTTGCACCTGACGGTTCAGCCCTTCGTGTGGTGGCGCGACCTGTTCGCCGAGCTGGGCGACGTGCGCGTGGCGCGCGACCTGATCGGGGAGGGGCTTTTCCATGTCGTCCGCTAAGACGTCGTCCGCTAAGACGTCGTCCGCCAAGTCCGAAAAATGGGACCCGAGCGTGATGACGGTCAACGTCGATGAGGCGACCCTGCACGCGAACATCGCCGCGTCCCTCAAGCGCCCGCTGCCCCAGCTCGCCAGCTACGCGCCGAACAGCCAGCACATCGCCATCGTCGGCGGCGGCTGGTCGCTCGAAGACACCGTAAACGAGCTGCGCTCGCTCTATCACGCGCCCAACGGGGTCAAGATCGTCGCCCTGAACGGCGCGGGCCGCTGGCTCTATGAGCGCAACCTGCGCCCGTCGATGCAGATTGTGCTCGATGCGCGCGAGGAAAACGCCGCGTTCCTGGCCGAGCCGGTCCCCGGCTGCAAGTATTTCCTGGCCTCCCAGTGCCACGCCGCCGTCTTCGAGGCGTGCGAAGGCCGCGACGTCACCGTCTTCCACGTCGCCGGCGAAGCCGACGCGGCGATGAACAAGCTGTTCGACGATCACTACCTCGGCCGTTGGACCCGCGTCCCGACCGCGGGCACGGTCGGCATGGTCGCGATCATGCTCTGCCGCCTGCTCGGCTTCCGCTTCCAGCACCTGTTCGGCGTCGACAGCTGCTACCGCCCCGACGGCAAGCATCACGCCTACGACCAGCCGCTGAACGACGGCGAGGGCGCAATCCTCTTCAGGCTCGCGGGCGATGAACGCGAGTTTCTGTGTTCGGCGTGGCAGGCCAGCCAGGTCCCCACCTTCATCGACATGATCCGCGCCTGGGGCTCGCAAGTCGAACTCGAGATCCACGGCGACGGCCTGCTCGCCCACATCCTCGCAACCTTCGCACACGGAGATCCGTCATGAGCGTCCAAGCTTTTTCCTTCTACAACAAGGCCAAGAAGTACCTGCTGAACGGCACCATTGAGCCGGGCACCACGGCGATCGACCTGCACCTGGTGCAGTCGTCGTCGAACTTCGCCACCAAGACCCTGTCGACGCTGGGCTCGCTGACCAACGAGGTCGCCAGCGCCAACAACTACACCAAGGCCGGCAAATCGCTCGGATCGATGACCTGGTCCACCGGCGCGTCGGCCGCCCAGGAAGCGTTCAAGGCCGGGGCCGTGGTGGTCTCCGCCGTCGCCGGCGCGATCTCCAACGTCAAGGCCGCCGTCCTGGTCGCCCGTACCGGCGCCAGCGCCAAGGCCGCGGCGAACAAGCTCTTGATGTACGCGTCGCTGTCCTCGGGCCAGTTCTCGATCTCGAGCGGCAACACGCTGACCATCACGCCCAACGCGGGCGGCCTGTTCACCCTGGCCTGATCGTCATGGCGCCGCGCTATCAGACCTGGACCAGCGACCTGCATGGCGTGGGCTTCATGCAGCGCTGGGACGACGAGATCGAGCCCCAGGAGCCGCTCGAAATCGTCGGGCACAAGAACCCGGGCGATGCGGGCTGGACCTATAGGTCGCCGGCGCACCTTGCCGCGCACATCGATCTCATCCATGCCCGCGGCCTTGACGCCGCCGCGGCGCTTCCCGCCGGTCACCCGCATCTGACGGCGCACTTCGAGGCGGTCGAGGCCCTGAAGAACAACTTCAGGGTCGCCGTCGCCTTTCATCCCGAAGCGGGAAGCTTCCACGACCAGGCGCGGGCCGAGGTGCGTCTGAAGGAACAGGCGCGCGAGTTCATCGGCGCGAGCCTGCCGCCGCGGATGCTCGGCCACAAACTCGACGCCTTCGGCCGCGCTTCGCCGGAACTCGCCACGCTGCCCGAGCATGAGCCCACCTGGGCCTTCGAAAGCGGCGTGTTCGCGTTCACCGTTCCCGGCCTCGGAAGCGCCGAAGCAAAGGTGCTCGCCGCGCAGATCGAGGAGAAGTTTGGCGCCGCCGTAACGCTGGAGGCGTAAGACCGTGGCGCAGTTCGCCATCGTCGGCTGTTCGGGGCCGACCGCAGCCGCCATTTCCAGCACGCTGACGCATTATTTGGCGCCGGTCGGAGCCTTTCCCTCGACGCTGCTGACGACCGAGACGTCCGCCCAGTTCAAGCAAAAGGGCGCGGTGACGGCGGCGTCGCTGACGTTAAATGTCTCGACCAATGCGTTTTCCGGGGCCTGCGTCGTCGTGCTTCGCCAGAACGCGGCGTCGCCCGGCGGCGGGCCGTCCGTCTCTGCAACAGCCTCGACCACAGGCGCCTTTCAGGATGCGACGGGAACGGTGGCCCTCGCCGCAGCGGACCTCATCAACTTTATGGAGACCATCAGCGGGTCGGGATCCATTACGATCAACTCTATCCTCTACACCCAGGCGTCTTCCGGGCAGGCGTTCGCGAACTGGGGCGCATCGAACGCCGTCACCTGGACCCCGACCGCTTCGACGCTTCGCTACGCCAACCTCAGCGGGCAACTTGCAGCCATCACTACGTCTACTTCGACGGGCGCCCAGACCACATTGCTCGAGTCGGTGACATTCACCGAGCTTCAGTTCCAGGTGTCGGCGAATGCCCGTGGGACGAACTCGACGGGAAGGTTCTATGTCGCAACGACGGCCAAGAACCAGACAGTCACGGTCACTGCATCGACGACCGGAACCTTTCAGGACGCGACGAACAGCGATGCGTGCGTGGCCGGAAACGCGGTCACCGGCGGCCTGACGACCGGGACGGGCTCCGCCGCCTGGACAGTGCAGATCTGCGGAGCTGTCTATACCGGGGGGACAGCCTCGACGTTTAGTCAGGCCAATGGGGCGCCCACTAACCAAATCGGCAACACCGCCGTGCGCTTTCTCGCGCCGTTCGGCGGCGGCAATGTCGCTTCGAGCCGAGGGGCGGCCCAGGCGGCGCTTCCTGCCGCCGCGCTGACGTCTCTGCTGACCGTCTATGTAAGCGGCAATACATCGAGCAATTCGGAAGCCGTGGCCCTGGAAGGCGCAGGCTCCGCGCTGAACCAGACGGCGACGATCACCGCATCGACGACCGGAACCTTTCAGGACGCGACACACACTGATGCGCTTACCAACAAGGAGCTTCTTGACTATTCCATAGCGTCTTCGAGCAACTCAACGTCGCCGAGTTACTCGATCTCGCTGCTGTTCGACACGGCGACGGGTGCGACCAACCTGACGCCCGGCGCGGGCTCGCTGGCGCTGTCGGGTTTGTCAGCGTCGCTGGGCGCAGCGATGGTCCCCGGGGCTGCAGCGCTCACGCTGACGGGCGCGGCCCCGTCCATCTCGCTCGCAGCCGGCGGCGCCATCACCGTCCCCGCCGGCGCGCTTGCGTTGACGGGTCTTACGCCGTCGATCGCCCTCGGCGTTGCGCCGGGTTCCGTGGCGCTCGCGCTGACGGGCCTCACGCCGTCGCTGGCGCTCGATGCGTTCGTGCCCGCGGCTGCGGCCCTGGCGCTGAGCGGCGCTGCCCCCAGTCTCGGAAGCGGGGCGAGTCCGGGCGCCGGCCACCTGGCGCTCGCCGGTCTTGCGCCGAGCATCGCCACGAACCTGCCTCTGACGCCGGCGTCAGCGAGCCTCGCGCTTACCGGCCTCGCCGGGTCGATCGGCATCGCGACATCGCCGGCGTCCGCGGGGCTGGCGCTTACCGGCGTTGCGGCGTCGATCGCCGTCACCGCCAACCTGTTCGACGTTCCGGGCGCAGCCGCGCTCAGCCTCGCCTCCGCCGCCCCTGCGCTCGATTCCGGCGTGCTGCTCATCCCCGGCGCACTGGCGCTGTCCGGCCGTGCGGCCTCGATCGGTACGGCCGTCGCGCCGGGGGCGGCATCGCTCAGCCTGACCGGCCTCGCCGCCGGCCTGAGCGCCGGCCTCGATCTTTCGCCCGCTTCGGCGTCGCTGAGCCTCGCCGGCGGTTCGATCGGGTTGAGCGTCGGGATGACGCCCGGCGCCGGATCTCTGGCGCTCGCGGGCGCCGCTCCGTCGCTGGCGCAAGGCGTCTCGGTCGGCCCCGGATCTCTGACCCTCGCCACGGCGGTGGCGTCGCTGTCCGTGGGCGTCTCTCCCGGCTCCGGCGCGCTCGTTCTCGACGGCGCGGCGGCGTCCCTCGATCAGAAGCTCTCGCCCGGCTCCGGCGCGCTGACCCTCAGCGGGCTCGCGCCAAGCCTCTCCGGCGACCTTGTCCTATCGCCGCCGTCCGCGGTCCTTACGCTCACCGGCGAAGCGTCCGGCCTGGGCGACGGTCTCACGCCGGCGCCGTCGTCGCTATCACTGACCGGCCTCGCGCCGTCGCTCGGCAATGCCGCGGGCCTGTCGCCGGGCCCCGCGGTCCTGCAGCTCACCGGCCTCGCCGCCGGGCTTGGAGCCTCGACCGTCCCCGGCGGCGCGTCACTGCAGCTCACCGGCGCCGCGGCGTCCCTGGGCCTGGGGGTCGCGCCCGGCGCGGGGACACTGGCGCTCACCGGCCTCGCCGCATCGCTCGCCCGTGGCGTGGCGCTGCAGCCCGGCGCGGCCGAACTGACGCTCACCGGCCTCGCCGGCGCGATCGGCGAGGGGGTCAGCCCGGAGCCCGCCTTCCTCGCGTTCGGCGCGCCTGCGCCGTCGCTCGACCTCGGCATGGCGCCCGCGCCGGCGTCGGTGAGGCTCGAGGGGCGCGCGCCGTCGACCGACACGGGCGCAAGCCCGGCATCGGCGTTCATCACCCTCGAGGCCTTCGCGCCGACGCTCGATATAGCGTTGTCGCCGGGCTCGGCGCGGCTCTCGCTGATCGGCCTTCGCCCGCGCACGGGGCTGCCGCCGCCGCCGGTCCGCATCGTTCGCGCCAAGGCCCAGTCGCGCATCGTCGCCGCCGTCGCCCAGTCGCGCATCGTGCTCGCGAAGTCCAAGCCGCGCCTCGTCGCCTCCGTCGCCCAAGCCCGCGTCGTCCGCGCCAAGCCGCAAAACCGCACCATCCTGGCCGCCCCTCAGTAGGAGACAGCTCAATGCCAGCATGGCCGGTGAAGCGCCCCGACGAGGTGCTCGATTACATTTACGATTGGACCGCGCGGCTGACCGCGGACGAGGACACGATCGAGGGCGCGCCGACGGTGACCGTCGCCTCGGGCTCCGCCCTCATCGCGTCCGATCCCGCGCCATCGGTCGCGGACGGCAAGGTCACTTGCTGGATCACCGGCGGTGCGAACGGCGAAACCTGCACGGTCAAGGTCGAGGTCTCGACCGCCGGCGGCAGGATCTACGAAGCGCTCGTCGACCTGCCGATCCTCGCGTGACGTCCCCGCAACAGCTGCGTGAGGCCATGATGACCCTCGACCCCGACCGCGTTCTCAGCGCTGCCGCAGCCGCCTTGGCGTCGGTTGTGACGTCGCTGGTGGGGATGGTGGCCGTCTGGTTCGGCGTACCGCCCCCGACCATGCGTCAGGTTTGGCGCACCGCGGTCGAGGCCGTCGTCGGCGTGCCGCTGGCCTGTGTGTTCGGCTATGGCTTCGGCAAGCCCGTCGCGGGCCTGATGACCGCGCTGGTCGGCTGGCTGGTGCGCGACAGCATCGTGGTCGACCCGCTCGCGGGCGCCATGGTGGTCGGCGCCATGGTGCTGAAGGTCGTGCCGATGGCCGGCATGATCGCCGACGCGCGCCTTCGCAAAGCCCTGGCCCGTCAGCGCACAGCGCGGGAGGACGAGGCATGACGCTGCTTCAGATGCTCGCCGCAGGTTCGCTGTTCCTGGCCAGCGTCGCCTGCAGCCTGCGCAGCGAGCTGCTCAGTCACGCCGGTCGCGGTTGGCCGAGCGCGCCGCGCCTGGTGCGCTGGCCGCTCGCGATCGTGGCCCTGGTCTGTCTCGGCCGTGCGTGTGAGATCATCGCGCGGCATTGCGACGTCAGCGCCAGCGAGACGGCGGTCTATGCCGCGATGGGCTTATCCGCCGTGCTCAGCGGCGTGAACGTCTTGCTGCAGCGCGTCGGCTGGCTGGGCCATCCCGCGCCGAAACCCAACGGCATCGACTACAGCCGTCACCCGCCGACCGCTCGGCCGCACTGAGCGAGCGTCGCTCGTTTCACCCACAATCGAAGGACTGCCTCCCATGGCGACTTTGCGCCCTGTGCCCGCGTGGCTGCCCGCGTTCATCGGCGGCGTCGAAGGATGCGTGCTGCGTGTCTATGACGACGCGCGCCCGACCTATGTGCTCAAGCCCGGAGATGCCGTCATCGGCACGCTGACGGCCGGATATGGGCACACCGGCGGCGAGCTTTACATCGGCCTGGACGTGACCCAGGCCATGGCCGACGGCTGGCGCGCGCTGGACGCGCTGAAGGCAGCGCGCATCGTGTGCGGCAAGCTGACCGACGCCGCGCTCGCGCGGCTGAGCGATCATCAATACGGCTGCATGGTCGATTTCTGTTTCAACCTCGGCGCAGCCGGCAGTCAGATCTGGATCGATCTGAACAAGGGCGACCTGAAGGGCGCGCGCGATCAGATCCCGCTGTTCGACCACGGCCGCGTCGGCGGCAAGAGCGTCGAGATCGCCGGCCTGAAGCATCGCCGGTCCGCCGAGCTGGTGCTTTGGGATACGCCCGACGTGACGGTCACTTACGACGCTGCCTATCAGCGCTCGGCGCAGGAGGCTGTCGTCGCCGCCGCTGTCGCGCCCGTTCAGGTCGCCGCCGCGGCAGGCATCGTTGCGCCGCCGTCCAGCGTCACCCGCGCGCTCGACACGTCGCCGCGCACGCCCGGCCCCGCGCTGGTGAAGAAGGGGCCGTTCCAGGTCGCCTGCGCCGCCGCCACAGGTTGCGTCGCGCACCTGGCGTCGCAAGCCCCCGACATCGCCGACAAGGCCAAGGGCTTCCTCGGCGTCGCCAAGGACACCCTGGCGGGCCAGGTCGACGCCGCGCCCAAACTGGCGACGGCGCTGGAGTTCATCGGCTATGGCCTCGTCGGCATGGCCGTCCTCGTCCCCCTCGCCATGTGGCTGAAGGACTGGGGCCAGCGGCATCAGCCGGGGTGAGCTGCCGCGCGAGGGCATAGTGCGCGGACGGGTCCCCCTCCTTTCCGTTTCGGCTGCGAAGCCGGACCTCGCTCCCCCTTTTTTCCGCTCATCCCGGCGAATGCCGGGACCCAGATTCACGCGCTTCCGCGTGAAAAACCGGAGACTCCCATGCCTCTCACCCCGTTCGCCATTTTCCTCATCGCGGTCGCCCTCGTGCTGGGCATCGTCCTCGGCGTGATCTTCCACGCGTGGCTGAAGTCCGCCATCCGCAGCGCCGTGCTCGACGCGCAAAACGACATCAGCCATGTCGGCACCGCGGTCGCCACGCTCGAGTCGCATCCCGTGCCCGCGGCGTCCACGACGGTCAGCACGACGCTCACCGCGGCCGACAAGAGCAGCACGGTCACCGTCACCGCGCCCGACACCGCGACCGCCGAAGCCCTGCACACCAAGCTGCGTGGCCCGCAGCCCGCACCCGTCGCGCCGGGCGCCACCGGAACCGGCGCCGCCGCGGCCGCCGGCGCCGCTTAACCCAGCACGCGCCGGCAAGCTCAGCTCCGCCGTCGCACGCGGACGGACGTGCGCCGCTCTCCCGGGGGGCGCACGTCCGGTCTGCATCCTTCCAGCCGACAAGAGAGAGCCCCGCCATGCGCGACATCAGCATCAACCTGCCCGAGGCCTTCACGGGCGACGTCCACATCCATTTCCACTTCGATCAGGAGGGCGTCCGGCCAGGCCCTTCGTTCGATCCTTCCGCACTGGCCGCGGAGCTGACCACCATGACGCAGAATCTCGACGACCTGACGGCGGAAGTCGCCGCCGTCACCACGGCCGACCAGGCCGCGACCACGCTGATCGACGGCTTCTCCGCGCGGCTCGACGCGGCCATCGCCGCCGCGGCCGACGGCGACGACGCCGCCCTGCCGAACCTGTCGGCCTCGCTGAAGACGTCGGGGACCGCCCTCGCCGCCGCCGTCACCGCCAACACCCCCGCCGCGCCCGCGCCGGTTGCCGCCGCGCCCGCGACGCTCACCATCGACATCTCAGGCGTCCCGACCGGCGCCACGGTCGGCGAAGCCTATACCGGCACGATCAACGTGACCGGCGGCACGGCGCCGGTGAGCGTCTCGCTGAACGGCCTGCCGGACGGCGTGACGTCCTCGCAGACCCAGAACGCCGACAACTCCGTCACCGTGGCCCTGGCGGGCGCGCCGGGCACGGCGAATTCGTTCGACGTGAGCGTTTCGGCCACCGACGCCGCGACGTCGCCGCAGCAAACCGCGAGCGGAGAGGTGACGATCACCGTCGCCGATGCGCCCGTTGAGGAAGAGTTGGACACGTAGGCCGACGACCGAAGCGCTGGGCGGCGTTACACCATGGCGTCGCCCAGCGCCCTTTCCGCCGCCGAGCGCGATGCGCTGATCGCGCGCGTGTTCGCCACGCCGGCCGGGCGTGAGTTGCTCGACGCCACGTTCGCGTTGGTTCTGCATCGCGACAGTGTCGAGCAGGCCATCGCGCGCCAGCGCCTGCGCTGGGCCGGTCGCGCCCTTTTCATTCTCCTCCCGTCGAAGGATCAACCGCCATGCGCGTGATCGTCCTCGTCCTGACCATGTTCTTCCACGGCCCTCAGCCGCCCGAGACCCGCGCCATGATCGTGCCGGCCGGCGTCAGATGCCTCGAGGTCGGCCCGGCGGTGAAACAGCGCCTGCTCGCCGCCAACCCCAAGGCCCGCGACGTCGCCTGGGCCTGCGTGGTGATGAAGGCCCAGGCCGATGCCTAAGCCCCGCCGCGCGGGCGCCGCGCCCAAGCCAACCGCCCGCGCCCTGGCGCAACAGGCCAAGTACGAAAAGGCCCTGTCCGAGACCCGCGCGCGGCAGGACCCCGCCGCGACGCCGCAGGCCGAGCGCGAGCGCCCTCCCGTCATCAAGGAGAGACTGATTTGATCGCCGCCTTCCTCTCCCTCATCACCTCCAAGCTGGCCGGGCCGATCGCCCTGGTCGCCGCGCTCGCCCTACTGGGCTGGGCCACGGTCGAGCGCATCCAGCTCGCCGGCGCGCGCCACACCGTCGCGACCCTGACCGACCGGATCGAGAATAAGACCACGGGCTACATCGCCGAGCTGGCGACCTGCACCGGCAACACCGCGCGCCTGAACGCCGCGATCGGCGATCAGAACACCGCCATCGCCGCGGCCGGCGCCGCCGCCGCCAAGACCGCCGCCGCCCTCGACCAGGCCGCCAAGGTCAGCGCCGACGCCCGTGCCGTCGCCGCCTCGCGCGCTGCAGCGGTCGCGGCGCTGAAGCCCGGCGCCGACCGCTGCGCCAGCGCCGAAGCCCTGCTCAGGAGCCCGTCATGAGACACGTCGTCATCGCCTTGCCGGTGCTGGGCGCCGTCATCGCCTTCTGCTGGGGCCTGAGTGGTTGCGACAAGACCCTCCCGCCGCTTCCCGTCGTCCAGACCGTCGAGGTCAAGGTCCCGGTCGCCACGCCCTGCCCGGACAAGCGGGCCCCCGCGCCGGCCTATCCCGACACGCCGGGCGCCCTGAAGGGCGCCCCGGACATCTTCGCCCTGGCCCAGATCTACAAACAGGCCAACATCCTGCTGCACGCCCGCACCGCCGAAGACGACGGCCAGATTGCGGCCTGCGCCACGGCGCCCAGGGCAGCCCCCTAAGTCCCCCCGACGGCGAGCGCCGCTCGCCGGACACCCCCTGCGGCCGCCCGGTTCACGCGGGCGGCCGCTTTTTTGCACCGTCTTCCAGCCACGCGGAGCCGAACGCCCACAGGCCCAGCAGCAAAGCGCCGCCGAAGAAAATCAGTCCGGTTGTCATGTCGTGCCGGTCGCGCAGGGCTTCGGCGGCGCAGGCAATCATCAATCGCACGGCTCATTTCCCTTATCAGGCCACGAGTTTGAACGGCAAGCCGCACACTTGTGCCGACGCGCGGAGCGGGTCCCCGCACCCAAGTTCAACAAGCCCGCCCGGTGAAAACCGGCGGGCTTTTTGTTTGTCCGAAGCGTCGCCCCGCTGCCATGATCGCCGGCATGGCTGTTCACGACCGTACAGAGCTTCAAAAGGCCGGACGGCGCGTGGCGGAACGCGCGCGCGCTTCACTGATGTCCGACACCAAATGGCGGACAGTCTTCGCGGCGCTCAAAGACGGCCCCGCACTGAAGTGCGTCTTCAAATTCATCGACGACGACGGGGAGCGGGTGAGCTCAACGTCCGTGGACATCCGCACACCGTACCCCTGGGCGGAGTTCGACGGTCGTGGCGTGGCGCCTCTTCGTTTGATCGAGTGGATGCTCATTCCTTATGAAGTCGAACGCCCACGCTGGGATCGCACGATTCCGCGCCGCCGGGAGACGCAAGATGTCGACGCAGCCGCGCAATTGCTTACTGGTCTCGGGAAGTTGCCGTCGGAGATGACGGACCGAGACTTGTTGATCCGCGGTTACCTGCCGAAGGCGAAAGAAACGCCGGACCCCCTAGCCCGTCTCGCCTTCCGCTATGGCTTCGAGCGAGCGGCCCCCGGTCGGGATGCCGAGCAGGACGACGGCTGCGGCGCCGGTCAACAGGACCGCGGTCGCCACCCCGAACACGCCGCCGAACCCGAGGCGCGGAAACAGCCAGCCGACCAGGACAGGCGAGGTGATCGATCCGATGCGTCCGAAGGCCGACGCGATGCCCACGCCGGTCACCCGCACCTCAGTCGGGAAGAGCTCCGGCGTATAGACGTAGAGACCGGCGAAGGCGCCGTTCATGAAGAAGCTGAGCGCCACGCCGGCGGTGATGATCATCGGGTCGCTGTTGGCGAGCGCGAGCCAGAGCGCCGACAGGGCGCCGCCGATCAGGTAGCTCACGATCAAGCCGCGCCGGCCGATCCGCTCGACGATCAGGGCCGCGGAGTAATAGCCGGGGATCTGGGCGACGAAGATGATCAGCGAATAGCCGAAGCTCTTGGCCACCGTGTGCCCCGACTGCGCTAACAGCGTCGGGATCCAGGTGAAGAAGGCATAGTAACAGGCGACCAGCGCGAACCACACGATCAGGCTCATGATCGTCAGGCGACGCAGCTGCGGCGACAGCAGCGCCCTGAAGTTCTGCAAGGTCGTGCCGCCGATCTTCGGCGGCGCCGGCGTGTCGGCCGCGGGCGCGGGAAGCGGCCCGTTGCGCTCGGCGTCGCGTTCGGCGCGCGCAACGATCGCGTCGGCCTCGGCGGTGCGGCCGCGCCGCTCGAGCCAGCGCGGCGATTCGGGCAAGGCCTTCCACCACCACAGCACCAGGACGATCGGCGTTGCGGTCAGCAGCAGCGCCGCGCGCCAGTGATGCGGCACCAGCCAGTTGCCCAGCAGCGCCGCGCCGACGAACCCGAACGAGAAGAACCCCGCGACCGCGGCGGTGAAGCGCCCGCGGTACCGGCTGGAGACGAACTCCGACAGAAAGGGCGCCACGATGGTGCTCTCGGCGCCGGTGCCCACGCCCGCGGCCAGGCGCCAGACGTAGAACTCATGCCAGTTGTGCACAAAGGCGTTGCCGACGGTGGCCGCGCAATAGACCACCACTGCGCCGATCATCACCGCCTTGCGCCCTAACCGGTCGGCCAGGACGCCGCAGAGCAGGGCGCCGAAGAAGAAACCGACGTAGGACGCGGCGCCCAGAAGGCCGGTCTGAACGCTGGTCAGGTTCCAGACGCCGGGCTTGGACACGACGGTCAGGACAAAGGCGACGACCGCCTGGTCCATGGCCTCGAAGCCGTAACCCAGGCCGCCCATGACCAGCAGCCTTGCGTGAAAACGCGAGAACGGGAGCCGCTCCAGCCGGGCGCCGATGGAAGCCATCGACGATAGGGGTGGCGGGCTTCGCGGCGTCTGTCCAGCGCTCGCGCGCTAGTTCAGTCTGATCTGCGCCTCGGCGCGGCTGACCAGGGCGCCGGCCATCGCCGGCCATTCCGACGCGCGCGCGCCGCCGGAGGACAGCTCGGCGGCCGACGGTCCGTCGGGCTTCAGCGCTTCGCCGTAGATGATCATCAGTTCCTTGCGCCGGGCCGCATCCGGCAAATGCACGAAGCGAACATACATCATCGCCGGCGTCGTCTTCAGGCCGCGCGCGACGAGGCGTTTTTCGAGGTGGTCGCGATCCGACCCCGCATCGACCGCCGCGTCGCCGGCGCGCACCCAGGTGTCGACGTAGAAATCGAGCCCGCCGAGGGTCGCGTGCGTGGGTGAGTTGTAGGTGTGATGCAGTTCCGGTCGCTCGGGCACATAGGCCTCGAACTGCACCCAGAACAGGCGGCGCACATTGCCGGCCTTGTCCGCATCGACGAAGGGATGCATTTCCGCGTCGTCGAACCCACCGAGCAGCCAGCGATCCTCACCGAGAGAACGAAAGGCGCGTGGCAACATGACGGTCGCGCGCGGATCGTGGTCGGAGATCACGGCGTGACCGCTGACCTGGCGATCGGCCCCGCCGGGCCGCGTATCAGCGCCCACGGCTGCGCTCGCGATCGAGAGCAGGAAGGCGAGGGCGGCGATCGGGACTGTGGTTTTCATGTCAAGGCTTCTTGTGCGGCCGGTCTTCCGCGCGCGCCAGCCAGGCGTCCGGGCGGACGACGCGGAAGGCGTGGCTGTCGGCGGCGTACTCATTCAGCAGATAGGCGTGGCCGGCGCCGATGACCAGCAGGACGCGGTCGCTGGGCCTGGCGTCGAGGCGGATCAGGTTGTCCAGGATCTTCAGGTTGCGCGCGTGCCAGTAACCGACCCAATTCGCGCCGGGGTTCACTTCGGAATTGCCCAGCAACGCGAGGTCGTAATAGACGCGGTTCGAGTTGGCCAGGGATTTGGGTGCGTTCTCGATGCGCAGGAATCCCGCGACGGTGTGGTCGCGCACCAGAGCGGTCTGTTCCCGGTCGATTTTCGGATCGCGCAGCGCGGCAAAGCGCGCCTCCTCGTGGCCGAGTTTGGCGCCGGCCTCCCAGTCGTAGTCCGTATCGGGTCCCGGTGCATCTTCGTTCCAGTCGACCGCGTCGACGTGTTTCAAGCCCAGCTTCTTGGCGAGCCTGAGCGCGAGCTGGTCCGTTTCGTCGGCGGTCAGGGCGTATCGGCCCGCAAGATAGTCATCGTATCGCTTGTCGAGCTTGGCCTGGTTCTTGTGGCCCCATTCCACCGCGATGCGCGTGGGCTTCCATTGCGCGATGGCGTCGACCACGCGTTCGATCTGCCGCTGGCGCTCGGGCGCGAGGACGTCGTCGACCTTGGCGTCATGCATGTCGCGCGCGGGATTGCCCAGATGGACCGATCCCAGGACCATGAGGGTCGGACGCTGGGCGAGCGGCCGGTCGCCGATCAGCGGCGAGGGCGCGCTCTGGGCATTCGCGCTAAGCGTCACAGCGCCAAAGCCGGCGCCCACGGCCAGGGCGGCGATGGTTCCAATCAGGCGTCTATGCATCGGGCGCACTCCCATGTTGCGAGCCGGCGGCTTCCCCCCCTCCCGGTCTAGAGGATCGAAATTGGACCGACGGATGCGACGCGCGCACATTTCTTTTTGGTAATAGTCGGGACCGACTCGTTCGAGGACCCAAGCCTATGACGCCTGAGGAATTCCGCCGCCTGGGACACAGGCTGGTCGACTGGGCCGCCGACTATCGCGCGGGCATCGCGGCGCGCCCCGTGGGGCCCCAGGTCGAGCCTGGTGAGGTGCGCTCCGCCCTGCCGGCCGATCCGCCGCTGAAGGGCGAGCCGCTCGACCGCGCCATCGACGACCTCGACCGGCTGGTCACGCCCGCCGTCGTGCAGTGGCAGCACCCGCGGTTCTTCGGCTGGTTTCCGTCGAATGGCCTCGACGCCGGCGTGCTGGCGGACTTCGTTTCGACCTCGTTGGGGGTGATCGGCCTGTCGTGGAACTCGGCGCCGGCGCTCACCGAGATCGAGGAGGTGACCTGCGATTGGATGCGCAAGATGTGCGGCCTGTCCGACGCCTTCACCGGCGTCATCCAGGACACCGCCTCGACCGCGTCCCTGGTCGCCCTGATCACCGCGCGCGAGCGCACGACCGGTTACGCCGCCGTGCACGGCGGAATGCAGGCTGAGGCGCAGCCGCTGGCCGTCTACGTCAGCGCGCACAGCCACAGCTCCGTCGACAAGGCCGCCGCCCTGGCCGGGTTCGGCCGCGACCACGTGCGCCAGGTTCCGACCGACGCCGACTACGCCATGCGGCCCGACGCGCTCGAGGCCATGATCGCGGAAGACCTGACGCGCGGGGTTAAGCCCTGCGCGATCGTCGCCACCTCGGGCACGACGGGCGTGACCGCCTTCGATCCTCTGGCCGCGATCGGCGCCATCGCGCGCAAGCACGGCGTCTGGCTGCACGTGGACGCCGCCATGGCCGGCAGCGGCCTGATCCTGCCGGAGCTGCGCCCGTTGTTCGACGGCATCGAGCTGGCCGACTCGATCATCGTCAACGCCCACAAATGGTTGGGCGTGCCCTTCGACTGCACCCTCTATTTCGTGCGCGATCCCGAACACCTGATCCGGGTGATGTCGACCAACCCCAGCTTCCTCAACTCCGCCAAGGACGGCGAGGTGAAGAACTATCGCGATTGGGGCATCCCGCTCGGCCGCAGGTTCCGGGCGCTGAAGTTGTGGTTCGTCATCCGCGAACAGGGCGTGGAGGGCCTGCAGGCGCGCCTGCGGCGCGATCTCGACAATGCGCAATGGTTCGCTGGCCAGGTGGAGGCCGCGCCCGGTTGGCGCGTTGTGGCGCCGGTACGGTTGCAGACCGTGTGCGTGCGGCATGACCCGGCCGGACTGGAGGGCGAGGCGCTCGACGCCCACACCCGCGCCTGGGCTGACCGGCTGAACGCCTCGGGCGAAGCCTGGGTGACGCCCGCGATGCTCGACGGCCGCTGGATGGTGCGGGTCTCCATCGGCGCAATCGCGACCGAACGCGCGGACGTCGAAGCCCTGTGGTCAGCCATGCGCCGCGCGGGCGAAACACGACTGTAGCAATAGGAATTGGCGCGGCTTGACCTTTGCCCGTCGCATGCTTGTTATCGCGGCGAGACAGGGGGGATTCCTATGACCGCGACGGACATCGCGTGGCCGCGCAAGACGCGCGACATTCACAACCACCACATGGATTCCACGGTCTGGGACCGGTTCAAGTTCCGCGAGGACGACGTGATCGTCGCGACCTATGGCAAGTCCGGCACCACCTGGACCCAGCACATTGTCGGTCAGCTGCTCTACGGCGGCGACGCGTCGATTGCGATCTCCAACATCTCGCCCTGGGTCGACCTGCGCATCATGCCGCCGGAGGTCATGGGCATGCTCGAGGCGCAGACGCACCGGCGCGTGGTCAAGACCCACCTGCCGCTCGACGCGCTGGTGTTCTCGCCCAAGGCCAAATACCTCTACGTCGCCCGTGACGGTCGCGACGTGATCTTCTCCATGCACAATCACCACGCCTCGGCCAATGAGCTCTGGTACGACAAGCTGAACAACACGCCGGGCCTGGTGGGGCCGAAGATCGAAAAGCCGGATCCGGACATCCGCCGTTACGTCCGCAACTGGGTCGAGCACAACGGCGCGCCGTTCTGGCCGTTCTGGGAAAACGTGCGCACCTGGTACGCGGCGCGCGAGCTACCGAACGTGAAGCTGGTGCACTTCGCCAACCTGAAGGCCGAACCCGAACGCGAAATCCGCGCCATCGCCGACTTCCTCGGCTGTGACATCGGCGCGAACCAATGGCCGGAGATCCTCGAGCACTGCACCTTCGCCTGGATGAAGGTGCATGCGGCCCAAGTCGCGCCCTTGGGCGGCGCCATCTTCGACGGCGGTGCGGACTCCTTCATCTTCAAAGGCGTCAACGGCCGCTGGCGCGATGTGCTGTCGGCGGAGGAGTCGGCGGCCTACGAGAACAAGGCGCTGGAGGAACTCGGGCCCGCGTGCGCCCACTGGCTGGCGACCGGCGAAATCGCCACGACGGAGCCGGTGGCGGCATAGAGGGTCATCCGCATGGCGACGACCGACGTGGCATGGCCGCGCAAGACGCGCGAGCTCAAGAATCGCTACATGGATTCCACTCGCTGGAACGGCTTCATGTTTCGCGACGACGACGTGATCGTCGTGACCTACGGCAAGTCCGGCACCACCTGGACCCAGCATATCGTCGGTCAGCTTCTGTTCGGCGGCGATCCATCGATCGAGATCGCGAAGATTTCTCCCTGGTTCGACCTGCGCTACGCACCGCTGCAGCTGGTGGACGGGGTCGAAACGCAGACACACCGGCGCGTGATAAAGACCCACCTGCCGATCGACGCCCTGGTCTTCTCGCCAGAGGCCAAATATCTCTATGTCGCGCGCGACGGCCGTGACGTGGTGTTCTCCATGTACAACCACCATGTTTCAGCGAGCCCCCTTTGGTACGAAAAGATCAATGACGGCCCGGCCGAACTCGGTCCGAAGATGGCGCCGCCCGATCCGGACATCGCGCGCTATTTCCGCCACTGGGTCGAGAACGACGGCCAGCCCTATTGGCCCTTCTGGGACAATGTGCGCGGCTGGTACGCGGCGCGCGCGCTGCCGAACGTGCGTCTGGTGCATTTCGCGCGGCTCAAGGCCGACCCCGAACGCGAAATCCGCGCCATTGCCGAATTTCTCGACATCGAGGTCGATCACGCGACGTGGCCCGAGATTCTGGACCACTGCACCTTTGCCTGGATGAAGGCGCACGCGGCCCAGGTGACGCCCCAGGGCGGCGCCCTCTTCACCGGCGGCGCCGACAGCTTCATCCACAAGGGCGTCAACGGCCGCTGGAGGGACGTGCTCTCGGCGGAGGATTCGGCGCTGTACGAGGCGAAGGCGCTCGAAGAACTCGGCCCCGAGTGCGCCCACTGGCTGGCCACCGGCGAGATCGTCTCGACCGAACCGGCTGCGGTCTAGGCCAGGCTCGCCGCGAGAACCTTGAACATCGCGGCGCGGGCCCGCGCGTCGACCTTGAGCCAGGGCGTGGGCGTCGCGGCGAAGGAGTTCGACAGGATCACGTCGAAGCTGAGCTTCGATAGCGCCCGCACGGTTTCACGCATCGTCGCGCGCTTGGGCGCCGTAACCCAGTACTGCCATTCGCCGTCCACCGGCACGAGCGTATCGCCGATGAACAGGCGCCGCTGGCCCTTGTGGGTCCACAGGTAGGACAGGGCGCCGGGCGTGTGGCCGGGCGTCGGTATGATCTCGAAGTCCGGCGCCAGCGGCGACGCCTTCAGCGGCAGCTCGCGGGCGACTGCGACGCCCTGGATCTTCAGCGCCTTGGCTTCGATCGCACTGCACGTCAGGCCCGGACCCAGCCGTTCGGCGAAGGCCTGGGTGTGCGGCAGCGCGTGATGACGGTCGCCGAGGAGCACGTGGGCCGCGCCGCCCAGGGCCGCGATCTCTTTCTCGGCGCCGGCGATGTCGGCCTTGGTTGCGAGCAGGATGTTGCCTTCCGGCCGTCGCAGGAAATAGGTAACCGGCGTCTTCGCCGCCTTCTTGCGCGGCTCGATCACAAACAGCGACGGCAGGATTTCAGTGAGCATGGTTCAGAGGCCGCTTGTTACCGGAATGAGCGCGCCGGTGACCGCGCCGGCTTCTTCCGACGCGAGGAACAGCAGCACGTTCGCCAGATCTTTCGGCGAAACCCACTTCGCGAAGTCCGCGGCCGGCATGTCTTTGCGGTTCGCGGGCGTGTCGATGATCGAGGGCAGGACGGCGTTGACGGTAACCTGGCCCTTCACTTCCTGCGCCAGGCTCTCGGTCAGCTTGTGCACGCCCGCCTTCGACGCGGCGTAGGCGCCCATGCCGGCGGCGGCGTTCAGGGCGCCGGCGGCGCCGATGTTGACGATACGGCCCGAGCCGGAACGGATCAGATGCGGCAGGGCGGCGCGCGAGGCGTTGGCGCAGGTCTCGACGTTGAGAGTGAACATCTTCGCCCACGCGGCGGGATCGCCGTCGGCCAGGGTCTGCCAGACGAAACCGCCCGCGATGTTCGCGAGCGCGTCGAGCCGCCCGAACCGCTCCACCACCGCCTCGATGGCGCGGCGTGCGTCGTCAGCCCTGGTCAGGTCGATGTGGCCGAGCGCGAGTCCATTCCCCGCCAGCGCCTGATCGAGCTCCGGTGGCGGCGCCGCGGCGAAGTCGAGGGCGGCGACCAACCAGCCGCGGGCGGCGGCCTCCATGGCGACCGCACGGCCCAGGGCGCCGAAGCCGCCGGTGATGGCGATGACCCGTCCGTTCATGCCTTGGTCTCCGTCTCTGCGCCGTTAGACGCCGGTCGGCGCTGAAAAATTCCCGATCAGTCGATGACGCCGCGTTGTTTCAGCGCCTGAAGGATGGCGTCGGCGGCCTGTTCGGCGGAATGCGCGGAGGTGTCGACGCGGATCTCGGCATTCTCGGGCGCCTCATAGGGGCTGTCGATGCCGGTGAAGTGCTTCAGCTTGCCCGCGCGCGCCTTCTTGTAGAGGCCCTTCACGTCGCGCTCTTCGGCGACGGCCAGGGGCGTATCGACATAGACTTCGAAGAACTCGCCGTCCTCCATCAGCTGGCGCGCCATGTCGCGCTCGGCGCGGAAGGGCGAGATGAAGGAGACGATCACGATCAGGCCCGACGTCGGCCATCAGCCTGGCCACCTCGGCCACGCGGCGGATGTTCTCCACCCGGTCGGCGTCGGTGAAGCCCAGGTCGCTATTCAGACCGTGGCGGACGTTGTCGCCGTCGAGGATATAGGTGTGCCGCCCCTCGGCGTGCAGCTTCTTCTCGAGGATGTTGGCGATGGTCGACTTGCCGGCGCCGGACAGGCCGGTGAACCACAGCACCGCCTGGCGCTGGTGCTTCTGTTGCGGCGCGGGCGGCGCGGGTGACGTCGAGCGCCTGCCAGTGGATGTTGTGTGCCCGGCGCAGCGCGAAGCGGATCATCCCCGCCGCCACCGTGGCGTTGGTCATGCGGTCGATCAGGATGAAGCCGCCGAGTGTCGTGGTTGTCCTCGTAGGAGTCGAAGGCGATGGGCTGGTCGAGGCTGATGTTGCAGACCGCGATCTCGTTCAGCTCCAGCGTGCTTGGCGGCGAGCTGCTCGCAGGGTGTTGACGTTGATCTTGTACTTCATCTCGGTGACCTGTGGCCGAGACCAGCTTGGTTCCGATCTTCAGCCAGTAGGGGCGGCCGGGCAGCAGCTCCTCGTCCGCCATCCAGACGATGGTGGTCTCGAACTGGTCGGCGACTTCCGGCGGCGCGTCCGCCGCGGACGATCACGTCGCCGCGCGAGCAGTCGACCTCGTCCGCGAGCGTGAGGGTGACCGACTGGCCGGCCACGGCGTGGTCGAGGTCGCCGTCCTTGGTGACGATGCGATCGATCTGCGAGGTCTCGCGGCCGGACGGGCAGGATGCGCACCGTGTCGCCCGGGCATGACGGTTCCCGAGGCGATCTCGCCGGCGAAGCCGCGGAAGTCGAGGTTGGGACGGTTCACCCACTGCACCGGCATGCGCAACGGCTCGCGCTTGCAGCCGGTCCTCGTCGATCTCGACGGTCTCCAGATGCTGCATCAGCGTCGGGCCGCCGTACCAGGGCGTGTGCTCGCTGCTTGAGGTGATGTTGTCGCCCTTCAGGCCCGAGATCGGGATGGTGAGGATGTTCGTCGATGCCGATCTCGGCGCGCGAAGGCGGCGTAGTCGGCGACGATGTCGCTCGAAGACGGCTGCGTCGACTAGTCGACCAGGTCCATCTTGTTCATCGCCAGCACGACGTGGCGGATGCCGATGAGGCTGAACCAGGAACGAGTGCCGCCGCGTCTGGGTCAGCACGCCCTTGCGCGCGTCGATCAGGATGACCGCGAGGTCGGCGGTCGAGGCGCCGGTGACCATGTTGCGCGTGTACTGCTCGTGGCCGGGCGTGTCGGCGACGATGAACTTGCGCTTGTCGGTGGAGAAGAAGCGGTAGGCGACGTCGATGGTGATGCCTTGCTCGCGCTCGGCGGCGAGGCCGTCGACCAGCAGGGCGAAATCGATCTCGCCGCCCTGGGTGCCGACCTTCTTCGAGTCGGCCTCCAGGGCCGCCAGCTGGTCCTCGAAGATCATCTTGGAGTCGTACAGCAGCCGCCCGATCAGGGTCGACTTGCCGTCGTCCACCGACCCGCAGGTGATGAAGCGCAACAGCGACTTGTGCTGGTGCGCCTCGAGATAGGCGTCGATGTCCGTGGCGATCAGGTCCGAAACGTGGGCCATCAGAAATACCCCTCCTGTTTCTTCTTCTCCATGGAGGCGGACTGGTCGTGGTCGATCACCCGGCCCTGGCGCTCGGAGGTGGTGGCCAGCAGCATTTCCTGGATGATCTGCGGCAGGGTCTCGGCGTCGCTCTCGACCGCGCCGGTCAGCGGGTAGCAGCCCAGGGTGCGGAAGCGGATCTTCTTCATCATCGGGACTTCGCCGGGCTTCAGCCGCATGCGCTCGTCGTCGACCATGATCAGCTGGCCGTCGCGCTCCACCACCGGCCGCTCGGCCGCGAAATAGAGCGGCACGATCGGGATGTTCTCCAGGTGGATGTATTGCCAGATGTCGAGCTCGGTCCAGTTGGAGATCGGGAAGACCCGGATCGCACTCGCCCTTGTGTTTCTTGGCGTTGTAGAGCTCCAGAGTTCGGGCCGCTGGTTCTTCGGGTCCCACCGGTGCTGGTCGATGCGGAACGAGAAGATCGCGCTCCTTGGCGCGGCTCTTCTCCTCGTCGCGCCGCGCGCCGCCGAAGGCCGCGTCGAAGCCGTACTTGTCGAGCGCCTGCTTCAGGCCTTGGGTCTTCCAGATGTCGGTGTGCAGGGCCGAGCCGTGGTCGAACGGATTGATCCCTTGCTCGATCGCCTCGGGGTTCTTGTGGACCAGCAGCTCGAAGCCGACGTCGCGGGCCATGCTGCTCGCGCATCTCGTACATGGCCTTGAACTTCCAGGTCGTGTCGACGTGCAGCAGCGGGAAGGGCGGCGTTGGCCGGAAAGAACGCCTTGCGCGCCAGGTGCAGCATCACCGAGGAGTCCTTGCCGATCGAATAGAGCATCACCGGCCGCTCGCACTCGGCCACCACCTCGCGCATGATGTGGATGCTCTCGGCCTCCAGCCGCTGCAGGTGGGTCAGCCGCTCGGCGTTGATCCCGGCTGCGGGGTCGAGGCTGGCCTGGGCCAGGCCCAGAGATGACGTCTTGGCGGTCAAGCGAGCTTCCTAAACCCAGGCATTGCTGGCCGTTTTCCCCGATCCGAAGGGCCCCACAGAGACCAACCCCGGTCCGGACGCAAGCCCGGAAAACTGGGGCGCGGCGCCACCTTTCCTCTTAGCTGGGCGGCGCGGCGCGCGATTTCCAGCGCCCGGGCGGTGAAAGCCTTGCTCCCATGGGATTGCGGTTGCCGCCGCCCGGCGCTCGGCCATACTCGCGCCATGGGCCGCCTTCCCGAGCCTGCCAGCCTTGTCGAAGCTCCAGCCGAGCCGGACTGGACCCCGCCCACGCGCGTGGCGGCGGCCGTGTTCGCGGCCAAGTCGGCCCTGTTCCGGGCCCGACGCAGCTTCGAGGACCTGGCCGGCGGACCGGCGCGGCACGGCGGAGGTGATGCGGCCGCGTTTCCGCACGTCGTCGCCCAATCGGTCACGCCGCTCTGGTCCGACGACCGCGCCGGCGAGCGCGGCCACCAGCGCGGCAAGGTGCACAACCTCCGGCGCGCCGCCGCCGCCCTGAACGGCGTGCGGGTTCCCGCGGGCCAGGTGTTCAGCTTCTGGCGCCAGGTCGGGCCGGCGACGCGGGCGCGCGGCTATGCCGACGGACGCATGTTGCAACAAGGTTGCCTCGTGCCGTCGGTGGGCGGCGGCCTTTGCCAGCTTTCTAATGCGTTGTATCAAGCCGCCGTCGCCGCCGACTGCGAGATCGTCGAGCGCCATGCGCACTCGCGCGTGGTGCCGGGTTCGGCGTCGGAAGCCGGCCGCGATGCGACGGTGGCGTGGAACTATGTGGACCTGCGCTTCCGCTCGCCGCGCGCGCTGCTGATCGAAGCCACCCTGACCGCCGACGATCTCATCATCCGCTTCCGTGGCGCCGAACGTGCGGCGGCTGCGCCGCGAGAAACAGCGCCGGTGGTCCTCCGCGCGCCGGCGATCGTGCGCACCTGTTCGACCTGCGATCAGGTCAGTTGTTTCCGTCACGACCAGGCGCAAGGCGCGGCGGCGCAAGCCATGACCGCGTGGCTGGTCGATGAGAACTGGCCCGAATTCCAGGTCTGGGCGGCGCAGACCTGCGGCCCCGACGACCTGCTCGCCACGCCCTTCGCCGACGCGATGGCGCCGGCGCGCTACCGATGGACCGTCAAAGCTTTTCGCCGACGCGGATCCGCCACGCTCGAAGCGCTCACCCGCATGCGAGCGGTCCGCCGCAACCATCCGACCAATGCCGAGCGGCGCCAGGCCGAACTCGACGGCGCGGGCAGGATCGCGAAGCGACTGGCGCGCCTGGCCGGACCCGAAGCCGAGCGCCTGGTCGCGGCGCAATCGCTGCTGCCGTTCCTCTGGCGCGACGGCGAACTCGGCGGGCGACAGTTCGACGTGCTGATGACGCGTCCGCCCATCTCCGCGCTGCAGGCGAACCTCGACGCGGCGTTTGCGGCGCATCCGGACCGCAAGTCGCTCAGCGACTTCCGCGCGACGCCCTGGTTCGCCGAGGCGGAACGCGCGGCGTTGGCGGCGGCCGCGCGCATCATCACCCCGCACGCGATGATCGCGGACCTGTTCGGCGACCGCGCGGTTGAACTTCCGTGGCAGACGCCGAAGCCGCGTGCGCGATCCGGCGCCGTGAGCGCGCGACGCATCGCCTTCCCGGGCCCCACCGCGGCGCGCAAGGGCGCCTGGGAGCTGCGCGAAGCGGCGCTAGCGCTCGACTGCGAGGTCGTGTTGCTCGGCGCGGAACTCGAAGGCGAGGGGTTCTGGGACGGCGTGCGCACCCTGCGCCCCTCGGGCGACTGGCTCGACGGCGTGGCGGCGGTGGTTCAGCCGGCGGTGGTCGAGGAACAGCCGCGACGCCTGCTCGCCGCGCTGGCTGCGGGCGTCCCGGTCCTGGCGACCAAGGCGTGCGGACTCAGGCCGCAGCAGGGGCTCACCCTTATTGAAGAAGGGAATCCTACTGCCCTGACCACGGCGCTGCGCGCGGCGTTCACGGCTTAGGGTCTTGACTTCGAATTTCCAAAAGAGAAAATAAATTTCTCGATTTTGAAACCGGCGCCCGCCTGATCGAACCGGGACGATGCGTCGCTTCCAACCCTGCGAGGTCCTGCCATGTCCAACCGGCGCACCTTCCTCGGCGGCGTCGCCGCCGCGACAACGCTCCCCATGCCGGCCGTCGCAGCCCAATCGCAAGCCGGAATGGTTCAGACGGTCCTCGGCCCGATCTCCGGCGACCGCATGGGTTTTACGGCGCCGCACGAGCACGTGTTGGCGAGTTCGACCGACTTCTTGCGCCTCTGGCCGGAATATCTCGGCGGACGCGCGCAGTTCACCAACCGCGCCGTCGAGCGCCTGAAGGCGGCCAAGGCGGCGGGCATCGACACCATCGTCGACTGCACCACGGCCGATCTCGATCGTGACGTCCGATTGTTGCAGGAGGTCTCGCGCCGCTCCGGCGTGCAGATCGTCGCCACCACCGGACACTGGATCACGCCGACGCCGTCCTTCGAGGCGCGAACCGCCGACGAACTCGCGGACTTCTTCACCCTGGAGATCCAGCGCGGCATCGAGGACACCGGCGTCAAGCCGGGCGTCATCAAGGCCGCCTCCGAAGGCAAGGACGGCGTGACGCCGTTTCAGGAAAAGGTGTTCCGGGCCGCTGCGCGCGCCAGCAAGCGCACGGGCGTGCCGGTCACCACCCACAGCGATGCGCGACATCGCGGCGGCGAACAGCAGGCCTCCATCCTCGAGCAAGAGGGGCTTGATCCGCGCAGGGTCTGCATCGGCCACAGCGATGAGAGCGCGGACTTCGACTATCTCGCGGGCCTGGCGCGACGCGGCTACACCCTGGGGATCGATCACCTGTTCTACGGTCTGCCTGCAATGGGCGGCGGGACCAAGGGCATTCCGACCTGGCAAGACCGCGCCGCCATGGTCAAGAAGCTGATCGACGCCGGATTCAACGACCGGCTCTTCCTGGCCAACGACTGGATGTTCGGCATCACCATCGCAGCGGAGGGAACGATGGAGGTGCTCGAAAAGGCCAACCCGGACGGCGACCTCTTCAACCTCCGCAAGACGATCCCTTACCTGCGCCAGCTCGGCGTCACGGACGCGCAGATCCGGATGATCACGGTCGCGAACCCCAGGGCTTTTTTCGCGCGCGGGTGACCGACGGTCCGCTCAGGCGACCCGGCGCTGGTCCGCGGCTTCGGGCTTCAGGTAGCGCCCGAGCAGGGTCAAGAGTTCGCTCGAGTTGATCGGCTTGGCGATATGGGCGTCGCCGCCGACCGCCAGCGCCATTTCGGTGTGCTCAGGCAGGGTGTTGGCGGTCAGGAAGACGATATAGGCCCTGGGCGCCTCGCCGCGCGCTTCGCGGGTGCGGATGAAGCGGGCGGCGTCCAGGCCGTCCATCACCGGCATCTGCATGTCCATCAGGACCACGTCGAAGGGCTTGTTGGCCGAGGCCTCTACGGCCTGGGCCCCGTTTTCGACCATGACCAGGTCCACCGGGGCATTGGCCAGGATCAGCTCGATGACCTTGCGGTTGACCGGGTGGTCTTCGGCCACCAGCACGCGCGGCCGGCGCGGCTCAGGCGCGGCTTCGAACTCGGCGTCCGGTGCGTCCGGCGTCTCGCCCTCGGGCGGGGGGGCTTGGTTTTCCACGGCTCAGGCTCCCGACTGAAGCGGCCGAGTATCCCTGCCAGCCGTTAAAGACGGGTGGCGATGTTTCGTTAACGGCGTCCCGTCCGGCCCTGGAAAAGGGGGGCGCAACGTCGTACCTGACCCCGCAACGGAGGCGCGAATGCGTGCAGATTTCTACGACCGGGTCCGCGGCGAGCTGAAGAGCATCGATGACCAGGGCCTGACCAAGCCGGAACGGGTGATCGTCTCGCGCCAGGGCGCCGAGATCCAGGTGAAGACCGGCAACGGCGAGCGCACCGTCCTGAACTTCTGCGCCAACAACTATCTGGGCCTGGCCGGCGATGAGCGGGTGACCAACGCCGCGGTCGAGGCGGCCGAGCGCTGGGGTTCGGGCACCTCCTCGGTGCGCTTCATCTGCGGTTCGCTGGAAATCCACAAACAGCTCGAAGCGGCGACCGCGCAATACCTGGGTTACGAGGACGCGATCCTGTTCGCCGCCGCCTTCGACGCCAACGGCGGGGTGTTCGAGCCGCTGCTGGGCGAAGAGGACGCCATCGTCTCCGACAGTCTCAACCACGCCTCGATCATCGACGGCGTGCGGCTGTGCAAGGCCAAGCGCTACCGCTTCGCCAACTCCGACATGAACGATCTGGAGGCGCAGCTGACCAAGGCCAAGGCCGACGGCGCGCGCCAGATCATGATCGCCACCGACGGCGCCTTCTCCATGGACGGCTATATCGCCAGGCTGAAGGACATCACCGCGCTGGCCGACAAGTACGAAGCCCTGGTCATGGTCGACGACTGTCACGCCACCGGCTTCCTGGGCCCGCGCGGCCGCGGTTCGGCGGCCTGGAACGAGGTCGAGGGCCGCGTCGACATTCTCACCGGCACCTACGGCAAGGCCCTGGGCGGCGCTATGGGCGGTTTCGTCTGCGCCAAGCGCGAGGTGGTCGACCTGCTGCGCCAGCGCGCGCGGCCCTACCTGTTCTCCAACGCCTTGGCGCCGTCGGTGTGCGGCGCCAGCCTCGAGGCCATCGACATCGCCAACAGCGAGGTCGGCGACGGCCTGCGGACCAAGCTGATGCAAAATGCCGCCCGGTTCCGCGAGGGCATGACCAAGGCGGGCTTTAATCTGTTGCCGGGCGAGCACCCGATCATCCCGGTGATGCTGGGTGACGCCAAGCTCGCGCAAGAGATGGCGGCCAGGATGCTGGATGAGGGGATCTATGTGATCGGCTTCTCCTTCCCGGTGGTGCCGAAAGGCGCCGCGCGCATCCGTACGCAAATGTCGGCGGCGCACGAGAGCGGCCACGTCGACCGCGCCATCGCAGCCTTCACCAAGGTCGGCAAATCCCTGGGAGTGATTTCATGACGTCGAATTCCACCATGAAGGGCCTGGCCAAGACCCACGCGGGGCCGGGGCTCGAGCTGATCGACGCGCCGATCCCGACGCCGGGGCCCGAGGACGTGCTGATCCGGGTGAAGCGCACCGCTATCTGCGGCACCGACATCCACATCTGGAACTGGGACGAGTGGTCCCAGAAGAACGTGCCGGTACCGATGATCACCGGCCACGAGTTCGCCGGCGAGATCGTCGAACTCGGCAAGAACGTCGACCGGCCGTTGAAGGTGGGCCAGCGCGTCTCCGCCGAAGGCCACGTCATCGATCTGAACAGCTTCGCCGCGCGCGCCGGCCACTTTCACCTCGACCCCAACACCCGCGGCATCGGCGTGAACCGCCAGGGCGCCTTCGCCGAATACGTCGTGGCGCCGGCCTTCAACGTGATCCCGCTGCCCGACGACGTGCCCGACGAGATCGCGGCCCTGCTCGATCCGTTCGGCAACGCCGTGCACACCGCGCATCAGTTCGACCTGGTCGGCGAGGACGTGCTGGTCACCGGCGCGGGCCCCATCGGCATCATGGCCGCGGCGGTGGCGCGCAAGTGTGGCGCGCGCACGGTGGTGCTGACCGATGTGAACGACTACCGCCTCGACCTCGCCCTGAAGGTCGCCGACGTGCGCACCGTCAACGTCGCGCGGGAAGACCTGCGCGACGTGATGAAGGAGCTGGGCATCCAGGTCGGCTTCGACGTGGCGCTCGAGATGTCCGGCGCACCGTCGGCGTTCAAACAGTGCGTCGATACCTTGTTGATGGGCGGCGGCATGGCGCTGCTTGGCATTCCGTCGAAGTCGATGGAGACCGACTGGGGCCAGATCATCCTGAAGGCGCTGAACATCAAGGGCGTCTACGGCCGCGAGATGTTCGACACCTGGCGCAAGATGCTGGGCCTGCTCAAAGCCGGCCTCGACCTGCGCCCCCTGATCACCCACCGCCTGCCGTTCGAAGACTATCGCGAAGGCTTCGAAGCCATGCGGTCAGGCCAGTCCGGCAAGGTCGTGCTGAACTGGGACCAGCGCGCGGCCTAGGGCGTGACGCCACCAATAACGTCGCCCCTCAAATATTTTCGTCATCCTTGATGGTGCGGAGCGATCAGCTCCGCGCGGCCGAGGATCCAGCAGGCGCGACGTTGCGCGCGGCGCTTAGGCCGCGCTCTCTGCTTTCCAGGTCGTACGCCAGACGATGATCGCGAAGATCAGCATCGACAGCCACAGGCCCATCTCGAACGGTCCCAGGATCGGACCGATTTGCTGATAGGTCAGGCCCAGCACCGGCTTGTTGGAGGTCTGCGCCAGCAGCAGCATGGTGAGCAGCGGCATGGAGCCCAGCACGCTGATCAGGGCCACCCAGAAATGCACCGCCGCCAGCTTTCCCGTGGCCTGGGGGTTGGCGCGATAAAACAGGCCGTAGATCATCATCGACACCCAACCCAAGAGGTTGACGTGCGCGTGCACCGGCGCGAGGGTGAAGTTCTCGTGCATGCCCATCCAGACGCCGAGCGTCATCCCGCAAAGCGCAAACAGCACCGCAAGCTGCATGAAGCGATCGCCAACGCGTTTCATCGTGTCCCCCAAAGTCGGCGCTCTCCCAAGCGCCTTTCCCGCCTAGCGATAGCCCGTTTCGGCCCGATTGGAAAATCGGCGCCCGCTCAGGCCGCCTTGGCCTGGTCCGCGCGGTTTTCGAGAAAGGCGATCATGGCCCTCTCGAACCGTGTGCTCTCGGGGTTCGGCAAGGCCTCGGCGAGGCGACCTTCCGCGAAGGCTTCGAGCACGGCGGGATGGATGTAACTCGCCCGGGAGACGGTGGGCGTGTTGCCGAGGATGGCGGCCACCGCCTTGATCGCGCGCATCGCGGCGCGCTTCGCCGCCGCTGCGGACTCGGGCGGAGGCTCCAGGCACAGCGCGCGCGCCGCCGACACGGTCGCCGCCCAGGTGCGGAAGTCCTTGGCCGAGAAGTCCTCGCCCATGGTCTCGCGGATGTAGGCGTTCACGTCGGCGGACTCGATCGGCGCGAGGTCGCCGGATTCATTGCGGTACTTGAAGAGACGCTGGCCCGGCAACTCCTCCAGACCGCGCACCAGCCGTGCGAGCCGGCGGTCGCGCACGCTTACGCGCTGTTCCACGCCGCTCTTGCCGATGAAGTGAAACATCAGCGCCGCGCCATCGACCTCGATGTGACGCTTGTGCAGGGTGGTCAGGCCGAAGCTGTGGTTCTGGCGAGCGTATTCCTTGTTGCCGACGCGGATCAGGCTGATCTCGAGCAGGCGCACAGCGGTCGCCAGCACCTTTTCGCGCGAGGGTCCGCGCAGCGACAGATCGTGTTCGACGCGGTCGCGCAGTTTCGGCAGGGCGCGGCCGAAGGCGGGCAGGTGGCCGTACTTGGTCTCCGCGCGGCCGGCGTTCCAGCGATCGTGATAGCGGTACTGCTTGCGCCCCCTGGCGTCGCGGCCCACCGCCTGGATGTGACCGCGCGGGTTGGGGCTGATCCAGACCTCGGTCCAAGCCGGCGGGATGGCGAGCGTGTGGATGCGCTCCAGGGTGTCGCGATCGTGCACGCGCGCGCCCTTGGGATCGCGATAGGCAAAGCCCTTTCCCGCGCCCCGGCGCGTGATTCCGGGCGCGTCGATGTGCGCGAAGACGAGCCCGCTATGGGCGGGCAGGACAGCGGCGGGGGCGAGGGTTGCGTCGGACATGGCTCCCAGCAACGGTCCGGCACGGCTCAGGTTCCGGCTTGACGGACGGTCCTCGCGGGGCGAGAGGCGCGCGTGAACTATCGTCATGCCTACCACGCGGGGAATTTCGCCGACCTGGTCAAGCACGCGGCCCTGCTGCGCCTGCGCGACCGGTTGCTGGGTGACGCCGCGCCCCTGACCGTCATCGACACCCACGCCGGGCGCGGGTCGCTACGATGACCGACGAGGCCCAGGCGCGCTCCGGCGAGGCGGAGGCGGGCGTCGCGCGGCTGAGGACGGGAGCGACCTGCCGGGGGGCTGGACGACCTCGCGCGCACGTCCGCGCGCAAAATCCGGCCGGCGCGGTGACTGTGTACGACGGCTCGCCCGCGTTGATCCTCGAGCAGCTGCGGCCCCAGGACCGGTTCATCGCCTGCGAACTGAGCCCGATGATCACGCGAGCGCTTAGTGCCGCGTCTCCTGGCAAGCATGCGGCGACGCGCGGCTCACCGACGGCTTCGCGGAAGCGGCCGGAGATCGCGCATACGCCTGGCCGCATGCTGGTACTGATCGACCCGCCGTTCGAGCGCGCCGATGACTATGTGCGCATCGTCGAGACGGCCGCCGCGGTGCGAACGGCCAAGCCGGAGGCGACGCTGCTGGCCTGGACGCCGCTGAAGGACCTGGAGACGCTCGACGGCTTCGTGCGGCGGCTGGAGGATGCGGGCCTGGACGCCCGATCTGCGAGACCCGGCTCAGGCGCCTGACCGATCCGTTGCGGCTGAACGGCTGCGTCCTGGTTGATCAATGGTCCATCCGGTGCGTGCGAAGCTCTGCATTCAATCTCCAGCTTCATCAGAACGAACTGGGCGACGGAAACGCGTTGACGCGAACCTGGATCGTTGAGGGAGCCTAGTCTGTATTGGCTAAATTTCCTCGATCGACCGCCCGAACGTGTGGCCGCATCGAGCAACCTACTTTTCAAGCTCAAATGGCGGTGGTACTATGACGGAAAGTTGTAGTACGGAGAAACGCCGTGGAATTCGTCGAACTTTCCATGCTGTGCCTGCTGGTATTTAAACTTGTGAAGCTACTTGGACTAATTGCGATTGTGATCGTAGCCCTTAGGCTTGTTGAGGAAAAATCCTTCATTAGCGACTGGCCAAAAGCGCTGGCGTTTGCAGTGGCGGCGGTTGTCGCTTTGTCCACCGTGATCTGTATGGGGCGGTTAAAGTAACTATTTCAGTGATGTCGTTTTGCGGTTGTTCGTCTGCCGAGCTTCAAGGTTCGCTTCGATGTTGTTGAGCCGCGTTTTTATGCCCTCGACATCTTTTCGCGTGTCGATGGTCACAACATCTTTCGAGATAGAGTGCATCTCCTGTTCCGCGTTACGGACAAACTGAAAAGCGCTAAATAATAGAGATAGTATGGCGATAACAGCTGAGGCAAGCGCGATCACGTTTACTGTAGCAAATTTCGCCAGCAGGCCCTTTACCTTTTTATCCAGGCGCTTCAAGCCCCGAACGTGGACGAGTAGGGCGTTTCCGGGGGGCCCTCCGCCGGTCGCGTGTTCTAGGTAATTGTCGAGTGTCTGGCGTTTTCAGTTTCGAGCCCGGAACAGAGCGCTCATGGGGTCGCCAACCCACTCGGGACAGCGGCCTCTTTTTCCAAGATGTCTTTGAAAATTCAAAATATAAAAAAGGGAGGGGGTGGTCGCGATCGGCGCGCCCGAGGGCTTCGCGGTCGATCTCGGGGCGATACGTCTAACAAGGACTTGTTGAGAGCCTCGAGGTAAGAGCGCGTGATATTCAGCTCAATCGCTCGGCGCGCTCGCGTATGCGCCTTAACTGCTCATCGAGAGAGCAGGACAGAAGAATAACGACGCTGCGAGGCAGCGTTCTCGAATGAAGTTCGTTCAGTAATTCTCCGAAGATCTCTTTCTGTTTGCCTCTAGCGTCACGTTTCAGTAAGCGTCATCGAGAATAAGTGAGAAGTCCGAGACAAAGGCGTCGCCGTTTGGCGCGCCATGGGCCCTAAGCTGGCTCGCATGCAGAAGCGCGAAGGCGACTTCAGTTTCAAACGACACCCCAGCGGATCCTGATAAAAGCTCGAGAGAAACGGGTTTGTTTGGAAATCCTCTAATATAATCGAGAGCTGGGCTTCCATCGAAATTGTATGAGCTAGCGTCGTCTTGCCGGTTGCAATCCCGCCGACGATTTCCACGAGAAAGGGATGGCTCACGTAGTTTGCCTTGGAGCGCGAGGTACCCAGTTAACTTTTCAACGGCGACCGCAATCGACTGATCATTCTCAAGGATGAGATCGGCGAATTCAAACATACCTTGCACGCGGCGTTCAACGGGGTGAGCCGATGCTGCTCGGAAATCTCCGTCGGGAGTGTCAATCATATAGCGTATTTCGCGGTTCTCTTACACGCTGGTCACATAAACATGTCGCAGAGAGGCGCTTACCATTTCATACCAAAACGCGTAGTCCTCCGGAAATCGCAACCCATCAATAACAACCTTGTCTTTGTCCTAAACTTGATCCAAGAGCTTGTGGCCGAGCCACCGCTGTCCGCTCAGTTCGTTGATCTCCTCACCCAGGGCCTGAAGATTGGCTCGATTGATCGAAATACCCTTTGAGCGAAGTTCGTCAGCCAGGATTTCGCTATATCGCGCATAGGTAAATCCGGCCTTCTCCAGATGGCGCGCGAGCGTAGTTTTGCCAGCTGATATTGGACCGCTAAACGCCACAAGTGTTTTTCCGGTCCAACGACCTGATCCGCTCGATAGGTCGGGAATAATCGAATACTCTTCATCGATGTTTCCCAGCGCTTCAAATCGACCGTCTATGAAGAAAAGTGCGACAACTGCAGATGTAATCGCGTCTAATTCATCATGAGATATTTCAGAGGAAATGAATTCGCCTCGGACGCCAAAATCTTGCAGGCCGGCGCTCAATAAATCCAGCTCTCGGCGTTTACGCACGATGCCCATAATGTCCTGGGCGGCGCCGGGATAGATTTCGATGACGGGGACGCCTTTTGCCCGAAGGCTGGCCGCAAGCGCGATCCCGCGAGCAGTCATTTTTTGCATACTGTTGATGAGGCTAGGATAAACGTTGACGCCACGCCGCTTGAGTATATTTTCGCACTCACGAAGGATTCCAAATTCGCGTCGGCCGGGGTCGTCGTCGAAAGCGGTCTTCCGACCCGTGGAAGCGAAAGGGGCGAGTCAATCGAAACGACCTTCGGCTTTGCGCGCAGCACCGCGTCCACAAGCTCCAAAATCAGGGCCGATGCGTGCGGTCACGGCGACGCAGTTCGTCGACGTGCGAAAACGGGCGCTTGGCTCTCGGAACCGGTAAGGTCAATTCCAACGACAACTGCGTCGCCGATTTTGAGACTCGCTCGTGTAATCAGTGGATAGCTTGGTCCGTCGTAAGCGGGGAGGGGCGACGTCTTTGCTTCATCCAGCACCAATGGGCTGGCTCGATCGCTGAATTTTGGTAACGCGGCCAACTGTTTCGCGGGCAATGCTCCGGCTAAAATGCGACTCACAGCCAAGTGAAAAATATATTTCATGCCCTCAACGTCAGCATGATTATAGGTCACCAACTTCAGTAGAGAATCTACATTCCCGCGCCTATACTCCGCCCAAAGTTCAACTGCTTGAAATCCGGTAGTTTTAGATATTTCTTCTGATCGCTCTAAGCCAATTTGCTGTTCAATAGCCTTTTGGCCGCCAGTCATTCTGCTCGCTTTCCGGGTGGGTCGCGGTTACACTGGGGGAACCCGGCGGGGCGGCCAAGACTTGGCTTGCAGGAGGCGACGCATGACGACCGTTCCTGACGATCCCGGTAGCGAAGATTCCAACCCCCAGGTCGGCGACGCACCTGAAACCGGCGCGGTTGCGGAAGACCGGCGCGCGACGCCGAAACCCGCCGCAAAAAAGACCACCGTCCGGCGCGCGTCGCATGGCGACGCCCAGGTCCTGATCGCGGGCGCCGGCCCGACCGGTCTGGTGCTGGCCCTGTGGCTGACGCACCTGGGCGTGCGCGTGCGCATCTTCGACAAGCTGATGCAGTCGGGGACCACCTCGCGCGCGCTGGCGGTGCAGGGCCGCACGCTCGAGCTCTACCGTCAGCTCGACCTGGCGGACGCCGTGGTTGAGGCCGGTCACCGCGTGGCCGCGGTGAATCTCTGGGTGAAGGGCGAGAAGAAGGTTCGCGTCCCCCTCGAGGACATCGGCGTGGGGCTCGGCCCCTATCCGGATCCGATCGTTTTTCCGCAGGACCAGCACGAGGCCCTGCTGATCGACAAGTTGAAGAGCCTCGGCGTCGAGGTCGAGCGCGGTTTCGAACTGATCGATTTCGACGACGACGGGCGCGGGATCACCGCGCGGTTCAAGGCTCAGGACGGCGAGATCGTCTCGATGACCGCCGACTGGATCGCCGGCTGCGACGGCGCGCGCTCGGCCGTGCGCCACCGCATCGGCGTCGGATTCCGCGGCGGCGAGTATGCGCGGGTCTTTTATGTCGCCGACGCCGAGATCAGCGGGCCGGTGGGCGACGGTGAACTGCATGTGGCCGTGGACACCTCCGACTTCCTGGCGGTGTTTCCGATGAAAGGCGAGGGGCGCGCGCGCCTGGTCGGTGCGGTGTTGTCGAGCCTGCAGGATGTCGAGCTCGATTGGAACGACGTCAGTCCCGACATCCTCAAGCGGCTCAACGTCACCGTCGACAAGGTCAACTGGTTTTCGACCTATCGCGTGCATCACCGCGTCGCGGACCACTTCCGCGTCGGTCGCGCCTTCCTGCTCGGCGACGCCGCGCACATCCACAGCCCGGTCGGCGGCCAGGGCATGAACACCGGCATCGGCGACGCCATCAATCTGGCGTGGAAGCTCGCCGCGGTGCTGAAAGGCGCCGCGCCCGCGCGCATGCTCGACAGTTACAACGACGAACGCGTCGCCTTCGCACGCAAGCTGGTTGCGACCACCGATCAGGTGTTCACCGTGGCGAGCGATCCCAGCCCGTTGGCGCAGTTCGGCCGCATGGAGCTGCTGCCGTTCGTCCTGCCGATCGCGTTCCATATGGAAGGCGCCAAGCGGTTCCTGTGGCGCACCGTGTCGCAGATCGGTGTGAACTATCACGGCGGCGCCTTGAGCGCGGGCGGCGCGGGTTCTGTGCGCGGCGGCGACCGACTCGCGTGGGTGAAGCCGTCGCGGCGCGGTGCGAAGGACAATTTCGCATCCCTCGACGGGCTCGACTGGCAGGTCCACGTCTATGGCGAGGCGACGCCCGCCCTGAAGGACGCCTGCGCGCGGCGGGGCCTGAAGCTGAACGTCCTCGCCTGGCGCGAGGCGACGCGCGCGGTGGGCTTGATGCAGAACGCCGCCTATCTGGTGCGGCCCGACGGCTATGTGGGCCTGGCCGACCCCCACGCCTCGGCGATGAACCTCGAGCACTATCTCGACAGCCGCGATCTGTCCGCGCTCGGCGCCCCGCGGGCGCCGTCCCGGGCCGCCGAAACGGAGCCGGGCTGAGCCGAGCGCTCGTCGTTGGCGATTCCCTCGCGGACCGCGACCCAGGCGTAGGAGTTCATGACGCGACGTTTCTTCGAGAGCTTCGTGTGCGAGAGCGACTGGTCGGAGACGGCGAGGTCCCGTACCGAAAAAAATGCCGGACCGTCCGTCTCGGTCTTTCAGAGGCGGCTCCTGCGCCGCAGCCCTTGGAGAACGCGGCGCCGGTAGGCATGATCTGGTCGCTGACGGAAGGCTGCCTGCGCTTGAATTTTGGGAACGAGGGCGAAGACATGGCGGGATCATCGACAGAAAAGTCTGCGGTCACCCGGTCGACGCCCCCGGCAGGCCAGCCCGCCGCACGGTTCGGCGACATGGCGCCCACGTTGGTCGTGGCGCTCGCTGCGCTCGCGCTGGCTAGCTGCGCAGGCATGACCGGCGCCGGGACGCCGGCCTACGACGACGCGACGTTCGAGGCGATGCTCACCGATGCCTACAAGGCCTGCATGGCGAAGGCTCGTGCTATGCGTCCGCAGCAGGAATGCCATGCGCATGAAGAGGAGCGCCAGGACGCCATCCTCGCCGACGAATTCCAGACGGCGCTTCTCCGACGACCCGGCCAGCGCCAGCGGATGGAGCGGGAGCAGGCCGCCTGGAAAGCCGCCAGCGAGGCCAGATGTACGGCGATCGGCCGGCTTCCGGGATCGATGCATTCGCTCGAGGCCGAGGATTGTTTTCTCGAAGCCACGATCCAGCGCCGCATCGAACTCGCACACAAGCCGGCAGAGGTTTACCGCCGGCCAAGTTAGAGCGCGTTGCGCAAAAGCGAAACCCGGTTTTGCGGTCACACCACGCTCGAATGTTTGATTCTAGAACGCGATGCGATCAGATCGTATCATCCGATCGCATCGTGCTCTGGTTCAGCCGCAGGTGACCGATTTTACAATTTCAGTTTTTGCATCCCAGACGATGTCCATGCGGCCTTCAACGTAGTCCATGGTGACCACCTGGTTGGTCGAATATATCCGCCAGCGTGCGCCTTGAGGCGGCGCGGGAATAGCGGACTTCAGTTTGCCGAGGAGCCATTGGTATTTCGAAGCCCCGCAGGAATCGGCCGTCATACTCACGACTCCGGACGCGGTTTGCGCCGCACTCGCAAGCGGTGCGGCGGTTGCTGACAGGGCTCCGGCAAACGCCAACACCAAAACGAACGTCATCGGATCCACCTTAGTAAGCTGCAGGCAGCTTTGCCAAAAAACGAGCCATCCCCATTTGAGGACGGCCTCCGCCCTGAGGTTGCGACTTGGCCTAACTGCAGGCGCGCAAGACTGCGGCCGCCGGCCTCATTGCTTCTCAGGCGCGATGCGCCGCCCTAGCCCTTGGGAGGGGGTGGCGGAGGCGGAGGTGGTTCCTGGGTGCATTTGCCGTGAACGGTTGTCCCCGGAACGCACTTGGCCAGCGCGGGCGCCGCATTGACGATTGTCATCGCAGCGAGCGACACAATGCAGCCCAGGCCTATGGCCTTGGTAGCGCCACTCAGTTGCATGGATGTCATGACGGTCTCCTCTGAATGAATCCGCGGCTATGTCATCCCTTTGGGGGGACGGGCTTTGCCGGCGGCGTGGGCGGAGGCGGCGGGAGGGGTGGCAGATTCGTACAGGCCTGCTTGACGCAAACCTTGTGGCCATTCACCGTGTCCCATGCCGAGCAGTGGCACTCCAATGCATGCGCCGCGGTGCAGAAAAGCATCAGCGGCGACACCGCCATAGCCGTCAACAAGGCGCGAGCCTTGAAAGTCTTCATGATCCTTCTCCATCCTCTTTTTCGGGCCGCTTCTCGCTGCCCATATTGCCCGAGACGGACACAATCAGATTTTTTGGCGAGGAAGTCGACCTGATCGTCAGCCTTCACCCGGGCGGGTTCAGGTGAGTTGCGGCGGAAAGCTTGGTTCGGCGTCCAGGGCCGGCGTGGCGGCGCGTCTTCCTTTCGGCTGAATCTCGAATTTCCAGTCTGGGACCGCGCCGTTGGCGATGCGGTCACGAAACACCACGCCGAGCCCGGCAAGGGACGCGGCTTCACAGGTCGGGACGAGAAGGTCAGACGAAATCCCCTTCAAGGCCCGAGACTTCACATAGGCTTGGTCACCGTTTTGCTCGCACGAGAAGGCGTAGAAATACGCAGTGTCTCCCGCGACGCGTATCAAATCATAGGCGTAATTTGGCCCGGACGCGGCGGCGTCGTCGCCGAGGGGCAGTTCAACAACGTACAAGTCGCCCCCGATACTCTTGACGAAAAAGCGCGTGTCCTGTCCGGCGCTCTTCATGCCGGGCAGATTGGCGAGCGCATTGCTGGCGGCGTCCGGATGGACGACGTACTCGCCGTCTCGAAGGCTCAATGTTGCTGCCGTATCACGCTTATACCCGGTGCAGCCGATGAGCGTCCCAGACGCGCCCGCGCAATTGGTGAACTCCACGACGCGCGAACCGTCGGCGAATGGCGTGTCGGCCATGCCGGCGGTGATCAGCGGCTCGCGACTGGCGAAACAACCGGCGAGGAGCAGCAGGCTGGCGAGCGTTGTCGATTTCCCTACGAGGGAAAGCAAACGGGTGATCGACCTGCTCATCATGGTCCTCGCCTCCAACTTGATCCGACCATCAGACGAAGCGGCGTTTGCGGCCGCTCGCCATCGCCCCGCCATGACCTCTGGACTTCAGCGTTCAAAAGACAAGTTGAATCTCATGCAGTAAAACGGCTTGAAATCCCGCGAAGGGCCTCCCGTTCAGGCGGTAGTCGGAAGTGATCGCCACAGTGTGAATGGGCCGGTCGCCGCCTGCCTCAAGGACGAACGTCTTCGCGGCAATATCATCGGCGGGCGCTTGCGCTCCAACAGCGTCCTGGATCTGGAACGCCCGGCGCAGTTCTTCACCCACCGTATCGATTGGGGTCCCGGCCGCGTCGTAGGCGGTCGCCGTCCAAGCAGGATGGGTGACGCCGCTTCCGGTCGCCGCCCATAGGCCGGCGCGGATCAATCTGATGATCCGTGCGGGGCGATCCGACGCGAGGGTGAAGCTGATCGGCGCCGTGGGCGGATCGGCCATCTGGGTCAGGAAATGCTGATCCTTGGCGCCTTTGGCCGCCGCACGCCCATCGTAGAGGCCTCGCTTGCCCTGAATGAGCAGTCGCGAGGCGGCGGGCGACATCGCAACGACAGATAAACCGTGGGCGCGCAGAAATGGCGCGGCCGCGATCTCGAACCGCGGCGGCCCCACATCCGCGTCGTCGAACCGGACGTGCAGCGTGTTCATTGCTGTCACGATCCGGGGCAAGGTCGCCGCGGCAAGGGCGCCCGCCGCGGTCGTCGGCACAGCAATCGCGAGTCCGGTGAGAAACCTGCGCCGCGAGCGCGACCTGACCGAAGCGCGCAGATAGTCGACGGCTGGCGCATCGCCGGACGTCCAGTCCGTCAGCCGCCGCTTGTAGACCTTATACGCTGCGTCCAACTGCGGCCCTGCGGCGATCAGCGAGCGTTCATTCCGCCGCCATTGCGCCGCCTCGCGGATCACATCGCGCCATAACTGGATGTCCGCTTCCTCGACTTCGTGCAAATCGACCGCGCGCCTCCAATGTCTCAGCAACGCCCCATGTGCGGCCCTGACGCTCGCCTGACCGTCGGGACCGGCGTCCTGGACGAGCAGGCGCCGCGCTAGAAAAGCGGAAGCCAGACCGAGCATGGGGCTTTCGGCCGGATATTCCGATAGGCGCAAACGGCCGACCGTCTTGAGATTCCAGATCAACGGCGCGAACATCGCCTGTTCCGATGGCGAGGCTCGATCGTAGGCCGCCTCGGCACGGGCGCTGATGATCCCGTCCAACCCGCCGACATCGTGATAATCCGACATTCGCAGCGTGTTGTTCGTCCGATCACATCGCTCGTAGAGTTCGGTCAGCAGTAATTCCAGCAGTGGCAACACATCTGCGCCGCCATGGCTGGCGGCCGCGAAGAGCTGGGCGTCAAGACCGGGCTCGAAACGCAACCGCGCCGCCTTTGCCGGTTCGCGGATGACCGCCTCGAGGCTGGCGGGGCCGAGCTGTTGGGTCAGGTCATAGCGACCCTCGACCCCAAACGCCGCCGCGAGCGCCGCGTATCCGGCGACATCTGAGTTCGCTGATTTGGCGCCGGTGGCGATCACCCAGACACCGCGCTCGGCGAGGCCCGCGACCAGGTTCGCCAACTCTGTCACGGTTGCAGGCTGCAGCCTGCCGTCGAACCATTGTTCCATCTGATCTAGGATGAGCACGAACCGGGTCTGACCGGGCGCGGCCCGCTCCAGCCGTGACAGAACAGACGCAGGCGCGAGGACATCCGCGGCGGCGAGCGCCATGTCATTCGACGCGGTCAGTCCACCTTGCTCTCCATGAAGCCAGGCCATGCGAAAAGCGGCCGCCAGCGACTCCCGCTCGCATTTTGGGTCGGCGTTCGCCTCAACGGCGTGCGGCCGTAGCAAGCCCCAGCGGAAGCCGTCGCCGGGAAGATCCGGCGCGCCCCGGCGCACGAGCGCCGGCAGCACGCCGGCGAGGACCAGGGACGACTTGCCGCCACCGCTCGGTCCTTCGATCAGGATCGCGGACTGTCCAGTGGCGGTCCTGCGCTGGATAAGGGCCAGGATGTCCTCGATCTCTCGTTCGCGACCGAAAAAGATCGAGGCGTGGCGGAATTCGAACGGCTCCAGGCCGCGAAAGGGCGAGTCCAGCCAGGTCTGCGACAGACGCACGCCCACATGCTGCAGGGCCTCTTCCAGCCGTGCGACCGGCGCCAGGATGATGCCCTGGGCGGCGGCCGCACCTCTCAATTCCAGCGTCAACTCAGTTTCATTTCGGCGCGGGAACAGGACGGTGGCGCCGCGCGGCAGGGTCGCCAGCGCGGCGACTAGTTTCCGCGGCAGACCCTCCACTGCCTCAACGCCGCCGTTATCGTTCAGGACGCCAGTCGCGGCGAGCGGTGGCAGATCGAAGCATGCCTCGCCGTCAGCACCGCACATCGCCGCCGTCAGCGCCAGAGCGAAGGCCAAGTCGGCGCTGCGGCCGTGCAGATTATCCAAGCGACCGTGAGCTTCAAAGCGAACCTCGATCTCCCGATCGACGTACTTTTCGCGGTAGAGCAACTCATAGGCCAGTCGCACGCCTGCGGCCGCCGACTCCAAGGCTTCGCCGCTCGCTCGCGCCAATGCCACGCGCCGAACGGCCGAGCCTCGCGCCCCGGCGCCTATGGAGGCGCGCAAAGGGATGGACTCGGCGCCGGAATCGCCCGCTGTCAACAGCATCCATGCCGTGTTGAAGGCGCTCATGACCGCATCAACTTAAGCCCCGCCGCATCTACTCAGCCGATCGCACGGAATTGAAGACGACGCTGATCGGGTCACGATTGCGCAGGTCCAACCCGGTCGCCGAAATCTCGGCGAACACCGCGCCGTCTTTGACCACGTCCTCGATGATCACCCGCTCCTGCCCGCCGATCATGACGAACGCGCGCAGCATCAGGCCCTCATAGACGGCGGCTTGTTCCTGGTTGACGGTCACCAGCAGCGAGCATCTGCCGGCTGCGCGATCGGCGGCTGATATTCCAGGGAACGTCCGCAACGTCCACAGACCGCTCTCGCTCCGACAGACGATCGCCTGGTCCGGCGGCCCGCTGGAGGCCGCCAGGAGGCGGAAGCTTTCTGGGGCGGGCGGTGCGTGGGGGCGTCGCTGAAACGCAATGATCTCGCCGACGCTGTCATTCAGGCGCGACCGCGCCGCGGAGACCAGGCGATCCGAGACCCGGTTATCGAGCGCTGTCGCACCGCCTCGCCTTACATCTTCGACGAAGGCCACAGAGGCCTCGGCGCGAGCCCGGTCAGCGGGGGCTCGCAGTAGCGCCGAAGCTTCCTGCGCGGTCAAACCATTATCGACCAGCGCGGCTAAGGTCTCCGTGGCGATCATCGACGGCTCAGCCGTCGTCGCTTCATCCAGGGCCTGGCTCAACGCCGCCGCCATCCTGTCAACGTCTTGAGCTTCGCCCTCGCTGGTCGGCGAGGACACGGCCAGAAGGTGCGCCAGGAAACCGACGTGCTCCTCGTCTCCGGTCATGTGGTCAAACTACTCCTCTGTTCCATAGACGGACGTCCCGGTGGTTTTCATCACCCCGACCGTCCGCGCAATCCTTCGCATCGCGCGCTGTTGAATCTGGCGGACGTCCTCCACCGGTCGGGCCATCAACTGGGCGATCACCCGAGGCGGCGCGCCGGTCGACAGGAAGGTCTGAAGATAGAGCCGCTCGTCCGCTGGCCAGGTTTCGGCAGCGGCCGTGATCGTCGCGATCATGGCGGCCCGGTCCGACGCTTGTTGCCGCTCGATGATTTCTTGCTCAGGGTCACCAGTCTCGGCGGTGAGCCGTATCGGTTCGCCCCGCTCGGCCGCGTCTTCGATCGAGGCGCTTTGGCCGTAGTGTCGGCGGGTCCGCTCCGCTTCGACGGCGCTGCGCACCCTCTCGATCGCAGCGGCGACCGCTTCGGGATTCAGGTTTTCGTGATGGACTTCGAGCCGTTCGAATACCCTCTGCAGATCGAGCGGCGCGCCTTTCCACGCCGTCGCTATGAAGACGGCGCGGTCGAGCGCCTGCATACGCTCGACGTCGGCCGGCAGCCTGAGGCGTGGCGTTTCTTTGCGCAACAAATCGATCAACAACCGGTCGATCAGGACAAGGACAAAGCCTTCGAAGCTTCCTTTGTCGTTGAACGCGCGCAGGCGTCTAAAGTCATCTTGCAGCAGCCCGAGGCAGACCTCCTGGAACAGGTCCTCGCGCGCCGCGGAATCCGCGCGAGGGAATCGATTCGAGACACGCCGCCGAATGTCGGGTCCGAAGATCCGTTCAAATCGCCGCCAAGCTGCATCGGGCGCGGCGGCAAGTTCGCCGGAAAGCTCCTGGATCAGCACCCGGCGACTGAAGAGCGCCAGGAACGACGCCAGCGTCGAGCGGCCATCGAAGGCTTTCAGGCCGCTATAACCGTCCGACTTCAGAGCCTCGATGACCCGCAAAAAGGCGGCTTCGCCGGCGGCTCCTTCCCCTTCCAGTCGCACGACGGCCGACCAGATCACCGGCGACGCCAAGCCCAGAAAACGATCGATCGCCAGCGGTTCGCCAGCGGCGACCTGCGCCAAAAGCTTCAGCTCTGCAGTTCCTTGAGCCGCTGTCACCGGACGCCACGCACCCTGAACGCTAATTGACGCGCATTCAGCGTGGGGGGTCAACCGAGCCGACTTGGCGGTGCTCGGTACGCGGCAAATTGCAGAGCTTCCGACGGTCCCGGGGCGTCGTTTGAACGCCCAGAGACGCGTGCAGCCGAAGGCTCAGCCGCGGACGCCGGTGACGGCGCCGGGCGTTTTCACCTTCACGGGCGGCGTTACGAGCTTCTGCGCCAACTGGTTGATCAAGCTCGCGGTCGTGCTTTGCGCCTTCGGCTTCGGTTGCGCCTGGCCGGCGCCTTGAGCGAATGCCGGTGATACGGCCAGCACAGTAGCGATCGCACCCAGGACAAGAACGGTCGAGAGGTTCTTCGCGCGCATGGCAAAAGCCTTTCCTGAAGAAACCGGGTCGCCCCAACGGCGGCTGGTCGATGGAGCAGACGGACAGGTCCCGAATTTTCACGGCGTCGGGCGCGCTTTGCGCGTGCGGCGGCTTCGACGGCGGCGAACGCCCGAAATCGCCGGCCGCACAAAGGTGATTACATTCAATCGGATACCACATTTGGATGATCTCCGCTCACCCCCGTCACGGCGGATCCTCGTAAGGCGTTTGCACCGGCCTGGGCCCGTGTTATGCTGCGGCGCAACAATTTCTGCCGCATCTGCGAACACGCAGGCGCCTGCTGAGGAGTTCTCCCTTGTCCGCCCAGGAAACCGCCGCCTTCACCTTCGGCCCGAAGATCGAGCCCGAGCGCGCCCTGCGCCTCGGCGCCGCCGCCGCCGTCGCCCCGCTCTGGGCCGCCTATTTCGCGGCGGCGAGCACGGGCATGGCCTATTGGTGGATGACCGCCTGGACCCGCCGCGGCGAGCAAAAGGCCTTTGCCCCCAAGGCCCTGGCTCAGCCGGTCAAGACCGTGGTCGAGATCGCCGAAGCGCCGGTCGAGGCCGTCGCCGAGGCGGCGGAAGCCACCCCCAAGGTCGAGCTGGTCACTGCAACCCCGGCCGCGAAGCCGATCGCCAAGCCCGTGGCCAAGGCCGCCGCGCCTGCCAAGCCCGCGGCGCCCAAGACCGTGTCCGCGAGAACCGCGCCCAAGCCCAAGACGGTCCGTCCGAAATCCTGACGGTTCCAGTCCAGTGATTCTCAACGCGTTCTGTAAGGTGAGCGGCCGTCGCGGCCGCCGCCCCGTACCGCCGGTCCTTCCGGTCGAGTCCCAGGCCCCGGCCGTGGCGCCCGTCGCCGTAGAACCCAAGACCTCGAAGACCTAGGGCCGCTTCGACGGCGCCACCTCGAGCACGATCGGACGGTGGTCCGAGCCGGTGGCCTCGCCCATGCGCCGGCTGAGGATGGTCGCGCCGGGGCCCGCAAAGGCGTTCTCGATGGCGATCCGGAACGGGCCGGGCAGCGGCGCGGGCCAGTCGCCGATCACCGCCGGCGCGGCGCTCAGCCGCTCGCGCGACATCAGACTCTGCAATCGTTCACCCGACGCCGTGGCGTTGAAGTCGCCCACGACCACGGTCGGGACGCCGTCCGACGGCGTCTCCAGCGCCGCCTCGAGCCGTCCGATCTGGGCCGCCTGGCTCTGCGGCCTTCGGAACGGCCAGGGGCGGGTCAGGTGCACCACGATCAGGCGGAACGGCGCGCCGGGGCGCTCGATCCGCGCGGCCAGGATGTTGAAGTTCCAGGTCACGCCCGAGATCAGCGGCGTCACCGGCCAGCGCGAGGCGATCACCGCGCCGGGCTGGCCCTTGTAGATCGGGTTGCCGGGCGAGAGCGTGCGGTAGGGCAGGGCGGGAAACAGCACCGCCTGGGCGGCGCGGTGCTGGTCGGCGAACTCAACCATGGCGGCGACGTCCGGATGGGCGTCGGCGACCGAGCGGGCGGCGCGGGCGATGTCGCGGTTCTCATCCCAGATGTTGGCGAAATAGATCCGCGTCGGCGGGGTCTGCGCGTCCGCGGGCGCGTGCGACGGAAACCACTGGCCGCGCAGGGCCAGCAGCAGCGCGGCCGCGACGATGAACAGGCCGGCCGCCGGCTTCCAGCGGCGCAGGACCAGGGCGACTAGCAGCGCCAGCGCGCAAAGGCTGAGCACGGGCGCCCCGAACTGGGAGAAGAGGTCAACCAGGCGGTTGTCGACGCCCACCGCAAAGGTGCACCCAGCGACCAGCAGGCCCAGGCCGGCCGCCGCCCACAGGGTCCAATTCGCCAGCAGACTCAGACCCTTGCTCAATCCGCCGCTCCGGCCCCGACAAAGGGGATCGTCCATAGCCCCGCTTGCGTTAAGGTAGTCCTCAGCCGGCGGGCGGTGACAGGGGGAACGGCATGGTCGCGCGCAGCATTCCCGAACTCGAGAAGATCTGGGTGTCGCTGGAGCATTCCAAGCGATTCTCCGACGGCCTGATCTCGATCGGCGGTGTGGGCCTCCTGGGCGTGAACGGCCTGATCGCCATGGCCTCCAGTGCGTTCAGCCTGCCGGTCGAAGTCCTGTTCGAAGCCTATACCGCCATCACCGCCCTCTACCTGCTGGGCCTGGCTGCCTCGGCCCGGGCCTCGCCGGGGACCATGATTAAGGTCCTGATCTTCATCGCGGCCGACGCGGGTCTCGACCTCGTCCCGGTGTTCGGCGGCTTTGCGGACGCGGTCCTGCGGGCGCCCGGCTGGCGGCCGGCGCGATTTAGAAGGAGATCGAACAGACCCATTGGGTGGACGAAAGCTGGCGCAACGTCCGCGCCGCGGGGTCCTACCAGCAGCACCTGGCCGACATGCGCTCGGCCGGGAAGCGCCGGGTGGTGTTCCTGAGAGACTGATCGTTAACCAAATCTTGGCGCGAGCCGCCCGACCCTCTCCGCATAGGGGAGGCCGCCATGGCCAGACGCGACATCACCGGCGCCGTCGACTTCAGCGTGCTGGAATCCTTCGCCGGCAACGATGGCGCGGTGATCGAGGAAGTCCTCAACCTGTTCCGCGAGCAGTGCCAGATCTGGGGTCCGATGCTGGACGTCCAGTCCGGCGGCTGGCGCGACGCCGCGCACACGGTAAAGGGCGCCGCGGCCGGGATCGGGGCCAAGGAACTGTCGGAACTGTGCGGCCAGGCCGAGCACGCCGGCGACGACCTCGCTGCGCCGGCGCTGGAGCGGGTGCATGACGCGCTCGACCGCGCGCTCGGCGACGTGGCCGCCTACATGCACGAGCGCATGCTTCAGTCGCTGCGCGCACCCACCTGAGCGTGCATCCGGTCCCAGACCTCGAACTCATAGGCGATGCAGCGCGAGATCAGGGTCCGCCACACCGGCTCGGCGATGGCGGGATCGAGGCCGTGCACGCCGGCGTGTGCCTTCACCCGCGCGATCACCTGTTCGATGCGGGCCTCGTCGTGGACGACGTTGCGGTCGGCCTTGATGCGGGCGGCCGCATCCATATAGCCCTGGCGCTGGGCCAAGAGTTCGACCAGGGCGCGGTCGAGGGCGTCGACGCCCTGGCGCACCTCGGTCATGGTCTGGCAATCCTGGGCCGCCGGCCGGGGATCGATGGCGATGTGGGTAGGAGATGACTGGGTGCGGGAAGACATGGCGCGCGGTTTAGGCGGTTTTTCGCCGCCTCGCCAGGGCAGGCGAGGGCGCGGATGACCCACCCCGGAAAGGCCGTGGTGATCGCCGAGCCGGGCGAGACGCACGCGACCGACGTCATCATCGTGGGCGCGGGCCCGGTGGGCCTGTTCGCGGTGTTCGAGCTCGGCCTGCTCGACATGAAGTCGCATCTGGTCGACATCCTCGACCGGCCCGGCGGCCAGTGCGCCGAGCTCTATCCCGAGAAGCCGATCTACGACATTCCAGGCTTCCCGGTGATCTCGGGCCAGGAGATCATCGACAAACTGATCGAACAGATCGCGCCGTTCGATCCGGTGTTCCACCTCGCGGAGATGGCGACCGCGCTGGTGAAAACCGACGATGGCAAGTGGCGGCTGACCACCGACATGGGCACGACCATCGAGGCGCCGGTGCTGGTGATCGCCGCCGGCGGCGGTTCGTTCCAGCCGAAGAAGCCGCCGATCCCCGACATCGACGCCTTCGAGCACGGCGGCGCCGGTCACGGCGTGCACTATGCGGTGCGTCGCATGGAGGACTTTCGCGGCAAGCGGCTGGTGATCTCCGGCGGCGGCGACAGCGCGCTCGATTGGACCCTGAACCTGCAGCCGATCGCGCAGTCCCTGACCCTGGTGCACCGCCGCGACGACTTCCGCGCCGCGCCGCATTCGGTCTCGCGCATGCGGACACTTGTGGCCGAGGGGAAGGTCGATCTGGTCATCGGTCAGGCGACGCGTTTGAACGGCGACGGCGGCAAGCTCGCGTCGGTGAGCATCGAAATGGCGCCGGGCGGAAGCCCGTGCAATCGAGGCGGACGCCTTCCTGCCCTTCTTCGGCCTGACCATGAAGCTCGGCCCCGTCGCGGAGTTCGGCCTGAACCTGCACGAAAACCTGATCCCGGTGGACACCGAGAAGTTCGAGACGTCGACGCCGACCATCTTCGCCGTCGGTGACATCAACCACTATCCGGGCAAGCTGAAACTGATCCTCTCCGGCTTCCACGAAACCGCGCTGATGGCGCAACAGGCGTTCCGCTATGTCTATCCGGATAGGAAGCTGCGCTTCCAGTACACGACGAGCTCGTCAGACCTGCAGCGCAAGCTTGGCGTGAAGTGACCAGTTCCTCCCCCGGCCGAAGGCCGCAGGGGAGGGGGACCATGCGAGCGAAGTCGAAGCATGGTGGAGGGGCCGGCGCGACGTTCAGGGATTAGCACGCGAACGACATCACGACGCGTTGTGTTTGGAGTTTCAACTAGCCAACGTCAGCGCCGGCCCCTCCACCATGCTTCGCATGGTCCCCCTCCCCTACGCGCTGCGCGCGGGGGAGGAACTGCGCTGCGTGTGTGACCTACTGCCCCGCCGGCGGGCACCCGTCGAACTTACCCGCCTTGGCGATGGTCAGTTTGTGCAGGTTGAACTTCGCCGCCGGGGCCATCGAGCCGTGGCCGCGGCCGGTGAACAGGTCGATTTGCGAGCCCTTGATCGCGCCGCCGGTGTCGGACGCATACCAGTAACCGTCATGCACGCCGCCGCCGGGCAGGGGCATGCCGACTGTCTCGGCGATGAACAGAATCGTGCGCCGCGGAATCACCGTCGGATCGACCGCGACCGTGCGCATCGGCACCGGCCGGCAGCCGAGCGAGTTCTTCGAATCTCCACCGCCACCGCCCGCGTGATAGAGCGTCGCGCGCAGGATCCAGTGCGGGATGAAACTTGCCGTGGCGATCCGCTGGCCCGGCGAATGGGCGATCGGCGCCTTTTCGGAATTGTCGGCAATCGAACTCGATGCGAAGCCGAACACGAGCAACGCAACCAAGCCGCCGAGAAGAGGTCGCATGATCGGCCTTTTTTCTCGTGACGCGCCGGGCGCCGGACACTTAGTCTCGTAGAGCCGGGGGTTTTCCCGGCCAATTTGGGCGGCTTTGTGGCCATGCGCGTATACGGCGACTCCATCTCCGGCAACTGCCACAAGGTGAAGTGGGTCTGTGATCTGCTTGAAATTCCTTACGAATGGCGTGAAACCAGCGCGCTCGACGGGAGCACCCGCAGGCCCGATTTCCTGGCCATAAACCCCGGCGGGCAGGTGCCCGCGGTGGTGCTGGACGACGGCCGTTCGCTCGGCCAGTCCAACGCCATCATCCTTTACCTGGCCGAGGGTTCGCCGCTGATTCCGGCCGACGCCTACGACCGCGCCCGCGTGCTGGAGTGGATGTTCTGGGAACAGTACAGCCACGAACCCTATGTCGCGGTGCGCCGCTTTCAGCTGCACTACCTGAAGCGGTCCCCCGACGACCTCGACCCTAAGCTGTTCGAGCGCGGATCGAGCGCCCTGCAGCGGATGGAGGTCGCGCTCGAAGCGTCGCCATACCTGGTGGGACCGTCGTTGAGCCTCGCCGACATCGCCCTGGTCGCTTACACGCGCATGGCCGGGGAGGGCGGCTTCGACCTCGCGCTCTATCCGACGATTCGCCGTTGGATCAGCCGCGTCGAACACGACCTCGATGTCGGCGCCTACGAGGATCAGGTTCCCGCCTGATGGATGACGACGAACTCCACATCGTCTGCACCGACCGCGAGGGCGCGACCCATCGCCTGCCCGCACTCGAAGGCTGGAGCGTGATGGAGATCGTCAAGGACGCGGGCCTGCCGCTGAAGGCGGAGTGCGGCGGCGCGCTCGCCTGCGCGACCTGCCACGTCTATGTGTCGCCCGACTGGGTCGGGAAACTTTCCCCAAAGTCGCGCGAAGAGGACGAAAAGCTGGACGAGGCCTTCATGGTCAAACCGGTGTCACGACTGTCGTGTCAAATCCTGATGTCGCCCGGCCTCGACGGGCTCGAGATCATCCTGGCCCCGGAGGGCTGATTTACCCATGCGTACGAAATCGATCTGGGCGGCCGCGCCTGTCATAGCGCTCGCGCTCTGCGCCGCCCCCGCCGCCCTGGCCTGGGGCTCCATGGGTCACCGCGAGATCGGCTTCGTTGCCATCAGGGCCCTGCCGGACGAGCTGCCGGCCTTTCTGCGCACGGAGGCGTCGGCGACCGCCGTGGGCGAGTTGTCGCGCGAACCGGACCGTTGGCGCGACGCGGGCAAGATCCACGACACCGACCGCGACCCTGCGCACTTCGTCAACATCGACGACGAGGGCCACGTCTTCCACGGCCCGGCGATCGACCAGCTGCCGCCGACGCGCGAAGAGTACGACCAGGCGATCCGCGCCGCGGGCGCCTACGACATGACCAAGGTCGGCTGGCTGCCCTATTCCATCGTCGACACTTGGCAACAGGTGGCCAAGGACTTCTCCTATTGGCGCGTCGACACCGCCGCGATGGAAGCGGCGAAAACGCCGCAGATGAAGGCGTGGTTCGAAGCGGACCGCACCGAGCGCGAAAAGCTGATCCAGCGCGACATCGGTGAGATGTCCCACTACGTCGGCGACGCCAGCCAGCCGATGCACGTCACCATCCACTACAACGGCTGGGGCCCGTTCCCGAACCCGGACGGTTACACCCTGGAAAAGATCCACTCGCCGCTCGAGGGGATCTATGTGCACCAGAACATCAAGGCCGACATGGTGGCTGCGAAACTGTCGCCCTACGCGCCGTGCGCCGGCCCGATCGAGCCGTGTGTGGTGGCCTATCTGGAAGCGACGCGCAGCCAGGTGGTTCCGTTGTACCGCCTGCAAAAGGCCGGCGGCTTCAACCCGGGCGATCCGCGCGGGGTGACGTTCATGACGGAACGGTTGGCGGCGGGTTCGTCAAAGCTGCGCGACCTGATCGTGGATGCGTGGAAGGCGAGCGAGACCTTGGGCGTGGGTTATCCGGCAATCACCGTGGCCGACGTGCACGCCGGCGCGGATGCGTACGCGTCCCTGTACGGAACGGATTGACGTAACGTTTTCCATTTTTCCGTCATCCCGGGCTTGTCCCGGGATCCGCGGCAAGTGTTCGAACTCTTCTGGTGGAAGGTTCGCGCAAGCGCTCACACAACCCAAGCAGTGAGTTCACGCGCAGACCCCGGCACAAGGCCGGGGTGACGGATAAAACTTAGGTGTGAGGGTCGCTAGGGCCTACCGCCCCAGCTGCCGCATCGCCCTGTCCAGCCCGTCGATGGTCAGCGGAAACATCCGCTCTCCCAGTAACTCGCGGATCATCTGGGTCGACTGCGCGTACTCCCAGTACCGCTCCGCCGTCGGGTTCAGCCAGACGACCTTTTCGTAGATGTCGGTCACCCGTTTCAGCCACACCGCGCCGGCTTCCTCGTTCCAGTGCTCGACCGAACCGCCCGGCATGGCGATCTCGTAGGGACTCATCGAGGCATCGCCCACGAACACCACCTTCCAGTCGCGCGGGAAGCGGTGCAGCACGTCCCAGGTCGCGAGCTTCTCGGTGTGGCGGCGGCGATTGTCCTTCCACACGCCCTCGTAGAGGCAGTTGTGGAAATAGAAGAACTCCAGGTGCTTGAACTCGGTCTTGGCCGCCGAGAACAGCTCCTCGCAGAGCTTCACATGCCCATCCATCGAGCCGCCGATGTCGAGCAGCAGCAGCACCTTCACCGTGTTGCGCCGTTCGGGCCGCATCTGGATGTCGAGATAGCCGTGCCGCGCGGTGGCGTCGATCGTCTCGTCGAGATCGAGTTCGTCGGGCGCTCCCTCGCGCGCCCATTTACGCAGGCGGCGCAGCGCGATCTTGATGTTGCGCGTGCCCAGTTCGACGCTGTCGTCGAGGTTCTTGTACTCGCGTTTGTCCCAGACCTTCACCGCGCGACCGTTGCGCCCGGTCTCCTGGCCGATGCGGACGCCTTCGGGACTATAGCCGTAGGCGCCGAAGGGCGAGGTCCCCGCCGTGCCGATCCATTTCGAGCCGCCCTGGTGGCGCCCCTTTGTTCCTCGAGCCGCTTCTTCAACTCGTCCATCAACTTCTCGAACCCGCCCAGCGCCTGGATCTGCGCCTTCTCCTCGTCGGTGAGGAAGCGTTCGTTCAGCTTGCGCAGCCATTCTTCCGGGAATCTGCGCGAGCAAGCTGTCGTCGACGGTCTCGATGCCTTTGAACACATGGCCGAACACCCGGTCGAACTTGTCGAGGTTTTTCTCGTCCTTCACCAGCGCCGCGCGCGACAGATAGTAGAACTCCTCGGTCCGCCGCCCGATCACGTCGCGGTCCATCGCCTCCATCAGCGCCAGATACTCCTTGAGGGAGACCGGAACCTTGGCGTCGCGCAGTTCGGTGAAGAAGCGGAGGAACATGGGGGCTAGTGTGCCCCTTCCGACCCGCCGGCGTCCAGTATCCACAGGGCGTCGGCCGCGGAGTCCATCGGACAGCCGGCAAGGTCGCGAACGCCTTCGGGGAATCGGACGGTCATCACGATCTGTTCGCCGTTGTCGCAAGCCGCAGCGTCCCAGGTTCGCGCACGCATCAGGCTCTCCAGTCGCGCCACGTCCGCGGACGACAGGTCGCTGCGCGTGGCCATCGGCGTCGCGCGATCGTAGCCGCCGTCCGCCGCCGGGAGCTCGACGCGTTCCACCGTCCAGGACGCGGCATTGTTCCGGAACGCTACGATGCTGATCCTTCCACCCTTGCGGACGATGACGATGCGGATAGCGGCAGCTCTCAGATCGGTGCCGAAGCGCACCCGTGCGCGCAGTTCGGCTTCGATGCGATGCGCCGCCGTTGCGGCCAGATCCGTGCGGGCTTCCTCGGACCGTTGTTGCAGATGCTGGTTGTAGGGGTCGGAAAGGAGCGCCAAGGCGATGACGACGGCGGCGAGCACAGGCTCAGCTCCGCATCAGGATGAATTCCTGGTCGCGGGTTTCGCCGACCGCGAACTGGTACTCACCGGCCTTGGAGAAGCCGTAGCGCTGGTAGAGCCGCTGGGCCTTGTGGTTTTCGCTCCACACCCCGATCCACACCGGCCCCTCGAAGGTCGCGTCGATCCAGGCCAACGACCGGTCCATCAGCTCACGCCCCAGGCCTGTGCCCTGGGCGGAGCGGCGCAGGTAGATGCGCTTCAGTTCGCCGTGGGCGGCGCTGACCTCGGCGTGGGGAAGGGCGCAGGGGCACGACTGGGCGTAACCGATGGCCTGACCCTCGGCGTCCTCGGCGATCAGCCAATACTGGCGCGGCCCGGCGATCTCCGCGCGCAGTTTTTCCACCTCGTAGGAGCTACGGAGGAACGTCTCCAGGTCTTCGGCAGGGTAGAGGTGGCCGAAGGTCTCGACGAAGGTCTCGCGCGCCAGCCACGACAGGGTGGGCGCATCGTCGGGACCGGCCAGGCGAATGGCGTAGCTCATGGCCGAGGCATAGCGAGACCGCGGCGCGGTTTAAAGGGGTTCCTCGCCGAGAGTTGGCCGCTAGACTACCCCGATGACGGTCGCGCTCTACACCCACCCCGACATGCTGGATCACCAGCCCCGGCGCCGGCCATCCGGAGCGGCCCGAGCGGTTGGAGGCGGTGCTGGGCGGGCTCGACGCGGCAACGGGTCTCGACCTCGACCGGCGCGAGGCCATCGAGGCGAGCGTCGAGGATCTCGAACGCGTGCATCCCGCCGCCTACGTGCAACGCCTGATCGACGCCTCGCCGCAGACCGGGGTGCGCAGCCTCGATGCGGACACGACGCTCTCGCCCGGCAGCATCCGCGCGGCGCGGCTCGCGGCCGGCGCGGTGGTGCAGGCGGTGCGCGCCGTAGCAACTGGCGAGACCGAGCGCGCCTTCTGCGCGGTGCGGCCGCCGGGCCATCACGCGACGCCGGACGAAGCCATGGGCTTCTGCCTGTTCTCGTCCGTCGCGGTCGGCGCGCGCACAGCGCAGAGCCTCGGCCTCACCCGTGTCGCGGTGGTCGATTTCGACGTACACCACGGCAACGGCACCGAGGCCGCCTTCGCCGCCGACGCAGATCTGTTCCTGGGCTCGATCCACCAGTCGCCGCTCTATCCCGGCACCGGCGCCGAAAGCTTCACCGGCGTCGGCAACATCTGTAACGCCACCGTGCCGCCGCATGCGCCGCGCGAGCTGTGGCGGCGCCTGTTCGAGGCGCGAATCATCGCGGCGCTGGACGCCTTCCGCCCGGACCTGGTGCTCATCTCCGCCGGCTTCGACGCCCACCGGCGCGACCCGCTGGCGCACCAGTCGCTGGAGGCGGAGGACTACGCCTGGGCCACCCGCGCGGTGGTCGAGGCGTCCAAGCCCACGGCGCGGGGCCGGGTTGTCTCGTCCCTCGAGGGCGGTTACGACCTCGAGGCGCTGGGCCGTTCGGCTGCGGCGCATGTGCGGGCGTTGCAGGCGGCGTGAGCCAGCGTCGGCCGGCTCAGGGGATGGCGATCGAAACGCTGGACACCGCACGGCCCCAGGCCTCCTCAGACGCTCAAACGGTCAAGCCGGGCGCCATCGTCCTGGCCCGCCACGGCGAGCCTGCGCTGTCGCGCCGCGTGCGACTCGATTCGGCCGGCTATCGCGACTGGTGGGCGACCTATGAGGGCGTGGGCCTGCTCGAAGGCCAGGTGCCTCCCGCGCACCTGCGCCGCGCCGCGCGCAAGGCGGGCGCGGTGTTTTCCTCCATCCGCCCGCGCTCCATCGAGACCGCGCGCGCCGTCTGCGGCGAACGGCCGTTCGTGGAGGATCCGCTGTTCGTCGAGGCGCCGTTGCCGCCGCCGCGCCTGCCGTCGTTCATCAAGCTGTCGCCGCGTTATTGGGGTGGGGTGGCCCGCTTCTGGTGGTGGGCCTTCAACCATCACCAGGGGCAGGAGACCTACGCCCAGGCCCAGGACCGCGCCCGTCAGGCCGCCCGCAGCCTCGCGGCGATGGCCGAGGAGGGCGCAGACGTCCTGGTCCTCGCCCACGGCTTCTTCAACCATATGATCGGCGCGGAGCTGAAGCGGATCGGCTGGCGGCTCGCCCGTAACGAGGGTTACCGCTACTGGTCGACCCGCCGGTTCGAGAAGCGCGGAGGGTAACCAATCCGCCCCGTTGCTAGGACCTTGGCCCCCGTCTAGTTTGCCGCCTTCCAACCGCTTGGCTGCCCCCAATGCCCGAAGCAAAAGACATCGGCCAACTCTCGTTCGAGGAAGCGCTCTCCGACCTGGAGAAGATCGTCGCCGAACTGGAGTCCGGCCAGGCCCCGCTCGAACGCTCCATCGAGATGTACGAGCGCGGCGCCAAGCTGAAGGCGCACTGCGAGGCCAAGCTGGAGGCCGCGCGCCTGCGCGTGGAGAAGATCGTGGTCGGCCCCGGCGGCGAGGCGCGCGCGGTCGAAGCGGCGTCCTTCGAGTAGGCCGGTGAGCGCGGTCCTGCCCAAACCCTCGATCATGGACCAGGTGGCCGAACGCGTCGCCGAAGCCGCCGACGTGGTCACCGTCGCCCTCGACCAACTCCTGCCGCGCGCCGACGGCCCGGAGCAGCGGCTGACCGAAGCGATGCGCTACGCAGCGCTGGGACCGGGCAAGCGCCTGCGTCCGTTCTTCGCCATCGAGACCGCGCGCATGTTCGACGCCGAGGAACGCTCGGTCCTGCGCGCCGCCTGCGCGCTCGAATGCATCCACGCCTACAGCCTGGTGCACGACGACCTGCCGTGCATGGACGACGACGACATGCGCCGCGGCCGCCCGACCGTGCACAAGGCCTATGACGAAGCCACTGCAGTTCTGGTTGGCGACGCCCTGCAGTCGGCCGCGTTCGAGATCATGGCCCACCCTGACACCAGCGACGATCCCAAGGTGCGCAGCGAGCTGGTCCGCAAGCTGGCCGTCGCCGCCGGGGCTCGGGGCATGGCCGGGGGCCAGATGATCGACCTTCTGGGGGTGCGCGAGGACCTGGGCGGGGTCGCCCGGATGCAGCGGTTGAAGACCGGGGCCCTGATCGGCTTCGCCTTCGAAATCCCCCTGATCGTGGCCCAGGCTCCGGACGGCGAACGGGCGGCCCTGATGATGTTCGCCAATGACTTGGGTCTCGCCTACCAGATCGTCGACGACCTGCTGGACGTGGAGGGCGACGAGGACCTGCTGGGAAAGGCCGCCAAGGGCAAGGACGCGGCCAAGGGCAAGGCCAACTTCGTGACCCTGCTGGGCGTCCAGGCGGCGCGCGAGCGGGTGGACCTGTTGGCGGAACAGGCCCGCAGCCACCTGGATTTGTTCGACGAAGACGCCAAATTCCTGCGAGCCAGCGTCGACTTCGTGCTACAGCGCAGGTCGTAACGGGTTCGCCCCCGCCCCAGTTTGGGCGAAAGAGATCCGATGTCCGCTGACACGCCTTTGCTCGACAAGGTCCATGAGCCCGCGGACCTGCGCTCCCTGACCCTTCCCGAGCTGAAACAGGTCGCCGAAGAGCTGCGCGCCGAGACCATCGACGCGGTCAGCCAGACGGGAGGCCACCTGGGCGCGGGTCTGGGCGTGGTCGAGCTTACGGTGGCGCTGCACCATGTGTTCGACACGCCGCGCGACATTCTCATCTGGGACGTCGGCCACCAGGCCTATCCGCACAAGATCCTGACCGGTCGCCGCGACCGCATCCGCACCCTGCGCCAGGGCGGCGGCCTGTCCGGCTTCACCAAGCGCGCCGAGAGCGAATACGACCCGTTCGGCGCGGCCCACGCGGCGACCTCGATCTCGGCGGCGCTCGGCTTCTGCGCGGCGCGCGACCTGCAGCGGCGAGACCACAACGGTGATCGCCGTCATCGGCGACGGCTCGATGAGCGCGGGCATGGCCTATGAGGCGATGAACAACGCCGCCGAAGCGACCACGCGCTGATCGTCATGCTCAACGACAACGACATGTCGATCGCCCCGCCGGTGGGCGGCATGAGCGCCTATCTCGCCGAGCCTGGTGTCCGGCGGCGCCTACCGCTCGTTCCGCAAGTTCGGCAAGGCGCGTGGCCGGGCATCTGCCCAAGCCGCTGAAGGCCAAGGCCGCGAAGAAGGCCGAGGAGTATCGCCCGCGGCATGGTCACCGGCGGCACCTTCTTCGAGGAGCTGGGCTTCTATTACGTCGGCCCGATCGACGGTCACAACCTCGACCACCTGGTCCCGGTGCTGAAGAACGTCGCGCGCCATCGACGACAAGCCGGTGCTGGTCCACGTCGTCACCCAGCAAGGGCAAGGGCTACGGCCCGCCGAGGACGCCGCCGACAAGTACCACGGCGTGGTCAAGTTCGACGTCGTCACCGGCAAGCAGGCCAAGGCGCAGTCCAACGCGCCGCACTACACCAAGGTCTTCGGCAACGAGCTGATCAAGCAGCGCCGAGCGCGACGCCAAGATCGTCGCCATCACCGCCGCCATGCCCTCGGGCACGGGCCTCGACTTGTTCGGCGAGCGCTTCCCCGACCGCACCTTCGACGTCGGCATCGCCGAGCAGCACGCGGTGACCTTCGCCGCCGGCCTCGCCGCCGACGGCATGAAGCCGTTCGCGGCGATCTATTCGACCTTCCTGCAGCGCGGCTACGACCAGGTGGTGCACGACGTGGCGATCCAGCGCCTGCCGGTGCGCTTCGCCATGGACCGCGCGGGCCTGGTCGGCGCCGACGGCCCGACCCACGCCGGCTCGTTCGACATCGGCTACCTCGGCCAGCTGCCGGGCTTCGTGCTGATGGCCGCCGCCGACGAGGCCGAGCTGGCCGCCATGATCGCGACCGCCGTGCGAGATCGACGACCGCCCGAGCGCCTTCCGCTATCCGCGCGGCGACGGCGTCGGCGTCGACGATTCCCGAGCTCGCCGCGCCGCTCGAGATCGGCAAGGGCCGCATCGTGCGCGAGGGCACGACCGTCGCCATCCTGTCGCTCGGCACGCGCCTGGAAGACTGCGCTGAAGGCGGCCGACCTGCTGGCCGCGCGCGGCTTCTCGACCACGGTCGCCGACGCCCGCTTCGCCAAGCCCCTCGACGTGGACCTGATCCTGCGCCTCGCGCGCGAGCACGAGGCGCTGATCACGGTGGAAGAGGGCGCCGATGGGCGGCTTCGGCGCCTTCGTGCTGCAGCGCCTGGCCGAACGCGGCGCGCTCGACCGCGGCCTGAAGGTGCGCACCCTGTCGCTGCCCGACATCTTCCAGGACCAGGACAAGCCCGAGATCGATGTACGCCCAGGCCGGCCTCGACGCCGAAGGCATCGCGCGCAGCGCGTTGGGCGCGCTGGGGATTGACGCGACGTCAAAGGCGGTCAGGGCCTAAGAAAAAGAGAGTCCACGGACCACACGGAAAGCACGGATACGTCGCGCTTCCGCAAGAAATATTGCCCACGAAAAACACGAACACGTACCGCTTCCAGGTCGAATCTTCGGCGCGCAGCGCCCTTCAATGAAAGCCGCGTCTGCGACGCGGGAAGATAAGCCTGTTCGTGCTTTTCGTGTTTTTCGTGGGTAACAAAAAGCGAGGCCGGCCACGCGCACGCGGCCAGCCTCCCTAGAACTTTCTGTGTTTTCCGTGTGGTCCGTGGAATTCTCTTCTTACGTCCGTCAACTCACCCGCAGAACGCCAAAAACTCGTGCACCGCCCGGTTCCCCGCATGCGGCACCATATGCACCAACCGGTCGCTGCCGTTCGGCACGCTGATCCAGCCGCGTTCGCCGAAGGCCTGGATGATCGGCGACATGGTGTTGAACTTCACCGACATCACCTGCTGATCGCCCGAAGCCCGCACCTCGCCCGCGTCGGTGGTCTTCACCGAGCCCGACACCAGGACCAGCGCCTTGGCGCCTTCGGGCAGGTTCGCCACCGGTTCGCCGAGGGTCACCGAGCCCGACCTGTGCGCGCAGGACAGCGTCATCTTCACCTCGCCGCCCTTCACCGCGCCGTAGGTCAGGGCCGCGTCGTCGCCCTCGGGCGCGAAACGCCAGTCCATGTCGGCCGTGGCCTTGGGCGCGCCGGGCGCCACCACCGGCTTCTTGCCGACCGCGATCACGCCATGATGGATACAGCCGCCGAGCAGGGACGCCGCCGCCAGAAAAAGGATCGTTCGTTTCATTCCAGGTCACCCAGTAAGGATCGGGATCAGGCGTGCACGGGGGGCGACTTGTGCGCCCAGGGCTGCGCCTTCTCCAATTCGAAGGCCAGTTCGAACAAGGTTCGCTCCTGGCCGGCGGCGGCGGCGAAGTGGGCGCCCACCGGAAGTCCGGCGTCGGTCCACGACAGAGGCATGCTCATAGCCGTATTTCCGGCCACGTTCACGATGGGGGTGTATCCCACATAGTCGATCAGCCGCTCAATCAGGGTGTCATAGGCTACATCGCCGCGCACCCAGCCCAGTTTCGGCGGCGGGCTGGCCAGGACGGGGGTCAACAGCACATCGTAGCGCTGGAACAGGCCAGGTAGGCTTTGGACCCCGCCTCAAGCACCGACAGCGCGTGGTCCATATCGCCCGGCGGCTGGGCGGCGAAGGCGCGAGCCATCCCCAGGGTGAAGGGCTCGAGGTCCTGCGGGCCCGCTGCTCGGCTTAGTGCCTTGGCTACGCCCTGGACAGTCTCCGCGGCGCCGGCCGACCAAAGCGTCAGGAAGGCCTGAATGAAAAACTTGGAGTATTCCGGCCAAACCACTCGATTCGACGGTGTGACCCAGTCGCTGGCAGAGATCGGCGATTTTCCTGGTGGCGTCTGCGACCGGCGCGTCCGCATTCTTGTTTTGGAAGTCGACCGTGGTCCAGCCGATCTTCAGCCGTCGCGTCGCCGGCCCGGTGACCAGGCCGATCGGCGGCAAGCTCGCTTCCGGCCCGATCTTCTCGATGGCGGCGCACACCCCGGCGGCGTCGCGTACGGTCCGCGCCTCGCAGTTCTTCACCGAGATTTCCTTGGGGCTGTCGGTGGACCCGATCATCCGCCCGCGCGACGGCTTCAGCCCGAACAGGCCGCAGCACGAGGCGGGAATCCGGATCGAGCCGCCCCCGTCGCTGGCCTGGGCCACCGGTACGACGCCCGCCGCCACCGCCGCGGCCGACCCGCCGGACGACCCGCCCGACGATCGCGTCAGGTCCCAGGGATTGTGCGTCGCCCCGCCCGCCAGGGGTTCGGTGGTCGGCAGAAAGCCGAACTCGGGCGTCGAGGACTTGCCGATCGGAATGAACCCCGCCGCCCTAGAAACGCCTGGACGGCGGGCTCCTCGACGCCTTGGCCGGCGGCGCATGGGCGTCCGCGCGCGACCCGTTTTTGGTCGGCAGCCCCTGGAGCTCGTAGAGGTCCTTGATCAGCGTCGGCACGCCCGCTAACGACCCGGCGAGCGGCTGGCCCGCACGCTTCAGCGCCCGCTCGAAGTCGGCGGTGACCAGGAAGTTGAGCTTGGGGTTGACCGCCTCGGCCCGGTCGATGGCCGCCTGGACCACCTCGCGCGCGGAGACTTGCCGCTTGCGAATCAGCTCTGCCGTCCCGGTCGCGTCGGTCCAGGCGAGGGAGCCGTGGAACAGGTTCGAGATCGGCGTGCAGCGGCCGCCGCCAGAGGCGCCGAGGCCGCCAGGCCGGTCACTACGGTACGGCGATCTTGAGCGTCGTCGCATCGGCTGCCCTTGGTCCCCGCGGCCTTCCTCGCGCAAATGCCGACCCCGGCGCAAGCCGTTTGCGCTTCGCCCGCCAAGCTTTGCCCCGCCACTCGGGCGGCATTGCGGCGGGGCGCGTGCGATGTCCTCCCGCCTCGGGTGTTCAGACCGCGGACGTCGCCTTGCTTAAAGTCCGCTCTCGGCGCGAGCCCTTGCGCTTGCGCACAGCGCACCCAAATCCTCTGCTGCTTCGGTCTTTGACAATCGAAAACGAGAGCGCCCGATCCAGGGGACCGGGCGCCGTAAAATACGGTGATTTACGGTGCGCCCACCAAAAACGCCGACCACCCTCACCGTAAAATACGGTGCATTTACGGTGGGGCCCGCCCTTAGAACGGCGAGAACCGCTCCAGCAGGCGCTGCGCCGCCGGGGCCTTCTGGATGCGGCTGACGTCGCCGTTGCCGCCGTAGTAGATGCGGGCTTCGGCGATCTGGGTGTGGTTGATGGTGTTGGTGGAGGAGATGTCCTCCGGGCGCACGATGCCCGCGACGGTCAGTTCGCGCAGCTCGTTGTTGGTCTTCACCTCCTGGCTGCCCTGGATGACCAGGTTGCCGTTGGGCAGCACCTGGGTGACCACCGCGGCGATGGTCAGGTTGATCGCTTCCGACCGGGTGATCACGCCCTTGCCGTCGCGAGGCGGTGGCGCCGTTGGTGTTGATCATGTTGGCGGGGTCGTAGCCCGGGCAGGATCTTGCCGAGGCTGGATTCCAGGCCGAAGAAGTGCGGCACGCCGGCGGCGTTAGCGAGCTGGTGCGGCTGCGGTTGGTGTCGTTCTGCAGTCTTGGCGCTGTCGTTGATGGTGATCAGCACGGTGAGGATGTCGCCGACCTTGGCGGCGCGCTGGTCGTTGAAGAAGGTCCGCGCGCCCGTGCGCCACAGCGAGTTCGCCGAGGCCGGCGCGTGCGTCTCCGGTTGCGAGCTGGTTGATCTGCTGCTGCGTCGGCGCCAGCGACGCCGGGAAGGCCATCGGACCTGTTCCTTGGGCCCGGCGAGGGTCTCGCGCACGGCGCTGCCGGCGCCGCAGCCGCTGAGGGCGCCGGACGCAAGCACGGCGGAAGCGAGGAGAACGGCTTTGCGCATCGGGAACACCTACTGCGATGGAAGCGAAACTGGCGGGACTTCAGGCTGTCCGCCTGCGGGCCGGCGACGGCCTCGTCCGGGGCCGGTGGCCACCGCCTCGATCGTCTTCTTCGAGGGGTGTTGAGAAATTGACGATGTCGCCGGCCGCGGCGTTGGCGAGCGCCTTGCCCTGCAGCGTCAGGCTGACGCCGTCGACGTCGTAGGTCGACCGAGACGATGTCGCCGGCCTTGATGACCATCGGCGCGATCAGGTCGTGCGAGGCGATGACCGACGCCTTCGCGTCGGGGTGGCGCGGCGGCCAGGCCGATAACCTGCTCGGCGATCGCCGGGCGCGTCGGCGGGCACGAGGTGCGCCGGCACCTTGGCCCAGATCACGTCCTCGGGCCGGACCACTTCGCCGGTGGCGAGGTTGCGCGCGTAGGTCAGAGCGTCGACGATCTTGTCGCTTCCCGCGCGGGCCGGCGCGGCGGTCTCGTCGCGCTCGGACCCGTCGCCCGTCGCACGATGAGCCGGCGGAAGCCCGACGGGTTGGCCCAGTCGAGGCCGTAGCGGCGCGCGAACGCTGCACCGCGCCTGCGTCGAGCACGGCGCTGTGTGCGCCGGTCGCCCCGGTGGCCACCGACACGCCCGCGGCCGCCGCCGGCGTCGTCGAACAGGTCGCCCAGCGTCACGTGGCCGTGTCCCGTCGATGCGGCGTGTCGCGCAGCTTCACCGGCGTGCCCGGCGAAGGCGGCGCCGGCGAGCAACAGCAGCAGGCAAGGCCGTCACCGCAAGCACGATGCGGCTCAGCAGCGGGTGGCGGTGTAGGGTCAGGGCGAGGGCGGTCATTGCTTCGACTGTACCGCGGTGGACAGCATCTGGTCGGCGGTGGTGACGACCTTGGAGTTCATCTCGTAGGCGCGCTGGGCGACGATCAGGTTGGTGATCTCGCTGACCGGGTCGACGTTGGAGGCCTCGGTGTAGCCCTGCATCACCGTGCCGAAGCCGGGCTGGCCCGGCTGGCCGGCGGTCGGCGCGCCCGAGGCGGCGGTTTCCATGAAGAGGTTGTTGCCGATGGCCTCCAGGCCCGCCTCGTTGAGGAAGGTGGCGAGCTGCAGCTGGCCGACCAGCGATCGGCGCGGTCTGCCGCCGGCGATGTCACCTGCACCTGGCCGGTCTGGGAGATGGTGACGCTGGTGGCGTTCTGCGGCACGGTGATGGTCGGCTGCACCAGATAGCCGTCGGCGGTGACCAGTCTGGCCCTGGTCGTTGACCGAGAAGTTGCCGGCGCGGGTGTAGGCGGTCTCGCCGGTCGGCAGCAGCACCTGGAAGATAGCCCTGGCCGCTGATCGCCAGGTCGAACTGGTTGCCGGTCTGGGTCAGGGTGCCCTGGTCGGTGATGCGGTAGACCGAGCCGGCCTTCACGCCGGCGCCGATCTGCACGCCCGTCGGCACGACGGTGCCGGTGTCCGACGACTGCGCGCCGGGCTGCTTCGATGTTCTGGTACAGCAGGTCCTCGAACACCGCGCTCTGCTTCTTGAAGCCGACGGTGTTCATGTTGGCGATGTTGTTGGAGATGACCTCGACGTTCATCTGCTGGGCGGCCATGCCGGTGGCGGCGGTTCTGAGGGCGTGCATCTAGATCTTCCTCATGCGACCTTGGCCAGACGGTCGATCGACTGCTGGCTGAGGTCATTGCTCGTTTGGATCATCGAGGCGATCTGTTCGTAGGCGCGCTGATCTGGATCAGATGGGTGATCTCGACGATCGGCTTGACGTTGGAGCTTTCCAGCATGCCCTGGCGCAGGCGCACGTCGGGCGCGGCCGTGGGCTGGGCGTTGGAGGTGTTGGAATAGAGGTTGTTGCCGTCCTTCTGGAGGGCCGAGAGGGTGTCGAAGCTGACCACGCCGATCTTGCCGACGCGGGTCACGGTGGGCCCTTGCTTGGTGCGCTGGCTGACCACGCCGTCGGCGGAGATGATCGGGCGACCCTTGGTCGGGTCCAGGGTGATCTCGCCGCCCGATCGTCGAGCACCGGCGCGCCGGCCGAGGTGACCAGTCGTCCCGTGGCGTCGATCCCGAAGCGGCCGTCGCTGGTGTAGCGCGGGCCCTGGGGCGTGGAGACCGTGAAGAAGGCGTTGCCGTCGATCGCCACGTCGAGTGGCGCGGCCGGTCTGGGTCAGTTCGCCTTCGCTGAAGTCGCGCGCCAGGCCGCTGGCGATGGAGAACTGGGCGGGGCCCTTGACCTGGTCGTCCTTGGCCGGGGCGCCGGGCTGGGTGGCGAGCATCATCTGCTCGACCTTGAACCCGGCGGTGTCCATGTTGGCGAGATTGTTCGAGATGACGTCCATCTGCTTTTGCAGGGTCATCTGTCGCGACAGGGCGATGTAGGCGATGTTATCCACGGGTGCGGCGTCCGGTCCTAGCGTTGGCAAGCGCCATGCAAGCGCCGGGCCTTATGGTTAACGCCTTTCTTTTCAACGCCTTGCGAAGGCGACGGCGGCGCGGACGACCCAATCCGGCCCGGCAAATTTTGCCCGCCGGAAGCCATTTCCAAACCGATCGTTAACCAAACCGACTCGATCCTGGGCCTGCGGTTCACAGGCGTGGGCGGGGGCTAGCGTGTTCAAGAAGAAGAAGCCGAAACCCGGCGCCGAAGACGCCCCGGCGGACGGCGAAGCGCCCGCCGCCGCGGTCGACGGCGCTGACGGGGCCGAGGGCGAGGGCGCGCCGAAGAAGAAGAAGCTGCCGATGCTGGTCATCGCCATCGCCGCGGGCGTGCTCGTCCTGGGCGGCGGCGGCACGGGCGCCTTCTTCATGCTGCAGCCCAAGGCCCCGGCGGACGCGGCCAAGGAAAAGAAGGACAAGAAAAAGAAGGACGACAAGAGCGCCGAAGGCGCCAAGAAGGACGACAAGAACGCGCCCGTCATCCGCGACGGTCCTGACGGGGTGGTCTTCTACACCCTGCCGGACCAGCGTGGTGAACATCCAGTCCGCCGACGGCAAGCCGACCTTCCTGAAGCTGAAGCTCACCTTCGAGCTGCCCGACGCACGACACGGCCGACGCGCTCGACCGACGACATGCCGCGGCTGCAGGACATGTTCAGACCTTCCTGCGCGAGCTGCGGCCCGAGGATCTCACCGGCAGCCAGGGCAGCTATCAGCTGAGCATGGAAATCCAGCGGCGGGTGAACCTGATCCTTGCGCCGTCGCAAGATCAACGGCGTCCTGATCGAGGAGATGTTGATCAAGTAGGGATCGCCTTCTCTCATGGCAGACGCGTTGGACCCCGAACAAATCCCCGAAACCACCGAGCCCGCCGGCGAAATCGCCGCGGCGACCGAAGGCTTGGACAACGAAGCCGCCGGCGGCGAGCGCATCCTCAATCAGGACGAGATCGACAGCCTGCTGGGCTTCGACCTCTCCGACGACGACAGCGCCGAACGCTCCGGCATCCGCGCCATCATCAACTCGGCCCTGGTGTCCTACGAGCGCCTGCCGATGCTCGAGATCGTCTTCGACCGCCTGGTGCGGTTGATGACGACGTCCTTGCGCAACTTCACCTCCGACAACGTCGAGGTCAGCCTCGACAACATCTCCTCGATCCGCTTCGGCGACTATCTGAACTCGATCCCGCTGCCGGCGATCCTGTCGGTGTTCCGCGCCGAGGAGCTGGACAACTCGGCCTGCTGACGGTCGATTCCAACCTGATCTATTCGATCGTCGACGTGCTGCTGGGCGGCCGGCGCGGCACCGCGGCGATGCGCATCGAGGGCCGGCCCTACACCACCATCGAGCGGGTGCTGGTGCGAGCGCATGGTCGAGGTGGTCCTGCACGACGCCAAGGCGGCGTTCGAGCCGCTGACGCCGGTGCATCTTCAACCTCGACCGGCTGGAGACCAACCCGCGCTTCGCCGCCATCGCGCGGCCGGCCAACGCCGCCATCCTGGTCAAGCTGCGCATCGACATGGAAGACCGCGGCGGGCGCATCGAGCTGCTGCTGCCCTACGCGACGCTCGAGCCGATCCGCAAGATGCTGCTGCAGCAGTTCATGGGCGAGAAGTTCGGCCGCGACAACATCTGGGAAGGCCACCTGGCCACCGAGCTGTGGACCACCCAGCTGGAAGTCTCGCGCCGTGCTCGACGAACAGCTGGTCGCCCTTATCGCAGGGTGCTGAACCTGAAGGTCGGCGACACGCTGATGCTGAACGCCACGCCCGACAGCATGGTCGAGCTGCGCGCCGGCCAGATCGAACTGACCCGCGGCCGCATGGGCCGCCGCAACCAACACATCGCCGTGCGCGTCGAACAACCGCTCGCCCTCTCGGCGCAGAAAGCCCTGGTGGATTTGTGATAGATTACGTCGGCCCCGCGATCGAAGGTTTGCTGGTGGTGCTGCTGATCGCGGCCCTGCTCTACGGCATGCGCCTCGAGAAAAAGCTGAAGGCGCTGCGCGACACCCAGGCGGGCTTCGCCGAAGCCGTGCGCATGCTCGACCAGGCCGCCGCCCGCGCCGAGACCGGTCTCGACACCCTGCGCCGCACCGCCGAAGACGCCCACGACGGGCTGCACAGCCGCATCACCAAGGCGCGCGAGCTGAAGGCCGAACTAGAGGGCCTGGTCGCGCGCGCTGAGCGCGCTGCGCTCAACCTCGACAAACCGCTCCCGCGGTCGACCCCGCAGGCGACTCTGCCCGAACGCGCCGCGCCGTCGCGCCGGCTCGAACTTGCGCCCGCATCGTCCAAGAGCCGGGTCGTCTTCACCGCGCCTGGCGACGAAGAGACGCCGTTGGTGTTGACCGAACAGGTCGGCAAGTCGCCGCGTCCGCACATTCCGCCGCCCATGTCCTCGTCCGTGTCGACGGCGCCCTCGCGCCGCTCCGCCGCGCGCAACGTCGACGACGATCTGTTTGACACCGCGCCCGCCGGCTCCGGCCGCAATCGCCGCATCTTCGGAGTCCGTTCATGAACCGTGTCCCGCGCCTCCTGCCTCTGGTGGCCGTGGCCGTCGTCGGCGTGCTCGCGCTGAAGGTCGTGTCCGGTCTCGACGGCGCGCCGGCGTTCCTGAAACAGGCGACCGCCCTCGCCGAGGACGCCGCGCCGGGCGAAAAGGTGAAGAAGCCCGCGAAGAAGGCCGACGCGAAAGCCGACGCGGCCAAGGGCGACGCCGCCAAGGCCGCGCCGCCGCCGCCGCCCGATGTGCTCGGAACGCCGTCGGGTGAGATCACCTCCGCGCCCGCCGCCGCCGATGCGGCCACGCCCGCCGCCGGTTCGGTCCCGATCGCGCCGGTCTGCGCGCCGAGCGCGGCCGAACTCGCCAAGGAGGCCGGCCTGTCGCCGGCGGAACTGCGCGTGCTGCAAAGTCTGCAGTCGCGCCGCGGCGAACTCGACGCGCGCTCCCAGGCCATCGACACCCAGATGGCGGTGCTGGCCGCCGCGGAGACCAAGGTCGACGCCAAGATCAAGTCGCTGGGCTCGCTGAAGGACGAACTGACCGGCATGATCGGCCAGGCCGACGCCAAGAGTGACGCCGAGGTCGCGCGCCTGGTCACGGTCTATTCCAAGATGAAGCCCGACGCCGCCGCTGCGGTGATGAGCCAGCTCGACGACAAGGTGAGCGTTCCTGTCGCCGGCAAGATGAAGGAAGCCATCCTCGCGGCGATCCTCAACAAGATGCCGCCGGCGGAGGCGAAGAAGCTGACGGAGAAGCTTGCCGCGCGGTTCTCGACCAACGGCATGGCCGCGAAGGTGGCGTCGCCGGACGTTACACCGGCTGCGGCGGCGCCCGCGACGCCGCCGAAGGCCGCGGCCCCGCATCGCCGCGCCAAGCCCAAGGCAAAACCTGCGAAGAAGTCCGACGACGGCGAAGACGCCACCGCCACGGACACGACGCCCAAACCCGCCTCCAAGCCCACCACCACGAAGCCCGCGACCGCAGGCGCGACCGCGCCGTCAGGCAAGGTGAACTAACAAGCCACGTTCCCTTCGGGTGAGGGTTTTGCTTATCGTTAACCAGGTCCTAACCGCGATGGACCACCGTCGGGGGCGATGATGTCCAGATCTCGCCCCGAGTCGCTGAAAGTCGCGCCGATATTCGGGTCGCGGTCGCGCGCCGTGTTGAAGGTCACCACTGCGGCAGTCTGCGCGGGGTCCATCGCGGTCTCCCCCATAGCCGCCTCCTTCGCCCAGGCCGGTTCCGAAACCCGGATCGTGGCGCAGGGGCCGGTCGAGGTGCGGGTGGGCGTCAACGCCGACTTCGCGCGCATCGAATTCCGCGGCCCGCTCGGCGTGCGCGCCGGCGTCTCGCAGAGCGGCCACACGGTCATCGTGCATCTGCCCAAGGGCGCCGACCCCGATCTCGGGCGCCTGCGCGTCGATCCGCCGCGCGGCGTGGCGGGCGTCGACACCCGGACCTCGGCCTCGGGCCTCGACGTGGTGCTGACCCTGGAGACGGGGGCTACGACCAAGTCGGGCCGCGCGGACGGCGCCGTCTACCTCAACCTGTTCCCGCCGAAGGACGGCGCGGCCCCGCAGCCGGCGACGCTGACGCGTCCGGATCCTGTGCCCGCCGGCGGCACAGTGAAGGTCGCGGCCCAGACCGACGGCGAACAGCTCACCCTGCGCTTCCCGTGGGCGGCGCCGGCGGGCGCGGCGGTGTTCCGGCGCGCCGGCGCGGTGTTCATCGTGTTCGACGCCAAGGCGCGGCTCGATCTTGCCGGCGCGCCGAAGTCGCTGGGCGCGGTGCGCCGGATCAGCTGGCTTGACGGCGCCGATTTCACGGTGGTGCGCATCGAGGCCGCGCCGGAGGTGTCGGTGGCGGCGTCTTCGGACGGACCGGCCTGGACGGTGGTGTTGGGCGGTCCGCGGCCGCGCCAGGACGATGCGGTCAAGATCGAGCGCGACGACCAGACCGGACCGCCGGCGCTGACCGCGGCGCTCACCGGCGCGACCAAGGTAGTGTGGCTGACCGATCCGGCCATCGGCGATCGCTTCGCCGCCGTCACCGCCATGGGCGACGCGCGCGGCGTGGCGCGCGCGCACAGCTATGTCGAAAGCCGCATCCTGCAGTCGGTGCAGGGCATGGCGGTCGAGGCCGTGTCGCCGGACCTGAAGGTGGCGATCAGCGGCGACCTGGTGCGCATCGAACGGCCCGGCGGCCTCGACCTGTCCCCGGCCGGCGAACTCGCGCGCTCGGACGATGCGCCGCTCGACCTGCCGCAGCCCGCGCCCATGCCCGGCCTCGTCGACACGGTGCGCTGGGCCAAGGTCGGACGCGACGGCTTCCTGGGCCGCTATCGCCAGCTCGAGGACATGGCGTCGGTGGAAAGCGCCAAGGGCCAGGACGGTCCGGTCACTGCGCGCATGGCCCTGGCGCGCTTCCTGGTGGGCATGGAGCTCAACTACGAGGCCATCGGCGTGCTCGACCTGGTCGCCAAGACCAATCCGTCGATGCTGAACGACCCGGAGTTTCGCGGCCTGCGCGGCGCGGCGCGGGTGATGGCGCGGCGTTACAAAGAAGCCGACAGCGACTTCTCCTCGCCCGCGATCGCCAACGATCCGGCGAGCAACCTGTGGCGCGGCTATATCGACACCCAGCTCGGCAACTATGCCGACGCGCGGAAATCTTTCGTCGCCGGTTCGCTGGCGATCGACCTGTTCGCGCCGAAGTGGAAGGCCCGTTTCGCCGTCGCCCACGCCCAGGCAGCGCTGGAGCTGAAGGATCCCGACGCGGCGCGCTCACTCCTGGCCTACGCCCTGGCCCAACCGATCGAGGCGCCTGAGCAATTGCGCGCCTACCTCGTCGAAGCGCGCATGTTCGAGGCCGCGGGCGATAAGGGCAGGGCGCTCGCCGTCTACCAGGCGGTGGCGCGCGCGCCGCTCGACGACGTCGCTACGCCCGCGCTGTTGCAGGCGACCAAGCTCGAATACGCAGCCGGGACGATCAAGCCGCAGGACGCGGTCAACGTCCTCGACAGCCTGCGCTACCGCTGGCGTGGCGATGCGACCGAGCTCGAGGTCATCCGCTCGCTCGGCGAGATCTATCTCAGCCAGGGCCGCTATCGCGAGGCGCTGGAAGCGCTGCGCTCCGCAGGCCAGCGCCTGCCGGATTCGCCCGCCGCCCAGGCGCTGCAGGCGGAGCTGTCCGACGCCTTCCGCAGGCTGTTCCTGCAAGGCCAGGCCGACGGCCTGCAGCCGATCCAGGCGCTCGCCCTGTTCCTTGACTTCCGCGAACTCACCCCGGTGGGCGCCGACGGCGACGAGATGGTGCGCCGGCTCGCGCGCCGCCTGATCGACGTCGACCTGTTGCCGCAGGCGGCCGAACTCTTGAAATACCAGGCCGACAACCGGCTCGACGGCGTCGCCAAGGCGCAGGTCTCCACCGACCTTGCGGCGGTCTATCTGATGGACCAGCAGCCCGAGAAGGCGCTCGACGCGATCTGGGGATCGCGCACGACCTTGTTGCCGAACGCGCTGAACGCTCAGCGGCGCGTGCTCGAGGCGCGCGCCCTGACGGGTCTCGGCAAGTACGACAATGCGCTGGAGATCCTCGGCAAGGATGCGGCGCCCGAAGCGCAGGACGCGCGCGCCGAGGTGTTCTGGAAACAGAAGGACTGGGCCAAGGCGGGCGACGCCTACGCCAAGCGTCTGGGCGACCGGTGGAAGACCGCGGCCACGCCGCTCACCGGCGAAGAAGAGTCGCGCCTGATCCGCGCCGGCGTCGCCTTTTCGCTGGCCGGCGACGGCAAGGCGCTGCAGGGACTGTCGGACCACTATTCCGGCTTCATCGATCACGCCCAGGCGCCCGACGCCCTGCGCGTCGCCCTCGCAGGCCTCGACGGCGGCGCGATCACGCCCCAGGACTTCGCCAAGGCGGTCACCCAGGCCGACACCTTCACCGGCTGGGTCGCGGGCATGAAACAGCATTTCCGCGACAGCGCCGCCCAGGCCTTGCAGACAGCGTCTACGGGCGGCGGCGGTACGGGCTGACGCTTACGCCGGCGGAAGCGGGCGGGGCCTCTTGTCCGTGTCGATCGCCACGAAGGTGATCGTGGCCTCGGTGACCTTGTGCACCGTCTCCTCGTCGCGGTGGCGGCGAAAGGCTTCGACGAAAACCTTCATCGAGGTGCGGCCTGTGCTTACGATGGACGCATAGATCGAGACCTCGTCGCCCACCGCCACCGGTCGGATGAACGACATGCCGTCGACGGCGACGGTCGCGGTTCGGCCGCGCGCGCGCCGGGTGGCCACGGTCGATCCGGCCAGATCCATCTGCGCCATCAACCAGCCGCCGAAGATGTCCCCGGACGGATTGGTGTCGGTGGGCATGGCGATGACCCGGATGGTGGGAATCCGTTCGCCGCCGGTCTCGGCCGGCCGCGTTGCATTCTCAGCCATGGTCGCCTCCCAACTCGCGAGTCTGCCGATACCGCGCGCGAAGTCCAGGCGCTAGCCTTCGGTGAAGTCGACGTGAGCGCAGACCGCGTCGAGCGGACAGGGCAGGCAGTCCGGGGCCGCGCGTTTGCACAGGGCGCGCCCGTGCGCCTGCAGCGCGAGATAGGCGCCGGTCAACCAGGCGCGGTCCTTGCGCCCGTGCTCAGTGAGCGCCTGAACGGCGTTGCGATAGGTCGACGTATAGGAAGCGCCTTCACGCGCGAGCCCGAGCCGCACCAGCACGCGCAGGCCGTTGGAGTCGAGCGACGGCCGTGCATCGACGCCGCTGAACAACAGGACCTTGTCGGCGCCCGGGTCGCCGATGACCGGAAACTTTTTCAACAAGGCGCGCGCCTTGGCGATCGGCAGCGCCGCCAGCGTCTTCGCCAGGTCTCCGCCCGCATCTTCGGTCACCAGCCGCGCAATCTCACGCCAGCGCCCGACCCGAACCTCGGGGCGCATGCCGCCGCGCTTGGCGATGTCGAGCAGGGTCGCGTGCGACGCAGCCTTGATCGCCCGGGCGTCATAACCGACGCGTTCACCGAACTCCGCGAACAGCGCATCGCGCTTCTCGTCAGGGATCAGATAGCCGATGTTCTCCCACAGGATGAGCTGCAGCGGGTCGGTGAGCGGTTTTGACGGCTTGTACCGCCGCTTCAAGGTCGCAACCGCGTCGATCAGCGAGAGGGTGGTCTTGGAGGCGGGCATGGGTGAGCACTGTACGCTTTCAGGATCGGCGCGACCACGCTTACGCGCCGCTGGAGAAAGGCCACTTACGTCTACCCTCCCCATTTAGGGGGAGGGTGGCGCGAAGCGCCGGGTGGGGGGCGAGATGCGACGTTGGCGGCTCGTGACGTCTGCAACGAGGGAGAGCTTTGAAATAAGCCGTCGCGCGAACTGCCCACGTCACACTGCCTACAATGCCGCGCTTGTTACCCCACCCCGCCCGCTGACGCGCGGCGACCCTCCCCTTCCAGGGGTAACTATCCGGTTGACGTACCACGCCACAAGGGCTAGTATTTGGTCACTGGAGAGACCAAGCCATGACCGCCCGCAAAACCAACCTCGCCGATCCGATCTATCACGACGATGACGCCGCCCGCGCACACCTGGAAAGCCTGCTGTGGCCGCAAGGCCCGGTCTGCCCGCGTTGTGGCGTCATGGAAGACCGGATCACGAAGCTGCAGGGCGCAAGCACCCGTCCCGGCGTCTACAAGTGCAAGGACTGCCGCAAGCCGTTCTCGGTGACCGTAGGGACGGTCATGGAGCGCTCGCACGTCGCTTTGCACAAATGGGTGCTGGCGGCTCACTTCATGGCGTCCAGCAAAAAGGGAATGTCGGCCCTGCAACTGCAAAGGATGCTGGGGACCAACTACGAAACCGCGTGGTTCCTCTTTCACCGTCTCCGCGAAGCGGCCCGCGACACGTCCCCGAGCCCGCTTGGCGGCGAAGGCAAATTCGTGGAGGCGGACGAAACCTTCGTGGGTGGCAAGGAAAAGAACAAGCGCCTTTCCAAGCGCAACAAGGCGAACATCGGAGCGGTCGGCAAGTCGATTGCCTTCACGCTGGTCGAGCGTGGCGGTCGCGCCCGTTCTTTCCACGTCGCCAACGTGAACGGCAAAACCCTCGCGCCGATCATTCATAAGCACGTTGACCAAAAGACCGCCTTCATGACGGACGGCGCGGGCCAATATCGCAATATCGGCCCCGCGTTCGCCCGCTTTGAAGTGGTCGATCACGTCAAGGACGAATACGTGCGCGGCGACGCCTACACGAACACGGTTGAGGGCTATTTCTCGATCCTGAAGCGCGGCGTTATCGGCACGTTCCACAGCATCAGCGAAGCGCATCTGCACCGCTATCTCAGCGAGTTTGATTTCCGCTATAACACCCGCAAGATTTCAGACGTTGAGCGCGCCGAATTGCTGGTGAAGGGCGCTGCTGGCAAGCGCCTGATGTATCGACAGCCTGACGGCGCCCAACACGTTTAGGCAAAGGGTGATCGTTTATAGGCGATGGAAGCGAAAGGGCGTCTAGGTCGTTCCTAGGCGTTCTTTCGCGCTAGCTATTATGCCGTCCAGCTCATTCAAAATTCCCGCAAGGTTTGCGGCGTCGTTGAGAACGCTGGCGTCTTTTTCGCATCCTTCGCGCGCGACACCTGCCTGCAAACGCGATATCTGAGAAATGATAGCCGCTTCCTTTACGACTTCCGCCAGTTGCGCGGAAACGGTTTGCTCATCAACTGGGTCGGTGGACATTTCGTCTATGTAAGAAATTCTGGATAGCTGCCGAATTTCCAAATGCGCCTGCCCCAAGGCTTGCCCCAACATCATAAAGCAGCGGCTTGTCATAGGGTCGTGGCTAATCGCTAGCGACTTTCCCATTTCAGTTTCCAGATCGTTGGCCTTCGAATTTAGAATCACAAGCGCGGCCTCATCCGAGGCCCGCACCTTTTTCTCGGGCCAGCTTACTGGTGCGCAAACGGCTGGCGTTCCGATCAAGGCACTCACCAGCGCCAGCGCAATAATTCGCATCTATCGGCCCCCTGCGCGGGGCTTGCTGTGGGCACCGTTCCTTGACTCTGTAGCGGCCTTGGGGTCGGCCTTGGGCGCGCGGTCGCGTTTCGGGCGAGGCTCTGGCGGCGTCTTCAGGAGCCTAAGCAAAAGTTCGTCGCGGGGCTTGTCGCTAGTGGAGCGTGTCACCGACAGCCTCCCTCACTATGCGCCGGATGGATTCGCTTTCATCGCCGCGGAACTCAGCCAAAGCATCCAGCCTATTCGTCGCCTGTCTCCGCACCGGCATCGTCAGTGTCTTTCCGCTTTCGACAAGCGCGACGATTGAACATGGAGCGGCGCTCTCTTGTAGGGTTTGCATCCGCACGATAACCGCTTGGAGAACCTTTTCGTCCCCGGTCGCTACGTAAACGCCAACGGGCGGTCGGTTTGGCGCGATGAGAACGAAATCCGCCGGAAAATCCGTAACGCTAGGGAGAACTGGCGCGTGCTCGCGTATCTCGGCCCGTCCCCCTACGACCTCCGATAAGCGACGGCGCACGTCCTCGCGAAACGTTGACACGACGCGCGCCTCGGTCATCAGCGCGAAATCGCCGACGCGAAGCAAGAAGGCCGCAAAGCGCAAGGCCGCCGCCGCTACTTCCGGCTCCCTTAAGCCATCGATTGCAAACTGGCGGTCATCACGCGCAATGGCGTATTCAGATAATAGGCTGTCGAGCGCGTCGCCGCGCGACCCCGACGCTCCGAAGTCGAGTCCTTGCGCCTCTAACTCGGCGAGAACCGTTCCGTTGTCCTCAATCCGAAAGCCATCATCGTTGTCGAGAACGTAGAAGCCTATGTAATCCCCCGAGGGGCCTAGAAACCCAGTGCGCACAGCAAGGCCTGCCGGTACCTTACGGACCTGCACGGCATCGCAGAAGGCTCTACAAAGCGCGTCCTTCATTCAGTGAGCGCCCAATTCTTCGGCGGCTTTACGCGATAGAATCGATACGCGCGATGCACAGCATCGTTATCGCTTATGTCAAACGTTTCGCGGCGGTGAGAGTTTTCCGCCGCCGGCACTCGCGTGAATGTCCTAGGCGCCGTCTCGCCCACCGCAATTTCCTCGTGATCGCCGCAATGGCTGTGCGCGTGCCAGCCTGGATGATCACCATGATACTCCAGCCTTGAGACTATCCTAAGGCCGTCCCCGACGACCTGACCCAGCACCGCCCGGTACTCCTCGGTGTCGGGCCGGTAGGCTGTCAGGAGTCGGAACTTGTAGCTACCGGCCGCCAACTCATCCACCCGCCAGTGCCAGTGCCGCGAAAGGGTGTACGGCGAGCGCTTCGAAAGGCGAAAGGCGGTCGGCGACATCTTCGCCTGCCGGGTGACGACCTTCCAGGTCCCGGCAATCGTTACAGCCTTGGGTAGCCGCAGGAGGTCCCGAACCCTCATGCGAGAAATTACTACGGGTTGTGCCTTGGTACGTCAACCGGAGACTTTCCCCTTCCAGGGGAGGGTAAAGTCCGTCTCACTCTCAGGGGTAAATTCACCGCGCCAAACCATGCTAAAGCCCGCGCCATGAACGATCCGCGCCCCCCTGTCGTCGTGCTGACCGAGCCCCAGTTGGCCGAGAATATCGGCGCGGTCGGCCGCGTCATGGCCAACTTCGGCCTGACCGAGCTTCGGATGGTGCGGCCCCGGGACGGCTGGCCCCAGGAGCGGGCCTGGGCCTCGGCCTCTGGCGCGGACTGGACGCTCGACGACGCGCGCGTCTTCGACAGCGTCCAGGACGCCATTGCCGACCTCCGGCTGGTGCACGCCACCACCGCGCGGCCGCGCGAGACGGTGATGCCTGTGCTGACCCCGGAACAGTCTGCGGCCGAGCTTCATGCGGCGACAGGCGAGGGGATACCCGTCGGCCTGCTGTTCGGCGGCGAGCGTGCGGGTCTGGAGACCCACGATATCGCCCTCTGTTCGGCCGTCGTGACCATTCCCATCGATTCGCGATTCCGTTCACTGAACCTTGCTCAGGCGGTCGCGATTAACGCCTATGAGTGGCGCAAAACCATCTCCGCAACCGCGCCCGAGGCGTTTCGCGACCAGCCACCTCCCGCCGAAATGGCCGCGATGTCAGGGCTTTACGACCATCTTGAAACAGAACTCGAAGCTGCCGGGTTCTTTCATCCGCCCGAGAAGAAATCGGCTATGGTCAGAAATCTCCGCGTCGCCCTGAGCAAGGCCCGTTTCACCGACCAGGAAGTGCGGACCTTCCGAGGGGTGATCACGGCGCTCAGCAAGGGACGCGGGCGCGTTCTGGCCAAGCTGGCGGCCCGGCGTGAAGAGAATGGGCGCGGCGAGGGGAGCTGAGCGGAACATCCATGGTCGACGCCGACAAACTGAAACGCTTCGTGGGACCGCTGTGGGCCGACGAGGTGGTGCCCAAGCTGGTCGAGTACATCAGATCCCGAACAAGAGCCCGGATTTCGACCCGCAGTGGGCCGAGCACGGCCACATGGACGAGGCGGTGCGCCTGTTCGAGGACTGGGCGCGTTCGAAGATCACGGGCATTGCCGGAGCCTCGCTCGACGTGGTGCGCCTGCCCGGCCGCACGCCGGTGATCTTCATCGAGCTTCCGGGTGAAGGCTCGCGACACCTGCCTGCTCTACGGCCACCTCGACAAACAGCCCGAGATGTCGGGCTGGGCGGAGGACCTCGGCCCGTGGAAGCCGGTGCTGAAGGGCGACAAGCTCTACGGTCGCGGCGGCGCCGACGACGGCTACGCCCTGTTCGGCGCGCTCGGCGCAATCTTAGGCCTGCAGGACCAGAAGGTTCCGCACGCCCGCTGCGTGATCCTGATCGAGGCGTGCGAGGAGTCGGGCAGCTACGATCTGCCGTTCTACGTCGACTATCTCGCCGCGCGCATCGGCAAGCCGTCGCTGGTCGTCTGTCTCGACTAGCGGTTGCGGCAACTACGAGCAGCTGTGGCTCACCACCTCGTTGCGCGGCCTGATGGGCGGCAACTCTGACGGTGAAGGTGCTGGACGAGGGCGTGCACTCGGGCGATGCGTCCGGCGTGGTGCGCGTCGAGCTTCCGCATCCTGCGCCAACTGCTGTCGCGGCTCGAGGACGCGCCCACCGGCAAGATCAAGCCGATGGAGCTGTGACGCCGAGATTCCCGCCGACCGCATCGACCAGGCCAAGCGCGCCGCGGCGATCCTGGGCGACGAAGTGTGGACCAAGTTCCCGTTCGTGCACGGCATGAAGCCGGTGGTCGACGATCCGGTGGAGCTGATCCTGAACCGCACCTGGCGTCCGCAGCTCGCGGTCGTCGGCGGCGAAGGGCTGCCGCCGCCCGCCAACGCCGGCAACGTGATGCGCCCGTTCACCACCGCGAAGCTCAGCGTGCGCGTGCCGCCGACCGTGGACGCAGGCAAGGCCGCCGAGGTCGTGCGCAAGCTGCTCGAAGAAGAACGCGCCTTACGGTGCGAAGGTCACGCTTCAAGGTCGAGAGCGCGGAGTCCGGCTGGAACGCGCCGACGCTGGCGCCCTGGCTCGAAGCCGCGGTCGAAGACGCTTCGATGGCGGCATTCGGCCGCCCCGCGGCGATGATGGGCGAGGGCGGCTCGATCCCGTTCATGGGGATGCTGGGCGAGAAGTTCCCCGAAGCGCAGTTCCTGATCACCGGCGTGCTCGGCCCGCACTCCAACGCGCACGGCCCGAACGAATTCCTGCACATCCCGACCGGCGAGAAGGTCACCCAGGTGGTCGCCCTGGTGCTGGCGGACCATTTCGTCCGCGACGCCAAGACCAAGACGGGGGCAGGGGCGGAAAAGCCGAAGAAGGGCTTTCTGTCCAAGCTGTTGGGCGGTTAGGGGCGATTTTCAGTTTCTGAAAATTGTTGACGTGTTCGAAAGTCCGGCCGAAGGTAGTTCCTTCGGGCGCCGGGGGGCGTCGTCGTCCCAGGACAGGTGATTGATGGCCAAGGGCTCCTTTATGTCCGGCGTGTGGCGCTGGACCAAACGGATCGGCCTCGGCCTCGTGGGCCTGATCGTCCTCCTCCTCGTGGTCGGATCGATCTGGGAGCAGATCGAGCGCCATTCGGCGCACGAACATTTCAAGCCGACGGGCAAGCTCGTCGACATCGGCGGCGGCCGCCATATGCACATCGACTGCCGCGGCCAGGGCGCGCCGACGGTGGTGTTCGAGTCGGGCCTCGACACGAACGGCTCCCTGGCCTGGAGCGCCGTGCATGACCAGGTCGCCGCGTTCACCCGCGCCTGCGCCTACGACCGCGCCGGGATCATGTGGAGCGACCCGAAGAAGACGGCCTACGACGGCGAAGGCGTGGCGCATGATCTGCACGCGCTGCTGACCGCGGCGGGCGAGAAAGGCCCCTACGTTCTGGTCGGCCATTCGCTCGGCGGCCCGTACATTATGACCTACACGCGGTTCTATCCGAACGAGGTGGCGGGCGCGGTGTTTGTAGACACCTCGCATCCGGACCAGGTCAAGCGCATGGCGGCCGCGGGCCTTCCCGGCGGCGACGGCAAGCTTCCCCTGCCGTTCCGGCTGCTCGCCAAGATGGGCAGGTCGGGCTTGCCCCGCGCCCTCACATACGCGCTTTCGTCGGTTCTAAGCGACTACTTCGGACCGAAGATGCCGCCGGCCGCCCAGGCGGCGTCGGACGCCTATATCGGACAATCCTTCGGGCCGGCGATGAAGGAGGGCGAGAACCTCAACCAGACCCTCGCCGAAGGCGGCAAGTTGCGTACGTTCGGCGACCGGCCGTTGGTGGTGCTGACCGCGACGAAGGCGCTCTCGGCGAAGGAGCTCAAGCTCGCCGGCATGACGCCGGCGCAGTACGCGAAACTCCAGGCGATCTGGAAGGTGCTGCAGACCGACGAGGCGTCCTGGTCGACCCGCAGCCGCCGCCAGGAGGTCCCGGACTCGACCCATTACATCCAGTTCGGCCGCCCCGACATCGTCATCGCGGCGGTGAAGGAAGTGGTGGGCGATGTTCGCGCCGGTTCGTCGGCGAAAGCGCCGGCCAAGGGCAAGTGATGTGGCGCGCAGCGTAAGCCGAGGTTAGAAAAGCGTTCTCGTCCCTGGGAGCGCGCCATGAAGACCCGAGCCGCCGCCGCCTTCGAAGCCAACCAGCCGCTCGAGATCGTCGAGATCGACCTCGAGGGGCCCAAGGCGGGCGAGGTGCTGGTCGAGATCAAGGCGACGGGCATCTGCCACACCGACGCCTATACTTTGTCGGGCAAGGACAGCGAGGGCATCTTCCCCTCGATCCTGGGGCACGAAGGCGCGGGGGTCGTGCGCGAGGTCGGCCCTGGCGTGACCAGTGTGGCGCTGGGCGATCACGTGATCCCGCTCTACACGCCCGAATGCCGCCAGTGCAAAAGCTGTCTCTCGCGTAAGACCAACCTGTGCACTGCCATCCGCGCCACCCAGGGCAAGGGGCTGATGCCCGACGGCACGTCGCGCTTTTCGTATAAAGGCACGGCGATCGCGCACTACATGGGCTGTTCGACCTTTTCCAACTTCACCGTGCTGCCCGAGATCGCGGTGGCGAAAATCCGCACCGACGCGCCGTTCGACAAGGCCTGTTACATCGGGTGTGGCGTGACCACGGGCGTGGGCGCGGTGGTGAACACCGCCGCAGTCGAGCCGGGCGCCAACTGCATCGTGTTCGGCCTGGGCGGCATTGGCCTCAACGTCGTGCAGGGCCTGAAGATGGTCGGCGCGGACATGATCGTCGGCGTCGACCGCAACCCCGAGCGCGAGGCGTGGGGCAAGACGTTCGGCATGACCCACTTCGTCAATCCGTCGACGGTGACGGGCGACCTGGTCGCGCATCTGGTTGAACTGACCAAGGGCGGCGCCGACTACACCTTCGACTGCACGGGCAATACCGACGTCATGCGCACGGCGCTGGAAGCCTGTCACCGCGGCTGGGGCGAGAGCATCATCATCGGCGTCGCCGAGGCGGGCCGCGAGATCGCCACGCGCCCGTTCCAGCTGGTCACCGGCCGGGTGTGGAAGGGCACGGCCTTCGGCGGGGCCAGGGGCCGCACCGACGTTCCGAAAATCGTCGACTGGTACATGGACGGCAAGATCCAGATCGACCCGATGATCACCCATACGCTTCCCTTGGAGCGCATCAACGAGGCGTTCGACCTGATGCACGAGGGGAAGAGCATTCGTAGCGTGGTGGTGTACTGATGCGCGCGCTCTTTTTCGCCTGCGCTGCGACGGCAATGATGGTCGATGGCTGCGGTCCGTCGGCAAGCCACGCCTCGAAACCGAGAAGTCTCCCCATCCCCGCCGAATCGCACAGGATGGTCAAGACGACGGACGCCTTCACCGCTGACCTGCCGCCGGGCTTTGTGATCCACGTGTCGCAAGGCATCGATTTTGACATCGTCGACATTCGCAAGGGTAATACGGCGTACGTCGGTCTCTATGTCGGAAACTATCCGAGCTTCCCGGTCGAAGGCGGCGCCGGTGGAACGGTGGAAGAGCACGCGACCAATCCGGTGAAGACGACGACAATCGTTGTGAACGGCCGTCCGCGCGTGAATGAATACCTGTGGAAGACGGGGTACGACGAGCCGGCTTATATCCACGTTTGGCCGGAGAATGTCTCGTCCGATCAGCAACCGATCGCCGATCAGATCGCCGCGTCGGTGCGACCGAAATAGTACCTCCACCGATTTCGGTAGAAATCGGGGGAGGGGGACCATGCGCAGCGCGCATGGTGGAGGGGGCGGCTATCGCATTTCGCTGAATTCATCCGGAGGCGTCTCGCGGCCAACACGCACTCGACGTCGCGCCTGAGGCTGCCCCCTCCACCATCCGCCTTCGCCAAGGCTTCGGCGGACGGTCCCCCTCCGCCCGTTCGCTGCCGCTCACGGGGGAGGTTCGGCCTACATCGGCTTTTCGCAGACCACCGACCATGGCACGCCGAAGCGGTCCTTCAACGAGCTGTAGCGGATGGCGAAGAAGGTTTCGCTCATCGGCATGGAGACCTTGCCGCCGTCCGCGAGCGCGGCGAACACGCGTTCGGCCTCGTCCGCGGTCTTTAGGTTGGCCACCAAGTCGAAGGCCTGCATCGGACGCTCCTCCTTGCGCGGCACGTCCGACGCGAGGATCAGCGTGTCGCCGACCTTGATCCGGCCATGCAGGATCTTGTCGCCCCAGCCTTCGGGCTTGTGCTCGGCCGGCATGGGCGCGTCGGCGTAGCGGCTCAGCATCTGGATCTCGCCGCCGAGATGGTCGCGGTAGTACTCGAACGCGGCTTCGCAATTGCCGCTGAAATAGAGGTACGGGTTGATCTGCATGACGGGCTCCGGTCAGGCCTTTCGGGCGGCGAGGGCGGACAGCAGTTCGTCCAGCCGCGCATAGCTCTCCCGCATACCCCATTCCATGCCGGATTTCAGCATGCCGTCGCGCTCGGCGACCGAGCTCGCGCGTACCGTCGAGTCCATCCGCGTGCCGGCGCCGTCGGGGGTGAAGTTCATCTCGACCACCATGGGCGGGAAGTCGCGATAGGCCTGGGTGAGCACGACCCGTCGCGGCGCCACGATCTCGAGGTATTCGCCGTGGAACGGATGCACCTCGCCTTCGCCGCCATGCTGTTCCACCGACCACTTGCCGCCTTCGCGGAAGTCCATCTGAAGGCCGACGTTGCGGTACATGCGCGGGCCCCACCAGTTGGCGAAGTGCTCGGGCCTGGTCACCGCTTCCCAGACCAGTTCGCGCGGCGCGTCGAACCAGCGGGTCATGGTCATTTGCGGTTCGCCGGGACGGGCGACGAGGACCAGGCTCGTGGCCGGATCGCGCTTCGCAACGGGGCCGGCGTCGGGCGCGCGTCCGTGCAGGATGTCGTCCAGCCGGTCGAGGCTCATGCCGTAGCCTTGGTTGAAACCGGTCTCGGCCATGGCGTCGCGGTCGGCCTTGCTCTGGCAGACGACGCGGGTGGTTAGGGTGGTGCGCCCGTCGACTTCGTCGAAGGTCACGGTCCAGACGGAGGGCCCGAACGGATGGAAATCGCCCTCCAGCGCATTGGTCATGACGATCTTCTCGGGCGGCGCGACCTCCAGGTACTCGCCGCCGTGCGGGTACTGACCGCCGTCGGGGCCCTGCATGACGATGCGCCACTTGCCGCCGGGCCGTGCGTCGGCCTCGCAGACCGGATTGGTGAAGCCCCTGGGACCCCACCACTGGGCCAGGGCCTTGGGGTCGGTCCAGGATTTGAACACCAGGGCGCGGGGCGCGTCGAACACCCGCACCAGCACGATTTCGCGGTCGCGTGCGTCAGCGGTCGTCGGGGTCATCGTCTCGGCCTTCATTGGTCTCATCTCCCTTCTGGAGGCGTTGCAGGTATTCGTCCAAGCGGTCGAAGCTCTCTTCGAAGAACCGCCGGTAGTGCTCGAGCCAGCCGGCCACGTCCCTCATCGGACCCGCCTCCAGCTTGCACGGCCGCCACTGGGCCTCGCGCCCGCGGCTGATCAGCCCGGCCTTCTCCAGGACCTTCAGGTGCTTGGAGACCGCCGGCAGGCTCATCTCGAACGGCGCCGCCAGCTCGGTCACCGAGGTCTCGCCCTCAGCCAGCCGCGCCAGGATCGCCCGGCGGGTCGGGTCGGCCAGGGCCGAAAGGGTGAGGGACAGGGTGTCTTGCATGGCTTCGTATTGAACCGAACAGTTAAATAACTTGTCGGTTAAGTACGCTTGTCGGGTTTCGCTGTCAAGCGGGCCGGGCGGGGCTGTCCGGCGCCTTGCTGCGGTTGACTTTCCGGGGTGGGGCCGTCATAAGCCCGCCTTTCGCGCGCCGGGCCTGCCCGGGGTGTGAAGCATAACGGATGATGCGTGGACCGCCGTTGCGATCGTCGCCTCCATCGGGGAGGGGACCGGGCCGTGTCAATAAGGATGACCTATGTCGAAGCGCCACAGCGCTAAGTACAAGCTCGACCGCGCCATGGGGGAAAACCTCTGGGGCCGTCCCAAGTCTCCCATCAATCAGCGCTCCTACGGTCCCGGCCAGCACGGCCAGCGTCGTAAGTCCAAGGTGTCGGACTTCGGCCTGCAGCTCCGCGCCAAGCAGAAGCTGAAGGGCTACTACGGCAACATCACCGAGAAGCAGTTCTCGCTGACCTACAAGGAAGCCTCGCGCCGCAAGGGCAACACCGCCGAGGCGCTGATCGGCCTTTTGGAATCGCGCCTGGACGCAATCGTCTATCGCGCCAAGTTCGTACCCACCGTCTGGTCGGCGCGTCAGTTCGTCAACCACGGCCATGTGACCGTGAACAGCAAGCGCGTAAACATCGCGTCCTACCGTTGCAAGCCCGGCGACGTGGTCGAGGTGAAGGAGCGTTCGCGCAACATGGCGCTGGTGCTCGAAGCCCAGCAGTCGCAGGAGCGCGACATCCCCGACTACATCGAGCAGGGCGACCGCGGCTTCTCTGTGCGCTTCGTCCGCGCCCCGGAGCTGGCCGAAGTGCCCTATCCGGTAAAGATGGAGCCGAACCTGGTCGTGGAATATTACGCGTCCTAAGCGCGGGTCTACGCCAACGATCGATACGAAAAGGCCCCCGGCGACGGGGGCCTTTTTTGTCGCCGCAGAGTCTGCGAACTTCCGCCACGATTACGGTTGAGCTTGGCGTGGAGACGGGGAGACCATCCATGCGCGCAATCCTTGCCGCGGCGCTTACCTGCGCCGCCATCCTGACCACGCCGCTTCTGGCATTCGCCCATGCCGAGACCCACGACCCTGCCGCCATACTGCGCGCCGCCAAGGCGGCGGCCGGCCGGCCGGCGCTGGATCGGGCCGACGGCTCGTACGAAGAGGGGCGCCACGGCGACACCACCTATCGGACTTGGCTGAACTTCAAACACTACGGCATGAAGAGCGAGTTGATCCGCAACGGCGTGCACCGGACCATCGGCTTCAACGGTCAGGTGCAATGGAGCGTCGGCCCGGACGGAAAGGTCTCGACCAAGTCGGACGCTGCCGCTCTGCGCGAGGCCATCCTCACCGCGTACGTCAGCAACAACGGCTACTTCTATCCGGACCGGTTTCCCGCCGCGTTTCGCTATCTCCGCGCCGCCCGCGCAGACGGGCGCGACTTCGACGTCATCGAGATCGAACCCAAGGGCGGTCGCGCCGCGCAGCTTTGGATCGACCGGCGGTCGCACCTCGTCAAGCGCCTCGTCGATGAGAAGGGTCCCCCGCCGGTCTCCGTCGAGATCTCCGACTATCGCAGGGTGGGCGGCGCCTTGATTGCGTTCCGTGGGACCGTTCGAACCCTGGACGGCAAGGTCGTGGACAAGCTCCGGGTCGGTTCGGTGACCTTCAAGACCTTACCCGACGAGACGTTCGATCCACCGGTAACCCCGCCGCGGTGACGGGAAGGCCTTTTCGGTCAGGCCGCGCCCGGCCTATGCTCCGGGAATGGCGGCGTTCACACGACGAGGACTGATGGCGACGGCGGCTGCGGCGGGCGCCGTGGTGGTGACGCCGGCGCGGGCGGGCGTGACACGGTCGCTGAAGCCGTTTCCGCTGGGCGCGGTGACCCTGGGACCGGGGCCGTTGCTCGATGCGAGCCGGGTCAATGCGCGCCGGCTCGCGGCGACCGATCCAGACCGCCTGTTGCACATGTTCCGCTTGACCGCGGGCCTGCCGTCGAACGCTCAGCCGCTCGGCGGATGGGAGGCGCCGGTCAATGAGCTGCGGGGACATTTCACCGGCCACTTCCTGTCGGCCTGCGCCCAGATGAGCGCCCAGGGCGATGCAGCGCTCGGCGCCAAGGGTTCGGCCATCGTGCGCGCGTTGGCGGAATGCCAGAAGGCGAATGGCTCAGGCTACGTCAGCGCCTTTCCGGCCGAATTCTTCGACCGCCTGAAGCGGCGCGAGCGCGTCTGGGCGCCGTTCTATACCCTGCACAAGATCACCGCCGGTCTGATCGACATGCACACCCTGGCGGCCGATCCGAACGCGCTCGAGGTCGCGCGCGGCCTGGGCGACTGGACCGACCGGTGGAGCGCGGAGCTTGACGATGCGCACATGCAGGCGGTGCTCGACACCGAGTTCGGCGGCATGGGCGAGGCGCTGTGGAACCTGCAGGCCCTGACCGGCGACGAGCGCTATGGCCGCGCCGCGGTCCGCTTCGAGAAGCTCAAGTTCCTCGACCCTCTGGCCGACGGGCGCGACGACCTGACCGGGCTGCACGCCAACACTCACATCCCCCAGGTCATCGCCGCCGCACGCAAGGCCGAGATCACCGGCGACGCACGCTCGCGGCGGATCGCGGAATTTTTCTGGGATGACGTGACGACCAACCGCACCTTTGTCACCGGCGGGACGTCGAGCGGCGAGGCATGGAAGCTGCCGGTGGGCCAGCTCTCGAAGGAACTCGACGCCTATACCCACGAGTGCTGTTGCACTCACAACATGCTGAAACTCACGCGTCACGTGATCGGCTGGCGCGGCGACGCGCGTGCAGGCGACTATTGCGAGCGCGCGCTGTTGAACGGCGTACTGGGCACACACCATCCGGCCGACGGCATGATGATGTACTATGTGCCGATGCAGTCGGGGTACTGGAAGATGTTCTCCGACCACGACAACGGTTTCTGGTGCTGCGACGGCACCGGCGTCGAGTTGTTCTCCAAACTCGGCGACTCCATCTTCTTCCACGACGGCGACGATCTTTACGTGAACCTCTACGCCAATGCATCGGCGGACTGGCGCGACAAGGGCGTAAGCGTCAGCCAGTCGACACGCTATCCCGACGACGGCGAGGTCGCGATTACGGTGAAGAGTCACGCACCCGTGGCAATGGCGCTGAACCTGCGCATCCCCGCCTGGGCGGGTGAACGCCTTACCGCTTATGTCAACGATGAACCCTGGGTCTGGGAGGAAGCAAGCTGGGGCGGGCGACCGGGCCGCTGGCTGACCATCGACCGCGCCTGGCGCGACGGCGATACGGTGCGGTTCAAGCTGCCGATGCACATTCGCACCGAGTCGATGCCGGATGATCCGGGCCTGGTCGCCCTGATGTACGGGCCGCTGGTGCTGGCGGGCGAGCTTGGGACCGCAGGCTTGCCGCCCGAAGCGCCCTACGCCTTGCCCACGCCGCCGCGGGAAGTGCCGGAGTTCCGCGCTGAACCCGCCGCAGCGCCCACGCTCGCACGATCGCGCGGATCGGAATGGATCGCGCCCGTCGGCAATGAGCCGACGACCTTCCGTGTGGCGACGACCTCGAACGACGTGACCTTCCGTCCATTCAACCGCATCCTGCGCGAACGCTACGGCGTCTACTGGCGCGTCGACGCCTGATCCTCACCCCGGCGTGAAGCCGCCCTGGCCGTCGGGGCGGACGAAGTCGTGCTCGCTCAGCCAGGCCTCGTCGTGCATCCGCGCCAGCGCGTCCTGGAACAGGGCCTGGACGTCGTCGAGGGTGGTCTTGGGATCGTTGTTGTAGCCCATCAGGCGGTGGGCATAGGCCTTGTCCTTGGTGCGGTCCTCGACCAGCAGGCGCACGACTTCCATCGCCGGCCGGCGATGATCGTGGGCGCCGGTGACCTCGATGGTGGCGCGGTCCATGGCGCAATAGAGGCTCCAGCTCGTCGGATGTCGGTCACAGCGGCGGTCGTCGGCGCGGTTCCAGTCGGCGCCGGCGCGCGCGATCTCCGACGCGCGCATGAGAATGCGTTCGTCGAGCGCTTCGGGTCCGACTTCGTGATTGGGGTCCACGGTGAACTGAAGGTCCGGCGCCGCGTTGAAGCCGGTCACCGGCAACCAGCCGTATTCGGTGCGCAGGATTCCCCAGCCGCCGGGATAGACCTCGAGTTCGAGCGGCCAGACCTGTTTGCCTTCCGTATAGGTTCCTCGGTAGACGCGTTCGGCCATGCGGTCCTCGCGCCAGACGCTGTCCACGTGCGCCGCGGGCGCGAGCTTCAATACCGGCGCCGGCGCGTCGGGATCGAGGACGCCGCAATCGCCCTGGAAGCCGTCCTCTGTCGTCTTCAGTGAACAGGGAAAGGTGTGAGGGCGGCCCGGCGCCTTGGCGTCGTCCTGGGCGCGCGCGGCGATGGGAAACGTCGACAGGGCGAGCGCGAAGAGGGTCGCGAAACAACCATACCGGACCATGCGCGTCTCCTGAGCGATGGAACCCAGCATACACGCGTTCGCGGAAATCAGCGGTCGTCGGACTTCGCCAGCCGCTCGACCATGCCCGGCGGGATGCGCACGGGCTTCATGGTTGAGGAGCCGACCAGGCACCACTCGGTCTTGCCCTGGGCGCTGAGGCCATCGGGCCCTTCGATGAGGACGAAGCGTGCAAAGCGCGGGCCTTCGGCGTCGCCGACCCAGGTGCGGGCGTGGGCCGCGTCGCCGGGCTTCAGCGGGCGGCGGTAGTCGACTTCGTGACGCAGCGCGACCCACGACCATTTCGCGCGCTCGACTTCGCTGAAGCGCGCGTTCCAATGCGCCGTGCCCGCGTCCTGCAGCCAGCGCACATAGACCACGTTATTCACGTGGCCGTTGTCGTCGATGTCTTCGGGAAGGATGGGCAGGGAAAGCGTGAACACCTCGCGGTCGGCGCGGGGTTTGAACGCGGTCCTCATGCCTCCACGACGCCCTTTTCAGTGAGGAACGGCGTGAGCTCGCCCGCCTGGTACATCTCGCGCACGATGTCGGAGCCGCCCACGAATTCGCCCTTCACGTAGAGCTGCGGGATCGTCGGCCAGTCGCTGAAGGCCTTGACGCCCGCGCGCAGGTGTTCGTCCTGCAGCACGTCGATGCCGACGAAGGGCGCGCCGACGTGATCGAGGATCTGCACCACCAGGGCCGAGAAGCCGCAGCGCGGGGCGTCGGGCGTGCCCTTCATGAACACCACGACCGGGTGTGCTTCCACGGTCTGCTTGATGAAGGCGTGGACCGGATCGGCGTCCTCGACGTGCGGGGGGGTCGTCTCGGTTTCGGCGGCGGGCGTGTCGGTCACGGGACAGGGCCTTTCAACTCAGGCCCTTGAGCTAAGGACGGGCGGCCTTCGGGTCAACCCGTGGCGGACTTGTCGCTCATCGGCGCGAAGCGGGCCATTTCCACCTGGGCCGCAAGGCCCGGCGGCATCTCGCGATCAGGCACGGCGGCCATCCGGGCCAGGTGCTCGGGGTCGTCGCTCTCCACCAGAACCGTGGCGAGGGAAGGCTCGGTCAGGCAGTAGGCGAGACAGATCTCCTCGGCGGTCCAGTTCTTGGTGTCATGCAGGAACCGGTACGAGCCCACACCGTCGAGGGGGCTGGAATTGGCGGGCCGGCCACCGAACAGGCCGCGTGGGCGGGGCTGAAGCTGCGCCTCGGTCGTCGCCGAGGTGGCGAATTCTGCGGGGAACCAGTCGTAGGCCACCACGCCCATGTCGAGCGTCACGGCGGCCTTGAGGCGGTTGCGCTCCTTCCAGCCGGAGCGGAGATGGTAGGGCGTGACCAGCACGTCGAAGGCGTTGGTCGAGATGTAGGCGTCCATGGCCTCGTTGCGGCCGGACACGCCGAGCAGGCTGACGCGGCCGGAGGCGCGCAGCGCCTTCAGGGCGTCGAGGGACGCGCGCGACAATTCGTCCATGCCGGGATCGTCGAGCACCACCAGGTCGAGGTGGCCGAGCTGGGAGGCGTTCAGCACCTGGTCGACCGTGGCGGTCAGCGTCTCGGGCGAGAAGTTGCGCGTCGCGCCCACGCGGCCTTGCGCCACGCCGAGCTGCAGCGACACGAACACCAGCCGGCGTTCGACGACCGACAGCGCTTCGCCCAGCACCGCGGGAATCTGAGGATCGAGGCCGGCCAGGTGGTAGGCGTTCACGCCCGCCTCCAGTCCGACGTAGATGAGCTGGCGCAGGGCGTCGACGCCGCGGCCGGCGGCCTTGTCGGTAAGACTGAGGCAGACGCAGGAGGTGACCATGCCCGAGCGGCCGAAGGGGCGATAGCGCATCGCTCAGCCCTCCTTCGCCGCGGTGTCGAGGGCGAGCGCGTGCAGGTCGCCGCCCATCTTGCCCTTCAGGGCGGCGTAGACGAGCTGGTGCTGCCGGACGCGAGGCATGCCTTCGAACGCCTGGTCGCGAATGCGTGCACGATAGTGGTCGCCGTCGCCGGCGAGATCCTCGATCGCGATCTCCGCGTCCGGAAAGGCCTCGCGCAGGTGCGCCACCAACTCGTCCTCGCTCATGGGCATGCAGACACGCTCCCCCTGGGCGCGACTCACCCAGGCTCACATGGTGAATAGGCTGAACCCGTTAACATCCCGCTGACGCGGCCCGGGACTTCCTGTTCAGGCCGGGGATTTCGAGGGGTCGGCGAAGAATTCCAGCGTTCTATGCTTGGCCAGCCGCGCACTGGGTTCGTGGTAGGCGCGCTCGGCCATGAAGGCGTGGCCGGCCCCTTCATAAACGTAAACGGCCGAGGGCGGCGCCATCGCGGCCTGGACCTGGTCGACGTTGCCCTGGAGCGGGATGCCCGCGTCCTCGGCCCCGTAGTGGAAGACTACCGGGACCTTGGGCGTCTCGTTCAGGTGGCTCGAGACCAGCCGCCCGTAGAAGCTCGCGGCCGCGGTCAGGCCGGCGCAGCGGCAGGCGGCGAGCCAGGTGGCCCCGCCGCCCCAGCAGAAGCCGGCCACGAACACCGGCCCCTGGAGCGCGTCGATTGCCGCCTGGATGTCGCCCAGGGCCTGGGTCCAGTCGACGGCCATGGCCGCGGCGACGCCTTCCTTGATCCCCGCTTCGTCGTGATCGGCGTGGAAGCCGCGATAGCGGCGGTCGAACAGGGAGGGCGCGATCACTTCGAAGCCGTCGCCGGCGAAATCGTCGCTCAGTGCACGCATGGTCGCGTCGACGCCGAAGATCTCCTGGATCAGCACCAGGCCGCCACGCCGGTCGGCGCGCGGCGCCGCGTGATAGGCGCCCAGCTTGAAGCCGTCATTCCGGTTGGTGAGGATGATGTCCTGGCCCGCCACCTCAGTCTCCTCAGACGTTAAATCGGAAGTGCATCACGTCGCCCTCGCGCACGACGTAGTTGCGGCCTTCCTTGCGCAGCTTGCCCACTTCCGCGGCGCCGGCCTCGCCGCGGTGCTTGACGTAGTCGTCGTAGGCGATGGTTTCGGCCGAGATGAAACCCTTCTCGAAGTCGGAGTGAATGACGCCCGCCGCTTCCGGCGCGGTGTCGCCGACGTGGATGGTCCAGGCGCGCGCCTCTTTCGGGCCGACGGTGAAATAGGTCTGCAGGCCGAGCAGGGCGTAGGCCTCGTGGATCATGCGGTTCAGACCCGGCTCCTGCAGCCCCAGCGTCTCCAGGAACTCCTGGCGTTCTGCGGGGTCGAGCATGGCGATCTCGCTCTCGATCTTGGCTGAGATGACCACCGACTTGGCGCCGTCCTTGGTCGCGCGTTCCGCGACGGTCTTCGACAGGGCGTTGCCGGTGGCGGCTGAGGCTTCATCGACGTTGCAGACGTAGAGCGCGGGCTTGGAGGTGAGCAGCTGCAGCATGCGCCACGGTTTCTGGTCTTCGGCCGAAATCTGGTCATTGGCGGCAAAGGCGGGCCTGCCGGCGTTCAACTGCGCGAGCGCGAGGTCCACCAGTTTGAGCGTGAGGGCGCTCTCCTTGTCGCCGCCTGCCTTGGCGCGTTTCTCCAGGTTCGGCCTGCGCTTTTCCAGACTCTCGAGGTCGGCCAGCATCAGCTCGGTCTCGATGATATCGAGATCGGAGATCGGATCGACGCGGCCTTCCACGTGGGTCACGTCGTCGTCTTCGAAACAGCGCGTCACGAAGGCGACCGCGTCGCAGTCGCGGATGTTGGCCAGGAACTGGTTACCCAGGCCCTCGCCCTTGGACGCGCCGCGCACCAGGCCCGCCACATCGACGAAGTTCATCCGCGCGGGAATGATCTCCTTGGAGCCCGCGATCTCAGCGAGGATATCCAGGCGCGGCTCGGGCAGGGCCACGTCGCCGACGTTCGGCTCGATTGTACAGAAGGGGTAGTTGGCGGCCTGCGCAGCCGCCGTCTGGGTGAGGGCGTTGAACAGGGTGGACTTGCCGACGTTCGGCAGGCCGACGATCGCGACTTTCAGGGCCATGAAGCTTTCAAGGGCAGGAGGAACGCGGCGCCTAGCACGGTTTGGAGGAATGCTCCACGCTGGAGCACGGATTAGCCGGTTCCGGAGGGCCTTGGATGAACATCGGTTTCGCGGTCGCGGCGGTCATCGGGCTCGCGGGTTTCGTGATCCACGTCTTCTACGGCGGGCCCAAGCTGGTGCGGCCGTTTCTGGCGCTGCAGATGCATCCGCTGATCAAGTGGCTGTTTTATCTGTGTTTTCACATCGTCAGCCTGCTGATCCTAACGATGACGCTGGTGTTCTGGTGGGCGGCCAGGGACTACCACGGCCATCCGGCGGCGGCGGTGTTGGCAGGCGTGGCCTTCGGGTGCGCCCTGCTCAGCCTCTATGTCGCGATCCGCGGCCGGCTGTCGCTGCTGAAGATGGTCCCGTTCTGGCTGTTCTTCGGCATGGCGGTGGCGGCGTTCTGGGGTTTCTACGGATCGTTCGCGGACATGATCGCCAATCCGATCTGAGGTGGCCCTTTAAAAACTGTAACAGAGACCGATATTGATTGCCGACCTGTTCCTCCCTCTAGGAGTTCCCCATGACCGTCCGTCCGGTCCTGAAGGCCGTTAAAGGCATTCCCACCTCCGACGGCGCCGGCGTGCGCCTGACCCGTCTGCTCGGTACGCCGCAGGCGCAGATGTTCGACCCGTTCCTGATGCTCGACCATTTCGACAGCGCCGACAGCAAGGACTACATCGCCGGCTTCCCCGATCACCCGCACCGCGGCTTCGAGACCGTGACCTACATGATCGAAGGCAAGATGCGGCACGGCGACAACAAGGGCCACTCGGGCGTGATCGGCGCGGGCGGCATCCAGTGGATGCGCGCGGGCCGCGGCATCGTGCACTCCGAGATCCCCGAACAGACCGAAGGCCGCATGCGCGGTTTCCAGCTGTGGGTGAACCTGCCCTCGCACCTGAAGATGAGCGAGCCCGACTATCAGGAGTTCGACGCCGACAAGATTCCGGTGGAGACGCGCGACGGCGGCGTGAGCGTAAAGGTCGTGACCGGCCAAACCAGCCGCGGCGTGCGCGGGCCGGTGGAAGAGTCCGCGCTCGATCCGACCTATTTCGACGTCACGGTTCCCGCCGGCGCCGTGTTCGACGAGCCGATCGCCGGCGACCGCTCGGTCATGCTCGCGGTCTATGAAGGCGCGATCAAGGTGGGCGATACGACCGTCGAAGCCTTGGGCGCGGTGTTCCTGGGGCAGGGTGACGACGTGAAGATCGAAGCCTTGCGCGACGCGCGCTTCCTGCTGCTGGCGGGCAAGCCCATTCGCGAACCGGTGGCCAAGTACGGCCCATTCGTGATGAACACCGAACAGGAACTGCACCAGGCCTTCAACGACTTCCGCAGCGGGCGGTTCTAGTCCCTTTGCCCGGTCGCGCGGTCAGGCGCGCGGACGCAGCAGCTTCATCAGGAAATAGATCGCGACCAACACGACGATGGTCGCGAAGAAGGCGGCGATCTCGATCGGCTTGGCGAGCGCAATCACAGCGGACATGGTGACGATGCTGACGGCTACCCAGACGGTGAGGCCCTTCAGGTTCAGCGGTTCGCCGGCGAGCGCGATCTTGTCGCGCCTCAGCCGCCACGCTGCCGCGCTGGCGAGGATGTAAAGGCCCACGGTGGTCAGGGCCGACAGCACCGCGAGCTGTTCGAAGGTGCCGGTCAGCGCGAGCGCCATGGCGATGACGGCGTGGGTGAAGATGGCCACCACCGGCGCCTTGCCGCGCGCCGAAACCTTGCCGAGGACGGACGGCAGAAATCCGTCGCGCGCGAAGGCGAACAGGATGCGCGGCGCGCCCAGGCTATCGCTGCCGAGCCAGACCGTGCGCGAGATCGCAGCCGCCGCGAGCATCAGAAGGCCCAGACGCGGATCGACGCGCGCCAAACCGTCTGCCAGCGGCGTCGTCGACGTCGCCAGTGCGCCGCCCAGCAGGCCCTGCGACGCCACCTGGATTGCGACGTAGAGCGCGGTGATCGCCAGCATGCTGATGATGAGCGCGCGCGGCAGGTTGCGCGCGGGATTGGCGACTTCGCCCGAGGCGCCGAGCGGAGTCTCCATGCCCTGGAAGGCGAACATGGCCAGGATCACCGCGCGGCCGACGCCGCTGGGATCGACCGCGCTCGTGGCGTGCAGCTTCGCCGGGTCGAGATAAAACAGGCCGATGCCGACGAACAGCAGGAGCGGGATCAGCTTCAGCGCCGTGGCGACGCCGATGATGCGCGAGGCTGCCTTCACGCCGAGCGTATTGATCACCGCGACGGCGAGCAGCACGACAATGATGACGACAGCGCGCGCGACCGCGTGCGGAATTCCCGGAATCTGGGCGCTGAAGGATTCTCCAAGCGCCGCGGCGATGCCGCCGGCGGCAAGTACGGCGCCCAGCCAGTAGAGCACCCCGCCCACGAAGCCCGCGAGCGGCCCGAACGCGGCTTCGGCATAGCCGTACATGCCGCCGCTGGTCGGCACGCGGCTGCCTGCTTCGGCGCAACAGAGCACGACGGCGCCGGTGGCGACCGCGCAGATCAGATAGGCGATCAACGCCTGCGGCCCCGCCGCGCGGGCCATGTCGGCGGGCAGGGAGAAGATGCCCGCGCCCACCACCGCATTGATGATTGCGAAGGTGAAGGCGAACAGTCCAATGCCGCGCGTCAGGCCGCGATCGCGGTTCGCCTCCTGCACGGCGATGGCGGCGTTGTGCGTGTCGCCTGCGCTCATGATCAGACGCCGATCTTCTGTTGCGCGTAGTCACGCCACTGGGCGGCCTCGCGGCGGAATGGACCCTGCGCCTTGGCGGCGCGATGCTGGATGTCCTTCAGCATGGCCTGCGCCTCGTCCTTGCGCCCGACCTCGGCCAGGAAGGCCGCGTAGCGCGCCATCGGCTCGAGCCCGGGCAGGCGGTCGTAGGCGGCCTTGTAGGCGCGTTCGGCCTCGCCCATGCGACCCAGCGCGTGCAGAGCCCGCCCGCGCAACAGTTCGCCCTGGGGCGGCATCAGGCCGCCCAGCGCCGCGAGACGGTCGATCTCGCCGAGCGCATCTTGCGGACGGGCGAGTTCGACCTGGGCGCGGGCGCGACCGAGCAGAAGCGCGGGGTCGTCGGCGTAGAAGCCTTGGGCGGCGTCGCCGTAGAGTTTCTCGGCCTCTTCCCAGCGACCCATGCCGCTCGCGGCCTCGGCCAGCTTCATGGCGTTCTGTACGGTCGGCGCGTCGTCGTAGGCGGTCTTGGCTACGCGATAGGCGCGGCCGGGATCGAGCGTCGCGGCCGCCGCCTGGCCCATGCGCCGCGCCGAGGCGCCGCCGCTCCATTCGGGCAGGATGATCAGGAAGAAATAGACCGCCGCGCCCAGTCCCGGGAACGCCAGGATGATCCAGAGCCAATAGAGCGGCTGATGGTTGCGGACCACATGCACGCAGCAGCCGACAATCAGGCCGCCGACCAGCAGGAGCAACGGCAGCGGCAGGGCGAACAGATATCCGAGCATTCCCATGACTGACTTTCCCCCGTCCTTCGGATGGCACGCAGAGGTTGGAGGGTCAACGCGGCCGGCCGGTGAGGGCGGCTCAGTCCTCGTCCGACTGGACTGGCTTGCGCGGATCCGCCTTGGGCGCGGGCGCCAGGCGCAGCACCTCGCCCTGGTAGCGTTCGTCCTCGTCCGCCGCCAGGAGGGGCAGGGCGTCGGCGCAGGCGTCGAGGAGGGGAACAAGCCACGCCTGGTCCGCCTTGGCGAAGCCGTTCAGCACATAGCCGTGCACCAGGTCCTTGTGACCGGGATGGCCGACGCCGAGACGGGCGCGGCGATAATAGGGGCCGATGTGGCTGGTGATCGAGCGGATGCCGTTGTGACCCGCCGCGCCGCCGCCCGCCTTCATGCGAAAGCGGCCGGGCGCCAGGTCGATCTCGTCATAGAAGACGACGAAGTTCTCGGGCTCGACTTTGTAGAAGCGCAGCGCCTCGGCGACGGCGCGGCCGCTGTCGTTCATCCAGGTCTGCGGCTTCATCAGCAGGGTCTTGACCGCGCCCTTGGGCGTGTCGATCTGGCCGTCGCGCACGATCGCCTGAAACTTCGCCCGCTCGGGACCGAAGCGCCAGCGATCGGCGATGACGTCGACCGCCATAAAGCCGACGTTGTGGCGGTCGGCTTTGTGCTCGGGTCCCGGATTGCCCAGTCCTGCTAAAACAAGCATGGGCCCGCCAGGATCAGCATGGATCAGCCTCGCAACGTCGCCCGGGATTGGGCGAGGACGAGGATCAGCCCTCGTCGCCCGACTTGGCTTCGGCGGCCGGTTCGGCAGCCGCCGGCGCCGCAGGGACGACGCCTTCGGCGGCCGCTTCGGCTTCTTCCGACAGACGGCCGGTGACGGTCACCACCACCGATTCCATATCGGTCGAAGCGGGGCGCACGCCCTCGGGCAGCACGACCTGGCCCAGCCGGATGGCGTCGCCGATCTCGAGGCCGGTGAGGTCGATCACGATCTCTTCAGGAATGTGGTCGGCCAGCGCCCACACCTCGATGTCGTGGCGCACGGCGTTCAGCGCGCCGCCGCGCTTGAGACCCGGCGAAGCGTCGTGGTTCTTGAAGTGCACCGGCACGCCGATGCGGATCGGAGCATGCTCGTCGACGCGATAGAGGTCGAAGTGCATCGGCTTGTCGGTGACCGGGTGGAACTGCACCGCCTTGGCGATGACCGGCTGGACCTCTTTGCCGTGCTTCAGCTTGATCAGGTGACCCAGCAGCTTGCCGGTGTAGAGCGCCTTGCGGAACTCCGCCGAGGCGGCCGAGACGGGCACCGGGCCGAGCGGGCCGCCGTAAAGGATGCCGGGAACGCGCTCGTCGCGCCGGGCGCTGCGCGCCGCACCGGTTCCGGTGCGCTCGCGGACTTCGACGTTCAGCACGATATCGGCCATGGCCCTGCCTCTAAACGAAACCGCCGCGCGTCCCGCGCGGCGTTATGGGGTGGGGCGGGGCCCCGGTTTTCAAGAGCGCGGCTTATTACATATTTCCAGGCCCGGGCGCAACCGGGCGCGGTTAGCCAATCGGCCCGGCGCCGGAGGTTCGGTTATTTATGCTTTTTCCGGGCCGGGTGGTGGGCCGCCTTGGCCTTTTTGGCGGCGGCCGCGGCGGCCTTGGCGGCCTTTTCGGCATCCATGCGGGTGACCTCGAGCACCTCTGGGGCGGCCGTGCCGGCCATCTTCTGGAGGCAGGTGCCGGTGTCGATCAGGGCGTGCTGGCCCAGGCAGAACACGTCCTCGTAATTGGGCTTGGCCACCGCCAGGCACTGGTAGTGGTTCAGCTTGGCCGAGACTCAGGCAGCGGGGGCCGATGCCCTCGTCCATCATGGCCGAGATCTGGGCGTTGTTGTCGTCTCCGGCCGCGCCGAGGATCGCCAGGGCCGCGATGGCCAGGCCTCGATAGACGCCTTCGGTATAGGGGGCGGCGGTCGCTGGAGCTGCTGCGGCCGCTGCGGGCGCGCCGGCGGCGGGAGAGAGCAGCGGGGTGGTCGAGGCCATCACCGCCGCGCCGGCCTCGGCGGGGGCGGCGGCCATGGCGGCCGCGGGGTTGACCGAGGCGGTCGGCGGCAACAGGGGCGCGGGCTCGAGGCCGGTCCCGGTCACCGCGGCCTGGAGCAGCAGCGAGGACTCGGCCATCGAGGCCGTGACCGGGTTCTCGCCGAGCGTCTTGGCGGCGGCCAGGCGGCCCTCCCGGTCCATGACCAGCTGTTTCGACCAGGGCTGCTTCTGGACGTCGTAGGCGGCCTGTTTGATGGCCGCGCCCGCCTTTTGCAGGGCCGCGCCGTCGGCGGTCAGGCGCCCGACCACGTGAGCGGCGGCGTCGGCTGCGCCCGGGATCTGGGCGGCGTAGCGCGGGTCGGAATAGATCAGGTTGACCAGCTGGGCGCGCCCGGCCGGGTCCTTCGCGTAGGTCTTCACCGCGGCGACGAAATCAGGGTCCTGCAAGGCGACCACGGCGGCGTAGGCGATCGCGCCGTGGGCCAGCTGGGTCGGCTGCCAGGTCTCGCCCTCCGTCAGCTCGGTCTGCACCTGGGTCCCGTCGGTGAAGGCCGCGCTCAGCACCGAGGCCTGGCGCAGATAGTCCTCATAGGCCGCGGCGGCGGAGACGACGCTCGTCGACAGCGAGGTCGGCGGCGGGAAGGGCGGGGCCACGATCACCGGCGGCTCGGGCGGCGGGGGCTGCTTCTTCCAGGCGGCGAGACCGAGAACGGAAGCCAGGACGAACACGGCCACGCCGGCTCGGAGGTGGGAAGACGTCATCGGGGGCTGACCCTGGGGTTGCGAAACGGCGTCGGTCGGGGGCGACCAAGCCCGCACTATAGCCGCCTTCAACCCGCGATTCACCCTTTCCGCGCCGGGGTGCGGCGCCAGAGCGTTTCATTGGGTCGGAGCGGGTCGCGGGCGGAAAACCGCTTCGCACTTTTCCTCGACCCGCTCTAGTCGAACAGCTTGGACACCGACTCTTCGTTGGCGATGCGGCGGATGGCTTCGCCGATCAGGGGCGCGACGGGAACGACGCGAAGCTTTCCCGCGGCGCCGCCCTGGGGCTGTTCGATGGAGTCGGTGATCACCAGTTCCTTCAGGATCGACTTCTTCACCCGCTCCATGGCCGCGCCCGAAAGAACCCCGTGGCTGACGTAGGCGGAGACCTCGGTCGCGCCGCGGTCGATCAGGGCCTGGGCCGCGTTCACCAGGGTGCCGGCCGAATCCACGATGTCGTCGAACAGGATGCAGCGGCGGCCCGAGACGTCGCCCACGATGTTCATCACCTCGCTCTCGCCCGCCCGCGGCCGGCGCTTGTCGACGATGGCGATGTCGGCGTTCAGGCGATCGGCCAGCTGGCGCACGCGCACCACGCCGCCCACGTCCGGCGAGACGATCATCAGCTCCTTGGCCTTAGGATAGTTGGCGCGGATGTCGCGCGCCATGACCGGGATGGCGACCAGGTTGTCGGTGGGGATGTCGAAGAAGCCTTGGATCTGACCCGCGTGCAGATCCATGGTCAGAACCCGGCTGGCGCCCGCGCGGGTGATGATATTGGCCACCAGCTTGGCCGAGATCGGCGTGCGGCCGCCGGTCTTCCGGTCCTGCCGGGCATAGCCGAAATAAGGCATGACCGCAGTGATCCGCTTGGCTGAGGCGCGCGTCAGCGCGTCGATGCAGATCAGAAGCTCCATCAGATTGTCGTTGGCCGGGGCCGAGGTGGACTGGATGACGAAGACGTCCTCGCCGCGGACGTTCTCCTCGATCACCACGAAGACCTCGTTGTCGGCGAACCGGCGCACGTCGGCCTTGGTCAGGGGGACGTCGAGGTAGTCGCCGATGGCCTGGGCCAGGGACCGGTTGGAATTGCCCGACAGCAGCTTCATGGAGACTCTCGACCGCATGGTTGCCGGGGTTCTAGCAGCCGTCCGCCTGCGGACAAGCCCGAGGGGCCCGATAGCGTCCGAACGGGTTTTTCTCTAGTGCGGTGGGCGAGGGCGGAAGGTTCGCCCGGGGAGGGATAACCGTGGCCCAGGTCCTGTTCGAGAACGCCCGCATCTTCGACGGTTTCAGTGAGGATTGCGCCGCGGGGATGTCGGTCCTGGTCGAGGACGGCCTGATCCGCGAGGTGTCCGACCGCCCGATCTCGGCCTCCGGCGCCCGGAAGATCGACGTCGCGGGCAAGACCCTGATGCCGGGCCTGATCGACGTGCACGTCCACGCCTATGCGTCGGACGTCAGCGTCCAGAAGATCAATTCGGCGGGCGAGCCCTATCGCACCGCCTATGCGACGCGGATGCTGGGCCATGCTCTGGGTTGCGGCTTCACCACCCTGCGCGACATCGGCGGCGGCGACTGGTCGCTGGCGCGCGCGATCGAGGACCGGCTGATCGCGGCGCCGCGGTTCTTCTACGCGGGCAAGATCCTGTCGATGACCGGCGGCCACGGCGACATGCGCCAGATGTCGGAGAAGACTCACAACCACGGCTATTGCTCGTGCTGCGACCACAACACCGTGGCGGTCATCGCCGACGGCGTCGACGAATGTCTGAAGGCCGTGCGCGAGGAACTGCGACGCGGCGCGCACTGCATCAAGATCATGGGGTCGGGCGGGGTGGCCTCGCCCACCGATCCGATCTGGATGAACCAGTATCGCGAGGACGAAATCCGCGCCATCGTCGGCGAATGCGCCGAGCGGCGCACCTATGTCTCGTCGCACTGCCATCCGGTCAGCGCCATCCGGCGCAGCGTCGAGTTCGGCGTGCGCTGCATCGAGCACGGCACCTTGATCGACGCAGGCACCGCGAAATTCGTCGCCGAGCGCGGCGCCTATGTGGTGCCGACCATGGCGATCATCTTCGCCCTGGTGGAGATGGGCCGCCAGCTGGGTTTTCCGCCGCAAAGCCAGGAGAAGGCGGAGTTCGCCGCCAAGTCGGCCATCTCCGGCATGGACCACATGCGCCAGGCGGGCGTGAAGCTCGGCTTCGGGACCGACCTGCTGGGCGCGACCCACGTTCAACAATGTCGCGAGTTCACCCATCGCAGCGAAGTGTTCACCCCGATCGAGATTTTGCGCCAGGCGACGTCCATGGGCGCCGAGATTCTGATGCACGAGGACCGGTTGGGTTGCGTGAAGGCCGGCGCCTACGCGGACCTGCTGGTGGTCGACGGCGATCCGTTGAAAGACATCAGCCCGCTCGCCGACGACGGCAAAAGGCTCGACGTCATCATGTGCGCGGGCGAACTGGTGAAGAACCGGCTCTGACGCGCCTCTCCTCCCTCGAGGGAGGAGAGCTCACGCCAGCGCAATCGCCGACAGCAAACGCCCGTAGTCGGGCTCGCCGCGTTTGAACGCGCGGCGGTTGGAGAAGAAGCGCGCTTCGTCCGCGCAGGTGTCGTGGCCGGTCCATTCCGCGTCGCCGACGCCGGCTTCTTCCAGGCGCCAGAGCACGAAGCCGGGGAGATCGAACATCCGCTTGTCGACGCTGGCGCTCGGCTTGAAGAAACGTTCGCTCTCGGGATCGGCCGCAGTGAAGCGGTCGAGGAACTCGAGGCCCACCTCGTAGCTCTGCGGCCCGATGCACGGTCCGACGGCGGCGACGATCCGGCGCGGTTCGGCGCCCAGGGTCTGCATGGCGCTGACAACACTGCCCACCACCCCCTCGAGCGCGCCTTTCCAGCCCGCGTGGGCGCTGGCGACAACGCGCGCTTCGGGGTCCGCCAGTAACACCGGCGCACAATCGGCCGACAGGGCGCCGCAAACGATGCCCCGCGTGATCGTCACGATCGCATCGCCCTCGGGGCGATCGTCGCCCCAGGGCGCATCGGCGACGCGCGTGATCGTCGAGTGGATCTGGTAGCCGCTGTTCAGCGCGTCCGCCTCGACGCCCAAGGTCTGTGCGCACCGGCGACGGTTCTCTGCAACGGCGTTCGGATCGTCCTTGGAGCCGCGGCCCACGTTCAGGCTCGCGTACAGACCTTGCGAGACGCCGCCTTCGCGCGTGAAGAAGGCGTGGCGCACGCCGATCAGGCGCGACAGCTTCGCTGAGGTGATCGGCGCGGGCTCGGTCATGCGACGTCCTCGAAGCCGGGCGGGACGAGGCCCGGCGCATGAATCGCACAGGCCTTGAACAGCGCTCCCATCTCGTCCGAATCGATCAGCCGCGCAAGCTGGCGCGCGATCGTGTCCGCGCGATCCGGCCGCGCGGTGCTGAGCGCCGCGGCGCGTTCGATGATGCCGAGGCGCTGCAAGAAGAGGCCTTGCGGCACGATCGCGGTCGTCGCCGCATGCGCGCGCGCCGCCGACAGCACCGCCGGAAAATCCGCCCAGACGGTCAGGTCCGCCCCGCCGGGGTCGGCGAGGGGATCGACCTTGTGGTGCTGCGACAGCGCCTGCAGCGTGTCGCCCGGCCCCGGCGCGTCGCGGCCGTAGTCGATCAAGAGCGCTGCGCCGCCCTGTCGCGCGATCCGCTCGCCGAGCTCGGCGCCGAGTGCGGTTTGCGCGTCCGACACTTCCCAGATCGCGCCCGATTCCGCGTCGTCGGGAACAGAGTCCGGTTTCACCGCCGGTCGCAGGCCCCAGGCGAGCTTGCCTTCACCGTCGAGCCCGATCCGTCGCTCAGCCCAGCCGCGGTCTGTGAGCAGGAACTGCCGCGCGGGCAGGCAGTCGAGGAATTCGTTGGCGGCGATGATGAGCGGCGCGTCGTCGGGCAGCGCGTCGAGGCGCGCGGTCCAACTCGGCGAGAGCGGCGCGTCTCTAAGGGCGAGCCGCTGACTTTTAATCAGTGGGTCGGAGGTTTCGACGAGGTGCAGGCGCGTCGCCGCAACAAAGTCGGGGTCGAGTTTCGCCGCGCGCAAGGCGTCGGTCATCAGCACGCCGAGCCCCGGCCCCAGCTCCGCGAGGATTACCCGCTCGGGCGCGCCCAGACGCCGCCAGGTCTCCACCGCCCACAGGCCGATCAGTTCGCCGAACATCTGCGAGACCATCGGCGCGGTGATGAAGTCGCCGTCCGCGCCCAAAGCCGGGCGCGTGGCGTAGTAGCCGTCCTGCGGATCGTGCAGGCAGCGGCTCATATAGTCGGCGACGCTGATCGGGCCGTCGGCGGCGATCTCCGCCGCCAGCCGTTCGCCCAGTCCTGTCACGCGCTCTCGGCGCTCTGTCTGCGTGCAGCGAGGATCAGCCCTACGCCGCCCAGGATCATCGGGATGCACAGCAACATTCCCATGGTGATCCAGCCCTTCAGAGCGTCGGGCATGAATTCGTCGGGCTCCCGCACGTTCTCCAGCACCAGCCGCGAGAGGCCGTAACCCAAGAGGAAGACGCCGGTGACCAGGCCGGGCTTCTTCAGCCAGCCCAGCTTGTAAGCGCCCCACCACAGCACCGCGAACAGCACCAAGCCCTCGAGACCGGCTTCGTAGAGCTGGCTCGGATGGCGCGCGCCGTCGGGACAGCCGCCCTGGGTGTTGCGGATGTTGTCGTTGCAGAAGATCATGCCCCACGGCAGGTCGGTCTTGCGGCCCCACAGCTCGCCGTTGATGAAGTTGGCGATGCGACCGAAGAACAGACCGACCGGCGCCACCGGCGCGATCACGTCGCCGACGCGCCAGACGCTATGCGCATTCGACAGTCGGAACGTGTCCCTCAACGCCGCGCCGCTCCAGCTGCCGTTCAGGCCGCGCCACGCATAGAGAATGAGCGCCAGCGCGACGCCGAGCAGGCCGCCGTGGAAACTCATCCCGCCGTCCCAGATGTAGAGGATGGTCTGCGGATGCTCCCAGAACGCCGCTTGCGAGCTGCCGTAGAAAACGACGTAGCCCACCCGTCCGCCGAGAATGATGCCGGCCGTGAGCCAGAGCACCAGGTCGTCGAGCTGGCGCGTCTCGATGGGCGGTCCGCGCTCGTCCCAGACCTTTTCGTTCCTGATCAGCCGCGCGGCGTAGAGCCAGCCCAGCACGATGCCGGCGATATAGGCCAGCGCATACCAGCGGATTCCGAACGGGCCCCAGTCGTGACCGAACCAATGATACGGTCCGACCTTGAAGAGGTAGGGATTGAAGTTCGGGATCCTGAGCACGGGCCGCCTCTGGGTTGGGTCGAGCCCCTTTAGCAAGCGTCGGCGCGCCCGTCGCCCCCGGACCGCCGCCGAACCTCGCCCGTCGCCAAGGCGCGGGTTTCTTCCTATATGAGCGGCGACGACCCGACTTTGTCCCCAGAAATCAATTCGCCCCGGAAGCGCCTTCATGCACAGCCGCAATCCCCTCCTCGACGAGTTCGCCAAGATGACCACCCAGGCCGTGGGCCTCGCCCAGGCGGCCGGCGACGAGGCCAAGGCGGCGTTTCGGGCCCAGGCGGACCGTTTCGCGGCGGAGCTCGACCTGATCCGGCGCGACGAATTCGACGCGCTAAGAGCGCAGGTCGCGGCTTTGCAAGAGGAAGTGGCCGCCCTCAAGGCGGGAACGTCCACAGCTCAAACTCCCCCAGCGGACGTCGGCCGTTGAGACTTTCTAAACGAGGCGGATACCCTCATGGGGAGGGGCGTGAGTCGGACGCCCTCCAGGCGTCGCCGGCGCGCTCCGGCCGAAGGAGGATCGTATGACCAGCCCTCGACCGGACGACGTGGAACTGAACATCGACCCGCTGGACGTGATCGAAAACGTCCTCTCCGCCGAAAACCTGCCCTTCGACCGCACCGAGGACGGCGATCTCGCCTTCGCGCTCGCGGGCGATTGGAAGGACTATGAGCTTTGGTTCGCGTGGCGGCCCGAGGGCGACTGCCTCCAGCTTTGCTGTTCGCTCGACCTGCGCATCCAAAAGTCGCGCAAGACGGCGGCGTACGAGCTGCTGTCGATGATCAACCAGCGCTGCTGGATGGGCCATTTCGAGATCTGGCCCGAGGACGGCGAGATCGTGTTCCGTCATTCCATGCCGCTGCCCCACGGCGAGCGTCCGACCCTGCCGCAGGCGGCGTCGATGATCGACGCGGCGGTCGAGGCCTCTGACCGGTTCTACCCGGCCTTCGACTTCCTGGTGAAGGGCTCCAAGAGCCCGTCGGAAGCCATCGCGGCCTGCATGTTCGAGACGGTCGGCGAGGCCTGAGCCTCGCCTGACGTTTCGGGCTCAGTGCGCGTCCGCAACTTTGTGAGCGAATCCATCGATCGCGGCGTCGGCGTCCGACCAAGTCGCTGAACCGCGTTCGTTGCGGATATCGGTCTCCCAGTACGAGTATTTGATAGGCGTCCCGCCGAGCTGAGCCTCGATCGAGGCGCCGCCGACGCCCACGCTGCGCATGGAGAGCGACGGGTTGCGGCTCATCTGGGCGAAGGTGGGCCGATTGGGAACCGCGTCGGTGATCACCACCTCGAGCGTCCCGCCGCCGGCCCCAAACTGGTGGTGCGCGCTCAGCACCTTCTCGACCTGGTCCTTCAGGTCCTTGGCCAGATAGTCCAGGTCGCGCTGGCCGTAGTCGTGCGCCTTGGCCTCGAGCTTGGGCCCGATGCTCACATGCACGTCGGACACCGGCGCCGCAAAGGCCGCGGCGGGGGTCGCCAGGGCCAGGACGAATACGAGAGCGGGGATGCGCATGGGAGGAGTCTCCTTGCCGAACCTGCACGCTAACGCCCGCGAAGCTGAACGGATGCTGACTGTCACCCCGGCAACCGAATAACCGCCCGCAATCCGCCCAGCTTGCTCTTCTCCAACACCACATCGCCTCCGTGGCCGCGCGCCACGTCGCGGGCGATGGCGAGGCCTAAGCCGACGCCCTTGAGGTTCTGGTTGCGGGCCTCGTCCAGGCGCGAGAAGGGTTTGAACGCTTCCTCGTAGCGGTCGGGCGGGATGCCGGGGCCGTCGTCGTCGACGGCGATCTCGACGCCGCCGGAGGGCAGGGCGCGGGCGGCGACGGTGACGTGTTCGCCGTGGGCGGCGGCGTTCATGATCAGGTTGGACAGGGCGCGCTTGAACGCGTTGGGCCGCACGCTGGCGGCGAGGCTCTGGTCGGCGGCGACGTCGACTTCGGCGCCGGCGCGGCGCGCGCCTTCGCCCACCTGGTCGATCAGGTCGCGCACGCCCACCACCTCGACGCTCTCGCCGGCCTGGCCGCGCGCGAAGGCGAGGTATTCGTCGATCATGTGCTCCATCTCGGCCAGGTCGCGCTTCATCTCGTCGGTGCGAGCAGTCTGGTCCGAAAGGGCGAGCTCCAGTTTCAACCGCGTCAGCGGCGTGCGCAGGTCGTGGCTGACCGAGGCGAGCAGCGCGGTGCGCTGTTCGAGATGCCGCTGGATGCGCTCGCGCATGTCGAGGAAGGCGTACGCGGCCTGACGCACCTCCTTGGCGCCGTGCGGTTTGAAGTCTGGGACCTCCACGCCCTTGCCGAACGCCTCGGCGGCGGCGGCGAGGCGCTCGATGGCGCGCACCTGGTTGCGGATGAACAGGATCGCGACGGCGGTGAGCAACAAGGTCGCTCCGCCCAGCCACAGGATGAAGATGTGCCCGCGCGTGGCGAAGGCCCGGTCGCGCGGCGCGATGATGTGGAGCACGCCGCCGGGTTCCTGCACCCGGATGTCGACATAGGCCGGATAGCGGGTCGTGTTGATCCAGTAGGGCTGTTTCAGGCGGTCGCTGAGCGCGTGGCTGAGCATCCGGTCGAACGGCGCGAACAGCGAATGGCGGTGGTAGACCGGAAGCTTCTGTCCCGGCTGGAGCACGACCGACAACTCCATCTGCTCCTGCGCGCGGTCGTGAAGCTGTTTCAGCTGCGTCGGCGAGAGATTGTCGCTGTAGGCCTGGCTCAGCCACGCGACGTCGCCGGCGAGACTGTCGGACAGGCGCGCGGAGGTGGTCTCCCACTCGGCGTCGAAGAACGCCCAGGTGACCGCGACCTGCATCATCGCCACCGGCAGCACGATGATCAGCAGAGCGCGCCCCCACAGCGAGGTCGGCATCCGTCGGCGAATGAAACGCGGCCACAGGTGCGGGGAGGCGAGTTTCACGCGCTCAATCCGGCGCGAGCATGTAACCGACGCCGCGCACGGTCTGCAGATAGCGCGGATTCCGCGGATCGGTCTCGATCTTGCGGCGCAGACGGGTGACCTGCACGTCAACGGCGCGGCCGGTGGCGTCGGCAGTGTCTCGCGCGCAGGTCGAGGCGATCGACGGCGGCGTGGGCGTTCTGGGCGAGCACCTTGAGCAGCTGCGCCTCCGCCTCGGTGAGGCGGATCATGCTCCCCTCACGGGTGAGTTCGCCGCGATCGAGATCGAAGGCGTAGTCGCCGAGCTTCACTTGGCGCGGTCCCGACGGCTTGGGGCCGGCGCGGCGCAGGATCGCCTCCACGCGCAGCAACAGCTCCTGGGGCTCGAACGGCTTGGCCAGGTAGTCGTCGGCGCCCAGGGTCAGGCCCTCGATCCGGTCGTCGGGCAGGCCGCGGGCGGTCAGAATCATCACCGGCGTGGGACTGCGCTTGCGCACCCAGCGGGTCAGCGAGAAGCCGTCCTCGCCGGGCATCATCACGTCCACGATCAAGAGGTCGAAATCGAGCAGGTCCAGCAGGCGGCGCGCCGCCTCGGCGTCCCCGGCGGTGGTGACGCGAAAGCCCGCCCGACTCAGGAACTGCTTCAACAGCTCGCGGATTCGGTCGTCGTCGTCGACCACCAGGAGGTGGCGCTGGCCGGAGTCGGGGGGGATCACGCGTTAAACCCTTCAAGGAACCCGCCCGGGCGGATACGGTTGACTAGGCCGTAAGACGGGCGTTTAAGCTCGCACCCGGCGCGGGAGAAAATGCTCAATGTCCTTCGTTCCTATAGACGATCGTGACGGCTGGATCTGGCTAAACGGTGAATTTGTGCCCTGGCGCGCGGCTAAAGTGCACGTTCTCACCCATGCCCTCCACTACGCCTCATCGGTCTTCGAGGGCGAGCGGATGTACGGCGGCGAGATATTCAAGCTGACCGAGCATACCGAGCGCCTGATCCGGTCGGCGGAACTCCTTGATTTCAAAATCCCCTACAGCGTGGCCGAGATCGATCGGGCCTGCAAGGACGCCTGCGCCCGCAACGGCTTGACCGACTGCTATGTCCGTCCTGTGGCGTTCCGCGGGTCGGAGCAGGTTTCCGTCTCCGCCGGCCACACCACCACCCGGCTGGCGATCGCGGCCTGGGAGTGGCCGAGCTATTTCGACGCCGAGACCAAGAAGAAGGGCATCCGGCTGATGTGGTCCAAGTGGGCCCGCCCCGCGCCCAACACCGCACCGGTGAACGCCAAGGCCGCCGGCCTCTACATGATCTGCACCCTGTCCAAGACCGCGGCCGAGCAGGCGGGCTATGCCGACGCCATGATGCTCGACTGGCGCGGCTTCATCGCCGAGGCGACGGGCGCCAACGTGTTTTTCGTGAAGGACCGCGAAATTCACACGCCGAAGGTCGATGCGATCTTGAACGGCATCACGCGGCTGACCCTGATCGACCTGGCCCGCGAGCGCGGCTACGAGGTGGTGGTGCGCGACATCAAGCCGGAAGAGCTGGCGAGCTTCAGCGAATGTTTTCTCACCGGCACCGCGGCGGAAGTCACGCCGGTCAGCGAGATCGGCGAGTACCGCTTCACGCCCGGCGCCATCACGCTCGGCTTGATGGACGACTACTACCGTCTGGTCCGCCGCCTGCCGCGCGAGAGCGCAGTCGCCGCGGCCTGACTAACCGATCACCCGATCAATTGAACCGGTTGGAGAACAGCTTCCTCAGGTCGCCGTTCTGCGCCAGGCGGAACAGCGCGCCGTGGCCGGCGAGGCCCGGCAGCGGATAGAGCGTCACGCCGTCGACGCCGATCAGGGTCTGGGCGTGCATGCGGTCTTCCGGCATGTCCGAACCGTAGAACAGGTGGGTCTGGCCGCCGTCCTTGCGCGCCATCAGGCGTGCGCGCAGGTCGCGGCGCGTCTCCGGCACGCCGGCCAGCAGGCGCTCGGCGAAGACCTGGGTGCGTCGGTCCATATTTGCCGCCGCGCGGGTGATCGAAATGGGCGCCGAGAATCCGACGATCTGCGCGGCGTTCAGGTCGATGCCAAAGGACAGGGCGCCGATGCCGCCGGCGGAGTTGCCGATGGTGTGCACGCGCTCGGCGCCGATATCGGCGAGGATCGTCTTCAACCCTTTGATACTGTCGCTGTAGTCGCCGAGCGACTTCACGCCGTTGAAATAGCCGATGCGGCTGCGGTCGCGCAGATAGATGGTCGACAGGTCGAGCTCGGCCAGATAGCGGTCGAACAGCGACAGCGGCATGACCATACGGTCCGCGAGCCCGGTGAACACGACCACCGCTGCGTGACGGCCGCCGCGGGCCACGATCACGTCGCTCTCGTCGTCCTCGGCCAGCGGACGTTTCAGGGCTTCGTCAGGCGGACAATGGGCGCCCAGCGCGTCACGCGCGGATTTCCCGGTCGGGTCCGACGCTTCGGGAATCAGGGCGCGCAGGTCCGGCCGGCCCATGGCGCCCGGATGCTTGCGCAGCGCCGCGCGCAGGGCTTCGGCGGCTTCCGTCTCGCGCCCGGAGAGCCGGAGCACCCGGATGGCCTCGAACTCCCACCGCGGCTGTTTGGGCTCGAGTTCGATCAGGCCCCGGTAGTGGCCGAGCGCGCGGTCGAAGTCGCCGGCCTCCTCGGCGGTGCGGGCGGACGCCAGGACGTCTTCGTGGGTCAGGGCGGCGGACTGGCCGATCTCAGCCGTCATTTGGATCAATTCCCCGGATTCTGAGACCTTTTAGTCCGCGCGGGGCCTTGGAGGGTAGGGTGGTTCTTGCGGGCCGCGTTGATTGGTCCTAGGTCCCAGCCCGTTGTCAAAGGCAACGAACCCTAACCGAATCCGGAGGCCGCCGTGAAGCTCTATACCCACAACCGCGCGCCCAACCCCCGCCGGGTCCGCTGGCTGATGGCCGAGAAGGGGATCGCCGACATCGACATCGTCGAGGTCGACATCTTCGCCGGCGAGCATAAGACCCCGGCCTACCGCGAGAAGGCGGGCCTGGCCCACGTGCCGGCGCTGGAACTCGCCGACGGCGTCACCATCACCGAAATCGATCGCCATCTGCCGCTATCTCGAAGCGCTGCACCCCGCACCTAACCTGCTCGGCCGCGATGCGGAGGAGATCGCCGTCATCGAGATGTGGACGCGCCGCTGCGAGATTCTATCTCGCCAACCCGCTGATGCAGGTGGTGCGCCACACCCATCCGATGCTGGCCGCGCTCGAGCCGCCCGTTCCCGCAGTCGCCGAATATATGCGCGCCGCCGCCGAACGCTTCATGACCATGCTCGACCGCAGGCTCGACGGGCGGTCGTACATCGCGGCGGACCGCATCACGACGGCGGACATCGTCACCGCGGTGGGGATCGATTTCGCGCGACTGGTGAAGTACCGCCCGCCGTCGGAACTGGTGAACCTCGACCGGTGGCTTACGGCGCTGAAGGCGCGCCCGGGCTTTACTGCCGGCGCCGAGACGCCGGCGTCGGCGTCGGCTTGATGGCGGGACATAGCCAAGCCCAATCGCATGGATCCGCTGTTTGAAGTCGAGCTCGACCTTCCGCCTTCCGGTTCGCGGGACATGTCGAAGCGACTCTACGAACAGCTGAAGGCGGCGATCTCGGACGGGCGGCTCGCCGCGGGGGTGCAACTGCCGCCGACCCGGCGCGCCGCGGCCTTCTTCGGCGTGTCGCGCAATACGACTGCCGCGGTTTACGACCTGCTCGCGAACGAGGGGTTCATTGTGACGCGCCCCGGCGCGGGCGCCTTTGTCGCCGAGCGCACCGCGCAAGCGTCGGTTGCCGCCAGCGCTACGGCCTTTCAGATCAATCCCGTGTGGTTGCGGCGCGATATCGTCGAAGCCATGGGCTTCTGGGGCGAGGACGACGCTGGACCTGGACTGCATCAGGGCTTGGATTTCCGGCCCGCGCTCGTCGACTCGCAGTTGTTTCCGCTAGAGGCGTTCCGTCGCATCAGCGCCAAACAGTTGCGTCGCATGGAGCGCCGTCCCGCGGCGCTGAAGAGCCCGCAGGGCAATCAGGGAAATTTCCGGCTGAGGGAAGCCGTCGCAGGTCACATCGGCGTCACGCGCGCGGTTGTGTGCGGATCGGACGACGTGCTCGTCACCTCCGGCGCCCAGCAGGCGTTCGATCTGTTGGCGCGCGTCCTCGTGCGGTCGGGCGAAACCATCGTCGCCATCGAAGACCCCGGATATCCGCCCATGCGCGCCGCGTTCGCCGCCTCGGGCGCTCGCATCGCGCCGGTCCGGGTCGACGCGGAAGGACTCGTCATCGGCGACATCCCCGAAGACGCAAAGGTGGTCTGTGTCTGCCCGTCCCACCAGTTTCCGCTGGGCGTCACGATGTCGGCCAGGCGTCGGCGCGATCTCGTCGCCTTCGCTCGGGCGCGCGGCGCTGTGATCGTCGAGGACGACTACGACGGTGAGTTCCGCTTCGAGGGCGGCGCCCTGGAGGCGTTGCGGACCGCATCCGCCGCCGACGTGGTCTTCTACGTCGGCACCTTTTCCAAATGCATGCTGCCCGCGCTGAGGCTCGGCTTCGTCGTGGCGCCCGCATGGGCCATGCCGGCGCTGACCGCCGCCAAGAACTGCCTGGACTGGCACAGTCCCACGCCGATTCAGGCGAGCGTCGCCGCGTTCATTTCCGAAGGCCTGCTCGCCAAGCACATCCGAAAGACGCGGGAAGTCTACCGCCGACGCCGCGACTACCTCATCGACCAACTGAAGGATCGGCTCGCAGAATGGCTGGAGCCGCTCCCGTCCTTCTACGGAATGCACATCGCGGCGGCCGCAAAGCCTGGCGTCGATGTCGAAGCGGCGGCGCGCGCCCTGTGGCAAGGCGGCGTAAAAATCCACACGCTTGCACGCTACTACGCAGGTGACCCGACGCGCGCCGGCCTAGTCTTCGGTTACGGCGTGGCGGACCTGGGCGACATTTACGACGGCGTGGACGCCGTGCGCGCGGTGCTTGCCTCCGCCTAGGACTACTCCTTCAACCGCGTCAGATCGGCCTTGAAGGCGGCGACCCAGGTGCGCCCACCGTCCTGCGAGAGGTCGACTTCGTAGTGATGCGCGTCCGCCGAGGCGCTGGTCCAGACGCCGCGGACCAGAACGTTGCGGCCCTGATAGCTCTCGGTCCCATAGAACTCCCCGCGGCCGTCCTTGAAGCCGCCGATAGTCGGCGCTTCGATTTCGCCGCTGCTGTCGATGTAGGTCTGGCTCCACTGCCCGGCCTTGGGGTCGTAGACGAAGAGCGACATGCCCTCCCAATGGCCGTCCGGACCGTCGGCTTCGATCTCTTCGACCCAGGCCTTGCCGCCCCAGAGCGGGCGCGCGACCTTCGTTCCATCGAGCGTTACCGTGTGCGTCCCGCCGTCGAACGGATCGCGGATCTTGGTGGCGTGGGTATGCCAGGCTCCCTTGGCGAAATCGAAATCGTGCGCCCCGTCGCGCGGCTCAGCCTGAACCGGCAAGGCGAAACACGCCACTGCACACGCCAGCGCCAAGGCGCCTGCTCGCAAACTCATCCTCATCTTGGTCTCCGCAACCTCTGATGACCGCGAGCATGGGCGGCCCGCCGCCGCGGCTGAAGGGCCAGTTGCGGGAAATTCGCCTGGGCCGCTTTTACGGCGATTTCGGACGCATCTTCTTGATCACCCCCGAGAAGGTGAACAGCAGCCGCTCGCCGCTCACGATCTGGCCGCGCACGAACACCAGCGAGCCGCCCGCGCGGGTGACCTCGCCGGTCGCCTCCAGCAGATCGCCGACGTGGGCGCCGTCGAGGAAGGTGCTGTCGAGTTGGACGGTGACACCGCGGCGCCCTTCCATCTCCTCGTAGGCCAGGGCGAACAGGGAGATGTCGGCGAAGGTCATCAGGACCCCGCCATGCATCCGGCCGCCGGCGTTCATGTGCTTCTGCGCGGCGCGGAAGGCGCAGCGGAAATGGCCGTCCTCGTCGCGGCGGAAATAGAACGGGCCGATCAGGGAATCGAAGGTCTCGCGGGTGTCGAACCGCCGCCAGCCGGCGAATTCGCCCTCGGTGACCTCTATGACCCGCGGCGGGGCGTCGCGCTCCATGACCGGCTCCGAAAGGTTATGTCTCAGGCCTTTGAATAGGCGAAGACCCTTGCGGACCCAAGCCATCCTGCGCGAACCCTGGGATATGAGCCTCGACGCCGTCCTTGCGGACATCGCCGCCTGCCGCGCCTGCGCGGGCGAGCTGCCGCATACGCCCAGGCCAGTGATCCAGGTGGCGGAGCAGACGCGGCTGCTGATCTGCGGCCAGGCTCCGGGCCGGCGGGTGCACGAGAGCGGCGCGCCGTTCACCGACCCCTCCGGCGACCGGCTGCGCGACTGGCTGGGGGTGAGCTATGAGCAGTTCTACGCCGACCCTAGGATCGGAGTCGCGGCCATGGCCTTCTGCTTTCCCGGCACTGACCCCAAGGGCGGCGACTTCCCGCCGCCGAAACGGTGCGCGCAACTGTGGCGGCCGCGTCTGCTGGGATCGCTGAAGCAGGTCGAGCTGACTCTGCTGGTCGGGAGCTACGCCCAGGCCTGGGCGCTGGAAGGTCGCGCCAAGCGGTCGATGACGGAGACAGTGCGGGCCTGGCGTGAGCATCTCCCCCAATACCTGCCCCTGCCGCACCCCTCCTGGCGCAACACCGCATGGCTCAAACGCAATCCCTGGTTCGAGGACGAGGTGGTGGCGTGGCTGCGAGCGCGCGTGAAGAGATTGCTCGCGGCATGAGGCGGTCGGCGACCCTCGCCATGGTGCTGGTCAGCGCCGGCCTCGCAGCCTGCGCCCTGACGCTGCAGCAGCCGGCCACCCCGCCGCCGCAGTTCGCGGGGCCGAGCCTGGGCGAACACAGCTTCACCAGTTTTGACGGGGCGAAGCTCGGGCTTTCGGTGTGGACGCCGCAGAACAGCGAGCCGTGGGCGGTGATCGTGGGCCTGCACGGCATGAACGACTACGGCGGCGCGTTCTGGATGGCCGCGCCGTGGTGGGCAAAGCGCGGCATCGCGACCTATGCCTGGGACCAGCGCGGGTTCGGCCGCTCGCCCGAGCGCGGCGTCTGGGCGCCCGACGCCTTGACGAGCGAAGACCTGCGCACGCTCTGCGCGCTGGTGCATGCGCGCTATCCACACGCGACCATAGCGGTGGTGGGCGAGAGCATGGGCGGCGCCGAGGCGATCGAAGCCTTCGCCTCCGACAAACCACCGGAGGCGAGCCGGCTGATTCTCGCGTCACCGGCGGTATGGGGCTGGTCGAGCCAGCCGGCGATCAATCGCGCCGCGCTGTGGACCGCTGCGCATCTGATCGGATCGAAGTCGATCGAGCCGCCCGACGTGGTCGTCGATCACATCACCGCGTCGGACAACATTGCCGAACTGCGCCGCATGGGCCTCGACCCCGAGATGGTGTGGGCGACGCGGCCGGACGCGGTCTACGGCCTGGTGAACCTGATGGACCGCGCCTCGCGCGACATCGCCCGGTTGAATGTCCCGACGGCCTATCTCTACGGCGCCCACGACCAGATCATCCCGAAGAACGCCGCCTTCGCCGCCGCCGCGCGCCTGACCGCGGGCCCGACCGCCTATTACAAAAACGGCTGGCACATCCTCTTGCGCGACTACGAGGCGGAGATGGTCTGGCGCGACGTCGAGGGTTTCATCCGCGATCCCTCGAAACCGTTGCCCTCGGGCGTCGGTCCGATTCCGCAACCCAAGGCCCGGCGCCCATAGCGGTTTGCTGCGCCTCGCCCCTCGTAGCTTTGCAGGACCATCCAGGCCGTTCGCAGCCGCACCCTTGCGGAGCGGGGGCGAAGGGCGTAACCAGCCGCACGTTTTTTCCCGGAAATGAGCAAGTTCCCAGCATGACGCTGTTCGATTCCCCTGCCTTCGAGGGCCACGAGGGCGTGCACGCCTTCTTCGACGAAAAGACCGGTCTCAAAGCCATCATCGCCGTACACTCGACCGCCCGCGGCCCGGGCTGCGGCGGCACGCGCATGTGGCCCTATGCGACGGCCCAGGACGCTCTGGACGACGTGCTCCGCCTTTCGCGGGCCATGTCGTTCAAGAACGCGGTGGCCGACCTGGACCTCGGCGGCGGCAAGTCGGTGATCATCGGCGACAGCCGCACCCAGAAGTCGCCGGCCCTGTTCGAAGCCTTTGGCCGCGCCGTCGACCAGCTCGGCGGGCGCTACTGGGCGGCCGAGGACGTGGGCGTCACGCCCCAGGACCTGACCGCGGCGCGCAGGACGACCCCCTATGTCGTGGGCCTTGAGGGCGGCCCCGCCGCCTCGGGCGATCCCAGCCCGGTGACGGCCGAGGGCGTGTTCCGCTGCACCGCCGCCGTCGCCGACCGCGTCTGGGGCAAGGGCGCGCTGAACGGCCTCACCGTCGCCCTGCAGGGCGTGGGTCACGTGGGCGGCTATCTCGCCGACAAACTGCACGCCGCGGGCGCGCGGCTGATCATCACCGACGTGAACGAACCGGTTTTGCGCGCCGTCGCCGAACGCACGGGCGCCACGGTGGTGAAGCCGGAAGCGATTTACGACGCGCAAGCCGAGATCTTCGCGCCGTGCGCCTTGGGCGCGACGGTGAACGCCGAGACGCTCGAACGCCTGAGGTGCCGCGCTATCGTGGGCGCCGCGAACAACCAGCTCGCCAGTCCCGAGATCGGGCTCGAGGTGTTCAGGCGCGGCCTCGTCTATGCTCCGGACTATGTGGTCAACGCCGGCGGCATCATCAACGTCGCTTCGGAAGTGCGCGCGCTGAACAGCGACGGCGCCTACGATCCGGCGTGGGTGGAAGGCAAGCTGTCCCGCGTCGCGGAGACCCTGACCGAAATCCTCGACCGCTCCGCCGCCGAACGCCGCCCCAGCGACGAGATCGCGCTGGAGGTGGCTCGAGCGCGGATCGCGCAGGCGACAGAGCGCAACAGCCGAACGTTGGAGCCGGTTTCGGCGGCCGTTGCGCTCTGATTCCAAGGGCGGCGATCCCATACGACATCGCCTGTGCTCTCGTCTCGCGGCGTGATCCATGGTGTCCTTTCGGCGCAATCGCTGAGGGGACATCCGATGCCGAGACCGGTTCATTTCGAGATCCACGCCGCCGATCCCGAGCGGGTGAAGGCCTTCTACGAGGCCCTGTTCGGCTGGGCGATCGAGCAGTGGGGCGACAACCCCTACTGGCTGATCAAGACCGGCGAAGGCCGCGGCATCGACGGCGGCATGGTCAAGCGCATGGGCCCTGCGCCCGATCCGCTCGACCCGACCCCGGTGATCGCCTGGGTGTGCACGGTCGATGTGTCCGACGTGGACGCCTACGTGGCCAAGGCCCAGGCGCTGGGAGGGACCGTGGCCGTGCCGAAGATGCCGATCCAGGGTGTGGGCTGGCTGGCCTATGTGAAGGACACCGACGCCAACATCTTCGGCCTGATGACCGCCGACCCCAATGCCGCGTGACGGAACCCCGACGGGGTAGAGGCATTGTCGCTGGACGGTGACTCATTACGCCCCCCCGGACCAGGACCACGATGGCCGCGCGGCCCGCAGGATCGCGCGGATCGCCCGCGACGCGCCCTTCGACGGGGCGTTCACGCCCGACAACGCGGCCGAGCTGAAGCTGGCGCTGAACGCCTGCCGCCGCTGCGAGTTGTGGCGTCACGCCATCCAGGGCGTGCCGGGTGAGGGACCGGCGCGCGGGCGGCTGATGCTGGTGGGCGAACAGCCCGGCGACCAGGAAGACTTGGCCGGCAAGCCTTTCGTCGGTCCCGCGGGCCAGCTGCTCGACCGGGCGCTGGCTGAAGCCGGGATCCCCCGCAAGGACTGTTACGTCACCAATGCGGTGAAGCACTTCAAGTTCGAGCGCCAGGGCAAGCGGCGCATCCACGCCAAGCCGAACGTGGGCGAGATCAACGCCTGCCGCTGGTGGCTCGACACTGAGCGGCGCCTGGTCAAGCCCAAGGTGATCGTGGCTTTGGGCGCGACGGCGGGCCGTTCGGTGTTCGGCCGTGCGGTGACGGTGCGCGACGACCGCGCCAAGGCGCACAAGCTCGACGGCGGGGCGACCGCGGTCCTGACGGTGCATCCGTCCTACATGCTGAGGATCCCCGACGCCGAGGACCGGGCGAAGGCCTACGCCTTGTTCGTCGAGGACCTAAAGACCGCCTGGCGGCTCGTCGGCTGACCTGAGCCTGGTCTTCTGGACTCTCGCCCCGAACCGGCGTTCCCTCGGGACCGGTCGAAACCTGATAGGGGGTCAGTCATGTCCGGAAAGACATTGCTCGCAGCGCTCGCGGGCGGCATCGTCATGTACATCTTCGCGTCCGCGTTCCACATGTCGCCCGCGGCCCAGGTCGGAGTCAGCCAGTCGAAGGATGACGCAGCGATGATCGCCGCGATGAAGTCGGCGACCGGCGACAAGGCGGGTCTCTATCACTTCCCGTACGTCGACATGGCGTCGAAGGACGCCATGAAAACAATGGCCGCCGAGATCAAGACGAGCCCGTCCGGCATCATGATCTACCATCCCGCCGGCGAGGAGGGACTTTCCCCGGCGCGCCTGATCGGCGAATTCGTCATCGAATTGGTCGAGGTGGTGCTGGCGCTGTGGCTGTTGTCGATGACCACCATCACCGGCTTCGGCCGGCGCGTCGGATTCATGGCGGGCGTGGGTCTGATCGCAGGGATCACGACCAATGTGTCCTACCTGATCTGGTTCAACTATCCGCTCGACTACACGGTCCTGAACGTCCTCTACGAGATCGGAAAGTTCGTAGTCGCGGGCGTGGTCGCGGCGCTGATCCTCGGAATGAAACCAAAAGCGGCTGCAGCGGCGGCGTAGTCAAGAGAGTCCACGGACCCACACGGAAACACACAGACGCGTCGCGTATCCAGAGCGAACCTCCCGGCGCGCAGCGCCAATAAGAATAACCGCGGAGATCGCGGAGAAAGCAAAAGCGCAGAGATCGCGGAGCTGTCTTCTCTGCGTCCTCCGCGGTTCTCTTTCTCAGCGATCTCTGCGGTTTTCTTTGATGACGGGCGCTGCGCGCCCAGGAAGTCGTCCGTGTGGGGCCGTGGACTTTTGACTCAGATCGCGCGCGCCTTGGCAGCCTGATCCGACACCAGACTGCGGCCTTCGCGCGCGTCGAGCTTGCGCCACGTCGCCAGCGCCTGACCCACCACCTGGTCCATGTTGTAGTATTTGTAGGTGGCGAGGCGACCCACGAAGGTGGTGTCCATCCGCTGGGTGGTGAGCGCTTCGTAGCGCTTGTACAGCGCCTGGTTCTCCGGGCGGGGAATCGGATAGTAGGGATCGCCCTGGGCGGTCGGAAACTCGTAGACGATGCTGGTCTTAGGGTGCTGCTGGCCGGTCAGGTGCTTGAACTCGGTGATGCGCGTGTAAGGCGTCGCCTCGTCCGGATAATTCACCGTCGCCACCGGCTGAAACCACGCCTGGTCCAAGGTCTCGTGGCGGAAGCGCAGCGAGCGGTAGGGCAGTTCGCCGAAGCGGTGGTCGTAGTACTCGTCCACCGGGCCGGAAAACACCAGCCGGTCGTAGGCCACGTCGCCGCGCACGTCCTCGAAGTCCACGCCCAGACGCACGTCGATGTTGTCGTGGTCCAGCATGTTCTCGAACATCGCGGTGTAGCCCTTCAAGGGCATGGCCTGGAGCGAGTCCTGGAAATAGCGGTCGTCGGCGGAGGTGCGCGTCGGCACGCGCGAGGTGACCGACTTATCAAGTTCCGACGGATCGAGGCCCCATTGCTTGCGCGTGTAGCCCTCGAAGAAGGTCTTGTAGAGCTCGGTCCCGATGGCGTTGACCACCACGTCCTTGGACGTGCGCACAATCTCGACCGGCTCGGCGCGGGACTTAAGGAAGTCTTCGGCCTGTTCGTCGCTGCGCAGGTTGAGACCGTAGAGGGCATTCAGCGTCGTGCGGTTGATCGGCATGGGCACCAGCCGGTCGTCCACACTCGCCAGCACCCTGTGCTCGTAAGGCCGCCAGTCGGTGAACTGCGACAGGTGGGCGAACACGGCGTCGGAATTGGTGTGGAAAATGTGTGGGCCGTACTGGTGGATCAGGATCCCCGACGCGTCCATCCGGTCGTAGGCGTTGCCGCCGATGTGGTTGCGGCGGTCGATCAGCAGCACGCGCTTGTTCGACTGCGAGGCGAGGCGCTCGGCCATCACCGCGCCGGCGAAACCTGCGCCGACCACCAGCACGTCATAGGCCGCGTTGCGACCCGCGGGGCGCACCGCCGGCGCGGGCAGGCCATTGAGCGCGGCGTTCTGCGAGGCGGCCTTGTCGACGAGCGAGGCCATGCGCAGGTGCGTCTGGTCCCAGCTCAGCTCAGCCAGCGCCCGATCCACCTCCGCCAACCAGGGGCCGGTGCGATCGCGCGACAATTCGAGCGCATATTCGCACTCGCGCACGAAGCTCTCCGCGTCGCCCGCCACGCGCACGCCGTCGAGCTCGCCGTAGTGGCGCACGACGTCGGTGATCGGCGTGGACACGACGGGGCGTCCGCCGGCCAGGTATTCGGGCGTCTTGGTGGGGCTGATGAAGCGCGTCGACTCGTTGATCGCGAACGGCATCAAGGCCACGTCCCAGCACGCGAGATAGGCAGGAAGCTCGGCGTAGGTCTTGCCGCCGAGGTAGTGCAGGTTCGCACGGCGCGGCAGGTCGGCCTCGTCGATCTTCACCACCGGACCCACGATGACCAGCGTCCAGTCGGGTCGCGCGTCGGCGACCTTGGCGAGAAGGTCCAGATCCATGCGCTCGTCGACCACGCCGTAGAAGCCGAAGCGCGGGCCGGGGAGGGCGGCCATGTCGGCGGGCGCGGGCTGTTCGGCGCGCGCCTGGGCGAAGTGAGCGCGGTCGACGCTCGACGGAAAAGGATGGATGTTGCGGTGCAGGTGTTTCTTGGCCTCGTAGAGACTGTGCCCGCCGGTAAAGACCGCGTCGGCGCGGTCGAACAGCTCGCGCTCGAGCGCCACCAGTTCCTGGGGCGCGAAGCGGAAGTTCGCCAGCTCGTCCATGCAGTCGTAGACCACCGCCGCGGCGTCGAGGTGACGCGAGAACGGCAGCATCATGGGCGTATAGTACCAGAGCACCGGGCGCTTCATCGCCTTCAACGCAATCAGTTCGTCGAGCAATTGGCGCAGCACCGCGTCGCGGCCCCAACCGTCGAGGCCGTCGGGCAGGCGCGGCGTGGCGATGGTCACGCCGGTCTTGTCATCGTGATCCAGGTCGAGCGAAGGGCCGCAGTCGCGATCGGCCGGCGTCGGTTCTTCGAAGACGTAGACGTCACGCGTCCGCGCGAAGCGTGTCATCAGGTGCTGGGGTCGTTGGAACACGAAATTCCAGCGCAGGTGCGAAAAGCAGATCAGCGGCTCGCGGCGCGACGGCGCGCGGCCAGCTCCGGGCGTGATGTCGATGACTGAGGCTTCGGCGAAGGGGCGCGTGGGCGGAACCGACAAGGTTTTCGTCCTCTTTAGGAAAACGGAATTGGAATCTCGGGTGCATAACGCCGCGACGGGCCCCCGGTTCCCGAAGACATCAGCGAATTGCCGTTTAGTTTCAGGCGTTTTGTTGTATTGTCGACAAGCAATGCATGACGATTTAACTGAGTTGAGTATGGATCAGGCGCAGTTGCGATGTTATATTCGGCGGCAACTCTAATAAGCGCGTGGATGCATCACGCCGTTGTGACCTGTGGGAAATTTAGCTCAATTGGACCTGCGTTCGCCCGCACGCCCAGGCGCTCGGAACCGTGTGCATTAAGCGGGGTTGAAAGCTCTGCTATGGGATGAGCATGCAGGCCGCCGATTTCCAGATTGATTCGCGACCCGACGGTGCGCGCCTGTCCTTGACCGGCGACTGGACGGGGGCTGCGCTGGGCCGAACCGGGGACCGCCTGTTCAAGGCAACGGCCGGCCGCAAGGTGACGAGCCTCGACCTGGAACGGCTCGGCCGTTTCGACACCACCGGGGCCTACGTGCTGCTGAGGGCCGTGGGAAAGCTTCCGGACGACGCCTTCGCCGCCCGGCCCCATGCGGCCCAGATCCTGAAACTGGTGGCGGGCACCGGGCATGAGCCCATGCCCGCGACGGTCCGGCCCTACTGGGTCCACCGCACCCTGGTGAAGATCGGCCAGGGCGTGGCCCACATCGGCATGGAGATCTACCGCAGCCTCGCCTTCAACGGGCATCTGCTGGCGGTGATCGGCAACACGATCCTGAACCCCCGGCGCATCCGCTGGGCGGCTTGGTTCGATCAGGCGGAGCGGGCGGGCCTCGACGCCCTGCCGATCGTGTCGGTGACCAGCTTCTTCATCGGCGCGGTGGTCGGCTTCCTCGGCGCGAACCTCCTGCGACAGTTTGGCGCCCAGGTGTTCGCCGTCGAGCTGATCGGCATCGCGGTGCTGCGCGAGTTTGCGGTCGTGATCACCGCGGTGCTGCTCGCGGGCCGTTCCGCCTCGTCCTTCGCCGCCGAGATCGGCGCGATGAAGATGAACCAGGAGGTGGACGCCATGCGAGGTCATGGGCGTCGATCCGTTCGACGCCCTGGTGCTGCCGCGCACGGCGGCGCTGCTCCTGATGACCATCCTGCTCACCTTTGTGGCCGATCTCTCCGGCCTGTTCGGCGGCGCGGTGGTGGCCTGGATGAAGCTCGACCTCAGCCCGGCCTTCTTCATTCAGCGCATCCAGGACAACGTCGGCGTAATCCACTTCTGGATCGGCATGTCCAAGGCGCCGGTGTTCGCCGTGGTAGTGGCCGCCATCGGCTGCCGCCAGGGACTGGCCGTGTCAGGCGACGTCGAGTTGCTCGGGCGACGCGTCACCTCTGCGGTGGTGCAGGCGATCTTCGCCATCATCATGATCGACGCGGCGTTTGCGCTCTTCTACATGGAGGCGAACGTATGAGCGCGTGGGCCTCGGGCGGTTCGAACGACGGCGGCGCGGACACGGGTCCTGCGCCCAAGGACGCGCCCATCGTGGTGCGCCATCTGCGTAGCGAGTTCGAAGACCACCTGGTCCACGACAACCTCAACCTGATCGTGCCAAAGGGCGAGGTCATGGGCCTAGTCGGCGGGTCCGGTGCGGGCAAGACGGTGCTGCTCAACAGCATCATCGGCCTGAAGAAGCCTGATGGCGGCGAGGTGCGCGTGTTCGGCTACGACATGGCCAATGTCACCATGAAGGATTACGACGACATCGAAAAGCGCTGGGGCGTGCTGTTCCAGCAGGGCGCGTTGTTCTCGTCCCTGACTGTGCGCGAGAACGTCTCGGCGCCGCTGGTCGAACACACCAGCATGTCGCACGAACTGGCGGATGAGATCGCCGATCTGAAGATCGCGCTGGTCGGCCTGCCGGTGGAGTCGGGCAAGCTGAAGCCGGCGGAGATTTCCGGCGGTATGCGCAAGCGCGTGGGCCTCGCCCGCGCCCTGGCGTTGGATCCCGAGCTGATCTTCCTGGACGAGCCGACCGCCGGCCTCGACCCGATCGGCGCCGCGGCGTTCGACAACCTGATCCGCGATCTCGCCGACAACCTGGGCCTGACTGTGTTCATGGTCACCCACGACCTCGACAGCCTCTACGCCATCTGCGACCGCGTCGCCGTGATCGCCGACAAGCACATTGTGGCCCACGACAAGATTTCCGAGCTTGAAAAGTCCGACCACCCCTGGATTAGAGAGTACTTTCTGGGTCCGCGCGGCCGCGCCGCCGCCCGAGGAGCGCACTGATGGAACGAAACGCCCACTATGCGGCCATAGGCTTGGCGACGTCGGTTCTGGTCGTAGGCCTGCTGCTCTTCGTCGTCTGGTTTGCCAAGGTCAGCCTGGCGAAAAACTACGACGTTTACCGGGTCGAGTTCGTCGGCGCCGTGCGCGGCCTTTCGAAGGGTGGCGAAGTCCACTTCAACGGCATCAAGGTCGGCGACGTCACCGACCTTAAGCTCGATGCGAAAAACGCCAACGTGGTGATCGCAAAGATCCAGATCACCTCCGACGTGCCCGTGAAGACCGACACGTCGGCCCAGCTCGAACCCCAGGGCATCACCGGTGTGAGCTATATTCAGCTGAGCGCGGGCTCGCCCAACGCGCCCTTGCTGAAGTCAAGGCCGCTGCCGTCCGATGGCGGACCTTGGATCATCCCGAGCACCACCAGCGCGCTGTCGGAACTGCTCGAAGGCTCCGGAGCGCTGCTCGCCAAGGCCAACGACGCGTTGAACCGTGTGAACCAGGTGCTGTCCGACGACAACATCAAACAGTTCGGCGCCACCATGCACGACGTACGCGAGATCGCCGACGAGCTGAAGGCGCATAAGGACGTCATCGAGCACGCCGACGAAGCGATCAAGAACGCCAACGAAGCGATGAAGAACTTTACCGCGCTCGCCCAGTCGGGCCGCAGCCTGGTCGACGGCGACGGCAAGCAGGCGGTGGAGAACATTTCCAAGGCCGCCGCCGACATCGACGTCTCGGCCAAGAAGGTCAATGACCTGATCGCCAAGCTGCAAGGCCCGACCACCGACTTCGCCGCCTCCGGCCTGCCGCAACTCACCGCCACGGCCGCGTCGCTGCAACAGACCTCGGATTCGCTGAACCAGCTGATCCGCGAAATCCGGTCCAGCCCGCAGGGCCTGGTCGCCAAGCCCCCGTCCAAGGAAGTGAAGGTCCCACAATGACCCTGCCGCTCCCGACCCCCACCTTCGCCCGGCGCGCCGCCGCGGTGGTCGCAGGCCTCGCGCTTAGCGTCGGCCTGGCGGCCTGCGTGTCGCTATTCCCGAAGGAGCAGCCCGCGCAGCTCTATCGCTTCACGCCGCAGATGACCCCGGCGGCGTCGCCGGACGGGCAACGCATCCCCATCTCGCTGTCGGAGGTGGAGTTCACCGCGGCGGCGTCCGGCGACCGGATGCTGACCATGACCGGCGACGAGGCGGCCTATATCGAAGGCGCTCGCTGGGTCTCGACCGCCGAGTTGCAGTTCGAGGAAGCCATCGACAAGGCCTTCGACGAGGGCGCCCAGTCCACGCGCATCGTGGAGCGGCGCCAGTCCGCTGCAGCGCGCATGGTGCTGAATGTTTCCGTGACGAGCTTCGAGACCCGCTACGACAACGGACCCAAGTCGGCGCCCAAGGTCGTGGTCTCGGTGCGCGCCCAGCTGATCCGTTTCCCGGACCGCGCCGTGGTCGGCGAGAACGAATTCCGGGCCGAACAGCCGGTCAGCGACAACCGCGTCAGCGCCATTGTCCAGGCCTACAACGTCGCGGTCACCTCGGTGTTGAAGGACCTGACCGCCTGGACCGACCAGAAGGCGAGCGCCAACGTCACGGCGGGCTGAGACGTCTCAACCCTTCGCGAGCTTTGCGGCCTTTTCCATCTCGGCTTCCGCCTCGCTGCGGCGCGCGCGGGCGTCGCCCAGGACGGCGTCGGACGCGATGAGCGAGTTCGAGCAACCGGCCCTTGGCGATTTCCAGCCCCGCCTGATCCGGCCGGAGTTTCATGCGCGGGTCGAGCTGCAGGCCGAGGCGTTCGGACCAGTCGGTCTTCCAGGCCGCGATCGCGGCGGCGGCGCGCTCGACCGCCTCGCCGACGGGCGCGTCGACGTTCTGAACCACCCGCACCAGCGGCAACTGCTGGATCGCGGTCGCGCGCAGGCCTTCGAGGTCGCCGATCCGGCGCTTCAGCCGATCCACCGCCTCTGCGGCCTTCTCGCCGCTCTGATCGATCACTTCGGCGCCGCGCGCCTTGCCCGCGGCGAGGTGAGCGTCGAGTTCGAGGATGAAGCCGCGGGCCTGCTCGTGCAGAGTGTTCAGTGACTGGCTCTTTTTCTCGACCTTGTGCGCCCGGTCGCGCAATTCGGCGGTCACCCCATCGAGGGTCTTGGCCGCTGTCTCGAACTTGCCACGGAACCAGTTCAGCCGGCGTTTGCGGCCGCCGAACAGGTTCGCCATGCCGCTCGGCGTGAGCAGCGAAGGATCGAGCGCACGGGCTGCGTCGGCGGCCCGGCGCAGCGCGTCGCTGAGATCGCTCAATTCGCGGCCGGTCGCTTCCGAATGCAGGCGAGCGATGCTGGCGCCCACTTCCCGTCGTGCGCGTTCGCCGAAGGTTTCGAGCGTCGACTTGTCTTTCAGGTCGATGCTGTTTCGGATGGCCGCGATGCGCGCGGCGTCCGCGTCCGGCGCCACGGGCGCCCCTACCGGTCTCGACATCACGTTCACCCCACACGCGAACCCATAACCCTTTGCGGCGCCATTATGGCAAATTCCCCAGGGATTACGAGCGGCTACTGAACGCGTTCTGACAGGTCTATGCAAGAGGCTCCGCCTAGGGTCCGCGCATGTTGGTCAGCGGCGCCCCTCCCGTGCAGTCTCCTCGTCCCCCCGTCGTCATGCTTCCTCTGTTCCCCAGCTATTGGGCGCTCGTACGTGACGAAGCCGACTATCTGATCGGAGCCTGCGGGCCCGCGGCGGGCGACTACGCCGCTGTCGAAGCTGATGAGTCCCTGTCGCCCGCCTGGACCGCCTTCATGCGGCGCGTGCGCGCGCGCATCCTGCGTCAACAGCGCAACGAAGAGCTCAAACCGGCCTGAGCTCGATCGTAAAGACGGCCCCGCCCTGCGGCTGATTGTCCACGCTCACCGAACCTCCGTGCGCCTCGACGATGCGCGAGACGATGGAAAGGCCAAGGCCGGCGCCCTTCGACAGGCGCCGGTTGCGCCGCCAGAAGCGCTTGAAGATCAGGGCGCGCTCCCCGTCGGGAACGCCGGGGCCGTTGTCGATCACTTTCAGCGTTCCGGGTCCGGCGATTTCGACCTCGACCGAGCGGCGCGCCGGCGTGTGTTCGATGGCGTTCTCGACCAGGTTCCGCGCCGCCTGGAACAGGATGTCCGGGTCGCCGTGCACCCAGACCGGCCGGTCGGCGCCGGAGAGCGCGATCCGCTTCTTCCGCGCCAGCGCATAGGGCGCCAGATAGGTCACCACCCGTTCGCCCAGGTCGCTGAGATCGGTCTTGAGCGACGGGTCGAGCACCATGGCGTCCAGCTCCGACATCTCGAGTAACTGGCTCACCACCCGGGTCATGGCGTCGATGTCATCGAGCAGCGGACGCGCCGTCTCGTGATCGGGCATGGCCTCGACCCGCATGCGCAGGATCGACAGCGGTGTGCGCAGCTCGTGCGCCGCGTCGGCGGTGAATTCGCGCTGGCGGGTGAAGCCCTCCTCGAGGCGGTCGAGCGCCTGGTTGATCGCTTTGGCTAGGGGTTCGATCTCGCGCGGCAGGGAGGATGTGGGCAGGCGCACTTCGAGGCTGTTGGGCGTGATCGCCTCGGCGCGCTGCGAGGCGTCGAGCACCGGCTGCAACGCCCGACGCACGATATAGACGTCGATGAACGCGAGCCCTAACAGGACCGGCAGCAACAGCCAGCCGATCCGCCTGAGGTAGCTCAGGATGACGTCGTCGATGATCATGTCGGGCTTGGTCAGGTCCTGGCTGACCTGCACCCAGATGCGCGTTCCTGCTACCCGTTCCGGGAAGCTGCCGCCCGTGTACATGCCGGCGTCCAACACCTCCTGATAGAAGGCGGCGCGCTTGGGATGTTCGCTCAGGTCGGGCAGCGGCTCGTGGTTCGGACGCGAGGTGAAGAGGATATTCCCGTCGGCGTCGAGCACCGCGTAGGAAAACCCCTCTTGGCCACCCGAATAGAGCGCGCGCACGTCGGTCGGCAGGTTCAGCCGCCAGCCCGCGGGGTCGTGGGTCAGAGCGGCCAGGATCTCGCGCTCGTGACGGCGGAGCGTCAGGTGTTCGGCGCGGGCGAAGGTGGCGTTGAGCAGGGTCACCACCGCGAGCAGCATGGCGGCGGCTGCGGCGATCAGGGCGATCACGTGCAGGCCGATGATGCGCCATAACAGCGAACGGACGCGGCTTGGATTGTTTGGACGGTCGCCGTGCGTCGCGGAGGGGGCCTGGGCGGCGTCCGTCGCGGGACCGGCTTGCAGATCACCGGACAGGGCGTCGGCGCTCACGCGGGTGTTTCTCCGAGCAGATAGCCGACGCCACGGATGGTGTGCACGTCGACCGTGGCGCCCAGCTTGCCCAGGCGCTTGCGCAGACGGTGCACCGATACCTCGACCGCGTTCGGGCCGACCTCGGAGGTGAGGCCGAACAGATGGTCTTCCATGTGCCGCTTGGAGACCACCTTGCCGCCGCGCCGCATCAGGATTTCGAGCAGGGCCAGCTCCTGCGCCGACATGACCTGCGGTTCGCCGTCGACGAAAACCTGCCGCGCCTCGGTGTCGAGCTGGAGGTTGTTCACCTGAAGCACGCGGCCCAGCATGTCGCCGGGGCGGCGCAGCAGGGCGCGCAGGCGCGCGGCCAGTTCTTCGAACGCGAACGGCTTGACCAGATAGTCGTCGGCGCCCGCCTGCAGGCCTGCGACGCGGTCGTGCACGCCCGAGCGTGCGGTTAGAACCAGCACCGGCGTCGCGTCCTTGCGCCCGCGCATGCCCTTGAGGACCGTCACGCCGTCGCGATCGGGCAGGCCGAGGTCGAGCACGATGGCGGCATACCGTACAGTCTGCAGCGCGGCTTCGGCTTCCTCGGCCGTGCCGGCGAGATCGGCGGAAAAGGAGGCGACCTGCAGGCCGCGCACCAGCAGTTTGGCCAGCTCTTCGTTATCCTCTACGACAAGGATGCGCATGTGAAGACGTCCTCCGGACGCCCCGCCCGAAGTCTTATCCTATACGGCTTTCCACCCCGCGTGAAAGGTGAAGAATTTCCGTAAGGGGCCTGTAAGCGCAAGACGAAATGATCAAAAGCGCGGGGGGCGCCTCGAGGCAGGACGCGGAGGGGCCATGACGGCCGTCCAACCGGCGCGCGAACGCGCTGTGGGAAAGTTCGCCTATCTGGGCCTGCTGTTCGCGGTCTGTTGGACCGCGTGTTTCCTGCTCGCGGTGGGCCCAGGTCACGAGGACGTCGGTCTTTTGGCGCTCGCCGGCGCGCTCGGAAGCGCGGTCTTCCCCTGGTGCGTGGGCGCCGGGATTGCGTTCGCGTTCGGCCGCAACGGCCGTCCGGTGGCGCTGGCAGTCTGCCTTCTGGCCGTGGCCGCGCTGTTTATCCTGCCCAGACTCTAGGGTCAGGATACCGCTTTCAGCGCTTCGGCGACGGTGAAGCTGGCCTCGGTCTTGGCCTTCACCTCGTCCATGGCGACGCCGTCGGCGAGTTCGATCAGCTCCAGGCCGCCGCCGTGGGGCTTCACGTCGAACACCGCGAGATCGGTAATTATCATATTCACCACCCCCGCGCCGGTGAGCGGCAAGGTGCAACGGTGCAGCACCTTCGACTGGCCGTGCTTGTTGGCGTGTTCCATGACCACGACCACGCGCCTGACGCCGGCGACCAGGTCCATGGCGCCGCCCATGCCTTTCACCAGCTTGCCCGGGATCATCCAGTTGGCGATGTCGCCGTTCTCGGCCACCTCCATGGCGCCCAGGATGGAAAGGTCGATGTGGCCGCCGCGGATCATCCCGAAACTGTCCGCCGACGAAAAATAGGAGGTCTCGGGCAGCTCGGTGATGGTCTGTTTGCCGGCGTTGATCAGGTCGGGATCCTCTTCGCCCGCGTAGGGGAAGGGGCCCATGCCCAGCATGCCGTTCTCCGACTGCAGCGTGACGTTGACGCCGGCGGGAATATAGTTGGCCACCAGGGTCGGGATGCCGATGCCCAGGTTCACATAGAAGCCGTCCTTCAGCTCGCGCGCCGCGCGCTGGGCCAGCTGATCTCTCGACCAGGCCATTACGCAACCTCCCTTTGACGGACCGTGCGCTGTTCGATGCGCTTTTCGAAAACCGACTGGACGATGCGGTCCACGAAGATGCCCGGCGTGTGGATCTTGTCGGGGTCGAGCTCGCCGACCGGCACGATCTCCTCCACCTCGGCGACGCAGGCCTTGCCCGCGGTCGCCATCATCGGATTGAAGTTCCGCGCGGTCTTTCGATAGACCAGGTTGCCCGCCGCATCGCCCTTCCAGGCGCGCACGATCGACAGGTCGGAGACCAGGCCGGTTTCCATCACATAGTCGCGCTCGCCGAAGCGGCGGACTTCCTTGCCCTCGGCCACCTGGGTGCCGACGCCGGTGGCGGTGAAGAAGGCCGGGATGCCGGCGCCGCCCGCGCGTATACGCTCCGCCAGCGTGCCCTGAGGATTGAACTCCAGCTCCAGCTCGCCGGCCAGGAACTGACGTTCGAACTCCTTGTTCTCGCCGACGTAGGACGAGATCATCTTCCTGATCTGCTTGCTCCACAGCAGCAGGCCCAGGCCGAAGTCGTCGACCCCGGCGTTATTGGAGATGACGGTCAGGCCCTTCACCCCGGAATCCCGCAGCGCCAGGATCAGGTTTTCGGCGATGCCGCAGAGGCCGAACCCGCCGGACATGACGGTCATGCCGTCAAAGGTCAGGCCCTCCAGAGCCGACTTGCCGTCCTGGTAGACTTTTTTCATCCCGCCAATCCTCTAAATCCGGCCTCTGACCGGGTCGCGGCGCGTTGTGGCAGGGCTGTCCTAGGAAAACCCGACCCTGGACACAAGCACCGAAGCGGATGACCTAGCTTTGGGGTCCGCAGAGGTTGAGTTGGTCACAAGATTGGGTTCCTATCGAACTTGATCGATAGGGCCCGCATCGATAAGTCCCAAGTGAACTTGGCGGTCAAGGAGCCGAGCGCATGGCGAAAACCGTTTGTGTCATCGAGGACGATGAGCTTGTTCGCGAGCGCATCTCCGACATGCTGCGCGCCAACGGCCACACTGTTTTCGAGGCCGAGTTGGCCGACGCGGGGATCGAACTGATCCGGACGGAGAAGGCCGACGTCGCGGTGGTGGACATCCTGATGCCCGACCGGGACGGGCTGGAGGCCATCGGCCAGCTTCGCCGTACGCGGCCGGACCTGCGGATCGTCGCCATTTCCGGCGGGGGACGCGTGGGGCCGCAGGTCTATCTGGATCTGGCTCGCCAGATCGGCGCCGACGCCAGCCTCGTTAAACCGGTTGCTGAGGCCGATCTCGAGGCGGCCGTCGCGGGCGCATGAGCCTTCCCGCCGAGGCGAGGCGGCGTCGCAGCGACCGGCTCGCGGTCGGACTGCTCACCTTCGGCCTGGCGTTCCTTTTGACGGCGTCGGCCTGGTGGGTGTCCACCGAACTGGCCCGCGCCCGGGCGCTTCGTGAATCCATCCACGAGAACTACCAGCAGCTGATCGAGATTCAGCAGGCGTTCTCGCTTGTCCAGGACGCCGAGACAGGCACCCGCGGCTACGTCATTTCCGGCCGCGACGAATTTCTGGGTCCCTATACACACGCCGTCGCCACCCTGCCGGCCCTGAACGCGCGGCTCGAGCGTCTGTTCGCCAACGAACCGGATCAGCTTCGCGATGTGCGCCTGTTCGAAGACCTGTCGCGCCAGAAATTGAAGGTGCTCGCCACCGGCATCGAAACGCGCCGGCTCCAGGGCTTGGCGGGCGTCGAGCGCAACAGCGCCCTTCACCCCGTCAATCAACCGGGTCGGATCCTGATGGACCGCATCCGCGGCGTCGTCCAAAACCTGACCGGCGACGAAGAACGCGAGATCCAGCGCTCGCTGACGCGTGACCGGGCGCGCACCACGCGCACCGAGCTGATCGTGCTCACCCTGTTCGGCTCGCTGTTCCTGGGGGCCGCGGCGGCGATCGTGCTGGCGCGGCGTTACCTGGCCGCGCGCGCACACCTGGTCCGCGCGGCCGAGGCCGAGGCGCGGCGTCAGCGCGCCCTGGTCGACGCGGCCATGGACGGCATTCTGGTGCTGAACAACGCCGGGCGCATCGACCGCGCCAACCCGGCGTCGGCGCGCATCTTCCACAGCAGGCTCGGCGAGCTTGCCGGGATGCGCATGGCCGACCTGATCGACGCGGCCTCGCTGGAAGAGATCGAGACCCAGCGCAAGGCCGGCGCCGACGCGATCCGCCTGGAGAGCGTCGCCAAGCGGCGCGACGGCACGACCTTCACCGCAGAGATCTCCATCGCCGGCATGGGCGAGGGCGAGGCGCGCGACTTCGTGGTGTTCGTGCGCGATATCTCCGCCAAGCGCGAGCTCGAGCAGCTGAAGGAGGAGTTCGTCTCCACCGTCAGCCATGAGCTGCGCACGCCGCTGACCTCTATCGCCGGCTCGCTCGGCCTGATCGTCGGTCAGGCTGCGGGGCCCGTGCCGGACAAGGCGATGCGCCTGATCGCCATCGCCCAGGCCAACAGCCAACGTCTGGTGCGCCTGATCAACGACGTGCTCGACGTCGAGAAGCTGGAATCCGGCAAGCTGCCGTTCCTGTTCATGCCGCTCGACCTGTCCGACGTCGCCCAGCGCGCCATCGACGGCGTGCAGGGTTACGCCGATCAGCTGCACGTGAACCTGCGCCTCGCGCTGGCTGAGCCGGCGCCGGTGCGCGGCGATGCGGACCGTCTCGTTCAAATCGTGACCAACCTTCTGTCCAACGCGGCGAAATTCTCACCCGAGGGCGGTATGGTCACCGTGATGGTGACCCGCGAAGGCGAACAGGCGGTGCTGACCGTCTCCGATCGCGGACCGGGCGTCCCCGAGGGCTTTCGCGACCGCATTTTCTCGCGCTTCGCCCAGGCCGATGCGTCGGACGCGCGCGGCAAAAGCGGCACCGGCCTTGGTCTCTATATCGCCAAGGAGATCGCCGAGCGACATGGCGGACGGCTGTGGTTCGAATCCCCCGAGAGCGGCGGCGCGGCCTTCCATCTCGGCCTGCCGCTGCAGACCGATGCGTCGGGTCCGGGACTGCGAGACCATGTGCTGCTGGTCGAGGATGAGCCGGCGGCGGCGGCGCTGTTGATTACCATCCTGGAAAGCGACGGCTTCAAGGTCGAGGCGGCGGCGACGCTGAAGGAAGCGCGCAAGGCGATGGAGGATCCTGGCCGATTCGGCGCGGTGGTGCTCGACTTGCGCCTGCCCGACGGCGACGGCCTCGACCTGGCGCGTGACATCCGCTCGCGGCCCGAAACGCGCGGCATCCCGATCATCGTGGTCAGCGCCGACGCGGCGCGCGGCAAGGACCCGGCGGTGCGTATGCTCGACGTGGCGGACTGGATGGAGAAGCCGGTCGATCCGGACCAACTCGCGGACCTCGTGCGCCGCGCCATCGGGCCGATCGGCGATAACGCGCCGCGCATCCTGCACGTGGACGACGACCGCGACATCCGCGAGCTGGTCGCCCAGGCGCTGTCCAACGTGGGCGAGGTGATCTCGGTCGAGGGCCTGGCGCAGGCGCGCGCGTCCCTGAAGGAGCGCCGGCCCGACGTGGTGGTGCTCGATCTCGAACTGCGGGACGGCCCGGGACTCGATTTCGTGGAGGACCTGAACGACGGGACCGGAACGCCGATCCCGGTGATCGTGTTCTCTGCCCAGGATACCGGCGACCTGGGAGGCTCGGTGGCGGCGGTGCTGGTGAAATCCAAGACGTCCCTGACGGGCCTCGCCGGCGCCGTGCGCAGCCTGGTGCGTCCGACCGGGGCCGCAGCGGAATGAACCGCGAGCTCGCTATCCTCTACGTCGACGACGAACCCGACATCCGCGAGGTTGCGGCCATCGCCTTCGGTCTCGACGACGGCATCAGCATTCGCACCGCCGGCTCCGGTCGCGAGGCGCTCGACGCCCTGGCCGAACCCGGGTACCGCCCCGACGTGATCATGCTCGACGTGATGATGCCCCAGCTCGACGGCCCCGCGACCCTCGCTGAAATCCGCAAGCTTCCGGAGCTTGAAAAGACGCCGGTTATCTTCATCACCGCCCGCGCCCAGACGCACGAGACCGCGGGCTTCCTGAAGCTCGGCGCCGTCGGCGTCATCGCCAAGCCGTTCGATCCGATGATGCTTCCCGTGGAGGTCCGCGCCATGGTCGTGCGGGCGGGTGTATGAACGACGACCGTGTCGCCATCGCCCGGCAGAAATTCGCACAGTTGCGCGAGCGGTTCCTGATCCGCTCCGCCGGCGACCTGAAGGAAATCGAAGCTGCCATCGCCAACCCGAACGCCATGGACCACGCACAGGTGCGCGCTGTCGTGCACCGTCTGTCCGGCGCCGCGGGCACCTTCGGCTTTCCGATGCTCAGCGAAGCGGCGGGCGCCGCGGACGACGCCCTGATGGGCCTGGGCGGCGACGTCGATCCGACGCTGGATCGGCTGCACAAGGAACTGCGGCGCACGCTGAAGCGGCGCTAGTCCCGCCAGCGCGGGATCAAGCCCCGCCGAGCGACACGCGGCGGTGTAGGTGTTCATCAGCAGGCACGCGATGGTCATCGGACCGACGCCGCCCGGGACTGGGGTGATCGCGCCCGCGACCTTCACCGCTTCGTCGAAGGCGACGTCGCCGACCATGCGGGTCTTGCCCTGCGCGGCCTTTCGGGTCGCGCGAGGGCAGGCGGTTGATGCCGACGTCGATCACCGTCGCGCCGGGCTTGATCCAGTCGCCCTTGACCATTTCGGCGCGGCCGACGGCGGCGACCAGGATGTCCGCCTCGCGGCAGACCGCGGGCAGGTCGCGCGTGCGCGAGTGGGCGATGGTGACGGTGCAGCTCTCAGCCAGCAGCAGTTGCGCCATCGGCTTGCCGACGATGTTGGAGCGGCCGACGACCACGGCGCGCATACCCGACAGATCGCCGTGCAGGTCCTTCAACATCACCAGGCAACCGAGCGGCGTGCACGGCACGAGGCCCGGCAGGCCCGCGGAGAGGCGCCCACATTGATCACGTGAAATCCGTCCACGTCCTTGTCCGGATCGATGGCGGCCAGCACGCGGCGGAATCGATCTGAGCGGGCAGGGGCATCTGCACCAGAATGCCGTGGATGCCCGGGTCGGCGTTCAGCTCCTCAACCAGGGCCAGCAGCTCCGCCTGGGTGGTGGTGTCGGGCAGGGCGTGGGTGTCGGAGCGCATCCCGGCTTCCTGGGTCTGCTCGCCTTTGTTGCGTACGTAGATCTGCGAGGCGGGGTCTTCGCCCACAATGACCACGGCCAGGCCGGGGCCAGCCCATGGCGGGCCTTCACGGCTTCGACCGAGCGGCCGACACGTTCGCGCGAAATGCTGGGCGAAAGCCTTGCCGTCGATGATGCGGCGGAGTGCGGGGCGGACGAGTCGGTCATGGCGCCGCGTATATCGTCGCCGCGTCCGGTTGGAACGGTCTGCAGCGGAGCGACCCAATTCAAACCAACGGACGACAGAATTCCTGCAAGCGGCGCTGCATGCCCGGGAAGGCCTGCACCGGAGCGGCCTTGCCGGCGATCTCCAGCGCCTTCGCCCGCAGGATGGGCGTGTAGACGTCGACCTTGTCCGCCACGGCCTGGGCGCGCCAGCGAGCCGCGCGGAGTCCCACGCCCCCTGGGAATCGGAGCCCGGCAGGTCGTTCAGGCTGCCCAGCACGGTCCAGGCGTCCGCCTCCTCGGTCTCGCGCGCCGCGAACCAGTTCAGGTAGTCGTAGAACCCGGCGTGACGCAGGCGCATCTCCAGGGGCATGTGGGCGGCGACCTGCCCGGACAGCGCGGTCTGCCATACGCTCGTGTTCGGCCGCCAGAACAAGGGCTGCCCGAGTGGGGCCTTCAACGCGGCCGGACGGCCTGTCGCGCGCATCGCCAGCACAGTCCTGACGTCGGCCAGCCGCCCCTGGATACACGCGGCCTGGGACGCCCGGGCGTCGAGCGTGCCTATGTCGTGGCTGATCTCAACATTCAGAGCGTCACGCGTATCGGCCACCTCGTTGCGCCAGTGCAGCCACTCCACCGCCTGCTCGCCCAGCAGCGCGATACAAACGCCGATCACGATGACGCCGACCTCCTTGGCCAGGTCGCGCCAGTTTTCGAGAGACTTCGGTCGATGAATGTCCATGCGCCCCCCAGCGTCCGTCTCACGTTCCGCCCGACGGAAGAAGATCGCTCGCCAAGGCCCGCAGGCGACCGGATCGGACCAGCTCGGTCGCCGCTGCGATATCGGGCGCAAAATAGTGGTCGCGTTCATAGCCGGAGGCGGCCTCGCGGACGGCCTCGTGGGCCGCCTGCAGCGCAGCCGAGCTCTTCATCGGACGGTGGAAGTCGAGCCCTGAGCCGCGGCGAGAAGTTCGATCGCCACCACCGCCGCGGCGTTCTCGGCCATGTCGGTAAGCCGCAGAGCGCCGTGCGTGGCCATGGAGACGTGGTCTTCCTGGTTCGCCGAGGTCGGGCACGGTGTCGACGCTGGCGGGGTGTGCGCGTTGTTTGTTCTCGGACACCAGGGCGGCGGCGGTGACCTGGGCGATCATGAAGCCGGAGTTGAGGCCGCTTCGCGCACCAGGAAGGCGGGCAGACCGCTCATTTCGGGTCCACCAGCACGGCGGTGCGCCGTTCGGAGATGTTGCCGACCTCGCAGAGCACCAGTGCGAGCTGGTCAGCGGCGAACGCCACCGGTTCAGCGTGGAAGTTGCCGCCGGACAGCACCCGTCGCCGTCGGGGAAGACCAGCGGATTGTCGGTGACGCCGGCGGCTTCGATCTCGAGCGTGCGTGCGACCGCGCGCATGACGTCGAGCGCCGCGCCCATCACCTGGGGCTGGCAGCGGAAGGAATAGGGGTCCTGGACGCGTCGTCGTCTTCACGGTGCGACTCGCGGATGGCGCTGCCGGTCATCAGCGCTTTCAGCCTGGCGGCGACGTCGATCTGGCCCGGTTGGCCGCGCAGGGCGTGGATGCGCGGATCAAACGGCGTGTCGGAGCCCTTCAGCGCCTCGGTCGACATGGCCCCGGCGACGATGGCGGCAGCGAACACCGCTTCGGTCGCGAACAGGCCCGCGAGCGCGAGCGCGGTCGAGACCTGGGTGCCGTTCAACAGCGCGAGGCCTTCCTTCGGCGCCGAGCGTCGAGGGGTTCGAGACCGGCATGTTTCAGAGCCTCGAGCGCCGAGACGACCTCGGCCGTTCACCCGCGCCTCGCCGACGCCGATCAGGACGGCGGACATATGCGCCAGCGGCGCGAGGTCGCCCGAGGCGCCGACCGATCCCTTGCCGGGGATGCAGGGATAGACCTCGGCGTCGAGGAGCGCCTTCAGCGCCAGCAGGGTCTCACGGCGCACGCCCGAGGCGCCGCGGGCCAGCGACGCCATCTTCAGCGTAATGATCAGGCGCACCACCGCATCGGGCAGCAGGGCGCCGACGCCGCAGGCGTGACTGAGCACCAGGTTGCGCTGCAGCGCCTGGAGGTCGCCGGGCGGGATCTGGGTGTTGGCGAGCAGGCCGAAGCCGGTATTCACGCCGTAGACCACGTCGCCGGAGGCGACGATCTTCGCGATGGCCGCAGCGCCCGCATCGACCGCCGCCAGGGCTTCGGGCGTGATCTCGATACGCACGGGCGCCGCCAGCACGCCGCGCAACTGGGCGAGCGACAACGGACCGCTGCCGACTTTCAGCACCTGCATAGTCACGCGTCCAGCGAGGGCAGGTTCAGACCCTTCTCGTGCGCGGTTTCTATGGCGATCTCGTAGCCGGCGTCCGCGTGGCGCATGACGCCCGTGGCCGGATCGTTCCACAACACCCGCTTCAGGCGCTCGGCCGCTTCCGGCGTGCCGTCGGCGACGATCACCATGCCTGCGTGCTGGGAGTAGCCCATGCCGACGCCGCCGCCGTGGTGCAGCGACACCCAGGTCGCGCCGGACGCCGTGCTCAGCAGCGCGTTTAGCAGCGGCCAGTCCGACACCGCGTCGGAGCCGTCCTGCATCGCCTCGGTCTCGCGATTGGGCGAGGCGACCGATCCGCTGTCGAGATGGTCCCGCCCGATCACGATCGGTCCCTTCACCTCGCCCCTGGCCACCATGTCGTTGAACATCAACCCCGCCCGGTCGCGATCGCCCAGGCCGATCCAGCAGATGCGCGCGGGCAGGCCCTGGAAGGCGATGCGCTCGCGCGCCATGTCGAGCCAGCGGTGCAGGTGTTTGTTCTCGGGGAACAGGGTCTTCATCGCCGCGTCGATCTTGTAGATGTCCTCGGGATCGCCGGACAGCGCGGCCCAGCGGAACGGACCGATGCCGCGGCAGAACAGCGGACGGATGTAGGCCGGCACAAAGCCCGGGAAGTCGAAGGCGTCTTCCAGACCCTGGTCTTTGGCGACCTGGCGGATGTTGTTGCCATAGTCGAGGGTGGGAATGCCCATCTTCCAGAAGGCGAGCATCGCTTCGACGTGGGTCTTGATCGACGCGCGCGCCGCGGTTTCCACGGCGGCGGGATCGTTCTGGCGCTTCTCTTCCCACTCCGCGACGGTCCAGCCCGCAGGGAGGTAGCCGTTCACGAGGTCATGCGCGCTGGTCTGGTCGGTGACCACGTCGGACTTCACGCCCCGACGCAGCATCTCGGGCAGAATCTCGGCGGCGTTGCCGAGCAGGCCACGGAGATCGGCTTCACCCGTCTTGGACGCGTCAGCCATGAGCGCGAGCGCCTCGTCGAGGGTGTCGACCGCCTTGTCGAGGTAGCGCGAACTCCAACCGCTTTTCGATGCGCGAGCGCTGGCATTCGATGGCGAGGCACGAGGCGCCGGCCATCACCGCCGCCAGGGGCTGCGCGCCGCCCATGCCGCCAAGCCCCGCGGTCAGGATCCACTTGCCGCTCAGGTCACCGCCGAAGTGTTTGCGCCCGACCTCGACGAAGGTCTCGTAGGTGCCCTGCACGATGCCTTGCGAGCCGATGTAGATCCATGAGCCGGCCGTCATCTGGCCGTACATCATCAGGCCCTTGCGATCGAGCTCATGGAAGTGGTCCCAGGTCGCCCACTTCGGCACCAGGTTCGAGTTGGCGATCAAAACGCGTGGGGCGTCCGCGTGCGTGCGGAACACGCCCACCGGCTTGCCGGATTGAACTAGAAGAGTCTCGTCCGGCCCCAAGGCGCGCAACGCCTCGACGATGCGTTGGAACGACGGCCAGTCGCGCGCAGCGCGACCGATGCCGCCGTAGACCACCAGCTCCTCCGGCCGTTCGGCGACCTCGGGGTCGAGGTTGTTCATGAGCATGCGGAGCGCCGCTTCCGCGCCCCAGGTCTTGCACGTCATCTCCGGTCCGCGCGGGGCGCGGATGACAGGCGCGTTCTTCTTGGTTCGAAGGTCGTCCATAGGCTTGCTATTTATGCGCCGGTGGATGCGCGCCCAGGTCCATGACCAGCTTGGTCAGCAGATACAGACGCGGGGTTACGGTGGTGAGGTCGAGATACTCCTGGTCGGAGTGAAAGCCTCCGCCGACCGGTCCCAGGCCGTCCAACGCGGGAATGCCCCAAGCCGAGGCCAGCGCGGATTCCGAGGCGCCGCCGTTGCCCGCGTTCTCCAGCTTCCGCCCGAGCGGGGCATAGATCGCCGCCGCGCGCGCGGCCAGGGCGTCGGTGCCCGGGTTGTTGGCGAGCGGCGGGAAGGCGGCTTCACGGGTGACGGTGACGGTGGTGTCGGGAATGACGTGGGTCTCGGCGTCCTTCTTCATGGTCGCTTCGACCTCGTCGAAAATCGCCTGGTCGCGCACCCGTACATTGACCTGGGCCTGGGCGGCGTCGGGAATGATGTTGTTGCGCGTGCCGCCGCTGATCACGTCGACATTCACGGTCGTTCCGGGTCCGGACGTCGGGAAGACGTCGAGGCCCTTGATCTGGTGGATCAGCTCCTGGATGGCGTTGCGGCCGTCCTGGGGCGCGATGCCCGCGTGCGCGGCGCGGCCCTTCACGTCGATGTGGAAGGTGGCCGATCCCTTGCGCCAGACCGTCAGGGCGTCCGGCGGATCGCCGGGCTCGAGGTTCAGTTCGACGTCGCTCTGGTCGACCAGCTTGTGGATCAGACCCTGGGTGCCGGGCGAGCCGCGCTCCTCGCTGGTCTCGATCAGGAAGGTGATCTTCGCATAGTCGTTGTAGCCAAGGTCATGCAGGATTTTCATCGCCGTCACGCCTTCGATCACGCCGCCCTTCTCGTCGGAGACGCCGGGGCCGCGCGCGTGATCGCCCTCGACACGATAGGGACGCTCAGCCACCGTGCCGGGGCCGAACACGGTGTCGATGTGGCCGATCAGCAGGACGCGGCCCTTGCCGGTCCCGGTGAAGGTGGCGACGAGGTTCTCGGGCAGGCCGGGCGCCTCGGCCGGGACCGTCTCGATGGTGGCGCCCAGGGACTTGAGCATCGGGATCAGCACGGCTTCGACCTTGCGGCCGCCGTCGGCGTCGCCGGTGCCGGAATCGATGTCGACCACCTGTTCCAGCAGCTTGAGCTGGTCGGCCCGCGCTGCCTGGGCGGCGTCCCAGACCTTCTTATCGGGAGCAGGCCCCTTGGCCAGGCTCGAACCCGCGACGGCGCTCAGCGCGAGCGCACAGACCCCTGCGATCCACAGACGTTTCACGAACAAACCCTCCCGGACGACTGGTCCTGGGCCTGTCTATCGCGCGGCGGGTTGGCTCTCCAGCCTAATCCGCCCGCTCGCCCGCGTAATAGCGGCTCGCGAGCAGTTGGGCGCCCATCCAATAGGCGAGTTCGGCCGGGTGCTCGACGCGCCAGATCGCGAGGTCGGCGGCCTTGCCCACTTCCAGCGTGCCGATGTCGTCCTCAAGGCCCAGCGCCTGGGCGGCGTGGCGCGTCATGCCGGTCAGCGCCTCTTCCGGCGTGAGGCGGAACAGGGTGCAGGCCATGTTCATCATCAGCAGCGGCGAGGTGGATGGCGAGGTGCCCGGGTTACAGTCGGTGGCCACCGCCATGGACACGCCGTAGCGGCGCAGCAGCTCCACCGGCGGTCGCTTCTCGTCGCGCAGGAAATAGAAGGCGCCCGGCAACAGCACGGCGACCACGCCCGCCTTGCCCATGGCGCGCGCGCCGGCTTCCGACAGATATTCGAGGTGATCGGCGGAGAGCGCGCGATGCTTCGCCGCCAGTTGCGCGCCGCCCTGGTCGGAGAGCTGTTCGGCGTGCAGCTTCACGCGCAGGCCGTTGGCGACGGCGCAGGAGAGGACCTGGTCGATCTCGGCGGGGGTGAAGGCGATGGTCTCGCAGAAGGCGTCCACCGCGTCGGCGAGGTGGTGTTCGGCGACCGAGGGGATCAGCTGGGTGCAGATCATGTGCAGATAGTCGGCGCGGCGGTCGCGGAACTTGGGCAGCACCGCGTGTGCGGCCAGCAGAGTGCGCACCACCCGCGCGCGGCCGCGGTTGGCCAGACGACCGGCGGCGCGCAGCATCTTGATCTCGTTTTTCGGGTTCAGGCCGTAGCCCGATTTCACCTCGACGGTGGTCACGCCCTCGGACGCCAGCGCATCGAGCCGTTCGCCGGCGGAGAAGGCGAGCTCCTCTTCGGTCGCGTCGCGGGTCGCGCGCACCGTGGCTAGGATGCCGCCGCCGGCGCGGGCGATCTCTTCGTAGGTGGCGCCCTTCAGCCGCTGCTCCCACTCCGCGGCGCGGTTGCCGCCGAAGATCAGGTGGGTGTGACAGTCGATCAGGCCCGGGGTGATCCACAGGCCGCCCAACGCGCGCACCTCCCGCGCCAGGGCTTCGGGCTGGCCGGGCAGGGCGGCCTGGGGCCCAAGCCAGACGATCTTGCCCTTGTCCATGGCCAGGGCGCAGTCGCGGATCACGCCAAAGGGCGCCCCCGGGATCATGGTGGCGGCATGGGCGTCGACGAGGATGAGGTCCCACATGGTCGGTCAGGCAGTCAGTCGGAGGAGGATTGGACAGTCAGGGGCAGCCTAGGCTAACGGCTGCGATGTCGCCATGAAACACGGCAAGTCCTAATGACCTCTTCTTCAGACAGCCGGTCCGAGTGCCGCAGCTGGCCCTCGGCCGCGGATCTGGTGGGCGACCATCCGGACGCTCGGATCGGGCTTATCGGCGCGCCGCTGGCGGAGCGGTCGCTGACCCCGGGCCGCTGCGACCTTGGGCCCAAAGTCCTGCGCGCGACCCTACCGCGGATGAGCGTCTATGACGTGGAGCGCGGCGCGGACCTGTCGGACCTGAGGGTGCACGACGCGGGCGACCTGAACCTGAAGCTCGTCTCCCCCGCCGACGCCTTCACGCCGGTGCGCGACGCGGTCGCGGCGCAGGCGGCGAAGCGCGACCTGACCATCCTGGTGGGCGGCAACAACGCGGTGACGCGGCCGGGCGTGCACGGACTAGAGTCGCGACCTGAAGCGCGTGGGCCTGCTGACGCTCGACGCGCACTTCGACCTGCGCGACACCGACTGCGGCCTGACCAACGGCAATCCGATCGCGGCCCTGCTCGAAGACGGGATGGACGGCGCCAACATTGCCCAGATCGGCCTCGCGCCTTTCGCCAATACGAAGAAGGCGCACGAGCGCGCCAAGGCGGCCGGCATATCGGTGCGGATGATCCGCGAGTGCCGCGGCCGCGACGTGATCGATGTGGTCGCCGGCGAGCTGCAGCGGCTGTCGGTGCGCTGCGACGCGATCTATGTGGACTTCGACATCGACGTGATCGACCGCGCCCAGATGCCCGCCGCGCCCGGCGCGCGGCCCGGCGGGATGAGCGCCGACGCCTTCTTCGACGCGACGCGGCTGATCGCGGCGCATCCGCTGGTGCGCGCGGTCGATCTGGCCGAGTTCGATCCCAGCCTCGATGTTGCCGACATCGGCGCCCTGACCGCCGCGCGGTGGTTCGTCGAGCTCCTGTCAGGCTTCCAGGCGCGGCCGAGGGCGGCATGAGCTCACAAGCCAACGAACGCGACGTCGTCATCATCGGCGGCGGCCACAACGGCCTGGTCTGCGCCTTCTATCTGGCGCGGGCGGGTTTAAAGGTCACCGTGCTCGAACGCCGCGACGTGGTCGGGGCGCCGCGGTCACCGAGGAATTCCATCCGGGTTTCCGCAATTCGGTCGCCGCCTACACCGTCAGCCTGCTCAATCCCAAGGTGATCCGCGACATGAGCCTCGCGGAGAACGGCCTGACCGTAGTCGAGCGCAAGGTCTCGAACTTCCTGCCGGTGGACGATGGGCAATACTTGCTGGTCGGCGACGGGCGCACCGAGGCCGAGGTCGCCAAGTTCTCGACCAAGGACGCGGAGATGCTCGCGTCCTACGGCGCGCGGCTGGAGCAGATCGCCGACGTGCTGCGCGACCTGGTGCTGACCACGCCGCCCAACGTGACCGAAGGTGGTTGGGGCGCGGCGCTGCCGCAACTGGTCAACGCCGCGGTGCTCGGCAACAAGCTTGGCAAGCTCGACATGGCGGGCAAGCGCGACCTGATGGCGCTGATGGCGCAGTCGGCCGGCGACTATCTCGACGGCTGGTTCGAGAGCACGCCGATCAAGGCGGTGTTCGGCTTCGACGGCGTGGTCGGCAACTTCGCCAGCCCGTACACGCCGGGCTCGGCCTATGTGCTGCTGCACCACGTCTTCGGCGAAGTGAACGGCAAGAAGGGCGCCTGGGGCCACGCCATGGGCGGCATGGGCGCGATCACCCAGGCCATGGCCAAGGCCGCAGCGTCCAAGGGCGTCGAGATTCGCACCGGCGTCGCCGTCTCCGAAGTGCTGATCGAGAACGGTCGCGCGACCGGCGTCGTCACCGAGGCGGGCGAGACGATCCGCGCGCGCGCCGTGGCGTCCAACCTCAATCCGAAGCTGCTGTTCTCGAAACTGGTCGACCCGGCGGCGCAGCCGGCGGACTTCCGCGAGCGCATGCAGCGTTACAAATGCGGTTCGGGCACATTCCGCATGAACGTGGCGCTGTCGGAACTTCCCCGCTTCACCTGTCTGCCCGAAGCCGGCGACCATATGACCGCGGGCATTATCATCGCGCCCACCCTCGACTATATGGACCAGGCCTTCGTCGACGCGCGCGCCCAGGGCTGGTCCAAGGCGCCGATCGTGGAAATGGTCATCCCGTCCACCCTTGACGACAGCCTCGCGCCCAAGAGCCAACACGTCGCCAGCCTGTTCTGCCAGCATGTACAGCCGGAGCTCTCCGGCGGTCGCTCCTGGAATGACCACCGCGACACGGTGGCGAAGGTCATGATCGACACGGTCGATCGCTGAGGCGCCGGGGTTCAAAGATTCGGTACTGGGCTATGTGGCGCTGAGCCCGCTCGACCTCGAACGCAAGTTCGGCCTGGTCGGCGGCGACATTTTCCACGGCCAGCTCGGGCTCGACCAGCTGTTCTCGGCCAGGCCGGTCCTGGGCCATGCTGATCACCGCATGCCTCTGAAGCAGCTCTACCTTTGCGGTTCGGGGGCCCATCCTGGGGGTGGCGTCACCGGCGCGCCTGGGCATAATGCGGCGCGGGAAATCCTGATAGATTTCAGGCGGCGGATCGGCTGAGAGTTGCCGATCCTGGGGATTTCAGGCGACGGATCGGTTGACGGGAACCGTTGAACCGGGGGCGGGCTGGACGAATTAATGAGCTTGGTGGTCATCACCGGGGCGAGCCGTAGCGGCAGCACCTTTCTGGGCGATCTGATGCGGCGCGCAGCGAATGTGTGCGCCTTCCACGAGCATATCGGCGGCCGCGACTTCTTCTGCGTCAGCGCCTACGCGCCCGATCACCCCTTCATCCTTCACGAGATCAGGACCGGCGTCGCCGACATGCGCGCCCAAGCGGACGGCCGGCCCATCGTGGCCGACGTGAACTCGAACCTGGCCTTCGCCACCTCCGCCCTGCGCGCCGTCGAGCCGGAGGTGAAGCTGTTCCACCTCGCCCGCAACGGCCGCGACGTGGTCGCCTCCAACTGGCTGCGCAAGATGTACAGCGACTGGGCCAAGGGCGTGGACATCCGGCCCGGTAACGAAGCAGAGCTCGACGCCTGGGCGGGCTTCGACCGCTTCGACAAGCTGTGCTGGCAGTGGAATCGCATCGCGTCGGAACTGCTGTCCAAGGGAGTGCCCACGGTGCGCCTCGAACAGGCGGTCGAGGACTACGACTACCTCTCCACACACCTGCTCGCCCCGGCCGGCATCGAGCTTTCCAAGGCGGTCTGGGAGGACCGGCGCAGCCGCCGCGTTAACCGTTCGCGCTTCAAGCTCAGGGACCTGCTGCGCGGGCGGCCCACCGATTTCACCTGGACCCCCGAGCGCGAGGCCCGCTTCCAGGCGTTGTGCGGTAAGTCCATGCAGGACCTGGGCTACACCTAGCTCGGCCTTATACACCTGATCTCAACAACCTGGGGTTAGACGGGGTGTTCACTGCGTCCCGGCCCCATGAAGTCGCTTGCCCGTAAATTCCTGATCAGCGTCGGCGTCATGACCATTCTGGTCACGGCCCTGGCCTCGGTCGCCGCCTATTTGGCCTTCCGCAACGAACTGGTCGAGCACCAGGTCGCGTTCATGAGCGACTATGTGCGTGAGCGGACGGAGAAGGAGGACCGGCGCTTCTCGGGCCTGACCGCGCTGCACCTGGCGGCGGATGCGGCCATGCGCCGGCGCATGGCGGCGATGAGCGACGCCCAGGCCGACCGCCTGTTCGACCGCTATTTCCCGATGCAGACCGACGGCACGCGCCGCAGCGCGCCGCAGTCCTTCGACGGCATGACCGACGACGAGGCGGACGTCTCCTACGGCCTCGGCGCCTTCGTCTCGCACGGCGCGGACGTGTCGATGCTGGAGAAGAAGGCGCTGGTCGCCGCCTACGCGGTGGTGGGGCACTTCGGCGAGGCGGCGCGCAACGACTACGACAACTTCTATTTCTTCACCCCCGACACGCGGCTGGTTATGTTCGGCCCCGAGCGGGCCGACAAGCTGATATTCTATCGCAAGACGGCGCCGGCGAATTTCGACGTCTCGCACGAAGAGATGACCGCCATCACCCTGAAGAGGAACAACCCGGGACGCAGCATCCGCTGCACCGAGCTGCGCGCCTTGTTGAGCGATCCGTCCAACAACCGCATGGCGGTGAGCTGCTCCACGCCCTTCGACGTGAACGGCAAGCAGCTGGGCGCGTTCGGCTCTTCGATCCAGCTGCACGGCTATCTGGCGCACGCGGTGACCGAGACCCTGCCGGGCGCGGCGAACCTGATCGTGAACGATCACGGCGGACTGATTGCCTATCCGGGCTTCTCCAAGCCGGGCGTGGCGTCAGAGGCCACCGTGGCGAAGTTCGAGCACGACCTGCATCTGCGTGAAACCGTGGCGAAGATCCGCGTGCAGCATCACGACACCGGAGTCATCGACAGTCCGGACGGCCGCGACATCGTCGCCTATGGCCGGCTGGCGGGACCGAACTGGTGGTTCCTGATCAGCTACCCCCGCGCGCAGCTCGCGGCGGCCGCGGCAGAGTTTGCAAGCTGGATTCTGATCTTCGGCGCGCTCGCCGCGGTGGCGCAGAGCGCGATAGTGGTGTGGCTGGCGCGCCGTCATATCGTCAAACCCTTGCAACGTCTGGCGGAAAGCGCCACCCTGCGCGGCCGCAAACGCCGCCGGGCGTCCGCCGCCGTGGCCGACCTGGAAGTCCGCGCCGACGAGATCGGCGCGCTCGCCCGCGCCCTGCGCTCCGAGCGCGAGAAGGTGGGCGTGCTGCTGAACACCCTGGAGGACCGGGTTAAGCGCCGCACGCGCGACCTGGAGACTGCCAACCGCGAGAAGTCGCGCTTCCTCGCCAACATGAGCCATGAACTGCGCACGCCGCTGAACGGTGTGGTCGCGGTGTCCGAGGTGCTGGCGCGCGAACAGAAGACCGAACGCACGCGCGAGCTTGCCGAACTGGTGGTCTCGTCCGGGCGCCTGCTCGAGCGCGTGCTGACCGACATCCTCGACTTCGCCAAGATCGAGGCGGGGCAGATGACGCTCGACGCGGTCGACTTCGACCTGCAGGTGCTGATCAGCCGCGTTGCGCGGTTGCACGCGGCGGTGGCCGAGCAGAAAGGCCTGGCCTTCGAGTGGCGCGTCGGCGCCCGAAGCGGCCGGCGACTATCGCGGCGATCCAGTGCGGGTCACCCAGATCCTGTCTAATCTGCTCTCCAACGCGGTGAAGTTCACCGACCGTGGGCGTGTGGAGCTGAACGTCGACCGTGCGGGCGAGTCGCTGCGCTTCCGCGTCGCCGACACCGGCGTGGGTTTCGACCCCGCCACCGGCGAGCGGTTGTTCAGGCGCTTCCAGCAGGCGGACGCCTCGGTGACGCGACGCTTCGGCGGCACCGGCCTTGGCCTGTCGATCTCGCGCTCGCTTGCCGACCTGATGGACGGCGCGATCAGCGCGCGATCGGAGGAGGGCAAGGGCTCGACCTTCGAACTGCGCCTGCCCCTGCCGCGCGCGACGACGCACCCGCAAGGAGCCGACGCGCCGGCCGCCGATGCGACCGGTGTCGAGGGCGCCGAGGTCCTGGTCGCCGAAGACCATCCGACCAATCAGCGCGTGGCGCGCCTGATCCTGGAGGCCGCGGGCGTCGAGATCGACCCTGGTCGAGAACGGCGTCCTGGCGGTCGAGGCGGTAAAGCCGGCGGCTTCGATGCGGTTCTGATGGACATGCAGATGCCGGTCATGGACGGCCTCACCGCCACGCGCGAAATCCGCCGCTGGGAGGCCGAGCAGGCCAAGGCGCGCCTGCCGGTCATCATGCTGACCGCCAACGCCCTCGACGAGCACGTCCACGCCAGCCGCGAAGCCGGCGCCGATCGCCATGTGTCCAAGCCGCTGAGGCCCGACAGCTTGCTTATGGCGTTGAGCCAGGAAATCGCGGCGGCGCGCGACGAGGCGGATCGCGCGAAAGAGGCGGCGGCGTAAAACGCTCTCCTCCTACCCTCACCCGACGGGGGAGAGTGACTTGGCCCTGGCTCCAGATCAGGTAGGTTCACCTCGATCGGGGAGTTCTCACATGAAAGCCATCCTGCGCAACAGCCTGTGCGCCGCCGCCGTGATCGGGGCCGCCCTGGGTCTGGCAGTCGCCGTCACGTCGCCGCCCGCGATCGCCGATCCGGCCCTGGCCGAGCTCTCCATGCAGATGAATGTCAAAATCCCCCTGCGCGACGGCACGCATCTGAACGCGACCATCTACCGGCCCTACGGCGAGACCGAGCCGTTGCCGGTCATTTTCATGTTCACGCCCTATCCGGACGACACCTCGCACCCGAGCGCGGCCTATTTCGCGCGGCGCGGTTTCGTCTACGCTTATGTCGACGTACGCGGCCGCGGCGATTCCGAGGGCGACTTTGTTCCCTTCGAGCGCGACGCGAAGGATGGCTACGACGTCGTCGAATGGTTGGCGAAACAACCGTGGTCGAACGGAAAGGTGGCGATGTTCGGCGGTTCCTACGCCGGCGGCGACCAGTGGCAGGTGGCCGGCGCCCACCCGCCGCACCTCGTGGCGATCGCGCCGGTGGCCAGCGTCCGTTACGGCGTGGATTTCCCGATGTCGCGCAACATCATGGGCGCATATGACATGCAGTGGCTGAGCCTGACCACCGGCCATCCGTTCCACGGCCAAGTGTTCACCAACGGCGGCCTGTGGGACGACATCTTCACCCGCATGTACAAACAGGGGAAGGCCTTCTCGACGCTCGACGTCGAGGCGGGCAACCCCAACGCGACCTTCCATTCCTGGGTGAACCATCCCGAATTCGACGACTACTGGCGCGGCCTGTCGCCGACCAAGGAAGAGATCGCCAGGATCGACCTTCCCAAACTGGTCATCTCCGGCGCGCGCGACGGCGACCAGCAAGGGACGCTGTCCTTCTACAAGGACGTGGTCGACAATAATGGCGGTAAGCAGCCCGCGGACTATTTCCTCGTCGTCGGGCCCTGGGACCACGGCGGCACGCGCGACCCGAAGCCGGATGTGGGCGGCGAGCATTTCGGCCCCGCCAGCGTGCTCGACGTGCTGCGGCTGCATACCGAATGGTATCGCTGGGCGATGGCGGGCGGCCCCAAGCCCGCCTTCTTCGAGAAGAACGTCGCCTATTATGTGACGGGTCCTGGCGCGGAGTGCTGGAAGTTCGCCGACTCGCTCGCGGACGCGACGACACACAGTCAGACGTTCTATTTTAACGCCGCGGGCGGCGCCGACGGCCTCTATCGCTCGGGCGTGCTGCAAGCAGATGCGAAGGGCGCCTTGGGCGGCGCGTGGATCTCCGATCCCAGCGACCTGAGTGCGGCGGAGCAGAAGCCGGCGCCGCCCGGAGACGACCTGCACGGCGACGGCCTGGTCTTTCACACCGCGCCCTTTAGCGAAGACACTGAGATCGACGGCCGCATCGCGCTCGACCTGTCGCTCGCCATCGACGGGCCCGACGCAGACGTCAGCTATGACCTGTTGTTGATCACGCCCGACGGCAAGGCGCACGAGCTCGACGGGGGCGCCTTCCGCGCGCGTTACCGCAAATCGCTCTCGCACCCCGAGCTGGTGAAGCCGGGCGAGGTGAACCGCTACCGCCTCGATGACGGCCAGTGGTTCGCCACCCGCGCGCCCAAGGGCTCGCGCCTGCGGCTGATTTTGCGCAGCCTCAACGACCCGGGTGACGAGAAGAACTGGAACTCGGCCAAGCCGGTCGCCGACCAGACCTCGGCCGACGCGCACCGCGAGCAGATTCGCCTGATCCAGACCGCGGACCACCCGAGCACCTTCACCGTCCCGTTCGGCGACGCGGGCGCGGCGTGCAGGGCGTCGGCGAGCTGGTGATGCTTCAGCCGTGCGTCGCGAACGGGTAGGGCGAGACCGATGGTGAAGTCGTCCACCATCAGCGTCCGGGTGACCGGCGGCGGCGGCGCGCTCGGGCAGGCGGGGCGTTCGCAGAGCCGGCAGGCCGGGCCGATCTCGGTGACCGCGGGATCGGCGAGGTCCAGGCCGCGCGCATAGATCAGGCGCGGCGCGTACTTCAGCTCGCAGCCCAGGCCGATGGCGAGGTCCGGCGTCCTCGGCGCCGCCGTAGGCGGCGCGGCGCGCTGCGACCGTGCGCGCCAGGGTGAAATAGCGCGCGCCGTCGGGCGTCTCGACGATCTGGGTGAGCATGCGGCCCGGGCGTGCGGAACGCCGAGTGGATGCTCCAGCGCGGGCAGGAGCCGCCGAAGCGCGAGAACGGGAAGGCCGCGCCGGCGAACCGCTTGGAGACATTGCCGGCCTGGTCCACCCGCAGCATGAAGAACGGTACGCCGCGCGAGCTCGGCCGCGACAGGGTGGTCAGCCGGTGGCAGACCTGCTCGAAACTGGCCCCGAAGCGCGGCCGCCATCAGCTCGATGTCGTAGGCCGGGCGCTCGGCGGCCTCGTGGAAGGCCTCGTAGGGCATCAGGATCGCGGCGGCGAGGTAGTTGGCCAGCGACACCTTCAGCAGCCGGCGGGTCGGCAGGTCCGGCGCTGCGGCGCGCTCGACCGCGGCGGTGATCGCGCCTCGTGCTCCTCGGTCGCGCCAGCTGATAGGCGACGGCGAAGCGCGGCCCGGCGCCGGCGAGCGTCTCGGCGAGCATCAGGCGCCGGCGATGGATGTCGTAGCGGCGCAGGTAATCGAGCAGCACCTCGCGGCGGCACGACCCGGCACCTGCGATATCGTGGCGGTCGGCCAGCCGCTGCGACCGCCGCGGCGGCGAAGTCCCTGCCGGCTGGCGCCCAGCTCGGCGCCGAGCGCCTCGCCGGCCTCGTCGAGTTCGGGGAAGTAGTTGCGCTGCGCCTGGATGATAGTCGCGCACCCAGTCGGACGGCGTCGATCCAGCGCCGCCTTCGTCGGCGGCCGACCGTCCGGGCGTGCCAGAGCGGCGCGGCGGCGGCGGTCGGCATAGGCGCGATAGAGCCGCACGATCGCTTCGGCGGCGCCGGGCGCGTTCTCGGCCACCTCGGTGATCTCGTGGCGCGGGATCGGCGAGGTCGCGGAACAGCGGGTCGGCGAACACCTCCTGCAGGTCGGCCTCGCCGCCGCCGTCCTGGTCGCCGGTGAAAGCTGCGCAGGTCGATGTCGTAGGTCTCGGCGAGCCGCAGCAGCACGCTGGGCGGTGACCGGGCGCTGGTTGCGCTCCAGATGGTTGAGGTAGCTGGGCGACACGCCGAGGTCCTCGGCCATCCGGGTCTGGGTCGCGGCCCAGGTCCCGCCGCAGCCGCTTCAGACGCCCGCCCAGGAACAGCTTGCGTTCGGCTGCTCAGCCATGGAGTCAGTTTGTCATAATATGACAAATACTGGCAAGTCACACTGTGACACAGATGGCTGAATCCACGGCCGAGCTGTGTTTCACTTGTCCAGCTTGGGTGTTCTGCTGACTCAGCCGGCCGCCTGAAGGCTCCCGAGATTCAAGGAGACATAGTCATGACCGACTTTTCCACCCTGGTTCCCGTCCGCTCCGCCAGGCCGTTTCGACGGGATCGAGCGGCCCTACGGACCGCAGGACGTGCGAACGCCTGCGCGGCTCGGTCCCGATCAGCCACACCCTGGCCGAGCGCGGGGCCAACAAGCTCTGGGCCCTGCTGCAGTCCGAGCCCTACGTGAACGCGCTGGGCGCGGTCACCGGCAACCAGGCCATGCAGATGGTCCGCGCCGGCCTGAAGGCGATCTATCTGTCCGGCTGGCAGGTGGCGGCGGACGCCAACACCGCCGGCGCCATGTATCCCGGACCAGAGCGCTCTATCCGGCCAACGCCGGCGCCGGAGCTGTGCCGTCAGCATCAACCGCACCCTCCAGCGCGCCGACCAGATCGAGCATGCCGAGGGCGGCGTCGAGCGCGACTGGTTCGCGCCCGATCGTCGCCGACGCGGAAGCCGGCTTCGGCGGACCGCTCAACGCGTTCGAGATCATGAAGGCCTTCATCGAAGCTGGCGCGGCGGGCGTGCACTTCGAAGACCAGCTGGCCTCGGAGAAGAAGTGCGGCCACCTGGGCGGCAAGGTGCTGATCCCCACCGCCGCGCACGAGCGCAACCTGATCGCCGCGCGCCTGGCCGCCGACGTGATGGGCGTGCCGACCCTGATCGTGGCCCGCACCGACGCCGAATCGGCCAAGCTGATCACCTCGCGACGTGGACGAGCGCGACCGCCCGTTCATCGAAGAAGGCTCGCGTACGCCGGAAGGCTTCTACCGCCTGAAGGAAGGCACAGGCCTCGACCACTGCATCGCGCGCGGCCTTGCCTACGCGCCGTACGCCGACGTGTTGTGGTGGGAGACGTCGCACCCGAACCTGGACGAAGCGCGCGCGTTCGCCGAAGCCATCCACGCGCGGTCATCCCGGCAAGCTGCTGGCCTACAACTGCTCGCCGTCGTTCAACTGGCGCGCCAAGCTGGACGCGGCGACCATCGCCAGCTTCCAGCGCGAGCTGGGGGCCATGGGCTACAAGTTCCAGTTCGTGACCCTGGCGGGCTTCCACGCCTCAACCACGCATGTTCGAGCTGGCGTCCGGCTACCGCGACCGCGGCATGGCGGCCTATTCGGAGCTGCAGGAGGCCGAGTTCGACTCCGAAGCGGCGGGCTACACCGCCACGCGCCACCAGCGCGAGGTCGGCACCGGCTACTTCGACCGCGTGGCGACCGTCATCACCGGCGGCCTGTCCTCGACCACCGCCATGGCGCAATCCACCGAAACCGATCAGTTCGACGCGACCAAGGTCGCGGCCGAGTAAATAGAGGAGTGTTTACGATGACCAAGCAACGTTTCTGGGTGGTCGGCGGCGACTACACCTGTATGCAGTTCAAGTCTCTGCGCGACGGCGGCTCCACCATCGTCGGCCCGTTCGAAGACCGCGACGAAGCCAAGGCCGAGTGGAAAAAGCTGTCGGAGAAAGACCGCAGCAAGGCGACCGCTCGCTACACCATCGCCGCGGAAGAGATCCGGGCGTAGGGCGCGCACCAAAATTCCTCCCCGCGCGAAGCGCGTAGGGGAGGGGGACCATGCGAGTGAAGTCGAAGCATGGTGGAGGGGCCAGCGCGAGGCTAAATGATTGTCGTCGTGTGTGCGTCCACCCACGCTAACCCCCGATCGTCGCGCCGGCCCCTCCACCGTGCTCCGCATGGTCCCCCTCCCCAACGGCCTTCGGCCGGGGGAGGAACTAAGTGCGTCGAAGTTCTCGACATCGCCGCCCACCCCTGAAACAACCCCGGAATGACCATGCCCCTCGACGCCGCGCCGGACAGCGCCACCCTACTCACGCGCCCGGTTTCCGGCCGCGCCTCGGAAATCCTGACCCCGGAGGCGCTGCGTTTCTTGACCGAGTTGCACCGCCGCTTCGACGCGCGGCGTCTCGAACTCCTCGCCGCACGTGACGTCCGGCAGACAGCGCTTCGACGCCGGCGAGACGCCCGACTTCCTGGCCGAGACCGCCGACATCCGCGCCGGGGACTGGCGCGTGGCGCCGATCCCCGAGGACCTGCTCGACCGGCGCGTGGAGATCACCGGTCCGGTCGATCGCAAGATGATCATCAACGCCCTGAACTCCGGGGCGAAGGTGTTCATGGCGGACTTCGAGGATGCAACCTCGCCGACCTGGGACAATCTGATCGAGGGCCAGGTCGAATCTGAAGGACCGTTGGTCCGGCGCCCTCGACTTCACCGATGCGAATTCGGGCAAGCATTATGCGCTGGGCGACAAGCCCGCGGTGCTGCTGGTGCGACCGCGCGGCTGGCATCTGCCGGAGAAGCATCTGACGATCGACGGGTCGCCGATTTCCGGCGGCGCTGTTCGACCTCGGCCTCTATCTCTTCCACAACGCCAAGGCAGCGATCGCCCAGGGCTCGGGTCCGTATTTCTACCTGCCGAAGATGGAGAGCCGGCTCGAGGCGCGGCTGTGGAACGACGTCTTCGTCTTCGCCCAGGAAACCCTGGGCATCCCGCAAGGAACCATCAAGGTCACGGTGCTGATCGAGACCCTGCCGGCCGCGTTCGAGATGGACGAGATCCTCTACGAACTGCGCGAGCACATCGCGGGCCTGAACTGCGGCCGCTGGGACTACATCTTCAGCTTCATCAAGCGCCTGCGCGCGCATCCGCAGGCGCTGACGCCGGACCGGGCCAAGATGGTGATGGGCGACGCCTTCCTGCGCGCCTATTCCGAACTGCTGATCAAGACCTGTCACCGCCGCGGCGCCTTCGCCATGGGCGGCATGGCGGCGCAGATTCCGGTGAAGGGCGATGAGGCCGCAAATGAGGCCGCCTTCGCCAAGGTGCGCGCCGACAAGGAGCGCGAAGCCAACGCCGGCCACGACGGCACCTGGGTGGCGCACCCCGACCTCGTGCCGGTGGCGATGGAGGTGTTCGACCGCGTCATGCCGGGTCCGAACCAACTCGATCGCCTGCGCGAGGACGTGAGCGTCGGCCGCGAGCAACTGCTGAAAGTGCACGAGGGCGCGCGCACCGAGCACGGCCTGCGCGAAAACATCCGCGTCGGCGTGCAGTACATCGAGGCCTGGCTGCGCGGCCGCGGCGCGGTTCCGCTCTACAATCTGATGGAGGATGCGGCCACGGCCGAGATCAGCCGCACCCAGATCTGGCAGTGGCTGAACCGCAAGGCCGCAGCTCGACGACGGGCGCATCGTGACGCCCGCGCTGTTCGACGCCCTGTTCGAAGACGAGATGGCGCCGCTCCGGGCCCGCCCCGAGTTGTCCCGCCTCCAGGACGCCGCCCGCTTGTTCCGGGATATGACGCTCGCGCCTGTCTGCGAGGAGTTCCTGACCCTGCCGGCCTACGCGTTGATCGACTAGCGCCCTCGCGCTCCGGCGTCCGGGCGCATATATGCGTCCCGCTGCTGGAGGGATGCGCCATGGAATACGGGAAGCTCGGCAAGACCGGCCTCGAGGTTTCGCGCATCTGCCTGGGCTGTATGACCTATGGCGAGCCGGGGCGGGGGAACCACGCCTGGACCCTACCCGAGGACGAGAGCAAGCCGCTGCTGAAACAGGCGGTGGAGCTGGGGATCAATTTCTGGGACACGGCCAATGTCTATTCCGACGGCAGTTCGGAAGAGATTGTCGGGCGCTCGATCAAGACCTATTCGCGCCGCGAGGAGATCGTGCTCGCCACCAAGGTCAACGGCCGCATGCGGCCCGGTCCGAACGGCGCCGGCCTGTCGCGCCGCGCCATCTTCGAGGAAATCGACAACAGCCTGAGGCGTTTGGGCACCGACTATGTCGACCTCTACCAGATCCACCGCTGGGATCATGCGACGCCGATCGAAGAGACGCTGGAGGCGCTGAACGATGTCGTGCGCGCGGGCAAGGCGCGTTACATCGGCGCTTCGTCCATGTTCGCCTGGCAGTTCATGAAGGCGCTGATGGTGTCGCGTTTGAACGGCTGGGCCGAGTTCGTGTCCATGCAGGACCATCTGAACCTGCTGAACCGCGAGGAAGAGCGCGAGATGCTGCCGCTCTGCCGCGACCAGGGCATCGGCGTCATTCCATGGAGCCCGCTGGCGCGCGGACGACTGGCGCGCGCCTGGGATGAGACCAGCGAACGGCAGGAAAAGGACGTCTTCGGCAAGACGCTCTACACGACTGCCCAAGAATCGGACCACGCGGTGATCGATACGGTCGGCCGCATCGCCGACGGGCGCGGCGTGTCGCGCGCCCAGGTGGCGTTGGCCTGGGTGATCCAGAAGCCCGGCGTGAGCGCGCCCATCGTGGGCGCGTCGAAGCCGCAACACCTGACCGATGCGGTTGCAGCGCTCGCCCTCAAACTCACGCCCGAAGAAATCTCCGCGCTCGAGGCGCCCTATGCGCCGCACCCGGTCGTCGGATTCCAATAGCTTTCAAGGAGCCTCCTCATGTCGACCATCGACGCCGCCCCAAACGCGGGTAAGTCCGGCACGTTCAAGATCGGCGGCGAGATCGCCGTGCACCGTCTCGGCTTCGGCGCCATGCGCGTCACCGGGCGCGGCATCTGGGGACCGCCCGAGGACCACGACGAAGCGATCCGCACGCTGAAGCGCGTGCCCGAGCTCGGGATCAACTTCATCGACACGGCGAATTCCTACGGACCCGACGTTTCGGAAGAGCTGATCCGCGAAGCGCTGCACCCGTACAAGGGTTTGACCATCGCCACCAAGGGCGGCTTGGTGCGCCCCGCCCCCGACGTGTGGAACTCCGACGCGAAGCCGGAACACCTGCGCGCCGAGGCGTTGAAGAGCCTGAAGAAGCTCGGCGTCGAGCAGATCGCGCTGTGGCAGCTGCACCGCATCGACGCGAACGTGCCACGCGAGGACCAGTTCGGCGCGATCAGGGCCATGCTCGACGAAGGCATCATCGCTCACGCGGGCCTCAGCGAAGTCTCCGTGGAAGAGATCGAGGCCGCATCGAAGGTGTTTCCGGTCGCCACCGTGCAGAACCGCTACAACCTGGTCGACCGCAAGAGCGAAGCCGTGCTCGACTACTGCGAACAGCACGCCATCGGGTTCATCCCCTGGTATCCGCTGGCCGCGGGCGATCTCGCCAAGCCCGGCTCGGTGCTCGACCGCATCGCTCATGCGCACGGCTCCGCGCCGAGCCAGATCGCACTTGCGTGGGTGCTCAAGCGCAGTCCCGTCATGCTGCCCATCCCCGGCACCGGCAAGGTCGCGCACCTCGAGGAAAACACCGCTGCGGTGAACATCGACCTGAGCGACGAGGAGTTCCAGGCGCTGGACTGTGCGGCGCGGGGCGTGAAGGAAGAGGCGTAGCGCGCTTCCTCCCCTATTTTTTTCCATCACCCCCGGACTTGTTCCGGGGGTCCATGGTGGTCCTTGCAGAAAGAGATGTGTGAGCGCTCTGCGCGAACCGGCGGCGCGGCAAGGGCGCGGTGGCTCGCTGGACGCTCGCCCAAGCCTTTGGAGCTTGCAGACCGATGGACCCCCGGAACAAGTCCGGGGGTGACGGGGCATAAATGGGAGTGCAAAAGGCAGGGCATCGCGTCGGAGGCATTCACCCATGACCAAGCCCCACCTCGAGACCCTCGCCGTGCACGCCGGTCACGCGCCGGACGCCGCGACCGGGGCGGTGGCGCCGCCGATCCACCTGGCCACCACCTTCGAGCGGGCGCCCGACGGGAGCTATCCGTTCGGGCACATGTATGCGCGCAACTCCAACCCCACGCGCGGGCAGCTTGAAGCCTGTATGGCCGAACTCGACGGCGCTGTGGCAAGTGCCGCGTTCAGCTCGGGCCAGGCGGCGGAGACGGCGGTGTTCATGGCGCTGGGGCCGGGCGCGCACATGATCGCGCCGCTCGACGTCTACCACGGCACGGTGAAACTGCTGCGCGAGGTCCTCGGTCCGCTGGGCGTCGAGGCGAGCTTCGTCGACATGAGCGACCTGGCGGCGGTCAAGGCGGCGGTGCGTCCGAAGACGCGCCTGATTTGGATCGAGACGCCGTCCAACCCGCTCTTGAAAATCACCGACATCGCCGCGGTGGCGGAAATCGCGCACGCGGCCGACGCCATGCTGGCCTGCGACAACACCTGGGGAACGCCGGTGCTGACCCAGCCGTTCGATCGCGGCGCCGACGTGATCATGCATGCGACGACGAAATACCTCGGCGGTCACAGCGACGTGCTGGGCGGCGTGGTCAGTGTGAAGCGCGAAGGCGAATTCCTGACCCGTCTGAAGGACATCCAGGCGACCACCGGCGCGGTCGCGGCCCCGTTCGATTGCTGGTTGGTGATGCGCGGCATACGCACGCTTGCGCTGCGCGTGCGGCAACAGTGCGAAAGCGCCGGCGCCATCGCCGAATTCCTGTCCAACCACGCGGGCGTCGAGGCGGTCTACTATCCCGGCCTGCCGCATCACCCCGGTCACGACATCGCCAAACGTCAGATGAGCCGTTTCGGCGCCATGTTGTCGTTCCAGACCAGAGGTGACGAGCAACGCGCGTTCGGGATCGCGGCGCGTTGCAAACTGGTCACCCGCGCCACCAGCCTCGGCGGCGTAGAAAGCCTGATCGAACACCGCGCCTCGGTCGAAGGCCCCGACACCAAGACGCCCCGCAACCTCCTGCGGCTGTCGGTCGGCATCGAACACGTGGATGACCTGATCGCGGACCTGGAACAGGCCTTAAGCTAGGTGGGCGCCAATCCTCCTCCCCCGAAAAGCGGCAGCGTTCGGGGGAGGTGTCCCGTGGGGACGGAGGGGGCGTGCGACCGCACAGCGTTCAGGGGTCGGTCGAAGCAGACACAACGTCGCGTTTGAGGCGCGCCCCCTCCGTCGCTCCGCGACACCTCCCCCGTTTTCTGGCGAAAACGGTGGAGGAGGTTACGCCGCAGCCGCGATCGCCTTGCCCACCGTGTCGACGATGCGGTCGATCTCCGCTTTCTCGATGATCAGCGGCGGCGCCAGCGCCAAAGTGTCGCCGGTGACGCGGCAGAGCAGGCCGCGGGCGAAGCAGTCGACGTAGACGTCGTAGCCGCGCTTGCCGGGGCCCTCGGCGCGCGGCGTCATTTCGATGCCGGCGACCAAGCCGTCATTGCGGATGTCGATGATGTTGGGCGTTCCGCGCAGGCTGTGCACGGCCTCCTGCCAATAGGGCGCGAGCTCCGCGGCGCGTTCGAACAGGCCCTCGTTGCGATAGATGTCGATGGTGGCGATGGCGGCGACGCAGGCGGCGGGGTGGCCGGAATAGGTGTAGCCGTGCATCAGCTCGACCGCGAGCGGATCGGCGGCGTTGATGATGCTGTTGCGCACCTCGGCGGTCACCGCGACCGCGCCCATGGGAATCGCGCCGTTGGTCAGTCCCTTGGCCAGGCCCATGATGTCGGGCGTCACGCCATAGCGTTGCGCCGCGAACGCCGCACCGGTGCGGCCGAAGCCGGTGATCACTTCGTCGAAGATCAGCAGAATGCCGTGCTCGCTGCACAGTTCGCGCAGGCGATCGAGATAACCCACGGGCGGCACGAGCACGCCGGTCGATCCGGCCATGGGCTCGACGATGACGGCGGCGATCCGGTCCGCGCCGTGGATCTCGAACAGGCGCAGCAGATCCTCGGCCATCTCGACGCCGCCGTGCGCGGGCTGGCCCTTGGAGAAGGCGTTGCGCGCGGGGTCGTGGGTATGGCGCAGGTGATCGACGTTAGGCAACAGCGGCCCGAACTTGGCGCGGTTGTGCGCGATGCCGCCCACGGAAATGCCGCCGAAGTTCACCCCGTGATAGCCGCGTTCGCGGCCGACCAGAATGTTGCGCTCGGGATCGCCGCGCGCGACGTGGTAGGCCAGCGCGATCTTCAGCGAGGTGTCGGCGCTTTCGGAGCCGGAGTTGGTGAAGAAGACGCCGTCCATCGCCTCCGGCAGGATCGCCTTCAGCGCATGCGCCGCTTCGAAGGGCAGGGGATGGCCCATCTGGAAGGTCGGCGCGTAGTCCATCTTCATCAGCTGCTTGGCGACCGCGTCAGCGATCTCGCGGCGGCCGTGGCCGGCATTGACGCACCATAGGCCAGACGCGCCGTCGAGCACGGGCCGACCGTCGATGTCGCGATACCAGACGCCCTCGGCTTCGGCGAGCAGGCGCGGCGCCGCCTTGAAGCGGCGGTTGGCGGTGAACGGCATCCAGAAATCTTCCAGCGGGGGACTGTTCCGCAGCGCCTGGCTCACGGGCGGGCTCCTTCAAGCAAAATGTGTGCGGCAGGCTTAGCGACCGCGCCGCCGCCGCGTCCACCCCGCAAGCGAAAGAATTGGGATCAGCCGCGGGCTTCGCGGGGCGCGTCGGCGAGCGGGCGCAGGCGCGCGGGGGCCAGGTCGGCGGTGTTCACGCCGTGGGCCGCGATCTCCGCCGGGATCGGCTGATTGAGCGCCAGGGCGGCGGCCACGCGCGACAGGGCCGGCGCCGTCTGGATGCCGTAGCCGCCCTGACCGGCGAGCCAGAAAAAGCCCGGCGCGTCGGCGTCGAAGCCCGCGACCGGCGCGCGGTCGGCGACGAAGCTGCGCAGGCCCGCCCAGCGGTGCTTCACCCGGGTGATCTTCAGCGTCGTTGCGGTTTCGACCCGATCAACAGCCACGGCCACGTCCCACTCATCGGGCTGGACGTCACAGGGGTCCATAGGGGTCTCGTCCGCGGGCGACAGCAGGATCAGGCCCGCATCGGGTTTGAAGTAGAACGACTTATCCGCGTCGATGACCATTGGCCAGTCGTCGATGTCGGCTCCCGGCGGCGGTTCGACCAGGATAGCGGTGCGGCGCATCGGTTGAAGCCCGATGGAAGCGACGCCCGCGAAGCCCGCGATCTCGTCGGCCCAGGCGCCGGCCGCGTTGATCACCACCGGCGCGGCGAACTCTTCGCCGCCGGCGCGCAGCAGCCAACGGCCGCCTTCATGGCTCAGGGACTCGACGGCGCGATCGGTCAGCAAGGTTCCGCCGCGCTCGCGAAGCAGGCGCAGATAGCCCTGGTGCAGGCCGTGGACATCGACGTCCGCCGCTTCGAGCTCGACGAGAGCGGAGTGAAGCTGGTCCGCGCGCAGGATCGGACACAAGGTGAGCGCCTCGTCGCGGCTCAGCTTGCGCGAAACCTGGGCCACGTCGGGCAGGGCGGCGTAGCGGGCCAAGCGCTCGGCCTGCTCGGCGGTGGCGATGTGCATGGCCGCGCGCGACCGCACCAGCGGCGCTTCGGCAAAGCCGGGCGGCGGGGCATGGAAGAAGTCGTGGCTGGCCCGCGACAGGGCGCGCACCGGCTCGGAGCCGTAGATGGCCGAGAACAGGGCCGCGGACCGTCCGGTCGAGTGATAGCCGGGTTGGCCCTCGCGCTCGAGCACCAGCACACGGCGGTTCAACGCCAGATGCGCGGCCGCCGAAGCGCCCGCCATGCCCGCGCCGATCACCAGAATGTCGTACTCGCCGGCGCTCAAGCCCTGACCCCAGATTCCCGTGCCGCCCGACCAAAGGCTCGCATATTCCGAAAAAGAAAAATAGTTGCGGTTCGCGAAAAAAGCCAGGGCGACACATGCGCCGACGCCGGCATCGTCTCAGGCAAGGAAGACAAGGGACTGCGCGGCGCGGGGCCGACGCGGGCCGCCTCCGGAGTTTTCCGGTTGGAAAAAAGCGCCGCCGGAAGGCGGCGGGGCTTGGCTAGCCGATGCGAGCCCGCTTTCGCAAGGGGAGGTTGATCAGCGGCCGGCGCGGACGCGCTTGGGCGGGGCGGGGGGCGCGACGGGTTCGCCGGCCTGGCCGCTGCGCATGGCGGCGATCAGCTGGGATTCGGGGCTCGAGCACACCGACAGGATGCGGCAGGTTCCCTTGCCGACATTGACGTAGACGTGGCCCATGCCGCTGTCGAAATAGATCGAATCCCCGGTCTTCAGATGCACCGGCGCATAGAGCTCGGTGTGGAGTTCGACCTCGCCCTCGATGACATAGGCGTACTCCTCGCCCGGGTGGCGGATCATTTCGCCGAACTCATCGGCGCTGCGGGCGCGCACGTCGGCGATGATCGGCACCAGCCGTTTGTTCAGCAAATCCGCGGCCGGGTAGAGGTGGCCGTAGGTCTGAGTCTCGATCGACTTGCCTTCGCCGGCGCGGGTAATGCTGCGCCGGCCGGTCGCCGCGCCCGAGGCGTCGGCCCCCAGGTCCGCGCCCCCGAACAGCTGGGCGATGTCGATCTCGAGCCCTTCGCTGATTCGGGTCAGCTTGTCGTAGGTCAGGGACATCTTGTCGTTTTCGACCTTGGACAGGGTCGAAACCGGCAGGCCGGTGCGCTGGCTCACCTCGGACAGGGTCCATCCGCGTTGGGTGCGCAGGGTCTTCAGAACCGCCCCGGGCTTGGCCTGGGAGCGGCCGGATGAGGAACGGTCGGCCATATCACCTCTCGGGCGAAACCTTAGTCAGCGTGGCGCCAAAACGCCACTGCAAACCCCATTATGTGCGAAAAATGAAAAGTAGTTGCGCAAAATGAAAAATCATTGTCATCTTGCCTCAAATCAGCGGAATCTGAACCCGCGCTAGCTTGGGGGATCAAACCATGCGTCGTTCTCACCTAATCGGACTCCTGGCTTCGGCCTCAGCTCTGGCCCTGGCAGCCCCGGCCTTCGCGGCGGATGCCCCGCCCGCACAGGCCAATACCGTCCAAGAAGTCATCGTCACAGCTGAAAAGAAACCCGAGGCCCAGAAAGACGTGCCGATGTCGATCTCGGCTCTGCCTCAGGCTCAGCTCGAAAAGCTGAACGCGGTGGATTTTTCGGACTACGCAAAGCTGGTTCCGGGCCTCAATATCGAAAGCGACAGCCCCGGCGAAGTCCGCCTCACTCTGCGCGGCTTGAACGCTGGCGGCGTGGCCTCGACGGTCGCGGTCTATGTGGACGAGACGCCGATCGGTTCGAGTTCGGGCCTGGCGGACGGCGCCGTCGTCGCGGCCAACTACGATCCCTACGACATGAACCGGATCGAGGTGCTGCGCGGACCCCAGGGTACGCTCTACGGCTCCAACACCGAGGGCGGTCTGCTTAAGTTCGTCACCAACGCGCCCGAGTTTGGAAAATATTCGGCCTCGATGGAGGCGGGCGTCGACACCGTGAACCACGGCTCCACGGGCTGGGACGTCAAGGGGATGGTCAATATCCCGCTCGGCGACACTCTGGCCCTGCGCGTCAGCGCCTACCACGTCGACATGCCGGGCTGGATCAACAACGTCGAACTCAACCAGTCCGACATTAACAAGGGCCACAAGGACGGCGGCCGCGTCGAACTGGAGTGGAGGCCCAGCGACAAGTTCTCGCTGCGCCTAACGGCCTTCGCCCAGAACATGAACACCGGCGGAACCGGCGCGGAAGATATCAACGAGAATGCGAGCGGCTCGGCGCCAAGTCAGACGCCGACTTTCGGTCTCTTCGACACCTTCTCCTACATCCCGACACCCCTCAGCTTCCAGTACCGCGACTACAATGCGACCGCGAAATGGGACATGGGCTTCGCCAACCTCACGTCGTCGACGAGCTACGGCACGGTCAACAACACGCTGGTCAGCGACTTCACCAATGCCCAGGTGGCGGGCAGCTTCACCTACGGCGAATATATCGACCTCTTGGTCGATCCCGGTTTCGGCGTGACTCCGCCGACGGCGCTTCCGTTCCGCAACCAGGTCGACGACAGCAAGTTTACCGAGGAACTCCGGCTGCAATCGCCGAAGTCCGAAAACGGCTTCGAATGGATCGCCGGCGCTTACTATACCTATGAGCGGGGTTCGCTGAATCAGCATCTTCAAGTCAGCGAAATCGGCAGCGACAAGCCGCTCTCCGCCATCCCGGACCTCGAAGATCCATTGCTAACCTCGAGCTACAAGGAATGGGCGGGTTTCGGCGACCTTACCTATCACATCACGCCCCAGTGGGACGTGACGGCGGGCGGGCGCTATACCGACCAGACGCAGTTCGCGCACGAGACGGTGAGCGGCCTGCTGGTGGGCAATACATCACCGCCGCCCTATGCGGTCGACATTTCCACGCCATCGAAGAACGACCTCGCCACCTGGCAGCTCGGCAGCAAGTATAAGCTCAGCGACGACACTATGCTGTACGCGCGCTTCGCTACCGGCTACCGGCCTGGCGGTCCGAACGTGGTGCCGCCGAACGCACCTCCGGGCACGCCGTTCAGCTACAACGCCGACAAAAACCAGAGCTATGAGGCGGGTATCAAGACGTCGTTCGACGACGGCAAGGTGCGGCTCGATGCGGCGGTCTTCTACGTCGACTGGCGCGACATTCAGGTCTTCGAGGTCATCAACGGCTACGGCGTGGACGGCAACGGCGGCAAGGCGCAGAGCGAAGGCTTCGAATGGGAATGGACCTGGGTGCCGATCCAGGGCCTGACCCTCAGCTGGAACGGCGCCGACACCAATGCTTCCCTGACCACCGATGCACCGGGCATTTTCGGCAAGAAGGGCGACTCTCTTCCGATGGTGCCGAAGTGGTCGACCGCGCTCGACGGTGAATACGACTGGCAGGCGTGGAGCGACGGCGTCGCCTTCGTGGGCGGCACCCTGGCCTATCAGACCAGCGTCTCCACCGACTTTGACAGCTCGGGTCTGGGGCGTGAGCGTCTGCCTGGCTACGACACGCTTGACCTGCGGGCCGGCGTCGAAGTGGACCGCACGCGCTTTGAGGTCTGGGGTAAGAACATCACCAACAGCCATGCCTACACCGCCTTCGGCGGCAACGGCGGCGCCACGGACTACACCTCGGTGGGCATCATTCAGCCAGCGACCTGGGGATTCACGATCTCGAAGAAGTTCTAAGGGGCGACTGAACGGGGGCTACGGACCGGATGAGTGTTCCCTCCACCGGTCTGCGGGGCCGGGCCGTCGCAAGACGGCCCGGCCCGATCTCTATTCAGAGCGGAGATGGCGCATGAAAAGTCTGCAGATCGCCACCGTGGCAGTGTTGGGACTCCTGTTGATCGGCGCGCCAGCGATGACGGCGCAGCCCACGCCGGCGGTCGCGCCCGTCGCGGTCGCAGCTCCCGCCGCGGCCCATCCTCTGACCCGTGAGGACGTCGACGCCTGGCTCGACGGCCTGGTCCCGGCCTCGATCAAGAACGGCGACATCCCCGGCGCGGTGGTCGTGGTGGTCAAGGACGGCCAGGTGCTGACCGAGCGCGGCTACGGCTACGCGGACCTCGCGACCAAGGCGCCGATCGATCCGAAAACCACGATGTTCCGGCCCGGGTCGATCACCAAGACCTTCACCTGGACCGCGGTGATGCAGCTGGTCGAGCAAGGCAAGCTCGATCTCGACACTGACGTGAACCGCTACCTCGACTTCAAGATCCCGCCGCGCGCCGGCAAGCCCATCACCCTGCGCCAGATCATGACGCACACGGGCGGCTTTGAGGAAAAGTACAAGTACCTGATGTCGAACAAGCCCGACACGACGCTCGAGGCGTACGTCAAGGGCTGGACGCCCAAGCGCGTCTTCGCGCCGGGTGAAGTCCCCGCTTACTCTAACTACGCCGCCTCGCTCGCGGGCTACATCGTTCAGCGCGTGTCGGGCCAGTCGTGGGCCGACTACGTCACCCAACACATCCTGCAGCCGCTCGACATGACGCACTCGTCGGTGCAGGAACCGTTTCCCGCCAGCGTGAAACCCTTCCTGAGCAAGGGTTACAGGACGGGCTCGACGATGCCCTTGTACATCGAGTCCGTACCGCCGGCGCCCGCCGGCCAGCTCGCCGCCTCCGGCGAGGACATGGGCCACTATATGATCGCTCAGTTGCAGAACGGCGCGTACGGGAACGCGCGGATCATGAAGCCGGAGACGGCGATCGCGCTGCACGCCGCGCAGCCCAAGATATATCCGGCGCTCAACGCTATGGCGCTGGGCTTCGTCGAGGATTACCGCAACGGCCACCGCGTCGTCTGGCACAACGGCGGGACCCAGGTCTTCCTCAGCGACATGCGGCTGTTCATCGACGACAACGTCGGCGTCTTCATCTCGCTGAACAGCCCCGGAAAGCCCGGCGCCGTCGGCGGCCTGCAGGGCGCGCTCTACCAGGGCTTCGCCGACCGCTATTTCCCCGACACGCGCCCGCTGCCGGCGCCGGCCGTGGACAAGGCCACGGCGCTCGCGCACGCAAAGCTGATGGCGGGGCTGTGGGAAATCTTCGCGCCGCTCATTCACCAGCTTCGTCAGCATCGGCGAGCTGCTCGGAGGGATGACCCTGACCGCCAATCCCGACGGGACCCTGTCGCTCCCGAACCCAGGGGGCCGCGTCGCGGCCAAGTGGGTAGAGGTCCAGCCCTTCGTCTGGCGCAACATGGATGACCGCAATGACGAGATGCAGGCCATCCTGAAGGACGGCCGTCCGGTCATGTTCGGAACTCAGCATGGCGCCGCCCGCGGCCTTCCTGCGGACGCCTGGCTGGCGTTCGCCCGGTTGGATGACGCCGGCCTTGTTCGCCTCGCTCGCGATCCTGTTGCTTACCGGTCTGCTGTGGCCGATCCTGGCGTTCACGCGCAAACAGTACGGCTCGTCGTTCGCGCTCAGCGGGCGGGACGCGCTAGTCTACCGCGCGACGCGCGCTTTCGCGCTAGCGGCAGTCGTGGTCTTCGGCGGTTATTTCCTGCTGCTGCAATGGCTGCTCGGCGACATTGCGCGAGCCTCCGACGCCAACGACGGCATCGTCCTGACCATGGGAATCGCCGGTCTCGTCGCTTTCGTCGGCACGGCCGTGTTTGCCCTCTGGGACCTCTGGCGGGTATGGCGCGGCGGATCGAGGTGGAAGGACAAGGTCGGCTCGGTCTTCGTAGCCGCGTCGGCCCTGATGCTCCTGTGGGTCGGCGTCCTGTTCCACCTGATGGGCTTCAACACCCAGTACTGACGACGAAGTGAGTTCCGGATCGCGCGCGTGTTCCCTCCGCCGGTTCGGGGGATCGGGTCGTCCGCACGTACGCGGGCGGCCCGGTCCGACCTTCTCGAGTAATGAAAGGCGCGACGATGCAACGGATCCGATCGATGGGCCTCCTGGCGGCGGCGTTGGTCATGATGGGCGCCGCACCCGCGCCCAAACACGCCGCGCCCGGCGCTGCATACGACCTCGTCATCCGCAACGGCCGCGTGATCGACGGCACCGGCAGTCCGTGGGTCATGGCCGACGTCGCCATCAAGAACGGCCGCTTCGTGAAGATCGGCAAGGTCGACGGCCACGGCGCGCGCGAGATCGACGCTGAGGGCGACTATGTCACGCCCGGCTGGATCAATTCCATGGACCAGTCCGGCGGCACGCTGCCGATGAACGGCAAGGCCGAGAACAAGGTGTTCGAGGGCGTCACCACCGCCATCGCGGGCGAGGGCGGGAGCGAAGTCGGCTCCGCCCAGCTCGACAAATGGTTCACCGACCTGCAGCGCAAAGGCATTTCGATCAACTTCGGCACCTACTACGGCGCGGGCCAGGCGCGCGTCGAGGTGATGGGCGACAAGGACGGCCGCCCGACCGAGGCTCAGGAATCCGCCATGCGCGATCACGTCGCCCAGGCCATGCGCGCGGGCGCCATGGGCATTGCGACGGCGCTGATCTATCCGCCCTACAGTTTCCAGAACACCGACGAACTGGTCGACCTCGCCAAGGTCGCCAAGTCCTACGGCGGCATCTACGCCAGCCATATGCGCGACGAGAGCGGCGACCTGCTCAAGGCCATCGACGAGTCCATCGCCATCGGCGAACGCTCCGGCATCGAAGTCGAGATCTTCCACTTCAAGGCCGCCTATGCGCCGGAGTGGGGCAAGCTGATGCCCCAGGCCGTGGCCAAGGTCGAAGACGCGCGCGCGCGCGGCGTGAATATCGCCGCCGACATGTACGTCTACACTGCCGGCGGTACGGGCCTGTCGATCACCGTGCCCAACTGGGTGTTCGCCGACGGCGAGAAGACCGGGTTCGAACGCCTGCGCGATCCGAAGGTGCGCGAGAAGCTAAAGCAAGAAGTGGCCGCGGGATCAGAGCCCGGCTGGTCGAACCTGGTGCAGGCGTCCGGCGGCTGGGACCACATCGTGCTCGCCAACGCCTATAACGCCAAGTGGGACAGGTACCGTTACAAGTCGATCGCCTATATCGCGGAACAGGTGCACGAGGATCCCAACGACGTCTGCTGGGACATCGTGCTCGACGCCCTGCCGAACCGCGCCATGGGGCTGTTCTTCATGATCGATGAGCGCGACATCGAAACGGCACTGAAACAGCCCTGGGTCTCGATCGGTTCGGACGCCGGTGCCAGCGTGCACTTCGGCGAGATCGACGCCACCGGCCTGCCGCACCCGCGCGCCTACGGCAACTTCCCGCGCGTGATCGCCGAATACGTCGAAGCGCCGCCACGTCATCACCCTGCCGGACGCCATCCGCAAGATGACCGGCTGGCCGGCCGCGCGTCTGAAGCTGTGGGACCGCGGCGTCATCCGCGAGGGTCTGCGCGCCGACGTGACCATCTTCAACTACGACCGCATCGATGACACGCCGAACTACGAGTATCCGTTGGTCATGCCCGCGGGCATCGACTGGGTGATCGTGAATGGAACCCTGGTCGCCGATCACGGCAAACACACCGGCGCCTTGCCTGGCACGGTGTTGCGCGGTCCGGGCTACAAGCCGCACTGACGAGCAGGAGAGGGGGAAACACGATGAAGACGATCACCGGGCGGCGGGCGCTGTTGAAAGGCGCCGCGGCGGCCATGGCCGCGCCCATGCTGAACCTCGGCGCGCACCAGGTGTTCGCCGACGACCACAAGACCTGGTCGACGCGCGTAGTGGGGCTGGTCAAGCAGAACCTGGTCATCGACATGCTGGCGCCGCTGACCCTGGTGTTCACGCCGAACCAATACGCCAAGACGCTCTCGCCCGCCGAAGCGGAGATGTTCAGGACCTCCGGCGTCAATGTCTTCCATCATTCGGTGGGCGTGGGCGCCTATGACGACGTCATGGCGTTCATGGCCGGCTGGCAGGGGTTCCTCGCGCGTAACAGCGACGTGTTCCTGCAGGTCAATTCCGCGGCCGACATGCCGCGCGCCAAGGCCGAGGGCAAGATTGCGGTGATCATGGGCCAGCAGGACGCCGATCACTTCCGCACCGCCGACGACGTGAAGATATTCTACCAGATCGGCCAGCGCGTCTCGCAGCTGACCTACAACGAGCAGAACCGCCTCGGGTCCGGCTCCACCGAGCGCGAGGACGGCGGCGTTTCCGACTATGGCGTCGAGATCATCAAGGCGATGAACGCCGTTGGCATGCTGGTTGACGTCTCCCACTCGGGCGATCGCACCACGCTGGACGCGGTGGCGCTTTCGCCGGTTCCGATTGCCTTCACCCACGCCAACTGCCGGGCGCTAAACAACCATCCACGCTGCAAGACCGATGAGGCGATCAAGGCCCTGGCCGCCAAGGGCGGCGTCATGGGCGTCTCGGGTGTGCGAATGTTTATCAAGTCGGCCGACCCCACCACGATCGAGGACATGGTCGATCACATCGACCACGTCGCCAAGTTGGTCGGTGTCGAGCACGTGGGCGTCGGGTCGGAACTCCGATCTCCTCGGCTATGACAAGATGCCGCCGGATATGAACAAAGCGCTTCGCGCCAGCTATAAAGCCAGCTACGCTTTCCGGGACAAGATCGATATCGACGGCTACGACACGCCCAAGCGGGTCTTCAATCTCACCGAGATGCTGGTGAAGCGCGGTTACAGCGACCACGACATCGGCCTGATCCTCGGCGGCAACTTCCAGCGTCTGCTGACGCAAACCTGGAAGTGATCCTCATTTCCCGAATCCGAGGCCCGGAGGCCTGACATGAACCTGTTCCGCCGCATGCCGATGCAGATGCTGCTCGATCGCGCGGGGGGCGAGGAACTGCACCGGCACATGGGTCTGTTCGCCCTGGTGCTGCTGGGCGTCGGCGGGACCATCGGCTCGGGCATCTTCGTGCTCACCGGCACGGCGGCGGCGCAATATGCGGGGCCGGCGATCGCCATCTCGTTCGTGCTGGCGGGCGCGGCCTGTCTGTTTGCCGGGCTGTGTTACGCCGAACTCGCCTCGATGATCCCGGTGGCGGGCAGCGCCTATACCTACGCCTATGCCTCCATGGGCGAGTTCGTCGCCTGGATCATCGGTTGGAGCCTGGTGCTGGAATATCTGTTCGCGACTTCGACCGTGGCGGTGGGTTGGTCGGGTTACTTCAGCCAGCTGCTCATTCAGCTGCACATCCACCTTCCCACCGCCCTCATGACGCCGCCGCTGGCGGCGACCGGCAATGGGGAATGGGGCTTGAGCGGCGGCGTCGCCAACCTTCCGGCGGCCATCGCCATCCTGTTCATCGCCTGGATCATCTCGCTCGGCGTGCGCAAGTCGACGATGTTCAACGTGCTGGTCGTGATCTTGAAAGTCGGCGTGATCGCGCTGGTGATCGGCTTCGGATTCGGCCACGTCGACGTCAAGAATTGGACCCCGTTCGTGCCGCCCAACACCGGCGTCTTCGGCGACTTCGGCTGGTCCGGCGTCGTGCGCGGCGCGGGCGTGGTGTTCTTCGCTTACATCGGCTTCGACATGGTCTCCTCCAGCGCCCAGGAAGTGAAGAACCCGACACGCAACGTTCCACTCGCACTCCTGATCACGCTCACGGTCATCACCGTGCTCTATGTCGCCATGGCGCTCGTGCAGACGGGGCTCGCGCCCTACAAGGCGCTCAACGTGGCCTTCCCGGTACTGGTCGCGGTCGAGCACGGCGGCCCGTCGCTGACCTGGCTCATTCCGCTGGTGAGCTGGGGCGTCGTCATCGGTCTGATGGCCGCCATGTTCATCGGCGTCTACGGCCAGAGCCGGATCTTCTACGCCATGGGCAAGGACGGCCTGATTCCCCGCGTCTTCTCCCGCGTGAACCCGAAGAGCCGCGCGCCGTCGGTGGCGATCTGGACGACGGGCGCGGGCGCAGCCCTGGTGGCCGCGCTAATTCCGATCCAGCTTCTGGGCGAACTGGTGTCGATCGGCACGCTGATGGCCTTTGCGATCGTCTGTATCGGGGTGCTGGTGCTGCGAATTACCCACCCCGAAACGCCGCGGGGGTTTCGCATGCCCTTCTGGCTGCTGCTCACCAGCGTCGTCCTGGGCGTGCTCACCTGCGTGGGGATGATGGCGCTGTTGCCGCCGCCGACCTGGGTGCGGCTCGGCATATGGCTGGCGATCGGCCTGGTCATCTATTTCGCCTACGGGGTCCGCAAGTCGGTGCTGGCGAGGAAATCCCTTCCGGAACAAGGCTGAGCGGTCGCTTACCAATCCGTAATGTTCGGGTTGGTGAAAATGGTTGCCGATTCAGAAAAATTGCCGTCAATTCCCTCGATCCGAGCGGCGCCCGAAATGCGCCGCGTTCAGGGTTGGGGAGTCACATGCGTCTTACTGCGATCCTGGCGGCGGCCCTGGGCTCCGCGCTTCTCTTGGCGGGACCCGGCTCCAGCCAGCCCAACGCCGCGACGCCCGCCGCCAAGGCCCCCGCGGCCGCGCCCACGCCGGGACCCTCCGCCCACACCCTCGACGCCGCCGATGTGAACGCCTGGCTCGACGGCTTCGTCCCCTACGCGCTGAAATCGGGCGACATCGCCGGCGGCGTCATCGTGGTGGTGAAGGACGGCCAGGTGCTGACCGAGCGCGGCTACGGTTACGCCGACGTCGCCGCCGAGAAGCCGGTCGATCCGAAGGCGACCCTGTTCCGCCCGGGCTCCATCTCCAAGCTGTTCACCTGGACCGCGGTGATGCAGCTGCAGGAGCAGGGCAAGATCAACCTCGACGCCGACATCAACCAGTACCTCGACTTCAAGATTCCCGCGCGGAACGGTCAGCCGATCACCATGCGAAACCTGATGAGCCACACGCCGGGCTTCGAAGAGGACATCAAAGGCCTCATCATCGAAGACCCGAAGGCGTTCATGAAGCTCGGCCCGTATGTGAAGGACTGGACGCCCCACCGCATCTATCCGGCCGGTGAGCAAGGCGCCTATTCCAACTATGGGGCCGCGCTCGCGGGCTACATTGTCGAGCGCCTGTCGGGCGAACCCTTCGACGACTATGTCGCGCACCACATCTTCCAGCCGCTGGGCATGACGCACTCGACCTTCGACCAGCCGCTGCCGGCGAACCTGCTGCCCGACATGGCCAAGGGCTATCCGCAGGCGTCCATGCCCGCCAAGCCGTTCGAGTATGTGGTCGCCGCGCCGGCCGGCAGCCTGTCGTCCACCGGCGACGACATGGCCAAGTTCATGATCGCGCACCTGCAGGACGGCAAGCTCGGCCAGGCCCAGATCCTGAAGCCCGAAACTGCCCAGCTGATGCACAAGGAACAGTATGTGCTCACGCCGCCGCTGCCGGGCATGGCGCTGGGCTTCTATCATGAAGACCGCAACGGCCAGGTGATTATCGCCCACGCCGGCGACACCGGCGTATTCCACTCCGACCTGCACCTTTACCTGAACGACAACGTCGGCATCTTCATGTCGTTCAACAGCGTGGGTAAGGGCGGCGCCGTGGCCGCCGTGCGCGGCCAGCTGTTCCGCGACTTCACCGACCGGTACTTCCCGGCCCCGGTCGCGGCCCCGCTTCCGACCTGGAAGGACGCCAAGGCCGACGGCGCCAAGATGGTGGGGAGCTACATCGGTAACCGTCGCGCCGACTCCAGCTTCATGCGCCTTCTGAGCGTGCTGGGTCAGAGCAAGGTGACCATGGACAAGGACGGAATCCTGTCGGTTACTGCGCTCAAGACCCCGGGCGGCGGCGTCAAGAAATGGCGCGAGGTCGGCCATTTCTACTGGCAGGAAGTCAACGGCGACAGCCGCATGGCTGCTCGCTTCGTGGACGGCCGCATGATCGGCTTCACCTCCGACGACGAGCCGCCGGTGCTGCTGTTCTCGCGGGCGCCCGCCTGGGCCAATCCGCTGCCGCTCGAACTGTCCGGCCCCTACATCCTGCTGTTCACCCTGTTGTGGCCGACCGCCATGTGGGTGCGCGCGCGCTACGGGCAAAAGTTCAAGCTCGAAGGAACGGCGGCCAAGGCGTACCGCTGGGTCCACTTCGCCGCCCTGGCGGATGTGGTGGTGATGGCGCTCTGGCTGTTTCTGCTGCAAGCCCTCACCGCAGGCCTAGTCGGCGCCACCAAGGCGATGGATCCGTGGCTGATCACAGTCGAGCTCGCGGGCTTCCTGTCCATCGTCGCGGCCGCGATCGCGGTCTGGAACCTCGTGGTGGTGTGGCGTGACCCAGGCCGCTCCTGGTTCGCCAAGCTGTCGTCGCTGCTCATCCTGATCGCTATGCTGACCTTCGCCTGGGTGCTGTTCTCGCTGCACATGATCGGCTGGAACACACACTTCTGAGGCGCAGGCCGCCCGACGGCGGCCCACGCTTCGGTGCGCGCGCCCGTCGCTGCCTGCACGCAGCGGCGGGCGCCGCTTCGAATTCCGACGCGCCGCCGCGGCGGCGCCAATGCTGAGGATTAGGATGCGCCTGAAGGCAGTTCTCGCCGCCGCGCTTGGCACGGCGCTTCTGTTCACCGGAGCGGCCGCCGCGCCGACGGCGAACCCGCAACCCGCAGCGGCCTCGCCGGCGCCCGCGACCCCACACACCCTCGACGCCGGCGACGTGAACGCCTGGCTCGACGGCTACGTGCCGTACGCGCTGAAAGAAGGCGACATCGCCGGCGCGGTGGTGGTGGTGGTGAAGGACGGCCAGGTCCTGACCGAGCGCGGCTACGGGTTTGCCGACGTGGCCAAGCAGACGCCGGTCGATCCGCAGAAGACGCTGTTCCGTCCCGGCTCGATCTCCAAGCTGTTCATGTGGACTGCGGTCATGCAGCTGCAGGAGCAGGGCAAGATCGACCTCGACGCCGACATCAACAAGTACCTCGACTTCAAGGTCCCGCTGAAGGACGGCAAGCCCGTCACCATGCGCAACCTGATGACCCACACGCCGGGTTTCGAGGAGTGGGGCAAGCGCCTGTTCGTCGCCAATGCGAGCCGCATGGGCACGCTGCGCGACTACGTCATCCATGTGCCCGCCAGCATCTACACCCCGGGCAAGACCATCGCCTATTCCAACTATGGCGCCGCCCTTGCGGGCTATATCGTGCAGCGCGTGTCGGGCGAGCCGTTCGCGGCCTACATCGATCACCACATCCTGACGCCGCTCGGCATGAAGCACTCGACCTTCGTACAGCCGCTGCCGGCGAACCTCGCGCCCGACATGGCGACCGGCTATGCCCTGGCGTCAGGGCCGCCCAAGCCGTTCGAGTTCGTCAACGGCGCGCCGGCGGGCAGTCTGTCCGCCACCGGCGACGACATGTCCCACTTCATGATCGCGCACCTGCAGAACGGCCAATACCAGGGCGTGCAGATCCTGAAGCCCGAGACCGCCAAATATATGCACCAGACCGCGTTCACCCCGGTCCCGCCGTTGAACGGCATGGCGCTCGGCTTCTACCGCGAGGACCGCAACGGTCACGCGGTGATCGCACACGCCGGCGACACGCGGTTCTTCCATAGCGAGCTGCACCTGCTGATCGACGACAACGTCGGCCTGTTCATCTCGATCAGCGGCGGCAAGGCGCCGGCTGCGGAGTTGGGCAACGGCATGCGGCCCGTCCTCTACCGGGAGTTCATGGACCGCTATTTCCCGGCGCCGGAGACACCCGCGCTTCCAACGGCGTCCACGGCCAAGCATGACGCGGCCCTGATCGCCGGCCGTTACGTCTCCAGCGGCCGCTCGGCGACCAACTTCCTGTCGATCGGGTCCCTGCTGGGTCAGACGACGGTGACGGCGCGCCCTGACGGTACGATCCAGGTCTCGAGCTACAAGGACGCCGCGGGCGCGGTGAAGACCTGGCGCGAAATCGGCCCGATGCTTTGGCAGGAGGTCGGCCGGACCGACCGCATGGCTGCTACGGTCGAGAATGGCCGCGTCGCCAGCTTCCGGCAGGAGGACGATCCGGCGGTCGAGATGCAGATTGCGGTCCCGGCCTCGATCGACGGGCGCTGGATGATGCCGCTGCTGCCGGCGTCGCTTGCGCTCCTGATCCTTTGCGTCGCGCTGTGGCCAATCTCCGCGATTGCTCGCTGGCGCTATGGCCACCGCTTCGAGCTGAAAGGCCGCGAGGCGATGGCTTACCGGCTGGTGCGCGTCGCCGCGATCGTCGACCTCGCGCTGGTCGCGGGCTGGATGCTGCTGCTCGGTCACGACTTCGGCAGCTTCGACACGCCGCTCGACAAGTGGCTGCGCCTGCTCCAACTCGTCGGCGTGCTCGCCATCGCGGGCGCCGGCGTCGGCCTGTGGAACCTGATCACCGTCTGGCGCGACAGCGCGCGCAGCTGGTTCGCCAAGCTCTCCTCCGCCCTGATCGCGGCGGCGCTTCTGTTCGGGGTGTGGTGCATCTTCGACCTGCACCTCATCACCCTCTCACTCAACTACTGACTCCAGAACCCGAGGACCCACATGTTTCGTTTCGCTCGCATCGGGATCGTCGCCGCCGCCGCGCTGTTGATCGGCGCCGCCGCCGCCCAGTCCGCCGCACCGCCGACCAAGGCGCCGTCGCTCACCCCGCACAAGGCCGCGCCCGCGCCGCTCGGCCCGACCACGACCGCGCTGCCGGCGGCTGCGACGCCCCCGGCGCCGGCGACCGCGCACACGCTCGACGCCACGGATGTGAACGCCTGGCTCGACGGCTATGTGCCCTACGCGCTGAAGTCCGGCGACATTCCCGGCGCGGTGGTGGTGGTGGTCAAGGACGGCCAAATCCTCACCGAGCGCGGCTACGGCTTCTCCGACGTCGCGGCGCAGAAGCCGGTCGACCCCAAGACCACCATGTTCCGTCCCGGTTCGGTGTCCAAGCTCTACACCTGGACCGCGGTGATGCAGCTGGAGGAGCAGGGCAAGCTCGACCTCGACGCCGACGTCAACAAATACCTCGACTTCAAGATCCCGCCGCGTGAGGGCAAGCCGGTCACGCTGCGCAACCTCATGACCCACACGGGCGGGTTCGAGGAGACGCTGAAGTACCTGATCACCTCCGATCCCAAGAAGCTCCAGAAACTCGGGACCTTCCTCGGCCGCTGGGTGCCGACGCGGCTCTATGCGCCGGGCGAAGTCCCCGCCTATTCCAATTACGGGGCCGCGGTCGCGGGCTACATCGTCCAGCGCGTCTCCGGCGAGCCCTTCGACGAATACATCGACCGCCACATCTTCCAGCCGCTGGGCATGGAGCACGCGACCTTTACCCAACCGCTTCCTGCAAAATTCGCCGGCGATGTCGCCAAGGGTTACATGCTGGGCTCGCAGCCGCCCAAGCCCTACGAAATGATCAACGCGGCGCCGGCCGGCAGTTCCGCCATCTCGGGCGACGACATGGCGAAGTTCATGATCGCCCAGCTGCAGAACGGAACGTACAACGGGGCGCAGATCCTGAAGCCCGAGACGGCGAAGCTGATGCACACCATGCAGGATCAGCCGACGCCGCCGTTCAACGGAATGGATCTCGGCTTCTATCGCGACGACAAGAACGGCCACGAAGTCATCGCCCACGGCGGCGACACGGTGCTGTTCCACTCCGACCTGAACCTCTTCATCAATGACGGCGTCGGCCTCTACATCTCGATGAATTCGCCCGGCGCCCAGGGCGCGGCCCAGACCGTGCGCTCGCAGCTGGTGACGCAATTCGCCGACCGTTACTTCCCGGCGGCGACGCCGCCGGCGAAGCTGCCGACTGTCGCGGCCGCCACCGCCAAGCACGACGCGCAGGTGATGGCCGGGACCTACTGGGCCAGCCGTCGCGCGGAGGGGACCTGGATCGAGCTCTTCTATCTGCCCGGCCAGACCGAGGTGAAGGCGCTGCCGGACGGTGAGATCCTGGTCAAGGGCGCCGGTCCCACGCCGAAGAAGCTGCGTGAAGTCGGGCCCTTCCTCTGGCAGGAAATCGACGGCGACCACAACCTGCTCAGCGCCGTGATCAAGAACGGCAAGGTCGACCACTGGTCGACCAGCAATCTGCCGGCGATCGAAGTGTTCCAACCGGTGCCGTTTGCTTACCGGGTCGGTTGGAACAGCCAGGCGTTCTACGCTTCATGCCTGATCTTTGCCTTCCTGCTGCTGTCCTGGCTGGTGGCGCCGTTCGCGCGGCGCAAGTACGGCCACACCTTCGCGCTCAGCGACCGCCCGGCGATGCTGTTCCGGGCGGTGCGGTTCGTCGCGATCCTGGATGTCGCCGTCGCCTTCGGCTGGCTGCTCATGCTGGCCCTGGTGTCGAAGAACTTCGACCTCCTGGGCGACAACCTGAACCCGTGGATGCACCTTCTGCAGTTCGGCTCGCTGCTGGTGATCCTGGGGGCGCTGGTCGCGATCTGGAACCTGGTCACGGTGTGGACCGACGGGTCGCGGTCGTGGTGGGCGAAGATCGCCTCGCTCCTGGTCCTGCTCGCCTGCCTCGACTTCACCTGGTTCGTGCTTATCCTGCACCTGCTCGGCCCGGGTACGAACTTCTGAGATCGGAGCTCTGATGCAGCGTCTGTCTCGCGTCTTCGCTTCGGCGGCGGCGGTCGCTCCGACCGTCGCCGCCGAGGCCGCCCGGGCCACGGCGCCTAAGGACTTCGACGACCAGGACCTCGACGTCACGCCCGCGAAATGACGGCGACCGCCGACGCATCCGTCCCGGAGAAGACCTGGTTCGGCCACCCGCGCGGCCTGACCGTCCTGTTCCTGACCGAGACGACCGAGAAGTTCTCCTACTACGGCATGCGCGCGATCCTGGTCCTGTACATGACCAAGTCGCTGCTGATCGGGCAGGAGGCGTCCTCGCTCATCTACGGCGTCTACACCTGGGCGGCCTATGTCACGCCGGTGATCGGCGGCTTCATCGCCGACCAGTTCTTCGGGCGGCGAAAGTCGGTCTTGATCGGCGGGTCGATCATGGCGGCGGGCCATTTCATGCTGGCGTCGCCGCACCTGTTGTTTCCCGGGCTTGCGGCCATCGCGATCGGTAACGGCCTGTATCTGCCGACGCTGCCGAGCCAGATCGCAAGCCTCTACCGCGCCGGCGACCCCAAACAGTCGTGGGCCTACAACGTCTACTACGTCGGCATCAATGTGGGTGCGACGTTCGCACCGCTGGGCTGCTCCACGCTCGCGGAGGTGTTCGCCTGGCACTGGGGCTTTGTGCTCGCCGGCGTGGTCATGGTGCTGGGCCTCTTGATCTACGTCTTCGGCGCGCCGTTCCTGCCCAAACAGACGCTCGAACGCGCCAAGGCTCTGGATGGCGTGAAGCCGGTCCTGTCGGTGAACCTGGGCGATCCCGCGCTGTGGCGGCGGTTCGGCGTCCTGGCGCTGGTCGTGCTGGTGGTGATCGTCTTCCGCGGCGCCTACGAACAGCTCGGCAATACCGTAGCCCTTTGGGCCGACGCGGGCATCGACCGCGCGGTGTTCGCCAACCGCTTCATTCCCGCCGGCTGGTTCCAGTCGGTCAATCCCGCCGTGGTGATCCTGTTCAGCCCGTTCCTCATCGCCTGGTGGGCCTGGCGCGCGAAGCGCGGGCGCGAGGCATCGACCATCGACAAGATGGCGATCGGCGCGGTGATCGTGGGTCTCTCCTATCTCGCCGCCGCCGCGGTCGCCTGGTTCGCCGCACAACAGGGGATGAAGGCGAGCTGGGTCTGGCTGACCCTGATCCTGATCGTGCTGACCGTGGGCGAGCTTTACATCTTGCCGCTCGGCCTTGGCCTGTTCGGCCGTCTCGCGCCCCAGGGCCTGACCGCCACCACCATCGCGGTGTGGTTTTCCGCCATCGCGTTCGGAAACCTGCTGGCCGGCTATCTCGGGACCTTCTGGAGCCGGCTGAGCCACGCCCAGTTCTTCACCCTGATCGCCGGCTTCGCCTTCGCCTCGGCGGTGTTGCTGTTCCTGCTGCGCGGCGTGGTCGGGCGCACCGAAGCAACCGTCAAGGCCGACCTCGAAGCGATCCGCCGCGAGACCTGACGTCGTTCAGAAAACGCCCAGCGCCGCCAGCAGCGCGCGCACGGTCATAAAGATCACGATGAACGAGCCCACGCTCCAGAACAAGGCGCGGACCTCGTGAACCTGGGCGGTGAAATAGGCGGCGAAGTGCAGCAATCGCGACGCCACATAGCCGTAGAGCAGCACCTGGGCGAGCCAGAGCGGCGGTCCGGTCAGGATGTAGAGAAATCCCGCGACCAGGAAGAAGGGGACATTCTCCAGGTCGTTCTGCTGGATGCGCCGGATGCGTTCGACCCGCTCGTCGGGCTCGAGCTGAGCGGCATGGGGCTTGGGGTTGAACGGCGTCTTCTTCAAGTCCTCCGGTGAGCGCAAGCCGCCGTTGACCTGCATCATGCGCACCACGGTCAGCCACGACATCGCGACCACCTTCAGGATCATCAGCGTGGCGGCGATGACATAGGTCGAAAACAGGGGGTCGTGCAGGTTCAGCCGGTCCATGTTCGGGTCTCCTGGAGGCTCACCACGATTGCGGAAGCGTGGCGGCGTCGCCGTGATACTGCATCAGATGTGCTTCCTGCGCGGGCGTGAGATATTGGCCCGCTCCGCCGGGGATGGGATTGTAGTCCGGCGGGCTCACGCAGCCGCTGTAGATCGATCTCGCTTCGGCCAGGATCGCGCGCTTGTCCTCCGCCGCCACGTCTGCGCCCGCGCCTCTCGAGGAGATCAACAGCAGCGTTGAGGCGAGGCCCATCATCACATTGTCGGTCTTTAGCTTCTCGAGGTCCTGGCTCAGGCGGTCGACTTCGGGCTGGGTCAGGGCGCCGGCTTCGTCAGGCAAGCCGCGCACAGCATCGACGTCGGCGAGTTCACGAACACTCTGATCGTTCATTGATGGGATGAGCCGGAAGGGCTTGGACCAGCGTACGATGCGGTCGGCGCCCATGTGCGTGCCGACATCGGAGGCGACGGTCGCATGCCAGGCCTCGGCGTCCCAGGTGCGGCTCGGTGGACGGTAGTTGCGGGCGAGCGCGAGGAATGCGCGGCGATCGCCGTGGCCGTCCAACAGGGCGTGCATCTTGTCGAGCGATTGCTGCAGACAGGTGGTGACGGTCGCGCGCGCATAGGCCTGGGGCCCGTCGTCCTGCATCAGCTCCAGGCGCAAGGCATTTTCAGCCTGGTCGATCTTGTGCGCCCAGTGGACGGCTTCCACCGCCTGTTCGGCGCTGAGCGCGATGAGGACGCCGATCACGATGATCCCGATCTCGGTCGCCAGTTCGCGCAGGTTTGCGACCGGCTTGGGGCTATGGACGTGCGGCATGGCTCCTCCCGGGCAACAACGTGGTCCGCGCGCGGCTCAGGCCGGCGAGCCTGGCGGCGACGACCTTGGGTGTAACCTCGCCGGCTTTGCCGTGCAAAACCTGGAATACCCTCGGCGGCCCCGGCCGCCCGCCGGAGCCAATTCGAAATACCCGCAGGCGGCGACGATTCGTGCTAGAAACCCACGCGTCCCGGCTGCGGGGCGCCGCCCGCTGCGGACCCTCCTCGTCCTGGTCCCCGGCAATCCAGAAAGGCCGTCTTGGCCATTTCGATCCCGGCAAGGCTCGCCCGCTCGCGCCCATGGGCGCGCCCGTGAGCCTGTTGACCCAACTCGCGAGGCTGTTTGCGCCGGCCGTCACGCCGGCGGCGATCCGTTCGGAAATTTATTTCCTGGGCTCACGCCATCGCGGTGAAGCCCTGAGCGGGGCGCGCGAAGAGCTCAAGTCGCCCAACCTCGACGCGGACCGTTCGCGCCTGCTGCGCGCCGTCGTCGATCAGCTGCAGCGCGAGGCGCGGCAGGGCGCCTAGAGCGTAAGAACATCGATCCAAACCGATAAGGAAAATCCCGTGGCTAAAGGTCAGAAGAAGAGCAACAAGGAAGTCCGCAAGCCCAAGAAGGAAAAGCCCAAGGTCATCGCGGCGGCGCCGTCGTTCCTGGCGCCCGCCCAGAAGGGCGGCGGCTCGTCCAAGAAATAGCTCCGGCTCTCTGCGGGCCTGAACGGGCGGACCGGCGCCTTAAGACCTGACGGCGTCCGCCGCGCGACCTATGATCGGCCGTCGCGGAGGGGATGTATGAAAGTCGGGAGATGGGCGGCCGTGTTCGTCGCCCTGGCCGCGGGCGTAGCTCTGATGTTCGCGCCGGTGCTGTTTACCGAGGCGGGCTTTGCGCTCGCGCCGATGCATGTGCAAACGGTCCCGTCCGCGCCGCCGGGGTTCGACCCCAAGCCGGGACCGGCGCTCGGGACCGTGGTCGATGGTCATTGGCGCGTCCAATCCCTGGGCCAGGGTGTCTGGGCCATCGGCGAACCCCAGGACGATCTCGACAACTACGAATACCTGATCGTCGGCGCGTCACGGGCGCTGCTGATCGACGCCGGCGCGACGTCGCGCGACCTCAAGCCGGTGCTCGCGACTCTGACCACGCTTCCGGTCACGGTCATCCCGACCCACCTGCACTACGACCACACCAACGGTATCGCCAACTTCACGTCGGTCGCGATGATCGACCTGCCGCAGACGCGCGCGCGGGTGAAGAACGGCGTCTTTCGCGCCGGCCGCTACCAGTACCTGCGCGACACGCCGCCGTCGTCGTTCAAGGTCACGCAGTGGATCAAGCCGGACGCCTGGATCGACCTCGGCGGCCGGCGCGTGCAGGTGCTGTCGACGCCCGGCCACACCGCGACGTCGGCGTCGATCTGGGACCCGACAGACAAGCGCTTGTTCACCGGCGACTACATCTACACGACCAGCCTCTACGCCTTCGCGCCGGGGGCCAGCCTTTCGGCCTACGAACGCACCGCGGACCGGCTGCTGAAGACGATGCCGGACGACACGACGATCTACGGCGCCCACTGCTGCCGTAACGACGTCGTCGGCCAGGCGCCGTGGCTGACCATGAACGACCTGCGCGACCTGAGGCGCGCGGTGCACGCCATCCGGGACGGTAAGGCGCGCGGCCACGGCTTTCCGCTCCACCGCTTTCCGGTGAACGCCCGGATGACACTCCTGACGCTGTATCCGTTTGGCGACTGGTGACGGGTCACATCTCGCCTAGCGCCGCGAGCAGGGTGCTTGCGACCAGGCGGTTGACCAGGAGGGTCGCGCGCGGGGCGGTGGAATGGACCATGTGAAGCCGCTCGAACCGGAGCGGCTAGGGCTGTCCAAATTCATCCATGTATGTCCGTTAGACGAAAATGGACAATATTAGTTGCGTTCAATTTCTAACTATGTCATACGGCCGTCTAGGAGGTCCCCCATGGACGGAACGAAGTCGCCCCAAGCGTTGGCCGCATTCCTCGACTACCTCAGCGAGAAGGGCCTGATGGAGAAAGCCACGGTTCAAGCGCGTAAGGCTGCTGCGTCGAAGATTCTCGCCATATTGGACGCCGATGAAGCGAAGGACGTGACCAAAATCGCGCGCGTGCTAGCGCGCCCGGCGACAACGTTCGCTGGCGCCGTCGAACCGCCACAGGGCTGGGGAGAATGCAGTCTCCCAGATATTGGCCTTGCCGTTGTCCCAGGCGCCCTTCGAGGCTTCGCCTGCCGCGTGAGCGAGCTTGCGGCTTGCGAAATAGAGCGTGCGGCGGTCGGGCGACAGCCGCGCTTCGACCATCGACATGGTCGCATCGTCCCAGCCCGGAACTCTCATCGGACAGACCAGGGGATCGCGGTCGCGCGGATTGAAGACGATGAACAATCTCTCGGGTCCGGGGTTCTTGGTGAGCCCGGTCTGCCCGCGATCGGAGCTGAAGATCAGACGCGACTGATCCGGCGTGACATAGGGGTCGACGTCGTTGTGCGCGCCGTCGCTGAAAGCGAGATCGTGCAGCTTGGGCTGCTCGCCATAGGCCTGCAACGCGCGATGCAGGCGGAAGCGTCCGCTCGTCGGGTCCGTCGCCATGAAATAGAGGTCGCCGTTCGCCGCGATCGTGGGCGTCCATACCGATCCGCCGTGATTGATCGCGTCCGCGAGTCGGCGCGGCGCGCCCCAGCGGTCGCTGTTGAAGTCCACCCGCCACAGCGCACCACCGATCTGGTCGCGTCCGAAGTAGTGCGCCTGCAGCGGCGCGCCGGCGCCGCCATGCGGCCGGTTCGAGGCGAAGACGACAAAGGACCCGTCCGGCGACCAGGCCGGCTCGAGGTCGACCCAGGTTCCGGAGAAGGCGACGGTCTTGGGCGCGCTCCAGCGGCCGTTCTCCTGGCGCGACTTCAGGATGAAGGACCGGCCGTCGACGCCGCGCGTGAACAGCAGCCAGGACGCGTGGGCGGAAAAGCTCGGCGCGAAATCGCTCTGCGGGCCTGAGATTACGCCCGGCGCGAACACCTTCGCGGCCTCGAGCGGCGCGGCGGCGGCGAGGGCGAGCGCAGCGACGGCGGCATAGAGGCGCACGAGCATAGGGCGACGCTACCCTCCAACCGGGTGATTCCCAAGGGCGTCCGCAGACTTGCAGGCGTCCCTGGCGACAAGCCGGGCGCCCGGCATGCTAGACAGGGGCGCGGGAAGGGGGACGACCATGGCGGGACTGAAGGACAAGCGCGGCTTCATCGACCGGGAGCGGCTCGATCTCACCGAGCGCAAGGCGGTGGAATACTGGATGAAGCGCTGGGGCGTGACCCGCGACCAGATCGCCGCCGCCCACCGCAAGGTCGGCCGCCTGACCAAGGACATCGCCGCGGAGTTGGGCAAGAAGCGCTGAGGCGACCTATCCCAGTCGCGTGGCGATCTGCCAGACGTTGCCCCAGCGGTCCTCCACCGTCGCCCGGCGATCGCCGTAGGGGAGATCGGCTGGCGCTTCGATGACCTCGGCGCCTTCCGCCTCGGCGCGGGCGAAGGCGGCGTCCACGTCGGGCACGTAGACGTAAAGGAACGCGGGCCGCGCCTCGCGCACGCCGCCGCCGTCGCTGACCATCAGCAGGCTGTCATCGATGCGGATCTCCGCGGGGCGACCGCGATGAACCTCGCCCTGGGCGTCGAAGACCGATTTGAGGAAGCCGACAAGCCCTTCGACATCGTCGCAGAACAGGCGAGGCACGACGGCGGGCCAGCCTTCGGGGCGGTGCACGGGCATGGCGTCAGCCGCCGAGCGCGTGGGCGACGTGATAGACGACGAAGGCCGCGGCGTAGGCCAGCGAGATCATGTAGACGAACATGATGATGGGCCAGCGCCAGGAGTTGGTCTCGCGCTTGACCACCGCCAGCGTCGCCATGCACTGCGGCGCGAACACATACCAGGCCAGGAAGGCCAGAGCCGTGGCCAGCGACCAGTGGTGTGCGAGCACGTTCGAAAGGGCGCCGGTGTTCTCGCCGCCGTTGCCGACCGCGTAGACCGTGCCCAGCGCGCCGACCGCGACCTCGCGCGCCGCGAGCCCGGGGATCAGGGCCACCGCCATCTGCCAGGAGAATCCGACCGGTGCGAAGATCGGCTGCAGCCAATGACCGATCATGCCGGCGAAACTGTAGTCGATGGCCGGACCCGCCGCGCCCTTGGGCGCCAGCGGCACCGTCGACAGCGCCCAGACGATCAGCATCATCGACAGGATGGTGGTGCCTGCGCGCTTCAGGAAGATCTGGCCGCGCAGCAGCACCCCGCGCGCGACGTTCAGGGGGTCGGGCCGCTTGTAGGCCGGAAGCTGCATCAGGAACGGCTCGGAATGCCCGCGCCAGAAGATCTTGCGGATGACGAAGGCGACGACCAGGGCGCTGACGATGCCGGTGACATAGAGGCCGAACATCACCAGCCCCTGTTCCGACACGAAGCCCCACAGGGTATGGGCCGGGATAAAGGCGTAGATGATCAGGGTGTAGACCGGAATGCGCGCCGAACAGGTCATCAGTGGCGCAACCAGGATAGTGGTCAACCGGTCGCGCTTGTCGTCGATCACCCGCGCCGACATGATCCCAGGAATCGCGCAGGCGAAGCTCGACAACAGCGGGATGAAGGCGCGCCCGTGCAGGCCGGCGCCGCCCATCAGCTTGTCCATCAGGAAAGCCGCGCGGGCCATATAGCCCAGGTCCTCCAGCACGATGATGAACAGAAACAGCGTCATGATCTGCGGCACGAACACGATCACGGAGCCTACGCCGGAGATGATCCCGTCGGTGATCAGGGACCGCAGCCAGCCGTCGGCCATGTGGGCGGTGATCTGCGCCGCGACCCAGTCGAAGCCCGCGGTCATCAGGTCCTGCAGCGGCTTCACCAAGCTCACCGCCTGGAACATGGTGAAAAGCACCACGAACAGGATGAGCAGCCCCCACACCGGATGCAGCAGCACACGGTCGAAGCGGCCGGTCCAGGTGTCGGGATGGCGCGGCGGCGCGACGCACGCCTTCAGGATGCGCTCGGTCTCGCGATAGAGTGCGCGCACGTCCGCGGCGCTGGGCTCGCTCCAGGGCGGGGCGTGCGGCGGCGCGGTCTCATGCTGCAACACCTCGTCGACCTGGCCAAGCAGGTGATCGAGGCCGCGCTTGCGGGTCGCCACGGTGGTGACGATCGGCACGCCCAGCATCGACGACAGGCGCGGCAGGTCGATGGCGATGCCCTGGCGCTCGGCGATGTCGTACATGTTGAGCGCGAGCACGATCGGCCGCCCGACCGACTTCAATTCGAGCAGCAGACGCAACACCACGCGCAGGCTGGTGGAATCCGCCACGCAGACGATGGCGTCCGGTTCGACCTCGCCGTCCAGTCGCCCAAGCACCGCGTCGCGCGTAATCACCTCGTCGGGGCTGCGCGCGCGCAGGGAATAGGTGCCGGGCAGGTCGAGCACATTGACCGAGCGCCCTTGAGGTGTGGTCAGGGCGCCTTCCTTGCGCTCGACGGTGACGCCCGCGTAGTTGGCCACCTTCTGGCGGCTGCCGGTCAGGGCGTTGAACAGGGCGGTCTTGCCGCAGTTGGGCGCGCCCACCAGCGCGACGCGGAAGGTCTGGGTCGGGGCGAGCGCGGTCATTCCGCCGCTTCCGCGAACTCCGTCTCTTGTTCTTCCCCGTCCAGGCGGACCAGCACCGACGCGGCCTCGCGCCGGCGCAGCGCCACGGTCATATCGTCGAGCTTCACCGCAATCGGATCCCGCCCGAACAGCCCCTCATGCACCAGTTCGAACCGCGCCCCCTCGACGAACCCGATCTCGAGCAGGCGGCGCTCCAGCTCCGTGGGCTCCAGCCCTCCCGGCCGCACGCCCTCGGTTCCGACCTGGACCACCACGCCGCGCGCCCCCTTCCGCGCCCCGCCCAAGGTCGAGGCGGAGGCGGCGATTCCGGGGACTCTGAAGTGGGCTGGCAGGCATGGGAATTACACGCGATTGAGAATTATTCGCAAGAGATAGCATGGGGCAGGCCCGATCGCAATGATCTGGGTCAAAGCCTTGCCGGACAGACCTCGGGGTGGGGCAAACCCCGTCGCCGCCAAGGCCCCTTGACCTTCGCAACCATCGCTCTCGACCCCTTGCTGACGTCCAGCTCATCGGCCAGACATCCCGAATGGCCGCGAAATACGACACCATCGGGATCAACTACGCTGAGCTTCGCAAGCCCGACCCGCGGATTGCGGTGGCGATTCATGCGGCGCTTGGCAGGGCGCAGACCGTTCTGAACGTTGGCGCGGGCGCCGGCTCGTACGAGCCTCGTCGACCGGAAGGTCACGGCTGTGGAGCCGTCGCGGGAGATGATTCGCAAGCGCAGTCCCTTGGCGGCAGACGTGATACAGGCTTCGGCTGGCGATCTCCCGTTCGATGATGACGCATTCGATGCGTCCATGGCGATCCTGACCGTCCACCATTGGCCCGATAAGGCGGCAGGCCTGCGCGAAATGCGCCGCGTCACACGCGGCCCGATCGTCCTGCTGACGTTCGATCCGTCACAGCGGCCATGGCTGACCGACTACCTCCCGGAATTGGCGACGTTGGACGAAGTGCAGATGCCCGCGATGTCCGACTACCAAAATTGGCTGGGCGATGTGTAGGTCTCGCCTGTGCTCGTGCCGCACGACTGCACCGACGGATTCTTATATGCCTACTGGCGGCGACCTGAGGCCTATCTCGATCCGCACCTGAGATCCGGCATTTCGTCATTCTGGGTGCTGGACGATGTCGAAGCCGGATTGCAGCGGCTTAAGCAAGACCTGGAAACGGGCGAGTGGAAGCGCCGCTACGCGGACTTGCTCGCCCGTGACGCGTATGACGCGGGTTACCGGCTGGTTGTGGCGAATTGATCCGCAGAACGGCGGTTATTGTCGTCGCGCTACGCCGCGTCGTCGGTTGTCGCCGTCAGAAGGGCTTCAGCTCCGAGATTTGCTGGCTGTCGAGCTTGAACTTGACCTTCTCGCCGACGGTCACGCCCTTCAGCAGGTCCGGCTTGCTGACGACGAAGGGCATGGAGCCGTGAGGCCAGCCCAGCGCATCCACCGCTTCATAGTCGATGGTGACGCGATCGGCCGTCGGGTCGATCGCCCTGACCACGCCCACGATCTCGATCGTATTGGTAGCCTTGTCCCGCTGCCCGACCGGCGTGGAGCTACTGCTGCCGGAACCGGACGGCGCGCCGCCACTGCCGCCCCGGCCACCGCCGCCGTGACGACCTCCGCCGCCGCCTCCGCCGGATTGGGCCTCAGCGACAGTCGCGACGGCCATCGCACAAATCGCCGAGACAGAAAACGAGCCGTTTGAGCATGTGATCGACCAGATGAACCGCGTTCTGTTTACTCCACGCTTGGCGCAATTCAAGCTCAGCCGCCCGACGGCCTTAGGGGGTCGCTGCAAGCCTGAACGTCACTCCGCTCCGTCTTGTAGGGCAACCTACGGCATATCCTGCCCGCCCTCCGGCGCATCCACATGCATGCGGTCCATGGTTGGATAGGTGATCGGTTTGAATCCGGCCTTTTTCAGATCGGCGCCGAGCGCGTCGAGGTCCTTGCGGGTCGCGGCCCAGTCGGCCTCGGCCTTTTCCAACTTGCCGTAGGCGTCGGCATTGCCGTCGCGGTCGGGCTGGGTGGGCGCCGCGTCGGCGGATTCCATCTGGCTTTCCAGGCCGCCGAAGGTCGCGCTCAGCGCCACCAGGCCCTCGCCGCCGCGGCGGCGTCCGCCGGCCGCGGTGCGCGCCAACAGGTCGTCGACGCGCTTTTTCAGCGCCGCGTCCTTCGGGTCGGTCACCGAGCTTGTGCGCGATCGCGTCGAGCTGCTCGTGCGCCGCCTGCATTTCGCCGGCGCCCTTCCACGCCCGCTCCATCGCCTTGTCGAGGTCGAGGGAGAAGGCGAGTTCGGCCTTCAGGTCGTCTGCGGTCGCCGGCACACGCGGGTCCTCGACGACATGTAGCGGCGCGCGCTGTTCCTTGCCGTCGACCTTCAGCACCACGGTGTAGTCGCCGGGCAGCACGAACGGGCCGGCGGGCAGGATCGGCGTCTCGTCGCCCAGTATGGCGGCGATGTCGTAGCCGTAGCCGACCGCGTGCGGCCGCGGATAGTGCAGGCTCCAGACCGCGCGGTGAGCGCCGGCTTCTGTCGAGAGGTGTTGCGGCGGCTGCGTCCACTCCTTGGCGAAATATTCCTCGGCCTGCGGCTGCGGCGCGGGGACCGAGGTCATGTGGCCGACCACGGCGCCGGTCGCATCGAGCACGTCGATCTCCACCGGGCCCTTGGCAGGCTTGCCCAGCCAATAGTCGATGATCGCGCCGGGCGGCGGGTTCTTGCCGAGCGGCGTGTCCTTGGGCAGCGGCGTGTCCTTGTTGTTGTTCGGATGCACCCGCACCGCGGTCGCGGGATGGAACAGGTGGAACGGTTCGGCCGCGATCTCAGGGGTCACTTCCCGGAGCGGGGCGACGTCGTCGAGCACCCAGATCGAGCGCCCTTGCGTCGCGGCGATCAGGTCGTCGCCGTGCACCTGAAGGTCGCGCACCCACGCCGTCGGAAGGTTCGCCTGCAGGCTTTTCCAGTGGCCGCCGTCATCGAGCGAGACGAAGGTCGCGTAATCGGTACCCGCGTAGAGCAGGCCGGGCCTCACCGGGTCGGCGCGCACCACCGCGGCGATGTGGTCGTTCGGCAGGTCCGAGCTGATGTCGCGCCAGGTCTCGCCGTAGTCGCGCGTTGCATAGACATGCGGGCGATAGTCGTCGATGCGCTGGGCGTCGGCCGTGACATAGGCCACGCCGTCCTCTTGCGCCGACAGGTCGATGGAGTTGATCCGGGTCCAGTCCTTCACGTCGGGCGGGGTGACGTTGCTCCATTTGGCGCCGCCATCGCGCGTCACCTGCACGCGGCCGTTGTCGGTGCCGACCCACAGCTCGTCCGCGTGCCGCGTCGAGGGCATGATCTGGGTGATCACGCCGTAGCCGCAGGCCGTCGCGTCAGCGACAGCGAGGTCGCCGCCGCAGCGCTGGGCGCCGTCGGTCTTGCCGGTCAGGTCGGGGCTGATGATCTTCCAGTGGTCGCCGCGGTCGGTGGTGGCGAACACCACCTCACCGCCGAGATAAAGCGTGTTGGGTCCGATGTGCGAGGGGACCAGCGGCGTGATCCAGTTGAACCGGTGCTTCACGTCGGTGGGACGTTGGCCATAACTCGAGAACGGCCACGCCGAGATGCTGGTCACTTGCCCCGTGCGCGTGTCGTAGCGGGTCACATTGCCGCCGAGGCCCGAGCCGTAGACGATCAGGGGATCGGTCTGGTCCGGTACGTCATAGTCGCGCTCTTCGCCGCCGACGGGGTGCCAGTCGCGGAAACTGATGGCGCCATAGTCGCTGCGGCTGGCGATGCCGACGGTGCCGCTATCCTGCTGTCCCGAGTAGATCCAGTAGGGGAATTTGTTGTCGGTCTCGATGTGATAAAGCTGGGCCGTCGGCTGGTTGTACCAGTCCGACCAGGTCTTGCCGCCGTTGACGCTGATCACCGTGCCCTGGTCGCTCGAGGTCGCGATGTGGTCGGGGTGTTCGGGATTGATCCAGACGAAGTGATAGTCATCGCCGCCGGGCGCGCCCTTGACGATTTCGCAATGCGCGCCGCCGTCGTCGCACCGGCGGACCGACTGGCCGACGGTGTAGACCACGTCGGGATCGTCGGGCGCGACCGTGATGCGGCTGGAATACATGCCGACGATGGCGTCTTCCTTGTTCACCTGGGCCCAGGTCGCGCCAGCGTCATCGGAGCGGTAGATCCCCGGTGCGTCGACGGAATCGACCGTGGCGTAGACGCGCGTGCCCTTCGCCGTGTGCGTCGCGGCGACGCCGATGCGGCCAAGCGATCCCGTGGGCCACCCGCCGCCGGACAGCTTGGCCCAGGTGCGGCCGCGGTCGGTGGACTTGTAGATGGCGCTGCCGGGTCCCGCCGTGCGGGTGAAATAGCTCTGCCAGGGATACTGCCGCACCTGCCAGGCGCCGGCGAAGATCACATTGGGGTCGGTCGGATCGGACGCCAGGTCGGACACGCCGGTGACATCGTCGATCGCCAGCACATGGGTCCAGCTTTTGCCGCCGTCCTCCGAGCGGAAGACGCCGCGGTCCGGACTCGCGCCGAAATAGCGCCCGGTGGCGCCGACCAGCAGCACGTCGGGGTTGGACGGATCGACCCAGATCTTGCCGATATATTTGGTGTCCTTCAGGCCCGCATAGGCCCAGGTCTTGCCCCCGTCGCCCGAGCGGAACACGCCTGCGCCGGCCTGCACGTCATAGCGCACCTCCGGCTGGCCGGTGCCGATGTAGATCACGTCGGCGTTGGACGGCGCGACCGCGATGGCCCCGACCGCCTGCGGGCCGTGATCGAACATCGGTCGCCAGGTCTCGCCCGCATCGTCCGTGCGCCAGACGCCGCCGCCGGCCGCGCCGAAGACGAAGCTGTCCGGCTTGCCCGGCATGCCCACCACCATCGAGCCCCAGCCGCCGCGGAACGGCCCGACCAGCCGCCACTGCATGTCGCCCCACAGGGCCTCGACCGGCGTCGCCGGCGGAACTCTCGGCCTTGGCCTTCTTCGCCGGCGCGGCCAAACTCGAAGATGCGGCCAAAAGGGCGACGGACGATACGGACGCGACAAGGGCGAGCGCGAGGCTCGAACGCAGGCTGATCAAGGCGAATTCCTCCCGGCGGACCAAGGGGTCCGCATGCGGGCGCAACATGAACCCCGCAGGCGTCAAGGCCAAGTCTACCTAGGTAAATCCGTCGTCCGCAACGCCTGTCGGGGCACCCGCTGAAACGGGTTTCCGTGCGGAATCCAGCCGGTATGCTGAGTAACTTAGCAGTCGGTGCGGAGGTTGCCGGCTGGCAGATCAGCGCGAGCCCAACCGCTCCGCGAGCCCATGCGCCGCCGCATCCAGCGACGCTTCGTCCAACCGCTCCAGCGCGATGGTCTCGATCGTCTGCCCCGCGTCCCGGCTCGAGCGCGCGTACGCCAGGTCGTAGTGCCGCGACAGCAGTTCCTCCGCCAGTTCCTCAAACGCACCCGTGCGGGCGAGCGCTCGCCAACCCTCCACGCGTTTGCGTCCGATGCGCAGCGGCAGGCGCGCGAGCGCGGCGTCGAGCGTCTCGCGGTCGGCGATGGCGTCGGCGTAGGCGCCCATCAGGTACTGCACCCGTGCGGGCGGCGGGGCCGTGATGCGGATGCGCCGCGCGCCGGTCATCACGCTCCACAGCGCGGGCGGAATGATGCGCTCGCCAACCTTGCTCGATTCCGCCTCGACGAGAATCGGGCGGGCCGGGTCGAAAGCCTCGAGCGCTGTGAGCAGGCGGCTCTCGAACAGTTTCTGGTCGGGCTGCGGCCGGCCGGGCAGGCCGCCCAGCAAAGAGCCGCGATGTTCCGCCAGGCCCTCGAGGTCGAGGGTCTGCACGCCCAGTGCGGCTGCGCGGCGCAGGATCTCGGTCTTGGCGGTGCCGGTGGCGCCGTCGAGCAGGACGACATCGAACCCCAGCGGCTCGTTGTAGAGTTTGCGGCTGACCCGCGCGCGGTAGGTCTTGTAACCGCCCTTCAGCACGGTAACGCGCCAGCCGACTTCGGCCAGCACCACAGCCATGGCGTTGGACCGCATCCCGCCGCGCCAGCAATAGAGCAGGGGCTGAAACCCGCCGCCCTTGTCCGCCAGGGGTCCGGCCAGGTGGTCCCCCACGTTGCGCGCGACATAGGATGCGCCGAGCCGCCGCGCATCGAACTTCGACGACTGGACGTAGATGGTCCCGACCTCGGCCCGCTCCGCGTCGCTCAGCACCGGCAGGTTGACCGCGCCCGGGATGTGGTCCTCGGCGAACTCGGCGGGGCTGCGCACGTCGATGACCATGTCGAAGCGGGCGAGCGCTTGCGGGTCGGGCGTGTCGAGGGCGGCGATGGCGGTCATCGGCTCACCCGGACTATAGCCTTTCCGCGCCAACCCGAGAGCCGGAGGATTTCATGACCGAGGCCAAGACGGACGTCGTGCGCCTGACCTCCCTGGCCCACGGCGGCGGCTGCGGCTGCAAGCTGGCGCCGGCGGTGCTGCAGGAGATCCTGGCCAAGACCCCGGCGGCGGGCGTCTTTCCCGACCTGCTGGTGGGGACCGAGACCGGCGACGACGCGGCGGTCTGGCGGCTGAACGACCGCCAGGCGGTGGTGGCGACCACGGACTTCTTCATGCCGGTGGTGGACGACCCCTTCGACTTCGGCCGCATCGCCGCGACCAACGCCCTGTCGGACATCTATGCGATGGGCGCCAAGCCGATCTTTGCCCTTGCCCTGGTCGGCATGCCCGTGGACAAGCTGTCGCCCGAAACCATCGGCAAGATCTTGTCGGGCGGCGCATCGGTCTGCGCCGAGGCGGGCGTGCCGATCGCCGGGGGCCACTCGATCGATTCGGTCGAACCGATCTACGGGTTGGTGGCGCTGGGCGTGGTCGACCCGGACAAGCTGCTGAAGAATTCGACCGGTCGCGCGGGCGACGTCCTGATCCTGACCAAGGCGCTGGGCGTGGGCGTGCTCAGCGCGGCATTCAAACAGGAGAAGTTGGATAAGGCCGGTTATGCGGCGCTGATCGCCTCCACCACCAAGCTGAACACCGTCGGCGCGGAGTTGCCGGATACGCCGGGGGTGCACGCGGTCACCGACGTGACGGGGTTCGGCCTGCTCGGCCACACACTCGAAATGTGCCGTGGTTCAGGGCTCGCCGCCGAGATCGACGCGGATGCGGCGGCGCTGCTCGCGGGCGTCGAGGCGCTTGCGCGAGCAGGCGTCAGGACCGGCGCCTCAGGCCGCAACTGGGCGAGCTATGGCGCGTCGGTGCACGCCGAAGGCCTGGAAGATTGGCGCCGCGACCTGCTGTGCGATCCGCAAACCAGCGGCGGGCTGCTAATCACGATCGATCCGGCTGAGGCGGACGCGGTATTGGCGTTGGTCAAGGCGCGCGGGTTCAACGGTGCACGCGTGGTGGGCAGGTTGGTGGAAGGCGAGCCGGAAATCCGGGTGATCTGACGCGCACGACGCGTCCCCCTTTACTCCGTTCATCCCGGCGAATGCCGGGACCCAGATCATATGGCTCCGCAGCGCTCCTATTGTTCGCGCCCTCACTCTTTGGGTGAAGAAAAACGGCCAGCGTCCGCGCTTGGATCTGGGCCCCGGCATTCGCCGGGATGAGCGGGAAGTTTTGAGTTGAACATCGCGGACTTTAATCGACGCGTACACCCCTCTACCCATGACGAAGATCATGATAGAATGCGGTTGAACTTTGGTCTTTGACATCGTTGTCGTTGGATGCACCGCACCTCGCCGACCGTAAAATACGGTGCAAATACGGTCGACGCGTCACCGCCCCACCGTAAAATACGGTGATTTACGGTCCAGCTAGCCGATCGCCGCCAGGGTCTTGGCGATCGCCCGGTCCAACTTCGTCAGGTCGAAGTGCTGCGGATCGTCGTGCTTGGCCGGAATCCCGGCGTCGACGTCGGAATGAAATCCTGGCGTCATCCACACGTGCGCCCGCGTCGAGGCGATGACGTAGAGCAGCGCCAGGGTGTCGTACTGCGCATCGGTGAAACCCGGGTCCGGCGCAAGCGTGTCGTTGCGCGGCAGGCCGGGTTTCTGCCGCCGCGGTTGGACCATCTCGATGTGCAGGAACAGGCCCTTGGCGCGAACGTCGGGGAAGTGTTCGCGTTTGGTTGCGCGCCACGGCACGGAGAAGTCGTGGCCCATCGCAACATCGCCCTTCCGATTGACAAAAAAGTGCGCCACCGGGTCCTTACCGGGCTGGAAGTAGATCGAGAAGTCGTTGATTTGCGAATTGTCGTTCAGGTCTTTCGCGAACGGCGCCGAACCGAGCCAGGGCTCGGAGGTGTCGTGGATCACGAAATAGCGCGCTTGCGGCGCGTCAGGCCGGTTGTTCCAGGCGCGCGTGACCGGCCGGTCGAGGAAATAGGCGACGGCGCTCCAGGTCGAGCGCTGGAACCGGTCATCGCCCTGGTGTTCGACGTAACGGCGTAACGCATCGAGCGAGGGCGTCGCGGTCGTGCCGATCAGGCGGTCGAGCGTGGGCGGCAGCGGCTGTTCGGGGCTGAGCACGCCGCCCTTGTTCACGTGCCGCAGCAGACAGCGCGCCTGGGCGCGCGCGTCGCCGACCTCGAAGGTCAGGGACTCGGGGTTGAAGCGGCAGGTGCGCTCGGTCGCGGGATTGGGCCCTTCGGTCGTCACGCAGGCGCCGGGCAGGAGCACGGCGAGCAGGAACGCCGCCGCGATGACGCGCCGGGTCATGCGGCGACCAGCTCGGGCGCGAGCGCGGCTTCCACGGCTTCTGCCACCGAAAACAAACGCGCGTCGCCCATGGTTTCACCGACCAGCATGAAGCCGGTCGGCAAGGTCCCGGCCGCGTGCATCGGCAGGCTGATCGCGCAGCGGTCGATGAGGTTCACGATCCGCGCATTGCGCAGCAGGAGGGAGTTGGCGCGACCGAAGCCCTTGGCGTCCTCGATGTCGGCGAGGCGCGGCGCGGTGGTGGCGCAGGTCGGCCAGACCAGGGCGTCGAAGCCTTCGGACAGGCGCTCCATGTCCCCGGCCAGGGCGTCGAAGCGCCAGCGCATCTCGAGATAGTCGCTCGACGACAGCCGGCTGCCGGCTTCGAGCCGGAACAGCACGTTGGGATCATACAGCTCGCGCCGCTCGATCCAGCCGTTCAGTTTGTGCACGGCGTAGGCCTGGGCGTTGACCAGGGCGCCCTTGGCCTCGATCGTGGGAATGTCGTTGAGCGCGGGCAAGCGCAATCGCTCAATTCCGACGCCCGCGGCCGACAGCCGCGACAGCGCGCGCTCGAAGTCGCGCGCGACCTGCGGCTCGAGCTCGTCGAAGAAAAAGTCCTCCACCACGCCGAGGCGCAGGCTCCTCAACGCGACCGGCTCATATCGTTCCACCGGCGCGTCGGCCATGGCTTCGTCGAGCAGGCGGCAATCCTCCACCGTCGTCGCCAGCGGTCCGATGCTGTCGTAGTCGGGCGCCAGCGGCACGGCGCCGACGGTGGTGATGCGCCGCTTGGTCGGCTTGAACCCCACCACACCGCACACCGCCGCGGGAATGCGCACCGACCCGCCCGTGTCGGTGCCGATCGAGGCCGCGGTCTGGCCGAGGCCGACGGTCACGCCGCCGCCGCCGCTGGAGCCGCCGGGCGCGCGCTCGGGAGCGCGCGGGTTGGGCGCCTGCGGAGCGTGCGGATTGAGGCCGAGGCCGGAGAAGGCGAAGGGGCTCATCTGGGTGCGGCCCACGATGATCAGTCCCGCCGCCTTCAGCCGCGCTACCACCGGTGCGTCGCGCTCAGCGATCGGGCCTTCGCGCAGGTGCACGGTTCCGGCGGGCGTCGGACGGCCGGCAATCTCGAACAGATCCTTCACCGAAATCGGCAGGCCCGCGAGCGCGGCGGTCCGGTCGCCCGATGCACGTTCGCGATCGGCCGCGTCCGCCGCCGCGCGCGCTTCGTTGGCGAAGACGTCGGTGAAGGGCCGGGGATCGCGCGCGATGGCCTCGAGCGACGCCTCGACCAGGGCGCGGCTCGTGGTCTCGCCGCGGGCGAGCGCGCGCGCCTGGTCCGACAGGGTCATGTCACACGCCTAAGCTCGGCTGTCAGTCGACGACGACCCCGGTGCCATAGGCGATCACTTCGGTGATGCCGTCCATGATCTCGTTGGCGTCGTAGCGCATGCCGACCACCGCGTTGGCCCCCGCCTTGGTGGCGTGCTCAACCAGGTGGTCATAGGCCTCCTGACGCGCGGCCTCGGCGAGTTCGACGTAGATGGTCAGCTTGCCGCCGAAGATCGACTGGACGCCGCCCGCGAAATTGCCGAGCACGCTGCGCGAGCGGACCGTGATCCCGCGCACAAGGCCGATGTGCTTGGTGATATTGTGGCCGGGAATGTCGTTGGTGGTGGAAACCAGCACAGGAGTTCTCCGGGGTTGGGGGAAGCGGGCAGGATAGAGGCCCCCAAGCCCCATTGGGAAGCCCCTGGGGACGTTCGCCGGCATCGTTAAGTTTCGCCGCTCTCGCGACGAGCCTTGCCAGCGGAAATCGTAAATGGTTCCTTAAAATACCTAGGTTTGAGGGCTCAGGGTGACAGGGGAGAACTCCAGGCGGCCAACCCCGGGGTTCCGGCTCCGGCGGCGCGGGCTTCGCGGGCTTTGTCCTCGGCGTGATCGTCGGGGGCCTGCTGGGCGCGTGGTTCGCCTCCGGCGGGACGCCCCTCGGCCAGCAGATCGCCAATGCCGGCCGGCCGGCCGCGGTCGCCGCCTCAGCCGTGGTCCCGGCCAAGCTCGCCGGCCCTGCGGCCAGGTCGGCGGACCCCGCGGCCGGCGCCGATGACGGCCGGCCCCAAACCGCCCAGGCCGCGAGCCTGGTCCCGGTGAAATTCGACATGCCGGCGATGGACCACCGTCTGACCATCGGGGTCTTCGGCGACTCCATGGGCGACGGCCTGTGGGCGGGCCTCTACCGTGAGATGCGCGACGGCAAGAACTACGACGTGGTGCGCTTCAGCCAGCCGTCCACCGGCATCTCGCGCTACGACTACGTGGACATCCAGGAAAAGACACAGGGTCAGCTCGCCGACCGTCACGTCGACATCGCGGTGGTGCTGTTCGGCACCAATGACGAACAGGGCATCATCGACGGGCGCACGGTCTATGCGTTCAACACCCCCGGTTGGCGCCAGATCTACGCCGCGCGCATCGACAACCTGATCGGGCTCTTGAAGCGCGAGGGCGCCACGGTCTATTGGGTCGGCCTGCCGAAGATGCGGCCGCGACGGCTTCGACCAGCGGGTGGGCATTCTGAATGCCATCTACGCCGAGCGCGCGGCCGCTCAATGGCGTGCCGTTCATCCCCACCGTGCCCTAGACCGTCGACGCCAAGGGCGGCTACGACGCCTACCTGCCCGGCGGTGACGGCCGACGCCGAGTCTGATGCGCGCCGCGACGGCATCCACATGACCATGGCGGGATATGATGCGCATGGCCTCGCCGGTGACCCAGCGCATCCGCGCCGATGTCGGCGCTGCAGATCGCCCGGCGCGACCAGCTCGGCCGGCGGCGCCCGCGCCGCCAATATCGCGCAGCCCGATGAGGCGGGCGCGAACCGATGAGGCCGCGCGTCCCGCGCGGATCCAAGCGGCCCTGGGTCTGGCCGCAGCGCTTTCGCTCGGCGGCGAGACGTTCGCCCAGACGCCGCCCGCAACACCGACCCCGACGCTGTCCGTGGACGGCCTGTCCGGCGCCGACAACCTCGCGCCATTCTTCCAGGCGCTGCAGGCGGTGAAGACCGGCGAGCGCACCCGGCCGGTGCACATCCTGCAGATCGGCGACAGCCACACCGCCGCCGACCTCATCACCGGCGCCCTGCGCGCGCGGCTGCAGGCGCAATTCGGCGAGGGCGGGCGCGGGGCGCATGCCGCCCGGGCGGCCGTTCGACGGCTATGCGCCCGCGGCAGGTGGACGTCGACGCAGTCGGACGGCTGGCGGCTCGAGGCGAGCTTCCTGCCGGCCAATCGACCGCGGCGCAACGCGCGGCCAAGCCCGGCCAGCCTGCGCCGGCGAGTCCTCGGCCGGACCTTGGCCTGTCCGGCTGGCGCCTGGTCTCCGACGCAGGCCGGGCGCGACGCTGTCGCTCACCGCCGATCCCGAGGCTGCGTTCGATCGCGCCACCGCCTGCGCCCTGGCCGGCCCGGCGCGGGCGCGATCCTGGTCACCGCGGGCGACACCACGAGCGCATCGACCTGGATGCGCCGGCGAGCGCCACGGTCTGCCGCGATCTTCGTCGTTCGAGACGCGCCAGTCGCGGCTCGACCTGACCGCCGAAGGCGGGCCGGTGACGTTGCTGTCCTTCGCCACCTTCCGCGACGGCGGCCGGGGTGGCGCTGTCGAACCTCGGCGTGGTCGGCACGAGCTTGGCGACTTCGCCGCGCGCGACGACGGCGGTGCTGCAGCGGAGCTACGGCCTATCAGCCCGACCTGATCGTGCTGGCCTTCGGCACCAACGACGGCTTCGAGAAAGACCACGTCGACGCGGCGCTCTACGAGCCGTGATGCGCGCGCCAGATCGAGCGGCTGAAGCGGCTGGCGCCGCGGCGTGCCCGTCCTGGTGCTGGGCGCCGCCCGACGCCGAACACCGTGCGGCCCGACATCCCCGAGCGACGGCAAGCGCGGACCTGGGCTTCGTCTGCGCCCCGCTCAGCCCGGCGGAGATGCGCCGACTACAACGCCCTGATGCCGGAGCGGAACCCGGAGCTGGCGCCGCTGGTATCCGCCGCCGGAGCTGGCGTGGTGCGCGAAGCGCAGCGGCAGGCGGCGCGTCGCAGGAGGGCGTGCGCCTTCTGGGACTGGGCGCGCGCGCATGGGCGGCCCGTGCAGCGCCCACAGCTGAGCCAGGCCGACCCGCGCGCTGGTGCGCGGCGACCACATCCACTTCACCTCTGCGGGCGGCGAGATGGTGGCGGACCTGCTGGCAAGCGACCTGATCGCGCGCCTACGACGCATCGGCGGGAGGCATAGGCCATGCTGTTCCCGACCATGATCTTCGGGCTGTTCTTCCTGGTCGTCTACGTGACGGCCTGGAGCCTCGAGCGGCAGAACGAACGGCGCAAGCTCGTTCCTGCTGGTGGCCAGCTGGGTGTTCTACGGCTGGTGGGACTGGCGTTTCGTGGCGCCTGCTGATCCTCAGCGCGCTGCTCAACTGGTGCATCGCGGCGACCATCGCGCGAGACCCGGAGCGCGCGCCGGCGCGCAATGGCTCTGGTCGCGCTGGGCGTGGTCGACGAACCTGATGATCCTCGGGCTTCTTCAAATACTACGACTTCTTCATCGCCCAGCTGCCGACGTCCTGCGCTTCCTGCGACTGGAAGCGGGACCTGCCGCTGCTGCAGGTGATCCTGCCGGTCGGCATGTCCTTCTTCACCTTCCAGGGCATCTGCTATGTGGTCGACGTCTATCGCGGCAAGGTTCCGCCGGCGCAGCCTGCTCGACGTCATGCTGCTGATGTCGTTCTTCCCGCACCTGGTCGCCGGGCCCGATCGTGCGGGCGCCGATCTGCTTCCCCAGTTCGCCGCAGGCCCGAGCTCAACCGGCGGCATGGCGCGCTCGGCGCCCTGCTGCTGATCGTCTGGGGCCTGTTCAAGAAGACGGTGATCGCCTCGGAGCTGGCGACCGGCCTGGTCGATCCGGTGTTCTTCGACCCCGCCGCGCATCGGCGCGTCGACCTGCTCGCGGCGCCTACGGCTATGCGGTGCAGATCTACTGCGACTTCTCCGCCTACAGCGACATGGCGATCGGGCTGGCGGCGCTGCTCGGCTACCGCTTCCCGCGCAACTTCGACCAGCCCTATCGGTCGACCTCGCTGCAGGAGTTCTGGCGGCGCTGGCACATCAGCCTGTCCACCTGGCTGCGCGACTATCTCTACATTCCGCTGGGCGGCGGCCGCGGCGGTTGGTTCACCTGCCGCAACCTGATGATCACCATGCTGCTGGGCGGCCTCTGGCACGGCGCGGCCTGGAACTTCGTCGCCTGGGGCGCGCCTGCACGGGGGGGTCCTGTGCATCGAGCGGATCTGGTCGCGAGTGCAAGCCCGCGCACTGGCCGAAGTGGCCGGCGATCGTCGGCCTGATCGTCACCTTCCACGTCGTGTGCCTGGCCTGGATCCTGTTCCGCTCGGAAAGCTTCGACCGGCGCTCACCTACCTCAAGGGCTTCGCCAACTGGTCGACGCCTGTGATGGAGCTGACGCCGTTCCTCGGCATCCTGATCGCGCTCGGCCTCGGCATGCACTTCCTGCCGCCGCGCGCGATCGAGAGTGGACGGCAATGTTCCGCAACCTGCCGTCGCCTGTGTTCGCCGCGGGCGTCGCCGTCGCGCTGCTGATCGTGGACGCCATGCGTCCCGAAGGCATCGCGCCCTTCATCTATTACCAGTTCTGAGGGCGCGCGCATGACCGACGACAAACGCCCCATCACCCCCGACGACAAGGTCGCCATCGGCGATCCGCCCGGCACCCTCTTCGCGCCCGCGCCCGCCCTGGCCACGAAGACCGAAACCTCCGCGCCCGCCGTCGCTGTGCCGCCGGAATCCGCGACGCCGCCGCCCTCGACCTGGCAACCCGCGCCGCTGGAGCCGCGTCCGCCCTGTACGCCTTGACGAGGTACGCCTCGCGCCCGCCGCACCGCAAGCGCCCGTCGCGCCGTC
>CAWIQJ010000004.1:0-13533 GCA_963838235.1 uncultured Pseudomonadota bacterium
GCTGTAGCTAGACGAGCGAGTCGTTGAACAGGACGGGCGATTCAGGCCATCTCTCCCGATGGATCAACGTATTCCGCAGGGTGTTCAGGCCGTTCAAGTCACCCCGCCTCTGAAATGGGCTGGCAGGAAGCGTTGGCTGGTGCGTCGTATCGCGGAAGCCTTGAGCGCTCAAGCTGAAAGACTAATAGAGCCATTTGCAGGCTCCGCAGCCGCGTTTTTCTATATCCAACCGGGACAGCGATACTGGCCGATGCAAATGCCGAGTTAATTAATGTTTACAAGTGCATTCGATAAGAATTTTCCAGATTGAAACCCTGTTCAACGAGCACAATCGCCGACACAATCGCGACTACTAGTTCGAGATGCGCGCGTATAGACCACGAGAAGCTATCGTCGCGCCGCAAGGACACTTTATCTGAACCGTACGTGCTGGAATGCCTTATATCGCGTAAATCAAAGAGGCGAATTCAACGTCCCAATCGGCACCAAAACGGAGGTATTACTAGGAACCGACCAATTTGAAGTTGTAAGTGGTCTTTTGAAAAGGGCGTCTCTTCGAACTGCAGACTTTGTATCAACAATAAATATGGCCGAGAAAGGCGATCTCATATTTGCAGACCCGCCCTATTTCTGCAAATCCGCCAAAGGAACATTTGTGAAATATACCAAACAGCAGTTTTCGTGGATTGATCAGGGTCGATTAGTGCGAGCCCTTGTTTGGCTCGAAAAAGGGGCGCAAATTTCATAGTGACGAATGCGGATACCCCCAGCTCGCGAAGCTATATGCCGAAATCGGCTGGCTCACCCGCGTGACGCGCCAATCGATCATTTCCGGGCCAGCGAAAGGGCGCAGGGAAACTTCTGAGCTTATCTGGACAAGCTTTCCGCTCGACCTATAGTCGTGTTCTATTGAGGTGCCTGAGGAACCAGAATGGTTGGCCTTATCAAGGACGTTTGCGACGCGCCCTCAGACGCAAAAGAAGAAGCCAGCAGGGAACTTCTACTTACCGTCGTCGTAGCCCTTAGCGCCTTCTTTGTCGGGCCACTTCTGTTTAGCGTCCTCATAGTCAAAGACGGGTCCGAAGGTTTTTTTAGCACCCTTCGGGGCTCCGACATATACATTGCCGCCGTCTCCCTGCTGAGCATGGCGATTTACAGCATATCGAAAGAGTACAACACGGCTAAAAGAAATTCGTTCGGGTTTCCTCATGCCGCAACAATTATGGCGCTCACCGTTCTTATCTTGTTTGCCTCTGCAACCATTCATACTGCGCGAGTTATTTCGGACGCACTTCCAAAGGATTTTTCCTGGCGCGGGGGCGTTGCCGCCTTCCTAGGCTGGACCGTTTTTGTACTAACATCTCTCCTATCATATGCCGTCCTGGTCTTACGGCACGGGCTCGACAAGGGGACGTCCCTTCAACAGCACCGCGAAGAGGAAGATTTCGTCGGTGAGTTCAATGCTCGGGAGGCCTGAGGGTGACTTACGTCGACGACGATCTTGAAACCTACCCCCCTGACCCCGACCCCATCGAACTAAAGGTCAACGCAATACTGCTGAGACAGCCAATAGGCGATCTCATATGCGCGACATTTCCATTCAGAGACATCATAAAAATAGCCTTCTTCGATGTCCGTCGGCGCATACAAAAGGAACGGGATGTCGAGCGCTACCTAGGAATTCAGCGTCCGCTTATTCCCAAACGCGTGGCGGAGTTGGAAAACTTTGTGAACTTCGCTGACGCGACGTTCCCTACCGCCATCATTGTCGCCATCGATGAAGACTATGCCGAGTTTGACGCGAAGACGTCGAAGTTGACGGTTAGGAATTATAAAGCCGCGGATGGCGCCAATCCGACCATCAACATACGGCGCGTAGCGCGCGTGATCGATGGCCAGCATCGAATTGCTGGCTTAATGGCATTCAAGCCTGAAGCCGACCATGAGTATTTCGACGTTCCCGTAACAGTCTTTATCGGTAGCGATATCGCGGACCAAGCCTACATTTTCTCGACCGTGAACTTAGAGCAGACAAAAGTCAGCCGCAGTCTGGCAATTGATTTATTCGAACTCGCTCGCTCTCGAAGCCCCTACAAGACATGCCATAACGTCGCGATTGCACTCGACCGAGAGGTCGATGGGCCATTGACCAACAGAATAAAGCGACTTGGTTTCGCAACAGAAGGAAGGGATTTTGAGCCTGTGACACAGGCGAATATCGTCGAGATCCTTGTTCGGTACATATCTACCGACCCAAAGGTCGATCGCGATCTGATTTTGCGAAAAAGGAAGTTAGAAAAAGTATACGGCAAAGAGGCTGAACGTTTGATATTTCGGAACATGTTTATCGATGGCAAAGACATCGATATAGCCACCTGTGTCTCAGAATATTTTCACGCAGTGAAGGCATGCTGGCCCATTGACTGGGATTTCCGGGGCAAAGGAAGAATGCTCAATCGCACGAACGGAATTCGCGCGCTGCTGAGAGCATTCAGGGAAATCTATCTCCACTTGGCATCTCCTGGAGATGTCGTAAAGCGAGCGGCATATTTGGAGCTATTCAAAAAAACTGGGCTGCAAGACGAGACATTTACGACGGAGGAATATCCGCCGGGTACGACTGGCGAATCGAAACTCCTAAAACGCCTCGTTGCGGAACTCAACTGAGCGCACGACGCGCCTATAGCGTTTCTATTCAGCACTCCGATTCACGACGGACTCAATTCAGTCGGGTGCGGCGATGGTAGCGCGCCCCAAACCACCGGCCCGACCTCATCCCGCATGATCGCCACCACATCCCGCACCTCCTGCGCGATGTGCGCCCGCGTCACCCCGCCCGCCGTTGTGTCCAACCGCGTGAACGTAATCAGCGCCCCGTCCACTGATGTCGACAGGTACTTGAACTGCAGCTTCCGCTCCAACGCGCGCGCCCGCGCCGCGCTGCTCGCGCGCACCTCGACGCCGATCTCGTACTCCGGGCACCGCCGTGCGTCGCCGTCGCCCACGCAGTGGAGGGCGTCGATCCAGGGGCTCCAGTCGCCGGGGAAGTTGGTTTCGACTTCGAAGGCGTTGTCGTCCTTTTCCTTGACGGTCTCGACCACGCCGCCGGCGTCGGAGACCACCGCGCGTAAATCGTCGACGGAGACGCCCTGGCTCAGGTCGACGTCGAGGTGCGAGACCTCAGGCGGCGGCGTAGCGGGCGGCGCGTCCTGGGCGGCGGCGGCGGCGCCCCAGGCGGCGAACGTGAGGGCCAGGATAGGGCCGAGGATCCAGCCTCGCGTCATGATCGCCTCCCCGAACGGGCGCCGCCGCGACGGCGCGGCGCGTCAGCCGACACTATAGTTCTCATCGTCCAGATCCTTGAGGTCCACGGGCGCCGGCGAGACATACGCGCGCCAGTCGTCGAAGCCGGGTTGCAGCAGGGCGCACAGGTCTGTCGCGCTGGTGACGGGAACGCGCGGAAGCGCACCGTGATCCGGCGGCGCAGCGACGTCCGGCGGCATCAGCGCCATCAGATCGGTCTGGCTGGTGGTAATGGCCGCGTGGGTGCGAACGCTGGCGTTCCATAGCGCCTCGCACAAGCCGGGCGTCAGCGAGCGGGTCATGATCATCATCTGCCGCTTGCCGATGGCGACGGAGAAGGCGGCGCCGTCGCGGGCGTGCAGGACGATGTTCTTGCCCGGCGTGAAATAGCGTCCCTGACGCGGCGTCACATGCGCGGCCCAGAACCCCATGACGAAGGCGGTGCGGAACGCGCGATCGGTGCGATTGCGTTCCGTCCCGATGAGCCAGACGCTGAACTCGGCCGTGCGCGGGCCTTCCGGAACGTCGGGTATGTGGTAGCGCGCTTTCGCCAGGGCGGCGCAGTCGTGACCGGTGACGTCTTCTTCGACGGCGTTGTCTGGGACGGGATGGCCGATCAGGCGAAGGTATTCGATCGGACCGATCGCGCCGCCCGGGATCATCTCGAAACAGCCGTAGACGTCGGCGTTTGAGTTCGACACGTCCGCCGCCACGAACGGGCCGCCGCCGTGCTCGATGAACAGTGAGGTCTCCAGCAGATCGCGGAAGGAGCCCGCGAATCCGTCGGGCGAGACATAGTGCACGAAGATCGTGCGGCCCCCATGGCTACCGGCAGGCGGAGGATAGTAGTGGTTCCCAATCGCGCAGCTCATCTCGGATCGCCCGGTGCGGCCGTCGAGCTGGCGCACCGCCGCGATCTTCAGTCCACGCGGCGCCTGATCGGCGCAGGACGCGCCCGTGCGCAGGCGATAGACGCGCGTGGTCGCGTCGCGACCGGCGACGAAGGGACAGACGGCGTCGAGATAGCTGACCGCGTCGAGCAGGGCGCGATGAGGATTGGCTTGCGACCGGACGTCCACATCGTAGCGGCAATAGGCCGGCAGCCTGGCGGCGATCGCGGGATCGACGGGCGCGAGCGCCGGCGAGGCCATGGCGACGGGGCTTAGCACCGCCACGGCGCCGACGACCGCCCACAACAGCCGCCAAGGGCGCGACCCCGACCTATCCAATCCGACCCCCCGATCCATCGCCCAAAGCAACGCTCGATTGCAGGGCTCGTCAAGTCGGCTAGGCGGCGCCCGAACGCTCGTCCGGGTTATGGCGTGAGCTGTGGTAACGGCGGAGCGCCGCGCGGATCGAGCCGACCACATCGGCGCAGTCCGTCTCGCTCAGGCCGAGTTCGCCGCACGCCTTCTGCAGGCTCGTCGTGTAGGCGGGATCGGACGGGTAGTCGGGATCGTTGCCGGCATAGGCGCGCCAGAACCGGACAATGGAATCGTTCTGGATCGAGTTGGACACCAGGACGGTCTTGAAGGCGCCCTTGGTCGCCAGCCTTTCAATCAGGCTTCGGTAGAGCCCCTTCATCTCGGCGAAGACCGGCAGGTCGATGTCCGACACATCGGCCTGGCCATCCACGTAGACGATCCAGGACGGCCCGAAGTCCGGCGAGTTTGGGTCGATGCGCCCGGGCGCCTCGAGCAGGTCTTTGGGGGTGAGGTGGCCAACGTAGAGCAGCCAGTTGACCGGACAGTTGGCGGCTCGCCCGATTTCGATAGGCATAGGTATGGTCCCGGTTGTGGCGTGGCGCGATGCTACCGCACCCGTGAGGCCCTGCCAAACGGAGGCCCGCGACCTGCCAGGCCCACACGGTGATCATGACACCCGGCGGCCTATGCGCCCTTGCAGGCGGCGAGGATATCGCTGTGCAGCGCCTTGACGGCGCGGCCGAGCGCGCTGTCGAGCGCGCCCTTGGTCTCGCCGTCGTCGTTGGCCCAGAGGATCTGGCCCAGGCCGCCGCGATAGATTTGCGGACCGCCGGCCGGGGCGCGCGGCCCGGCATAGCTCACGCGCAGCACCACCTGGGCGGCCTTGGCGCTGCCGGTCGGGTCGTAGATGTAGGCCTTGACCAGCTCGACCTTGATCGAAACGTCCGCCCGGGCGGGGTCATCGACCAGGCCCACGCGATCGCCGTCGTCGAGCGCGGCGAGCGCGCCGCGCACCCAGGCGGCGGAATCGTCCATGCGAACCGAGCGAAAGCCCGCCTCGCCCATGTTCTCCTTGTCGGCGCGCACGTCTGCGACGCCGTCGATGTGGACGCGACACGCCGCAACCGTCGGCGCCTTCGCCCTTGCCGGCGCGCGCGCGGCGACGGACGGGGGCGCGTCCGGCGTGATCAGCATCGGCGTCGACGGCGCGCAGGCCGCCGCGCCGAAGGCCACGCACGTCAGCATGAGCGCGGAGCGCAGACGCATGTCGCCGCCTCGCCGAACGGGGACTACCGGCCCGCCGGCGGCGGGGCGCGGGTGTCCGGCGGCGGCGCCGCCTGGATGTCGCCGGCCAGGTCCGCAGCGACCTTGGCGGCGAGGTCGTCGAGCGCGGCGCGGGCGCGCTTGCCGCCGTCCGCCGACCAGGCCCGGATGTTGGCGTCGCGGTCCTGGCCGGCGTCGGGCAAACTTACCTCGTTCCAGAAATGATTGTAGTAGATCGCGTTCGCCTGGCTCGCGGCGTGCTTGGGATCGCCGGTCGGCGGCCTGTACGGCGCCAGCTTCGCATCCTTGCCGTAGAGGTCGGTCCAGATGTTGACGGTCATGGTTTTGGCGAACCAGTCCAGCTGGTAGTCGGCCTGGACCACGAGGACGGCCGCGTGCTTGGAGTCACCGACAGCCTGGTCCATGCCCGTCTGTGTGCCGTCCCTGATCACCCGCACGTCCGAGACGTTGAGCCACTTCACCGGCGACAGGTCGGCCGACAGGTCTTTCTTCAGGGCGTTGTCGAAGCTGTAGTCGATCATCGCATCGCGCAGCGGCTTGATCGCCGTCTCGACCTTGCTCGCGTTGTGGCTGTCGACGGCCGCAACGATCAGGGCGCCGATGAGTTCGCCGCCCGGATCCGAGGACGGGGCGACGTAGATATAGAGCTCGCTCTGCTTCACCGGCGCGACGATCTCGGTCGAGGCGATGTTGTCGCGCGCGGCGGCGACCAGCGGCTCGCTGTCGGGCGGCGGCGTCGTCGCGCAGGCGGTGAGCAGGACGGCGCAGACAAGCGCCATGGCTGAAGGGATAAGGATTTGCATGACGCCCCCCTGGCGCTCGCAGGCGGCGATTTCAGTCGCCGCACCCAGCGCCAAGGTTGTACCCCGTCCGTGCGCAAGTAAAGCCCCGCTTTGGCGGCGGCCCGACACGGCGGCCCTGTCCAGCCGCGCGCAGAGGGCCGGCGGCCGGCCGGCCCTCTGGCTGCGACGACGCCGGGCGGAGTTCTAGTACTCGAGCTCGCGGCAGTTGTTTCCGTCGGTGTTGCAGGTGACGTGCAGGTTTCCGTACCAGGTCCACTGCTCGCCGCGCCGCGCCTGATGGGTCGCGCGGAATCCGTAGGGCTTCATCCAGGCGCCGGCCTTGTCGCGATCGAAGGTGCGCACCGACACGCAGGGGTAGTCGACGCCCGTACACTGCAGCACCGTGCACTTGTTCGAACCGGTGTCGCAGCGAACCTCGTCGTGCTGCGCGTCCCAGGACTGAGCGACGGCGGGCGCGCCGAATCCGGCTGCGGCTGAGAAGGAAGCGATTGAAAGCGCGGCCGCAGCCGCGGTGACGAATTTGGTCATGACTATGTCTCCATGGCCCCTAGGGGCTAGGTTGATCCGACATACGCCCAATGACCCCGACCTGGAGTGGATCGTATACCCATTTTCATGCCTGTGAAAGTTGTGGGCGCGTTGCACAGAGGCCACCCGGCGCCGAAGCGTGGCCGTAACCGCGCGGACATCATCTTCGTCACGGAACGACGCGACGTGACGTCAAGGTCGCGCTTGCTGGGTTCTCGATGACGCAGACTGACGCTCCACGTCCTCAAGAATGACGACCGATTTTAAATGTTGTCGTCATCCTTGCCGCTGCGCGGCGCTCAGCCGCGCGGCGGCGAGGACCCAGCAGGCGCGCCGGTGCGGCTTGGCGACCGAAATGCCTACCGCCGGTCCTTGCGAAACTTGCGCGCGGCCTCGGCCATGCTGCCGCCCCAGCTGTCGGAGGGTTCGGGGGGCTCGGGCGCGAACGGCAGGGTTCCCGCCACACCGCGCACCGCCAGCCACATGGGCAGGCTGTAGTGGACCAGCATGCGCAGGGGACGGCGCTTGTTGTCGGTGACGTCCCAGCCGGCGTCTTCGAAGGCGGTGGCCTGGCCGTGCGGCTGGCGGCGCTCGATGTTGTCCCAGCCGGCGGGTTTCGCCACCGCCTCGGCCTCGTCGCCGGTGAGGCCGAAGGTCGCCGTCAGCAAGGCGTCGATCTCGGGATAGGCCGCGCGGGCCTCGGGCTCGACCAGGCGGGGGTTCATCAGCGCCTTGGTCTCCAGCGCCTCGACGCCGGGCAGGTCGATCAGGCGGCGCAGCGTGGGGCGGTCGGTCATGCGGGGGCGGCTCCGGTTGGCGGACGCGCGACTCAGCCCCGCCCCGCCTGTTCTAGCCGATCCGCCGCCGCCTGCGCCAACTCCTGACCTTTAGCGCCCCGGTCGCTGGACCGCGACAAATGTTCGTGTTATGTTCCGTCGAGGCGAAACGACTTCGCCGACGGTCTTTGACATCGCGAGCCGGCACGGCTTGCCGAACCCGGTCGCCGCCGGCCACCGTAAAATACGGTGATTTACGGCTCGGGCGCTTTTCCGACGCTCAGTGAAGGGGCGTGGCCGCACCCCCGGGCGACCGTAAAATACGGTGATTTACGGTTCGGGCTGCCTCCGCGAACGCGCTGAAGACCGCGCCCCTCCCGCCGCCTTTCGGCCGGCGCGCGATCCTGCCAATATCCCCTGCCGCCAACCCTGGGGGACGGATGGCCGAACCGCGCGTCTTTGTCAGCATGGGATCGCCGTATACGGCTGAGCTTCTGGCGTTTCGCGACGCGCTGGAGACGCTGTTGCGCGACCGCTGCGGGCTCGATCCGCGCATCATCGGCAAGAACGAATATCCGACCGGCAGTCCGCTGACCAAGATCATCGAGGTGATGCGCGAATGCGACGGCGTGATCGTGGTCGCCAACGAGCGCAAGTTCGTCGAGCTCGGCAAGGAGAAGCGCGGCAGCCCGCAGGAGACCGAGCTGCAGCGCTCGCGCTACACCACGCCGTGGAACCACATCGAATCCGCCATCGCCTATTCGCTGGGCCTGCCGATCTATGTCATCTCGCAGACCGGCGTGCACGCCGAGGGCCTGATCGAGAGCAAGTCCGACTGGCCGGTGCAGGAGATCGACTTCGAGCCGCACGTTCTGGAGTCGCCGCCGGTGCTCGACAGTCTGCGCGCCTGGGTGGACGAGCGGGTGCGCGTACGCCACCGCGGCGCGCGGGCGGGCGTCGGCGAGGCGGGCGAGCGCAAGTCGTTCCTGTCGTTCCGCCTGTCAGACTTCACCATCCACGACTGGACGGTGATCGCGGCCATGGCGGTGGGCCTGGTGCTGATCGGCGCCCTGATCGAAAAACTGGACCCGAGCTTGCTCGACTTCATCACGGCCATGAAGGGCGCGTGACATCTTAGGAATACAAGGGGAGACGGCCATGCGTACCGCTCTGCGAAGCCTCACTGTCGTTGTTGCGTTCGGCGCGCTCGTCGCCGCGAGCGTGGCCCAAGCCGGTCCGGACCAGCCCATGGGCCGTTGCGGCGGCCCGCACGGCGGCGGTTGCCGCCCCAGCGAATACTGCCGCCAGGACGCGCCGACCGGGGTCGACCGCACCGGAATCTGCGTCGAGCGTCCGAAGGACTGTCGCAAGCCCGTGGGCCGCGAGGCGGTCTGCGGCCGCGACGGCCAGACCTATCCCAGCCGCTGTTTCGCGGCGAAGGCGGGGGTGAACGTCGCAAGCGACGGTCCGTGCCACAGGACCTGGAGCCACCCGTAAGGCGGCTTACGCGGGATGACATGTTCGAAGGCGGAACGCCCGCGCCGTGAACCGGGTTGACTGTGTTAGGGTACGGGCAGGAAGAGGACTCCAGCCATGCAACGCCTCGCCTTGCTCGCCCTGGCCGTCTCGGCCGCGTTCGCCGTCTCCGCCCCGGCCATGGCGCGGGCCTGCCACACCGACCGGAACTGCCCGCGCGGGGACTATTGCCGCATCACGGCCCTGCCGCCCGGTCATACCTACCATGGCGTCTGCAAACGCCGCGGCCACGACGCGCCGCCGGCCGACACCGCGACGCCGCCGCCCGCGAGCGGATCGCAGACTATGTGTCCGATGATCTATCAGCCGGTCTGCGGCGCCGACGGCAAGACCTATCCCAACCAGTGCCACGCCACCCGCGCCGGCGCGAAGGTGAGCCACGCGGGGGCGTGCTGACGGCGGAGGCCGGCGCGCCCGTCCACAGGTCTTCCACAGCGGCTCGGCTCGCCTGTGGACAGGCTCGGCGCGGACCAGCGGCGCCGCGTCGAATCCCGTATCACTGTTCTCCCATGACAAAACTCCGTTCCTTCGTGGTCGCGGCCTGCATCTCGGCGCTGACGATTGCGGTTGCGCCCCCGGCGCCGGCCGAGACCCTGCGTGCGAAGATGGCCGAAGACCCGTCGGTGCGGCTCTACAATGTCGAGTTCCGCTCGCGGCTCGACCACCACGGCCGGATCCTGTCGCTGAAGATCGTCAAGGTGATGGACGGCAAGACCGGCAAGAACGTGCGGCTGAAGGTCTCGCGCCGGTTCGTCGCCGCCGCCCGCGCGCGCATCGCGCAGAGCCTCGCCCTGCCCCACGACACGCCGCCGCCGGCGCAGGTCTACAACGCCTTCCTGTACTCGCCGACCTATCCCGGCGTGCTGTTCATCGACCCGGACCGCGACATCACCGACCAGCAGCCCGGCGGGGACAAGACGCGCCCGAAGCCGCAGGGCGGCCCGGGCGCGGTGCTGATCTGAGCCCTCGTCCCCGGTGGCAAATCCGCTATGGTCCGCGGGCGATCCGCGGGAGGGCGGCATGACGGAGACCACGGCGGACCTCGTGACCGGGCCCGGCGAGAGCGCCTCGCTCGAGGCGATGGGCTACAAACAGGAGCTGAAGCGCGCGCTGAGCTTCTGGGACCTGATCGTCTTCGGCCTTATCGTCATCTCACCCACGGCGCCCATGGCGGTGTTCGGCGACGTGTACAACCACGCGCACGGCATGGCGCCCCTGGTCTACATCGTCGGCCTCGTCGCCATGGCGTTCACTGCGCTCAGCTACATGGTCATGTCGCGCGCGTTTCCGGTGGCGGGATCGGTCTATACCTACGCCTCGCGCAGCATCGGCGAGAGCCTGGGGTTCCTCGCGGGTTGGGCCATCCTGCTCGACTATCTGATGGTGCCGACCCTGGCCTATGTGTTCGCCGCCACCGCCATCAACGCCATGTATCCCGAGTTGCCGAAGGCGGTGGCGCTGATGGCCTTCATCATCGTCGTCACCATCACCAACGTGCTGGGCGTCGAGGCCACCAGCCGGTTCAACAAGCTGATGCTGTGGGTGCAGCTGATCGTGCTGGTCGCCTTCGTCGCCCTCGCCCTGGTCGGCGTTGCGCATGGGACCGGCGGCGCACACGTTTCGACGGCGCCGTTCTTCCAGAAGGGCCTGGTCACGCCGCCCCTGTTGTTCGGCGCCCTGTCGATCGCGGCGCTCAGCTTCCTGGGCTTCGACGCCATCTCGACCCTGTCCGAGGAAGCCAAGGGCGGCCCTAGGGCCGTGGGCTGGGCCACCATCCTGTCGCTGTGCCTGGCGGCGGGCGTGTTCGTGCTGCAGACGTGGCTCGCCTCGCTGTTCGTGCTCGGCAAGCCGGCGTTCGCGGAAGGCGCGGCCACCGACCATGCCTTTGTCGACATCGCCGCCGTCGTCGGCGGCCCGTGGCTGAAGTTCGGCAGCTCGGTGCTGTGCATCGCGCTCGGCAGCGCGGCTTGCGCGCTGGTCGCCCAGGCGGCGTGCGCGCGTCTGATCTACGGCATGGCGCGCGACGGCAAACTGCCGCGCTTCTTCGCCCACGTGAGCGGCAAGCGTCAGAGCCCGGAACGCGCGACCCTGTTCATCGCCTTGCTGACCGTCGCCGTCGGGTTGGCGTTGCTGAAGCGGCTCAACCTTCTCGTGTCGCTGGTCAACTTCGGCGCCCTCACCGGTTTCCTGCTCGTGCACCTATCGGTGTTCGTGCGCTTCGGACTGAAGCCCGGCCGCAACTGGTTCATGCACATCATCTCCCCCATCTTCGGCTTCGCCATCATCAGCTACGTCCTCTACAGCACCGACAAATGGGCCAAGATCTTAGGCGTCTGCTGGCTCGCGGTCGGCGTGGTTGTGCTCATCATACTGAAACTGCGGAAACAGCCGTTGGACGTGCCGGTGTAAGAAAGAGAGTCCACGGACGCACACGGACGCAACCGGAAAAAAAGAGTCGCGCCGCCGCGGCTATCTCCGACGCGAAGCGCCACCCAGTTGAAAGTGCCTTCGGCGCGGAGATCGACGACGCTTTCCGTGTGGGTCCGTGTGTGTCCGTGGACTCCTTCTCATAGCCTCGGCAGACCCGGGGCGTCCCGGCTTGCCGGAACCGTCCGGAAGCGCGAATCCGCCTTCAACCCGAGCTCGAATTCTGCCAGACTTCGCGCAAATAGCCGTGGGGGCTCTGCGATGTTCAAGATCAGCGGTTCGCGCCTGGTGGGCGCGGTCAGTATCTCTTGCCTGTTGGCCGCGACGCCGACCGGGGCGGAGACCGTCGTGCAGGCGCCGACATCCACCGTTATCTGGGCGCGTGCGAACACGCCGCCGGCCGTGGCCAAGACCGATTTCGAAGATTGCAAGGCGCAGGCGCAGAAGATCACCGCCTATACGCCCTACGGCGCGGTGATCGTCATACCGATCAATCACGGCGGCCGTTCGGGCGTGCACGGCGGCGCGCACGCCGGAGGCGGGGCGCATGGCGGCGGAGTTCGGGGCGGCGGCGGCGTGCGCGCCGGCGGCGGCGTGAGCCCTGTGGCGGGCGCGGCCGCGGGCGCGGTCGGCAGCCTGATCGGCAGCGCCATCGCCGCGCAGATGTGGACCAACAAGTTGCGCTCCGTCTTCTTCCCGCGCTGCATGCACGACAAGGGCTACGGCGCCGTGTCCCTCACCGCGGCCGAGGACGGCGCACGCGCGAAGGCGGGGCGCAATGGTGAAGAGGCGTGGCTGAACGATCTTTACGCCGCGCCCGCCTTCGTGCAGCGGCTGGCGACCGCCACGCGCACGGTCGCGGCGCTGCCCGATGTCGACGACGACGACTTCACTCTGACCAAGGACTCGATGCGCTACGATGCGGCGTCGTTCACGCCGGCTAGCGGCGTGGTGACATCCAAGGATGTGGTGCTGAGCGGGCACGCCGGCCACATCGGCGTCGCCAAACTGACCGAAGCGCTCGACATAACCGACCCGTCGATCAAGCTCCCCGCGGGCGAGGTGTTCCAGGCGGTGGCCGTTTCGTCGCCCGACGGCGGCGACGCCCTCTATTGGTGCGACCCGCGCCCGTTCGGCCGCGGCGCCTATCTGCGCTGTTTCCGCCAGATCGGCAATTATTACACCACCGTCCACGTCATCGGGTCCGCGAAGCCCGCGATCTTTTGGGCCAGTCCGACGCTGGTGGAGACGCCCGACTTCAACGACGTGGACATCAAGCTCGAGGCGACCCCGGCGGACGCCCTGGGGCCGATCGACGTGAAGTTCGTCATCCGCAGCGTCACCGACAAAGACGTCCTGCTCATGGAGACGATCAGCGAGGACAATCACGCCACCCCGGTCTGGGTGGCCAAGATTCCCTTCGATGCCGACGGCCACGCGGTCATGCCGTTCTGGACCCACCGCCTGGTAATGACCAGGTCCGGCAAGGACGGCGTCACCGCGACCTGGCAGGCCGACGGCGACGGCTCGCCCCCGCCCGAATGCGTGCCGACAGCGCTGGTCGGATGCCTCGGCGGCTGAGCGGGTTGGCGCCGGGCGGCTTTCGGTGTTGATCGCGCTTGGTTTCCCCGGTGATCGATGAGTCACACTAACCCTACGTCCGAATTCGAT